>NZ_VKDC01000001.1:0-2500 GCF_007097395.1 Fulvivirga sp. M361
ACAAACCGCTAGATAATGGGTTCACTTTTTGGCTTTAAAAGCGAACAAATATTCTTTACTGTCATCCTTCAAGTAGCAGTCCCTCTACTTTCATCAGGGTTGATGTTTTTTTGCTGTGGGTGCTATAGGGGTGGGATGACAGGACATAAAAAAACCCCAGGAGGATATCCTGAGGTTCTGATAAAAACTGGCAACGACCTACTCTCCCACCTGTTACGGCAGTACCATCGGCGCTGATGGGCTTAACTTCTCTGTTCGGAATGGGAAGAGGTGGACCCCATCGCTATAATCACCATAAAATCGTCGTAGATAAATACTTCAATCCAATCGTACAGATCAATATACATACCTACCTTATGACATAGACATGAATGTTGTGAAAGAATTCTGAAAGCTTAGATACACAGTAGTAATAAAATTGTACACTTATCACTACTACAAAAGGGCAAAGCCCCTAGAGAAAGTCTACGGGTAATTAGTACTGCTCGGCTTTGACATCTCTGCCTTTACACCTACAGCCTATCAACGTTATCGTCTCTAACGTCCCTTATAAAGAAGTCTCATCTTGAGGTGGGTTTCGCGCTTAGATGCTTTCAGCGCTTATCCCTGCCTAACATAGCTACCCGGCGGTGCAGCTGGCACCACAACCGGTACACCAGAGGTTAGTCCAACCCGGTCCTCTCGTACTAAGGTCAGATCCTCGCAAACTTCTTACGCCCACAACAGATAGGGACCGAACTGTCTCACGACGTTCTGAACCCAGCTCGCGTGCCACTTTAATGGGCGAACAGCCCAACCCTTGGGACCTTCTCCAGCCCCAGGATGTGACGAGCCGACATCGAGGTGCCAAACCTCCCCGTCGATGTGAGCTCTTGGGGGAGATCAGCCTGTTATCCCCAGAGTACCTTTTATCCTTTGAGCGATGGCCCTTCCATGCGGAACCACCGGATCACTATACCCGACTTTCGTCCCTGATCGGCTTGTAAGCCTCACAGTCAAGCTCCCTTTTGCTATTGCGCTCTTCGTACGATTACCAACCGTACTGAGGGAACCTTTGGAAGCCTCCGTTACTCTTTTGGAGGCGACCACCCCAGTCAAACTACCCACCACACACTGTCTCCGCTTCCAGCGGATTAGGCATCACGTAAATAAAGGGTGGTATTTCAACAACGACTCCAACATGCCTGGCGACACACCTTCGTAGTCTCCCACCTATCCTACACATCATTTACACAATGTCAATGTGAAGCTATAGTAAAGGTTCATGGGGTCTTTCCGTCCCGTTGCGGGTACGCGGCATCTTCACCGCGACTACAATTTCACCGAGCTCATGGCCGAGACAGTACCCAGATCGTTGCACCATTCGTGCAGGTCGGAACTTACCCGACAAGGAATTTCGCTACCTTAGGACCGTTATAGTTACGGCCGCCGTTTACTGGGGCTTCAGTTCAACGCTTTGGAGAGTAAACTCCCCTGACGTCCCCCCTTAACCTTCCAGCACCGGGCAGGTGTCAGGCCTTATACTTCATCTTTCGATTTCGCAAAGCCATGTGTTTTTGCTAAACAGTCGCCTGGGTCTTTTCACTGCGGCTTCTCACCCGAAGGTGAGGAAGCGCCCCTTCTCCCGAAGTTACAGGGCCATTT
Source organism: Fulvivirga sp. M361 (assembly GCF_007097395.1). Lineage (GTDB taxonomy): Bacteria > Bacteroidota > Bacteroidia > Cytophagales > Cyclobacteriaceae > Fulvivirga. The sequence goes on from NZ_VKDC01000001.1 coordinate 1,645, forward strand.
TGCCTAGTTCCTTAGCCATGAATCACTCGAGCACCTTAGGATTCTCTCCTTGACTACCTGTGTCGGTTTACGGTACGGGTACCCATACAATACGTTTAGAAGATTTTCTTGGAAGCAGGATTAGGGCCACTATCTGCGCTCCCGAAGGATTGCAGTACTATCAGGTTCAGCTAGTCTTGCGGATTTGCCTACAAAACTAATACCTACTCCCTTTAACGTACTATTCCGTCAGTACGCGGGCCTTTCACTTCTCCGTCTCTCCATCACTCATATGGGTAGTATGGGAATATTAACCCATTGTCCATCGACTTCCCCTTTCGGGTGCGCCTTAGGTCCCGACTAACCCTGATCCGATTAGCGTTGATCAGGAATCCTTAGTCTATCGGTGTGAATGTTTCTCACATTCATTATCGTTACTTATGCCTACATTTGCTTTTCTATACGCTCCAACATGCCTTACAGCACACCTTCCCCGCATATAGAATGCTCCCCTACCCAGTAGTAAACTACTGCCTTAGCTTCGGTACTATACTTAATGCCCGATTATCATCGATGCCCGGTCGCTCGACCAGTGAGCTGTTACGCACTCTTTAAATGAATGGCTGCTTCCAAGCCAACATCCTGGCTGTCTCGGCAACTGGACCACCTTAGTTCAACTTAGTATAGATTTTGGGACCTTAGCTGAAGGTCTGGGTTCTTTCCCTCTCGGACATGGACCTTAGCACCCATGCCCTCACTGCAGGGCTAATCTTATAGCATTCGGAGTTCATCAGGATTTGGTAGGATGTGACTCCCCCTAGTCCTATTGGTAGCTCTACCTCTATAAGAAAACACCCCACGCTGCTCCTAAAAGCAT
>NZ_VKDC01000001.1:7500-366738 GCF_007097395.1 Fulvivirga sp. M361
AATATCATCATCAGAATCAAACGAGGCTTTGATACCACCTTTCTCAAGGAAAGCCCTTGAAAGCACTTCTTCTCTTAGCACCTGAAGAATTTCAGTTTTGAAATTTTCAAGGTCAGAATCTTTATTGTGCACAACTTTATTTTTCAAATCCATCAACTGTTGATTGATGTCATCAAAGTACTTTTCCTTTTTGGCAGAACTCTCTAAACTCTCCAATGTTTTTTCCACCGTTGTTGTATAATCATATTCTTTATCCTGCAGCCAATCTTTAAATCCCTGATAGTCCTCTTCTGATAATTCAAAGCCAGGTGTCTTTATTCTTTCCTTATTTTCATAATAAAATTTAGTGGAAAAGTTAAAAATATGGCCTTTGGAAATCAGGCTGATTGTAATAGGCGCAATATAATCACGCTTGACCACCAAATCCGGATCCAGACCTCCCCCATCATATACTGAACGCCCTCTCTTGGTTTTAAACTCCACCTTCAGAGAGTCAGGTACACGGTCTACACTGCCATCTTCGTTCCTATGGGCATAATCTAACGCCTGAATACATCTGCCACTGGGGATATAATATTTAGCGGTGGTCACCTTGAGCTGAGAGTTATATGTGAGTGGCCTGGTAGTCTGCACAAGTCCTTTTCCAAAGGTACGTGACCCTATTAATACCCCTCGATCATAATCTTGTATCACTCCGGATACGATCTCTGCAGCAGAGGCACTACCACCACTTATTAATACCACTAAAGGTATTTCTGTATCTACCGGATTATTTAAAGTCTTGTAAGTCTTGTTCCATTCTACCACTTTACCCTTAGTAGAAACCACCTCTTTGTTTTTAGAAATAAATACGTTTGACACATTAACCGCCTCACTTAATAGTCCTCCCGGATTGTCCCTTAAATCAAGCACGACAGATCCTGCATTTTCATTCTTTAGTTTTTTCAAAGCTTCCGCTACTTCTTTTCCGGCTCCCGGGGTAAAATCGTGTAATTTGATATAGCCAATCTGATCATCTATCATTCCGGCATAAGAAACATTTCCTATAGTGATTTTTTCTCTGTTGAACTCAAAAGTAATCGGGTCTGCCTCTCCATATCTTCGTGCAATGATCTTTACCTTAGTCTTCGCCTGCCCCTTTAACAACGCACTAATCTGGGTAACTGATTTGCCTTTCACATCAACATTGTCAATGGATATTAATTCATCTCCAATTTTAATACCTGCCTTATGCGCTGCAAATTTCTCGTAAGGCATAGTGACAACAATTTTTCCATTGATATTACCTATCAAAGCACCTATACCTGCATACTGTCCGGTGGTAAGTGTCCGAAAGGATTCGATCTCTTCTTCAGGAATAAAGTTTGTATAAGGATCAAGCGACCCGAGCATAGCGTCAATGCCAACACGGATAAGTTTATCCGGTTCAATCTCATCCACGTAATAGGCATTCACCTCCTTAAAAAGCGTGGCGAAGATGTCCAGATTCTTAGCTATCTCAAAATACCTTTCAGTGGGTGAAATAAAGGATAAAACAATACTGGCGAGAAATACAAACCCAATAGTGCGTATTAACCGTGATTTCATTTTCATATCACTCAATTCTTAACGGGTTTCCCGGCAAGACGTTTTAATGAGGCTAATATGCCTTTTTCGATGTCTTTATAGGAAAGAACCTTTTTAGCAGTATAAATATAAGCAATCAGCAGCTTATGACGAATTTCTAATTCATTCTTATTTAGGCGATAGGCCTCGCGTGTGCGTCTTTTGATCCTGTTTCGATCTACAGCTCTCTTAAAAAGACGCTTTGGTACTGAAATAAGTATCTGATGATAATCCGGATCAGCATTATACAAATCAGTACTGTCCAGGAAAAGAATTTTGAAAGGATATATATAAAAAGAGGAACCCTTTTGAAAGAGTTCCGTGATATGTTTCTTTTTATTGAGCCGCTCTACCTTTTTAAAGGTGTTTTTCATATTCGGATTTTTCAAACGGCTGCTATTTGAAAACCCGTTTTCCCTTGAGCGGGAAAAGCAACCGACGTATTACTTATGTGTTTTCTCGTCAGAAACTGTAAGTTTTTTCCTGCCCTTTGCACGCCTTCTGGCGATAACCGCTCTACCGCTAACAGATTCCATTCTGGATTTAAATCCGTGCTTGTTTTTTCTTTTTCTTTTCGAAGGTTGAAATGTTCTTTTCATGCTTATGTTTATTTAACCTTGCAGACAAGATTATTTTTCTCGAATCAATAAATGGGCTGCAAAGATAGGCAGCTTTTTATTATTTACAAATGGTACAACCATTTTAGTTTGACGCTTTGCCTATGGATTACTCCATCTCATACACCAACCCTCTCAGTCATTTTTTGGAAATTAAACTTGTGATCCGCAAAATCACACGCCCTTTCATTGATGTACGGCTTCCGACCTGGAGGCCAGGAAGATACGAAGCAGCAAACTACGCTAAAAATATTCAACAAATCACTGCTCATTGTGGTGATGAGGCTATTGCTATACATAAAATTGCACCTGCACACTGGAGAATACTGTGTGGTCAAATGAATGAAGTCAGCATCCGGTATTTATATTATGCCGATCAAATGGATGCCGGCGCTTCTGTTTTAAGCACCGAATTAGTCTACATTAATTTTGTTAACTGCATGCTATACGTAGAAGACAGAATGGACGAACCATGCCGTGTAAAACTTGATATCCCAACTTCCTACGACATTGCCTGTGGTTTACCTTTCTCCGACCATTATCTCTTTGCCCCGAACTACTATACGTTGGCAGATAGCCCGTTAATGGCATGTAATAAGCTTGAAAAATATGAATATACAATAGGGAAAATCTCTTTTTACCTCTGGTTAAATGGCAAACACACACTTGATATAGAAGGTGTTTTAGCTGATTTTAAAAGATTCAGCCAGGCCCAAATAGACATGGTGGGTGAATTTCCTGAGAAGGATTATCATTTTTTATTTCACTTGCTTCCCTATAAGTTTTATCATGGTGTAGAACATGGTAATTCTACAGTGATCACCATCGGTCCGGGAAAAGAGCTTAATAAAGCCGAATTGTATAACGAGTTTATCGGGGTGAGTTCACATGAACTTTTTCACGCCTGGAATATCATTAAGATCAGACCCAAAGAAATGATGCCTTATGACTTCAGTAGGCCACCTGTTTTTCCTACCGGTTTCGTCGCTGAGGGTTTTACGACTTACTACGGCGATCTTTTTCTTAAAAAAAGTGGTGTATTTTCCTGGAAGCAATACAAACACGAGTTAGAGAAATTGTTTACCCGTCACTTTTTAAACTTTGGGCGCTTGAATAATTCGGTGATTGACTCTTCTCTCGACCTGTGGATTGATGGATACCAACCAGGCGCTCCGCACAAAAAAAGCTCTATTTACGTAGAAGGGGCTGTAATGGCCTTACTTTTTGACCTTCATGCCCGTTATAGTTCAGGTAATAAACACTCTCTGGATGATGTGATAAAGTTACTTTGGGAGCGTTTTGGAAAAACAGGGAAAGGGTATACGATCGATGATATTGAGAAAGTGTGCAGCGAAGTATCGCCAGCTTCAACGAAGCTTTTATTTAATAATTATATCAAGGGTATAACTGATACTCAATTGCTTTTAGAAGAGCTTCTGGCTGAATTTGGAATAGCGCTATCATTTAAAGACAGAGAAAAACCATTTGAAAGTATGCTCGGAGTTAAGCTAACAGAAGTGGCTGATGGCCATAAAGTGGTACTTATGGAACCTGGAGCTCCTGGTGAACAACATTTTTCTTATAATGACATAATCATACGCGCAGATGATTATCCGATAAAAGAATGGCTTGAGGGTTCAAGCCATAAGGAGACTGTACGTATTGAATTGAAAAGAAAAACTGTACATTATTCGTTGACTGTGCCACTGAACGAAACATGGTCCTATCTTAAACTGCCAGTAGTCAATAAAATTGAGGCACCTTCTCCCGAACAGGAAAAAGCTCAAAAACTATGGATGGGTGAATGAATTAGGGTTTCACTGAAAATTCATTTTGATCTCTTCGGGGAAGCGCATAGTGCGAAGAGCCTGGAGCATAACATGTGATGAGGCTGGATGCTGGTAAATGAGGTAAAAGCCGGTTAGACAGGAATGTGCATCAAAGGGGGATGAAAACTCGGACTAAAACCCTTGAAATTTTGCACTTAACATTCATTCTGAGATTTGTATCACCCTCACTATCGAATATACCTTGTTTATTCAAATTGGACGTTTTTCCTGCCAATTTAATTTTCAGAGAAGGGCTGAATTAATGAGATGGAACAAAATAAAATTCTCCTTTAAGAGAGGTTGATTCCCAGGGTACTTGTGATTTATTAGACTTTTCCTCCACTTCCGACCGAACCCTTTTAAACATTTGTTCTATTGTTAACCCAGGTGATTTCATGTATTTGAGAAGGGCAGCAGTATATAGCCCATTACTACCTTGACCATCAGATGCCGTGGTACCAGGTGAAGTAGCATAAGCGATCAGTGAACCTGTGGGAGCATTCATAAAGGCCAGACCATTGCCGTTAGCGGACCTTCGCCAGCTTCTTTCAAAAGGATTATTACGGCAAGCGTCAAGTACTACTATATTCACCTTACTTTCAGCATAGTCCATAAAGGCTAGTACCCGGTCAGCGGCAATACAGTCGTATTCTACCTGTTGTTCGTTTTGCAAATCTGCTTCTACCGGAATCATGTAATTTCGGCCTTTTGACTGGATGCCATGACCTGCATAGTAAAATAATCCAACCTCAGATGATCTGAGTTTCTTTCCAAAGTCATCAATGGCTCTTTTCATATCTGCCTGGCCAAGGTCATAATGCGTGTACACTTCAAAACCTAATTGCTTAAGTGTCAATCCTATTGCTTTGGCATCATTGACAGGGTTTTTCAATGAACCTCCATTCTTATAATTCGAATTACCTATAACCAGCGCTACTTTTTTAGTGTATGCCACATTCGGAACACTATTTTGGGGCACTGTTTTAATCGAAGTGGTAGATGACGCTTTGTCACCGGAATTTCGTATCGTATTACTAGCAGTATGAGATGGAGGTTCCTGGGACAAAACCTTTTCCAGGTTTATAGTACTTACTGAGGCTTGTATCTCAACACCGTTAGTATATATTAATTCCAGGCTGTGGGGAAATAAAAAACCCTGGTAGTTTCTATAATCACTGAAGTTCGTATAGCTGCCATCGGCCATCATTTCCTGCGCTAAAAGACCCGTAGTAACATTATAATAAACATAAGATGACACACCATTAGGTAAAACTTTTTCTATCTGGTGGTAATACTGATAATCGTATGGGTTTTGAATTTGACCTATATAGTTCATTTGTATGCCATGCTCTTTGTAATATAGCTCCAGTAAGAATAAGTTAGCATATTTATTCGTTTCCAGTTCCTCATATGTCATGGGAGTATTTGTACCCATCGCACTGTTAAACCCTTGACGTCCGTCAAATTCTGAACGCGCTATTTCTTGATTATTCGAATAGATGGCCAGCTTAGAAAGGTTTGGATAAGCTGTTTCATACTGCATCTGTATGGGTGTCCCGGAAGAGTAACCGTTTAATACGTACGACAATTTGCGTAATTGTCTTAATTGTGACTTACCTCCTATTTTCTCAAGGTAGTTATCAATAACATCGTCAGCGGTTACCTGAGCTGACACCGTAAAGGCGACTATCAATAAGACGATCGTACCGGGAATAAACTTTCGCATATTGATAGTCAAGTTATAAAATTATGCTTAAAGAACCTGATTGTCAGTTCTCAAAGAGGTGATTCATGATCTCTTTTGTTTGGTGCCATTCCAGGCGCGGACCAAATTGTGACACCACTTTTGAGGATGCCAGACTAGCAATTTTCCCGGCTTCTGCCAAACTGTGTCCATGGGTAATTCCAAATAAAAATGCTCCGGCAAACATGTCTCCGGCACCATTCGTATCGATGGCATCCACTTTATACGATTCAATGTCAATGAACGTATCTCCATCGTAAATTGTAGCACCATTCTCTCCCAGGGTTATGGCAAACCTGCGTGCCACGTTTTTAAGCGCTTCCCTGGCTTCAATTAAGGAACTGGTATCTGTAAAAAGCATAGCTTCTTCTTCGTTGCAAAAAAGCATATCCACACTTGTTCCTATCACTTCTTCCATTTCCGCTTTGAAATATTTGACCATACTTGGATCGGAAAAAGTCAAAGCTACCTTAACACCATTCTCTTCCGCCAGTTCTTTGGCATACTTCATGGCTTTACGCCCCTGTTCGGAAGTAACCAAATACCCCTCAATATAGAGATAATTGGCATCTTTCAATGCTACCTGATCTATTTGCTCTGTGGAAAAAGTAGACGTAATGCCTAAAAATGTATTCATTGTCCGGTTTGCATCCGGAGTGGTCATTACCAGGCATTTCCCTGTAATGCCATTCGGGCTTGTCTCATCGGTTAAGTTGGTATCTACACCGTTTTCCTTTAAATCGCTTAGATAGAATTTGCCCATGTCGTCATTAGCTACCTTACAAGAGTAGAAGGATTTACCACCGAACTGACTGACGGCTATGATTGAATTGGCTGCTGATCCTCCGCACTTCATATTACTGCTGGATAGATTAATCGCCTCCACAAGTTCATGCTGCCTGTCTTCTTCTACCAGCGTCATTAATCCTTTTTCTACTTTATATTTTACCAAAAATGCATCATCCACCTCTGTGACAATGTCTACCAGCGCGTTACCAATGCCGTATACGTCGTATTTCTTTTTCATTTTTTCAGTTTGAACCAGCTGCTAAATTAACAGGGTGTATGTAGAATAAAAAATGGAAAGGTCTTATTCTGTTTTAGGTGATATCAATCCAAGCCCTGCAGCCCGGTTAGGGTAATCGGTAATAATGCCGTCTACTTTCCAGGATAGTAATTTTTTCATGGTAGTAGTATCATTGACGGTCCAGGGAATTACTTTTATACCCTGCCCATGTAAACCGGCTATCTTCTTTTTTGACATCAGCCTGTAATTAGGACTATAAATAGCTGGTTTGATCCCTAAATTGGCCAGGTTGGTGGCTACGGATTTGGTATTTTCTACCAAAGCTGCGAGTCTGACATCAGGATATCTGTTATTCCAGTAACGTAATATTCTAAAATCAAAACTTTGCATCACTACTCTTTCCCAGGGCAGGTATTCGTCAATGAGTTTATAAACTATGTCTGAAAATTCACCTGGTGCAGGATGAAATTTGTTGTCACCTGAAGGACTGCTTTTGATCTCAATGTTATAATCTACTTCGTAACGCGTATAGCTTTTAATGTGTTTTTCAACTGACTTGATGACATCGCTCAACAGGGGCTTTGATACTTTCACTTTTTCCTGTTGCGGAAACCTGGAATGAGTTTTTGATCCGCAGTCATACTTTTTTACCTGATCGTATGTCATATGATAAATGTTCATTTCATTTTTATCATGGCTTAGAGGCTCACCACTGTTGCCCTGGCATATTTCTGATGAGATCCAGGGTTCATGTGAAACTACTACCTTCTTATCCGCAGTGATGACTACATCAAGCTCCAGGGTAGTCACCCCCTGTTCCAGCGCATAAATAAAGGCGGGTATGGTATTCTCAGGCATAATGCCTCTTGCACCTCTATGCCCCTGAATATCTATTTGTTGGGCCGTTGTTTGCATTGAAAAGAGTAGTACAACTGAAATTAAAAAAAAACCATTTTTCTGTTTTAAACCTTTTATACACATCATCATCTAAGCTACATATTATCAACAATAAAGATTGGAGGAACGATATTATGAAAAAATTATTTTTAACAATTGCACTGCTGATAGCAGTTTTTTTTGCACCGCAAGTAGTATTGGAGGCAAATGCACAAACGTCCCGGGACGTTGTGGTCGTTAAAAAAAGAAATGGCCAGCAGAGAAGAACCGTAAGAAGAAGAACCAGGCGAAAGGTAAGACGTAGAGTAACACGGCGAGCACATTACGCTTATCGACACTTACCAAGGTATCGTGCCGTTGTTAAAGTAGCACCAAAAGGTGCTGTAGTAGTTAAAAGAAACAATGTAGTCTATCGCTATCATGACGGTTTATTTTACACTTCCAATAAAAGCGGTTTTATCGTAACCCGGCCCGTAGTAGGTATAAGAGTACGTATATTACCGGCAGCACACCATAGAATGGTAATCGCTAATAATACCTATTATTACTATTATGGTACTTTCTATATACAAAAAGAAAATGAATATGAAGTTACCAGCGCTCCGGAAGGTGCTGTGGTAGATGCTTTACCTGACGGGTATGAAGTAAAGAATGTAGATAACACCGAATATTATGTGCTTGACGGAGTGTATTATCAAGAGGTAGAGACCGATGAGGTCGAATCCGGAGTGGGGTATGAGGTGGTGAGTATCTAATGTATTAAACCAGTAAAAGGCAAAAAGCAACACCGCGATGTTGCTTTTTTTTGGTGGGAAGTACTGGACTCGAACCAGCGACCCCCGCCCTGTCAAGGCGGTGCTCTGAACCAACTGAGCTAACTTCCCATTCATTACTCACGCGAGCAAACTCGTGAAAGCCGGGCGCAAAGGTAAGTTTATTCGTGAACACAGTCAACTATCCGACCTATACTATTTTAGCCCTGTAAACAGGTGCTCTTTGATAGCTGCCAACACGAATTACAGGTCCGTTTATCTTATTCATTTGAATAATTCCTGCCTAGTCCGAAGGATCACTTTTACCAAAACGAGACCTTTCATCTGTTTTATTCAAATGATCGGGCTGCTCAATGTCCGTGCGTATTTTCCAGAAAAGGGGTCTCAAAAAAGAGAATACTTCAATCCAGTAAAGTGCCTTAGCTTGTACTACTCCATGGTTCTTCACATTGTTATAGTAATCTTCTTTGAGGTCATCTTTAATCTCCGAAATCCAATCCGGAGTGCATATTGCCCGTAAGAATCTATCGGCTAGCTGTGGGGGGTTGGGGATATGATCTTTCATTCCACCTATTTGTTATCTGTGAGTTAAAAGTTACCTGAGAGAACGATCCATTTTTAAAAAACAGAAAAATGCAAATGCCTATTCTGTTCAATGAACTTCAGATAATATTCATTTTAGGTGATGGGTCAAAGTAAAAGTGTTACCATAGAACATAAAGAACAAGGGGTTCAATTCCCTTGCTCTTTATGATTTTTTGTCATTACAAACTAACCTGACCTGAAGGTTTGTAAACCTCCGCTAAAATGTCAGGCTCTCATTCAACCGATACTGCTAATCGATTAGGAGATCTTGCTATAGACCCATCTGACAGATCTGCAACAAAAGCATAGGTAAATACATCATTTTCTTTTACCTGATCCACGTTTACATCCAATGCCAGCAGTGTCTCATTAATACTTACCACCACATTTTCCTTTGCATTTACGGTCTTTAATGCAATATCCTCCTTGTCTTTGTAGCTGACCAGGATGTTGATACCACTAAGTGTTGTATTTGTGGCATTGGTCACTCCCAAGGTGAAATTAACAGCTGTTCCATTATTTATTTCCTCAAAGTCAAAAGTGTCTTGTCCAACCTCATCTAGTGTGACTATTGCAGAAGGCTGGGTACTAAACCCTTGAGGATTATCTTCATCACAGGCCGTTATTAATCCTAAAACGGCTATGAGAACGATCATTATATTCAAACTATTTAGTTTCATTGTATTTTATTTATGTCCTTTTTTATTGATCCCACCATACTCTTTCCAGCAGAGTAACATCTTTGCGCGGAATGCCAGGTCCGGCCGACAGGCTTTTTGAATTAAAATTGATCTCACTCTCCGGATGAGGCAACCTTCTGGGTCTTACACCAATGGTTAGATTTGTAGTAGGTGTAATGAAGTCATCAGGAAAACCTGTCCGTCTCCAATCAAACCAACCTTCTGCCGGATTAACGAAGTTGGAAATGTACTTCTGTTCTATAATCCGTGCCAGTGTTCCATCAAAAGCTACAGATGTTTGAACCAGATAGCTTTCTATAGCAGCAGCACTTATTTCACCTATGATGCTTCCCCTGTCTGTAGATGTTAGCAAATTAACTTCCGGCTTACCGGCAGTGGTAGTGTTCAATCGTTGAAAGTCAGCTCTAACGGCACTGTTGTAAGCGGTCTCGGCAGCACCTGCATTGTTAGCACGAAGCTGTACTTCTGCAATGGTGAACAAAACCCCGGCAGCAGTTATGAAAGGTACCGGAGCATCGGCAGCTGCAAAAGCTGCACCGATACGAGAATACTTACTTCTGCCTGAGTCGTCATCATCTAATCCACTCACTTTACCAGCAATACCTATTGCATCGTTATTTGTGACGGGTTCGAAAAAAAACGGTATACGTGGATCGTTCAATCCCTCAAGTCGCTGTAAAAATTGAGCGCTAAGTGAGTTATCCTGGAAACCGCTCAGATTGTCCAGCTGATACATCGGGTTCTCTTGTGTGGCCGTTGCAAAGAAAGACACTTCGGCATTCTGCGAATTTTCTGAGATCAGCGGTGGGTTTGTATTCAAGAAAGCAATAGCTGCATCAGGTGTCCTTTTACTGGTCCTGTTCAATAGTCTTAGTTTTAAACTATTTGCAAATCTTATCCACAAGTCCGTGTCTCCCCGGTATATAAAATCATCTGTACCCGGGGATTGAGATGAATTTCGTCCAAGGTCCACGATCGCCTCATCCAGCATAGCAATCAACTGAGGATAAATACTTTCCTGCGTATCATATGCCGGCGTGATGTTGTCAATCACCTGCAATGCCTGACTAAATGGAATATCTCCAAAGCTATCGGTTAACATGGCATAGGTAAGGGCTTTTAATACTTTTCCGATCCCCACATATGTAAAGCTCTCTTCTTCAATCGCTTTCGTCTCCATTTCCAGAATATCCTGTAAAACACCGGCATACAGTTCTGTCCAGATCCTATTGTTATCAGGAAGCTGAATATCCCATTGGTCATAGCGCAGATGCTGGTTTCTGTGGCCAGAATAATAGTGCACAAAATGAGCCGGGATCCTGGCATGGAGACCTCCGTAAACAAATGCCAGTCTGGCCTCTACAGCCGGTAGAAGAACGGATACCGGTACGTCAGTAGGCCTGTTAGGGTCTTCATTAACGTCCAGAAAGTTATCATCGCATGAAGCTGTGATCAATAAGAAAAACAGCAACAGCACATTATAATATTTTATATTTGACTTCATTAGAATCTTGATTTTTTGTTAGAAGACGATATTGATACTGGCACCATAACTCCTGGTACTTGGCAAGTCAAACCTGCTAAAACCCTGTGCATTGCCCGATCCAAACGCACTGGTTTCAGGATCGATATCCGGCACATTGGTAAACAATAACAGGTTTCTTCCGGTAAGTGTGAATCGAGCCTGTTCTATGAAGGTACCTTCAAAAAAGCGTTTAGGTAAGTTGTAAGTCAGGTTAACAGATCTGAGTTTTACCCAATTATTCTCATACACATTGGCCTCTGTAATATTGCTCCATTGGTTCCAGAATGCAGCATTCTTTAAAATGGATATATCATTAGGTCTACTTGATCCATCTTCATTTACAATTACTCCGTCAAACACCACAGGTGTAGTACGATCATCTGTTTCATCTGCTCGTCCATAAAACTGCAGCAACTCGGTAGTTCCATTCATAATAAATCCACCTTGCCTGGTCTCAATAAGAAAATCCAATGTAAAATCCTTATAAGTCAGGGTGTTGCGAATTCCGCCGGTCCAATCGGGTTCTACGTGTCCAAGGTTACTTATTTCGCCCAATTGTGGAAAGCCATAAGTCGCGCTATTTGGATTACTGTCTACCTGTATGTTTCCATTGGTATCACGCAAGAAGGCCCCTCCTATGATAGATCCATATCTTTCTCCTATATCTGCCCGCACCTGGAATCCTGTAAATCCCCCAAGAAAAATATTGTCTACTCCGTCAATGATCTCGACCACCTCTGTTCTAATCCGCGACACATTGGCTGAAATGTCCCAGCTGAAGCTGCTCGTTTTTACAGGAGTAGCAGTCAGCAAGAATTCCCAGCCTTTACTGTCCAACTGTCCTACATTTTCTATCTTGTTGGTGAACCCTGTGGCATCGGAAACACTCACACTGATGATCTGATCTGTAGACTCTGTTTGAAAGTAATTCACATCAAGACCAATGCGATTGTTAAAAAAGCGTAAGTCTGCTCCTATTTCAAGAGAGGTTATCCTCTCCGGCTTAAGCAAAGGATTACCCAAATCATCAAATGCGGTAAAACCCTGTCGCCCCCCAAATGGGAAATTTAACCCGGCGTTCGCCTGAGTAAACCCATCGTCAGGAGCGGCTTGCTCAAATACCGGGGCCAGACTATATACCGGTGCATCGTTACCCACCTGTGCATAACTGGCACGGATCTTACCAAAGGAAAGAATGTCGCTTTCTAATAAAATTGCATCCGTAAATGCGAAAGCCGCATTAACAGAAGGGTAGAAAAAAGATCGTTCATCCACGGGAAGTGTAGATGACCAGTCATTTCTTCCTGTCACACCAAAAAACAACATGTTTTTATAGGCAAATTGAGCATCAAAATAAGCTCCGTGCAGTCTGCGCCTTCTGAGCAGTTCAATAGGTGCACCAGGTGTAGAGTTACTAATGTGAGGCGTATTCGGAAGCACCAGTTCCGTTCCTGTGGTAACATCTTGCTCAAGATCTCTCTGATTGATATTATGTCCTAAGAGAAGGTTCAAACTAAGATCTTTCGTAATATTCCGATTTATACCAAGAATAATATCTGTATTGATCTCCCTTCTGAAGACATTGTTGTTGGTGATATTACCGCCACCGCCATTAGCCGTACCTATATCTTTGAAATCTTTTCTTCTTTCTCTTGCATAATCACTCCCTGCTCTGGCTGTAATACTGATCCAATCCAATACCTGGTAGGTAACATCGGCACTGGCTATGATCCTGTCCACCTGGCTTTCTACAAACGTTCTATTTGCCGTCCAGAATGGATTATCAAAAGAGCCTCCTCTCCAGTTCACCTGGCTACCATCTTCGTTTTGAAATGGATAACCGCCCAGATCGAAAGAAACCGGTGCCTGATATAAAGCAAATATTGGATTATTTCCATCTTGCCCCGAAAAAGGCAGGTCCCCATCATTTTTGATATAGTTTAGTTTGAAAGAGGTTGAGATCTTGTCCGATACTTTAGTGGAGGCATTTAAACGAATGGAGAACCTGTTGTAATCCTGATTGGGAATATAGGATGATTGTAATGTTCTCCCTACAGAAAAATAATACGACCGTACGTCGTCACCGCCTGTTACGGATACATTGTTGATAAAGGTTTTCCCTGTTTCAAAAAAAGCATCCAAATTGTCAAAGGACCTTAACGGAAGCGTTTGCCCTAAAGCGTTCACATGGTCCTGCCCCTGGATAAGCGGGCCAAAAGATCTTGAGGTTCCATTGGCGTAGACACCATCCACTGATCCTTGTGCCCATCGGGTTTGGTAATCAGGAGTTCGAAGTACTTCGTCTGCCATAAAGGTGGATGAAAAGGTAACTCTGGCCCCTTTACCATCCCCTTGTTTGCCGGATTTGGTGGTGATCACAATAGCACCATTGGCTGCCCTTATTCCATAAAGCGCCGCCGCTGTAGCTCCTTTCAATACTGTAATGGTTTCGATATCAGCGGGGTTAATATCACCTGCTCTGTTAGGTGTCGCTGCACCGGCAGTAGTATTAGCATCCGTAAGATCGGTGTTACTGTCATCGGAGTTATTCATCGGAATCCCGTCTATGATGAATAAGGGTTGGTTATTACCGGTGAGTGAAGTAACCCCTCGCAGATTAACACGGGAAGATTGGCCAGGCGCACCACCAGTAGAAGTCACCTGAAGTCCGGCTACGCGGCCTGCAAGTGAGTTCACCATATTTGTGTTCCTACCACTTTCCAGGATATCACCTTCCACCTCTGAAACAGCATAACCCAAGGATTTCTGTTCTTTCTCTATTCCGAAAGCAGTAACTACCACTTCGCTTAGCTCGGTAATGTCGGGCGAAAGCCGAACATCAATAACACTCCTTGCAGCGATTTCTACTTCCTCCGAAGCAAAGCCTATAAAAGAGAAAACTAATACTCCCCCTGATTGGGGCACCTGTAACCTGTAATTACCCTCTACATCTGACACTGTCCCAGTAGATGTTCCTTTGAGAATTACATTGACTCCAGGTAATGAGGAGCCATCTGACACTGACGAAATCTTACCAGACACTGTTCTATCCTGTGCCTGAATGGCGAAAGAAATAACAGTGCATAGCAAGAAAAAAATTTGTACAATTTTTTTCATACTAAGTTTTATTTAGGTTTTACTTTACTCGAACTTAGGGTGAAAAGGGAATAGATTTTACCCCATAAAATGGGGTTTAGTTGATAGGAAAGCTGGTAAACAAATCCCCATTTTCGGGGATATAAAGTCTGTTTTTAAACGGAAAACTACCAAGTATTTGGGAGGATATCACTAATTCGAGTGTTAGACATTGTACCTTTCGAATAACTCTTTTTAATTTTACTGACGTATTAGCAAGTTACTCAGTGCTTAAAAAAATAAAAGTAGCAGTGAATAATATAACGTAATCAAAAACGGGCCCTTTAAGTAAAAACTTTATTCACAAGATTCATGTCCACAGCCTTTTGAATGGCCTTCTGTTTCCCTTTTACGTTTAATTTGACATAGATATTTTTCAGGTGTGACTTAACGGTTTCAAAGCCTACATTCAATTCATCAGCTATGGCCTTATAAGACTTACCGTAAACCAATTTGCTAAGTACTTCTATTTCTCTATTGGTCAGGTCACTGTTTGACTTTATCTTAAAGTTGGATACAAAGCATTCAAGTAACGGTTCATCCAGATATGGCCTGTTCTGATCTACATTTTGAAGACAATCCATCACAGCAGGCAAGCCTGAAGATTGGTCTACGATGTTAGCCACTCCATAGGATAGGAACTGTATCAGGTCAGAGAAAGAATAGTTTTTAACTACCAACATAAACCGCGTTCTCTTACATGTGCTTATTACCTGCAGGACTTGTTTGACTGTGACAGTATCATGTGTGTTCAGGGCTACTATGACCTGTACTATCACTTCCCGTTCAATGATGTCAATTATTTTCTTTTCTACGACCTGGTTTTGAATGTCTACCACATTGTAGCTTCCTAGGGACATAATAACTACTGCCAGGGCTTTTCCATAAGTTTCATCATTGGAAATAATAAGGATTCTCTTGTTTCTATCGAATGCTTTGTAAAGTGATGTATTAGGGGATGACATTTAATGATTAGAAGGTTTAAATAACTATTAAAATGACTGGATCATACGTGTTTTATTAAATTCTCCTATAGTCATGAATCAAACGATTTTTTTTGTTAATTAGTTTTCTAATTGAAAATTAAATATATCAAACTTACCTGAATTTACGTGACGCATCACTCCATTTATCTCCTCCTAATCATCATTCCAATCTTCCACTCTATGATATCAGCGTGGATCATATTCAATAGATGAATTGTAATTTTTTGATAATAAGATTGTTAAATAGAAAAATCAATTTTATAAGCAAATCTCCACCGTCACAGCTTTAACTGAATTTTGAAACTGGTCTTTTCAATAAAATTATTCCCGGATATCAGAGATTGAATAAACAAAATTTATTTAATCTCTAATACAAAATAAAATAATACAGGATTAGAATTCCCTAATTGCGGGACTTAACCGAACATCCATTTTGATCTTTTTGGGAAAGAGCATCGTCTGTCACAGGTAACGGATACCAGTGACTGAAAGCTGGTAAATGAGGCAAAAACCAGTGGTAGAGGGAATGTTTACCACTCCAAAGGATACGTAGGTTCGAGTGGCAACCCGATCATGATCATGTAGGGTGAATAGGGATGAAAACGAAACTAAAACCTCAAAGCTCTGTATGCAGTACTTATTCTGAAATTTGTACCATCTGCAAACGTAATTTGATATGTCCTGTTTCATCCAAATTGAGCACTTTCTCTATCACTTCTATTTTCAAAGAAGGTTTATTAAGGTATTATTTGATTCATAGCTGCCCTTCTATCATCAATTTTAGCTGGTACAATAGAATGATTTGAATGAAACATGATGCGAAGCTTTAAGGAGAAATCACAATGCGTGCCGCCGATATCTTCATCCACATAGCGTTTCGGGCTATTTGGATGGCCTGTATCACCGAAAACCCGGTGGCAGATAACGAATACATCCTTTTACTGCGTCCACCACGCTTTTTATTGCTACCTCCTAATGTCGAGGTTAAGAACCCACGTTTATTAAGTCGATAGAGAATGGTATGGATCGTACCTAAGGCAAGGGTGCTGCCAAATTCAGATTTGACCTCGTTTTTTATAGCAAAGGCATATGCCTCAGGTTGGAGTACAGCTATCGCCAGGAGAATCCACTCTTCTTCAGTTGTTAAAGATTCCATCAAAGAATTTTCCTTATTCAGCCCCGGGTAAATCTAGTTTTTTTTTCTGTGCAAAAAAAGTAGTATTAAAAATCATAAAATCTTGCTAAGTAGTAGTTTATTATTCCTTTTGATTTAGAAGGAGTCTTTTTAAAGGTATAACTTCCTTGTCATTTTTTGTGACATGAATAGAGTGGTTTACCTCTGGACCTTCCTTATTCAAAACCCAGAAGTTTTTAAAGTACTTAAAACTATTAATTACTTCATAAAACGTGACTAGAGGATCAACGATTATTTCTTAATTTCAGGAAATCATATACCTCACTTTTAACTCCGTCCGATACATTGAAAACTACCGCTGTCAAACCTATTTCATTACTGCCTGTGCTTTCAGTAAACTTTATTGGAATGCTGGGTTACAGTATTATCATGCCTTTTTTGGTATTTTTAGTAAATCGATTCGGGGGCAATGAGTTTGTGTATGGTGTCTTAGGCTCAATTTATCCTGCATTTCAATTTGTTGGGGCTCCCATACTGGGCAGGTGGTCTGATACTTTTGGAAGAAGAAAAATACTCTTGTTAAGCCAGATTGGTACACTTTTGGCCTGGTTTGTTTTCCTAACCGCCTTATACCTGCCTGTGGATGAACTCTTCGAAGTGGAATCTTCTTCCATTGGTGCTTTCGAAGTAACTATTCCATTGTTGTTTTTATTTTTGGCAAGGGCATTGGATGGACTTACCGGAGGCAATGTATCCGTAGCCAATGCGTATTTATCTGATATCTCAAATGACGATAACCGTAAGGCCAATTTTGGCAAAATGGCCATGTCATCAAGCCTCGGATTCATTATAGGTCCTTCTTTGGCCGGGTTATTAGGAGCAACAGAGTACGGTGAAACTATACCTGTACTTGCAGCTATATTAATTTCGACGATAGCGGTCTACCTGATATGGTTTCGGCTACCGGAATCCAACACACATCTGGTAGAGCCACAGGCTCGTTTCAGTTTAAAAAGAGTATTCAGTTTTGAACATAAAGAATGCTATAAAATGCAGAAGTGCAAGGACACCAGCTTTAAAAGTATACTGGCCATCCCACATGTATTTTTCATGTTAGTCATTTATTTTCTTACCTTCCTTGCTTTCAGCTTCTTTTATGGTTCATTCCCCATGCACGCGTTAAAACATTTGGCATGGAACTCGCTGGAGCTAGGGATTTTCTTTTCTTTCCTAAGCGGCCTCATGATATTGGTACAAGGCCCCCTGTTGAGCTACCTCTCTAAAAGAATTTCAGATGCGCGACTGGTCGTTTTTGGCAGCTTAATGTTGGTATTAAATTTTTCCGTTATGGCTAACGGAAATGAGTTGGTATTATACCTGGCGGCTGTATTATTCGCCCTGGGAAATGGCCTCATGTGGCCCTCGTTCCTATCTATTTTATCAAAACTAGGTGGCGAAAACCAACAAGGGTCTGTACAGGGTGTAGCCAACAGCTCAGGAAGTCTTGCAAGTATTCTAGGTCTTATATTTGGCGGATACCTTTATGGTATAATAGGCTCAGCCACGTTCTATATGGCTGCAGGCATCCTATTACTTGTCTTCATATTATCATTCCGCATGTTCAGAATGTCTGACCTCTGACCTCTTTACATATTTTATTAATTTTCAGAATTTATTCTTCTGCCATCGGTGTTGGTAATAGTAGTAAACTTAAGAACATGAATAACGATATGACCAGTCCTCAAGCCGTAGAACTCAACACATATGTTGAGAACGGCATCAGCTTTGAACAGTACATGGCAACACTTTCTGACCTAACAGAACGGGTAAAATCCGGTGACGAAGAAGGCATTGTAAATCCACAGTATTTTCCTATCAACTTCCAACGGCTTAAGAGAGGAATTAAGCAGACTCAGTTGAGCCCTGCACTATTAGAAGCCATTAATCGTATCTCATCACCAATTAGCTGGTTAGTAATTACTGAGTTTTGGTGCGGTGATGCGGCACAATCTACTGCGTTGTTTCATCATATATCTGAAGCATCCAAAGGAAAGATCCGTTTAACGCTAGTTTTCCGTGATGAAAACCCGGAGTTAATAGATGCTTTTCTTACCAATGGCGCAAAAGCTATTCCTAAAGTGATCCAGCTCGATGAAAACCAGCAGGTACTCAACACCTGGGGACCAAGACCGGTACCTGCACAGAAACTCGTCAAAGACCTTCTGGCCAAAGGTGAAAGTTACAATGACGACTTACATAAATGGTATGCACAGGATAAAGGTCAATCCCTTCAAAAAGAGATCACTGAACTGCTGCTTTCTGCTGCTTCCTAGTGTTGTAAACCAGCACTGTCCATCAATATACAGCAACCTATATAAAGGCAAATCACCTTAATGTGGTTGCTGTCATTGTTTTAGGCCGTAAATAATTCTGAAATACATCTTTGTTTATCATTTTATAAGCGGCCCTTTTTTTTATCTGCCATTCCTTATTTTAGCGCACTAATCCGAATCTCATATACTTATGAAATACATCATTATATTACTGTGCAGTCTGATTGCCTTCTCTTCCCAGGCACAGCAAAAAATTACCATCGCAGACATTTATGAAAAGGGCACTTTTCGACAGAAATCTGTGCGTGGCATCAACTGGATGAACGACGGACGCTATTATAGCACCCAGGTTGAAAACGACATTATTAAGTATGATGTCACCAGTGGTCAACAAGTAGAAATTCTGTTGGATGGCAGTGCGTTACAACCTGCTATTGACTTTGTAAGGTATAGTTTCAGCAGTGATGAAAGCCAGTTGCTGCTAATGACTGAACGTGAACCTATCTATCGCAGGTCATACCGGGCAGAGTTTTATATCTATGATATGGGAAATAAATCACTCAAGAAATTATCTGATAAAGGAAAGCAAAGTTATGCGACTCTATCACCTGACGGAACCAAGGTAGCTTTTACCAGAGAAAACAATCTATTTTATGTGAATTTATCGGACATGTCCGAAGTACAGGTCACTGATAACGGTAAGTTCAATCATATTATTAACGGTAGTACCGACTGGGTATATGAGGAAGAGTTATCCTTCACCCGCGCCTTCGAATGGAGTGGTGACAGTAAGACACTGTTTTACCTGACATTCGACGAAAGTAATGTGAAAGAATACAATATGCAGGTATGGAATAATGGGCAGCTATATCCACAGGATTATCGATTTAAATACCCAAAGGCTGGTGAAGCTAACTCAGAGATCAGCGCTACGGTTTATGACCTCACATCTTCAAAAAAAACATCCGTTGACCTGGGCAGCGATCAGGAGTACTACATTGCCCGCATCAGGCGCACAATGTCTCCTACTGAATTTTCTCTGGTACGCCTGAATCGTCTTCAAAACCAGCTGGACATCCTACATGTAGCCAGCACCACAGGCAAGGTGGATATCATTCTAACAGAAAAAAACCAACGGTACATTGACATAGATTTCATTGATGAGTTAGTATATCTTAAAAATGGAAAACACTTTATACATGCCAGTGAACGAAGCGGTTATAAGCACCTTTATCTCTATGGTACAGATGGTACGTTGGTCAATCCAATAACTTCGGGTAATTGGGAGGTTTCATCGGTGGTGGGAGTAGATCAGACAAGCAAAAGGGCTAAGGTATATTTTACTTCTACTGAGAAATCACCTCTTGAAAGACAGCTATATGCAGTGGATATAAATGGCAAAAACAAGAAATTATTACGGGGCGAAACGGGTTGGCACAGTACTACTATGGGAGGCGATTTCAAGTATTATATTGATAGTTACAGCAATCCTTCACAGCCTCTGAAAGTCAGTCTGTACGAGACTAAACAAAATAAGCTTGTCAAAGTGTTAGAAGATAATGCTGCGCTTGAAGCTACCACAAAGTCGTATAGTATTACGTCTAAAGAGTTTTTCACTTTCAAAAACAAAGGAGGAGTTGAACTTAACGGCTACATGGTCAAACCTGCTGATTTTAGCGAAACAAAAAAATACCCTGTTTTGGTCTTTCAATACAGCGGTCCCGGTTCGCAGCAGGTACAAATGAATTATGGTGGCAGTCCTAATAATTACTGGCATCAAATGTTAGCTCAAAAGGGATACATCGTTGCTGTTATTGACCCCAGAGGTACAGGAGCAAGAGGTGAGGAATTTAAGAAAATGACCTATAAACAGCTCGGTAAGTATGAGTCGGAAGATCACATTGACGGCGCCAAATACTTATGCAGCCTTCCTTACATAGATCCATCCAGAATTGGTATATGGGGGTGGAGCTATGGCGGTTACATGTCATCACTTGCCATGTTTAAGGGGGAGGGATTATTCAAAGCAGCCATTGCCGTGGCCCCGGTAACAAATTGGCGATTTTATGACACCATTTACACAGAACGCTACATGGCTAAGCCACAGGACAACGCCTCAGGATATGATGACAATTCTCCGGTAAGTCATTCTCAAAAATTGAAAGGTAATTTCCTGCTGATCCATGGAACGGGAGATGATAATGTACATTTCCAAAATGCCGTTACGCTACAAAACAAGCTAATTGCCGAAGGTAAACAGTTCGACTCCTTCTATTATCCAGACCGCACTCACTCTATCTACAGAAGTGGCGCGCGACCACACCTGTTCAATATGATGACGGAATGGATATTAGAAAACCTATAAACAGTATTTAACAGATGAGAGGTGTTCAGACAACAGGTTCTGTCACCTCTTTATTTAATCCAGGTTAAAAACAGTAAGCAAAACTATTATCCAGTTTTATTAGAACAGATGTTTGTAACTCACCAGGACTAATTTTAATTACGTTCCAATCGTCAACTTGCTGCACATCACCTGAAAGGCTTACAGGAATACCAACATAAGCCAGGACTTCTTTATTAACCGAATGGCCTTGCTGATCCACTAAGAAATAGTAATCACTAAATTCGCCATGCTCACCAACCGCCAATACAGGGGGTATACCTCCCGAAATACATCGGATGGCACAACTCTTATGGATCTTACCATAAGCCGGATTCATTACCCCAAAGAAACATTTAGGATCAATGATCTCGCCGATGACAGTCTTTGTTCCCTTATTGTTTATTATTCGTTCCGGTAAATGGTCCATAGTATTAACCTCAATGATACTCCCATTGCCTTCCGTTAATTCCATCCACATTCTGTCCCTGTATTGTATGATGGTGCCTCTGAGTTTCACTTTTAACTTCTCCAAAGGTGTATCTCCTGCTTCAGACCTTATTCTATCTAGAACCGGTAAGGCATCAAACTTACCAAAACCCACTAATGGTACTGTTACTGTTTGATCGTCTATGCTGGTTTTCAAACCAAAAACCGGGTATTCCACCAAAGTCCCCTCCAGTTCAGTAAGGTTCCCGAAATCGAAAGTACTCTCAATGAAAGGACGTTCGATAAACAGGTAGGTAATACCAAAAATGATCGCCACAATAAGTGTGATGATGAAAAACCCTTTCCTTGAGCTTTTGAAGCTCGAGGGTGCATGCTCTTGCCAGCCTATATAAAATTCATTTTCCTGTTCCATCATTACGCTATCTCAATGGGTGCAACCGCCGTTCCTTCAGGGAATGGCCTTGGGTCTATCCAGACTTCATCCCCATCCAGTTTAAGCTGGTAGGTTTCTACCTTTTCCGTGAATGGTGGCGGTGATTGACCATTCTCGGGTAAGTATTGATATCCATGCCAGGGGCAAGTGATACAGCCATCAACTATCTTACCTTCACCCAGAGGTCCTCCCTGGTGGCGACAAAAATTATTAACTGCAGAAAGCTTTCCATCGTATTTAAAAATAGCTACACGCTCACCACTGACTGTTATTATCTTAGCCCTGTTTTCCTTTATCTCACTCACCATACAGGCCTTAACAAAATCTGCACCTGTGCCATCTATCGGCATATCGACCGTTTTTTCTCTAAAGGCAGCAATTAAATGAAAGCTTGCTACCGTTATAAAGCCTATCAATATACTACCAAAAAACACGGGCGAACTTTCGTTTTGTACAGCGCCTAATACTACATGCAGCAGTATCAAAGCATAGGCTATGTAAACCATCATGTGTAACGCTTTCCACAGTTTAGGCCCCAGGTTCTTCAGCCAAAAATCATGGCTGGTAACTGCCATTAAAGCCAGGACGACCAACGCCGTAAAACCCAGTACCTGGAAAGGAAAATGGATTAGTGAATCATAACGAAGGTTAGAAAGAAATACCGATTTCACAGGATTTATATCTCCCAACGAATGAAAATTCATAATACTAAAAGCACCATGGATCAAAGCCATCAAGAACATGGTTACACCCAGGTGACGGCGATTATATAAGATAATCAGGAATTTATTATTTAACCTAGCTAATGGCCCTGTAATCAAGATGACATGCAATAGTAAAAAAGCAAGCAGCCCAAAATTTCTGATCAGAATAGTCTCAAATGTGGCATTGGGATGTAATACAATATGTCCAATAAAAAACAGTAAAGTAAACCCAAGTACAAAAGCCAGAATACCCATGTCGTAGGCTTTTTTCTGTTTGTTCCACAATATGGAGGTGTAAGATACGCTCATAATGCAGTGGCTTCAAATCCAGGTATACTGAAGTAGGCATAAAGTAGTAAGGGGATGACAATGATCGTAATCACCATCCACCACCAAAAATGTCGCTTTCTAAGTCTTCTATTCATGATTTTTAGCCATCAATTTCCAGGTCAACACCGGCCATAGCAGTATGCTTCCCGGTACTAAAATGAGTTTAAAGTGCCAGGGTGTGCCTTGAGCACCTACATCCAGCTTCTTTACTCCTACGGTCACAAACCAAAAAGCAAAAAGCAACCCTATGAACATGTATACCCCCAAAGCATCTATCAGTATCGAAATCGACTGTTCCATATGTATTAAGGCATTAAGAATTAAGCATATACTTACCATAATAACTAAACTTGCGGGATTTTCAAATTCAACCTGCTTGTCAACTGGTTGATCCTATCCATACAGCTACTACTAATGTTGATTTCATTTAATAATGTACCTGGGTTTTACAGCGATAAATATTAACTCAAAAAGCTATTTACTAGTATCATTTTAAATGCTTCACTAATAGTTTTTTGGTCCAAATAATAAATGATGATTATCTCTCACTGTTTCCAAGCCAAATCCTCCAACTTTTACGTTGAGCATTTTTAATAAGTCCATAGGGTCTGCATAAACAATATCACCAGTGTTTATTTCAGGGTTTACAGATAAACTTGTTGGGAGATTAGTATTGGCAAATGTCTCCCCTCCACGGCCACCACTTGAATTACTGGCTCTGCTGATATGTAGTAATCGGACAAATTTATAACCTAAAGCACGAGCAAGCTTTCGGTTCATGATATGATCCACTACGTACGCCTGATCTTCAATAAGTTTTTCAAAAACAGACTGATATAGTTTTCGATAGTTTCTGTAGTCTATATCAACCCAGAGTTGTGTAGAGTAGTTTAACAAGAAGCTTCTTTTATGCTTCCAAACCTCTAACTCATTGGGACCTTCTAAAGGTAAAAACGAAACCAGAAAGGCTGCATTATTTTTAAACACCTTATCAATTGTACCTACGAATTTTTGTATAGAGGCTTTTGATTTAGCTCCTATTGGAATGATCAACGAATTATGTAACCCAAAAGTGACTCCCCTGGTATCAATAAGCATAGATGATCTGGTTACGATAGGCTAAAAGCTAGTTGGTCATATAAATAAAGTAAATGTTATTAAATAGTGGTGTAACACCCACGACAGACGGCATTAAAAATTGAAAGGAAATAAAAATAAGTTTATTCCTAAAGTCGTCAAAGCTTTGGATTAAGCCACCATGGCAGACTGCTCTACGCAGAAAACGGCTGTAGTATCATTTTTACCTCGTAACACCAGGTCTGAAACAAATTTCACTGAAAGGTTTTTGTCCTTTTCCAATGGCGCTAATAACGCATTAGTAGTGAGTAGTTTCTTCTTCATCTTACTACACAATTCCAGGATACGAGAACCTGTATTCAGCACATCTCCATGATATGCAAGCTCCTTTCTGCGAACACCTAGTTCGGTAACCACCACTAAACCAGCATTTACAGAGGCTTTGAATGTTGGAAACACACCAAATTTGCTTTCAAAATCTTCACGACTTTCCTGTAATAACTTTTCAAATGCAAAAAACAAAAATACCGGCCTGGTCTTATCTTTTAGCTCATTCATATTCCATGTTACTACAGCTTCATCCCCTACATACTGGTATATCTCAGCATCATACCCTGGAAGTAAAGAAGCCAGGTCGCTAAAACAGCGATTTAAAAAGCGACTGTATTTCGTATGACCTAGCTGTTCCGCAATTTTTGTAGAACCATTTAAGTCAATGAACATAAAAATACGGTTTTCCTCTACCGGTTCCTGATACTTGCCTATGAAGTAATTCAGTAATATTCCATGACCAAAGCGATTTCCCATGGCCCTTAAAAAATTGATGGCCAGCCCAAGAAGCATAAGGTAGACAAAAAGGGTTTGAAAAAGAGCACTTGCCAAAAACTGCCGTGTTTCCATCCACGAGTTTTCCAATGACTGATGTAAGAAGACAAGGTCTGTCACGGTATGCACCACTATAAGGCTTAAAATGATAATGATGGAAAAGATAATCACCCTGACGATTATCTTCATATGTGGTGATCTACGCACAGGCATTTTTGGTAAAATCCTAAATTCCAGCATACTCAGCAGCCAACCTATCAACAAACCGGACAAAGTAGGTGTAGACCAGTGGAACGGTGTGCTATCGGTACCAACACGCATTCCAATTTCCTCCAAACCTGTCATTTTGAGGTATACAAAAAAGTTAGCCCCTAGTGCGAACCCTGCAATAAGCAGGGCCGCATCTACCTGTTTAGGAAATTTTTTGATCAGTTTGTGCATAACATAGTTAAACCTGACTGGCTCTAAAGTCTACTTATCTCTGTATCTCCTTCAAACCATCCAAACAAGTAGAAGGGTATTACTTCACCATTAAAATCTTTTTCAGAAATAGTTTCAAAATGGTTTGAAGCACACTTCAACAAGAATTTTATAAATGACCTGATGATCATTTCACATTGATCACGGTTGTGCGAAGCATAAGTTGTGGACAAGAAAAACGCCACCCTATTAACCGCCTGGCCCACTTCATACTTTAGTGTTTGATGAGCCAATAACTGCTGATTAAACTTACCTCCTCCTTCAAAAACCCTACGAGAAATCAATCGCAGGCTACAATCCAATTGGTCCATTTTGGACATAGGTATTCCAGAGATGGTTTCCAGGTCGTCCATGACAACATCCACTTCCAGGCGAAGGGCTTTCTCCAGGATATATTCTTTGCTACTAAATAGGTGATAGATCGTTTTCTTTGAAATTCCAGCTCTACTGGCAATACTATCTATGGTGGTACCCTCCACTCCGACCTGTTGTAGTTCATCGAGGGCTATGTATAAGATGTTTTCTTTTTTAAGTTCAATTTCACTTTTCATCGCGATACTAAATTGGGAGTTGGTTACAAACGGACTTCATTTACCTACCGGAATTTTAAGTGTTATGTCAAATTCATCCCCTACCATAAAGCCGAACAAAGGGCCTGTAATTTCAAAATCTTCCCGATCTATTTTGAAATTTCCCTCAAATAAACCTCCGGTTTCATTAGCCTTAAAAACAAAGGGAATGGTGACCTCCTTTCGAACACCATGCATATCCAGCGTGCCTTTGACTTCATATCCTGATCCGACTTTCTTAAAATGTTGTGATTTAAAGCTTATCTCAGGGTATTTCCTCACATCAAACCAGCTGCTTCCACGGGCATGCTTGTCTTTTGTTTTATTACCGGTAGAAATAGTGCTGGCATCAACAGATACATCAAAACTTGATTGATCAGGAAGTTCCGGATCAAAAACAATAGTGCCGGTCAATCCTCTGAAGGTCCCATTAGCGCCTGATCCGGAAAACTTAATGGAATATTCCTCATTAATCGTCCACTCTACAGCAACAAACGCCTTTAATGAAGCCACGACAAACAAAAACAAAATGCTTATGAGTATATTTTTCATAATTGGTCCAATGGTTATCAGTTTTGTAGCTAATTCAAAAAATTCATGATCAATACTACTTTCTTCTCATGAGCGGTAAGGTGAAAGCTGGCTTTGTCAAACGAAGGTTTACCCAACCGGCTATGCTTTGAAGCTCCTATCCGCTCTCTGGGAAATCCCATAAAATTTTTGTCCATCTCACCATTATCATTTTCATCATGGTAAATCGACACCGCATAAATACCATACGGCAAGTCCATAAACCTGTAAACAATAGTGCCCTTGGTTGCCTTTACTTTTCCCAGCTGATAAACCTTATCCTCCTGAGAGGGAAAGCCTTCCTGATCATTGAATAACATCAGTATTATATTCCCTTTACTACTTCCGATGTCATTTACCGTAACTTCTATGGTTCCCTGTGCCCTAGTATTGAACGTAACAATTGTCAACATGATTACACTTAGAAAGATTATCTTCTTCATTTTCATACTATTTCGTGCTAATTATCACTTCGTTTTGGGGACAGCCTTCCGGTTAGTTGAAGTAATGCCACCTCGGACTGCTTTACATTATAGGTCAAATCATTTATTCGGTTTCTTGCTGAAGAAAGGTTGAGCTGCGCTGTACGAAGGTCTGTAGCGTCTACCTGGCCTAAACTATGATCCTCTTTCACTTTTTCAAAGTTCTGTTCATAGGTGCGTAGGTTAGCCTTTTCTATTCTAAGTTGCTGTTGGTTATTAGCATATTGCGCATAGGCATTTCGGAGATCTTTTTCCAGGCTAAGGTTAACACTTCCAAGCCTGGTTTTCTCCTTTTTAAGCCGGATCTGTGCATTTTGCCGTTGAATTTTGTTTGCTCCACCGGTGAATAAAGGATAACTCAGACTAATCCCCACACCAGGTCCGTAAACTTGATTGCTTTGCAGAAAACTGGCATCGTCTTCGGAATCCAGATAGGTATAATTCGTATAACCACTGATATTGGGAAACCATGTGGCTTCGCTGATCTTTACCTCGTAGGTGGCATTGTGGATACCTAACTCGGAAAGGTTCAATTGTGTATTACGCATTTTCATCTCATTTTCCAGCTTAGCATAATCCAGTTCATCGCTAAGCAGGATGTCTTCCTGCACCGTGAATATTTGGTCTGCAGGCTGACCCATGATCAGATTCAGGTTCCTGCGACTATTTTCATAGGACAATATGACATTGCGGTAATTAGCACTGTCAGTCTTAAGGTCAACCTCGGCCTGCAATTGCCTTACGGAGTTAGCCGCGCCAAACGTGGCATCTATTTTCACTCGCTGCCAACGATCAAAAGACAATGCGATATTATCCAGGTCTATGCCCAGGCGTGATTGCAGGCGAGCTACTTCAAGGTAAGTAGAAACTGTGGAAGATATCGTTTGCTCGATCACTGCGGTGAGTTGTAATTCACTGGTTTGATAGGTATTCTCCAATTGTTTATATCTATACCTTCCGCTGAAACCATTAAAAATGGGAATACTCAGTTGTGGCTGTATGGTCAGTTCACGTGAGCTACCGCTCAGTTCCAACGGAGGGTTTTCACCAGCTTCCGGGGAAATATTCAATGTTTGTATCTCTGCGTCGGAATAACCGAGTTCATAGTTCATCTGGTGTTCGAGCCGTGGCATTTGGCCTGAAACGGCACGCGAAACATTATTCTCACTGATCTCTATATTGTATTTTTCCAGCTTGATGTCATAGTTATTCTCCAGCGCTTTATCAATAGCCTGCTCTAATGTCAACATTTCCTGTGCTATGAGGCTGTATGATAAAGTGGACAACACCAGGTAAGCAATTATCTTATTCATATCCTTTTTATTTATCTATCAAATACTTCAATTTTCTGACGGCAGGTTCAACTTCCGCAGATGAAAATGCTTGTCGCCTAAGCTGATTATACCACAGCAGCCTGAGTTTATTTGTCACCATCAGGATCACCGGTAGCAATACCAGCACATTGAATATTCCAAAGCCCAAACCATACGCTATAGCAATGGCGGGGCCTTTTAAAAATTGTGCGCTCAGGCTGCTGGAAAAGATCAGTGGCCCGAGGCCGGCTATGGTGGTAATGGATGTCAATAGAATAGGCCGGAACCTGGATCGGGCCGTTTCTCTCATCGCTTCTCCAAAATCGGCCCCTTCTTTGAGCAGGTCGTTGAGTGTAGAAATAAATACAAGCGCATTATTTACAAATACACCTATTAAAGCAATGGTACCAATCAACGAGAAGATACTCAATGCTATACCATGTATCCAGTGCCCTGCGATAACGCCGATCAGGGCGAAAGGGAATAATACAAACACTAAAAACGCCTGTGAAAAAGAGTTGCAATTGATCACGATCAATGCCAGTATAAAAAGGAGTATAATAGGGCCTACAAAAGAGATAGCGCCGATCAGTTTGAATGACATTCTATTCTGCCCTTCCACTGAGTAGGTGACAGAAGGGTACTTTTTAATGATCTCAGCCAGTGCGTTGGCTTCGACTGCCGCTATGGCCTTTGGCGCAGAAGCGTCGATACTGGCCACGTTGGCTTCAACCCTGATCTCCCGTTGCCCGTCCAGGTGATTGATGGTGAGGTTACCTACTCCTTCTTCAATGTAAGCGACATCGCGTAAAGGATACTCGTTCCCCTCATGGGTGCGAATACGCATGTCCAAAAGCTGCTCGGGTGAATTACGGCCTTCCAGCGGATACCTTATCCAGACCTCTACTTCCTCATCCTCTCTTTGCAGGCTTTGCGCTTCCATACCAAAAAAGCCGGAACGCACCTGTGCCATTACATAAGCGAGGTTCAGCCCTAAAAGCTCTGCCTGTGGTTTCAATTTTATTCGCAGCTCCCGGATACCTTGCATATCATTGTCAGAAACGTCTTTTACTTCTGCCATTTGCTGCATACTTTCTTTTAACTCATTTTTAGCTTTTCTGAGCTCTTCCAGGTCTTTACTTTTAAGAGCAAAAGCCACCGGAAGACCGAACAAGGAAGAGGTAGCCCCCAGCCCGTAGATCAAACGTGTAGCTTCCGGAATAGCAGGCGACGCCTCCCGGATATCCCGGCTTAGCTGAAAAGAGCTGATCCCCCGTTGTTCCCCTTCCAAAAAAGTTACCTTAAGTTCTCCCTGGTTGTCCAGCGGGCCGGTGATCTGTTCTACGAATCTCACTACCTGTTTACCATCAGCCCTTCTGGCAGAATAATCCTCATTCACTTTCCAAACCGCTTCTTCTATGCTTGCTAACTTGCTCTTTGTAATTTCGTATGAGGTGCCTGGCGGCAATTCCATTTCGATGAATATCGCATCATCATCCAGGTTGGGAAAGAAGGTGAAATTCACAATTCCTGAACCTACCAGGCCTATCGAGCCCACCAAAAGGCCAATGAATATAAGAGTGGTTAACCCATTGAGGTACCCTTTTCCTAAAACATTTGTCTCAAAAAATGGCATATAAATATGGGTCCGTAACCAGTCCATGGACCTGGTAAACCATCGTTCTATCCTGGTAAGTCTGATATTTTTTTTCAACCCTCTGGAATGTGCCAGATGTGCCGGGAGCACAAAGAAACTCTCGATAAGTGCTACAAAAAGTACGGCAATGACGACAAAAGCGATTTCGCCAAAGAATTCACCGGCCTGTGTAGGCAGGAATAAAAACAGCGAGAAAGCGACTGCTGTAGTGGTCAATGAGATCATAACCGGGGTAACCATTTCCAGGGTACCGTCCAACGCCGCTTTCAAAGGATTTTTCCCTTTCTCCTTTGCATGTTGATAAATATTTTCTCCAATGACAACGCCATCATCCACCAATATACCGAGCACCAGGATAAAGCCGAACAGAGAGACCACATTGATCGTAGCATCGTAAATATCGATCATGACAAACATACCAATGATGGCCACGGGGATTTTGAAAGCTACCCACCAGGCCAGGTACCTGTCCAAAAACAACGCCAACACCACTAATACCAATACTACCCCTACAATTCCATTGTCGATCATTGCCTTCAGGCGGCTTTGCAGGTTAACGGTGCCATCTTCCAGTATTTGTAATTCGAGCCCATCATGTGTAGCGTTGAATTTTTCAAGATAGCCACGAACGAATTCGGCATTTTCAAGAATATCTTCCGAGGCCAGGGAATAGGTATCAATCACTACTACCCGCTCATTTTGAAGGTAACGCTGGTTAGGAGAATCTTCCAGCCGGTCCTTGATATCTGCCACATCCCTGAGATATACCACCTTGCCATCGGGATCAGCCCTGACTACAATGTTATTGAGGTCCTTCCCAAAGTAGCCTTTATTTCCGGCTTTGATGTTGATATTTTCCAGCCCGGTTTCAATACTCCCGCCAAACGTTTCCAGGTTTGAATTAGCAATAGCGCTTCTGACATGATCAATGGTGAGTTGATAAGCACGAAGATCATTTTCACGTACCCGAATTTCGATCTCTTCATCCGGCACTCCTTTTACAAACACTTGTGAAAGCCCTTCATGAAGGAGTAATTCATCTTTAATGGACTCTGCATAATCTTTCCTGGTTTGCAGAGGTACGTCCCCGGATAGCGCCATACTCAGCGTCATATCCAGTGGGTCCCTTTTACTGATACTGGCCTGTTCTATTCCATCAGGAAAACTATTGATCTTGTCTACTGCATTTTTAACTTCTATCAACAGTTGATTGGCATCTGCCTCCTCTTCAAGCTCCACCTCTATGGTCGCCAGGTTTTCTTTCGACGAAGAAGTGACCCTGTCTATACCTTCAATCCCTTCCAGGTTATCCTCCACTTTTAAGGTCACTCCCTCTTCTACTTCACTCGGAGTAGCACCGGGAAACGGGATAGTGATATCAATAAACCTGACTTTTTGTTTCGGAAAGCTGGTATTCTGGGTTTCTATAAGCTTGAGCAAGCCTACGGTAACAATCAACAATACACCCAGGTTCACCAGTGTGGGGTGTTGTATACAGTATTTGATGGCTCCTTTCATAATAGTATTATTTTGAAGTAGCCTTTAATCCAAGAATAGGTGTCAATACCGGATCAGTAATCAATTGATCTCCTTCAGAAAAACCTTGTACGATCACTGTTTGCTGCCTGAATTCCACGGGTTCCACATTCTTAAGGCGTACAATAGAATCTTTAATAATGTAAACCTGGTTTTCTCTTGTAAGAAGCGCCAGAGGTATCTCTACTGCTTCAGGGTAAGTGCTGGCTTCAATTTTCCCTTCCAGGTAGGTGCCTTCGCGTAAGTCAGAGCCTTTTACTTTCAGGTAAACTGTCACAGATTGGGTGGCAGGGTCTATGGTAGTACCAAAGCGATCTATAGATGCCTTATATTCCTGACCCAATGCCCTGGAATATAATGCAATGTCTTGTCCTTTATGCAGGTATTTTAGATTGGAGGATGATATGGCAGCCTTCACCTCATAGGCATCTGTCGCAATAAATTCACCGAGTCTGGCGCCTGGTATCACCAGATCTCCTGGGTCCAATAGTGCCTGGGTCAATGCACCGTTAAAAGGAGCATATATTTTAAAATCCTGCAGTGTTTCCTCCATGCTTTTAAGGCCATAGTACAGGTTAAAAATATTGTTAGAAGACATGAAATACCGGAGTTGAGCATTCTCTACAGCGGGCAGTTCAGGTATTGGTTTTTCTATGTGTATGGTTGACAAATATTGGTTCCACTGCTCAAAGTGAGTAGGATAATCCAACTTAAGATCTGACATAACGCGTACCAGCGCACTCAGGAACTGACTCTTTTTGGCAGCAAGATCATACCGGTAGTCAGCATCATCGATAAACACCATCAACTGGCCTTTGCGAAATGTAATTCCTTCTTCAAATATCTGGGCCGTAGCTTTGGAGATACCCTGCACCTGGGCCACCACGTCTATTTTCTTTATAGCGATCACGCGTCCGGTCATATTCAAATGGTGGCTGATCTCTGAAGGAGTCACGCGAAGTGTGTTAAAACTGCGAAGCCGCTCTTCTCCTGTCGTCGCCGTGTCTTGCTCCTTACCCGAGGAGGTAGTGCACTGCCAAAAAAGAACCGGAAGCGCAACGAACAAGAAGCCAATTATCAATCTCATAATTCTCATCTTCTGATTTGTTAATTTGTTTATATAATTTGATATAATCATTTGATTAAATTCAGGGTAAAAAAATATTAATCCGGAGTTCTAAGAAAAAGGTGCTTAATGATCATCTCAGGGATCATTTTCTTTCTTTCTTCTAACACTTCATCATATTCCTGGTCTGTCATATTAAGCTTTGTAAGCATCAGCGGCCTTGATATAAAAGGGAAAACAGTAAGCCCTACCAGGTTCATCATGAAATGTGAGTGGTGCATTTTTCGAATGATACCCGCATCACCCAATTGCCTCAACTGTTCCTCCAGCTTATTCACAGTCTTTTGATCAGCGAGCATCTTCTCAACCCGCTCGGGATTACTCTGGGATTCAGACATGATGAATAACGGTACAAGCGGGTTCTCCTTAAAGAAATCTATATAGCTATGTGCAAAGCTTTTTATTTTATCCTGCAGCGGCGACTCACTATTAAAGATCTCATCCATTCTCTTAGAAAATCGTCTCAGAGCTTCCCCTATTACCAGTTCAAAAAGCTTGTCCTTACTTCGATAGTAATAATGAAGTGAAGCTATATTGATACCAGCTTCTTCTGCAATATCACGGGTCTTTGTAGCGGCAAAACCTTTTCTGACAAAAACCCGTGCAGCAGCCTGCTTGATTTTTTCTTCTGTAGATTGTTGTTCGTCTACCTGACTGTGTGCATTCATATCATTTTAATCAAATCATTTAATCAAACGATTAAATTTAATATATTGTTTTCAACTATTCCCTATTTTTTTCACTTTTCTGATTTTGGGATAATGATAAAGCACTGAAAAAGGTGTTACCATATCTCCTCTCACTTTAAAACTGATAACAATCAACTTAAAAGTTGATTCCTTTCTTTTTGCAATTACGGTATGTATATGAGT
Source organism: Fulvivirga sp. M361 (assembly GCF_007097395.1). GTDB lineage: Bacteria > Bacteroidota > Bacteroidia > Cytophagales > Cyclobacteriaceae > Fulvivirga. The sequence goes on from NZ_VKDC01000001.1 coordinate 41,200, forward strand.
TTTGGTCCGGCAAATTGATTTTTTATGCTTCACGAAGAGAATACTTACGCTAAAAAAACCTTGACAGTTTTGAGGGTTAGCGCGATCATATATTTCATCATTATCTTGCCCTCTTGTCAACATCCTTTTAATATAGAGCAAGGAGCCTCATTAAATATGCACGACCAGGGAGATGGAAACAGCACGGCGTATATTGTGCCGGACCCTGACCATGGATTGAGTCAATCGCCCGTGAACATCCTGACCAAGTCCTGCACGAATGGCCATCATGAAATTGTACTACACTTTAATGATGAGATCAAAGCCATTGAAAACCTGGGGCATACCGTTCAGCTTGACTTCGCTACGGGAAGTACCATTGAAGTGGATGGCCTTACCTATAACTTTGAGCAAATGCACTTTCACACGCCATCGGAACACTTACTGGATGGTGTAACTTACCCTATGGAAGCTCACATTGTTAATAAAATGACCGACCCGAACGGGGATGATAAATACCTGGTAATAGCTGTTTTTTTCAAAATGGGAGAAGAAAACCGATTTATTGAAGAGTTTATTGACCTCATTCCCCGGAAAGAGCATAGCATCCGCGAGGTAGAGCCCCGGGTCGTCCGGCTCAATGACCTTTTCACAGGAAATATGGATAAAGAAATTCACTCCTACTATCATTACTCCGGATCACTTACTACACCTCCGCATACTGAAACAGTGAATTGGTATGTGCTCAAACATGTCTTTAAAGCTTCTCCCGAAGAGATCAGTACGATGAATCGTTTAGAGGGTAACAATGCACGACATATCCAGGCGCTCTACGGAAGAAAGATCGACAGTGAATAAAATAATATCAGCTCCTGCTAAAACGAGTAATAATATGTTTGTTGGTCTTCATACTTCCTGATCAAAGCCCTACCTGAAAGGAAGTAAAAGATAGAGTTGAAAAGGGTACCTTTATTTCTCATGATGGAGAATACGATAAAAACGGGAATACTGTCCTTTGGTATGTCAGGGAAATTATTCCATTCCCCCTTTTTAAATGAACATCAGGGCTTCGAATTAAGTGCTGTAGTAGAAAGGACGGAAAAGAAAGCACATCTTGTTTATCCTGAAATAAAAAGTTACCGTTCAATCGATGAACTTTTGGCAGAACCTCATATTGAACTTGTAGTTGTTAACACCCCTAACGCTACTCATTTTGAGTTTGCCCTAAACGCAATCAAAGCAAAAAAACATGTATTGATTGAAAAGCCTTTTACGGTTACTTCTTCACAAGCCAGGCAACTTTTTCAAGAGGCCCAAAAGTATAACTGCTGTGTTCTGCCCTATCAGAACAGGCGATATGAAAGTGATTTTTTATCTGTGAAAAGCGTATTGGATTCCGGTAAACTAGGGGAATTGATAGAAGTCCACCTTCGTTATGACAGGTATCGATATGCTCTACGTCCGGAAATTGCGAAAGAGACACCTGTTCCGGGCAGTGGTCTACTGTACAACTTAGGCCCGCATTTAATAGATGCGGCAATTTCTCTTTTTGGCACTCCATTACAATGGAAAAAAAGTTGGGGCTTTTTCCGCCCAAAGACAAAAGTGGATGATTACGCCCATATTCATTTATCTTACCCCAAAGGAATGCAGGTATTTATCACGGCAAGTCTGCTGGTAGCCGACCCACCACCGGCTTTTGTGCTTCACGGAACTAAAGGCTCATACATTAAGCATCGTACAGATGTTCAAGAAAAACAATTACTGGAAGGCATGCGCCCCGAAAATCCCTCATACGGAATGGAAGCGTCAGACCAATGTGGTACACTTACTACAATTTCAACAGATGGAGAAAAGACGCAGGAAAAAATAACCTCTGTAAAGTCTTCCTATATGCATGTGTTCGATGATGTTTATAATATGATCAGGAGAGGACAAGCTTATCCGGTATCCGAGAAACAGATCATACAACAATTGGAAATTTTGGAGGGGTAAGGAATACAGCTGATGCTGCCAACGGTTGACTGTAATCGGTCACTCATTTGAAAGGTGATCCACTGTCTTTTTCTAATGTATAAACAGGACGACTGATGTGGCCGGTGCCTTACAAGCAGGGGGTCACTGGTTCCAATCTAGCAAACTAAACTTTGATTATCAATGAGTTACAAAACATATTTTGTAACTCATTTTTGTTTGCATGCACTTTGTTTTGCGTCGACCGATTAAATATTTTGTTTCTTTAAGAGTTTAGAACTTCATGGGCTTTGATTCCCGTAATGTTAAGGTGCCTAAATTTCAACAATCTCCAAGAGCTTTACTATGAATAAGTCCATTTCTGTAATGTCTCTCTTTATGTTTTTTGGCTGTATCTTATACCGCGCCTTAACGAATGATGAATCATAAATGATCTAACGGAAATAACTGCACCTTAATAGTGCTTTATAAAGCACTACCAGGGTAAAAGAGTTGCGCTCTCAGCTAATTGACCTCAAAATATGCCTTAAACGGCACTTCAGTAGATTATTTCAGCTAAGTTTTGTATTTTTGACTCTAAAAGAGCCTTACAGTGCACCTTGAAGAATTAGTTCGGACTTTAAAAAAGCGTAGAGAAATACTTGGCGTTACACAGGAACAGTTAGCAGAACTATCTGATGTAGGTCTACGTACCCTCAAATCGTTGGAAAGCATGAAAAGTAACCCTACCCTGGAAACCCTCAACAAGCTGGCTGATGTATTGGGCATGGAACTGAGGTTGGAAGTGAAACAACCCAAATTATAAGTCATGCGGTCCGGGCAGGTGTTATGGAACGGTCAGTTAGCGGGCATACTAACCCAGTATAACAGGTCTCACTATGAATTCGAATATGATGAGGTATGGTTGGCAGATGAGTTCAAGCCACCTATCAGCCTCACCTTTCCCAAAAGTCAGAAAGTTTACAAGGCCGATCACTTATTCCCCTTCTTTTTTAACATGCTATCCGAAGGGGTAAACAGAAAGCTTCAGAGCCGACTGTTGAAGATTGACGAACAGGATCATTTTGGACTATTACTGGCTACGGCATCACAAGACAGTATTGGTGCGGTAAGTGTGGTTCCATCTAACAATGAACACCAATGAGTATGACTCAAATACGATATTGCCCTGGAACACTGGCAGAGGGTTTTAATACCTACAGTCAGGCCTGTCTTAGAAGATTGTATAACGGGAAAAGGGTAAATCACATTCTGCCCTATAACCCGCCGGAAATAAGCGAAGAGGACGCCGAGAAATTTATCAATAATCGTACGCGTATCTCTATCTCAGGAGTCCAGGAAAAAGTTTCCCTGTTATTGGATAAGAACAAATTAAGGTTGACAGAGGAAGGTGAACAGGGTACCTATATCCTTAAACCAATTCCGAGAGACCTGAAAAAGGCAGACCAGGTTCCGGCCAATGAACACCTCACTATGCAAATTGCCCGGCAGGTATATGGTATCAACACAGCGGAAAATGCCTTGATATTTTTCAAAGATGGCTCACCGGCATACATTACTAAACGGTTCGATATAAAACCGGATGGAACCAAATGGGGAAAAGAAGATTTTGCCACACTGGCCGGAAAAACCAGTGAAAATACCGGCCCCAATTTTAAATATGGGTACAGCTATGAAGAAATGGCCAAGTTGATCCGAAAATTCGTTCCTGCTGCTGTAATCGAAATGGAAAAGTTTTTTTCTATGGTGCTATTCAATTATCTCTTTTCCAATGGAGACGCACATCTCAAGAATTTTTCATTGCTACAAACCGCTAATGGTGATTATATCTTAAGCCCTGCATATGACCTGATTAACACCCGTATTCATGTGGATGATACAGATTTCGCGCTGAATGAAGGCTTGTTTGAGGATGAATTTGAATCCGCTCATCTGCAAATCAACGGTAAGGTTGGGCGGGAGGATTTTCAGGAGTTCGCAAGAAGGGTAGGGATCAATGAGAGAAGGAGAGATTTCCTAATATCTCCATTTTTGGAAAGACAGGCACTGGTTGAAGAATTGATCAGCAGGTCCTTCTTAGACGAACCAACGAAACGAGCATATCTCCTGCATTACCAGACCAGGAGGAACCAGTGATCGCCTGATATGAATCTTATACCTGCACGAATAATTGCTAAATTTATGATAGGATTGAAAAATTGAACCTATCAAAGAGTGGCATAATTACTTTCTAGTAAAAGTTGGGAAATGATAAGGAATCCTTCATAACTTAATTTATTCCATACTAATTTGACTCATTTTAAGTCATCAAAATACCCACTTTTAGGTATTGCATAGTGACTCAATCGCCAGTAATTTGCATTGTAAAACTTTTGAAATAAGCCTTAATTATTATTACAATGGAAATAAATCAAGCAAAATCTGGAGCACGTGCACTTTTCTATCAGTCAGCTTTCTTGGCTGGTTTTGGAGTTAGCAGAGATTCTGCTGATAGAATAGATCAACTCATAGATATGAGCTTTAGCAAAATTGATGAAGACAGATATCCAGAAGCTGTTGCAAGTCTTTTGAAAGTCTTACGCGAAACTCTAATTTATGCTCAAAAAGAAGGTCTTAAAGTCTTAACTGAAACTAGTGTAGATGAGGGGCAAGCAAAAGCTTGCCCTGTATATCCTTTTGACGAATGGCCTCCCTTTTCAAATGGATGAAGTAGAGAAAGGTTTTGACTATGTCACAAATACCTCAAAACTCCTAATCACCCTTTCAACAACGTTTTTGGGGTTTAGTGTAACATTTGCGAAAAAAGTGGATGGCCTAAAGTTTGACACATGCTGGGATAAATTGACCATTTCATTTTCTTTTCTGTTTTTCGTCGTTGCTGTAGGTTGCGGTATTTGGACGCTTTTGGGTGTCACAACTGTCCTTCAACCAAAAGTGAAACCGAGAGTTTTTGAATTCAATCCATCCATTAGAGATACTAAAATTAGCTCGCCATTCATATTTCAAATACTCTCATTTGCATTAGCTGCTACTTTTCTTATGCTGTTTAGTCTGGGGAAAATCTGGCAATAGTAATTCAAAAATACCCACTTTTGGACATTTATCTGAAAAAGTGTGATCAGTAATTTTTAACTAAGAATCGTGATGCAACGCTGGTTATTTACCTGGTAGCGAATCCTATGGGCGTGTTATTTTATTTCTTGAAGATGGAACAATGACTGACCCTGTTGATTTAAATAGTCAAGATTTCGTAGCGGTGATGGCCGTCCTAAGTACAAATGCTGCACATTATGACGGTTAATCATTCTACACGGTCACTAATTGCAAACTCATGAAACACTTATGTTATACAATGTTCACTGTTTAATAGGCGGTAATTAAGTTATCTAAAACAGCTTGCATTACAGATAAAATGATACATGGAAACTAGATCGATCGGGCGAGGTAGTTTATTCCGTTAAGCACCTCAATGTTATAGTGTTTTACACATCTATCTTTCATATCGTCAAAGTTGTTCAGAAGTATTGCATAACCGTTTTTGGATGTTACGAAATCTTCTACTATTTGATATATGTCCAAAGCTCCTTGAGGATCAACTCCCACAAGGTCAAAAATTAAACCTTTGCATTTCGAAAGTGATTCATAAATAGAAAGGAATTTTCGAGGATTTCCGGCCAGATGTGAAATTCTTGTTTTCGGTTTTAGTCTGTCGTTCGGAAATATCGAAAGGTATATCTCAATTGGTTCAGCATATTTTCGAAGATACCGCTCAACTGTTAGCGGATAAAAGAATTCAGTCCACCGATTCAATCTAATGTGTTCAGCAAATGTCAGTTGCTTGCTGATAATTACTTGTTTGACCGACTTCTCTCCACTGTAAATTGATATGAGTTTACGTTCTAAGTCAAAGAAATGACCATCGTTCCATAGATTTAGAGTAACTATATCTCCTTCATTAAGCCGAAAAGCAGGAATTTTGAATTGATCTATCTGAAAGCCTTGGCAATTAAGCACATCCATATTACTCCCATAACTAAGTTACAAACAGTTACATTTTCAAATACTTGTAAGCATAATAAAACGGCCTATATTAAAGCTGTGCAAAGCAAACAATAAATCAATAATCCTTTATCACACCTTTTAACCCTTGGCATTGTCGTTACCTTAGAAAGGTATGAATCTTATAGTAACTCGTTGTGGTTGGATTATATCAAAAATCTACGTCATATTTCATGTCTAGATTCCCCGATAACCCACCTGATGGTCTTTGATAGCCGTAAAATGCAAAAGCTTTGCCACCGATTAAAATGTATTCTACTTCATACTTGTTCAAATCAAAACAGGCTCTCTACAGGACATTTCTTATCTCGTTACTAATCATTGGGAATTGTACTTTAATTCAATCCAATCGATTCTGGTCGGTGAGATCCTTTGTTCCTTGTTTAAGCTATTTAAAGCGGCATAAAAGTCAATCAAGTCAAGGGCTCTGATAAACGCTTCTCCGTCACTTAACCTGACTTTATCTTTTACAACCTTTTTCCTAATGCTATGATATACTATGGCCTTATTCATATAAGTAGAACGTATAACTTGGACTATGTGCTTTAGCGCAGATAGTACCATTTTTGCTTTCTATGATTCACGTTACTCAATTTGTCTCGCTTTAAACGATTTGATTTTTGATGAGGCTACAAAAATGAGGGTGAATTTTCTTAGAAATAGCAAATACACGCAAGATCAAATCGTCATAACAAGTCTCTTAAATCGATAAAAAAGAGTTCAGAAATATCAAAAAATGCAGAAATAACCTTTCTTCCATGCTTTAGAAAGTTGAACATTTATGTGTTGAACTACTCTCAATATGTCTTTAAGAAATCTTTTCTAATTTTTACCAAAATCTTATTCAGCTCATCCAGATCTGGCTTATCAGGCAGGTCAGAATCCTGGTAAACAGTATCAATTTCAGTGATCTTTTCGTTGGCAATTTGAAGAAGATCGTCATACTGAAATTCCCCTTTTTTAATCTTGAGAAGGTACTCCCTATCCTCCCTTTTGACCTTTAGTTCTCCATATCGACCTATTTCCTCACACATATTCAGTAACCTGAAGGTGTGCATCATGTTCTTGGCATCATAGTTTTTACCATGTTGGATGGTATTGTGATAACGATTATCATTTCGCTTTTCCACCCATTCCCAATATTCCTTGTACTCTTTGCAGTAACTGGAATACCCGGACTTATTGAAGGACATAATAGCTGTTGGCTGAAGTCCCTTTGGAATGGAGCTTAACGTTACGTCATTAGCATTCTCTTTCCTGGTTATTCCTTTGAAATCATCGTCACCATGATACAGTCCAAAAACTTCGTGCATGTGCGGTATGCGGGCTAAGCCACAATCTTCCTGTCTCAATCCTTTTAACGAAAGATACTCCTTAACGGGAATGGAACCCTGTTCATAAGCAACATAACAAAAGTCCAGCATGCCCTTTCGTTCTTTCTCTACGGGATTCAGGATTTTCTTGTTCAGTCCTTTTGCCTTACGAACCTGGGTCATCGCATACCCACCAAAGCTGTCCTTACATTGTTTGGATAAAAAGTTCTGGGATCTCAACTGCTCGAATAGTGGGTGCATCACCCGAATACAATCCTCCGGAGAATAAAGTAACTCCAGGATATTGGGATTACTCCTGGATAACAGCTCCACGAATCGCTTTAGCTCATAGTAGATAATATCATTGGTCTCGTCACTCACCTGGTCGATATAGTTCAGCCCATAGTAATCATTCCTGGGCAGAACAAATACACCCTTGATGTCAACATCTGATGCTGGAGTAGCAAGACCATAGGCATGGCTCCCGCTCAAGCACTCATATACGATAATGTCCTTTTGCTTTAGCTCTGCTATGGTCATGCCTTCACACCTTTTACTATTTTTCGATAGAAATCATCCAACTTTTCCATATCACCTTTAGCGGCCGGTAAGTCTTTAGCGACCTCCTCATTTTTTGAAATGGTTTCATGTAAGAAATCATCTATCAAAGGTTCACGAGGATGTTTGTAATCCTCATTCTTTTCAGCTTTCAGCGCTATCAATTGATGGATCTTGTTTCTGACCGGCTCATCCACTATCCCCAGCATCTTATGCATTTCAATGGGAGGAATGGACAGCTTTTCTCTTACCCACGCACCGGCTATGGCTGTCCTGATGGCATAGAAGTATTTTTTCAGTTTAACCTCAACGCCTTCTTTGCACCCATCATAATACTTCATGGACATGCTCAGGTAATGATGCATTACAGCAATGGGAGAGAAATAATCTAAGCTCAATGCATTCATTTCATCCAGGAATCTTTGATCAACCTTGTAGATGATTGGTGATTGGATACGTTCGAGCAAGGGTACATTAGATTTCCAAAGTAGTCCCAGTGCCTTACGGAATTCCCAACCTGTAATGTCCAATTCGTCATTAATGGGTTCTTCGAAAGAATCTTTAGGAGACCTCAGTGATAAGTACCAGTCAAAATCCTGGACATAAATGAACCTTACGTCATAATCGCTATCCGGAGAAGGAAAACCCCAAGCCCTGGAGCCGGTTTCACAGGCATAGAGTATTTTGAATCCATGTGACTCCTCTATAGTGTTAAGCTTATCTTTTATTAGATCTTCCATATCGTGGTTTTTTGAAAATACATTATAGATTAAAGAACATCGAATTCAATGCCACCCACTCTTTCATTAAGTCGATGTAAATCCTGCCTTTCGCATACACTTTTATGACCACTCTTTCTTTAAAATTCCATTCGTCTCCATTTCTAAGAGGATCAAGAAAACAGATATAGTTATCTGATACCCAATCACCATCAGGGGAGGACTTTAGAGCTCTTACTACATCTGATCTTTTTTGAGACGGATATTGTGCATAAACCATCTTAACCAGACGATTGATATCAAAATCACCAGGTTTCATCTTGTATCAATCTACCTCTTGAAACTTCTCATCTCCACACATCCTGACGATCCTGGGTTGGAAAGATCCAACGATCTCCACCAGGTCCTTTTGGAATTCCATTACCTGGTGAATATCCTTATAAGCCATTGGCGCTTCATCCAACCCGGAACCGATCACTTCCACACCTGCGGAATGAATATGCTCTAGAACACTGGTTTTATTCAACGTATTTTTCGCCTGGGTCCTGGACATTACTCGGCCGGCACCGTGAGAAGCAGAGTTGATCGAAGCTTCGTCTCCTTTACCTCTTACAATGTATCCGGGAGCGGTCATAGACCCTGGAATAATACCTAACACTCCTTTGCCGGCAGGTGTAGCACCTTTTCTATGTACGATGATCTCATTTCCATCCCTGTCTCTTTCCTTCCATGCGAAGTTGTGATGGTTTTCAATCATCGTGACAGGAGTAGCTCTTAAACCCACGGCCATTCGCTCATGGATCTGATGATGGCAGGCGGAAGCATATTCGCCTGCCAGGTTCATCGCCAGCCAATATTCTTGTCCGGCTTCTGAATCCAAATCTAGCCATGCCAGGTGCCGAGCCTCCTGGGGAAGCTTACAGAGCTCCATGGCCAATTTGGTATAATGCCTTGCTATGTTAGCGCCAAAACCCCTTGACCCCGAATGGGAAAGCAGCGCCAGGTAGCGACCTACGGGTAAATTGAACTCGTTATGTTCATCTTCAATTTCGGTCACGCCAAATTCCACAAAGTGATTACCACCTCCTGAGCTTCCAATTTGAGCGGCGGCCCGGTCTTTCAATTCTCCTACTACTTTGATCTCGCTAAAAAGATCATGTTCCAGTACCTCATGCTCCTTAGGTTTTTTGAAGGTAGCCTTGCCAAACTTGGTATTCCTCATCAGCATCTCTTTGAGATCCTCTTTCCTATCCGTCAGGATGAATTCCGGGATATCATAGATAGTCATACACATCCGGCATCCGATATCTACGCCCACGCCATAGGGGATGACGGCATTCTCAGTAGCCAGAACCCCTCCAATGGGGAGTCCATACCCCTGGTGCGCATCCGGCATCAATGCTCCGGCCTTTGCAATGGGTAGGCGCATCGCGGTTCCAATTTGCCTTAATGCTCCTTGTTCAATACCTTCTGCACCATATACTTTGTATAAGTTTGGAGTATCTCTTAATGGTAAGACATCATCTTTAGGCTTCAACAGCTCAGCGGCTATAGGTGCCAGCGTCGGGTCATTGAGAAATTGTTCCGGATGGGCAAGAACATCAGTCAGTGCTTTAATTATTCCTTCCGGGCTATTTCCAATAAGACCAGATCTGGCCACTTCTAAGGCCACGCCTATTACTTTCCCTTCCGGGTACCCAATCTCCAGTATATGCTGCCCTGTTATGTTTGTCTTGTCGTTTTCCATGTTTCAAAGAAGTAATACATGTACGCAGTATTTTTGCGTAGTTGAAATTATTTTACCATTTGTCGAAATATTGAATGAATATTTTTGAAATATTTTTCGCATCGTCAATCCCCCTGTGATGTACACCATCCAAATGGATTTTTTCGAGTTTCAAAGCGCCTTTCATTCCAACAGGTCTTGACAGCGCCTTTATCTCGGCATATCTATGTTTAAGGCTAAGATGATTTTTTGTCCAATCTGTATCAAGTTCGTGAATTCGAGAGTCGTTGATCAATTGGCTTTTATCGTAATACCCCCAGGAACACAGCAGATATTTGCTGTCAACGTTTATCCATTTCTTGAAATCCACAATTATATCTGGAAAGGTTTGTGCTTGATCCACTTCATCCTGTGTAATTGTAGTAAGCCTCTTGCAAAAGTCCGAAAGCTCTGGATGAATTACGGGCCTGATGAAAGCGTTGAATTCCCCCACAACAACTTTTTGTTCATTTACTCTGACCGCACCTATTTCGATTATTTCCCTGGTAATGGTCCTGTTATTCTCCCAACAGGTAGATTCTAAGTCAAATATTATGTAGTTCATTTTAATTTACTTTGAGTTAATAAAAAAGTGGGAATTGTATATTCTGTCAAGGCCAAATCCAAAGAAGGAAGAATATACTAGTCCACCTGGAAAGGAAATTGAAATCATTATAATCGCCATGTCAAAGGCAGGACTTGAACCTGCTCAGAAGGAAATGATTCCTAGTCCTTTTAAAATGACAAGGTAATCAAGGTCGTTATGATCTACTGCTCTACCACTGAGCTATTCTGCATAAGCAGAAGAGGGATTCGAACCCTCGCCTCGTAGGTTAAGAAGAAGGAAACGACCTTTAGTCCTTTAATTTGCGGTAATTGAATCTTCTATGTGTAAGGCTTCAGAAGGAAGAAAACTCTAGTCCGCAATATATGGTAATCATTATTACTATTCGTGAATTTACAGTTCAAAGTGAAGGAAGTAATAATTAGTCCATTATATCAATTCAGCAAGTACCTTTTCTACGTCAGTGGCATTATAAGTACACCCTTGGACACCAAACGTAATGTCAGCTCCTTCCTGGTCATCTATGATTTCGGCATCTCTGCCGGTGGCATTGAACGTAGCCAGCTCCAACATGTTCGGCCTGGTATTCACAAAATTGGTCACTTGGCTGCACAATAGTGAAACGTCATCTTTTGACCCTTCAACATTATTGTAAAAATTACGTCCGGATACATACAGGTCAGTAATGACCATCTCCGCATTTTCAATATCCACTATCACTGGTATGGCGTATCCACCTACTCCATTCAAATCAAATTTGTTTTCTACCGTTTTGATATCGAATGTTTTCATATTAGCATTCACATCTTTTCTCAACATCCAGCCAGCATGACAATCCATCTCTATAAAGTTATTACCACAATATTTATGTACCTGCGGTGCCAGGTACTTTACTTCGGAGGGCAATGCTTTCAACGTAATGTCGATAAATTCAGCTGCACCATGTGGTGCTGACTGAATATCCCCGGAATGTACAATACCATTACTTCTGAGGTTCGTATAGCTCACATGACCAAGGCAATTCCAGTACTCATCATACTGTATTACCGATAAATCCAGGTCAGTTCTCTGATCAGCTTCCTTCCAATAGACGAAGAGTCTAAGCACCTTGTCAAAATCAACCTTAATCCGACTTCCTCTACCTACTGTAATGATTCCGTCAGAGGCCTTTCTTTGCTGCAATGGAACAGTATAGTTATTTAGTCCTGGATCTATCCATATTTTTTGGCCAACCCATGAATCCTTTTTAGCCAATTTTGTGCATAAACCCCGATCAATGATCTCCAGTATTTGCTCAATTTGACCTTCTGTTAACTCAGCAAAAGCATTGTTTGGAATGACTTTGATCTTGCCTTTTTTATTGACAATCGTTCTGTATTCTTCTTCATTAATCGTATTAAAATAAGACCTCAACATTAAAAGATTTTTCACCTCCAGTTTTGCAATAATTGATTCAAAGGATCTCAGGACCTTTTCTGTCTCACCGGGGAATCTTCTCAATACTTCATGCAGTTTCCGGGCAAACACCCCAGGCTTATTATTCAAATGCTTCAACAAGGAATTCACCTGATTTAAAAGCAAAAACCTTTCTGTTTTTGAGCCATATGTCTCAATCTTCCCATTTCTCAATGCATCAAATACCTCGGCAGTTGCAGGAAATTGCTTTGCGTACTCCGAGGGATGAATGTATCTCCCTATTTCTAACCACAGGCCTTTGTAATTCTTCAAATCTTCAGACAGGTTGGCAGAGTGCTCCAATATCCCCAAAATCACTTTGCGTTCTTTCCTCGAGAGTTTTGGGAACTTTATATTCTCACTCAAGCTAACATCAGTACCTGTAAGGCTTGCAAACATCCTTAATACATCAATGGCGTTTCCGGTTAACTTCTCAATAGCCGCATAATCACCTTGTTCCCAAAGGTATGCAAGCACTAGGGCTTTCGTTTCTTTAAAAACGATCAGGTCACCATCCAACTCTTCGACTCCAAAAAAGTTTATCAATTGGGACAAGTCCGTATGCAATTCTTCTTTTATAGCAGATCGGGAGTAGACAAGATCTTTTAAATAGGTCCTTAACTCCTCTTGCAACTCTTCCTCAAATACAATGGTCAGCTCTACCCACTCAATATTTGTATCTTCTGGCTTGCTCGAGTTTTCCCGAACGGCTAGGTCGAATAGCTCTCTTGATTGCATTTGAGTAATAGGATCTGCCCCGAACTCGTATATATTGAATAACCACTTGGGAACCTTCACTCCATTCTGTAGCTCTACACCGTCTTCAAACAGGCTCAACACGTTACCCAGGTACCCGAATATTCTTTTCAAGAAATACGAATTGTCCTCAGGGATATCATTAGGGAAATTTTTGAAAAGAGGAACGTATTTAACATTACCTCCTTTTTTCTTCCTTAAAACTTCCATGAGATACTTGTAATCCATTAAGAATACCTCTGATGCCTGGTCTAGCAACACAGGATTTGATAGTCTATATCCCATCTTGCCAAGCTCAGCAAGGAACATAACTTTTTGCTGTGCAGACCAACCGTTTCCCCTGGGGATTGCTAATAGATTCAACCTGTTAAGTGCTATTGTTTTCATTTTTCAAAAATTAAAATGTTGCCTCCTTCCCCAGATTCGAACTGGGACCTCCCTGGTATTAGGATTAGCCTGACTATAAATGCGCTTCCCTACTCAACTTCTCCGAGTGGTCTTTCGGTGCTTCTGCAAATTCTATTCGTATAAAAACGGATTCTATACGACCTCTTCCAGGCAATACACGGTTACGTCAATACTTTTACCGCAGCACTTCCTTTTATGCTAGAAGGAGTTAATGTGGGGATGGTAGGATTCGAACCTACTCAGCCTTCAGGCACCAGATTTACAGTCTGGCCCAACTCTCCAACGTTGGCGCATCCCCGAATCAAAGAACGTTTAAAACCCCTCCGCCCGTTGCGGAGGGGGCAGCCATGATCACTGAGCTCTTGTTTTCAATGATGATCCAAAATTGAATAGTGACTACGCAGTCTTTTTGCGTAGCAAAGAAATTTTCTACTTTTTTATAAAAAACTTTTTTCATGCCTGTAAATAGAAACGCACTTATACGATATAAAACCCTTGATAACTGCCTTAGGAACAAGTATCGTCAGTGGACATTGGAAGACTTGATCGAGGCTTGTTCTGAAGCGCTTTATGAATACGAAGGCATCGATAAAGGAGTAAGTAAGCGGACAGTGCAAATGGACCTGCAAATGATGAGGAGTGAAAAGCTGGGGTATAACGCTCCAATCATTGTAGTGGATAAAAAATATTATACCTATGAAGATCCCGAATATTCCATCACCAATATCCCTTTGACTGACCAGGACTTGGGCAAACTCTCAGAGGTGGTGGATATTCTCAAGCAATTCAAGGGATTTACTCACTTCCAGGAGTTGAGCGGGATGGTACAAAAACTGGAAGATAAGGTTCACGTTTCGAAAACCAAGGAACGGCCGGTTATTGATCTGGAGAAAAATGAGAATTTAAAAGGATTGGAATTTATTGACCCGATCTATCAAGCCATAATATCTAAAAAATGTATCGAGATAACCTATCAATCCTTTAAAGCCAGGACATCCAATACATTTGTTTTTCACCCTGCCCTTTTGAAAGAGTTTAGAAATCGGTGGTTCGTTCTTGGAAAGAAAAAACCTTCTGAACCTTACTTGCTGCTGGCACTTGACCGGATTGAAGCATTGGGTGAATCCTCCCGAATCATAACGGAATTCGACGAAAACGAGATCATACACTTTTTTAAAGATGTGGTGGGTGTTAGTGTTAATGTAGGAGAAGTGCCGCAAGTAGTGAAACTATTCATTAATCATTCCAATGCTCCATACGTACTTACCAAACCGATACACCACAGCCAGCAACTGGTTGAGAAAAATGACCAGGGGATCATCATATCCCTCTATGTACAACCCAATTTTGAACTGGAAAGGGAGATCTTGGGATTTGGTGATAGCATTAAGGTGATCTCGCCTTCCCGGCTGAGGTCGAGGATCAAAGAACGGCTGACCCATGCCATCGATCTTTATCAGACGGAACTGAATGAAAGTCGAATCCGGAATTTTGATAAACGATTGGAAGCAAAAGGATCCATCATTACGAATTATGTATATACCAAAAAAGAAATTGGGAAGATGGGTTCGATACTTCATCACTACCGGTCAGAACATCCAAACGATAATGGACCAGTCTATGCAATTAGAAATCTGCTAAATGAAATACCCGATTTGAAAGTGTTTTTACTGAACAGGAATCTCAAAACCATTCTCTCGCATATTGACGAAAACTTGTTTCTCACAAAGGCTATTTTTTTTGATAAGCCTGCCCAATCAAATTGGTATGTAACTTGGCATCAGGACACTACTATTAATGTCAAAGAGCGGGTGGAAGCTGATGGTTTTAAAGGTTGGACTAAAAAAGGGGCATTTTACGGGGTTCGTCCGCCCGAAAGCATCCTTTTCAATACGGTAACGGTAAAGGTACATTTAGATGATACTAGTGATGAAAACGGAGCCTTGCAGATTCTACCCGGATCACACAAAAAGAAACTAAATGATGATGAGATCAAGCTCATTACCGGGAGTAGCATTCACACGGTTTGCGAGGTAAATAGCGGTGGAATACAATTGATGAAGCCGCTCATTCTTCATGCTTCTTCGAAAACTACGAATAACAAAAACAGGCGAGTTATTCACCTTGAGTTTAATTCTTTGGATCTACCCAATGGATTGGAGTGGGCGGAGAAATTTTTGATCTGAAGATTGCGAATTGCTTGAAAAACCGATTTTATCGAAAGTAATAAAATGTGCTGTCCTTCTTAACTCGAACTTCAATTGAACCTTTTCTAGCTTCAAATTTTTGACAGCTTGTGTTTGAACAAAAAATACCCAACCTCAGGTATTGCTAACATATAGCTCGATTCCTAACTTCCACATTCATGTCAAATCAGTAATGCAAAATTTGAGCTGATTAATAAATAGTCTTTTACATCTTATTGTTTTTTAATTCTAACCTTTTACTCAAATGTAGGATACCTATGCAAAACCAATAGAAATAACCTTTAGTATATGGATATAGACAAAACCACCAAACCTCCTAACATTTACGTTGAATTAGAAAGTTATAAGTTTTTTCACAGTCCGACTCAAATAGAAAAGCTTGATACTAGGTTTATTGGTAGATCAAAACTGATACAAAAAATTAAAGACCTAACAATTAAATCATCAGTTAACACCGGTGCATATTTAATAACAGGTTACAGAGGAGCAGGAAAATCCACCCTTAACCAGCCAGGTACCGCCCTCCTAACTCCACATATCCATAGTTCAAAGCTCTATCAGAAGATTCGTTTTGAGAATACGTTATTCCGGCAGGCATAACTACCAAAACCATCAAAATTACCCTTTTCATATCACCTGAAAGTAAGAAATGATCTCGTATGGATATAAAAGTACTGATAATAGTAAAAACCGCATTCGATTGTCCATGCTCTGTCACTCATCGAGCCGGTAATATATATCAACCATACAACTGATGAAGCAGGTCCAAAACCAGCAGATCATTTTATGGGGACGAGAAACAGCCTCCTCGTATTATTCTTTGACCAACAGCAAGTGCAAAATGGATCGAGGGTCTGATGCTTATCTCATTATTGAACTGATCACTAAACCTCTGATCACATGTCTTTAGGGATTTTTCTCTTTGCTTAGACTCCAGGAAGTAATTGTATTTTCTTCAACAAAATAGTGGCTTATCTGTTGGAAAAGTGACATAAATTAAAGATAATGATTGATTAACAGGAAGTTATGTACTATCGTTATTTTTTGAAGGTTATTTAATGAAAAGGTTTTTTGAAAATTTGAGCATCCACAGGAAGCTCTCTTTGCTCAATATTGTGATAATAACGGTGCTTTTATTAGCACTTACATTTGTCATTTTCTTTTACCAGCGAGCCACTATTCTTTCAGATAATGAGCAAAGAATGCAAAATTACCTGCAGGACCTGGAGAACTTGTTCGAATTACAGGTTTTTGAAAAACAGGTGCAGGTAAACCTTTCTCTTAACATGGCAAAGGAAATTGTATCCAATTACGGTAAATTGATACAGGTAGATAGTATTTCCGTTCCTTTTTCAGCGACAGATCAAACGTCAGGGAATACTGAAGAGATAATTCTCTCCGGTTGGCTATTGGGAGAAACCCCTTTACATAATGATTTTCAGTTAGTAGATAAAATCCAACAGGTCACGCAACAAACGTCCACCATTTTTCAGCGAATTGATAAAGGGTTTCTCAGGATCTCTACTAACGTGCTAAAGCTGGATGGCGAAAGAGCGGTAGGTACTTATATTCCCAATAGCTCGCCAGTTGTGAAGACCGTTCTGAAAGGTGAGACGTTCAGGGGACGGGCTTTTGTAGTAGACAGCTGGTATTTAACTGCTTACGACCCTATTATCATCAACGGAAAAGTAGCAGGCGCACTATACGTAGGGGTAACAGAGAAAAATATCGATTACCTGGAGAGTGAATTCCTTGAAAAAAGATATTTCGAAACAGGTTTTGCTTATGCGTTTTCCGGGAACGGGGAAATATACATACATCCCAGTCATAAAGACAAAAGCATTGCCGATACTGATTTTTTTAAGCAAATCGATGAAAAAGAAGAGGGCACATTCAATGGCTCCGTATTTCAAGACGGAGGTGAAAATATAGAACATTATTATAAATACCTTGCTGCTATCGATACGTATGTGGCTATCGCTGTCCCCAGAGAAGAATTGGTGGACGATCAAATACAAACCCAGCTTCTGATCACACTCATAGGAGCCTTAATAACCATTTTGATCGTCTCGATCTCTATCAACAAAGTGGCAAAACACATTATAATAACACCGCTGGTCACACTACAAACCGTATTAAATAAATTGGCGCATAGAGAAAAAACGGAGGCGCTTAGTACAACTTCGGATGACGAGATTGGTAAGATCAATACATCACTGAAAGAGGTGATAACAGGACTTGACAAGGCATCCGGCTTCGCAAAAGAAGTAGGAAAGGGAATATATGATTCGGATTTTGAGCCCCTGAGTAATGAAGATATCCTCGGGCATTCCCTCTTAGATATGAGAAACAATCTTGCCCAAGCCTCTGAAGAAGATAAAAAACGTAACTGGGCCAATGAAGGATATGCGAAATTTTTGGATATCCTTAGAAAGGAGCATGAAGACTTAAGTCAAATGTCGCAATCGGTGATAACAGCAATGATCGACTATATTGATGCAAACCAGGGGGCTGTTTATGTTAAAGAAGAAATCGAGGAGGGAAATAAGACCGTACTTAAGTTAGTAGCTGCCTATGCCTGGGACCGGGCAAAATTTCTTGATGACGAGTTTATAATAGATGAAAACTATGCGACTAACCTTACCGGCCAGACCTTCTTGGAAAAGAAAACTACTTTACTTCATGAGGTTCCAAATGATTACATCAAAATTGCCAGTGGATTAGGTGCTGCTAATCCCTCTAACCTGATATTAGTACCATTGATATTTAATGATGAGATCTTCGGGGTAATGGAAATTGCATCTTTCGGCAAATTTGAAGAGTATAAGATCGAGTTTATTGAAAGAGTAGCGGAGAGTTTAGCTTCTTCTATTTCATCCATGGGGATATCAGAAAAAACCAACCGATTATTGATAGACGCACAGCAACAATCGGAAGAATTACGCGCACAAGAAGAAGAAATGAGACAGAACTTTGAGGAGCTTTCCGCTACCCAGGAGGCCCAGGAGCGATACAAAAAGGAGATGGAACAGCGTGAAGCGGAACTGTTAAAAGAAATACAGGAACTTAAGCAACACGGTAATCATGAAACATGACAGCTTGAATAAGGACAGAAAACCAGCTGAGCACACAGTGGTTTTAAATAATCACTTCATCTGAGAACATGAACCCCTATGTAACCTAAGACCTTTGAATCTTCAAATTTATCTCCTCACCAAATCCTGTTAATTATTTATGAAATGCCGATACCCGGTCCGAAAACCAGGATATCGGCACCAAGACTTTTCCGACTTCTTATTTTTCAGCGAGTTTCATATCTCTTACATTCTTTTGCACCGCGATGGCCGAAAACATACTCAGAATATAGGACATGCTATAAAAGCCTTTTTCACTCAATGAAAGGTGTGCATTCCACAAGCCTATGATCAGTAACACGATGGCCGTGATAGTAGAAAACCAACTGAGCCCGTAATACACTTCCGTTACCGGTATTCCTTCCAGCTTATCCCGCACACTTTTTTGTACCGATACCACTGCAAATAACCCAAACAGCATAATGGTGAAGTAATATCCTTTTTCACTGAGAAGCATATCGGCATTCCAAAGCCCGATGAAATAGGCTGTAATGCCTGCAATCAAAGCTACCCAGGAAGCACCGATAAATGCGTTAGATGGTTTGGCAGCCGTCAAGCCTCCGGTCACAGGGTGTTTTTCCTCATGTTGCGATTCATTTTCCTTGATCTCGTTCATAGTCGTAAATTTTGATTACGATAACAAAGGTGAAGCAACCTCAGAAGATAAACATTTACATATGTAAAGAAATGAATTACTGCTTTTTAGCCCTTATCCGGCTAAGTTGTGTGGGTGTTATGCCTAAATAAGAGGCAACCTGGTATTGCGTTATTTGGTTTTCCAGGCCAGGATGTTCTTTTTGAAACAAGGCGTAACGTTCAGAAGCATCATTCATCACCAGTGAGATTTCTCTTTTTTCTTTTTTTACAAAAAAGTCCTCCGCCATGGTCCGGTTCAGCCGTTCAATTTTGGGATGTTCTTCGTATAGGTCAAGAATACTTTGAAAGTCCGCGTCTAACAGGCCACAGTCGGTAAGACACTCTATATTGATGTTGTTTTTTTCTTTAGTGATAAGCGAAGTATATGCCCCTACAATGGATGGCGTTGTGAAAAAGATCTTATTAAACTCTTCTCCCTCATGGTTTTGATAATACGCCCTCATCAGGCCGCTTTCGATAAAAGCCAGCTTCCTGGCCTCTTGCCCGGAACGGGCGTACAATTCATTTTTCTTTAAATGAATCGGTTTAAAAAGTTTCAAAAGCGCGTGAAGGGACGATTCGGGCACTTCGGTAAATTGTAATAGATAATTTATGAAAGATTGCATGTTGATGATAAGAATAAATAATAGCCAGGGTGAAATACAAACATATAATAGGTCGAAGTCTTATCCTCTTACATTAACCCCGGATCATTCTCCCTAAATTAAAAAACTGGTATGAATGAATAAGAATGGTTATCCTTGAAATCATGCATTCAACAAACCAGCCTGTTATTCACTTGTATTTCATTGCTATCATACCACCGGCACCGGTATTTACCTATGCACAAGAACTCAAAACGTATTTTGCAGATGTTTATAATAGTAGAGCGGCATTGAGGTCACCACCTCACATCACCTTACACATGCCCTTTCGATACAAACAAGAGAAAGAGAAAAAATTGATCCATGCCCTCGAAACGCTCTCTTCTGACATTCAGCCTTTCGATGTTAAGATCAACGGCTTTGGTGCCTTTCCTCCCAAAGTGATCTACCTGGATGTAGTAAGGGAGGATGCACTGGTACACCTGCAACATTCCGTCGGACAAATGATGAAGCAAACGCTCAATATCCACAACGTGAACTACAAAGACCAGGTATTTCACCCCCATCTTACCGTGGCTTTCCGTGACCTGCGCAAACCTCGCTTTTTGGAGGCCTGGGAAGAGTTTCGCAGCAAAGTATACAAAGAAGTATTTACTGCTGAGTCATTTTCTCTGCTTAAACATAACGGTAAGGACTGGGATGTTTTTCAACGTTTCAGGCTAAAAGAACCCAATGTCTGAGTAAAGAAAAAGGTCACCGTCATCCACCCGGTATATCCATTAATATTTTAAGCTCAATGAGAGCAATTAAAAAAATACAGATTGAAATAGCTGAATACACATCTTTCAGGCTATTTCAATCTGTATCAGCAAATAGTTTTTATTTAGGATATCAGTCTGTCAAAATATCCATTGCGGCATTACCTGTAAAAGTCAAGCCTGATTGTGTAAGATTACCGCCACTTTGTACCCGGATACCATTACCGCCACTTTTACTTAATTCGCTATTGGTAATGGTGAGGAGTCCTCCATTGGCAATTTCAATATTCGCTTTTCTGTTTGCACCGTCGAACCCTTCTTCACCTCCATTGGAGACCACCACGTTATCAAGTACATTACTCGCATTGTTAGACAAAAATCGCAACCCTTTCCAGTAGCCCACTACATCCTGTTCACCGGCAAATGTAATGGGTGCGGAAGCAGTACCATCTGCATTGAGTGACCCGTTAGCAGTTACCCGAATACCCCCGTTAGGCTGACCTATAAAATTGGTTCCGGCTTCTACTGTCACATCTGCGTCAATATCTTCCACGTTGTTCGCCATACGGTAAGGTACGTTCAATGCATTCCAGGTCACATTAGTGGTAACATCACTATTAGACCAGTAACTGTCAATATAATCATCATCGTTACCCGTGTAAGAAGAATTCCCATCAAAATAATGATAATGGTTTATCCTTGTCATGACAGGAGCCACATTATTCGTGAAGGTATTGTCTGCAAACTCCGGTAAGCTGGCTTCTAAGGTTCTTGTATAAAGTCCGTATCCTCCGCTCATGGTAGAAGTAGTGTTGGTGACCTTAACTCGACCGGAATTATCCACCATTATATTGCTTTTCAAATTTGCGCCGTCAAACCCTTCTTCGCCTCCATTAGAGATATTTACATAGGTCAACTCATTGTCAGTGGTATTTGACTCGAAAACAATGCCTTTCCAATAACCGCGAACGTTCTGCTCTCCTGAAAAGTCAATGGTGTTGACAGCTGTACCCACAGCTTTAAGTGAACCTCCCGCTACTACTTCTATTCCTCCATTCGTTTGGCCTAAGAACTCAGCTCCCGCAGCTATGGCAATATCGGACTCAATTTGTTCAACATTATTAGCCATTCGGTAAGGCACATTCAGTGCGTTCCACATCACATTTTCAGAAGTATTTTGATTCGACCAATAAGAATCAATATAATCATCCGCATTGCCTGTATAGTCAGAACCTGCGTCAAAGTAATGATAGTGGTTGATCCTGGTCATAACAGGGGCCTCATTTGCCGTAAAGGTATTGTTGGCAAAATCTGGAAGGGCCGATTCCAAACTTCTGGTGTACAAACCATATCCGGAGCCATTTGTAAAGTCCGAATTGGTTATTTTAACTTTTCCGGACTGTTGAACCATCAAATTGGACAATAAGTTTGCGCCATCAAATCCGGAACTACCCCCAAACTCTACAGTACAATAGGTCATTTCGTTTTGGGCTGCATTTGATTCTAATTCTATCCCTTTCCAGAACCCTTTAGTCGATTGTACTCCTGTGAAAACAATACCCTCTGCAGACGTACCAACGGCTACAAGAGATCCACTGGGACTGACGGACAATCCTTCATCATCTGCAAAAACGATACGAACACCTGGCTGAATGGTTAATACGGCATTTACCAGCACATCTGAAGAGGCTATATAATCCGGTAGCAGCGGGCTGGCAATACGATTTACCAATGTGGTGTTTGTGCTTATAGTGCCCCCTATTTCCTCCGGGGCCATACCCTGTTCTACCGTAACAATAACTTCATCTGAAGCCTGAGATCCGGCGTCGTTGGTAGCCGTTAGTCTAATGGTGTATTCGCCAATAGCATCTGGTATAAAAGTAGGATCTTCTAACAATGGAGATGCGATGATCGTTACACTTCCTGCAGGTCTGACCGTAATTTCCCACAAATAAATGATTGACCCACCCGCCGCATCAGTGGCTGTTCCATCAAGGCTTACTGTTTCACCCAGCGTAACGGTTTGGTCCGCACCAGCATTAACGGTGACACCAGGTGTCGAAGGCTCGTCATCATCCCCACAACCGGAAAAAGTCACCAGTCCTGCCATTAGGGCCAGGTTAAAAGCAATGGATATTATTTTCATGTGTTTCATAATTTTAAAAGTTAGTTTGGCTTGATACGCCCTGAAGATCCAGTCGTAATAAAGGGTCTGTTCTACCTTCTGTCCCGATCCTTTTATGGTTTGTTATACCATCCATCAGCACGTTATCAAACCGTGATAAAGAGTTAGTTTTTGTAGTAAAAAGATCAGTTGATATCAAACCTTACTCCGGCAGCTATGGCCAGCTGGTCTGCATCGCCAATAATATAGCGTAACTCTCCAAATGGAGTGACGGAACCGCCCAATGGAAAGTCTGCACCGGCCCCTATATTCAGGCCCACTTCCGTAGAAGTCTCTTTTTCAGTTTCAAAGCCCAGGAAAGAAACAGAGGGTACTGTGAGAAATGCGAAATTCAGTCCTCCCAGTGCATAGGGGCGTACCTCGCTGTCGAGTTCAAAATAGTAGTTCACGTTTGCATTGAACTCAAACCATTTAAGGTCAAAGCCAGGAACCACTTCCTTTGGAAAGTAATAATAAAAAGAAGGAGCAATAGCCAGATTTTCTTTTATAAAATACTGCCCGTCCAGGTGCAAGCCTATATTTTCTATTTCCGTTCCATAGGCAAACCCGCCCCCCACCGTGATATCCTGAGCGCAAAGACCTCCAAAGGCAACAAATGAGATAATGAGAGTAGTTGTTAAAAATTTAATCTTCATATGTGATTGTGTTTTTGGTTAATTTGGCCTTAATGCCCTCATTTTTTTAATTGTAAACTTTGTTATGATTTTTTATTTCAGCGACCTGGGTCAGCTGTGGTAGTGGCCGGTTACTCGATCCACCTTTGAGGGTATTTAGTTACCAGGAAGCTGTAACTCTGATAATAATCTTTTGGCAGTTACTTTTGGCCTCATTATCTTGCCCATGTTTACCTATTTATATTTAAGTGTATAAAGCACGAATTACGATTGGAGAAGTCAGGAAGTGATTTTTTTGAAAGGCTGAAAAAAGGAGATGAAAGCGCTTTGATCAGCATTTACGAAACCTATAGGGGGGAATTCTTTCAATGGTGCATGTCCGGTTTCAGCGCTGATGAAGATGAAGCAGCGGACATTTTTCAGGAAAGTGTAGTAGCCCTATATTATAATGTGAGAAATGGACGTTTAACGGAACTTTCCAGTACATTAAAAACGTATTTATTTGCGATCGGTAAAAACATTGCCTTGAAAAAGCTTAAAAAGGACGCCAAAATGATTGTTAACGACGAGTTGTTAGAAATAAACAGCGGATTGGTAACGGAGGACCTTTTTGAAAAAACAGAACAACAAAAAGTAATAGCAGAATTGTTAAATGAAATGGGTGACCCCTGCAAATCAATTTTAACGCTATTTTACTTTGATCGTTTTGCCATGGACGCCATTGCCTCTCGTTTGGGATACAAAAATGAGCATGTAGTTAAATCACAAAAATTAAGGTGCTTTAAACATCTGAAAAAACTGGTGTTAGAACGATACAATCAGGACGAAATATAGTGAACTAATGGATCAACTTGACGAACATGAAGAATTGTTTGACCGGTATCTTTTAGGCCATATGACCGATGAAGAGCGTACAGCTTTTATTCAGAAATTAGAGGGTGATAGAGCATTAAACGAGGAGTTCAATACCTACCAAATAATCTATGAAGGCATCACTCAGGCAGGGTCAACGGGGCTCAAAGAGAAGCTCCAAAAAAGAGAAGAAATACTAAGATCAGGTAGTAAAAAAGCTACTACTCCTTTTTTTTGGAAAGTGGCCGCTGCAGTGGCTGTTATTGCTGTAACGGGTTTTTTAATCTGGTCTGTGATACGACCTGTGGATTATCAAGGTATTTACACTTACCTGTATGAACCTTACCCAAATATTATCAATCCTGTGGACAGGTCTTCTGCTTCTATTGAAGACATATACCAGGCTTATGAGCGTGGAAAATATCATGAAGTAATAGCAGAGCTAAGAAAACAGGATCATTCGGACACTTCTCATTTTTACCTGGGTCAGGCCTATCTGGCAACGGGTCAGATTGATCTCGCCATAAGTTCACTGGGTAACGTGCCGGAAACCTCCCGTTTTTCTGAGCCCGCCCAGTGGTATAAGGCCCTGGCCTATTTAACCAAAGAAGATAGTGAAAAACTAAAAACAGTTCTGGAAGAAATCAAAACAAGCGGCGGAAGTTACAGTAAGCGCGCTTCACGACTGCTGGATGAATTATAGCGCTAATCTTTTTCAGTTATATCCAGACTTCCGGTCACCACACTCTTAAGACAGTAATTAGGGCTCTCTCGAAAATTCCATTTTCAAGGTTTGTTTCTGGGTGCTGGTCACTGGGCCACTGGCAATACAGCGCACAATTTATTGATTATCATCATATTACAAATACACTTGAAAAATGATATTGCTCAGTCGCTTATTGCAAATCAGACCGTGATAGAAAACAAAAACCTCGAAAATGGTATAATACCAATGATTTTGAGGTTCAAAACACCCAAACCTCCCATAAAAAGGTGCATTTAAACGTCAAAAACACATTTTTTGAGCTAAAACTATTTTTCATGAGTGGTCTAATTAAGCAGTACCATCATACCATGTAGCTCTTCTCAGACAGTTAATCACAGGCCTTTGAGCGTATGGTGATTTAGTATTTGAGTTCATCCTGAACCTTGCCCGGCACAAGTTTCATGCTGTTCTTTTTTTTATTCGCATTAATGTGTACAATATTTATCTGGTCATTGTAAACATTGGTCAATATTTCATTTCTTACTTTCAGCGAACTTAATGATTCCACTTCGGGTATTTCAACATAGCAGAACAATGCCGGCCATTCCTCTTCATATCCCAAATAATTGAATGAGACCGGCTTACCATTCACCTCAAAAGATAATCTTTTCATCAGGTAGTCGCTTACCATCTGATCTGTTGTAAGGCCATTGGATGGCTCAAAAAGATCTAAATTGCGATCATTTCTATCGTTACTGATCTCCATCTCCAGATCATCAATAAAGACCCTTTGTACAATTTCCAAAGTGGCTGACTCCTGGTCGTACTCGATCTCACAAACACTAACATGCAATGGATGGGTGAATAAACAAGGGTAAACCACTAAAATCAAAAACCTTAACATTGATATAATATCTTAAGCTCTAGGTCAAAATTATACATTATAATTGTGGACTTTAAAAAGTTCATGACATATGTCAGAGTTCAGTTTGTATTTCCAACTTGGTTTAGAACATATCCTTGATCCAAAAGGGTATGATCACATATTATTCGTCATTGCCTTATGCGCAATATATGTACCAAGAGATTGGAAAAAGGTTCTAGTATTAGTTACTGCTTTCACTATTGGTCATTCTATCACACTGGCATTAGCAACGTTGCAGCTTATCAGTTTTAAAACTGAAGTGATTGAATTTCTAATACCTACCACCATTTTAATCACATCCCTTTCTAACCTAGTGCGTAAAGAAAAAAACTTAAGCAGAGGTAAAGTCCAGATCAATTATGTACTGGCTGTCGTTTTCGGATTGGTACATGGCCTTGGATTTTCTTCTTTCTTAAGGGGTATTCTCGGCAAAGATCAAAGCATTTTTACCCAGTTATTGGCTTTCAACGTTGGCCTGGAAATTGGCCAAATAATTATTGTGACCCTGTTTATGGTCATGTCATTTATCACTGTAGACCTCTTTGGATTAGGTCGGAGAGACTGGAAGATGATCATTTCATCCGCGGTGGGAGGTATCGCTCTCACAATTATGTTAGAAAATAAATATTGGTAACTGTCCACAAATTATGAAGAAGAACATCCTAATCTTAATAGCCTCATTTGCTGCTTATGTAGCAATAGCCCAGGAAACGCAATGGCAAGGCAAATTCGAGCAACTGGGAACGGATCTGCCTACTCCCAATGAATACCGTACCGGTAGTGGTGCCCCGGGAAGGGCGTACTGGCAGCAAAAGGCTGATTATGACATGGAAATTGTGCTTGACGATAAAAAGCAGAGCCTTTCAGGAAAAGAAACCATCACCTATTTCAATAATGCTCCGGACGCACTGAGCTATTTATGGGTACAACTTGACCAAAACGTAAGGGAAAAAGAAACTAACACCCTAAAAACACAGTCCACTGCCTTAAGGGATTCACTACCCGCTAAAGCCGCCGCCCAGGCACTGGGCGTTACAGATTACGACGGCGGCTTCAAAATCAAATCCGTTACAGATGCCACTGGCAAAGCGCTTCCTTATGTGATCAACAAAACTATGATGCGCATAGACCTGGAGAAACCTTTAAAAACAGGTGAAAACGTACAATTCGGTATAGAATGGTCCTTTAATATCAATGACCGAATGGAATTGGGAGGCCGGGGAGGAATGGAATATTTCCCAAAGGATGACAATTATTTATATACTATAGCCCAGTTCTATCCAAGAATGGCGGTTTATGATGACTATGAAGGATGGCAAAATAAGCAATTCCTTGGCAGGGGTGAGTTTGCACTTTCTTTTGGAGACTTTAAAGTAAAAATTACCGTACCGGCAGATCACATTGTAGCTTCTACAGGCACCCTTCAGAACCCGAAAGATGTACTCACTAAAACACAACAAGAACGACTGGCTACAGCTCGAAAAACATTTGATAAGCCAGTGATCATTGCTACACAAGAGGAAGCAATAGAAAGAGAAAAGTCAAAATCCGATCAACTTAAAACCTGGGTTTATCATGCCGAACAGGTAAGAGATTTTGCATTTGCATCTTCAAGAAAGTTTATTTGGGATGCACAAGCGGTTAAATTAGGTACTACCACTCCCATGGCAATGTCATATTATCCTAAAGAAGGAAACCCACTTTGGGAAGAGGAGTCTACCAAAGCAGTGAAAAACACACTGGAAGTCTATTCTAAATATACCATTGATTACCCGTACCCGAAAGCTATCTCCGTTCATGCTGCCAGCATCGGAATGGAGTACCCTATGATCTGTTTCAACTTTGGACGGCCTAACGAAGACGGCACCTATTCTAACCGTACTAAATACAGAATGATCGGTGTGATCATACATGAAGTAGGCCATAATTTCTTCCCTATGATCATCAACTCGGATGAGCGTCAGTGGACCTGGATGGATGAAGGCCTGAACACATACATCCAATACCGAACGGAGAAAGAGAATTATGAAAACTTCCCGTCACGCAGGGGCCCCGCACCTTTAATTGTGCCTTACATGAAAATGCAAAGAGACCAGATCCGTCCTATCATGACCAATTCCGAGCAGATCATGCAGTTTGGTTGGAACGCTTATGCCAAACCAGCAGCAGCGCTCAATATTCTAAGAGAAACCGTAATGGGCCCTGAACTTTTCGATAAAGCATTTAAAGAATACGCGCGGCGTTGGGCATTTAAACACCCAAAACCAGCTGACTTTTTCCGTACCATGGAAGATGCATCTGCTGTAGACCTGGATTGGTTTTGGAAAGGATGGTTTTACACTGTAGACCATGTGGATGTGGGTATCGAAGAGGTGAAATGGTTCAAAATGCGATCAGAAGAACTCAGTATTGAGAACAAGGGTAAAAAAACCAAAAAAGGAGATCTGAGTGCCAGTTCGGAAAACAATGAAATGATGGATTTTAGCAACGGTCCAGAACCCTTCTCATTGGTAGACACTGACCCCAGGTACTACGGTGAGTTTAAAAACAGGGTGGACGATAAGGCTATTATGGCAAAATTTGAAAACAAAAATTTCTACCAGGTGAAATTTGAAAACAAGGGTGGATTAGTAACTCCTGTTATTGTAGAATTTACCTTTAAAGACGGTAGTACGCAAGTGGAAAAAATACCTGCCGAGATATGGAGGCTCAATGAAAAAGAGGTTACCAAAGTTTTCGCCTTTGACAAAGAAGTTACCAATATAGTCTTTGATCCTAACAAAGAGACCGCAGATACGAACGAGGATGACAATGTGTTTCCACGAAAAAAAGGGGACTCAAAATTTGACCAGTTCAAAAAGAAATCTGGAAAATAAGCGATCCGGTGGCCCGCTAAGCCATCTGATAAATCTATAATACAATTAAAGAGACACTATTTTTTGTGTCCGCCCGTTAAGAAAAAGGGAACTCGTGTAGGGTTCCCTTTTTACTTTCGCTGTGCCTAATAACCATTAGCATAGCTGTAAGTGGCTTTATGTAATAAAGAGTTACCCCCAGTAGATAAGTTATTAGATTAGTAATTATCTTAAAATGTAATTCAATGAAAAAAATCTTGTCCGCTTCCTTTTTGCTCATCTTTTTTTCCCAGACCAGTTTTTCGCAACAATGGGGAGGAAAGTTTGAACAGTTAGGAAACACGTTGCCTTCACCCAATTCTTATCGCACCGGCTCGGGTGCACCGGGTGTGAACTATTGGCAGCAAAGAGCTGATTACAACATAGAAGTAGAGATCAATGATAATACACAGGTATTAACAGGTAACGAGACCATCACCTATTATAATCAGTCTCCCGATCAGTTAAGGTATTTATGGGTGCAATTAGATCAAAATGTACGAGCAAAAGGTAATTTGAATGATCAAACCGGTAACAGTGCAATTCAGGACTCAGTCCCTGCTAAATTTTTTGAATCACAACTGGGTGAACTCGATTATGACGGTGGCTACAAGATAACAAAAGTGGCTGACAGTCAAGGCAAGGCGCTACCCCATACTATTAACCGTACCATGATGAGGATTGATCTGCCAAAGCCACTGGACCCGGGACAACAGGTATCCTTTACCATAGAATGGTCTTACAATATGTATGATCGGATGCAGATCAGTGGACGTGGAGGCTATGAATATTTTCCTGAGGACGGCAATTATGCTTACACATGTACGCAGTGGTTTCCTCGTATGGCGGTTTATGATGACTATGAAGGATGGCAAAATAAGCAATTTATAGGTCGGGGTGAGTTTGCTTTGGTTTTTGGTAATTATGAAGTAGAAATCACTGTGCCGGCCGACCATATCGTAGCGGCCACCGGAGAGCTGCAAAATGCTAAGCAAGTGTTATCAAAAACACAGATCGAGCGTTTTGAAAAAGCCAGAAAAACATTTGATGCTCCCGTATTTATTGTCACTCAGCAAGAGGCCGAAAAGAATGAAAAGTCCAGGTCAAAAAAGAAGAGTACATGGAAGTTCAAAGCTACCAACGTAAGGGATTTTGCTTTCACCTCATCCAGAAAATACATATGGGATGCACAGGCGGTGAAACTTCCGACTACCACCCCACTGGCCATGTCTTTTTATCCAAAAGAAGGTAATCCACTTTGGGCAGATGAATCTACAAAAGCCATAAAAAATACCCTGGAAGTATATTCAGCCCGCACATTTGATTACCCCTACCCGGTAGCCATATCCGTGCACGCTGCTAACCAGGGAATGGAATATCCTATGATATGCTTTAACTACGGACGTCCGAGAAATGGTAAAGTCACCAGACGCCTGGTGGACGGAATGGTTAGTGTGATTGTTCATGAAGTAGGTCATAACTATTTTCCTATGATCGTGAATTCCGACGAACGTCAGTGGACCTGGATGGACGAAGGACTTAATACCTTTCTTGAACGTGAGACAAAGTTAGAAAGGTATCCGGACCTGAACCATCTATGGGGCAGTCCAAAAGGTATGTTGCCCTATATGAAAATGGAAAAATCCAAGATCAGACCCATTATGACCAATTCCGAGCAAGTAAAACAATTTGGATATAATGCCTATGGAAAACCCTCCGCCGCATTAACACTACTTCGCGAAACTGTAATGGGTCCTGAGTTATTTGACAAGGCTTTTAAAGAATATGCCACCCGCTGGATGTTCAAACACCCTAAACCTGCAGACTTCTTCCGTACAATGGAGGACGCTTCAGGTATGGACCTTGACTGGTTTTGGAGAGGATGGTTCTATACCGTGGACCATGTGGATGTGGCCCTGGATGAGGTAAAATGGTTTAAAATGAGAAAGGAAACACCTGACGTTGAAAACAAAGGTAAAAATGTACAGCAGGGTGATCTAAGCTCATCCACAGCAAAAGGTGAGAAAGCTTCAGACTTTGGTGCAGGTCCGGAACCATTTTCCCTCACAGACACGGAGGCTCGTTATTACGGAGAATTCAAGAATAGAGTTAATGATAAGGCCATTGCAGCCAAATTTGATGATAAAAATTTCTATCAGCTTAAATTTAAGAATGAAGGTGGACTGGTATCACCTCTCATTATAGAATTTACCTTTACTGATGGGAGCAAGCAATTGGAGCATATTCCTGCTGAAATATGGCGTTACAATGAAAAAGAAGTTACCAAGGTATTCGCTTTTGAAAAACAAGTAAGCAACATCATGTTGGACCCCAATGAAAAGACGGCTGATACGAATCCGGAGGATAACGTATTCCCCAGGCAAATGGTGAAGTCCAGGTTTGATGAATTCAAAAGCAAGTAATACACAAAAGGCTAACCTTTAGCAGGTTAGCCTTTTCAACATCACGCTCCAACAATAACAAGTTATCTAATCAAAATAATACTTGTACTTTATTTTAATTGAGAATCAACGTCTCAAAGTGTCGTCTACCGTCCAACATTTTAATGCACACTAATCGCTCATTAAATGAGGTTAGAAAAAGGGGATTGATCGTCTCGAAATCCTCTTCTATATGATAACCGGTATCCACTATTCCTGAAATAGGAAAATTCAAAAAATGATTATCACAAAGAAGTCCTTCTTTTGTTACGACCATGTCCTTACCCCGCTTTTCCATGTTTATAAGTTTTATTCAAAAGTATGAAGTGTAACGGTCTGAATAAATACGTCATAAATCGTAATCTTTCTACGTGTTTTCGCGTAGACATGCGCATAAGTGTATCCCTATAATCCTATAAAATCATCAAATATCAGGATCCGAAGATTTTAAATCTGAAATAGTCTATAATTCTTATCGGGAGTAGACTAGGGGGTGTTTTTAGTAATTAAAGGTGTTTTTATTTACTATTTATTATAAATAGTACGCGAATCTTACATGCACAAGTGTCTGTATTTCAGATACTTAGAATTAATTGAAAGGCAAATTTGTGAGGTCTACGTTACCCCCGGAAAACACAATAGCAACATGTTGACCGGCAAACCGATCCCTGTTTTTAAGTAAGGCAGCCACAGGTACAGCGCATGAAGGCTCTATAATGATCTTCATTCTTTCCCAAACCAGTCGCATAGCGCTCACAATCTCTTTGTCGTTGACCAGAAGAATATCAGACACATGTTTTTGAATGATGCCGAATGGTTTTTCTCCAAGTGATGTCCGGAGTCCATCGGCAATGGTATCCGGAGCTGTCTGAGGAATTAGTTGGCCGGTAGTAAAAGACCTCCAGGCATCATCTGCTCCCTCAGGTTCAGTACCTATAACTTTAGTATGATCAGAAAAATAATGAGCAGACAAGGCTGTACCACTCAGCAAACCACCGCCACCTACAGGAGTCAGGATGACATCAGGCGTCATTTCAAGATCTTCTAATAATTCTTTGGCACAAGTCGCTTGTCCGGCTATTACACGGTAGTCATTATAAGGATGTAAAAATACAGCTCCTGTTTTTTCCACCACACGTTGCAAAGTAAGCTCTCTGGCTTCAAGACTGGAATCACAGGTGATCACCTCACCTCCATAATCCTCCACCGCTGCTTTCTTGATGGCTGTAGCAGATTCAGGCATAACGATGTAAGCTTTCGCAGCGACGATACCGGCGGCATAGGCCACTGCCTGGGCATGATTGCCGGAAGAATGGGTGGCCACTCCCCTTTTAACTTCTTCCTCAGATAGTGACAGTATAGCGTTCACTCCTCCCCTGGCTTTAAATGCACCTACTTTCTGGAAATTCTCACATTTAAAATGAATGTTGCAACCTGCTAATTGGTCAATATAGGTATTAGTAAGTATGGGAGTACGGTGGATATAAGGTTTGATCCTTTCGTGGGTTACACTGATGGCCTGACCGGAAGGCGTTTCTTTAAGCTGCATGAAGCGAATTTAACGCATTCTTCGATCAGTGTGTATCAGAGTATGAGCAAAATTACGATGGCCGTAACTACCCCGAGAACGATCAGTCCCAGTTCGACTCTGTTTTTCATGGGTTGTGATGTAATCATGACATGAATTTCGCCAGAAATAGATAGTGTGAAAAACAGAACACGCTGAACTGTAAAAAAACCGTACTGAACCGGGTAATTGTATCACTGAAGCTGCGGGAAATATTCAAAGAACATCTGAGATCCAGATAGTAAATGGCTCTATTTGAATCGACAGCTGTTCAAAAGACATCACGCCATAAAAGAAACCATTTGCAGAACACGTTCCGAAAATGCCCTGTTTCCATCCAATGTCACATTTTGAAGAATGTAGTCCGGTCTAACGCTCTTTGAGAATAATTTCCATGCATCTTCGGGTGCCAGTGTAACTTCTGCGCTGTATTTGCTCAAGGCAGGGTCTCGTATCAATTCCCATTGACCCTTTTTAAATTGTACCATCCATGAACCGCCGGCATCTCCTGTGACCGACACTTTTACCGTATCATTTTCTTTGGCATCCACATCTTTGAAAGTGTAAGGTAATGCCAGCATACAAATGTCTAAAAATGGACGGTAATAGGCATCTGTCATCAATCCCATCAGACCCACCGCATCCCTTATCTGCTGTTGATGAAGAAATTTTTCCGTATACTCCCGTGCGATATGCATCCAGTTTTTACTTTCTTCTTCACCTGCCCATGCCACAGCATATGCTGCTTTGTCGTATGGATCTAGTGTAGCATAATATTCACAGAAAAGTGGGCCGGTAATTTTTAACATGAGTATGAGTATGTCAGGACTCACTCTTTTCATGGCCTTTACCCAATCTGCGTTCAATTGATTCAAATAATCAAGCAGGTCCTGGTAAGATTGAATGTTTACCACTTCTCCCTGGTGTTTGTCTCTTAAAGAAGATAGTATGCGAATATTACCGTCCAGTAAATGTGCCGCCACATCTTTCACCGTCCAGAGTTTTGCAACGGTAGGTTTAGACCAGTCCTCCGGTGAAAGGTTTTCCAGGAGTTCT
This sequence comes from Fulvivirga sp. M361, assembly GCF_007097395.1. Taxonomy (GTDB): domain Bacteria; phylum Bacteroidota; class Bacteroidia; order Cytophagales; family Cyclobacteriaceae; genus Fulvivirga. The sequence goes on from NZ_VKDC01000001.1 coordinate 75,331, forward strand.
ATTAGTTTTTTATCCAGTTCAGGGAGTTTATGAACAATCTCAAGGAGGTCATCAGAGGGTGAGTGCATGATACTTTTTAAAGAAAGTTAACGATTTATTATTTCAGGGTGGTTGTTTGAATTTCAAAATTACTCTTTATAAACCTATCTGTTATATCTGCCTGGATACTTATCAACCAGTCCGAAATATGTATTGTGCAGTTATCTGAGGAAAAATCGGCTCATACTAACTTACAACCTGAATTTGGTATAAAAAAACAGAAGAGAACGATCTGAGAGTCCGTCAATTGGCGGAGATTTAGGGTGAAAAAAGCATCGCCCGCCTTCAGAAGTCGTACGGAGGGCAGCAGTCCCTCATTCAGGGGTTGTATTTCATAATGTCGCAATTAGTTTTCATTTACGAAGTCATGTCGCAACGTAGTGAAGACATCTTCCATTTAGAAAGAATGTGGTGGACTTGCTATGGGGCAAAGATTTCTTCGCTTTGCTACGAAATGACTAACTCATTATAATGCGCATATAAAATCCGGAGGTCATCCCGCAGGGACCCTTTCAGCAGCGAAGGCCATCTGAGAATGCTTTAACGACCTGAATGTTAAGTTTTACAGTAGGCATCTTTACCCTGCTGCAAATCCATACCAATGACTTCCTTTAATTAACGAGCTGTCACATCAGGGTGGGGCGGCCAATCCGTTATTTCATTATTAAGAAAATACCAATCAGGGTTTTGAGTAGCTATGAGCGCTTCTTTTTTAGCACGAGTCCAATTTTTAATTTCCTTTTCTCTTTCAATGGCACCCATCTCAGTGTGATGCCCTTCGAAGTAAATCAGGTGATAACAGAAATACCTTCCGGCAAAAGTTTTCGAATGACCACGATTTAAATAATGTTCGATTATTCTTGACGCTAAATCGTTGGTCATACCGGTGTACAATACCTTTTTCTTCGGATGGGTTACGATATACACAAAAAACGGTTTCACGTTAATGAATATAGACTTTGACTTGCTTTGCTGCAAGGATTCCCACGGATGACTTCGTGGTTTTAAGAACGATTCTGCTCATTTAAGTCATGCCGTAGGCAACTTTGCCATCCTTACAAATTCGAATAGTTTCTTGAAGTACGACTTTCTTCATGGTAAAGACTAATTCGGAATGAAACTGGAAGAAGAAATTTTGCATTTCAAATGTAGATAGATAAACCATGGTACAATATGCCAACCTACCTCATGAATTTGTATGCCTTTGCAGGCTCTCGCTAAACACAAATGCGACAATTTAAAATGCATCCTAATTCAAGAGATTGCCGAGGCTTACCAGGCAGGCTCGCAAATCACGTTTTTTGGATGACGCTATTTCATTTATATCGAACTCAGGTTTATACATTCCTTACCCTGATCAAGATTATTTCACTTTTTCTTTTAAATTATATAATAATGCCTGATCCCCCTGTATCCTCAATAGATTCAACCTGAAGCACGGGAAAACTCACATCAATAACCTCTCAATCCTGGCCATTTTATCCATTCTGTCAAACGACACTGTTTTAGTAATCTCATCCGCCAGTTCCAGTAATTCTACCGCTTTTTCCAGCTTCAATGTAGCAGTATGCGGATCATTTTCTATAGTGCTGTGTCCAATCTCGGCCAAATACTCCGAAAGATCTTCTAAATGGTGGGCCGTAAATTTCCTGTATTCCAAAAAAGTGCGTAGTTGTTCTTTGGTAAGTGTAAGCATTTTAGCTACGTCAATATCCACCTCACTGACCAATTGCCGGTCTGCCAGTTCTATTCCCTCGTTTACCTTACCTTCAGACTTTAATCTGAGGAAATCAGACAGGACCTTTCCCAGGGCTTTTCCCAATCGCTCTATTTCGTCTTTTATCAGGTCTCTTTGCTCCATGCTGTACGAGTTATTGCGTTGAGGTAAACGGTATTATCATAGCGAAGGTTTGGCTACTATGCGCACACGTACATCTGATAAACTACAAACTACATCACACCTATTGATCTTCAAATATCGCCACAGCCCTGACGGGCGATCCGGTTCCACCTCTTATTTTTAAAGGCAACGCTATAAAGCGAAAACGCCCGCGCCCCACTAACAGATGTAAATTGATCATATTTTCATAATGTGTGAAGCCCAACTCTCCGCAAACATGGTGGACTTCTTTGTTTGAAACACCCGGAACGCCGGGTGACATGGTCTCAACACCAAAAGCAGCTATCCCCTGTTCTCCCAGCCAACGGGCTGCATCGACCGTAATGCCCGGACCATTTCCCCAGTCATCACCACCATATGTCTTTCTATAATGGTCAGTATAAAGCAATACTGTATCTCCTCGTTTTATATTGACCTTGCCTTCAATACATGCCGCTTCAATCTCTGATGTCGTAATCAGCTCTTTCAGCCCTTTATATGAAAAATCCAGGCAAATGCCCTCCGTATAAAACATAGCCAGTGGCATGGTATCAATGGATTGTCCCTTAAAAGCTTTACCCATATGGTTTAGTGCATCCACATGGGTGCCCGTATGTTCACTCATTTCCAGCTTGTAAACACTTGGCGTAGCTTCATCAGTGTCAGTAATACCGTCCCATTGTTCATGGGTACTATGGACACCTATGGTTACCCCGGGAAGGCTTTTATATACGGGCATCCCTGAAAAGATTTCCTGACTCAAATCAATGATCTCGCTCATCTTCGTTATTTCTGTTATTTCAAAGGTTATATGATTTTCTGGCCCTCTCAATTTGTTGTTCCACCGTTGTATCGGGATACAGGACATATCGTGGCGCTATGATTGGTTTTACACTATTTACTGACACCGCTGTGATGGATGCAAATGGAAATTTGCCTCCGGTCATCTTTAAAAGGACTTTTTCCATTTCCTTAAATTCCGGATCCGTCTCTTTTATGATCTCTGCTGTCCCTTTTATTTGGGACCCTTTTTGCACCAACACATCAATAAAACTGATACATACATTACTATTCTGCTGTATGTTTTTTACCGTTTGGGGAGAGGCGATGTTGGCAACTATGATACGATCTGGTCCATAGTAAGTAAATATTTCCTTGGGAGAAACATTGGGCAGATTGTCTTTCGATGCGGTGGCCAACCAACATAAAACGCTTTGATCAACATACTTTTTTATCTCTGGGGTAAGCATCATTGGTCTTATAATACTCCTGTTTTTATATCCACAGAAGAAAAGTCTTCTCTTTCTATAGGCCCGTCATTCAACCTTTGAAGCATGGAGATCTGTCCTATATGTGTTAAAATATCGGAAAATGGTCCCTGAAGCAGTCTTTTTGAATAGTCAATACCCAACTCCTTATCGGAAAGTGTTTTGTCCAGGGTTTTTAGTTCAGCAATAAATCTTTCGATTTCAAGGGTAAGACTTAATCTTTCAGGAGTTCCCTTTTTTCTCTGCTCTCTTTCTATAAAAAACCGGGTAGCGCTTAATACATCATACATATGATGAATAATTTCATTGGTACTTCTACTTCCTTTTCCAAGGCTGAAACCACCAAAGCTATCTTCAGCATTTCGTACAGATTTTTGAAACCGGTAATTGATCGTAGCCAGGGTATGTCTTAAGTATTCATTATTCATTTATCACTCATTTAAAAGTCAGCAAAGGCATTAAGTAGTCCATTGTATGGATTCATTAGTTCAGTCGTATCCTGGTTTGTAATTCTCAAATTCTTTTTCATAGTTGTCCGCTGGTATATCAGCATGGCCTACTCCTTGATAAATGTTTTGGCAGACACCCAGTTAATACTCCAACTTCCTGTATCACCCTGTTGTTCTTCCGCATAAAACAGGAACTGCTCATCGGGAGTAATGTATGGATTTCCTTGCCCTTTTCTATTGATCTGTGCAGGTAGCCTGACCGGTTCGGACCATTTGTTTTCACCATTTTTATAACAAATATTCAACTCCAGGGACTCCTTTACCAGGGCAAACAAGATATAATTACCTTCAGGGGATACGTAGGGGGTGCACTTCATCAAATCTCCATAAAATGGTATATTGAGTTTTTTTGCCTCCTCATACCTTCCATTAACAAGCATAGAATAATAAATATCCATATCACTATAATCGATATTACTGGCATGAAAATACAGTGTGCCATCTTTAGTCACTGTAGGATGGGAAACTAATTTCTCTTTTAAATTCGGAAAATCGACAAATTCCGGGGTTGTCCATTTTCCATCCTGTTTTTCAGATTTCCAAATGTGCCAGGTAGAAGGTATGGCCTCATCTTTGACAGGCCGTGTAGAACTGAAAAACAATGTATTACCATCTGCAGAAAAACTCATTCCATGTTCATTGTATTCCGTATTGAAAAAAGCATTTCGAGGTTCAGACCAGCTGTCATTGATTTTTTTGATGCATTTGACATCAAAACCTGAAAAATTCTTATCTGAAATCGTGTAATAATATTCATTCATATCCGGCGAAAAAATACCACGATGGATCAATACATCTTTTGGTACCAATTCAGGTTTAAATGCTATGGGAAAATCACCGGGAACCTTGTCCACAAAATACGTATCATTCATATTAATTTCATGATGCTTGTTATGGCAACCGGTCAAAACCAGGGTAAGCACTAACAAAATGTAATCTTGTTTCATTTCAGTGTGGCAGGCGAGTCACATTAAATCGTTATTGCAGGTCCTAACTTCACCATTAATTAAAACATTTATTGAATTAGGGCCAAAAAACTTCAGAAATATACGCTTACAACACCTAATGATACTCTGGCGAGATGAGATCGAAAACACTCAGGCAGGGTTCGCCAGGACGTTTTTAACCCTGGACCGGATAGCAACGCTTTTCTTCTCGCGAGGATGGGTGCTGAACACATCATGCATCCGGGTAATTTGGTCGTTGGTAAAAACATCCATCACCTTTTCCACTCACGGTTAAAATACCCCAAGGAATGTCTCATTTCATAGGTTGGGGATCTGGCGGGTTCATTTATTTGAAGTACTCGTCCGAACGCTCTCGATCCGAAGAATTAAACAGGACAACAAGGGAGGAGTGTACGCCCAATTCCACGTACTTGTCAGATGTTTTGAAACGCTTGTTGAATCCTTCGACAGAAATTGATGCACATTAGAGGAGTCAGACACATTGAAATAAGTGCGGGCATTTGGATCATTATCACATCCTCCAAGTAAAAGAGTGATTAATCCTAAGGCAGGAATAGGACGTATCATGTTTTTATGATTTAAGGGCTATTCTTAAGGATGCTCTTTACAGGTCAAAGGTTGCAATGAAAAGGTCGGAACTATTGAATATCTTTCGGTTAAACACGCTGAACTACAAACCTTTTTTGTTCGAATTGTAAAAAAGTAGCCTTACGATCACCGTCTCATACTTTTGACTTTTGTATCACTTCTTCTGAAGTTAATCCAAATATGGGAGGTGTACTAACCCCTAACATGGCCAGGTAAGTATATAAAACACCTCTATGGTGGATCTCGTGTTCAACCATAGCCCTTAACAATTTCCATACGGTTATTTTATACCCACCGGGTGTTTCACATTTCTTGTTCAGGTCCTCCTTTTCCAGTTGGGCCAGAATTTCAATCGTTTCAATATGCAACGCACTATATAAGCCAATTATATCTTTAGAGCCCTTCGCAAAATCCTCTCCGCACCCTGTGTACAAACTTGGCTTCAATTGAACATTCTCTGCATACATAAATCTCTCAGTAAGCGCAAGATGCCTTATGATGTCCCCAATGGTAAACTTTCCTTTTTTAGGTGTCCATTCCATTTTTTCAGCGGGAATACACTCAAATAATCTACTCGTACGCTCTTTTATCCTGGCATAATAGTTCAAAAAACTGTCAATGTCTGTTATTTCCATTTTGTTATTGTTGGTTGTACCCTTTATTATTGATCACCAATTTATATTTTCTTCTATGAATTGGACCAGACCGTCAGCCATATCTTGTTGTTCTTTTATAGAAGGATGGCCGGGAGTATTTTTGAAAGGCATAAAATGAGTGTAAATCTTACTATCATTTAAATTATCCACCGCTTGCTCAATATAGTCTGTCCATTTTGACCCTACTCTGGTTGCATCCATATTCCCCAGCGCACATATAATATGTGTATCCGGATAGTGTCCTCTAATAATAGCCACAAATTTTTGATAGGCATTTATTATATCGTCATCATCAGGGGCAGTATCTCCGAAATTCGCCTTGAACTCAGCCCGTTCCGGCATGTTGACCAACCAGGAGTCATTCTGAAATAAATTGATAACGACAATATCAGGTGTATAAAGGGAAAAATCCCATTTACTGGCCGTATCAGAAGGCACCAAACGATCATACATTTCAGGCATGATCAGCGGAGCCCAACTTATCATGATCCCGATACCGCTTTTACATATACATTGATATTCAGCGTCGAAATGCCTGGCCGTAATAGCGGAATAGCTACGATAGTTATTGGTAAAAGTGCTATCAGGAGAATCTTTGCCTGAAAGATCCTCCACAGCATAACCTGCGGTAATTGAATTTCCATAGAATTCAATTTTTCTTTTTTTGTCCATGGGGCCCGGAAGTAATTTTGCATTTCCCGTGATCCGAAAACCATAAAACACTGTTTTGCCTCTTTCCCATTCTGTACGCTTGAAGATCTCAACCGTATGCTTCCCTTCAGGTAATGATTGGGTCAATAAATAATACCTCTTAACTGTGTCAGGTCTTAAGATGAACAGACTATCATCATCTACGATAATATTGTAATAGTTATCCCCTTTATCATCCTGTAGTAAAGCAGCAATGGATTCCCCTTCAAAATTGATCTTTATACTTGTCCCTGACCAATGCAACCCGGCACCTTGAACCCAGGAGGTGTCAATTCTTCCGGAATAGGCAATTTCCGGATTGGAGTAATCAATGAACAGGTCTTTTTTATCTGTACAGCTGAGCGCAAAAAACAGGCTTACCAGAAGGGCAATCGTTCTGCCAAATGATATCATAGCGTAATTTTTATTTCTTAACTCCAATATACACGATTACAAACTCATATGATCAGAAACAATGCTTCGCCACACATAGCGTCCACTTTACTTTCATATGTTTATTACCGTCAAATCAGGTATTGCTAATATATCATCCACAAAAACTACTTAAATTAGGACTATAATGACCAGAGTTCTTACCGTTAAAAATGGTGTAAAAGATTAAAATCATGTTGTATAATATGCACATATCTTACATTATGAAGCTACTGGTGCCGCTCTTGACAGTCTTTTTTGCGGTACCTTTTCTTACCTCCTGTGGAGACGATAGTGAGAATGCGGATTTTGAATGTGCCGATACCCGCATCAAGTTCAACACGGCGGTCGTAGAATGCAACAACCTGGTCATCAGCAACGAATCCGGTGGAGAGGCCCCTTATACCTATTCGATAGATACCCGAAATTTTCAGTCTGAAGCTGTTTTTGAGGACCTGCCTGCTAAATCCTATACGGTCAGCGTGAAAGATATGAATAGCTGCTCGGGCATTCTGAGTGTTACCATTATCAATAGCCTGGCCATAAATGCTGTTGTGGATGCTTCCAACATCACCGTTTCGGCCTCAGGGGGCAAAGAACCTTATACGTATGCCATAGATGAAAAAGGTTTTCAAATTGAAGCTACCTTCACAAATCTTCCCGCAGGTACGTATAAAATGAGTGTGAAAGATGATTTAGGATGTGTAACTACAACCGATGCAATAATAGGCTAGGTTTACATGAAAATTCATTTTGAGACTTACGGGGATGGGCTGAGTGCGAAGGGCTTGGAGCATAGTGTATGCTGGATGCTAGGGACTGGGTGCTGGGTGACAGTTTTTGTAGAAAACCATTGTTCGGTGGGTTAGCAATAAGCAACAAGCAGTGGGCAATTTGAGTGTGATATAAAATTTTACCTACTACGGCCTTATTATCGGTGAATTGTTATGTTCACGGTCAATAATGGTTGAAAAATACAGCCATAACACTGGTACATCTTATTTCATTCAAATGAATTACACTTTTCATTCCAAGGTCAGTCAAATTTGCCAGGGGTTATCCAATTCAAATTTATTTTAACCAAACGCGACCTGGTCCGGTAATATTCTTGTCAGTCCCATTTGGTTACGTTTACTACTATCCCGGTATCTAATTCAGTAAACTTTATGTCTAAAAGTAACACTTCTCCTATGCCAATATGAAGCAACCTCTCCACTTTCTGCTTGTCTCAATAGTATGGCTTACTATTTCCTGTGGTGAAGATGACGATCCGTCAATTACGGAAACAATTAATCAGGACCAACCTGAAAATATCATTACCACACCATGTGATTTTGACTTATCTCAAATTAATGCGAATTCCAGTGTCATCATTGATTGTGTCCTGGACCTTCAGCAAGAGACCGTCAACCTACCTGACAACGTAAATTTTGAGTTTGAAGGAGGCGACGTAATCAACGGCAAACTGGTATTCTCTGGAGGTACCATTGACGGAAGGCTTTTAAGTTCTAAACTGGAAGTCGAGGGTGATGTAACACTGAAAGATCCTACTTTCAAATTCTATGCTATAAGATGGGATGTAAAGGAAGGAATTACCACTTCAGATATTGCTTTTCAAAATACTGCTACTTTAGAGAAAGTGATGTTCATGACAAAGAAGTTAGGTGCCACCACTTTTACCATTGATAAATTCGATGCCTATTTTGAAGTAACCAGGGTTACCAGCACAAGTAACCTCAATTTCTATCCTTCATTGGAGGCGGTGAACATCCCTTCTGATTTTAACCTCGTCATGACCGAAAATACACACTTAAGGATATTTCCGGCCGATACTCATGAAAGAGAAGGAGGCGGCATACTTGCCGTGAGAGATGCCGCTAACATAACCGTAACAGGAGGTACTCTGCATGGTGACAGAGATGAGCGAGTTTATTCTCCCGATGACAATGGACTGGAAGGTAGTCATCTTTTCCTGATCCACTCAGGACGAAACATTACCATAGAAAGCATGACGTTTGAAAATGGTTCGAAAGGAACATTTTCCATCGCCTCGTTCGGTTTTTCTTTTAACCCGGACTACAACCCTACTACCAGGGTCACCATAAAAAATTGTATGATTAAAGATTCACGGAGAATGGCCATAGCGCTCACCGATGGTCGTGATATTCTAATAGAAGGAAATACTTTTATCAATACCGGGCAGCCTTCGGCAAACTCGGATGGGGGCGAAGTGGGCTATGCCATCAATATCGAACCCGTCAGAACAAGAGACGCAGAAGGAGATCTTAAAGAGTACCAAAAAGTTTTTGATGTGCTTATCAAGGGAAATACAGAAACCAATAGTAGAGGGGGGTTTGTTACTCTGACCATTGGACAAGATATTACAGTAGAAGATAATGACATAGGGAGTCGCGCCGTATACTCCCTGGTTTCCGGCGCTAAAATCATCAATAATCGATTCAAAGCATCAGGCAAGGCGGAAGAGAGTTGGGCGATATTTGCCGCGGGTAGCGGGCCGACTGTATTTAACAACGAGATTGCCGGTAACACGATAGAAGGTTATAGCCTGGGCATTGCCACGAGCTCATATGATGCATTTGTACATGACAATACAATCAAAGACTGTGGAGGTGGCCTGCAAATCAGCAAAGCTTTCAATTCGCGTTTTTATAATAACAAAATTGACGTTTCGGGTAACGGAATAATGGCTACCAATACCTACAATGATAACATAGAAGTAAAAGGAAATGAGGTTACTTCAGGTAGTTTTCATGTGTATTTTGTTCAGATTAATAATAAGGAGGGTCAGGAAGATTATAGCATGCTATTGGATGACAATACATTTAAGGGTACAAGAAAAGCCAGCTTTTCCAATGCCAACGGTCTAATCTTCAAAAACAATGATGTAACAGGTGGTATTGAAATGGGCAACCTCACCAGGGTGACCTTATCCGGTAATACTGTCCGGCCTAATGAAAGTAGCGGCATCAGGCTGTATAACTCACATGAGAGTGTATCTATTATGGATAACACGATCTATGAACCCACAGGCGCAGAACGATTCAAATGCATTCAAAACGATTCAAGCACTCCGGCTGGATTAACGATATCCTTAAATACTTGTAATTAAGGGATATAGACAATGAGGCCTTCGTAGTAGGGTCCGTTTAAACAAGGAAAAACTCTTTTGGAAACTGTATCCAAGCTCATTTTTTTGCCCTTAAGTCAATGGAACTTCTAGTCGGGTCTTCAGAAGAGTATCTGACCGATAGGACGCTATCTTTGGAATTCATGACTTTCCTAAGTTTGTAGCGATTTACTTCTGTAGCGAGTAAAACATCAGCCTGCTCGAAAAACAAGCTATCTACTTCATAGACGTACTTTATTTCATAATGATCAACGGTTACTCTGCTTCCCAGCCTGGTTTGTTTGATCTGGGTCTTCTTTTCAACCTTTATCAATTAGACCACTTGTATAAGCATCGTATCTGGATAATCTATGGTAATCATATAAGTCAGGATAGAAGAAATATACTCCAAGAAAAATAATGATACAGATAGGAACCACAATAGTCGTAAGGATCTTTTTGGTTTCCCACAGGTGATAAAATCTGACTTCTTTAGCCACTTCTAATCATCTTAAAAGTGATGTCACTGAATACTTAAAAGACAACCACTGGTTAGGCCCCAAGAAACAAGAAAGGGTGTTCCAACAAATAAAACACTGATTGCTACTTTCATGGTTCATAACCTGATTTCAATAGTTAATATCAAATTTGACATTCATCGCATCATCCTGTTGATAGCTTAAGTACTCTCAGGTAATAACGGTTTGGTCAAACCATGAAATATCAGCATACACACGCCAATCATAAATTTTCTTTCCTCTAAACCGGTATATATCCGTGCATGGAATGGAAATAACTTTCTCATCGGCCAACCTTTGAAAAAAGGAGGTCACTTCTACCACCAGGACGTGGTCCTGCTCTGCCACCAGATGAATTTCATGACCTTTCCATAGCACCAGAGCGTTTTGCCATAGCATATATTGCTTTAAACCCTCAACACCATGTGCCACTGGTTTATTGGCAACTTTATACTTAAAATCGTCGGTAAAATACACCGCTAACTGGTCCCATTTTTTCATCCCGACGTCTTCTTCCATCTTTTTCACGCACTCAAAAAGCTTAGATCTGTTGTCCATGATGGGTTCTTTTTTCAATAAGTCAAATGTACGATCATTCGTTCAACACTTTCAGACCGATCAATGGATTTTTACCTGAGAAAGAAGAAGAAAGCCTGACTAATCAGATGCGGATAGACGTCTTCGACTTTTATAATGCATTACTATCGTTGTTACATAAAATGAGCAATTGACAGGTGCTAGCTGAAAAATTTACTTGCAATTCCCATTTCAATCATGAAAATACTTCACTCTCAAGTGGATAAGATCGTGATTTATTCAATTGTCCACTGAATTGTCCATTGCTATTTCATCCCGGCACTTTGGAATTTTCTTACTTTCCAGCTTGAAATAAAACGCTTATTTCAATTTCAAAGTCGTTAGCAGTCAATTGATAACTGAACAAACTTTCCGATTGAAGTAAGTGAAATTTTAATATATCTATACCCCTTAATTTAAAATGTATTTTAAAAAGATCTTAACACTATTTCTGCTAAGCCTGGCTACCACGCTTTCGGCACAGGAATATACCTCACGCGTAATGTTGGGCGCAGCAGGCGCTCCTATAAAGGCCAATCATGCTCTATCAGGTTATCAAAGTATCGGACAAACCGGTGTCATCGGATTGTCCCGTTCTCATCGTTTTTCTTTACGGCAAGGGTTCCTTCAACCCAATATCATCCACTCAGAAGACTTGGACTCCAAACTGACCTGTTCCGTTTATCCTAACCCATTTTCAACGGACGTATCCATCTCAATAGAGGGCGGCAATAAGGACCTTGAGGTTTCGATATATGATACTATGGGAAAGACAGTTTACGCAGATTCTTTTGGTTCTACATCAACGCTTCAGTTGGCTTTATCCTTTCTTGATATCGGAATATACGTCCTTAATGTGCAGTCCGGATCAAAAACATTCCACTCACTTTTGATAAAAGAGTAACCTATGCATCGAATACTTTGGATCTTATTCACCTTTTTCTGTAGCATGGCAAGTGCTCAACAGATCTTTCTGGAAGCAGGAAAATCACTCTCTATCTTCGATTATAAAAATTCAGAGGGAGAAGGGCCGGAAAATTTCAGACCCGGATCGAATACTGTTATGGGAGCAGGGCTTAGAATACAACTCTCCAGGAACATCCCCTCCTTACATGGGCTTTTTGGCATCTATAACAATCAATACAGCGCTTCGGGCAGTGACACTACCTACCGAAATACGTATCAATGGGACGTAAACTATGCATCGGTAAACCTGGGTTTTGACTTTGAGTTCATAAGAAGCCAAAACCTGACGGAGCGCAGGCGAGGTCTCACCACTTATCTCAGAGTAATGGGGTCTTCCGAATTCTTGTTCCAGGGTAATCAAACCATTAATGGTCAGAGGTATGACCTTGTAAAGGAGGAACAATTTGACAGGCCTTTCATTTTTTTACGGGGTGGCCTGGGCAGTACCTATTGTGTGTCTAAAGACCTGGCCCTGTTTCTTCAGTACATGGGAGGTTTGAGTGTCGGGGCCATCGGTAAAGATAACGGGGACGGCGAAGAGCTTCGGATCATCACACACCAGGTGGGTTTAGGAATGATCATCAGCCTCGGGGGTTGTGACTACTGCTATACCGGATTTCGTTAAACAAGCCATTTTCGCTCATTATGAAAAAAATACTTAGTCTTTTACTTATCACTTTTAGCGCAGGTCATGTATTTGGTCAGACCCATGGGATCACCTATCAGGCCGTTGTCATAGATGAAAATGCACAGGAAATCCCGGGTATTGACATCCAGGGAAATGTACTGCCCAATCACCCGTTAACGGTACGATTTACCATTCTCAATGAATCTGGTGAAATAGACTACCAGGAAGATCATGCTACTGAGACCGACAAGTATGGCATGATCTACCTCGCCATTGGCAGCGGCGTACTCACGGCCCAAAGTCCAGATATATTCAGGGAGATCAGCTGGGATGGCACGGCCAAAAGCCTGGAGGTTGAGATCAGCCTGGGCGAAACACCGGGCGAATTCATAGAATTCAGCGAACAGGAATTATATTTTGTCCCTTATGCCTTTCACCGGAATATTACCGCTACCGGCACACTGATGGTAGAGGATAGTACTACACTGAACAATGTGCTGACCGTCAATGCACCGTCCATTTTGCATGGTGAAACGACTATTAATGACACCCTGGAGGTAAATGCTTCGTCATTCATGAACGGAGAGGTATTCATCAATGATGTACTGGAAGTGAACGCCCCGGGATTCATGAACGGTGAGGTCACTATTAATGACGTGTTGGAAGTAAATGCTCCGGGATTCATCAACGGTCAGGTCACTATTTCAGCAGAGGTAGGAGGAGGACAAGACCAGTATAACGCCTATCCCCTGCAGGTAGAGGGCAGCAACCAAGGCATAGCCATCCGGGTGAACGGCTCACGAGACGCTGAAAACAACTTCATTTCTTTCTGGGATGAACAGGATATGCAGGGACGAATAGAGGGACAGACCAGCAGCGATCTAATTCGTGAACCTGAATATATTTATGATAAGGCTCTTTTTGGTGCAAGAACCTTACTTCAAGTGGCAAACACAGGCATTGCTGTAGGCGCTGCTGCAATTGATCCGGGAAACGCGGCTATAGAGGCTGCCAATGCATTAGCTCTGACTGCTGAAATAACCGCTTACGAATTTTTTGCCCGTTCGAACCTCGGGGTCACCTACGAATCCTCCTCAGGAGATTATGCGGAATGGCTACCACGCCTGGATCCGGAGGAGCGGATAGAAGCGGGGCAGGTTGTAGGGGTATTTGGTGGAAAGATAACCAAGGTGACCGAAGGGGCAGAGCAGGTCATGGTAGTCTCAAAAAAACCCATTGTACTCGGTAATATGCCCCCGGCAGGCATAGATAAAGACCAATGTGAAATGGTAGGTTTTATGGGGCAGGTCCAGGTCTGGGTGATGGGGAAAGTACAAAAAGGAGATTACATTGTTTCATATGCCAGCGGCAGTGGTTTTGGAAAGGCCGTTGCGCCCGAAGAACTCACGCTGGAGGTACTGGACAAAATCGTTGGCCGGTCATGGGCCGGCAGTGATCATGATGGTGTCAATCTTATCAATACGGTTATTGGCGTCGAAACCAATCAACTGATACCCATCGTTGGAATACAGCAAAAGAAAATAACGGCATTGGAACAAGAGATTGTCAGGCTAAAAAAAGAAACAGATCACGAACGCAACGTATTGATGACCCTCGTACCAGGTTACAAAGAGGCGTTAGAAAGCCAGGCGGTAAAGCAGGAAATGGAATCAAGGACTATCCCTGAAGAGAAGGAGGCTGTTCAGAAAATGGAAACACCTCCTGCTTTTACCAAAAGTTATGTTGCCCCACAAGAAATCACCAAAGAACAGGTACTGGAAATATTTCAACAAGTAGAGCAACGATTGAAGGCCCAGGGTATTGAGACTGAAACGTCACCTATACTTCAAAAAATAAAAAATGATCCTGACTACCTGAAAAAAACGATTGATGGTATCATGAAAATGTTTGAAAATACACCGGTGGGCGGATCACCAAATACGGTTCGTTGATCTCTATTTTGGCTTTATAATATGTTTGGGAGACTCTTACTCTTACAAGGATAATTGCTCCTGATAGTTTTGTGGGTTAAGCTTTCATTTGTTCTGGTAATTCAAATTGAGCTTAACCCCCTAACTGTCAATTTTGGTCACCAGGTTTGTTGAAAAAGGGCTGTGCATTGCCTAGATGCTGGACGCTGGTGACTGGATGCTGGTAAATAAGGCAAAAATCCGTTTGGCAATGAATTTTAGCTACTTAATCATCGCCTTACACTTAACTTAACACTGGGTTAGCCGTCCGATTTACCTCAAAGGATAAAAATCCTCCAGAATTTTGTAAAGGACAGTATCTTCTTCTTTGTAGAGATAAAACGCTCCTCCCCAAAGGGTGGAAGTATCTTCAATTATTTTCGAAGCCATCAAGCTATAAACACTTTCATTTTTCAAAGCGATCACCTCCGTCTCAGACATCCATTTTACCTCCTCCCATCCCTCCAATGGTCTGATTTTTCCCCCGGTGTATTTCGCCAGGTAAAACATTCTCAACGCTGCCGGGGTAGTGTAACTGTATTTGAATGAGAAAACACCAGCTAACTTAGGGCTGGATATCCTGACGCCCATATTACTTGCCAATGCATCCAAAGATTCATTATAGGTCTCTGATTTGTTAAACCGTAAAGGAGGAACACTCCATTTTCCTCCGTATTTCGCCATTAAGATCTCTTTATTATCGTTACAAATAATGAGTCTTTTAATGATGTAGTTATCCGCTGGGTTTTTCTTTTCCTGCGCAAATACGACAGTAGTCAGACAGGTGATAAACAGGACTTTCAATAGTTTAGTCATACTAGTAAATAATTAATCAGTAAAATTCAATGTATTATGGTCTGAAGTGGACGCTATTCTTTAACAGGCATGGCCCTAAAACGTCTCAGGATAACTCACGGCTGCATTCTTGATCCTGACTATTTTCCCATTAGGCTCATCCGTAAGCATGTACAACTTTCCTTCCGGGCTTTGGGCTATTTTCCTAGAGCGGACCCGGCTATCTAAAAACAGTTCTTCAGCACTTTTGATGACATCTTTTTCTATTCTGAACCGCCAAAAGCTACCTCGGCTCAAACCAGGTACCAACAGGTCATTTTTCCATTCCGGAAACTCGTCCCCCGTGTAAAAGGTGAGCCCTGTAGGTGCAACAGTATGGGGCCAATACCAGGTAGGTGGTGTTAGATCTACTTCGAGCTTAGGAGGTACGTAATCTTTGCTTCGAAGCTCACCACTGGTGGTTAACGGCCAACCGTAATTGGCGCCAGGTTTTAACAAATTTATTTCGTCTCCCCGAATGGTTCCATGTTCACTAAACCATAGATTCCCATATACCGGCTGCATAGCAATACCCTGTGCGGCTCGTATCCCTAATGCGTAAAGACCGGGTACGGCCCCTTCTCCAAAATCAGGATTGTCTTTCGGGACCCTTCCATCTGAGTTGAAACGATAGATCTTCCCTCGCTTATCTTTCACATCTTGTGCAATGGGTATTTCAGGTTCATCTTTCTCCCAAAAGAGACGTTCCCCCACCGTAATGTATAGCTTGCCATCGGCACCGAATACCATGCCTCCTCCGTAGTGATAGTATTCGCGAGTGAATGGGCCTGCCTCCAGTATGGTGATAACATCATGTAGTGATGTGCCATCCAACCTGGCCCGGACCACTTTCGTAGTGGTGCCTTCCCCTGACCGTTTTGCTGCGTATGACAGGTAGATGTAAGCGTTAGTATCAAAGTCAGGATGAATTACCACTTCAAAAATGCCCGAATTATCACCATGCCGCTTGATCCGGATACTATCTGTAAGGTCTGTCGGGAACCCCTGAATTACCTGTTTTGCTTTGGTTGACAAATTTACCTTTACCAGGTCACCGTCTTTTTCAGTCACCAGGGCTTCTTCTTCTGATAAAAAGGCAATACTCCAGGGATGTTTAAGCCCGTTAAATACTACTTCTTTTACGGGAAGCGCTTTTGGGAGTACTTCCTTTGGTCGTTCTATTCTTCCACAGCATACCAGGGTCATTAGTGTAAACAGGATCGGTCGATACATCTTTCTGATTTTATTTATGACCGCAACATCCAAAAGATTAGACTAAAAGCTTTTAAAGAACATGATCTTTAAAACAAAAAAGTGTATTCAGTACTTCATCAGACCGTGAAAAATCGATAACGATATTCAGAAGGTGTCATGCGGGTTGCAGCCTTAAAAGTCAAGTTAAACGAAGTGACGTTTCCAAAACCACAATCGAAGGCCACCGTAGCTATCTTTTCTTGCCGGTAATCCGGAGCGGCCAGAAGGGTTTTGGCCTTCTCTATGCGGTAATGGTTCACAAACTCAGAAAAATTCTTTTGCTCATGTTCATTAATGGCTTGTGAAATATCTCTGGAAGGAACGGAAAGTTTTTCTGCCACATCCTTTAATGATATGTTACTATCAAGGTAAGTTTCTTCTTTTTCAAACAAGCCTTTGACACGCTGCAAAAGTTTTTTTGAAGTACTCCGGTCCAGGTTGGAGCGCGTATATTTTTCAAGTGTAAAAACGTGCCGTTTTAACAGCAGGTATGAAAACAAATAGACCAAAAAGGAAAAGGATATCGCGCCCAAAATATAGAATGGGATAACCCTGACAAATATCCCCATATAAAGCAGCCATATCACGCTTACACCCGTCACAACAACACGATACCACTGCAAGAGCTTTGGGGCCGCCTCTTGTGAGATTTTTACAAGGTAACCCCAGGACATACCGATATAAATTCCAAAATGAATAAATATCATTGAGAAAAAGAGGTAAGAAAGAAAGTCACCGCGGTTTGGTATTACTCCGCTCAATAACACAAAAAATATCCAGGGTATTAAATGCAAATAGTAAGGACGATCAAATGACTTCAGTTGCTTAAAAAGCGCTTTGCCATATAGCCAGAGAAAAGGACCCGTGATCAGGACACCCGACAACCCCAGATTACGGATCCAGGGCTCCAGAAAAATGTAGTTATAAACGATGGACTTCCCAATCCTGACGGTAAGGCCCAGCAGCACCAGGCCCAGAAACCGATTAGCGAGCCGATTACCTTCTTTCAATGTGAAAAGGTAAAAGCACAAAAAAACAGCCTGGGCTATACCCAGACAGCTTAGTACGAGTATGAAACTCTTTTCAATCATTTTAATCTGATCAGTAGGGACCAGCAATACACAACTTATCGGTCAATAAACACTCAAATAAGCCAGGCCTTCCAGCCGTTTTATTTTCTTGTGAAGATAATAAATTGTACGTAGCAGAAATACGATGTGACACAGGAACGCCGTGGATACGGATCCGTTTTTAGTGAAAGCACTTCTCCTCTTCCCGGAAAGTTCGATATGATTCAAATATCATGTTATTCATTCCTCAAATGTTGCACCGGGTTAGCCAGGGCTGCTTTCATAGTATTTGCTACGAGTATGAGTGAGGTACTCACCAATATTACAGCACATGAAACCACCACTGTAAAAGGGTCTACCCGGATGCGATAGGAAAATTGCTGTAGCCATTCGTTGGAGAAATATATGGCTGCGGGAATGCCCACAAGAAAGCCTGAGAGGATGAGTAGTATAAAACGCCGGGAGAGCAGGGAGACGATCTGCATAACGGAAGAACCGAGCGCCTTACGGATACTGATCTCTTTGCTTTTTTCCTCCGTAGTAAACAGCACCATACCATAAAGTCCCAAACATGATATGACGATACTCAGTGAGGTGAAAAACGTAAAAAGTTTAAGAAAACGTCTTTCATTATCGTAAACGGCCTGGTAGGATTCATCTACAAAATGAAAGCTAAAGAGTTCATTAAGAGAGAATTTTTTCCATATCTTTTCCAGGGCATCCAGGCTGGCATATACATTGTCCGAGTTCAAACGCAGTATAATGTTATCCTGGCTAACCCGTGAACCAGGCCCGGTGATAGTAAATACGGTAGGAAGTACTTTCGACAGCAAAGATTTGTAATGATAATCTTCTACCACTCCTATGATGGGGTGTTTAAATTCCTTGTTTAACTGTACTTCCCGGTTAATGGGGTCATCTGTCCCCATCAGGTTCATAGCAGCCCTGTTGATAATAAGAGGGCTTCCCGGCCCCAGGGGTATATCTCCAACGAAGTTGGTGCCATAAATAATGGGTATCTCCAGTGTCTCAAAAAAATCCTTATCCACCGATACGATATTTACAAAACGATTTTCTTTTGATGATGCCTCATCCCAGGAGAACGGCCCTCCGTTATTCATACTGCTCGGCAGCGCTTCTCCGGACACGGTAATGGCCTCAACACCTGAAAGCTTACCCATTTCAGCTTTGATCGTCAGGATCTTTTCCTGCAATGCACGATCTTCCACCTTAATACTCACCAGCTGGTCTTTATTAAACCCCAGATCTTTTTCAGACATAAAATGTATCTGCCGGAAAATAATGAGTGAGGTAACAATTAAGAAAATGGAAATAGCGAATTGAAAGGCTACCAGTACTTTTTGAAGTCTGTTCTTCCTCAAGAAATTATCTTGCTTATTGATCGCCCCGGCAGATGAAACGGATGTCAGTAACCAGGTAGGATACAAACCCGCCAGGGTACCGCTCAGGAAGATCACAAGTAAAAAAAACAGTAGGGAATCCCAGTTAAAAAGTATATCCAGAGGTATTTCTTTCCCTAAAAACCGTGTAAAAACAGGCCATAGCATAATGGCCAGGAACATACCCAGTGCAAAGCTAATGAGCAGGGTAAGGTTAGATTCTGTTATATACTGACCAAACAACTGGGCTCTGCTTGCTCCCATCACTTTACGCATACCCGCTTCTTTTCTTCGTTTGTTCATTCGGGCTCCCATGAGATTCAGGTAGTTGATCGTAGCAATGACAATAATGAAAATCCCAATAATGGAAAAGGTGATGATATACTTGACGTTACCTGTTACGGTCACTCCCTCCACTTCGCCGGAATATAAATGTATTTCATCAAAGGGTTGAAAGAAGAATGAATACTTATCGACATATTCGGGGCCAATAGCCCATTCAACAAATTCAGGTATGCGTTCCTGCATGTAATAGAGATCGTTTTTGTTAGGAATAAAGGCATACGTCTCCAGCCAGTAAAAGTCCCAATTCTTAGCAAAGCCCTGGTATAGATCAAACGTCGTGGTAATAGAACCTATTAACTTGAAAGGCAGGTCTGTGTTAGAAGGCAATGCTTTCAGCACGCCATCTACTCGCATTAATAACTCAGCATTTCCATCGTAGATCTTAGTTTTCAGTAACTGCCCCACCGGATTTACGCCTTTGCCAAAGTATTTTTCAGCTACTGCCTGTGTAAGTACCACTGTATTTTTTTCTGTCAGGGCATGTTCAGGATCTCCATGCAGGAAAGGCAGGCTGAATACATCGAATAAACTTGAATCTCCCCAATAAAACGCTGGCTCATAGTACCTCTCCCCTTTTTCCTCTATAAAAACGGGGTCCCATCCCAATCTGGCAAACTCTATCCTGCCTTCAAATTCAGTTAAAAAAGCTTCGGCCAAAGGGGAAGGAGTTTTTCCGGATAAAACCCCTGATTCAGGATAAAGTTTTAACACCCGGTATACCTGGTCTGAATTAGTATGAAAGTTATCGTAGCTCAATTCATAGCGTATGTAGGCGTATATAAACAGAAAAGAGACCAGGCTAATGGTAAGCCCCAGAACGTTGATGGAGGTAAACAGGCGGTGTTGCAGGAGTGACCGGATACTGATTTTAATGTTGTTACTGATCATCATGATGTCTATTAATGAAATAAAGAGTTCATCTACTTTCTTGATCTTATAAGGCTTGATAGCTAGTGTCATGCCTCTAAAGTAACCCGCTACCAGCTTTCGTTTGGGGAGTGTATCCTGCTTCCAGGTATACCATTCGTGCAGGTCACCCAGTATCTCGTCGGCAAACCGGTCTTTCAGAATCCATTCCAGTAAGCGGTCGATCCACTTTGGCGGATTTAGCTTACTCATTGACTGGTATCGGGCATCATATCCCACAACCTGTTACGGATACTTCGGGCACTTTCCAGGGCTGTTTGCCCTTCTGCCGTAATTTTGTAAAGTCGCTTGCTCCGTCCTCCTCTCTCATTACTGGCACCACCCACAAACGAGTCCACAAAACCTTTGTCCTCCAGGCGGTAAAGTGCTG
The DNA here is from genome assembly GCF_007097395.1 of Fulvivirga sp. M361. Classification (GTDB taxonomy): domain Bacteria; phylum Bacteroidota; class Bacteroidia; order Cytophagales; family Cyclobacteriaceae; genus Fulvivirga. The sequence goes on from NZ_VKDC01000001.1 coordinate 96,345, forward strand.
TATGAATAGTACTCACTGTAACCGTCCGTCCAGTATGTTCCTCGATTTCTTTTAAGATAGAAATGCCGTAAGCCTCACCTTTTAATATGCCCACTATCAGCAGTACCATTTCTTCAAATTCACCCAGATGTGTACCTTTCATTGGTAATTATATTCGTAAATGTAAATCAAATATATCCGATTACATTTGCAAATGCCAAACAAATGCATTTTATTTTATTCTTAAATGTCAATATAATAAGAAAATGATATAGCCCAAGGAATAAAGATGACTGCCCTTTATGATCTTTAATTTGCCATGATACCCATGTGCCTCAAGGCCCGGTAAGCAACCTCTTTCTTGATCATAGGAAAAAATTTCATGTTAAATTGTTCCCTTGGCTCCACATTTACAGCAAAGAAATATACACCGTCGGTTGTTTCTACGTACCCTACAAACCAGCCATTATTATTCCCGTTTCTAACGGACCAGCCTGTCTTACCGCGTAAAACATACTTTTCATTCGCCTCCATTACCATCATCTGCTTCATGATACCTTCTGTTCTTTCGGAAATGGGCAACTCTGACATAGAAAACCTTTTTAAAAAATCAATTTGTTGGAATGGGTTGATCCTGGACTCTCCTTCCAGCCAGAAGACATCTATATTGCCTGAGTCTATTTTAATGTCTCCATAGTCAAGTTTATCCAGGTATTCATTCATCCTTTTCTCGCCAATCTTTCTGGCCACTTCCTGGTAGCAGGGCACGCAGGAATAATGAAAGGCATCCCGTAAAATTAAATCCTGTTCCCAGTTTTCCAGTGCTCTCTTTTCTCCGTTCCATTTGAATAATGTACTGTCATCTTCTAAAATACCTGTTTCTAAGCCAATGATAGAGTTAACGATCTTAAACGTAGAGGCCGGGAGATGCCCTTTACCAGCCCACTTGTAGTCATTAGAATAATAGAGATCTTGTTGAAGATCATAAATTAATATGGTGCCTTCGAGGTGAGCTGAATCAATCAAGGATTGAAATTCTGGCGTTACTATGTGCTTATCTTCCGGCACTTCGGATATCTCTTTTGCATCCTTGTTTTTTCTTTCAGAACACGATGTGAAAATCACCAGTGAAACCAGGAAAAGGGAGTATTTCATAATGAATTGAGCAGGAATAAATAGTTAACACAAACTGAGCTAAGCCAAAATTAGCATTTATTATCGTTGGAAGTGCCATGTGACACAAGTGTAGTGTTACAGCTCTATTGACGTTGAATATTATGGGATGAATTTTATTTCAATATTGGGAAGCTCTTGGCCAGTCAGCAAAAGGCAGTAAGCAAAAAAATAATTCTTGCCGACTGCCTTTTGCCTACTGCCGACTTTAATCGTTCAGCCACCACCATTTGAGGCTTGACACGACACTAGCACTACTTTTCAGATTTAAGTCATTGATAACCAGATCGTAATATTGGGTCATGAGTCTTCAGTATTGAGTACTAGGCTAGCGGTGAAATTTGTTTTCTTTCCGAAGGGTAGTGGGTGCACCACACCTACAGACCATGCTTCCCCCCTAAACAGGCTCTTTTTCACCTCAAAAACGCTGGGATATAGGAGCTGGCAGCATAACAGGTTTTTACTTCATGGTAAAATTTAGACCCTATGTTCTACACGGCCTCTTCAGACTTAACCACTCAATACTATGGACTGAATAGTACCGAAAGCTGACTTTTTACAGTTAAATAATTGATTAATAAAAAGTTAAACCTGACAAAGTAGTACTAGTCATTCAATGGCCCGGCCTCAGATATTATGCTGACTTTTAACATGGTTTCTCATCTCAGAATCTCTGAGCAAGATGATATTGGTCAAACCGCCACCACCTGTTAAAAACGAACTCACCTTATCTTGATATTGGTCTTTGTCAGCCCCCGTTCAGTTAGGTAAGCATATAACTCCTTAGCTTCTTCACCCCCCACTTTGGCATGATGCAATAGGGTAAAACCATGTGCTCCTTTTGAAAATAATAGCTCAGGGTACTCTTCCAAAACAGGCTTTACCAGGTCAGTCTTACCCAGCATGGTGAGCACCATTAAATTCACCCGGGCACCTTGTGCTATCAGGTACCTGGCTATTTCCTTGTTCCCTAAATGACCGGCCCCCTCTATTGCTTCTTCAAAATCACCATTGCCCCAATCGTATCGGCTATAGATCAAATTAGGATGATCGGTTAACATCTCCTTCACCTTGTTCAGATCTTTATGCCCGGCTACTACAAATTCCTTGACCGTAGCGGTTTTGAGAGGTTCAGGGTCCGTTTGCCAACGGGCGTTAGTAAAAATAGGCAAGGCAGATAAACCAAGTGAGGCGGTTATACCTGTTTTAATAAATAATTTGCGATCCATAACCGGGGTTTTGCACATAAAATACAACTTCAATCTGCAATAAACCATTAAAATCTATTATCAGCTGCCTTTAAAGGACAGTCAGTTGATTGCTAATGATAAAAGTGATTAGGTCATATGCATACTTCGAACCGGAAATTATTGAGTACTTCTACTTTTACTTAATGCGGCCTGTCTAATACCATCATTCAAGGTGTATTCATTACATAATTCTTTCATTTTTTTATAAAATGCATTTCTGTAATACATGGGCATTTCAGCCTTATGAGAAAAGAATTTATTGTATTTATCCAGTAATTCGGGGTAGTACTTTTCGATAGCGTTCATCATAAGTGTTCTGCTTGATGCCCGACCATCTCCGAATAATGTGATGGTAGCGGGTAGTACGTAATCTACTTTGGCCTCTTTTAACCTTGAAAACATGTGATGAAGTTGTTCGGTAGTATCCGATACATATGGTATCAATGGCATAAGGCTCACTCCGGTCAAAAAGCCTTCATGAATGGTCTTTTTTAGTGTCTCATATCTTACAGACGGCCTGGTAGCCCCCGGCTCAAATATTTTCGATACCTCATCCTGCAAAGTGGAAAAAGAAAATGATATGATCACCCTTCTCTTTAGCTCCTTTAAATCTTCCGGCAGGACAGAGCACTGATCAATTTGGTGCAAGAGATCAAAATCTCTTTCGATCAGGTCCGATTTGGTAATGATATGAACCGGAAATCTATGTTTCAGGACAGTTTTTAAGACTGCCCTGGTCAGTCCATAGTCCTTTTCAATTTGCAGATAAGGATCTGTGGCAGATGATATAACGATAAATCCGTATTGGTTCTTTTTAGCTCTATTGGCTAATTGTCTATCCAGGATTTCTACCGCATTGGCTTTGACCGACAGGCTTTTTTCCAGGTTCGTACCATATTTACTTCCCCTGATATAACAATACAGGCAATTGAAAGAGCAGCTGCTATAAGGGTTGACCGTATAGTCATCCAGGAACCAGCTATCCCGTTTCTTGGTCTTGTTTAATACAGATTTAACCAGAATTTCTTTTGGCATACCTGTTTCTACTTAACCCTATTTCAATTTTAGCTCTGAACCAATTGGCTACAGATGTTTTATCATTGATCTTATCTTTGAAAAAGTCAATAACATCAGGATGAAAAGCAGCCGTAGTTTTAGCCGCCCAACCCACTCCTTGTCTTATCTCTTTATCCGTTGAACCAGCGTTGGATAGTAAAATGCGGAATACGGTCCTTACATCTGCTTTACCCAGACCTTTTTTTATCGCATAATGAACTCCGGCGCCCAGCGACCGTACTACCCAGTTGCTATCAGACGTCGTCAATCTTTGTATTTCCGGGATAGTTCTCGCTGGTTGATTCAATAGCGAAAATCCAAACACCCGCTCTCCTATGATATCACAAACATACCAGACATCAGCCCGTGATATGTATTCGACCGTTTTTTGAATAGACAGCTCGAAATGGTCAGATAATTCATTTTGTAAGATAATACCCAATATAACATTACCACCTTCTGTTTTTAATGCCTCCAACTGATCACAGAAAGTGATGCGGTCCGGGTGAGTTAATGTGCCGTAAATGATTTTTCCACAGTATTCTAAAAGTGGGAATTTAACCTTTCTATTTAAGATATTACAATGCACCGCCTCAACTAACTCCGGCACGTTCTCACCATCATAGACTGAGAGGCACTTATCCAGGTGTTCTTTTACTTCTGCCTTTCGGGTTACTACTTGCATAGGTAATCTTTACATATCCCGGCAGAACTCCATAAGGTCCTACCGCTTTAATGCGCCTTCAGCCAATTCTCCCCGATACCTGCCTCCACTTCCATAGGCACCTCAAGCTTGGCGGCATTCATCATCAATGTGATCACGCCTTCTTTGACTTTATCCACTTCACCATGAGGTACTTCAAACACCAGTTCATCATGCACCTGCATGATCATTTTGGAAGCCATTTTTTCATCTTTGAGCCACTTATGGATATTTACCATAGCTATTTTTATGATATCGGCCGCGCTACCCTGTATAGGGGCATTAATAGCGTTGCGTTCTGCATAGCCACGCATAGTGGCATTACGTGAGTTAATGTCCCGCAGATAACGTCTTCGGCCTTCTATGGTTTCTACGTATTCCTTCTCCTTGGCTTTTTGAATGGAATCGTCCATGTACTGCTTAATACCAGGGAACTCGTTAAAATAGGCTTTGATAATATCACTGGCCTCCGATCGGGGAATACTGAGGTTCTGCGCCAATCCAAAGGCTGAAATACCGTATATGATCCCGAAGTTCACTTCCTTGGCTTTTCGTCGCATGGTAGGATCTACTTCATCCAACGGTACATTGAATACTTTGGCTGCCGTGGTGGAGTGAATATCCCTGCCGTTTTTGAAGGCCTCGATCATAGACCCATCTTTGGCAAACGAAGCCGCTATCCTTAATTCTATCTGGGAATAATCCGCGGAAAGTAACACATGGTCTGCATCCTTAGGAACAAAAGCTTTCCTGATCTCCCGACCTTTGGGAGTGCGTATAGGAATGTTCTGCAGGTTAGGGTTATTGGAACTTAACCTTCCCGTAGCGGCCACTGCCTGGTTATAGTCCGTGTGTATCCTGCCATCACGTGGGCTCACCATTTTGGGTAAAGCATCCACATAGGTGGATTTCAGTTTCTGATATTCTCTGAATTCCAGAATCTTTGAGGCTATTTCATGCTCATTGGCCAGCTTACTCAATATTTCTTCACCCGTAGCATACTGACCGGTCTTTGTCTTTTTGGGGTTTTCTACCAGCTTAAGCTCATCGAAAAGTACTTCGCCCAGCTGCTTGGGTGAGGCAATATTAAATTCCCGCCCGGCTATTTTAAAAATTTCTTCCTGCGCTTTAAGGCTCTCTTCCTGTAGCTCGCCAGACATGGAAGCCAACGCACTTTCATCAATCTTAACTCCCTCATACTCCATTTGGGCCAGCACTTGTACCAATGGAAGCTCTACCTTGTTCAGTAACTTTTTAAGGCTTTCTTCCGTCATAGCCTTTTCCAGTATTTCCTTGAGTTGTAAAGTGATATCTGCGTCCTCACCTGCATATTCTACCACCTCTTTAGGATCAAGGTCACGCATGTTCTTTTGATTTTTTCCCTTTGGGCCTATCAGCGTCTGGATGGAAACAGGTACATAGTTAAGGTATTGCTCTGCCATAGCATCCATACTGTGCTTAGTCTCCGGCTCTATGAGATAGTGCGCCAACATGGTATCAAACAAAGGGCCATCTACATGGATGCCATATTTTTTCAATACCAGCACGTCATACTTTATATTCTGTGCCACTTTCATAATGGAGGGATCTTCCAAAACACCCTTGAAAGCCGAAAGTATTTTTGTTGCTTCCTGAAAGTCTTCCGGCACAGGAATATAAAAAGCTTTGTGTTTTTCATAAGAAATGGCCAGACCCACTACTTCAGCCTCTACGGCATCTACGCCGGTAGTTTCAGTATCAAAGCAGAACTCTTTTTGTCCTTGAAGGGATTTAACCAATTGATCAATGGCTGTTTGTTCCTGAACCAGTTGATAATCATGCTCTACCGTTGCTATTGTTTGCATCACCCCCGGCTCTTTCTCTTCTTCGTTTGTTGCAGAAGCGCCGCTTCCCTGGCTAAACATATCCAGTTGTCCGGTCGAGCTGGTCCCGGCGTTCAGTTCCTGGTCAAATACACGTTTATGAATAGTACGAAATTCCAGTTCTTCAAAAATGGGCTTTAACTTTTCTTCATCCGGGCCATCATAATGCAGCTCATCTTCATTAAATGCTACCGGTACTTCTATGTTGATAGTGGCTAATTCTTTCGAGAGGATACCTTGCTCTCCAAACTCCTGCACTTTCTTTTGTTGAGCGCCCTTCAGTTTATCTGTATTGGCTACCAGATTTTCCACCGTACCATATTCTTTCAAAAGTTTGGAAGCTGTTTTAGGGCCTATGCCTGGGATACCGGGAATGTTATCCACACTGTCCCCTTGCAGACCTAACATGTCAATTACCTGGTCAATACGTTCAATGTCCCATTTCGCCAATACCTCCGGCACTCCCATAACATCCACAGCATTGCCCATATAGGCGGGCTTATAAAGAAAGATATGTTCCTCTACTAATTGACCAAAATCCTTGTCAGGGGTCATCATGTATACTTCGAAGCCCTTTCTGGCAGCCGTTTTTGCCAGCGTACCTATAATATCATCCGCTTCATATCCGTCTTTTTCGATGATCGGGATATTAAACCCTCTCAGAATCTCTTTCACGATAGGTATCCCGGTTTTTATATCTTCCGGGGTTTCTTCACGGTTAGCTTTATAAGCTTCAAATTGCTCATGACGGAAAGTGGGCGCAGAAGTATCAAAAGCTACGGCGATATGGGTAGGCTTTTGCTTTTGCAATACTTCCAATAAGGTATTGGTAAACCCGAACATTACGCCGGTATTGACGCCTTTGGAACTTATTCTCGGATTTTGGCTGAACGCAAAATGAGCCCTGTAAATCAAGGCATACGCATCCAGTAAAAATAATTTTTTTTCAGGTGCACTCATTCCATAAAGGTATGAAATGAGCCGGAATAAGAGAACGATATTTTACAAAGCCGACACTACCTTCCATGTATCCTGTACAAAGAAGACCGTTCTGATTCCAATGTGTCTATCCGATGATGGGCCTGTACAAAACCATGGATCAATACCAATCCATTGATAAAAAAAACCGCCAAATAGGCCATATTAAGATAAAGCAGGTTGATAATGCTGGAATGATTATAGGCTATATACTCTATGAAAAAAATAACTACTCCTACCGCAATACCCGTCGCAGAAAACCATGCTTCAGGTTGCTTTTTGTAAATGGCCTGAATAATAACATATAATGCATTGATCAGACCCAGCCCTGCAAAAATGAAGAACCCTTTCAGTAACAAGGTAAAAATATCGGTAGGTAATACGAGGGCAGAAACGATGAATATGAAATTAATAATGTTAAGTATACCCGTAAATAACACCTTGCTGTATTGAAATACATGATGAATGAATAACATACCCATCAGGAAACTTAAGTACAAACTGAGGTATTCCAAACGAAGTGACACATTCCAACTCATATCCGGAAATAGATTGTTGACCAGATAATCATGCGCGATCACCACCCGTATCGCCCAAAAAAAGCATAAACAACTAAAATATAAGTATTGTCTTAATTTCGAACGGAAGATGAAAAAGGTGAGGAAATATGCCGCCATCAGTATCAAACCACCCAAAAAAAAAGTGTCTCCAAAAGTGATCAATTCACGATGTTTGAGAATATCTTCAAAGGACCCTACTAAAATGGGCTTATGTACTCCTCCGCGACTATGATGAAAGTTAGCTACCTGCAAGAGTAATTCTACCTCTTTGTTCAACCCTTCCAAATGCACCAGCTTCTCTTCCCAATCAGGCTGTGTACTTGCCCGGGAGTTTCCTACCTGCCCATTTTCAGCTTTTATTTCTCCATTGACAAAAAGCCGGTAAGCAGAATAAACGTTAGGGACCAATAAGGTCAACCTGTCCACATCCTCATGGAGCAACATCTTCAGCCTGTAAGTACCGTAACCTTTGGAAGGCAGGTCATAAAAGCTCCATACATTGGGCACTACCATGTATTTTAAGTCCGGGATCATCGCCCTGATAGAATCATCAGAGGACAAAAGGTGGTGCCAATAAAACTCCCACTGGCCTATCAGTGGGATAATTTCCTGGTGTGAAAATTTGAGATCACTGAGGTCAATTACCCCAACCTTTGCCTGGCGGCTATTTTGGGAAAAACTATTTCCTAAAGACAAAACGACTAAGAACGCTATTACTGCACTTTTCAACATAACAACCAACTTTCAACGACGCTCTTAAATACCACCGGAATGGGTGATAGTAACCGTTCAAAAAGGTGTGTTAATGCTCTGAACCCATCAAATGCAAGATTTTCAGTCTTTTAGCAAAAATGTTAATGAAGTCAAGATAACTTCGCTTCAGCAGGGATATTTTAAATATTTACCTAACACTTAACAGCCCCATACCTGGTATATTATCATTCTAAGCGACCTATTTAAGCCTGCGATACGCAATAAAGTCCGTTACGGGCGGCTCTATGTTTTTAGCTTTAAGCGCAAGCGCTATCTGACCTCTGTGATAAGTACTATGATTAACCATATGGGTTACAATCTCTCTTATGGTACTTTCAAACCTCTTTTCTTCACTGTTCTTATAGAAGATCATCTCTTCAAACGTGTCGAACTGGTGTTCATCCATGTAATTAAGCCAGTTGGTAGAACTCTCCATGGTCATGGTACGTAATTCACGAAGTTTGTACTGTTCCCAGATAGGAAAAGGAGATGTAGGAAGGTCTTTGATCCTGTTTAGCCAAACTATCTGTGCGCTGATCAGGTGACTGAAGAGGGTCAGCAAATGGTCATCTTCAATGGCATGTTCTTCATAAGTGATCAGCACCCTTTGATTGGCCCAATCGTTGTACTTCATCAGGTCTTTAAAATGTTTCTTCATAGGTATATCATTTGGTTGTCAACAAGTGCATAAGTTTTTCTACTGTCATCCAGTGCTGGCCATCAGCGCCTTTCCACCTAAACCGTAAACCCATCTCATGCCATTGGTTTTTTATACAGGCGGTCGAACATAGCTTTTAAAAGCTGATCAATCCCACTAAATTAGAGTTAAGCAAAAATAAAAATTTATGAAGATTTTAACGCCTGTTGGTTTAGTAGTAGCACTAACCATCTTAAGCTCATGTACTAACACCACCTCCAAGCCTGGAAATATAGACTCCATAGCGGTAATGGAGCCGTATTTTAACCTGGAATATACAGCTTCCGAGCGCGATTCGCTCCGTGAAAATGTGTGGGGAAGGGCAGCGTTGCTACGTGAATTACATAAATACAAGTTGCCAAACTCCACGGTCCCGGCATTAGATTTCAACCCCCGCCCTGCCGGCTTCCAACTTGACAATGACCAAAAGGCACTTAATTTTAATCTCCCTTCCAATGTGAAGCTACCTGAGGATCAAAATGCACTGGCCTTTTATACTGTAGCAGAGCTTTCTTACCTGATCCGCTCTGAGCAGATCTCATCTGTTGACCTGACCCGATTTTTCCTGGAAAGGATCAAAAAATATCAGGATACACTGCAATGCCTTGTCACACTGACCGAAGACCTGGCCATAAAACAGGCGGAACGAGCGGATAAGGAATTGGCGGCCGGGAAGTACCGCGGACCATTGCACGGCATTCCATATGGTGTTAAAGACCTTCTGGCGCTGGACGGTTACAAAACTACCTGGGGCGCTATGCCTTATAAAGACCAGGAGCTTGCCGGAACAGCTACTGTTATTAAAAAGCTGGAGGAGTCAGGAGCGGTATTAGTAGCTAAATTAACATTAGGCGCATTGGCCATGGGGGATATCTGGTACGGTGGCGTTACAAAAAACCCCTGGAATATTGGACAGGGTTCCAGCGGTTCATCTGCGGGTTCCGCATCAGCCACTGCCGCAGGGCTGGTACCCTTCGCCATAGGTACGGAAACATGGGGCTCTATTGTCTCTCCTTCTACACGTTGTGGTACCACAGGATTACGCCCTACTTTTGGCAGAGTCAGCCGTTCCGGCGCTATGGCATTGAGCTGGTCCATGGATAAAATTGGTCCTATCACCCGATCAGCACGTGACGCGGCGATGGTTTTTGATGTGATCAAAGGAAAGGATGGAGAAGACCGCACGGTCGTTGAGGCAGCCTTTAACTTTGATGCCACCCAGGATATAAAGAACCTGAAAGTGGCCTATCTAAAAACACTTTTTGACGAATCCGGAAACAAAGCAAATGACAGTCTTACCCTTGTCCACTTCGAGGAAATGGGTGTGAAAATGGAGGCAATAGAGTTACCTTCCGATATCCCGGTCATGGCACTTTCCATGATACTGGCAGGTGAAGCGTCCGCCGCTTTTGACAACCTCACCAGGTCAAATAAAGATGACCTGTTAGTAAATCAAAAAAAGAGCGCCTGGCCCAATTACTTCCGTTCCAGCCGCTTTTTATCTGCTACAGACTACGTCAATGCTAATCGCATAAGATATGAACTGATTCTCCGGGTCAATGAACTATTTCAGGAGTATGACGCCATAGTATGTCCCAGCTATGGCGGAAACCAGCTATTGATGACAAACCTTACCGGACACCCTTGTGTAGTATTGCCCAACGGGTTTAATGAAAAAGGAAGTCCCACCAGCTTTTCGATTATCGGCAATTTATACAAAGAGGGGAACCTTCTTGAGCTGGCGCATACTTATCAGGAAGCTACCGATATAGATGAAAAACATCCTGAAATGTTTATGAATTAGGTTTAACATCATTTCCTGATAAGAATAAAAGTCATAAGTTTTCTTATGATCACGTCATAGACAGGATAAAATTTACCTGTTCTCTTTCTCTCTCCAACGTCATTGCCTTACTATCTCGACATCATTGCGATGACGACGATAGGAGGAAGAAGCAATCTCACCATCACCGGACGTAGACCAAATCGCTTTACATCACACGACCAGGAGACTTCCACAGTCGTACCCTCCTCCATCGCAGTGACGTCCGGGCATTTTTTTACTTTACTCATGTCATAGCCCATCTAAATACACTTTCAGGTACAGCGGTATACGCTGACGAAAAATAGTCCGATCCTTTCGACAATTAATTTTCAGTAGGGGTGGTATTATTTATGCCATACCTGTTTTAAGCGTAAGGCAACCAACTGACAGCAAAATTTCAAAATCAATATGAATACGAATAAAATCACATTCCTAACCACCAAATTGATAGCATACCCAGTCCATAAAAAAGTAGTATCCGGTCTAAAACATATGTTATGGATTTGTTCTTTTCTCATGACCATGGTCACTTCAGCTCACATATATGCCTATGACGCTGCTCGCATTGATCCGAATAGTATGGGGATGACTCACAATGAAATACATCCATCCATAAGGAGCAAGAAACCAGGGTTTGTTGCATTGGATGAAGAGGAATTCGTGGCCAGTACGCTTTTACCACAACATGAAATCGGTTCAGTGCCCCTCGCAAAAAAGGAAAAAGATTTTACCCTGTACTATATAGGTATGTTCACTGGTCTCTTTTTAACGTCCATTGTAAAACTTTTTGCACTCTTAATTGAAGTTTTAGTTAAACGCAAGGCCAATATTTTTTTTACTTCCCACTCGTCATTGCGATGATAATGGCAGGGAGAAGAAGCAATCTCACCATCGCTGGACGCGAACTAAGTCGATTTGCACCACACGAGAAGGAGACTGCCGCAGTCATAAATTCCTAAAGGCAGGGACATCAGATATCACCACTGAAAATTAATCATCACATTAGGAGCAAAACCAATGGCATATCTACCTTCAAAGGAAGTTACAGGGCCAAAGGTCACTTCACCCTCTTCCACGAGGTTGTTCTCATCGTAAACGTTGAGTAGTGAAAGCCCTAAAGAACCTTTCCACCGTCGTTTTCGTGGCGAAAAATCATATACGACCGCCATGTCCAGTTGATGTCGCGACGGAAACCGGCCATTATACGATTCCGAAGGCACCGGCTCGTTGGGGTTTGCCGGAGGTCCCTGAGATATTCCGGGTTCCGGAAAAAAAGTACTTTGTGAATAATCAGGTACACCGGAAGAAAAATGCCATCCCGCTGAAAACTTCCATCTTCTCCAGGGCAAGGTGCCGGTAATATTAAAAACATGCGGCTGATCGTAATACGTTTTAAAGGTTTGCTGGTTTAATTCGACAAAGTCCATTTCGGTGTATAAATAGCTATAACTTATCCATGCATCCAAAAGACCCCAGTTTTTACGTATCAGCAGGTCTGCCCCATAGACGGACAGGCCTCCGGATATAAATGGATCAACATTTCCCGGTCCCGGATCAGGGGTATCTGTAAACAGGTCTTCCACCTGCTTCTGATGAAGCTCCAGGTCTATCATCCACCCATTTTTATCCCACAAACCACCCAGCATCCACTGACTACTTTTCACGACAGGCCTGCGACTATCGGCCAGGCCCCATGACAAGTTTTCTGCACGCGTATCTTCAAAATCAAAGAATACCGCCTGGGTAATGTATTGGCTGTACATGCCTGCACTGGATTTAAGAGACCAATTAGGGGTAAGTTGATAATTGAGGGAAACACGAGGTTCAAGCCGGTAGTCTTTGGTCCTTGAGTAATAATTGCTTCGTATCCCGGCATTCAATGTCATTTTTTCCAGCAGTTGAGCAGAGTGGTTCACAAAAAAAGCATGCAAAAAGGCCGACCGGTCCGAGATTATCGCTTCAATAGCCTGTCCTCGTAACCTACCCTCTCTTTTACTCATCACCTCATGACGATTTAGCTCATAACCGAACTGAAGTGTTTTACCTCCGGCAGTTCCAAACTCCACGTTATTTTCAACTTTGAAACTCCAGTCGTTGATCTCATTTTCAAAAGTATCTTGTAAAAAAGGAGGGCGATCTTCAGGGTCAATGAATATGGTGGAATTGTACTTGTACATCGACCGCATCAATGAAACATTTGTATTAAATACGGAAGACCAATATGCCAACCATTGGAGGTTAGCGCCACGGTTTTGTAAACGATAGTTGGTGAACTGAAGACTGTTGTTATTCAGGTTCTTTATAGACACTTCCTGTTGATTATCCACGTCAAGCAAGCTGATGAATACCTGCCCGTTCTCTGTGTTCACCGTTAGATTAGCATTAGAATCCCTGAATCGAAAGTCATCCTCCAATACGCTTTGTACAGGATTATTTTCTGCCAGGGAAGCTATCGAGGGCTGAAATACCATATCATTAATGGCCTCCAGTTTTGGTGATCGCCAGCTGCCTGGGTAGGCCAGGCGGGTTGTGCCATTGAAAGCCACTTTTTCACTTACCGGAATAGTCACAATAGCCGCTCCAAAATAGCTGTTGAGCCCTGCTTTGTACGTAGCTGAATCCGGTATTGTCCTCCTGCTTTCCAATTCGAGCGCACCCCCTACACGTCCGCCGAGGGCAGGACCAAAGCCACTGCGGTATACCCTTACTTTTTCCACTATCCATGGGTTATAAGGTGAAATGGCCCCAAAGTAGTGCCCTTTATGGTAGATGGGAATATTGTCATACAATACCAGCGTTTGGTCTGTAGTACTACCCCGTATATGAAGGTTCCCGGCTTTGCCATTAGGAGCTGAAATTCCAGGTAAATTCTTCACCGCCAGAAAAACGTCGCCATCGGTTTCTCCGGGTAAGAGCGCCATATCGTTTGTGTTGATCATTATGCTGTGATCGTCACGCGTCAGGTTAATGCCCTTGCTCAGATAATTGACCACCACCTCGTCTAATGTAGTAGCGCTGAACCGGAGCGGCACATCCGTACATTCCGCTTCTAACAGGCTTCCCGCAGCTACATTTGTTTGCTCATAACCGATAAATCGAAAACTCACGGTATCCTGGAAAGTCAATGATTTACTGAACCGGGCATACCCTTTTTTGTCTGTGGTTATATTGGCCGGTTGCTCGTTCAACAAAATCTGAACACCGCTCAAATCACCTCCAGACCCCTGATCAACAAGACGTACACAAACATTATACGCTATTTTTTTTACCAGGATAATGTCTTCATCGACCTTGTCAAACACCAGCCCTGTCTCACGGTTAGCCAGGGCAAGGAACGTTTCCAGGGAAACACGCTCATAATCCACCGTAACTACCAATGGGTCTACTATATCATCCGCAAACGAAAAGGTGATGTGGTGATGTGCCTGTAAATAGCTTAAAACCTCTCTCAGCGGCCTGGGGCTTGCTTGCCCCCATCCGGTAAATGGAAGTAGGCAAAAAGAAAAAATTGTTACTAAAAACAGTTTGGTCATACTATGGCAAATTACTGTAAAATAACAGTATCACCATTTTTTTCATAGGTCAATCCCATGGTTGTGCAAACTGTATTTAAGGCATCCTCCAGGCTACTGTGGGTAAATGCTCCTGTAAACGTTCGTTTTGTATCCACTTCATCACTGGTTACGGATACACCAAACCTTGCCGCTAAAGAAGACAGCACCACCGACAAAGGCGCCTGGTTGAACCGGGTACTGTTTTCAGACCACCTGGAATTCTGAAAATCAAAGGCCCTCATCTTGTAGCGTAGATTGATTTTCACCCCTTTCCCACGTGTCAGCATCACCGAGCTGTCACCGGCTACTACTTCCACTTTACCGTCATAACAGGTTACGGAGGCATAGTCATCAAAGCTCTTTATTTCAAAAGCGGTACCATGTACCACTACTGTTCCTTGTCCAAAGCTTACTTCAAAAGGGTTGCCATGGGTTACCTCGAAATAAGCCATACCTTCAAGGTCTATTTGTCGTACATCATCCCATGCTTCCCGGTCATAGGAAAGGAAAGAAGCAGGGCCAAGATACACCTGTGAAGAATCCGGTAGCATAACCTCTAATGTCTCCGCCAAGTCTGTTTTATATTTTACTATCGCAGAGGAATCTACTGTGAAATAAATAAGTGCTCCCAGCAACATCAGAAGCACGGCGGCAACGCGAAAAGCACTGGTCTGATACCAGGCAATGACCTTTACTTCCCCGCTTCCCCGCTTGTCCATCAGTTTCTTATAGCTGGCAGCCATATCCAAAGGCTGAACAGACCAGCTGTCAGTTTCATCCAATATAGCTTTGTATTGAGCATAGCCATCACTTTTTTTGAAATTAGCGAATTCATCTTCACTCAACTCGCCATTCAGCCAGCGGATGATCGTTTCATTGTGGTCCCGAGTATTACTCATTGTATCTATAGAACAGGTATCTTCAATGGGATACCACCCCTGGTCTTATTTTTTAAATTTTTCTATTCCGCAGCTCATCCACACTTTTTCTCAACCGGTCCAGGGCCTTGTAGATCTTTTTATGTACCGCGCTCACGCTTACCCCTTGTATGTCTGCTATTTCTTCAAAAGGCATTTTATCAATCCTGTTCATCAGAAATACTTCCCGCTGACTGGTGGGAAGATCAGCAATGGCCTTTTCCAGAGCAGCTTTAAATTCTTTACCTCTCAATTGAAATTCAGGGTCTTCTACCTCGGCCTGGGGTTGTGAGTATTTTTCAAACGACAACACTACTTTTTCATGCTCTATCTGGTTCAGAAAAAGGCGATTAGCTGTAGTAAAAAGATATGACTTGGCTTTCTCAAAGATCACTTTTTTACAATTTTCCCAAAGCCGGATAAACGCCTCCTGCATCAGGTCTTCCGCTTTATCCAGGTCGCCACACCGGTAATACATAAAGTTTCGCAGCTTCCCGGCATGCGCCTCATAAGCGCTATGGTAAATGTCTTCTTCACAAATCGAATTGTCCACGCTTTCCTTTTAAAAAAAACCTCTGCCAATATATAGATTTTTGCGTGGAAGCGCATAATACGAAGGATAGCTTGTAATCATGCAGTTGGCAATGGAGGTGTTGTTATTTCCACATGTCATTGCGATAACAACCGGGAGGAAGACGTAATCTCCTCATCGCCAACTGCACTATACTCTATGCACTATGCCATTGACACTCAAACCTTAACCTGTTTCCAGGTTCCTTTGCGAAACAACACAATGCTTACTACAGCATATAAAGCCACGGCCAAAGCTATGGCTAAAAATATCCCTGTAGGTCCAAGGTCAAAAGTGCGGGAAAGTACCCAGGCCAACGGCACTTCAAACATCCAAAAACAAAAGAAGTTGATGACAGTGGGTGTTCTGGTATCTCCGGCGCCGTTAAATGATTGACCAATCACCATACCATAAGCAAAGAAAATATAGCCACAACAAATAATCCTTAAGGCAATAGCTCCATACTTTACCACTTCCGACTCAGGAGAAAACATACCTACAAATGTTTCTGCCCATATCCCAAATATCAAAGATACCGTCGTCAAAAAGATCATGTTGTAAAAGGCACATTTCCACACGGAACGCTCGGCCCGGTCCGGTTGACTGGCACCAAGGTTTTGGCCAACGAGCGTTGCCGCGGCATTGGCCATACCCCAGGAGGGTAAAATAGTGAACATAATGATACGAAATGCAATGGCATACCCTGCCAGCACCTCACTACCGAATACGGCACTTATCCGAACCAAAAAGAGCCAGCTCAGCGTACCGATCATGTACTGACCAATTCCACCTAACGAGATCGTAAGCAGGTTGCCAATTATATCCCACTGTACTTTGATATGACGCCAGGTTACTTTTATCACAGATCCGGCGCCGGTAAGTGCCAGAAGTTGAATGATCACCCCAATGCCACGACCTGTATTCGTAGCAATAGCGGCACCTTCCACTCCAAACGCAGGAATAGGTCCCAATCCAAAAATGAAGATCGGATCTAAAATAATGTTAAGCCCATTCGCAATCCACAATACCCGCATAGCTACAGAAGCATCTCCCGCGCCACGAAATACAGCATTGATAAGAAAAAGCAACATGACAGTGACATTTCCGCCCAGCATTATTTTGGTATACCCATACCCTTCTTCAATCAATGCCTCTTCTCCGCCCATCAAACGAAGAATGTCCTTCGCAAAAAAGATCCCACATAAACTGAATAGTACAGATACAGCTACCGCAATGAAAATAGCCTGAACACCGGCTTCTGCTGCTTTATCATTATTGCCTTCCCCTACCCGACGTGAGACAATAGCAGTAGCCGCCATGCTAAGCCCTATAGCTATGGCATAAATGATCATGACTACGGATTCGGTAAGCGCCACCGTAGCAACGGCATTCACACTTACCCTGCCAACGAAAAAGATATCTACGATGGCGAATAATGATTCCATGACCATTTCCAGGATCATAGGTATCGATAGCATGAAAATGGCACGGTTAATACTTCCGTTCACGAAGTTTTTTTCCTCGCCTTTAACAGCCTTAATAAAGTTATTAATGAGTTTGTTTATACGCATTATATCGGTTTTTAAGAAAAAAAGATTAGTCCAGGAAAGAGGCAAGAAGCTAACCTTCTAAAAGTTGCTTCTTAATTAAAAACCGAGGTGATATTCATATGCGTAAAAGTTACCTCCCTTAAAAAGAGATTTTAAGTTATATTTATGACAAAAGACTGGAATCCACTCGACTTAACCAAATAGTATGCAATTTTTCATGCCCATGCTCTGTGGCGCTTTTCAAGGAAAGCTTATTCTTCTTGCGCTATTATTTTCATTAACAGTCCACTCTGCATCCACTGCACAACGTACAGAAACGGATAGTTTACTACATATTTTTGAGACTTCTTCCAATGATTCGCTTAGGATAGAAGTCATGTACAATGTAGCCAGTATATACCGGCAGGAGGATATGGCAAAAGCACTGGATTACGCAAACCAAAGCATGGAGCTGGCAGAAAGTAAGGGCTACAGCAGCTTAGAAGCAAAAGCAGCTAATTATATAGGAATATTATATGCTGAAATCGGGGACCTGGAACAAACACTATACTACTTTTATAAAGTACAATCGTATCATGAAAAAAATAAAGAGTACGAAAACCTGTCCAGAGTATATAACAATGTAGGGCTCATTTTGAAGGACCTGAAAAGACCGGATGAAGCCATAACATATTTCAAAAAATCTCTGGAGCTAAAATCATCGTCAGAAGACCTGTCTTCACTTTCTATCACCTATAACAATATAGGCTTGCTTTATAATGAGCAATTTAAACAATACCATGAGGCGCACTGGCACTACAAAAGGGCCCTGGAATTGGCAAAGGAGTCAGAAGACCAGCTAGGTATATTTATATCACTGGGCAGCCTGGGTCAAAATTATTTTATGAAAGGACAGTATGATTCATCGGAATACTATTATAACGCGGCAGCCAATTATATGAATGATATTGATGAAAACTATCATATAGCCGGTTTTCTTTCGGATTTCGCCCGATTGAATAGTGCACAGGGTGAGTATAACAGGGC
The DNA here is from genome assembly GCF_007097395.1 of Fulvivirga sp. M361. Classification (GTDB taxonomy): domain Bacteria; phylum Bacteroidota; class Bacteroidia; order Cytophagales; family Cyclobacteriaceae; genus Fulvivirga. Next base: position 114,799 of record NZ_VKDC01000001.1, read on the forward strand.
AGTCGAAAAATATAATTTCAGCATTAGAAGAGCACTTCAGGGAGATGGAAAAGTAATACTCAAAGAAAACTACAAAGGGCTGGCTGATACTTATCAGGCAATGGGCATGCTTGAAAAGTCAATGGAATTCTATAAAAAATATATCATCATTCAAGAGGAGATCCACGATGCAGACAAAAATGAAAAGTTAGCCGCCATTGAAAAAAGTTACCAAATACGTACCAAACAAAATGAAATAGAATTACTCAGGAAGGAATCGGAGATATTAGATCTGAAATTGGATCAGAATACTTTATTGATGTACTGGCTGGTGGGCATTCTTTTTTTGGTAGCGATCATAGTAGTGCTACAATACAGAAAAATCAAGTTCAGAAGGCAGACCAATGAGATCCTTCAGGTCCAGAATAAGGAAATTGTAGAAAAAAATAACAATATCATGAATAGCATGATATATGCCAGAAACATTCAAAAAGCAATTCTTCCGGATGGTAACAAACTAAAAAATGTTTTTGGCGATGCTTTTGTGTTCACTGAGGCCAGAGATGTAGTGAATGGTGACTTTTATTGGTTCACCGAACATGAAAACAAGGTGATTGTGGCGGCAGTAGATTGTACGGGTCATGGCGTGCCTGCTGCTTTTCTTAATGTTATGGGTAACTCCCTGTTAAATCAGATCATTCATGAGTTAAAGATCATGACACCGGGAAAGATCCTGTACGAGCTCAATAAAAGACTACTTGCTACACTCAAGTCAAAGTCAGACGCCGGCATGGATGTGGTCATTTGCCTTTTTGATCAGGAAGCTAAAAAACTCACGTTTTCCGGAGCGAAAAGACCTCTTTACTACTTCTCCAATAAGGAATTAAAAATACTAAAAGGTGACTATTATCCGGTCGGCGGTAACCTGTTCGATGAAAACAGGGAATATTCCGAACATGAAGTAGCGTTACAGCCTAATGATTCTATTTATTTGTTTACAGATGGGGCCATAGACCAGTTTGGAGGTAACAATAACAAGAAATTTATGTATTCTCGTTTCCGTGAGTTACTATACACCATTCAAGATGAAGGCATGGAAAAACAGCATGAAATGATAAAACAACAACTACAGGCATGGAAAGGGGATAACGAACAGACGGACGATATTCTAATTGTGGGGGTCAGAATCTGACAAATGGTCTGTGCTTCTGTAAAATTCAACAGAACGGATCAATATTATACAGATCATAAGCCATGATAACCCTGCGACAAACCCTGCAAAGACATCCGTTGCGTAATGTACTCCAAGGTATATCCTGCTTAAACCTATACCAAGGATTAAGCTTAACAACCCAAGTGAAAGAAATGCCTTCCAAAACCCGCGTCGTACATATTTGAAGGTAAGGTAAATAAGGAAGCCATAAAAAGCGGTAGCGCTCATAGAGTGGCCACTTGGAAAACTATAAGAATACGCTTCTATCAACCGGATATCAGCCAACGGTCTGGGTCTTGCTATAAAATATTTAAGTCCCGCATTTAGTGCGAAAGCTGTAAATAATACGATACTGGATTGTATGGCCAGCTTCCAGCTATGTCCTCTGTAATAAAGCAATAGACCGATAAGCGGTATTAACACAAAGTACATCGGCGCACCTCCGAGGTGAGTGATAAATGTAATCACTATCGTAAGACTTTCAGAGCGCAGACCGTGGATCAATTCAAATACGGATTGATCAAATTGATTAAGTCCGGTGCCATAAAGGTCCTGTAATATGGTAAGAAAAAAGCCCAACGCTATAGTACCAATACCTCCGGCTATTAAAAGGGAAAAAATGAATAAAAAATACTCTTTCTTATTGTTATAAAGTTCTTTAATCAACTTAGGCCACGATGGCAAAGAGTTTAGAAGTCCCTTCATAAATTCAGAAAGCTACTGAAGTTCCGATGGCCAAAAAAATAAGCAACATGATCAGTTCGCTATATCCATTTGATGCAATAATTCCTCGACAGACAACGCATCGGGATAATACTTTAAAATCTCAAGCATTACTTCATCCACTAACGTATCAGGACATGAGGCCCCACTCGTCAGGACAATGTTGGTTATACCTTCCTTAGGCAACCATTGGGTGGAAACCACTTTTTTCTTATTGCGGTAGTCAAAATGGTGGATTTCATCCGGAGATACGATCTCACGAGCGGCATTAATAAAATAAGTGGGAAATTTACGTTCACATAGTTCTACAATATGCGAGGTGTTTGAACTGTTATACCCCCCCACTACTACAGCCAGATCTGCCTCCTTTTCCAATAAACCATAAGTGGCATCCTGGTTGTCATTGGTAGCATAGCACAACGTATCCCGGGTATCCGCAAAGTGGTCACGGTGATCGTCTCCATGCAGATCGATCATCACTTGTTTCAAATAGTCCGCAATCTCCTGAGTTTCGGTAGCCAGCATAGTAGTTTGGTTCACCACTCCTACTTTGTCAAAATGCAAACCGGGATCGAAACCTTTCGAATACTTACCATCAAATATCTTATAGAATTCACCGACAGGAAGATCCCCTTTTATGATACGGCCCAGTTGTTCAGCCTCGTGTATATCTTTAATGATAACACTGGGTGCGCCACTGGCACTATGCGAAAAGGTAGCCCGGGTTTCTTCATGATTGTGTTTGCCATGTATAATGATAGTATGATTCTCCTCACCGAGTTTAGCGCTACGCTTCCATACTTTTTCTACAAAGGGGCAAGTGGTATTGTAACGTTGAACTTCAATGCCCATCCCCTCCAGCTTTTGTTCAATTTCAAGCGTAGTGCCAAAAGCAGGCACAATCACAATATCGTCCGGATTGAGTTCTTCCCACGGAATGAATTGCGTACCATCCGTATCCATTATAAAACGGATGCCGCGTTGCTGAAGATCATTATTCACTTCCTGATTGTGGATCATCTGACTCAGCAAAAACACCCGCTTATCAGGATTTTCCTCCAATGCTTTATAACTGATCTCAATGGCATTTTCCACGCCATAACAAAACCCAAAGTGCCTTGCTATATAGAACTTAACCGGGCCGAAATCTAAGACCGACGGACTAAAGTCTTTCTTACGCGGGTCAAGAATTTTACGGGACTCTTTAATTCTTCCGGTAATGGAAGATTTATAGTATTCAGGTATGTCGAACTTTTTGATAACTTCTGTCTTTAGTGGGCGCAAAATTAAGCATTCATGAAATAAACAATGCGTAGTGGTTGTTGGTTTTGTTTATTTCTTTGGCCGCCGAAGTTATTTTGATCTGAACACTCTTATTTCATATCAAACAAAAATGGGGACTTCTCTTAGGAAAGTCCCCATTTCATGAATAAAAGCCTTAACTTCTATTCACGTCAAGTTACCGTTCTCACTACTTCATTCGCGATCTGTACCGAAGTACATCAACGAAATCTGACGTTCATAAATGTTCTCAAATAACCTGACATTGGCTTGCACCATTGTAAGGCCCTCCAATCCATCTTCTGTAACCAAGGCTATTTCAGGCTCCAGTTAAACTGACACCCCTTCGACTTTTTTTCAGATCCGGAAGTCTCATGAAAAATCATTCCTATTCCAGACTATTCTAAGAAATTTTGAGTATGGTAGCTAAGCTATTTCAACTCCTGATTTTGACACCAAAAGTCTTGACTCACCATTTCACAAACTTTCAATACTGATCTGATACTCTTTTGTATCTGTAGGTGATTATCTCTCACTTGATGAATCTAAGTTCGTAATAATACCTTTGTAGTGCAAGATTCCAAGGCCATTGTTTCGCACAAGTTTTGCACTACAAAAACGTTACTATGCAGATAGTTGTAAACACTTTTAGTAAGTTATTCACAAAGTTATTAACAATTAATCCCGAACTCGTCTGAAGCCATCCTGATCAGGTGATATTATCTCATAAATGCCAGTCTATAGGCTTTACGTTCATGAGCTGCTTCCAGGATAAAGTGATAAACACCAGCGTTAAGATAGCTGTAATCAAATCGCATGAAGTGATCGGCACTTGCTTCTGAAGACCGGCTATCTATTGTCCTGCCAGCCGCACTCTGTACCAGTTCAATCTCTAAAGGCATTGGCTCATTCAACTCCACCTCAACACTAAAACGCCCATCGTTCGGATTAGGGTAGATCTTTACACTCTTAAACACTTGCGCCTGCTTCGCTACACGTCCTCCCTCACTTTCTTTTTCTTCAGTGATAACTACCCGTTTGTTATAACTGTCCACACATCCATTACCAAAAATGGTGGTAAGCATTGGGACATATTCACCGACCGACGCATATTGGTGAAGAGGAAAAAGCGTATCATTCTTCACCGTACCGTCATCGAAATCCCATGTGACAGAAGTAGTTGGCGCACTGGTAAGGCCGATAAAATATATCGTATCATTCACAAATGCTTCCGTGGCAGAGAGAAAAAAGGCTGAATCCAATGCCGGTAAAATCTCCACATTGACCGTATCACGATCAATACAACCGTTGATATCGGTTATTTCCACCCAAAATTCACCTGACTCTTTTGTCACAAGCGTTTGATTTCTGCTACCATCTGACCATACATAGGTCGATCCGGGAAACCCGGCATCCAGCCCCACTGATCTGCAGGCAACGGATATATCCGTTCCCAGATTGGCAAAATCAGTGGTATTCAGCGTGACCTGGGTAGAGGAATAAACCTGACATCCGAACTCATTGGTGATGGACACGGTATACATTCCATCTTCCATCACCGTCAATGTAGCAGCTGAGCCTATGACATCTCCGGCAAGGTTGGTCCATCTGAAGGTTGCGCCGGCATTAAGCCCTTCCAAATTAGCGCCTAAGATTACACTCGTCCCACAGAAGCGCGTCTCATCAGGCAAGTCGGAGACAGGCTGCACGTAATTACTCACTGCTACTTCATCACTATTCTCACATCCAAATTCATCTTGTATGATCAATGTGTAAGTGCCAATATCAGCCTGTAACGTTCTTTCGGTACTCACTACTTCCTCGGCTTCATTCAGCCAAAGATAAGCGGGATAATCTATTCCGGCATCAAGGGTAACCCGGTCCTCCACACATTTCAAAAGGTCTTCTCCCAGGTCCATCGGAGGCAAAGCTCTTAAAGCAATGTTGAACGGAGTGCGGGTAACACAGCCGTATTCGTTCATAACTTCCAGCATCAGGTCAATGGCCTGATCCGTTACTTCCATGTCCAGGTCTGCGTTAGTCTCTCCGGGCAGGAGCGCGCCCGAACGGTACCATTGATAACTAAAGTTACCGGGTGAACTCACGTTTGAAGTGACATTAATGATCGTATTCCTACAAGAGATATCGCTGGAGGTGATCATAACTTCCGGGTAGTTACAGGTGCCTAAGGTCCAAAGCCCGCTTACATCGGAAATATTTTCTGAGGTAAATTCATTCAATGTTGTATTCAAAGTCCCTTCTACCACGTTCCAGGTCATGCCATTATCGGCTGAGTGGAAAAGTCTCAAAACAGGTTCATTTCCTGAATGTACTCCCAATTCCGTATCGAAGTACTGGAAATTAACGGTGCCACCCCGAGGCTCATTAGTAGTAGAAAGGGCAAATACCCTGTCTATATTGTTATTAGGCAGCGCAGTACTGAAATTATGATAGCGATTTACCACTATTTCTCCGCCAGACCCGGCGGCCATAGTTACGGTGAGCCCCAGGTTACCTTTGTTTATAGGGTTGATTATTTCCGAACTGGAATAGAAAGGTCCGTTGCCGCTCTGTGCAAGACCTGAAGTACCGCTGACAAGAAATCGCCTGTTTTCAGCCTCATTATCAAGTGCCCCAAATGAGTTGATATCTACTCGATAGGTTAAAAACAAACTGTCATTTTTCATAGCCACATGACCATTTGAGAAAGTGAGACGGTCTGTGATCTCCAGGTTACCGGTTACGCGTAAAGAGTCATCCACGGACTGTAAATCCGACTCAAAGTTTCTCAAAATGATGGTACTGGCAGGAGTAGATATAGAATCTCCATGAAATTGCAGTGTTCCTGCCAGGCCGTCCGTCAGGCTTCCGTTACCTTCATTGATCAGATTTCCATTCAAATTGATGGTTGCCTCTGTATCAATAGCAATGAGATCACTGGTCTGTTGATGGTAATTTCCATTTATGGATAGTACCGTACCTCGAACAACGGTAAGATAGCCTTCATTTGTCAGATGATTTTGACCTTTCAGAGCAAGGTTAACAAAAAGAAGAAACACAACTACCAGGCTTGTTTTTTTAAACGGCCATTTCATACGCCATATATTTTGTTAAAACTTCTATTTTACACGCATGATAAACGCCAGTACATAGTAGGGCGGACGGTTTTCATGAGCTTGCGTTTCACCTTTTTCGGCTCCGTCCAGAGTGTTGATTCCTCCATCCCATTTAACCCTGTGTGAATGATCCGACTGTGTACTTGATCGGCCCACATTTGCCTCACCCGGAAAATCCTTCAGCTGGTATTCTTCAAGGCCACCTTCATTCGTGTGATGAGCCAGAGTTAAAGCTTCTCCAATGTTATTAGTACCTGTTCCATCTATAGCTACATAGTGAAAGTGCGCTCCGGCATCAAGTGTGTTGGTATAATGATTATGACTGGGCATCTCTTCTACGGCTAAGACTACGGAATCCCGGCCACCTGTGTTACCAGGGTTTGTACCTCCTTCACTAAGATCTCCGGCATTTGCATAATCATCAATACCACCATATCCTATGACAAACCTTCCCGTCAGATCAGGAGTCTGGTAACCATTAAGCACCTGACCACTGCACAAAGCCCAACCATCAGGAATGTCTGTACCTGACCACATTATAATACCTCCCAGCGGTACTGTACCAAAGCCATTAAGTGTACCGCCACTATTGACTGTTAAATTGCCTTCAATGGTTGCGTCACTGTCAATAGTTACACTCCGGGAGAAATGTGCATCTCCATTTTCTACATCAAGTTTATACTGCGGATTATCCGTACCTATTCCAACCTTCCCGTTAAAATGTACTGCACTAAAATCGGGAAGTGGTGTCCAGGGATTAAGGCGTAAAAAGTTTGTGTTATCAAAAAACATAAACTGCTTTTTATCATAACTATAATACAAGAGCCCCTCTGCCGGACTATTGGTAGAGATATTTGTCTCCATAGCTGTATTGAACCTTGGCATCAGCAATCCCCTGGGAGCAGAAATGTCACCGGGCTGAATTTCCAACATGGCAGACTGCGTAGGTAAAAACGGTGTATTACCTATCCCCACCTGCCCCGTTACTCGTATTGACATCAACAGGGCTATAAGTATGATTATATTCTTTTTCATCATGTGTTCATTTTATTTCTATACTGTAACTATCCGATTCGCTTAACACACCACCCGTACCATATGACCGGATGCGGTAGTAATATTGCTTGCCTTTCTTTATGGCATTATCTACATAGGCTGTATCCTGGATTAAACCGGTCAGCGGACAATAGGCCGTATTACTGGCTTTACGGTAAAGTATATACCCTCCGGCCGTCGAATGTTGTGACCAGGACAGGCTGACTGCCTGCCCAATGGAATCATAAGCAACGTTTAGTTCATGCTGGCTCTTCGACTGTGTTTCTAGCGCCCAACTGCCATGATACAGGTTAGATCTTCCGGAACGGTTTCCGGCGCTGTCAATCGCTACCAGGTAATAAGCATATCCTACACGCTCAGTCACCCTTTTATCTTCATATGATGTGCTTGCAGCTGGTAATGTAGTAACCAGTTGGTCTTGCACATCTTTCGACGAACGATATAACTCGACCGCTTTAAGGTCACTATCCGCAGCCGGCAACCAATCTATTTTCAAGCCGGCTTCGGTCATTTTCACTTTCTTTATAAAAGGCTCCAGTGGCGCTGTACCATCCGGCAGGTAGGTGCTTCCAGGGAGAGAAGGCCGGCTTTTATTGAACGCCTTATCTACACTCACTACCCGGTAGTGAAACCGGTTCTTTGTATTTGCAGGCAGCCTGTCGATATAGGTGTTCTGTGCTATGGTTTCAGCATTCAGCAGTACCCCATTCCCCGGATCATTGTCCAATGAACGGTAAACCAGGTAGCCTTTCAAGTCTTGCTCCGTGTTGCGATGCCATGTTATTCTGACCAGAGAAGTATCTGCCTGAACGTTTACTCCCTTTGGAATAGCAGGCGGCACTAAATCCTGAACTTCAACAAACAGAACGGCTGATTTACCCTCATTTCCGGCCAGATCCACTGCTGAAACGTAGTAGTAATAACCCGAGGGCCCTGGTACCTGACTCACAAATTGGTTAGTCTGCGCAGGTAATAGCGCCTGGTTGAGCTTTGTATAAGTTCCGTCAAATTTATCACTGCGATAAACATTAAACCCATCCAGGTCACTTACCCTATCATAGGCATATTGCCAGTTTAGTGCAATCTCAAGTTTTTCATGGTCTGCCCGGACTTCACTTTTTTCGGGCGCCAACGGTGGAGTCCTGTCTTTTAACGGAACTGCAAACTCTCCTGAAAAGGGGGACTCCTGTCCGAAAAAGTCTACAGATGTTAGCTTATAGCGGTAAGTCACCCCTTCTTTGAGATTGTCATCCCGGTAGAATAGCTCCGGGTAACCCTTTTCACCGCTTTCATTGCTTACTTTACTGATCATCACCGGTTTTTTCACAATTTTTTTCCAATTGGTATCTTCTGTTGAATTTCTGTAAATGTTTACCCCGTAATATCGCATTGTCTCAGGTTGCCACGATATACCTATGTTTCGTTTTTGAATTTTTGTGATCACTCCGGCAGGCGGAGATGGAGGCAAATAACGGCCTGCTTTTATGGCTTCTGAGATACCTACCGTTTCTTCATGTCCATCTAAAACCTTGGTGACCCGATACTTATAGGTAGTGCCATGGGAGGTGGTAGTATCCGTAAATTGTATTCCCAGGTATTTTGAGAAATGGGCACTTTCAAAAGACTTCATCAACACCATCAGTTGCAGGAGCCCTTCCATGTTGGTGGCGCCCAGGCTGTCAATAACCGTGGTAAGCATGTGGGTTTGTTTATCTTGTTCAACTATTTCCCCGGGTATCTTATAATTCCCCCAATGAACCGGTTTGTTGTTCAGTCTGGTCCATTCGGTTTCATCGAGGGCCCTGCGGTAATAGTTCACGTCGGTGTCGTGAAATACGGTTGTGCAATAGTACTTTACCTCTATCCGGTCACCTTCTTTCGAATTGGTCACTACGATTTTGTCTTGTGCCGTGGTTATAAGGCTGACGAGAGTCAATACGTATGTAATGCTAAAAATCTTCATAGGTGTGTGTTAAAACGATGTGTTAAATCCCATATCAAATTCCACGTCGTACTTGAGTACTTCCACTTCAGCTTCTACCCTTCCGGTGATCCTTCGTGAGGGCTCAAAATAAACCGTAGCATATCCCCTTAGATTGGCAGAGGCAATTTCCCAGGTACCTTCATCAAACCACGTGTCATAATCTACAGAGACGGCCGCCCATGCGTCCAGCCATACGCCCGCATGCATTAGCGATACGTAAGGCTTGTAACGGACGGCCGCCTTAGCGCCGATCACAAAACCGGCATCTACCCGACCTATGAAATCGTTGCCAAGGATACTTACCTCTGGTGACTTCAGGCGAATGGCTTTTCCAAATCCAAGTCCTAATGAGAACTGGTCAGGCATTACTTCCAGGAAACCCTCTGCTGTAAACCCGGCACAGCCTGGGGTGACAACGATCTTTTCTTCTTCAGATCCCAGGTTTACCTGCCAGTAGTCCGGGGACATGGTAAAGGACATATTTCCTACAGCACACAGTTTTCCGGGTGATTCCACTTCCATATTAAAAGCACCATGGTAGAACTGTTGCGCCTCATCGTAAATGAATTTACCATGACCCGTTCCCAGGCTGCTTTCACCTGAAGCATTCGTTGATCCTATAGCTACATTTCCTTCAAACCCAAAGCGGTTAGTACCTCCTACCGTTCGTGAATAGGTAAAAGCAGCATCAAATGAAAACGCTTCTCCCTGGGTTTTCAGATCTAGTCCGGCGATACGCCCATAGATACCAAAGCTATTGTCAGGATCAGGGAGGAACTCCAGTTCAGCTTCATCTTCACCTTCGCTTACCGCAGTGTCATCCGAATGACTCATATTTTTATAGAACCTAAGGTCTGCGCCTACCAGTAATAAGGGGCCCAGGGGCAATCCATTGGACAGCTTTTGCGAGACCTTAAACTTACGCTTGCTCCGGCTACCTTTCTTTCCGGCGCTGCCACTGTCTGAGGTCCCGGAAGTATCCTCCTCACCTCCTTCTACGCCAAGGCCTCCTTCAAAAAACCAGTAAGTAAAATCATCTTTTTTACCGCTGATAAAGGTGACATTGGCATGAAAAGTGGTAGGCACTGTGATCTCAGCAGAAAGTGATCCCTGCCATGAATCCCCCCAGTCAGGATCGTCTTTCAGGAGGTTAATATATCCTTCTGCGGTGCCTGCTTCTATCTCTAACTTAACATAAGTAGGCTCGAGGATAATCTCTCCTGTTGCCAATCGACCTTTTTTAGGTAGCTTAAGGTTAGGTTCAACCAGGTTTTTGCCTTCTTCCAAAATATCAACTTCTACTTCCGACAGATCAGCTACTTCGGCTGAGTACATGGAAATTTCAACCGGACCGTTTTCTCCGCTCAGATCTTCATCAACGGCTATGGTAGAAAGCACATTAAAATAGTAGCTGGATTTTGCCAGCCCTGCACTGACCGAGTGCGCCACAATAGGATAACCATGTAACTCACCACTTACCTGCCTGGACAGTCCGGTAGTACCATTAGGCGTTTCAAATCCTATTTGACCATTACCCCATATTTTAAAACCATGTACCTGCTCGATGATCAGCTGAGTTGCAGGCCACTCCAATGCAACGGACAGGTCAAGCCGTTCATTATCCGCAAAGACGGCCTGACCTAGTTTCACCCTCACTTTATCTTCTGCTCCGTTGCCAAAAGTGTATTCCTGGCCCATCAACTCTTCTACCAGGTAACCTTCTTCAAACCCTTCATCACTTATAGGAATATTAAAATCAAAATATTTACTGTCCAGGAGTGGAATATGAATATCTCCGGTGACTTCACCTTGCTGTACTACACTATTTGCGATGTCAATTTCCACTTCCCGGACCTTCCCGTAAAAGTTATTGAACCTGGAGTAGTCCTTTTCTACTACGGTAAATGCTCTTTGGGCCTTCAAATCAAGACCTTCCGCATCCACCCATGCTTTTATATTTTCTTCTATCTCAAAACTATGGGTAATGGATTCGTCGAAGGTTAATTGCTGATCATCCACTTTTTCAGGAAATAGCAGGTCGAATTTTTCAAAGTACAGACCCATCCAGCTTTCAGAAGCCGAAAATTCTCCGGGTGACTGCGCTGAGGAAAGGTCTATATGTACCAGCTTTGGGATCAACTGAATGTTCAGGTTTCGAACCGGCTTAATAGGTTGTTCTATATGCTCTACCTGATTGAAGAATAGCTGTTGCACCTTATTCATTTTCACCATTACGCGACCGTTCTTATCCGATTTAACAGGTTCGGGCAATAGCATTTCCACATCGAAGTTTTGGGTATAGCTATTCTCTCGTAAAAAGAAGTTTGAAGATGAAGGCAGGTGGAGATCAAATCCGAACGGGTCCAGCAGTTGAAACTGATTAGAACTGTCTAATGCTATGTACCCGTTGAGTTTAAGATTATCAAAATTAACACGCTGTTTCCCGGACTTCACATAGGCTAATTCTCCGGATTGTACAGGAAAGGGCAACGGCCACTCCACATGTCCCGCGATTTCCAGTTTGTCACGATCCAGGTGAATGCTTTGTGGATAAAAAGTAGATTCACCGTTGACAGCTGTAACCGGTTCAAGTATGATGTCAGGGAACTGATCGGGAAGTAGTTGGCTGATGGAACCGCTTTCCAGAAATAGTTTACCTGCCAACGCTTTCAGCTTTAGTCCGCTAAAGTTAATCTCGTATTGTGTACCATCCTCCTGTAATTTGATGCTTCCCTTTCCGGATAGATTACTAAAATCTTCATTTGTCAAAGAGACAATATTCACTTCATGCCTGCCCGCCCAAAAAGAGTTTAATTTCGGCGCTGAATGGAGTAGTGCCGGCGTAGAACTGGCAATTTCAATTTCTCCTGAAAGGGCAGTGACCTGCCAGGCATACTGGCTTTCTGTTTCCAGGTCTTCCTGAAGTCTAAAGCTCCATGCAAAGTCTGACACCGTCTCTGCAAACTCTTCTTCGTAAAAAGGCACACTAGTGAGCACAGCATCTTCTATAGTTTGTCCCTCTTCTACCTTAACAATTTTGTATTGGTATCGAAACTGCTGACCCTGACTAAGATTGTTGGGAGCACTCCACTGAAAGACCGGTTTAGCATCACTTTTTATGATGGTTTCACGGGCAGGGCTATGGAGCTCAATCACCCCACCCGTGCTGAAGCCAAACGTAAACCAACAGACGTTACTGTATCCGTCATTTTTGAATAGCCCCAGGTTTTCACTGTCTGTAGCACGTATACGATAAGCATACGTCACACCGTTTTCCAATAAGGGCGCTGACGTATCGTACAAGAAATTATTAACATCAGTGGTGGTTTGAAATATCGGTATCCCGGAACGTACCGCCTCTTCAGGGTTTAAACCCTCCGGCATCTCTACTATGGTGAGTTCATAAGAAGTGGCAAACAGGCTGTTAGGAGATCCCTGATGAAGTGGTAGCCACTGGAACAGTATGTTTTGAGGCTCAGTGTCCAATACACGTGCACCACAAACCGGTAAGGTGATCTGAGGTGGATCATTTAAAATAAGTGTAGTCATAACGGAGGCTTTGTTAGAGATAGGGACGCCTGTATTGTAGTCCAGCACTTCAATAGAAAAAGTATACATGCCTTCAGGAATTCCGTCTCTTGTTTGAAGTTCTCCTAAGTCAATACCGGATATCCTCATATTACTGTAGCTAAAGTAATCGGCCAGATCAGCACCGGTAAATTGTTCCATCTCTCCCGTAACCAAGCGGATAGGCGGTAGGGCTGCATCAGGGTTGGTTTGTAACTGAACTCCTCCTCCTTGTATAGTGACCCGGAATTTTACATTCCATGAATTTTGACTGAAATCATTAAAAACTGCCGTTACAAACACCCTGTCTACGCCGGGAGAGGCATAGTCTTCCAGGTTCACAGAATAGGGGGGAATTAACTGAAGTGAAGTGGTAGCCGGAAATCGCTGAGCTTTAACAAATGTTGACAGCCAGGGAACTACACTTATGAACAGTACTAAAAACGTAACTTTTCTCATGATGATGCTTTTTTAAAACCGGTACCTGTAATTGATATCTGCTCTGTATTCTTCGAAGGAATTGACGTCCCGGTCAGTACTTTTAATTTCCCGATAGATCAGACTTGATCCTAAACTCAGGGAATGATGATTGTTCACTTTATAGGTCGCAGAAAATCTACCATTTGAGGTAAAATTATTCAGGACTCCACCCTGGTAGGAATTATACCCACTCAGGTTAAGCGCTGTCTGCAACCGATTTTTTAACATTATTTTAGAAACACCAAGGCTTAGACCATAGCGTTGGGTGCTGCGATCGGCCAGATCATTCGAATTGAAATTTAACCCCAGGTTCAGCCGGGTTTTGACCGGAATAAAATTGATATTGTATCGTCCGTTCACATTCCATAATGAGCTGTTGGACAATCCGGGATTCTCGGTATCTGTGTCAACGTTCTGGCTTTGGAGGTTGGCATTGAGCGCTAACGAATGAGTTTTGGAGCCTTTCCTTTGAGAGTATATGATATTGGCCCCAAAACTTTCACTCACCTGGGCATAGTTCAGAGAGTCGGCCTGAAACTCATCCACCAGGAACTCCACAGTAGAAGAAAAGTTGCTATAAGTGAAAGCAAAATTCAGGTTAGAGCTTATCACATAATTGAGGCCAGCATTGCCTGCCAAACGTGTGAGCGTTGTAGATTCTCCGCCGGCCAGGTTATTTCGTTGCTGGCCTATGCCGCCCCTGATAGATAGCTTGTTATTCATTAACCTCAGACCTGTATTAAAAGTGATCTCTTCACGGTCGTTGTTGAAAAAATAAGTGCTTAGTGTCTGATAACCGGGGTCTACACGGTTATAATCAATAGAAAAATCAATGAATTCCAGGTTATAACTGATGCCGGCCTGTATGGCATCATGCACTTGCGTAGTAAACGTAGGCTGAAAGAGGCCTCCCAATCTATTGAGCCATTTTCTTGATGACAAATTGGTCTCTTCAGCTCGTCTGTCACGGTTTACCGCGCTGGTAGCAAGCTCAAAGGAAACACCAAGTCGCTTCGTAAGTTTATACCTCCCATTAACTCCTACTACCAGGTTGTCCTGTGGGTTAATGTTAAGGCTATCTTCTGCTATAATAGAATTGGCATCATCATAGGCTTTGAAAAGGATAAAGTCTATGAAATTATTCGTATCTCCATAACCCACTTTTACACCATAGCCCATTCTCCGGTAAGTGGGTATGGTAAATGAGGAACTAAAATTGCTGGCTACTGCTTGTCTCAGCCTGCCATATACAGCTGAGAAGCGAAATTTGTTAGGGGTTAGCTCTATGCCTCCTCCCAGAAAAGAATTACCGCTAAATGTGAACTGTGAAAAGTTCATGGAGGTGTACCCGAGATAGGCCTTTGCCCATTTGTACCTGGGGGTAACGCCAAACCGATTAAAGGGCTGCCTTACCTCACTGTTTTGTGTACTGTACAAAAATGAAAAGGGAAGTGTTACGCCATAAATGTTCAGGTTCAAATTTCCTGAACTGGTCCAGATCAGAGGATCAAATCGATTTGATATACCTGAAGCGCCATAATACTTCAACCCGGTTGAAAACGAACCTGTTAGTTTGACCGGATGCTTAAGGTCAACTTTCTCAAGGTCTTGTGTGTAACCATTTATCCAGGTTAGAAGACTGATAAAAATTGATATGCCGAATTTTTTTGCCATTTGGCCTCATAATTCGACATCGGGTACAGGTGATCACTCAGGAAGTGGGAAAAACTTTTTTTCTTGCCAATAAAACAATGATTATCAGCACCATAAATGCTAAAATAAAGTAGAACATCTTAGGCCACTCATCCATAGCTATGGGTTTATCATCTCCAATAAGGACAAAATTGGCCCAAAAATAAGGGTGAATATTATCGTGAGTATCGATGTATGCCAGCTTAGCCTTTCGCAGCGCCTCATCCTTGGGCAGTCCTTCGTCAATCCCCTGGTAGAAAACCTTCATTAGGTCAAATGCTGCCTGATCATCGGCTTGCCATAAGGACATGACAAGATTAGGACAACCTGCATAACGAAAGGCCCTTGAAAGGCTCATGATGCCTTCCCCCTTTCTTAACCTACCCCAGCCGGTGTTACAGGCAGAAAGTACGGCCATCTCAGCGCTAAGGTCCATATTGTAAAGTTCATAGGCATAGAGAAAATTGTCTTCCTGTTCAGTAGTGTCTGCAGGGGCGAACAGCAGGCCGGAGTAAAGAGGATTATGGTCATTTGTCAGGCCATGCATGGCAAGGTGTAATATCTTACTTCTTTTGGCATTTGTCTTGAACGCCTTTTCCGAAGCATCTGTACCAATAATTACTTCACCCTTTAACAAGCTACCAATTCCTTCAACTTCTCTTTGGTTATAAACTAACGGGGACACACCGGCCCGGGTAGCAGAATCAAGCTGCTCCAACCCTCTTGAGGAAGCCAGTAAATAATCGCCGGGGTAGGATGGAGCGAATCCGATAAAACTTACCTCAGTGTTCTTATTTCGTTTTGATACATCCAGAATGCTAAGGCCCGCTGAGTAGGCATAACGCACATTATAATCTTTGATAAGATAAGGGATATCCGGTAATCCCATAGATGAATTTACTTTGTCGGAGACAAGGCCTTCAAAGGGGAGATAACCTAAAACGCCATCGGGTATAACAAGAAGTTTACGGTATTTTGAATCTTGCATAATTCTTCCACCCAATAAGGTTTGATAAAGATCGTGCCCTTCATTAAGATAACTGACGACGGTATTCTTTTCTGAACTCAGCGCAACACTTCTGTTGTTTAAGAACCCAAGGTACTTTAAGGCATCATTTTCAAAATCTTTATTTATCGCGATACGGTCTACCTCAAAAGTCTCGGCATTTATACCGATCCTGTACAGGTAGTTATTGCTGATAAAATACTCCAACAGTAATGTTTCACCGTCCAGTGTTTGCTGCACTTCCGGTATTTCTATTGAACTTGTAGCATACCTGATCCGATAATATTCCGGGTAGTTATGCTCTAAAAAATTCAACAGGGAATCATAAGAATCTTGCTTGTCCAACAATGAAGACCGATAGTCAAGCAATTTGGTAGAATTTACACTATCAGGCTGGTTACTTAGTTCATAAATAATATTTTCGAAAAAATTGATGGAACTTCTTAGCGCATTCTCCTTATCATTGATCTCTTTGGAAAGGCCTGCAAAACTCAGCGCATCATCAGCTTTGAGGGACTCAAATAAAACCGTTCCTTTTGATCTTTCAACTACATTAAATATTCGACGCAAGAACGTGGGATCCTGATATTGCTCGTAAAGATCATACAAGTTATCAATCATCGATTGATAGAGAGGTAATGATCTGGCCTGCAGATTAAGCTTCATGTCATCACTCTTGTACTCTTTTCTGATATGATCGACTAATGCCACAGATAATTGCCATGCTGAATCTGCGTACAGTTCATGGTCTTTGATGGTGGTGGAAAGTTTAAGCTGATTGGCTTTACCGTTCAATGAAGTAAGATAGCTGTCGTTGTTAATGGCGGTCATAACCATCTCCGGCGAGGGATTAGCCATTATATCCGTATCATCAAAGCCTTTTACATTGGCCATCAATGCTTTGTGAAAATGTGACAAGGATAGCTGTGTATCGTTTTGCCTTGCATATATCCTGGCTATATTATTATGTATCACTGCCAGGGTAGGATGTTTATTCGTAAATGATAAATGTACAATCTCAAGTGCACGCATATAGTAAGTCATCGCTTGCTTATAATTGCCACTTTTGTCCAATGCATCACCCATATCTATATTTACCGCTGCCAATTCCAGGTTATCTTTATCGAATACTTCTTCAAGTACCTTCAAAGCGCGCTTATGATAACTTAAGGCTTCATCATGCCTGTTAAGTGCAGATAAGGTGATGCCCATGTCTTTGTAGCTACTGCCTACCTTATAACTTACTTCAGGATATGCCATTTTCCTCATGGCCAGTGCGTCACTATGATATGTTAATGCCTCCTCATGATAATTGGACTCACCTGTGTAGTTGCCCTTATGATTCAAAGTTGAACCAATGTTATGCATCACGTTAGCTATTGTCGGGCTTTCAGGTGCTAACACTTTCTTATAGATTGATAGTGCTTTCAGATAATAATCCAGCGATTTATCGTATCTACCAAGTAGATTGTAACTAATGCCTATCGTTTCATAGGCTACTCCAACCGGCCGGCTGATTTTATCGTTAGTCGCCAGTCGTTGTTGAAAAAACAGCAGATGATATTCCAGCGCTTTTTGCAGATCACCAAGATAATCCTGATACAAGTGACCAATGTAGATATACGTATTGCCTATCTTGTTATCCGACGGATCCAGGTTTTGTTTATAAAAATCGAGGACCTGGTTGTAGCTGTCCAAGGCTTTGGCATAATTACCTTCCTGCGCATATACACCGGCAAGTACCTGGATGACATCATATTTCCTGCCATCAGTCTCCGGCAGAAATGTTTTATGGACTTTGAGGCATTGTTCCAGGTAATATCTGGCACTGTCCGTCTGCTTGAAACGTAAATATATATTGCCTAAAGAAAAATGGATCTGTGCTCCTATCTGAGCACCTTCAGGCCAGATAGTATTCATAGCTTTTAATGCCTGATGCCCAATAGATGTGGAATTTTCAAATTTGCCTGAAAAGAACGACATGATCATCAGTTTGTCCATTACCCTTATGTATTCAACAGATAACAGTGAATCTTTTGCAGATAAAACGATGGGCATCAACGCCTGCTCAACTTTTTCATAGTAAAAAATGGCGCTGTCAAAATCGGACTGCTTCTCATGAGCCGATGCTTGCTCTGTCCATGTATTTACCTGGATTGAGTCATACTCCTGACCGACTGCTGTAGAAATACTTAATACTAAGATTAGAGGTAACGTTATCGCCTTCATAGGTAGTTAGAGTAGAATTTACTAGCGTTAAAGCTAATAAATTACATTAAGACCTGAGTTGCAGGTTGTAAGTAATATGCTTAAACAACTTGTCGCATAGAAAATGTATTTGTTATTTTAGCAGCTTTATCCGGTATCGTTAATTATGGTATGAGCAGCCCATCACAAAAATTAGGATCTTCTGATTCGGAAATTATAGAAGGACTGCTGGCTGGCGGTCCTCCCTTTGAAAAATATGCGCTCGTACTCTATCGTATGTGTGAAAACTATATCCATGAAGCGGTCAAAAAACATCCGTTACTTGAAGCGGCAGATATACACGATGCCTATATAGATGCTGTCGATGCCGTTATAAAAAAAGTACTTTCAAATCAATTCAAAAAAGAGGTCGCTAAACTATCTACCTTACTTTATCAGATCTTTTCCAACAAATGTATTGATCAACTCAGGCGGGTTACGAACCATAAACACGAGTGGCAAAGAAACCTGAACACCATCACTGAAGATCTGCCTGTAAAATCACAGGATTTTCTACAGTCTATGATGGAGCAAGATGACATGAATGATATACTGAGTGTGATGGAAAAGCTCGCACATGGTTGTAAAGAACTCATCATGGATTTCGACTACTGGGGTTTTAAACCGGAAGAGGTAGCTGAACGTAAAGGATACAAGACGGGGAAAAGTGCCAGCCAGGCAAAATACAGGTGCATGGAGGAGTTGAGGAAGTTGATAAAAGATGAACAGGTTACTAAAAGTGCTAAAAAATGAAACCTGAATACGAAGCAAAAATATCATCTTACCTGGATAATAAGATGAATGACCAGGAAAGACAGGCTTTTGAAGAAGCCTGTCAAAAGGATACTGCTCTGAAAGAAGCTTTGAAGCTTGAACTAAAAGCTCGCATGGCCATTCAGGTATATGCCCGAAAGGAGCGTCAGACTTTTTATGAAAAGACGGCATTGTTTGATCAGGTAGAAAAAAAAAGTCAATCCGTATTCTTAGGTAAGCCCTTTAAAATGGCTGCGTCTGTTTTAGTAATATGTGCTATTGGCTATATAGTTTATCAATATGCTCAACCTGTCAGCCCACAGAAAACTTTTGAAAAACAGTTCCGGCTTTATGTAGTGCCCACTGAAAGAGGGCAACTTTCTGACTCAATAAATCCAGTAGACAGTTTATGGTATGCAGCAAGCTTATTCTATCAAAAGCAAGAGTGGGAGCGCTCGGAACGACTTTTATTACATCTAAAAGGGCAGGAAGGTTTTATGTTCAACGATGTATCACAGCTCATGCTGGCTAACATCGCTTTAGAACAAGATCAGCCCAAAAAGGCGTTGGAAATACTGCTCCAAATGGAAAGAAATAATCTTACACTGGGTTTTGACATTAGCTGGTATCTGGGGTTGACCTACTTGAAATTAGAAGACAAAGCATCAGCTATTGAAGTGCTGACGCCTCTTATTAAAAAAAGTAAGGTATACGGACAAAGGGCCAAAGATATTATAGATCAATTATAAATGACTTTTTTCCAGGCTTTGCATTGCCTTGATCAGACAGTAAGCCTTCCTGCTAACCATATAATTGTATTTTCTGAAGGAGATTCAGCTCATGGAATTTCTAAAACATCAGAATACAAAGCTCCACTACCATCCCCTCCTTCAACTGCAACACTTTTTACAGTGACTGTCCTTTTACATTTTCTTTAGTTCCAATAACCAACCCAAAACAACAGCTTCAGTTGAATGACCGGTAGGTGTCCACATATATCATTTTATCCTTTGGACTTTCCAACTTTATCACTGCAGAAAGGGTCTTTATTTATAGGTATAACACAAACCTCTATTGAGGCATTCGCAAAAAGTAACGCTATCAAAATAGTAATGCTCCTATAGCTTATTTAATAATTTAAACTATTATGAAAAAGTCAAAAAAACATTTCACCTTCCCATTTTTCAGAATCATTGGCCTCCTGTTGAGTATAACACTTTTGCAAAGCTGTTTTGACGATGAATCGGATCTTGAAAAACAAAGAAAAGCGGACGACCAATTAGTCGCTGACCATTTGACAAACAACAATATAACGGCTGAAAGGACAAATTCCGGTTTCTACTTTATAAAAACCCGTGCCAATGACTCCGGAAAAGAAGTAGAAAACTCCGACATCGTATCCTTTTACTACAAAATGTCATTGTTAGATGGGAAAAAAATTGGTGAGGTAAATGAGATAACAGGAAAACCCGTTAAATTCCTTTACAGAACGGATCAACTCAAACTGGCGCCAACGGCCATAAACATAGCCGCAGGTTTAATGAGAGAAGGTGAGGTTTTTAGGTTATTTGTACCTGCCTACCTGGGCTTTGAGTCTTACGCTTACAAATCATTGCTCCCTGCACATGCAGGCTTGGTAATAGATGTGGAAATTGTAAAAATCGATACCAAAAGCTCACAACAAGCCGATGAAAAAGAAGCCATCGAAAACTACATAGCAGAAAAAGAAATGGAGGGAGTAGAAAGTTTCGCAACAGGGCTGCGGTATAAGAAGTTAAGTGAAGGCAGTGGTGATAAACCCAAAAGCGGCAATCAAGTTACTGTCAGTTACAAAGGTACATACCTGGACGGCACAGTGTTTGATGAATCTGAATCAAATAAACCTCTCATTTTCAGGATTGGAAATAAAGAAACAATTGCAGGGTTTGAAAGTGGGATAAGACTTATGCAAAAGGGTGAGGAAGCTATTTTGATCATCCCTTCTGACCGGGCATATGGCTCGAGCGTTGAAGTAATACCTAATGAGTTAAGAGAAGACTATCTTATCAGAAGACAGATCCAAGGACGGATACCACCCTATTCTACTTTAGTTTTTCAATTAACTCTTGAGGATATAAAATGATTTGATAGCGAAAATCAGGACCCACAAAAGTTAATTTGCTTCAAATCATGCATTTATCAGAATCCTGTCAACTTTTCTTGGCGAGACACACAGGCAGTCACAGAAGTTTTTTGGACTGCCTTAATCTTACCTTTAAAACCTTTGGTAGATGAGTCTGACTGCGCAGCATTATTTTAATGCTTTAGGACCATGTTATAAGAAAAGGTTACACCTATAGTTTAATCTTTGGAAGTGACTTATCGGCATACCACTGTTGAGCATAAATGTAAGGGTGATCAATAACCTTTAATACGGTACCTATTCGTTGAGCGAAAGACCGTTTTTAAAATATTGACCTGTATTAAATATACAAGCACTGTTCTCCGTAGCGGTTTGAATTGCTAAAATCGATCCTTCTTGGGCGCCTGTTCTCATCCAATGAGGCAAACCAAAAAATCCCACTTATTGCTTTCTCACGCCTGTTGCCATACATTTCTTCTACGAAGATCTCAACGCCCACTTTCACTTTTATGACTTCTACCTTTTCAACCCTTCCGATTATTTCCACGATAGAATCCGGTGTAATGGCTTTAATAAATTTTATATTTTCCGTTTGTACAGTAAACATTTTCTGTCTTGTAAATCGGGTAGCGGTGATATATGCCACTTCATCCATCCATTGCATCGCCTGACCTCCGAAAAGAGTATCATTAGCGTTAAGTGTCTTAGGGAAAACCGCCTTAAACTGGCGTGTTTCACTTGATCTGATTCGTTCTTCCATAAATGATAAAAATAACTTGTGCTAAAATACCTATTATTATGAACATATGTTCATAATAATAGGTATTTTAGTATCGAAACATACAGGCCTTTTTAATAAAATATGGGGCAGTGAAGCAGACGTTTGGATGGGTTCGCACTCACTAAACCTTTCATAAAAAGATGATTTATTTTAGTGTTACAAGAGATGCCAAGACCTAAAAGGAAAAGACTAATTGAAACTCCTCCAACAATGGAAGGGTTTAAACCTTTTGGAATTCCAATGTCTGATCTGGAACCTGTCATGCTATTATATGAAGAATATGAATCTATAAGATTATCTGATTATGAAGGCTTAACACAAGCACAATCGGCAGAACGCATGAAAGTTTCACGTCCTACATTCACCCGGATCTACGAAAAAGCACGACGGACCATTGCACAGGCTTTTGTAGAGGGTAAAGCAATATTCATTGAAGGAGGCAATTACCATACGGATGATTGCTGGTACAAATGCGAGCGTTGTCTTAAGCTGAATATATCCAAGACAGCATCAAAGACGTGCAGTTATTGCCACTCGGATACACTACGCAGATTAAATAAGACCATTATCACAAATGAAAACGACTGATTTTAAAGGACATTGTATTTGTGTTCATTGCAACACACGGAGCCTCCATGTCAAAGGGGAACCTTGCAGGGAAAATACCTGCCCAAAATGCGGCAAAAAATTGATGCGGGAAGGTAGTTATCATCACCAGTTGTATTTAACAAAGACAGAGAAAAGTGAAAGCCCTGACATTTGGTAATAACAGAGTATTTCCCGTTAATTATTTCTTACGATCTAAACCGTATTCACCACAATTCCCATTTCTTCAAGCCCCTTAACTACTGAAGAAGAAATGTCCCTATCGGTTATAATTTCGTCTATTTGATCCAGCCCACAAATTCTGGCGAAACTTTTCTTACCAAACTTCGAGGAATCTGCCAAGATGATCGTTTTTTGGGTAGCTGAGATCATCTTTTTGTTGAGCTGAGCTTCTTCGAGACTGGATGTTGTCAGGCCGTAGTTCAAATCTATGCCATCCACTCCCATGAAGAGTTTACTACACGAAACATTCTCCAGAATATGAGTAGCATAATTACCTACCACGGAAGAAGAACTATGCCGTACATAACCACCTAATTGTAGTACATCAATATTCTGATGTTTTATCAATTCCAGAACAACATTTAATGAAGATGTGACCACCATTAATTTCATTTCCGGTGCAATAGCACGCGCCAAAGCCTGAACAGTGGTTCCGGAAGCGATTATTATAGAATCATTCTCCACGATCATATCTGCCGCAGTTCTGCCGATACCACTTTTTTCCTCCACATATATTTTCTCCTTTTCAATGACAGACCGGTCATTTACATAAGGATTTTTCAAAGAAGCGCCCCCGTGAGTTCTGAATAACAGCCCTTTGTCTTCCAGTAGTTTTAGATCTTTTCTAATAGTAACAGTGGAAACATTGAGTAACCTACCCAGATCCAATACCTCGACGTATTTGTCCTTGTTTAATTTATCCAGTATGATCTGATGTCTTTTCATAGTAGCGACAGGCCTAAAAATAACAAAATGAAACAAAATAAAATAGGATTTATAGCGCATACTGTTTCTTTTCATAATCACAAGTCGGTCCCACTGCATTAAATCATCTTCATTTTATTATTTTTAATTTCATTTACTTTCATTTAAGTTCTTCTATTCGTAACTTAAAGCTATAATTATAATCATACGAAATGATAAGACATGAATTTGTTCAAAAGAGCAGTGATAACGAAACAATTAGAAACAAAAACTAATTGGGATGTAATTATAATTGGCGGTGGTGCAACCGGATTGGGTGTTGCATTAGATAGTGTGACCAGGGGTTTTAAAACACTATTATTAGAACAAGATGATTTTGCTAAAGGCACGTCCAGCAGAAGTACTAAACTGGTGCATGGAGGAGTCCGATATTTAGCCCAGGGAAATATAGATCTGGTGAAAGAGGCATTATACGAAAGAGGGTTGTTGCTAAAAAATGCTCCCCACCTGGTAAAAAACCAGTCTTTCATTATCCCGGGATATAGTTGGTGGAGCATCTTTTTTTATACCACAGGACTGAAGATCTATGAATTTCTATCGGGAAAACTAAGTTTTGGAAAATCTGTACACATTGCCAAAAAAGAAACCAAAGCAAGGCTACAAACTATTAAAACCGACAAGTTGAAAGGCGGTGTTGTATATCACGATGGACAATTTGATGACTCAAGGTTAGCAATAAACATCGCCCAGACATGTCTGGAACATGGGGCCACTGTGCTCAATCATTTCAAAGTAAAAGAATTGATAAAAGATGATAACGGAACTATCAATGGCGTTGTAGGTTATGACACGGAAGCCAATGTATCTTACGAACTACATGGCAAGGTAGTGGTTAACGCTACCGGAGTGTTTACTGATGATATTCTTAAATTGGATACACCGGGTTCAAAAAATATGGTCCGTCCGAGCCAGGGTGTTCACCTGGTGCTGGACAAATCATTCCTGCCGGGTAACGATGCTATTATGATCCCCAAAACCGAAGACAACAGAGTGTTGTTTTTAGTACCATGGCACGATAAAGTAGTGGTTGGAACAACGGATACACTATTGGATGAACATAACCCGGAGCCTGTCGCACTGGAACAAGAAGTAGATTTTATACTGGCCACAGCCAATTCATATCTCACTAAAATAGTGACCAGAAAAGATGTACTTAGCGTTTATGCCGGGTTAAGACCTCTGGCCGCACCAAAAGATAAATCAGAAAAAACCAAAGAGATCTCAAGAAGTCATAAAATAGTGGTTTCTCCATCAGGAATGTTATCTGTTATAGGAGGCAAATGGACCACTTACAGAAAAATGGGAGAGGACACCATAGATAAGGCCATCGCCATTGGAAAATTACCTCCTAAGGCATGCACTACTCAGCATCTCGCTATTCATGGCGCCATGCCTACTTCAGACAGAAGCAATCATCTCTATATTTATGGAAGTGACTGGAAGGAAATTACAGCATTAATAGAGGAATCCCCAGACCTGGGAGAAAAATTACATCCACGTCTGGATTATTTGAAAGCAGAAGTCGTTTGGGCTATCCGGCATGAAATGGCCAGGACCATTGAAGATATTTTAGCCAGAAGGGTTAGGGTATTATTTGTAGATGCGCGGGCGGCGATAGAAGTTGCACCTATGGTGGCAGGCCTACTGGCAGAAGAATTACACAAAGATTATGAGTGGCAACAACAGCAAACAGAAGCGTTTACTGCCATCGCTACTAATTATGTGTTACAAAATGAAACCGTTACACAGCCATCATGACCTTTGTTTACTGAAAGTACTGATTGACACTATCAACGTGTATTATTGGTGAGTATGGTGTCAGTGTAAATTATAATTTAACCCAATGTCAAGAAACTTGATGATCTTGCTGTAAGGAGGTCATAAGAGAAGTATAGGAATAAAAACAGAGCTTGAAGCATTTGACGTGGAATAGTTAAACATTAACAGTTAAGCCTGCTGGTTAGCGGAAGCTTCACAGTTAATCCATTTATATAAACCATTAAAACAATTACTCCATGAGGAGTTTTAGACTTTCACTTATCCAATCTTCAAGCTATGGAAAAATACATACTTGCCCTTGACCAGGGCACTACCAGCTCAAGAGCTATTATTTTTGACAAAAAGGGGAACATCGTTTCCGTTGCTCAAAAAGAATTTACCCAACTCTTCCCCCAACCAGGGTGGGTAGAGCACGACCCACTGGAAATATGGTCTACCCAGGCCGGGACAGCAGCTGAAGCCACCGTTAAGAAAGGGCTCAACGGAAAAAGCATTGCAGCCATCGGAATAACCAACCAGCGTGAAACTGTTGTGGTGTGGAACCGCCATACGGGGGAGCCCGTTTACAACGCCATTGTATGGCAGGATAAAAGAACGGCTGCTTATTGTGACGAACTCACCGCTTCAGGCAAAACGGATATAATCCGATCTAAAACCGGATTGGTCATTGATGCCTATTTTTCTGCCACCAAAGTTAAATGGATCCTTGATAATGTGGCCGGGGCCAGGAAACGGGCAGAAGCAGGAGACCTGTTACTAGGGACGATCGATACCTGGTTAATATGGAACTTCACAAAAGGAGAAAAGCATATCACTGATGTCACCAATGCCTCCAGAACGTTGATTTTCAATATTAACACCATGGATTGGGATGACGAATTACTGGAGTTATTCACTATTCCAAAGAGCATGTTACCCGAAGTAAAACAATCCAGTGAAGTCTACGGCCATACCAAAACGACTGTTTTTGCTTCAGCCATTCCCATTGCAGGAATTGCCGGAGACCAACAAGCTGCTCTTTTTGGCAGTATGTGTACAAAACAAGGTATGGTTAAAAACACCTATGGTACGGGCTGCTTCATGTTAATGAATATCGGAGAAAAACCTTTGCTTTCTAAAAACAACCTGCTTACTACTGTTGCATGGCGTATCAATGGAATAACACAATATGCCCTGGAGGGAAGCATATTTGTAGGCGGTGCAGTAGTACAATGGCTTCGTGACAGTCTTAAATTCATAAAGACCTCAACCGAAGTAGAAGAACTGGCCAATGGTGTAGAAAGTTCTGAAGGTGTTTGCTTTGTACCTGCCTTCGCCGGGTTGGGGGCTCCGCATTGGAATCAGTATGCCCAGGGAACAATATTCGGACTTACCCGGGGAAGCACAGATGCCCATATCGCACGTGCCGCTTTAGAATCCATTGCCTACCAAACCATGGACATTCTAAAAGCCATGGAAGCAGACACTGGCATCAGTATCAAAGAACTGCGTGTAGATGGAGGGGCTACTGTGAACAACATGCTTATGCAGTTTCAATCCGATGTTTTGAATACGATCACTGTCAGACCCAAAGTAGTGGAAACCACGGCTATGGGAGCAGCTTATCTGGCCGGTCTTGCCGTAGGGTACTGGGATGATCTGGAAGAAATTCAGAAAATATGGCAGGCAGATGTTCATTTTAACCCTGCGACAGAGCGGGAAACCATCGACGCAGGAATAAAAAGATGGTACAAGGCTATTGACGCCCTGGAACACTGGTCTCAACAAGATTAACCAAAGCACAAAAGATGAATCCCTTTATAGCAGAAATCCTTGGAAGTATGTTCCTGATCACCCTGGGCGGCGGAGTTGTCGCTAATGTTGTCCTGAAAGGAACCAAGGGCAACAACAGCGGGTGGATCGTTATCACCACCGGTTGGGCATTAGGCGTTTACATCGGAGTTGTAATCGCCGGTCCGTATAGTGGAGCGCACCTGAATCCGGCCGTGACCGTTTCATTGGCCATTGCCGGAAAATTTCCCTGGGAATCCGTACCCTCCTACATCCTGGCAGAACTTATTGGCGCCATGTCCGGCGCTTTATTGGTTTGGTTAACTTACAAAGATCATTTTGACGAAACCGAAGACGCAGGATTAAAAAGAGCGGTATTCTGTACCGATCCGGCCATCAGAAATCCTATTGCTAACCTTATCAGTGAGATTATTGGAACATTCGTACTGGTATTTGCCATTTTCTATTTCACTGATGCCAGCGCCACCATTGACAATGCTCCAACAGTCATAGGTTTAGGCTCCATAGGAGCCATTCCCGTTGCTTTTTTGGTGTGGGCCATAGGCTTGTCATTAGGAGGAACAACAGGATATGCCATTAATCCGGCAAGAGATCTAGGGCCTCGCATTATGCATGCCCTACTGCCTATCAAAGGCAAAGCCAGCAACGACTGGGGATATGCCTGGATACCGGTGATCGGGCCAATTACTGGTGGCGCTATAGCCGCCTTTCTCATGCTATACCTTTCATAGAAGATGATCACTTGGATTAAACATACGATTATGAAATATTCTAATCCTATATTTATTGGCTTACTATTGGTTTTTTCCTTCAATATTCTAAATGCACAGGAAAACACTGAAACGTCAGAAGCAGAAACATCTGAACAAGACACCTACCACCCTTTTGATTTTAACCTCCAGGTAAAAAACATGCACCTGTGGAGAGGCTTTCGGGTTACAGATGCGCCTATGACCGGCGCGCGTGTCCATTACACTTCAAGAAATGGGAAATTTGATGCCGGATTTTGGGGTGGAGCAGGTTTTAACGGAGATTATACAGAGATTGATTATTATGTCAGTTATGCCACAAATGGGTTTTCAATAGCCTTATGGGACATTAACAATTACAGTAACTTTCCCGATGCGGAAATTTTTGATTATGATAAATCCACTACCTCTCACTTTGTGGACCTTACCATTGCCTATACATTCCAACAATTTCCCTTAAAAGCATCCTGGAGTACTATTCTCTTAGGAAGGGACACTTATGTCACAGAAAGCGGGGGACTGGAAAATGCTTATTCCAATTACATTGAACTGAGCTACAATTTGCTGGAAAAAGAACATTCCACGTTAAATGTATCTATCGCAGGGACGTTTTCGCCCCGCCATGATGCACATTTTTACGGTAGCAGAACCATAAATAATTTTGCCATTACCTACAGCAAGGAAGTAAAGCTCTTAAAAGAGCTTTCCCTGCCTGTATCTGCTATGGCTTTATGGAATGCTGATCAAAAATTTGCCAGCATACAGATAGCGATAGACTTTTTCTGAGTGTAGAACAGTCATTATAACTTAAAAAAACCGACTTATAAAGTCGGTTTTTTTAAGTTATAATCTCGAATCAAATCCTGTCAGGAACCAAAAGAGAAGAACGACCAATAAGTGAAAGTAATGCATCATTGAGTACCATACGGCTTGATCATCTTAACCTCCGGTTACCTTTCCTATTCCACCTTTACATAGTTACAGTATCCATTTCAGTGGGATTTTTCTTTTAGTGTTGAAAGTTCCAGACCGGTAACTGTCTTCTTCAAAACTATTTTCAATTTACTCCCATATAATGCATCGCCTGCAAATAGCTCACTCATTGAATCCTTCCAAAATAGAATTTATAAGCAGCTGTTAAAGAAAATGTTATGGATTTCCCCTTATTTGCTGGCTACTTTAAGGCCACAATAGCTCTGACATAATTATCCACCATTTAAAACGATCCACCTTGAAACCAAACCTTCTCTTTCTTAAGTTACTCGTTACAGTAAGCTGCTTTAATATTGGGTTTACCCAGGGAAATGTCACCATCACTTTCCCACAGTCCAGTTATTACACGGGAGATATTATTGAAGTACAATACCGCACCCAAACACCTTTAGAAGAAAGCGCCTGGTTGGGACTGTTCAAAGCATCGATACCTCGTGGCAGTAGAAGTGGCTATGAAAAATATCACTATGTACGAAATAATACCTCGGGTACTTATGCATTTGAGGCTCCGGCGATAAGTGGCAAATATGAGTTTCGTGTCTTTGATAGTGAGTACGGTAAGGAAGTACATGTAGTACCTGTAACTGTGAGAACCATTAACCCCGGCGATTTGGCTATGGCCATTGTTACTACTGACATCAAACCAGCCCAACCTTTTGAAGTAAAAGTGGAAAGTCGCTTTAATATGAATGAAAAAGCATGGGTGGGTATATTTAGTGCCAAAGCCAATAAAGATGATTATCGCGGGTATACTTCCTACGAATATGTTGGCCATAAAAAAGAGGCCATATTTAAAATGCAGGCTCCGGCCCAAACGGGAGATTATGAACTACGATTTTATGCTTCAGACCCCGGGGCCTTAGTTAAAAGAGTGAGTTTCCGACTAGGGGCCTTGAACTTAGACGGCATCAGTTTTGAAGCTAACAAGCAGGCCTATGATCCGGAAGAGGAAGTGATCGTCCAATATAAAGGGCATCCGGATCTGACGGATCGTGCCTGGATAGGGATATTTGACCCAAAAAAAGCAACAGGCACACATGGTTACATGGATTACCAATACCTGACCCCTAAAACCGGGGGTTCGGTAACTTTCAAAGCCCCGGCAAGCAAAGGCAAATACGATCTAAGAGTGTTCTATACTGACCAGGGGCCACAACTATTAGAACCCTTACCTTTTGAAGTAACTTCTTCCATCGATTCGGACTATCTTAAAAAGAATCTCGAGACTAATGGGAGGGTGGTATTGTATGGTATTTACTTTGACACGGATAAGAGTACCATCCAGGCAAATTCATATCCTCTTATTGAACAAATTGCAATGATGCTTAAAGCAGACGCTGCTATGAAGGTCCGGATAGAAGGCCACTCTGACTCCCAAGGGGAAGAAAGCTACAACCAGGCACTCTCAGAAGAAAGGGCAGCAGCGGTAAGTTCGGTATTAACATCGAAATACGGAGTGTCCACCAGTCAGTTAAGATCAAAAGGTTATGGTGAATCCAAACCTGTTGGAGATAACCGAACCTCTACTGGAAGGGCTAAAAACCGCAGGGTAGAATTGGTGAAATTTTAGGTTTTGACTTTATCTGTGATGCTCACATACAGTGGGCAATGGTTATTATATGCCTGATTATCAAATAGTAAAAGCATACCGCGCCTTACTAAAACTAACTTATAACCTCACCTTCTGTGGTAAGTGTTAACCGATACACCCAATCATTCAACCTGAAGCACTCGCCTTTAAGCTGCCCCTTGATACTACAGATGTACTCCACAGCCTTTTGAAGCGCCGGGTCTTCGGCTATTTTGGTGACATCGAATAAAGCGATGTTTGTATCGAGGGTTATGGTCACGCGATTTTTTTCGCAACATAGTACCAGCTCAGCATAGTGCGCCTTTTTAGCCAGTGCGCTGACAAAGAGGCAATATACAATAAGACACCACGCGTTACACTGCTGGGCTGACGGCCGGTAGCAGCCGCCAGAATGAGAAAAAGCAATACGTGTATAGTGTTGGGAGCCGTTTAGCCATCCACAGAAGTGACGCAACCGGCCAGCCAGCTCGTATTTACGATCTGTATACGCCAGCAACCACATTAAACTTTCAGAAATAGAGACCATTTTCCTTATGCTGGCAAGGATTACACTCAAAGATGCCCTGCCTTTTTGTTTGTGCAAGCGTGTCTGGTGATGATCAGTGAATGTTTTATGGCTTTTCAAAGAGGTATTACTCATGATTTCAAACGTTAAAAAAATAATGCAAACGGTCCTTCATAAAAGAAATTAGCAAAGGTAAAAAAGTAAAAAAGAATGATAGGTATATAAGGCCTATAAAAGGCAATACACTTAACCGATCTTCTTTCGCAAAGCGGATCAAACAGCAATTCAGCAATGAGCCAGACTGCATACCAATGGGGTTTTTGATTACGTTATCTTTAAATAGAAATCTTTATCCTCTTCCACTTACAGCACTCTTCTGTAATGAGTGCATTAAACGCACTCCAAATAGGATCAGTCCAGCTTTACACTGAAGATCATCTGACACAAACACTTGTTTTCATACGGTTAAATTCAAAAGCAGACTCATAGACTTTAATGATACACTTTTATAGAACTGATTTGATCATCAAATCCGTAGTCTCTTAAATCTCTAGCTGTAAACTGCTTTCCCTGACCTACCCTGTCTTGCCCGGCAACACGGAATCGCAACCTTCTTCCTCTATAATCTTTATCTTCGTAAACTTCAACTATGACTCTTCTATGTGCATTTTCATTGTTGATTTGAATGGATGAAATATGATTATTAAATCCCGCTCCGAATCGCAACCAATGATACTTACTATTAAATAAACTAAGCCTTGTAACAAAAACCTCCTCCTTCATTAAGTTCAATAAAAGGAATGTTAACATCAATGGATATTTCTTCCTTAGACGCACTTACTTCATCCATTTCTTCCTGGCCGCAAGAAAAAAATAAGGCCAACACTGTGCTGAATAAAAATAAATGTTTCATCTGTTTACTATGGTTTTAGTGACAGCTACAATGTAGAAACGGACATAGTCATATATAGAACAACAACTATGGACAATCGTATGGACAATGCTCTAACCTGTTCAGAATTAATGGTCTGACAAATCCTGATTTTACCAAAACTCAGGAAATTGGCTCGCTTATAAGACCGTTCAGAAGTACCTCAAGTACTCAAAAACGGATTAAGATCAGACCAAACAGCCGACCAGTAATGCCTGATCAGTTGCAACAAACGTGCAATAATCTGTGGAAAAGATGAATAGCACCTCCACTCCTAAAACCCTGTAAAAGAAGAGAAAGGAGATGGGTTTTTAATCTGCTAATCTGGTTTTGTAATCCATTCGTTGATGCAGTATTCTGATAATTTCAATAGAATTCTGAGGGGATATTCTATAAAAGATTATGTGTGATTTCACAATAATTCCTCGATAGCCAGTTCTTAGGTCATCATAGTTCTTCCCCAAATCGGGATGTGAACTAATTTCAATGAATTTATCAACAATGATTTGATAATATCTGTCTGCTTGTTGAGTAGACCAATTTTCTTTCGTGAATTCCCAAATACTGATTAAATCTAATCTGGCTTTAGATGAAATCTTGTAACTCATTCGAGATTATGCTTGGAATGAAGTTTATCCAATAAAATTTGAGGGTCGAAATTTTCTACTAGCCCACTTTCTTCTCCTTCAATTAAAGCTTTGGTTAAGAAACTCTTTTTTTCTTCTTGTTCTTCCAGTAATCGCAAAGCTGCTCTAATTACTTCACTGGCAGAATTGTATCTTCCGGTTCCTATTGTTGTTGAAATAAAATTTTCAAAATGATCTCCCAGCACTATTGATGTATTCTTTCCCATTTTCTTCTTGTCATACTTTTACAAAAGTACCAAATATTGGTAGTTCCGACAACTATCAGATCAGAAAGACTAATTACATGCAACACCTCTTAATAAAAAATATGGGGACAACACGCCTCCATCCCACTCAGAGTCTCTCGTAGAGGACTCTGAGGACAGTTACAGTTGTTTTTAGCAACGTCACTCTTCTACCCAAATTAAGGAACGAAAATTTCTTTATAGTGAACTGCATTGTAAACACCTTGCTTTCCTTTTTCATAGAAGCCTGCACTGGAATGTTCGTAGTCGGCATAGTCCTTTACCAACTGCCACTTACCTTGCACAGGATTATGGTGGATGTAGTCAAGTTTCTGTTCGGTCATACGCTCATCAAAACATAGCCGGGCATCAAATGAGGCACGAAAGACCTGGTGTTTTTTACCTTTTTCCCGCTCATGTGAAGGTACACCTTGCCCAAGCTCTTCCAGCAGGTCATACTTTTGGAGCTGTTGTAATCTTTTCACCATTTCATACGCCATGAAACGTTTCCCGTTTGCAGCGAGCTTGTTCAAAGATCCGCGTGTCGGGTAGAATAATGTATGCATATGGTTAGGCATTATGACCTAGGCCAAAATGTAACAGCCCTTTACTTTTAAATGATCAAACCAATTGTACACGGCATCATAAAAATCGGTGACCTGGAAAAGAGGTAGCCACTGATAGCATGTAAGAGTGCAGAAATAAGCTTCAAAGTTCTTGGTGTGTCGGGTGTGAGTGGACAATTTATTCGGTTTAGGAGGTTGTTTTAAGGTTTAGTCATCTTTATGCTCAGAGTCCTCTACGAGAGACTCTGAGAAGGGAGAAATTATATATTCAATCGGAGCTTAAATTATATAAACAAAAAGAATAAAAATTTCAGTTTTAATCTTTTGCAAAACTCGTATCAAAATACTAACCCCTCAAAATCGTCACAGGATTTGCTGTCGAAGACTTTATAGTGTGATACAAAACCGTGAACAGAAATATAAGTGTTAAACTGAGTACAGCAAGAGATATGGACAAGAATCCAATTTCTACCTTGTAGGCATAGTTTTTCAACCATATCGTCATAAGTGAATAGGCGATTGGAATACCAATAATAGTAGCTACACTAAGCGACCCTAGATACCCCTTAGTGAACATAACCAAAATGTTGAACGATGATGCCCCAAAAATTTTTCTCACCCCTATTTCCCTTAGCCTTTTTGTAGAAACTAAAAGTGAAAAACCGAACAAGCCCAAACACGAAATAACAATGGAAAGAGCTGTGAAGATTTTAAAGAGCTTAGCAAAATAAATATCCTCCTTATCTTGAGATTTAAATCTCTCAGCTAACAAAAAGTAGTCAAAAGGATTATCCGGATAAACCTGGGCCCAAACATTTTCTATTCCACTTACCTTTTTTTGCAAATCATTATAATCATTGCTAAGGCTATGGACTTTTAAGGAAAAATGACCCCGGTTGTCATTGAATTGAAAAGCCATGGGTCTGATCTCATATCTTAATGAAGTTTTATGGTAATTTTCGACAATTCCCATAAGTTCAAGCTCCTTATCTCCGTCTAACAGCAACTTCGTGGGCATCATTTTATCAAAATCGATAATCCCCAGGGCTCGTGCAGCTGATTCATTTAATATGATACCTTTTCGGTTTCTCCAGCGGGCATTTGGGATGAAATTACCTCCGGCAACAAACCTTATTTCATACAAATCTAAAAACCGATCATCGACGCCATTTAAGTAAACAAGTTTCTTTTCATTCGGATCATCAAGGCTAAGAAAAGATTCACGTCTATATTCTTCTCCTGGTATTGTTGATGATGATGTAATTCCAGCCAAAAAAGATAGTTCCTTACATTTTTCCTTGAAGAGTCTCAGCTTTTTAGTTTTACTTTCCCATGTACCCTTTTCCATAGGTGACTTGACAATAATGGTATTTTCAATATTGATCCCTTTGTTCTTACTACTCATAAAATCCAATTGATTCATAATTACAAAAATGCAGATCATCAAAATTGTTGAGATAGAGAACTGGAAGATCAAGAGCAATTTTCTTAATCTCAAACTTCCAATTTTACCCCCAAAACCTTTTTGTAAAGCAGAGCTTAGATTATGTGAGAAGAGAACCATTGACGGAATAGCTGCTACCAGCACCGTCCCAATTATGAAGATTGACAAGAAAGCGAGGTTGATAAAACCAGGATCACCAATCAATGGTAATAAATGGCCATTTGTAAACGATTGCAAATATGGTTCGAGACCTAAATAGACAACAACACTTATGATTAACGAGGTCAAACAAATGAGGCCGGACTCGAAATAAAATTGCGATTTCAAATTTGCTACAGTAGCTCCCATCACTCTGAGTATTCCGATTTCCTTAAACCTACCGTAGGATTGCCCAATGCTCTGGTTTATAAAGTTCACCCAGGAGATAAGGAGAATAAACAAACCAACAACAGCCAGCATATATTCAATACTTGATAATTGTTTCTTTGCAAATGGCTCCAACGATATCACAACTTTTTTATTTGTCTTTTCAAGTGGAGCAATCTCATTTATATCACTTGTCAATTTTGTTTCCAATTTGGGTGATTCTATCTTTTCACTCAATAACACATAAGTCTTATGGGCAGGAACATCCCAATAATATTCTGTGCTCAGTGGGGATGAATGGACTAAAAAATCAAATCTGAATTTTGAATTTTTTGGAATATCTTCTACGACTCCAGTCACTTCATACATAGTCTCTTTCCCCCATGAAACTCGTATGGTAAGCACCTTTCCCAAGGCGTTAGTCGTTCCAAAATACTTCTGGGAAGTTGATTTTGTGATGACAATGGAGTTAACCCGGGATAAGGCTGTTTCCGGATTCCCAAAGATTAGTGGAAATGAAAATATTTTTAGAAAATTAGAGTCCGTAGAAAATATTTTGTTTTCAATAAATGATATTCTGCTATCTGCGTCCTCTTCACTTATAACCAGAGATTCTACATGGTAGTTGTATCTTGATACGCTAAGAACCTCAGGATATTGATTTACGATTTCTCCTAAACCCCAATAGGTAGTTTCACCCTTTATTGAAGCGTTATTTTCTGAGGATTCTTCCTGGGCAATGGTATAAATCCTATCCTTCTTAACATGAAAGTTATCCACATACAGTGAACCACCGATATATTTTGCAATTATTAAGACCGATAACATTCCACAGACCAGTCCAAACACATTTATGACTGTATAGTATTTGTTTTTGATCAGGACTTTTTTGGCCAATTTGAAATAGTGGCGGATCATATATTTCCAGAATCTTTAATTTGAGTTATGTTTTAGCTAAAATATGAATTTGTTATGGTAGTTTCAGAAAACGTCAATTAATGTACCACAACGCCAAGCTATAGGTTGTAGCTCGTTAGTTGAAGTTTATTGTTTTAAGTTCTCAAGAAGTCGGTAGTTCGAGAAGGTTATCAGAGTGATTAGAGGGAATAGAGCTGCTACTACATTAACTAGCAGTTCAGATCCCGTCCATTTTTCAATAGAGAAAAGTAGGAATTGATAGGTAATTAACAAGGACACGATCAGTCCAACCGTTCCACGAATTACGACCCCCCTGGTCGTAGGAACGCTACGCTTAACCGACGACCAGGGGGGTGCTTTTATTTCAATGCAGACTGCAACGAAGAACGACAATGTTGCCAAAACCAGAAGTCCAAAAATCCATCGACTTAGAGAGCATATGATTTTCATTTCTTTATCAAATTTATGTTCAGCGATTCCGTCCTTAAGAAACACTGGAGTCAAAATAACAAGGTAACGGAACTGTGCGGCGAAAAACCCCATGCTCTCATTTCTACCCATTAATCTGTCTGCTCTACTTAGGTAGATAAAATGAACTACCATTTTAGTCGCATAGAGAGTTACAACCATAATAAAGATATAAGGGCTCATTCAGTTGGGAAGTTTTCCAAGTGCTAATGAATAACAACAATACCGTTATTCGATCGCTAAAATAATTATAAATGTGTACATGAGGGGCAAATCATTGACTGGTACCAACTATATCTAACGTTCACCCAAATTTCATCCTTAAATGACGTTCCGTAAAATACATCACAGCAAAAACACAAACTATGAGTCCGACACAGGAAGCAAGCACTGCAATACTTAAATCAAATAGTAAAAACAGTGGTAATTCAACCAAACTATTGATGATAAAACTCCATAACATCAAATCATTGGCATAACGTTGGGCCTCATTCCAGGAAGCCTGGTCTTTGGTAGACCTTTTGGTACGGTATCCATAAAAGTTATTGATATGTGCAGGAGGAAAAGCTTTGAAAATGGTAGCCAAAAGGACCATAGCCGGGCCGGCTAAAAAATATACAATCCAGGTAATCATATTTATTAATTTAAAAGATAAGTGTGAAAACTGTGCCACTATCCGCGGGTTTCTTCACAATTACATCACCATTATGTAGTTTCATTATTTGCCGCGCGAAGCTCAGCCCGATGCCGGTACCTTGTTTTTTTGTGGTGTAAAAAGGAATAAAGATCTTTTCCAGAATGTCATCCGGTATGCCAGGCCCATTATCAGCGATGGTTATCACTGTCCGCCCTCCGGGATTTCTTTCCGTGGTAACACTAATGGCACCGCCTGACTGGCTCTTCATAGCTTCAATCGCATTTTTTATAATATTGATCAGCACCTGCTCTATTAGATCACGGTCTACAAGAATGGTCAGCGGCCCCTTAACCAATAAAAGGATAAGCTCCAACCCGGATTTTTTTATATCAGGGCGCAGTAAATCAGCAATACGTTGTATCAGTAAGTGAAGATCTACTGAGGCAAGCTTAAGTTC
Organism: Fulvivirga sp. M361; assembly: GCF_007097395.1. GTDB lineage: Bacteria > Bacteroidota > Bacteroidia > Cytophagales > Cyclobacteriaceae > Fulvivirga. Next base: position 152,458 of record NZ_VKDC01000001.1, read on the forward strand.
CGGGACCCGGGAGAAGTGCTTATAAGCATCTACAAAGCGTACCAGCCCTCTACTCCTGTTTTCAATGGTTTTCAGACTGCTGATCACATCTTCTTTGTCCTCTCCTGTAAGGTCATTAAAGCTATCTTGGGCAGACAGCATTCCATTGATCGCGTTGCTCAGCGAGGCGATAGGGGTGACAGAGTTCATTATTTCATGGGTCAACACACTGATCAGTTTTTGCCAGGCCTCTATTTCTTTCTGGTCCAGCTCTGAATTGATGTTTTGCAATAGCACCAACCGAAAGTTTTTTTGTTGTAATACAAAGTCCTTCACTTGTACAGAGAGCTGCTGCATTTCATCCTGTATAAAAGTTTTTACCACACGTTTTTCCCCGGATAGTAATGAAGTTATCACCTGAAGCAATTTGACATCAATATTTTCCATCTCATGGATCGTTCTCAAATAGGGTTTTTTCAGCAGGACCTTTGCTGCCGGGTTCATAAACTCTACACGGCCATCTTCCTCATAACTGATAATGGATACACCAATATTTTCGTTGAGTGTCTGGAGGTAGAGGTACTGTGTTTCTTTTTCAATACTTATTTTCTGGAACTCCCGGATCACATCGTTAAAAGCGCTGCTCAGTCCGGCTTCCAAAGGATCATTACGCTGCCCGGTGAATGTATTGGTGAAAGCCCCCTGTCGAATAGAAATTAAAAACTGTGTTAGCTTTTTAGTAGTCCGCTCCGTGTAATAGACCAGATTAATAACAACAGAAAGCAGTAATATTCCCAGTACCAGAGGGGTAAAAAACCATTGCGTAGTCGTAAGTACCCATGCCAACATCATACAGAGTAACAAAATGAGCGTCACCCTGATCACCACATTTACACGGAAATTATACAGGTTCATTGCCATGACAGCGACATTTTTTGGTTATAATGATTTTGCGTGTTGGCCTTTTCCAGTCAATACTTAATGCCATATTTGTCCAGTTTTCTATAAATGGTAGTACGCCCGAGTCCTAACTCTTTAGCTGCCTTACTGATATTACCCTGATTTTTTTGGATTGCTCTTTCGATTGCTGCTTTTTCCATATCATCCAGGTTTAATGAATGGACAGGAGTAACTGCTTTGGGGTTAAGGAGAAAATCATCGGCATCCAGCTGATCACCTTCTGCCATAATCACAGCCCGCTCAACGGCATGTTGTAATTCCCTTACGTTCCCGGGCCAGGTGTATCCCGATAAATGCTCCAGGGCTTGATCCGTAAGTTCAATAGTAGATTTGCGATATCTCTGGGTATAGTTATTCAAAAAATGTTGAGTAAGTAAAGGAATGTCATCCATACGTTCCCGTAGTGCGGGTAGGACCAACTCCACTGTATTCAGTCGATACAAGAGGTCCTCACGAAATTCTTTGGTGCTCACCATTTCATGTAAGTTCCCATTGGTAGCTGCAATGACGCGACAATTGATTGGAATGGGCACATTTTCACCTACACGTACCACTTCCCGGCTTTGTAATACCGTTAGTAATTTGGCTTGCATGGGCAATGACAGGTTACCTATTTCATCCAGGAAGAGCGTACCGTTATTCGCTAATTCAAACCGTCCCTGACGATTTTCCCTGGCATCTGTAAATGCCCCTTTTTTATGACCGAAAAGCTCACTTTCAAACAGGCTTTCAGGAATAGCCCCTAAATCAACTTTAATGAAGGCTTCTTCCGAACGGCCGGACCTCTGATGTATCGCCTGGGCCACCAGCTCCTTCCCGGTACCGTTTTCCCCCAAAACCAACACATTAGCGTCTGTAGAAGCCACTTTACGGATCACCCTAAAGGTCTCTCGCATGGCAATGGAATTTCCAATCAGTTCATTTTCCGAAGATGAGATAAATTTCTTCAGCGACCGCTGCTCTGTTTTAAGGTTTTCGAGCTCCTTTTTAGAACTACTATGTTTAAAGGCCGACATCACCGTAGCTTGTAACTTCTCATTTTCCCAGGGTTTAACTACAAAATCAGTGGCCCCGGCTTTCATGGCCGCTACAGCCAGCTTGATGTCTCCATACGCGGTGATCATGACCACCTGCTGATCAGGCTTCTTTTGTTTGATATGCTTTAACCAGAAAAGTCCCTCCTTACCACTGGTAGCGCCAATGGTATAATTCATGTCCAGTACCACGACATCAAAGGGCTGATGTCCGATAAGATAATTAAGTTGTTGCGGATTACTCTCCGTGGTGATAGAGGAAAACAAAGGTTTCAATACAATACGAGCCGTATGTAACAGATCAGGATCATCATCCACGATCAAAATATGTGCGTTAACTTTATCCATACCATTTTAATGTTGTATTCAAGTTAGTGATTTGTTCCACATCGGAACAATCTTGTGTTCCTTTTTGGAACAGTTATCCAAAAAAGTTTTATGGATACATCCTCCTAAGGCTTTCAAAGGCACTTTCCAATACATTGGTACAGATTTCGTCTGGTAGGATATTGAATTTATATCTGCTTAACTTACTTCATTGTTTAATGCTAAATGACGAAGTTCTGTAGATGAAAAGACACCAGTATGATCAATGATTACCTGATATTGCTATGATACGTAACTACTTTAAAATTGCTTTTCGTAACCTGGTAAAACAGAAGCTGTATTCGGCTATCAATATCCTGGGCCTGGGGTTTGGAATGGCCTGTGTGCTGTTGATCTGTTTTTATGTTCAGGATGAGTTGAGCTATGACCAATTTCATGATGACGCCAAAGACATTTATCGTATCGCCTGGTGGGGGGATAACCCCCAAACCCGCACACCACACCCTATGGCACAGGCATTGGTCAAAGACTTTCCACAGGTAAGTTCGGCAACTTCACTGTCTCCACTATGGGGGCCAGGACTTACGAAACAGACTTTTTCCATAAGAAACCTGGAAAAAGACCTCACATTCGACGAAAGTGATATCTTAAGTGTAGACAGCACCTTTTTCGAGGTATTTTCCTTTGAACTATTGAAAGGGAACAGGCAAAAAGTATTGAGAGGGCCAGGAGGGCTACTTCTTTCAGAATCTTCCGCCTTCAAATATTTTGGGGGTGAAGACCCCATCGGCAAACAACTGGCGATCAATAATGATGAAACGTTACTCACAGTAGAAGGTATTTTCAAAGATGTGCCTGCCAATTCACACTTTCATTTTGATATGCTGATCTCTTATGTTACACTCAAATACGTTAACCCCGATGATGCCTATTACACCTGGGCAGATTTTGGGCACTTTAACTACATACGACTCCTGCCTGGCGCTGACCCTATGCAGCTTCAGGAGCAACTCATGGACTGGGTGCAAGGGTATATACAGCTTTCAAAAGAAGAAATACAGCAAGTGATAGAGACTAATCTACATTTCAGGCTACAGCGTATCACTGACATCCATCTCAAATCAGCGATACGATGGGAGTTAGCGCCGAATGGCAACAGGAACTATGTATACATTATGACCGCAGCCGCATTATTGATACTGATCACAGCGTGTGTCAATTTTATGAACCTCACCACCTCTCGTTCTACAGAGCGGTCTAAAGAAATAGGTGTTAGAAAAAGTCTTGGAGCGTTAAAAGGTCAACTGCAGGGACAGTTCCTGGGAGAATCTGTTCTTACTGCCTTACTGGGTATGCTCCTGGCAGGCTTCCTGGCAGAAGTTTCCCTTCCTTTTTTCAACCACGTGACCGGAAAGGGTATAACTATTGAATATTGGCAAAACCCTATGATCACCCTAAGTATATTCGGCATAGGCATTTTAACAGGTGTAGTATCAGGGCTGTATCCTGCGTTCTTTTTATCTTCCATCCACCCTGTAATAAGCCTGAAGGGTTTGAGCAAAGTAAAGCCCTCCGGGGCATGGTTCAGAAAAGGCCTGATGGTATTTCAATTCACCATCTCCATGGCCCTGATAACAGGTAGCTTTGTTATTTACGATCAGTTGCAATTCATCCAAAACAAAGACCTGGGATTTAATAAAGAACAGCTGATGCTAGTCCCCGTGAAAGACAGACGACTGCAAAAAAGTATGAACGAACTACGTACCGAATTGCTGAAAATAGAAGGGGTAGCCGCCGTTTCAGGCACTTCTAACGTACCGGGTAAACAATTCAATCAAAATTCAATATATAAAACCGATCGTCCTGATACACGTATTAGCGCTTCAGAGGTCTTTGTAGACCACGCCATTTTTACTACGCTGGACCTTTCCATTGTTCAAGGCCATGGGTTTGACAAAGACCGCCAGGCAGACTCATCCGCTTTTATTATCAATGAGACCGCAGCCAGAAATCTGGGACTGACAGACCCCATAGGTGAAGAGATCACATGGGAATGGGATAATAACGGACAACCTCCTGTCCGTGGCACAGTCATCGGTATCGTAAAAGATTTTAACTATAATTCATTGCATCAGCCTGTCAGACCGTTGTTATTCTGCCTACGCAATGCCTATAATCATACACTGATAAGAATGAACACCAGTGCTAATGCATCTACTATCAAGGCTATTGAATCCGTATGGCAAAAATTTGATCATCGCTTCGAATTTGAATACAGCTTCTTATCCGATGACCTGGAAGCACAATACATCGGAGAGCAAAAAACGGCACAGGTATTCAGTGGGTTTTCCATCATTGCTGTAGCCATAGCATGTTTTGGGTTATTCGGTATTGCCTCTCTGAATTATGCTCAGCGTGCCAAAGAAGTAAGTATCCGCAAAGTAATGGGCGCATCTACCGCACGACTGCTCCATCTGCTGGTATATGATTTCCTAAGGTTGATCTCATTGGCAATCATCATCTCCATTCCCCTGGCATGGGGGGCAATGGAAAGCTGGCTTCAAAACTTCACTTACAGAATAACACTCAATCCACTGGATTTTATCATAGCAGCCATTGCATTGCTTACCGTAGCCTTGCTTACCGTGTCCTATCTGACATGGCACACTTCTGTTCAAAACCCTATCAAATCACTTAAAGAAGAGTAAAAAATGATTACGAACTATCTGAAAATAGCCATAAGAAATTTGTGGAGGCAACGCTTCTTCACGTTGATCAATGTATTTGGGTTAATGCTGGCCGTTACCGTAGGGCTGGTAATCTACCTGTATGTAACAGCAGAACTTAATCACGACGAGGATATTGTTAAAAAGGAGAATGTATATCGACTGCTCCGCGATGCCACCCTAAATGGGGAAGATTATTTGATAGGCATTACTTCAGCTCCATTTTCCGAGGCGCTAAAAAATGATTTTCCACAGGAAGTCAAAGAAACGCTAAGAGTATATAATGATGAACTATCAGTGACTTATGAAGACAAAGTATTTCTGGAGGACAACTTCCTGATGGCTGATAGTAACTTCTTTGATTTTTTTAATTACCATTTCATAACGGGTGATCCGTCACAGGCATTATTACTACCTAATTCGATGGTAGTTACAGAACGGATCGGCAGAAAATATTTTGGTAACGAAGACCCTGTTGGAAAGACGATCCGGGTAGACGACCAGTTCGATTTAATCATCACCGGCGTGATCCGGCGGCCTGTTGGAAAGGCCCATCTGACATTTGATATGGTGGCTAACATTGCTCCCCTCAAAAACCGACCCTGGTTTAATGAATGGTGGAGTAACTCCATGCTTACCTACGTAGCATTAACTCCGGCTGCGAACAGTAAAGAGCTGGAAAAACGTTTTCCCGCCTTTATGGATAAGTACTTTGGCGAGGACTTTGTAAAACTCAAAACACGCATTGACCTTGTACTTCAGCCAATCGATGAGATCTACTTTCAAGGCAATTTGAAATATGACCGGGTCACCACCGGAAACCTTACTACAGTACGCATACTTTCTGCCATAGGTATTTTTATCATGGTAATAGCCTGTATCAATTTCATTAACCTTGCGACAGCTAAGTCCATGTCCAGGGCGCGTGAAGTGGGTATACGAAAGACGCTAGGCTCCAGTGGCCAACGAATTTTGTTACAGTTTCTGGCAGAATCCTATCTCATTAGTATTATAGCTATTATTCTCGGCTTCATGACTGTGGAGTTATCACTGCCTTTTTTAAATAATCTTTTTGGCACTGATATTCAGCTGTCCTGGTTAGATACTAAAATATGGGCCCTGGCGGGACTGACTACACTCCTGTTGGGTTTCACAACAGGAGCCTATCCCGCTTTTATTATGTCAAATTTTTCTCCGGTAAGAGCACTAACCACACGAGGTGAGAAAGAACGTGGCAAAGGTTCGCTTAGAAAAACACTTGTAATAATACAATTCGCTATTTCCATTTTTATGATCATCGTTACGTTGATCATTAGTCACCAACTTGATTTTTTAAAAACAAAAGACCTTGGCTTCCAAAAAGACAATGTACTAATGATAGAATTGAACAATGCGGATGTGATGGAAAAAGCAAATACTTTGAAAAAAAGACTGTTACAAAATAGTCTGATCGCCAAAGTATCCTGTGCAACAGGAGAACCCGGTGGCTTCCATGACACCATGCCTTATGAGATTGAAGGGCTGGAGGATAACCTGCGACTACGAACGGTTTTTAGTGATACGGACTATTTGAAATCGTTACAGTTGGAAATCATAGCAGGACGTGACTTTTCTGAAGACCATGTGACGGATGAAAGTAATGCTGTCATACTCAACGAAAGGGCAGTGCGCGATATCGGATGGACACCGGAAGATGCCATTGGCAAACGTATGATGAATAGCTTTTTAGATACTTTGGAAAGGCAGGTAGTAGGAGTCGTAAAAGACTATCATTTTGTGTCTCTAAAAAGCGCCATAGAGCCACTTGTTATTACTGCAATGCCTCCAAGCAGCGCCGACCTAATGATTGTAAGGATGACCGGGGGCTCACCCGGCACAGCCATTAAAGAGCTGGAAAAACAGTGGGCCGCATTTACCCCCTTTCCTATGGACTATCACTTTATGGATAGCAGCCTGGACCAGCTCTATGAAGAGGAGCAGTTGCAAGCAAAACTTTTTACAGTGTTTTCTTCTATTTCAGTATTGGTAGCTTGTCTCGGCATTCTCGGTATGGCATCATTCGTAGTGGCGCAACGGGCCAAAGAAATGGGGATAAGGAAAGCGTTAGGAGCCACTGCCTCCCACATCACCTCGCTGCTAACGGGAGGGTTTTTAGCGCCTGTTCTCATTGCCAATCTACTGGCCGTACCAGCCGGATGGTATTTCTCAAATAGCTGGTTGAGTTCATTCGCGTACCGAATTGATATTACCGTTGGTGTTTTTATAATGGCTGCACTTATTACCCTGGGCGTTGCATTCCTTTCAGTAGCCTTTCAATCTGTAAAAGCCATTAGAACTAACCCTGTAGACGTCCTTAAAGACGAATAGATCATGATATCAAATTACCTGAAGATCACTTACAGAAACCTTAAAAAAAGACTGGGTTTCGTTATTACGAATGTCATTGGTCTTTCTATCGGTATCACATGCTGCCTGTTATTACTCTTTTATGTAAGCGATGAATTAAGTTATGATACTTTTCATGAAAACGGGGACCGCATTTACAGGATCGCCGGTAGTTACGATCAGGGAGGTGATGAGCGCAATCGTACGGTCAATACTACATTTCTTTTAGGCCCTGAACTGGAGTCCATCCAGGCCATAGAAAAATGGTTAAGGATACAGCCGGCCAGCGCCTACATGGAGTTTGGTGACAAAGCTTTTCAGGAAGATCGTGTTCTTTTCGCTGACAGCACTTTTTTTGAGGTATTCAGCTTTCCGTTGATAAAAGGAGACCCCAGCCAGGTATTGTCGCAAGTCAATTCCATAGTGATCAGTAGTTCCATGGCCAAAAAATACTTTGGTAATAATAATCCGATGGGGCAGCTTCTGAATGTGGATGGTTTAACCATTGAAATTACAGGCGTCATGGATGATATTCCGGCAAACAGTCATTTCACTGCTGATTTTGTAGTATCGATGCGCACTGTTGTGCCCAGTTATCCTGATTGGATATTAACGAATAACAGTGGTGTCAGTCATGTGACCTATATTCTAGCTAGAAATGGTGCTGGTCAGGAAAATATTGAACTGCAGCTTGATCAGCTTGTGGAGCGTTTTTTTGATTGGGAAGGGCCTCCTGACTACTTTCTCCAACCGTTAATGTCGATTCATCTCACCTCTGACCTCTCTGGTGAAATCGGAGTCAACGGGGATATAACCTATGTTTATATTTTTATCACAGCAGCCATTTTAATATTGGTAATTGCCTGTATCAATTATACTAACCTTTCCATAGCCCAGTCAACGGCAAGGTCAAAAGAAGTGGGGTTAAGAAAAGTGATCGGCGCCGGCAGGTCTCAACTCATCCTGCAGCACCTGACTGAGTCAGTAGCTTTATCTCTTATGGCCATGATCTTCGGTGGCTTAATGACAGAGTTATTACTTCCTTACTTCAACCAACTCTCCGGCAAGTCTATAGAACAAAGTATTATCATAGACCTTCAATTCGTGTCCTTATTGCTGGCCATAGGTATTATCATCGGTTTGATAGCCGGAAGTTATCCTGCTTTCTACCTATCAGGGTTTAACACGTTAAAGGTTATCCAGGGAGAGAAAATAAAGTTAAAGGGAGGTATTTTATCCTTTAGAAGGATACTGATAGCTTTTCAGTTTATGACCACCACGGTCCTTATTATAACCACCATTTTCATCTATCAGCAGCTTAGCTTTATCCATACAAAAAAACTAGGTATCAATCCCAGGCAAATCGTGTATTTACCACTACCTACGAATGAAATACGGGACAACTACGAAGCGATGAAAACGGAACTACTGATGTTACCGGAATTTACAGGTGTAACAGCTTCCAATAACAACCCTACCTCACGCATCGGTCACTGGCGTGATTATGAGTTAAATGGAGAAAACCAATCTTTATCTACCATAGTAGTAAGTCACAATTATTTCGAGACGCTGGAGACGGAATTAAAAGACGGCCGTTCATTCAGTAAAACTTTCAAATCGGACGAAACACAAGCATATATACTGAATGAAGCAGCTGTCGAATTCCTGGAGTTGGAAGCGGCAATAGGCACCAGACTTAAAGGTTGGGCTTATACGGGAAATCAATGGTCGCAGAAAGATGCTACAATCGTTGGAGTGGTAAAAGATTTCCATTTCACCTCTTTCCACACTAAGATCCAGCCCGTAATATTTTCACTTCACAGCCCGGCCACCACACCTCTTAACTACATGATCGTACGGTACAATTCATCTGATACCCAACAAACCCTTCAAAAAATGACGACTGTCTGGAATAAATACGCCAATGGCAGACCGGTTGATTTCACGTTTATGGAAGAACAAATCGAAAATCTTTATCAAAGCGAAAAACGATTTCTAAAAGTCTTTCTCATTTTCTCGATCGTCGCTATTGTTATCGCTTGTCTCGGGGCACTTGGCCTGATCTCTTATACAGTAAGCCAGGTCACTCGTCAGATAGGAATAAGAAAAGTATTAGGTGCACCTTTATGGACAATCGTCAGGCTTGTTAATCAGCACTTTTTCAGCATACTGGCTGTGGCCTTTGTAATAGCTATACCTATCAGTTATTACCTTGTAGATCAATGGCTGGAAACATTCATCTACAAAATAGAAATAGGTTGGCTGCCTTTCTTCCAGGCTGCTATGCTCATTATTTTGCTGGCAGTGATCACCACTAGTTTTCAATCTGCCAAAGCCGCTCTTACCAATCCCGTGAATGTTTTGAAAGAACAGTAAAACAAAAGCTTTTTATTCAGGCCGGAAGCTTCCGGCCTGCTTGTCCGGTTAGTCATCATTTATTGAAGAACTATTTTAAGATAAGCTCCCAGGCTGCGTCAATCACGGTTTGACTGATCTTGTCATCCCACGTTCCGGTTTTTCCCTGGTAAGAGTCAAGGGCCTTTTCGTGCACCATATTCCAATGGTCCACACCTTCCAGGATAATCAGTTTATGGTCCTTATGGCCTGTATTTTCCAGGATATCCATGATCATGTCATTGTCATTCGCCGTCATGATCCAGTCATTACTTCCATAAATGATCCGGGCAGGGACCTTAAGTTCTTCCCAATTTTTTGAGAAGTTAAAATCCTGCACTTGATGATAATACGATACCGGCCTCCCATACATATGTTCCGGACTATGATAATTATATGCTTTTAATGAAGGTTGCTGTTGGATCACTTCTTCATAAGACATTTTTTTTATCAGCATACCGTGATATAGCGGAATATACCCTTCGTTCATCTTTCGCATCACTTCGGTAGGGCTGTCTCCTTCAAAGGCCCTGATCCTTCTCTCTATTTCAAGCATATGCTCAAACCATGTTTTTACAAAAGTTCCATCGGAAATGACTGCCGCAGCGCCCAGTTTATTGGCAAAATATGGAGCAAGTGCGCTACCCATACTGGAGCCATAAATAACCATTTTAGTAGTGTCAGTGAGCTTAAAGTTTCTAAGGCTTTTAAAGGCTGCTTCAAAAGCGGCCAGGTCTCTTTGTAAATCGCTCTCTCCACAGTGACCATTACTATCACCAACTCCCGGTTTTTCCACTCGCATTACTACCATCCCTGATTTAGTGGAGAGATCTCTTAACACACGTGTCCATCCCGACTCCCTACGGCCAGGATATACCTCTATAGAACTACAGCTGAGACCTCCAATTACAAAAACCGCGGGCAACGGGCCGTCCGCCTTTTTCGGGTGAGTAACAATGGTTCTAATAAGGTCTCCCTGGTCTGACATTACCTCTTGGTAGTGTACTTCCGTGTCCGGGTATGTCTCTCTGGGTAAAGGCTCAAGTTTTACGGACATTTTTATTAATTCTCCATTTCTTACCACTTCCAGTGCCACTTGTTGACCTCCTCTAAGATCATAAATAACATCGCTCCAGCGGTCAGGGTCCTTGATCAACTCACCATTCAAACGTATCAGTTTATCATCCACCCGCAAACCTGCCTTCCTCCATGCGGAAGATGATTCTACACTTCGCACCAAGGTTCCGGCCTCTATTCCATTTGGCCCTGAGAAACGGACCCCGATATGCGCCCTTCTTTCCAATGGCTGTGCTAAAGCTGTACCCAACAAACAGCACAGTATAATGCTCAATTTTATTTTTTTCATCGTTTTTTAAGTAAATAGACCACAGAAAACAGACATACGGGGATTTATTATGTCAACTACAGTTGTACCCATGTAAAAAACAGTATATCCGCAAAAAGCTATTTTCGTATTTTAGTAATTATGAAGGACTACTATCTATTTGGGTCTCGAATTACAACGCATATCTCTTTCTGGTTAGTTTACTACCTGCTCTTTGGATTCATATGGGCAAAGGAAGGGGCTTACCTGCCATCGTACTTCCTGGAATTTGTACTTCTTCCTGTAAGGATACTTGCCGTGTATTTTTCCATCTATGTGTTGATCCCAAAATACCTGGAAAACAAAGAGTTCAGGCTATTTTTAATCGGTTATGTCATTATGCTGATGGCCTGCGGCATATTACAGCGGCTTTTTACTTACTTTTTTTATGAAGGTTTTTTTACCCTGGATACCAGGACACTTTTTGATCTGCCTATGATCCTCAGATCTGTTATACTCATTAATTCCACTACACTCTTTGTCTCCGCAGTGAAGGTGGGCCTGTTATGGCTACAAGAAAAAGATAAGAATAAAACCCTATTACATGAATTAAAGGCTTCCAGGCACGAAATGGTTGAAATAAAAGCTGAAAAAAGAACTTACAGGGTGAGTGCTAAAGATATAATGTATATCGAAGGGTTGGGAAACTATGTGACATTCGTTCTGGAAGACCGTAAGATAATAAGCTATATCAGCCTTAAGGAAGCCGTAAGCTTTTTGCCTGAAAGCTTTATAAGAATACATAAGTCATTCATAGTGAATAAAGATCATATCCTCTCTTATAATTATGAAGATGTTCAGTTAGGAGATCGTTTTTTCCCTATAGGACGATCATTCAAAACAGCTTTCAAAATGTGATCACACCTATAGCGCAGAGGTAACAGCGCATTTATCACTCAACAATCTCGAGCGCAATTTTTACCATATCAGTAAAATATCTTTCCCGCTCTTCCGTGCTGCTGAATACCCTGGAAATGATATGGTCACTTACGGTTAAAATGCTCATAGCCTTTACTCCTGCACCAGCTGCCATGGTGTATAATGTGGATGTTTCCATGTCTGTACAAAGTATCTGATGATCAATCCATGGTTTCCATCTTACAGGATCGTTCTTAAAATAGAAAAGATCTGTGCTGAATACATCCCCTACTGTCACTGGAACATCCAGTTCCTTTGCTTTTTGACATGCCTTTTGTAAAAGCCCGAAGTCAGCAGTAGGAGCGTAATCCAGGCCATTGAAAAGTATGCGATTCATATTACTGTCCGTAGAAGCCCCCATAGCCATGATAATATCTCCCAAACCTATGCTTTCATTCATTGCACCACAGGTACCTATGCGAATGACGGTTTTCACTCCGTAGTCATGTATTAATTCATGAAGGTAAATAGCCAGTGAAGGCTGGCCCATACCACTGCCCTGAACGGACACTTTCCTCCCATTATAGTAACCTGTAAAACCCAGCATGTTACGAATAGTAGAATATGTCTGACTATCCATAAGCATGTTTTCCGCCACATGTTGCGCGCGCAACGGATCACCACTCAGTAAAACGGTTTTTGCTATCTCTCCCTTTTTCGCTCCGATATGTAAACTCATAGGACGTTTTTAATGGCAAGCTACTCGTTTACAATCAGGTGCGACCTGAAAGGCGGTCAAGTAAAAAACTGATTTTTATCCTTTTTAAAGGCTGACAAATATCCTTTATTTATAGTATTCAGATATGCATGTAATCTTACATGCCTACAGAGCGTAGTAATGGACAACATAAAATATCTTTGAACAAAACTTGATAACGTAACCTCACAAATAATGAAAAAAAAGGTATTGGTACTCACCGGAGGCGGGGATTGTCCTGGACTGAATGCTGTCATTCGTGGTATAGTAAAAAGAGCGAAGCAGGAAAAAGACTGGCAGGTGGTAGGCAGCATGGAGGCATTCAATGGGATATTGCGTGACCCTATGGAAATCAAGAAACTGAGTAACCGGTCTACAGCAGGTATACATGTAAAAGGCGGGACCATCTTAAAGACCACCAACAAGGGCAATCCTTTTGACTTCCCGATGAAAAATGAAGACGGATCTGTAACTATCATTGACCGGTCTGATGAGCTCATCGAGAAAATCCAGGATCTTGGAATAGAAGCGGTAATCAGCATAGGCGGAGACGGCTCACAACGGATCTCTCAAAAATTATTTGATCAGGGATTAAATATTGTGGGTGTTCCCAAAACAATTGACAACGACCTTTCCGCTACGAATTACACGTTTGGCTTCAGGACTGCGGTACAAATAGCTACGGATAGCTTTGATAAATTAGTCACTACCGGTGAAAGCCATCATCGTGTAATGATCATGGAAGTAATGGGCCGTGACGCCGGCTGGATAGCACTGCACACGGCAATAGCCGGTGGAGCAGAGGTTTGTCTTATCCCTGAAATACCGTACGACATCAATAAAGTGGTAAAACATATAAACCAACGATATGAAAAAGGTAAGGGTTTTGCCAATATCGTCATAGCCGAGGGGGCTAAATCTTTGAACACCAAGATAGTAAGCAAAGAAAGTGATGAGACCGGTTATGAACACGTAAGACTGGGGGGTGTGGCTTACCAACTGTCCGAACAGCTTAAGGCAGCGGGCTGTAAAGCGGATATCAGAGAGACTGTACTAGGCCATACACAGCGCGGAGGAACACCGGTAGCTTCTGACAGGGTACTTGCCACGCTTTTTGGTGTCAAGGCTTTTGAAATGATACTCAATAAAGAGTATGGTAAAATGGTTTCTTATCTTAATAATGAAATAACGACCGTTTCCCTCGAGGCAGCAACGTCCAGCTACAATTATGTGGCTACAGATTCTTTCCTGGTGCACGCGGCAAAAAACATAGGGATAGCTTTTGGGGACTAAATGAAGTTATGAGGTCATACTTTTTGTTTGTAGTTGCGTTTATACCGGCCATACTTTTTGGTCAAGGTAAAACACTGTCTATAAGGTCATTACATAAAGGTCAAAATATTAACTCGTATTTGAGTTACCTGATTGATGAAGATAGGTCTTTGACTCACTCAGATGTTCTGTCTCTTAGCGATAGTGCTTTTAAAAAAATAAGTGAAGAAGGGCTACGGCTTCCACTCACTAAAGCCCATGTCTGGCTAAGGCTGCGTTATCAAAGCCATCTGCCTCGTCCCGAAAGTGTTTTAATTGATTTCTACGACCCCTCTATTCACACTATTGAACTATTCCAGCGTTGGCCTAACGGAGGTCATAAAAGGTCTATCACCGGGGCAGGCATCCATCCTTATGAAAAAGACATCCGGGGCAATAGGAATAACCTCTTACTTCACCTGAAGCCAGGAGTACGCTCCGTATGTATTTTTAAAATATCTTCGCCCAACTACATGACCGTTTCGGCACAACTTATTGATGACAACATTGCACTGGAACGGAATACGACTGAACGTACGGCTTTAGGTTTATATTATGGCGCCTTACTAATGATCTTTATTTATAACCTTCTCTTGTTCATTTCGAGTCGTCTTCGAATCTTCTTGCTAAGCGCCATCTATGTATCGTTAATCGCTGTTTTTACGGGAGCAGCAGACGGCTTCACCCCACAGTATCTTTATTTTTTGGTGGATTGGACCAACGGTTACCAGGATGCATTTACCGCAGCGCTTGTGAATATACTCGGCCTACTGTTTATGCTAGATTTTTTGCAAGTTTCCACCTGGTCAATGCGTTACCATAAGTTCCTTCATTGGAGCGTATATACCATTATAGCCATTATGGTTATATTGTTGATAGCAGATCTTCAACAGGCTTATTTTGTACTAAGTTTAATTGGTATGGCTGTGCTCTTGATCACCATCCATTGTAGTTTAATCGCACTAAAAAGAAAAGTACCCCAGGCTCAATATTTTGTAGCTGCTTATGCAGTATACGCAATATTTATTACCATTTTCATTTTGAGCATACAACGTGTAATACCCTATGGACCTATTCCTAAATATTCCATTCATTTTGGGTTCATAGGGTGCATAATCGTACTGTCTTATGGTTTAGGAATGAGAGTGTATAAATCATTTCTGACTTACATGGACAGGGAAAAAGAGAAGCACGAAACTATTGAAAAAAAGAACCAGGAACTGGAGTTAAAAGTAACAGAACGTACACGTGATATTGAAAAGAAAGAGATCAACCTGCGATCTATCCTTGATAACTCTGACAACTCCATTTGGCTACTGGACAAGAACTATTTTTTAATTGATTTTAATCTCATCTTCAAAGAAGAATGGAAACTCGCCTATGGGATAGAATTAGAAGTTGGAATGAACCTCCCGGAACATATACCTGATGAAGCTACGCGTGTGCTCTGGGAATGCCGGTATTCAAATGCCCTAAAAGGGGAAAAAGCAGTCTATCAAGACTCTTACCAGGTAGGCCATGAAAATAATTATTATGAAATACATGTATATCCTATTAAGGACGGTGGCGAAATAACGGGCATCTCCTTTTTTGCTAAAGATATTACCAAACGTACCCAGGCCCAGAAAAAGCTGGTAGAGCAAAACAAGGTCTTAAAAAAGGTAAATCGTGAATTGGATAGTTTTGTTTACAGCGCATCGCATGACTTGAAAGCGCCGTTGGCATCTGTTCTGGGATTGATAGACCTGGTGAAGAAAGAAAACGAACAAGAGGTCCGATATCAATATTACGGCATGATGCAGCGGTCTATCGCCAGGCTGGACCAGTTTATTAACGATATCATTGATTACTCACGCAATGCACGGATGGACATAAAACCTGAAGAAATTGATCTGAGGGAGGTGGTGTGTGAAATATTCGAAGACCTGAAATATATGCAAGGTGTAGAGGACCTGGAAAGAGAAATAGAAATTGTAAAGGGCCTAAGGATTAAAACTGACCCTATACGGCTAAAGATAATCGCGAGAAACCTGCTCAGCAATGCGATCCGGTATGGGCGTTTAGGTAAGGGAATAAAGAAGATACATGTTAAGGCGGCTGTAGAAAATGACGTGCTAAAAATTGTGGTAAAAGATCATGGACAGGGAATCCCTAAAGATCGTCAGGAAAAGATCTTCGAGATGTTTTACAGGGCTGATGAAAACATATCAGGGTCCGGATTAGGTTTATACATTGTTAAAGAAACCCTGAACAGGTTAAACGGGAAAATAGAAGTGGCCTCTGATTACGGAATGGGAGCAGAATTTAAAGTCGAAATACCTGTTAGCAAATAGATTCAACTTATTTTACCAATGAGCATATGCTTGCCATCATCCGGTGAACTAAATGAGCGCTGCAGGGTTTTTAAATTAAAAAGAAAGAGATGACAGAATTAGCAACGTTTGGGGCAGGTTGTTTTTGGTGTGTAGAAGCTGTTTTTCAGCAGATCAGTGGAGTATCAAAAGTAGTTTCGGGTTATACCGGTGGTAAAGTGAAAGATCCGACCTACCGTGAAGTGTGCGGAGGTCGTACCGGACATGCAGAAGTGGCCCAGATAAGCTTTGACCCCGAAAAGGTAAACTATACAGAGTTGTTGGAAATTTTCTGGTCCAGTCATGACCCTACCACATTAAATCGTCAGGGTGCAGATGTGGGCACACAATATCGTTCAGCGATCTTCTATCATAATGAGGAGCAAAAAAAACTGACGGAAAGCTTCAAACAAGAACTGGATGTATCCGGCACCTTTGATTCTCCTATTGTTACGGAGATATCACCTTTGGAAGTCTTTTACAAGGCTGAAGAACACCATCAGAATTATTTTAACTTAAATGGTGGTCAGCCTTACTGTCAATTTGTGGTAAAACCGAAGGTGGATAAAGTGAAACGTGTGTTCGCTAATAAATTGAAAACAATAGGTGACTCCTGATAAATAAGATCATACAGGGCCTATATAAGCCATTACCGAGATCAGTCTTGCACTCACAGGCAGTCAAATGCCGTCGTTTTTGCCGTTTTCGGATAAGGTTGATAAGTTTAAGGAGGTGTCATGAGATGATGTGCCTGTTTAAAAGGTTGACATTGGAATACTAAAGAAGCGGTTTTTGCGTGTTGCCGGAAGAAAGGACTTTATCCACTAATATTCGTCGTAAGGAATACTTACTGTAAATTCAGTATAAACCCCTTTTTCTGATTCAAATTCAATCTGAACACCCAGTTTTTCGCTGGCTAATTTTACAAGATACAACCCAAGTCCATTTCCTTTTGACAGATCTGAAGCCCGGAAAAACATTTCGTATACACGCTTTGAATACCTGGGATCAATTCCTATTCCGTTATCAAATATCTTGACCTCAATGCTGTTCTTTTTATACTTTGTAGAGACCTTGATCTCATGTTTCTCGTTGCTTAATTTCTTACGAAAAGTTAGTGCGTTGTCCAGTAAGTTCTTAATTATGATAGTAAGCAGATAAGTATCTGAGATCAGTAAACTATTCTTATCCAAATCAAAAGAATAAATCGTTTCTCCCTCTCTATCCAAAAACTTTAATGACTCACAGGTATTGTGAATAAGTGCTATAAGATCTACCTCTTCCCGGTTAGCATGTGTATTAATAATATCATGGACCTGCATAAGTTTAGAAAGCAGGGTCTCCATTTCAAGTGTCGTTTCCTCTATCAGACTAAAGTATTTTTCATTATTCCCATCCAACGATTCAAGTTTAGCCAGGGCAGTCAATCCATGTATCCGGTTGATAGGTCCTTTAAGGTCATGAGAAGCGCGGTAAATGAACATATCAAGTTCGCTGTTGATCTGCTTCAACTTTTCCATGGTAGATTTGATGCGAGAAGTCCTGTTCTCTACCTCTTTCTCCAATGAGTAGTTGAGCTCTGTGAGTTTTTTGTTAATGCTCAGAATTTTTTCCTGGGATTTATTGAGTAGATTATTTTTAGACTCAATGTCCTCTTTTTGACTGGTGATCTCTTCATGACGTATCTTAAGCAGATCATTTTGCTTTTCTATTTCCTTCTTTTGTGACATTACCTCAAATGTTCTGTCCGCCACAATAAGCTTTAATTTCTGTTTCTGCATTCGTATGCGGTAAGAATACCCTAGTGCTATGAACCAAATAAATAAGCCTACTAAAACACTTATAACGGAATATGCCCAACTGGTCTGATACCATGGTGGTAAAATAGTAAAGGCATAAAAGGCTTGCTTCCCCTCCCGGTTATATATATTCCTCGACTTGACATAAAAAGTATAATCACCAGCAGGCAGATTACTGTATTCCTTCTTATACTCTTTTGACCAGGTAGACCAGTCACCATCATTATTGTCAAGATAGTAGCTAAATTCGTTTTTTTCCTGTGTTATATAGCTGGTAGCCGAATACTCGAAACTAATATCGTTCAACTCATAATCTAACTTTAGTCTAAAGCCGTGAGGCTGTCGGGCAGCAATAGAAGGTATTTGATTCTTGTCAGATGACACTGCCGTAGCACCGTTAAAAAGAACCGAATCAACCGTGCTGACCCGCCTTATCAATGTATTGAAAGGCTGATGATAATCCCTTTTTATGCGCTGATCAAAGCGGAATAAGCCTTCTGTTCCTGCTATCCATACAAGGCTATCCCCTTCAGCATAGACAGTCATCACTTCCATATCCGGTAAACGATTGAAAGGAGTGCTTTCCCGCACATATTTACCTTCCTCACCATAGTAATACTTCTCAACCCGCTCATTTCTTTCATTATCAAGATAAGAAAGAAAATAATCTCCTTTTGAATCACCGGTAATGGACATAATTTTATGTTCTGACGCAATGAAAGTTCCGTTTTTTTCAAAAGTCAAAGTATCATTTACATCTTTAATTAAACTGTAGATGCCTGAACCTGTGGTAAATAGTAATTGGTCATGGTATTCAAAGATATTGATCTCACTTAGGTCAGGAAGACCGGCTTTCTCGTCATAGAGTTTTACAGGTACTTTTGATGAGGGGTCCGGTTCAACCCGGTAAACGCCCAAAAATTTAGATGCCGCCCAGATCGTTTCATTTTTATCTTGATAAATACTGCGAAACGTATTGTTCGGGCTTTTTAGCAAATCATGTCGGTCAAAGCCATCACTGCTTAAATTGATGATGCTCAAACCATCCAGATGACCCACAATAATTTCATCATTATTATTTGATATGGCCAGTTTAGACACATTTGGGAAATTCGATATTTTGACCAACTTACTTTCCGAGATATAAAAAAGACCTTCATTACCTCCTGCAAGAAGGATATTATTATGTCCTTTGGAATCAACCGTAATAAGTGTCCATACTTTGCCATTAATCCCCTCTATTTTCTGAAAAATCCCATCCTTTTTATAAAAAAGGCCCTCGGTAGTTGCAATATATACCGTATTATCAAACCTCACCACATCCCAGACGGTACCTTCAACGCCTTGATCCTGACCCCAAAAAAGCCAGGGGGAGTAAAGATCAATGGTGGCTATACCTTCCTGCATGGCTACCCACAGCTGCTCCTGATGGTCGAACATTAAATCTCTTACATGGTTACTCTGCAGTCCCCGCGATCTATCGATCACAAATTCTACATTGAGGTCAGACCCTGTCAGAATAATACCACTGCCCAGGGAGCCAAAAACATACTTATTAGCTTCAGTTTTATACCCTGCAAATAATAGGCTCTTAGACAGATATTCATTTATCGAGCCGGGCATAGGGTACACACTATCTTCATCAAATTCATAAAACCCTTCTTTTAATGTACCTATGATGGTCTGATTTTCATCTACCGGATCAACAAATGTCACAGCGGACAGATCTTTTACATTCAGGTGATTTACTTTTTCGAGGAGTCCGTTTTCTGCGAGTTTTACAAGGTCATTACCTTTTAAAAAGCAATATATGTCACCTCCCACTTCGAAAGGTGCATAATTAAAATTGTTATTTTCAGGTCGCCATACCTCAAATACTTCATGCTCCTCATCCAGCTTGAAAATAGCTTCCTTTGAAAAAAAATAGACCCCGCTCGAAGCACATAAAATGAACCTGATGACATTAAAATTAACCTCTACAGGAATTTTATTTTTTAGGGAAACGTAATGAAGATCACCGCTAAGATCCGGGGTCAAGTGGCCAAAATCCCTTTTACCACCTACATAGATCTTATTACTTTCTGAAATAGCAAGTGATAAAACATTTGAATTAGACGCGATAGGAATATGCCTCCAATTAAGTCCGTCATATTCTAATACCCCACTGTAATTCGCAATGTAGATTAAGCCATCCTGGCTTTGTGCCAAACTGAAGTTTGAGAGAGAAGCGGTATAATCAGATCGCTTGAAATTGTTAATAAAATATCGACCGGATTTCTGCGCCAAAAGCGGCGTGAAAGAAGAAAATACTATGATAACTAAAGATAGTCTTGGAAACATTCAATTCAAAACACAGCAAGCAGTCCAATTGCATTGGTAAGGTCTAAAATAAGATTAGCTGTGAAATAAAAAAACTAAATATTGTTGGCCGGTAGTTACTGTAACCTAGTATTTTTTTATTGAATTGATATAATCAGGATTGTATTTAGAAGCAAAAGTGTCGTACCATTTTACAAGAGTTTCAGCACCCAGATGGTCATAAATAGCACTATACTGACTTTTTAATTTAGCTTCATGTTCTTTCATCACTTTTACCGGTTCGGTAAGCATGCGTTGGTGTTGTGATTTTTTTACTTTAGGCGCCGTAGGTTGATGATGGATCAGTCTTTTGAAATGATCTGAACAGAATTTATAATACTGCCTTGTATGAAGTATAAAAGTATGCCACATTTCATCGATAATGATGAGTGGCCGATCTATGAACAGAGGGTTTTCAAGTTCTTCCGCTTTAGAAGCCAGCCATAGCCACTTTTTTGTTTCATTAAAAAGATCTACGGCCTCATCATGGGAAACGTCATAACGTTCCATAAACCCTTCAATGATCAGTGCCTCATCTTCGCAATCAAGTGCGTTTATAAGACGCTTTTCGCTAATCGTCATGATTTTAATACGTTAAATGAAAGAGCCATCCCTGGAGTCGAGATGACTCTTATTTATTTCTTATAGCCCTGAGCTTTGGAAATATGAACCCTCAAAGATCAGGTCTTACTGATATAATATCTTATTCACTTATTAGGCAAGAAACTCACCTTAAGGAAATACTACGGAGACACAACCTTCGCAATGAACCGCTGCTTTTTCATTCAAAACTTGATTTTTACTGATCAGATTTTCAATAAGATCTTTCTTGATTTTGCTTTCAGAAGGTTTTTGTTGTGAGTTGTTTAACATAACTTGTAAGATTTATTTATGATTAATTACACAACTAACTTAGGAATCTGATTGCTTAAATTCAAAACTTTTTTGATAAAAATTTGCATTATTTAATGATTTCAATATAAAATTCAACAAATTCATAATTTTCATAGGATTATATGATTTTAAGTTGGAGACCAGTAAAATAGAGTGGTGGCAGCAGAATAACTTGCTGTATATTAGGTAATTAACAATGAGTTTTCGCCAGGCAACGAAATCTATTACAGTATTTTACTAAAAGGCTTGTGAAGCTAGTAATATATGTTAATTACCTCTGTACTAGTGAAAAGGTGAAAAAAAGGGCTACTTACTCAAGCACTTCTTCTATCTCATCCATTTTTTTTTCACTGTAAGCGCCAGATGTGGCAAAGACGATTTTACCTTGATCATCTAATACAAAAAAATATGGGACGTCTTTCTTTGAAAATGCCAAAGCGTCCTTATAAGGCTTTAGCTTACCCTTATAAAAAAGTATATATGGCAGCAAACGTGCATCAATGTTCTTAGCAGCTTTTCTTTTTGCCGTACCGGTAGCCGCAGAATTCACTCCGGTGAACATAGGAATGAAATAGACATTAACATCGTACCCAAAGCCACCAAAAATCCCGTCGCTGGACTGAATGAACTTATTAAATACAGGACTAAACCAGGTATTCAGGTCTCCTTCGGACTTTTTAGAATACGCCAGACCTAGTAATGTAAACTTACCTTTGGTATCACCCGGAAGAGAAATAGCAGCGTCCTCAACATTTTCCACTTCCATATCCGGAAATAACTTTCCCACCACCTGGGCGTGTGATTGATTGATCCATAAGCCGATAGACAATAAAACAAGGATGTTTTTGAGCATAGGACAATTCTTACGGAACGAAAGTACAAAAAAGACTTTGATTTCCCTTTCATTCCCTGGTTATGTTTTAGAGAATAAATGGTATCAATAATGATACCACACATTACATGTTTAAACATTTATTTATACCTTAGATATCCAACTAAAGACACATTGTTATGACAGAAAAAACCAAAAAGATCATCGGCTGGGTACTTTCGGGTCTGCTCGGCGCTTTGCTACTTTTCAGTGCAATGGGCAAATTTATGGGTCAGGCAAGCCCCATGATGGAACATTTTGGCTTTACAGCATCAGAAACTACTCTGATAGCAATAGGTGAAGTGATCTCCGCAGTACTTTTTCTTATCCCTCGAACTCAGTCATTAGGTACTTTGTTAGTCACAGCCTATATGGGTGGCGCCATAGCCTCGCATATGTCAGCCGCTGCCGGAACGGAAGAATTAGGCGGGGAAGGCATCCAGAATTACCTGATGCCATCCATTATCCTAGTGCTGGTTTGGGTAGCCAGTTTGCTACGAAACCCCAAAACCCTTTCAAGTTTTTCAGGCTAAATAAATATTCCGGCTCAGGTCGGAATATTATTTTCAGGGCATCTGATTATTCTTAATTTTACTAGATGTCCACACCATCCTCACATACGCTGCAAGCCATACCGGAACTGAACACTGTTCCATTGAATCAGTTACAGTGGCTGGTAGATCAATGTGAAGTTGTCACGTTAGCGCCTGGGGATTATCTTTTCAAGCCAGGGGACCCCATCGATAAGATGTACATACTTCTGGAAGGTAGTTTTGCCTTAAAAAGCAAGCAAAACGATCAGTTCCGGTTAATAGATACTATAAAGAAAAATACGATTACGGGATACCTGCCTTATTCCAGGGCGAAAGAAGCCTCAGGGTATGCTGAAGCCAATGAAACATCGTGTATCATGGTATTACATCGTCCGCATTTCAAAACTATGATCCATGAGCATGAGGAACTGACCACCGCCCTGGTGCATATAATGAGTTCCAGGATCAGACATTTTACCAAGCGACAGCAACAGAACGATAAAATGATGGCCCTGGGAAAGCTCTCAGCGGGATTAGCACATGAATTGAACAATCCTTCAGCCGCCGTAGTACGAAGTGCACAATCGTTAAAAAAACATCTTTCTTTCCTTCCTGAAAATTTCAAAAGCGTGATCAAAATACGCACGGAAGATGAAACCATTGACGCTGTAAATAAAATAGTGTTTGACAAGGCCAAAAATGGGATGGTCCTGCTTCCTTTAATGGAAAGGTCGGCGAAAGAAGATGAGTTGGCGGAATGGCTGGAAGAAAATGGATTTGACGATGGATATGAGATCGTCGACAATTTTGTGGACTTTGGTTTTAATGTAGAAGATTTCGAGTACGTAAAAGAAAGCCTTCGAGATGAAGACCTGGTACCCGTTATCAACTGGCTGTACCAGGTACTTACCACAGAGAAACTGGTGAACGAAATAGAAGATGCTTCACAAAGGATCAACGACCTGGTACGTTCGGTAAAAAGCTACACACATATGGACCAGGCCCCGGAAAAAAAGCCTACCGACATTCACACGGGCATCAACAATACACTCACCATGTTAAAACATAAAATCAATAAAGGAAACATTGAAGTTATCCCGGAATTTGGCCAGGTGCCTGAGGTGGCCGTTTTTGTGAGTGAAATAAACCAGGTCTGGACTAACCTGATCGATAATGCCATAGATGCTATGGAATCATCAAAAGATAAAAAACTGACCCTTCAAACCTTAAGAGATGGAAAATTCGTCCTTGTCAATATTATCGACAGCGGAAAAGGGATCTCTGCAGAAGAAATAGATAAGATCTTTGACCCTTTCTTTACTACCAAACCCATCGGTAAAGGCACCGGACTGGGACTTGATGTGGTCCATCAGATCGTTGGACAACACAATGGTTCCGTGAAAGTAATTTCTGAGCCGGGCCGTACAGAGTTTCAGGTTTGTTTACCTATTCAATAGTTTAATGAAAGAAAATCAATGAAAAAACCAATCATATTTGCCGTAGATGACGACCCTGCCGTGTTACGTGCTGTAGTACGTGATCTACGTGACGCTTATAAAAAAGAATATCGTATCCTGGCTACTGAATCTGCTAATGAAGCGCTGGAATCACTTAAAGAGCTGAAAAATAAAGGGGAGGCGGTGGCTTTATTTTTAAGCGATCAACGCATGCCTGAAATGTTAGGGGTGGAATTCCTGGAAAAGGCCAGGGCAATTTATCCGGGAGCCAAACGTGTGCTGTTAACAGCCTATTCAGACACTGACGCTGCTATCCGGGCCATTAATGAGGTACAACTGGATTATTACCTCATGAAACCTTGGGACCCGCCTGAAGAACGATTATATCCGGCGCTGAATGATCAACTGGAAGAGTGGCAAAGCTCTTTCCGTCCGGAATTTGATGGGATCAGGATCGTAGGCTATCAGTGGTCGCCAAAATCACACACTATTAAAGACTTTCTTTCCGGTAATTTGATCCCCTATCAATGGATGGATGTGGAAACTAATGGTAATGGTAATGAACTACTGGAATTGAACGGTATCGATCATAAAGACCTTCCTGCTGTTTTTTTCAATGACGGTAGTAAGCTTATAAACCCGGAACTACCGGAAGTAGCGCAAAATGTGGGCATGATAGCGATCGCTCAGCAAAAGATGTATGACGTTGCTATCATCGGAGCAGGCCCGGCAGGATTAGCAGGGGGCGTTTATGGGGGATCAGAAGGGCTGAATACACTTTTAATTGAGAAACGCGCGCCGGGAGGACAAGCAGGGACAAGCTCACGCATAGAAAACTACCTGGGCTTTCCAAAAGGCCTTAGTGGTGCTGAACTTTCAAGAAGGGCCATCACACAAGCCACACGTTTCGGAATAGAATTTCTGTCGCCACAGGAGGTAGTGAATATAAAACTCCAGGATAACTACAAAATACTTCAGTTAGTAGATGGCAATGAGGTAAATGCCAAAAGCGTTGTGATCACCACAGGTGTGGATTACAGGAAGCTGGAGGCCGAGGGTGTAGACGATTTTACAGGCGCCGGAGTTTACTACGGCGCTGCCAATACAGAGGCAAATGCATGCCGTAATGAAGAGGTATATATCGTAGGAGGGGGTAACTCTGCGGGGCAAGCTGCCATGTACCTTTCTAACTTCGCACGTAATGTATATATCCTCATCAGGAAGCCTGACCTGAGCTCCAGTATGTCACAATACCTCATAGACCAAATCAACGGGACTGAGAACATTCATGTACTTGGCTATACCGAGGTGGCTAAGGCCATAGGAAAAGACAGGTTGCAACAGCTGGTACTCAAAGACATTCAGAAGAAGGAAGATCGTACTGTGGAAGCAGGCGCTTTACTTATTTTCATTGGAGCCAAACCCTATACAGATTGGCTGCAACTCAATATTATAAAAGATAAGAAGGGATTTATAGAAACAGGTAACGGATTAAATAAATACCATGATTTTAAAAAAATATGGAAGCTGGAGCGAGAACCCTTTTTATTGGAAACCTGCAGTCCCGGTATCTTCGCCGCAGGTGATGTACGTGCCGGTGCTATGAACCGTGTGGCCTCTGCCGTAGGTGAAGGTGCCATGGCCATTAAACTGGTTCATGAATACCTGGCAGAAAACTGATGACATTTTAAAACCTCCAATAATCATTGATCTATCATGCTCAAACAAAAAAACTGTGAACACCTGGAAAGCCTGGAATTCAAAGCCCCGGCTAAGTACCAATGCGATGAATGTGTAAAAACGGGCGACCGCTGGGTACACCTTAGAACTTGTCAGGCTTGTGGCACTACATTGTGCTGTGATTCGTCACCCAATAAGCACGCTTCAAAACATGCTGCAAATCACGACCATCCGGTAGTTATTTCCGCTGAACCCGGAGAAAGTTGGGCTTACTGTTATGTACATCAGGAGTTGAAAATGCTAAGCCGGTAAGCAAAACCCGGCTATTTCCGGAGCGCCATTCCGTTACCCAATACAATGAGTAACATTCCTGTTAACGTATACAACGTGACGTTGAAGTCTTCAAAAATAGCAGAAATAACAATAGCAATTACAGGTAGTGACACGATCACATATGCGGCCTTATCAGCACCTATTCTTCCTACCAGTGTCAGGTAAGTGCTAAAAGCAATTATTGATCCGAAAATTGTCAAATAAGCAAGAGAAGCAAGGTAAGGCAATGACGTATCAATAACCAGTGGTTTATTGGATACAAGGGCTATCAGGAACATTAAAGTGCCTCCATAAAGCATCCCGTAGGCATTGGTCTGGATGACCGGAAGGTTTTGCTTCTGATTAAAAGCAGATGTGATATTGCCAAGGGATGCCAGAACCACTCCAATGGTACAAAAAACCAACCCTTTAAATACATCATCTTCGAAACTGAGGGTGGACAACTCCTGGTGAAATATAATAATTGTACCGGAAACTCCCAATAAAGCCCCCAAAATCAGTTTTCTATTGACCGGGTTTCCAAGAAAAAGAAAGTTAAAAAGGATATTCATGAATATCAGCGTAGAGAAAGCAATGGCCACTAACCCACTGGTAATATAAGACTCTGAGATATACACCAACCAGTAGTTACCTCCAAACAATAAAGCTCCCTGCATAGCCATAAACACATGCTGGCCTGGCGTAAAGCTCAGTTTTAACCCTCTTACCTTGCTATAAATCAGTAGTATCACACCTGCAAACGCAAAGCGATAGCAAACCGAAAGTAATGGATCCACTTCACCGAGCTGAAAAGTGATCACATACCATGTGGAACCCCAAATGACTGCAGGTATAGCAAACAATACCAGGTTACCCGTCTTCATAGTTTTCAAACTGAAAAGAGTGCATGCTAACTTACTTAAACCTTATGATAACCACCTAAGATTATTGGTTATTGCTAAGCATGTAACCTGAGTTACTCTTAAAATCAGAGAAAACTGATCTAGTCGATAAAGTTGAGTCGAACCTGGTCCTTTTTCACAGAAATCGACTTTCCTAACGATTCCTCATCGGAAGGCTCGCGATTGGTATTGACATAATACCAATCAGCCCGTGCATCATCAGCCGTAAGGGTTAGTACGAGGTAACCATGGTCCCGTAGGTTAGCATATTTCAAATGTGGGTTAATCGGACTATTGACAATTTTACCTTCATGTACACGTACCGAATCTGTGTGAAAACGTTCATTACTGTTAGCAGAATTAACGCTGGTAGTTCCAAATTCAACTGCAAAGGCCCCTTCACCTGTAGAAGGATTGTATTCCTTAAATGGGTCGATAGCTACTTCAAATGCCCAGGATGAATGCGTATCACCCGTTACAAAAACGACATTATTAATCTCATTTTTCTGAATAATATCGGCAATCTTCCGCTGCTCTACAGGGTATCCGTCCCACGAATCAAGGTTGATGTTAAAGCTGCGGTGCCCCCAGTTTAAATAAGAATAGATTACCTGGTTACCAATTATTTTCCACGTAGCCCGGGAGTTCTTCAGTTTATCTTCAAACCATTCCAACTGTGTTACCCCCAACATACTGCGTGTACTATCCTTCAGGGAGGGGTCATTGAGACTATCGGCAGGCATGGTCCTTCCCGCTAAACGTTCATCCAGCATGATCAGGTCTGCCAGCGATCCATAAGAAAACTGACGGTACAGGTTTTGCGGTTTTGTTTCACGTACCGGCAGCCATTCATAATATGCCTTCCTGGCAGCCTCTTTCCGGGTCATATAGTCACCTTCATCCGGTTGGTGGTTTTGAGCGCCCTCAGTATATGAGTTATTGGCAATTTCGTGATCATCCCAAATAGTGATAAAAGGGTGTCGCTCATGTACTGTTCTCAAGTCTTTATCCAGGCGGTATTGAGAATAACGCAAGCGATAATCCTGCAACGTGATGATCTCATGTGCAGGATAGTTGATACGTTGTATGGTAGTATCCCCATATTTTCCCGGTCCGTATTCATAAATATAATCACCTAAGTGCAACACGGCATGAAGGTCCTCACGTTCAGCAATTCGCCCATAAGCATTAAAGTAACCCCATTCGTAATTGCTACAGCTTACAATCCCAAACTTCAAATTATCGATAGTGTCATCAGGCGCTGTACGTGTACGGCCGGTGGAAGAAGTATTATCAAGCCCTTTAAACCTGTAGTAATAATTAGTATTCGCCTTTAAATCTTTGACATCTACTTTTACAGTATAATCCCGCGACGCATCTGTCGTGAAAATTCCGGACTGTAATACTGTTTGAAAATCATCCGATTCAGCAATCTCCCAGGTCACATCAATACTTTTCAGTGAATCTTTAGGCGTTATCCTTGTCCAGATGATCACTGCATCCGCCAACGGGTCACCGGATGCCACCCCATGATAGAATGGCATTAACGAAGCATCATAGAAATCGGCAATGCCGTCCTCCGGAAGTGAGGGTAATTCGGTTTTATCCGTTGGGGCACATTTCCAAAGGAAAATGGCCATGATAAGGAAAGAAAGAGATCTCATATAATTCACGTTGATAGTTGAAATGATATAGTTTGAAATATGGGTAATGGATCAGTCATGTCAAAATTGAAAAGACAAACGCTAAATAGAACCGCAAATAAAAGGTGATGGGATTATTATATCATTAATTTAAAATAAAGGCTTTGTGAAGAATTTGTGTGATTTCAAACCGGCAGATAATTCCATTGCCTTTACAAATGATCTGTTCGACCGGAATGCGGGGCTTGATGGAGAGGGTCAGGTAGTTCGTACAAAGGAAAACCCATTTGCCTTACCTTTCGGGCCGGCTTTGTTTATACATCTTTCAGTGGAATAAGGTTTTTTGGCGACACTTGACATACTATGCCTTAATAAACATGTTTACATTGTCTTTTTTTCAATCATTTACAATGAGCATAACGGTTAACCAGGTAATAAGATAAGCAGTAAGTATCAAGCGGTGGCCAATACTGTGTCATAACCATCACTAAAAGTCAACAGGCTCAAACGTCATATATCAAAGCAAACCACTATATTGCTTAAAAGCCGGGTCTATGAAAAAAATTTCCTTGATTGCTCTGTCCATGGTTATACTCTCCTGTGCAGAATCCGTAAAGTATGATCTTATTCTTCGAAACGGGACCATCTATGATGGTTCCGGAAATACTCCTGTAACAGGCGACATTGGAGTGAACGCAGATACCATTTCTGCTATTGGTGATCTATCCGCAGAACGGGCAAAAGCAGAGATAGATGCAAGAGGCCTGGCCGTGGCTCCTGGTTTTATAAACATGTTAAGCTGGGCCAATGTCTCACTGATTGAAGATGGCTGTTCTCAAAGTGATATCCGTCAGGGAGTAACCCTGGAGGTAATGGGCGAGGGACGTTCTATGGGACCATGGAATAACCGGATGAAACAGGAAGCCAGGGAAAACCAGGGAGACATTAAATATGACATAGAATGGACCACCCTGGGGGAGTATTTAAGTTATTTAGAAAATCGTGGAGTATCCACTAACGTTACTTCTTTTGTAGGAAATGGCACACTCAGACAACATGTCATAGGATATGAAGATAGAGTAGCTACGGACGCAGAAATAGAACAAATGAAGGAATTGCTGGCAGCAAGCATGAAAGAAGGCGCAGTAGGTATCTCCTCTTCGTTACTCTATGCGCCCAGCAGTTCGGCCAGTACAACGGAACTGATCGAGTTGGCAAAAGTGGCCTCTGACTATGATGGCATGTACATCTCTCACATTAGAAGCGAAGGAGATGAACTATTCGAATCCATCAGGGAGCTCATAACCATAAGCCGCAAAGCCAATCTTCCTGCTGAAATTTATCACTTGAAGGCATCCGGAGAGAATAACTGGTGGAAAATGGATTCGGTTCTTTCCATGATCAAAAATGCCCGCTCAGAAGGATTGTCCATTACAGCAGATATGTACACTTATCCGGCCAGCTCTACCGGGCTACACGTTCAACTTCCGGCCTGGGTACGGGAAGGAGGTGTAGAAGCAACCATCGAGCGACTTGCCAATGTCGGCTTACGCGAGAGGATCTTAAGTGACATTGAATTTCAGCATAGTCCCGATAAGATCTTATTAGTCGGTTTTAAAAACCCTGATCTAAGGGTCCATGCAGGGAAAAGATTATCTGAAATAGCACAGAAATTGGGCAAGTCGGCAGAAGAAACGATGATTGATCTTATTGTAGAAGATGACAGCAGGATACAGGTGGTCTACTTTTCTATGTCTGATGAAAACATTGCAAAAAAAATTGTCCGGCCCTGGATGAGTTTTTGCTCAGATGCGGGAAGCATGACAGCAGATGGTATCTTCCTGAAGCAAAGTACACACCCAAGGGCCTATGGATCATTTGTACGGGTATTGGGGAAATATTCGAGAGACATGAAGCTCTTTCCCCTCGAAGAAGGCATAAGACGACTGACCTCGCTCCCTGCTGAAAATCTCAAAATCAAAAAAAGAGGACGCCTGCAAACAGGTTATTTCGCAGATATAGTCATTTTCGATCCTGAAAGAGTGAATGACGTGGCCACCTTTGAAGCTCCTCATCAGTATGCTGAAGGGGTTTTACATGTATTTGTCAATGGCGTTCAGGTCCTTAAGAACGGACAGCATACAAATGCCAAACCCGGAAGATTTGTAAAAGGTCCGGGATTTAGGAAAGCTATTAATTGATTATTCTGAACATGTTGTATTGTAGTAATCAACCACAGGTCCTGGATATTTGAAGGCTTTGGTTTGAATTTTGGATTGTAGCGAGGGGCAATCATTGAAATATTCTATTAACTTCTTTCTTTTCAGGCCTAACAACCCTTGTGTGGCACGCACCATGTAGTCGTCATCCTTTCTTTTGAAAAAATCGATATCATCCACATCTTCCGTTCCCTGTTCCTGAAATTCCAATTGATAATGCGTCAGCGTTCCTTTCGTGACTACTTTTAAAAAAATTTTCTCACCAACACCGGGGCGTATTTGATAAAAACTGGAAAACCCTCGGGTAGTTTGTTCCACCCATACACTTTCAAAAAACCTGTCCTCTACCCTATACGCTGCTATTTGTGTGGGTTTATACTTTTTTCGTTTCCCCCGGGCATCGACAAATTTTATCTTTTCGTAGATCCTGCTGAAAGGAGGTGATTTTCGATCCATCACCTGACCGGATAGTGTGTCTCCTTCAAGCGTAACAATATGTCCGGGAAAATAGCCCTCCTGACCGTATACATCTTGGGTGACCAGGAAAAAGAAAAGGTTAAGTACTGCGAGTTTGAAAAGCTTCATGGTACAGGTAAAACAAAATTAATGCCTAAAAGTATTCACCAGGTAAATTTTTAAGGAGGTAGAAGGCCGTCCAACCGTCTGTTTCTGTTGAATTTACATATCAGCAAGCTGTAACCGAACTTTTTTCGGAAGATTAGCCACCACCAAATTATAGGATGTGTCCAGACAGTCGTAAAGCATACTATCAGGAATGGTTCCATCCATCACCACCCGGCTCCAATGCTTTTTGCTGAAGTAGGAAGGCTCCTGCAAAGCAGGATATTCAGACCTGAGCTCCTCAATCGTATCCGGGTAACATTTGATACTGAAGCTATCAAAAGTAGTAAGATCTGTTGCCGTGAACATTTTTCCTTTCACCTTAAAAACCAAAATATCCGGAAGCTTGGAAAAAGGGATGGATTCTGTAACACCTTTCTTGGAAAGGCAGTATGATCTATACTCCTCGATGTTCATGGTACTTATCTTGTAGAATGGATAGTTTTGTCCTTCATTTCATTCAAAGATAACACTAGTTGGATTTCCTGACCCTCACTGGGTAATCCGGCCTTTCAGGTTCTGTCGGAGGGTTATTTTTTAATTCCTCCAACACCACTTCTATGGCCTTTTCCAGCTGAGGGTCACGACCGTCAATAACTTCTTCAGGCCATTGTTCTACCTCAATATCCGGCGCTATACCTTCATTCTCGATCCTGAAACCGTCCTCATTCCAAAAAGCCACGTTAGGCGCCGTTACCGATCCTCCATCAATGAACTCAGGATAACCCAAGACACCTACCAGCCCCCCCCAGGTTCTTTTGCCAATTAACTTGCCCACCTTAAATTTTCTAAACATCCAGGGTAGGTAATCACCTCCCGATCCGGCCGTTTCATCTATCAGCATAACTTTGGGTCCCTGGATCGAACCACTCGGTGCTTTTAAGTCATTTCCATATCTGAAATTCCAATGTGACTGGTAGGGCTTTTTTAGCAGGTCTATATAGTAATCTGCGAGTTGCCCTCCTCCGTTATAACGTTCATCGATGATCACCGCTTTTTTGTTCACCTGGGGGAAGAAGTATCGCTTAAAATATTCATGCCCTGCCACAGTGGTGTTAGGAACGTATACATAGGCCACTTGTCCATCCGTAGCCTCATCCACCTTCCTAATATTTCCTTCTATCCAATCCCTGTTACGGAGAGCACGCTCATTGGAAACCGGCACTACCCGCACAGTGCGTGAACCTGAGCCATTGGCATTTGGGCCCACCGTCAGCTCTATTATTTTACCTGCCGTATTTTCGAAAAAGCTGTAGAGATTTTGATCCGCCGTTACGTAACCTCCATTCACTGCCAGAAGGTATTCTCCCGCTTTCACATTCACGCCAGGCTCCGTTAAAGGAGAACGTAGCTCGGGCGTCCAGTTCAGTCCTCCGTAGATCTTTTTAAGGCGATACCGGTTATTGACTATTTCATAGTCTGCTCCCAATAATCCGCCACTCACACGAGCAGGATTATTCATTTTATCACCTCTGCTACTAAAACGGTGATGGCCTACCGCCAATTCACTGAACATCCACTGCATTACCCGATAAAGATCACTCCGGCAGGTCACGTCCGGCAGGAACACCCTATATTTTTCTTTCATAGCATCCCAGTCCAGCCCATGCATGCCGGGGTCATAAAAATAGTCTCTATTGACACGCCAGGCTTCATGAAAAATATTCTTCCATTCTCTTACGGGTTCAATTTTTACCTGAATGGCATTGAGGTTCATATCTCCGTTCTCAGGTTTTTTCCCTACTTCTGTTATGCCCCAGGACCTGCCTTTTCGAAACAACATTTTCTTACCACCTGCAGCGATCTCAAACCAGTCCGCTTGCATGATCTCCTTATCTTCCCTTTCCTTAAAATCGTACATTCTTAATGACCGGGGATGACTAAAGTCATTGTGAGGCGTCCTGGATAAGTAAAACAGTTTTCCTTCTTCAGCGCAGCTTAGGTTTGAATATATGCCCGGAGAAATAGGCAGGTCGATGATACGCTGCTCAATATTTTCCCAATCAATGCTGACTGCTTCCGGATCACTGTTTTTCTCAGGATCTGTATCCTCCTGTGTGCCCTTTTCTTCATCATTCTCTTTTGCCAGTGGAGAAACCAACTCCTTTTGTAGTGTAACCAGATAAATAGAATGGCTTAGTTCCATATCCAGGTTAGACTGATCAAACCAGTTAATGACCGGGCCGGCATCCGTTGAAGCCAGCATATAGATATACTTGCCACCCGGATCGAAAATGGGCGATGACACATTGGATAATCCGTCAGAAAGTGCATATGACTTACCTTGATCCACCGAATAAACGTAGGCTTTTTCGAAATGCGTACTTGTAATAACGGTGTAAGTCACCCACTTCGAATCATGAGACCATGAACCGAAAAGCTCCCGGAATGCACCGGGGATATAAAGTTCATCCGATCCGATTTTAGTGATCTTGCCAGAAGAAACATCTGCCAGGTATAAGTTCCTTCCATTGTCCACAAAACATAACCTTTTACTATCCGGCGACCAGTGCAGAAAAGCGTAAAATCCTGCGCCATCCACCGGAATTGTTTTAATGTTGGTCCCTTTCAAAGACTTTATGTGTAATTGGTATTCTCCCGATTGGTCAGAAAAATAGGCAATATGCTTACCGTCCGGCGACCACTGCGGGTATTTCTCATGTGTCCCCGGTGATTGGGTAATGTTAACCACATCACCTTTTTTAGCAGGTACAGTCACTATTTCACCGCGGTAGTCAAATACGGCCCTTGCTCCTGACGGCGAGATAGCTGCACTTCTGATATAAGAGTTTCCTGACACATACCTGGGTCTCATTTCCAACAGGTCCGTAGCAATGCCTATGGTGAGCTTTTTACTACTTTTTAGCGCTGTATCAAAGAAATACAGGTATCCTGCTCGTTCATAGATCAGGTCATTCCCATTAGCAGACAGGCTAAGAACGGGGAAATCATCATAATCCGTAAGCTGGGTCACCGTTTGTTCCTTCAGATCATAAGCAAACAAGTTAAACTCACCATTCCGGTCACTTCGAAAATATACGGTGTTTCCCATCCATTGCGGATTAGCATCATTACTTCCCGAAGGGGGTTTAGGTATTTCGCTCACTTCATGACTTGATGTATTGTATATCCATATCCTGGAATGTGTACCCCCTCTGTAATTCTTCCACTGATTAAAAACCTCATATAATGGACTGTAAGCTATATATTGGCCATCAGAAGAATAAGACCCTTTAAACGCCGTAGGGATGGGTAATTCTTCAGGACGCCCACCCGAAACAGGAATAGTGTATAGTTTGGCGTGCCTGTTCGTGTAAGTAGTCCGGCTTGAAGTGAACAGCACATCCTTCCCATCCGGTGTAAAACCCTGCGCTATGTCCCAGGTAGGATGCCAGGTCAGCCTTTGTGGTACTCCTCCGGTAGCCGGCACCACATAAACATCTGTATTACCATCGTACTCTGCACTAAATGCTACGATAGACCCATCAGGAGAAAACACAGGGTTTGACTCTACCCCTTCGTCGATGGTAAGGCGGCGAGGGTTGGAGCCATCTTTATTGGCCACCCAAAGGTCTTCAGAATAAATGAATGCGATATGAGCAGAACTTACCGCAGGGCTACTCATCAATCGAGTATCTATTGTATTTTGTGCTGAGGTACGATCATGCGTAAACTGGAGGACAGCG
Source organism: Fulvivirga sp. M361 (assembly GCF_007097395.1). Classification (GTDB taxonomy): domain Bacteria; phylum Bacteroidota; class Bacteroidia; order Cytophagales; family Cyclobacteriaceae; genus Fulvivirga. Next base: position 187,899 of record NZ_VKDC01000001.1, read on the forward strand.
AATAAAATCGAACTTATAATTGAGGTATATTTCATTTCATCATTGAGTTAGTCAAAGGTTATTTCTGCTTTTCAATGAGTTAGCCTCAATAGTTGGCACAGGCAAGAGTAAAATCAGATCGTTTTGATCTGCAAATTTACCTCTGGCTCAAATCATTGTTTCCCAGACACAGTAAATATGCCAAAATCTCTGATCAAGTATATACTCTCTGCGACATGTTTAATTACATAGTTAGAATATTATTCAAAACAAATTGAAAGTTATATAAATAACCTTATAGGCTAAGTGAAAAAAGTGATTACCGGACTATGCATATAGCTTAAGTGGATCCGATAACGTCTCATACCACCTGAAAAGTACAGCTAATCAAAAGTAACTTCCTGTTAATATGTGACAAACAGGACTTACTATGTATAAAAGCAACAATCAGGACAATGGTTTTTTTTTAATATCTCCATGAGTATCGTTAAAAACATGCACGTCTTTCTCTTATCCCAGGTATAATCGAGAGAGATTTCCTTCTACCAGCTAATCAAAAAAGTACAGCTTTCTCCTCCGGTTTTTCGGCTTTCTTTCGAGAGGTCAAGTTCAATTTTTTCTCTGGCACCTGTTGGCTTGAATCTCCTCACTACTTCTGTAAGAATGCCTTCATCAAATTTACTTGGATAGGGATTAGTACAAATCATGACAGCCTGTTTGCTTTGAGCATCAAACTTAGCCAGTTTGTAGTGCCCGATTCCCTCTATCATTTTCCCGTTAGAGGGGTTAAACATAATCTCCCCGTTTAATCGATGATTCATGTGATAGGCAATATCCATTGAATTCAGGGCTTCTTCCAAATCTTTCATGGGCGGAAATTCTGCATTATTCATAACCGCTTTCCCGATTATAAAGAGATTCATCTCACCTATTTTTTGAGCAATATCTTTGAAAGCATTCAGGTATTTTTGTAACTCGTGCCACTCTCCATTCTCGGGGTCGATACCATTGTCCAATAAAATTTTCAATCGTGTATCTCTGCCTCTTTCCATAGAATTTGCCAAAGACCCAATACCATGTTTGCTTACCTCTACACTCTTGTTTTCTGCAATGAATTCCGCCATAATATTAAGTTATCAAATTGAACAACAGTTAAAACCAAAGGCCAACACCTTTATTATTAATGGTTTACTGACAAAATATTTTTAATTAATATAAACCGTGAATAAGGAATTTGTTCACGTAAAAAGAAAAATAAACTACAGAGCGATCAAATTGCCACACCAGGATATGAACCGGTGATCTCCATGAATACAATGAAAAAGTGTCTTTGACCCGACTTCCCGGAATGGGCTATAGGTACCTTTCAAGTTTATATGACTTCATCAAAAAGGTTTATGCCCCATAACGAGGGAGATTTTTTTCTGTTTAAGTATATTTACGATTCCCCTCCAAGAAAATCCCGTTTAGGTCGATTACAACGACCAGCGATTATTGCCAAAAATTAACTATTATGACGTCTTTAAAAATTCCGGAAGAATTCAAAGACACACACGTTCAAGCCCGGGATATCTACAAGGATTGGTACCTTATACCACTGGAAATGATCCTTAACACAGGATCAATGATCCGATACGAATGTTGGTTGTATAAAAAAGATGGTACCATTTACAGAAACAAAGCCTATTTGCTAACCAGAGATCAATTTGAATTGTAAAAGTGTATACGTAGCCACCTTTTTCATTTATTCCAGGCACTACTGACAGCTTATCATAAAAATAATGCAACCATTTTGTTGCTCATTACGTTTTGTTTAAATTAGCAACCTATTAGTTGCGTATTATTTACTCAAACCCTATTACAACTATGAAAGATCTCATTAAAAAAGACCACACTTACGCTCACAGTATTGACCGTGTCTGGGCAGCCATAACAGATCCTGCTCAAATCACAGCTTGGTTTATCAAGGCCAACTTTAAGGCTGAAGTAGGTTATGACTACACCTTTCAACATGAACAAACTATTATCAAAGGGAAAGTGCTGGAGGTGTCACCTGTCACTAAACTGGTATATACCTGGAATGTGAGCGGAACAGGAGATGTGGAAACCACCGTAAGCTGGCAGTTGTCTCCGATACCTGAAGGCACACACCTGACCTTAGAACATTCCGGCATCAGTAACTACCCTGAAGAGGGACTGGCTACTACTATGTTCGATAACTTCTCAAAAGGTTGGATCAATTGTATCTCAGAACTTGAAAAATACCTCAAGGAAGTAGCACATGCCTGAGCAGGTTGACAGAATATTTAAAGCCATTGCTGACCCTACTCGCAGGGAGATTATCAACCTGCTGGTGGTTGCAGCTACTTCTCTGTCCATAACACAGATCACCGAAAAGTTTGACATCAGTCGTCAGGGCATAACCAAGCATATCAAATCGCTGGAGGATGCCGGGCTGATCAGTATCTCCAGCGAAGGTCGTGAAAAATATTGTTCAGCTACACCGATACAACTTAAAGTAGTTTATGACTGGCTCACCAGCTACGAACAGTTCTGGACAGATAAGCTCAACGACCTGGATGACTTCCTGAATAAAAAATATACTACGAATTAAAACACAACATAAATGAAAACTATAGCAACATTTCTTTTTACCGTATTGATCTCTTCCAGCGCTTTCAACACCCAAAATGGCAGCTTATCAGACGATGAACGCACCAAAGCCATTGACTATTTGAAAAATACTGAATCAGAACTTTATGAGGCAATAAAAGGGCTCACCTCCGAACAGCTTAACTACAAATCAAGTGAAGAAAACTGGTCGATCGCTGAATGTGTTGAACACATTGCCATATCTGAAAAGCTTATCTTCGGAATAGTAGAGAGCGCACTTCAGGCTACCCCTGCTAAAAAGGAAAACCCGGCCATGACCGATGAGCAGATCATGGGTTTTATAGTAGACCGAACGAACAAAGTAAAAACACGGCCAGAGTTTGAACCTAAAAAAAGCTTTGGATCCTATCAAGCCACGTTGAAAGAATATAAAAAACTGCGTAAGGAGCATATCAGCTTCATAAAAAGAACAAAAGAAGATCTGCGTGGTCATTATTATGAATTTCCCTTTGGCATGACGGATACCTACCAGGTGGTTTTATTCATGTCAGGGCATAGTATGCGACATGTGAACCAGATCAAAGAGATCAAGGCACAAGCTGATTTTCCATCCTAAACAAATGAGACGGTATCACAGGGACCAGTCTGTGTGCCGTCTTTACTTTATTGTTCGCCCTTCCCCTTCTGTCATTGTCCAAAATGCATCTTCAGGAACTTGTTGTGCACTGAGCGCTTTTTTTAAATCATCAATGGGCTGTTCTTCACCCTCATCTGCCAGCGCAAATGTGCCATAATGGATGCCGATGCTCTGCTGGGACTGCACATCTTTATGGATCATAACAGCCTCACGCGGTGACGTATGGATCGGCGACATAAACCACCTCGGCAGGTAAGCACCGATAGGGATCAGGGCCAGCCGAAAGGGCCCGGACCTTTGACCAATTTCAACAAACATTTTTGGGTTGTAACCTGTATCACCAGCAAAATAGACATTGCCCTGAGATCGCTTAATCACGTATCCGCACCATAATGTAGCATCCCGGTCTAACATTCCCCTGCCGGAAAAATGCTGCGCCGGCACGGATTGAATCTGAACATACTCGTTGACTTCATATTCTTGCCACCAATCCAGGTCATGCGTTTTTTCCAGGCCCAGCCTTTGCATATATTGCCCTACTCCCAGCGGAGAGATAAAAGTCGGCTTGTGGGCTTCTTGCAATCTTTTTACTGTAGCCACATCCAAATGATCATAGTGATTATGACTAATGATGACATAGTGAATAGGGGGTAGGTCTTCAAAGCGGATACCCGGCGGCCGCATACGTTTGGGACCTGCCCACTGAAATGGGCTTGTTCTCTTACTGTATACCGGGTCAGTAAGTATATTTATTCCATCCATCTGTAACAAAAAAGTCGAATGATTTATGAACGTCACCCGCAGTGAGTCTGACTCTTGAGGTGGTGGGTCACCATAGTTGTAAGCACTCCGGGTTTTCCACGAACCCCGGTTCCGGTTAAACGACCATTTAAGTACATCCCAAAAACCTTTGGCCTTAACTCCACCGGGAGTTTTAAACTGCCTTCCATTAAAGTGATAGGAAAGAACACCAGTATATTTTGGCGCCGATATATATACACCTACACCCAGACTGCAGAGAAGGAATGTAAAAACGATCATAATGGTCCAGAGCATAATTCTTTTAACGAGTTGCATGACTTTAATAATACCCGGAAGAAAGAAAATGTTCATTATCTTTCCCTCAAAGACAGCACGTACAAGCCAATCTTTTTTTTACAATTATAGTACTTTTGCCAGATGAGAAAACTGGCTAACGAAGAGCTGGACCGTAAATCCATTGACGAGTTCAAAGCAGCAGACAAAATCCCTGTAGTAGTGATACTGGATGATGTCAGAAGCCTTCATAATGTCGGGTCTACTTTTCGTACATGTGATGCCTTTCTTATCGAAAAGCTCTACCTGGCCGGAATCACCGGTTCACCTCCCCACAGGGAAATAAATAAAACGGCATTAGGATCCACCGAATCTGTCATTTGGGAACATGTCAGTCACATAACCGACCTGATCGTACAATTAAAAAAGGAAGGATATATCATCATCAGTGTAGAGCAGGTAGACAAAAGTACCCCCTTGAATGAGTTCCAGGTCGATAAATCCGTGAAGTATTGCCTCGTATTCGGGAATGAGGTATTCGGAGTCAATGAACAAGTTATAGCTGCTTCTGACCATAGCATTGAAATACCACAGGAAGGCACTAAACATTCGCTGAACATATCAGTGAGTCTTGGGATCGTTGTGTGGGAATTCTGGAATAAACTGGCCCCCTCCGTAGAAACAGGCTGATCATAACTGCCGCGATGTTTTATCCTTGCAACAGTTAAAATAAATAACCCATAACCTACCGAATAAAATATGAGGCTGGACAGGCTGCTTGCCTCTTTTGTCCCATCAACATCATCGTTTTGATCATTGCCAATATAATATCATCCTGCTTATCCGTCATTCATCGGGCCAATTTGGTATTGGTCGATACAGGCTTCATCATATTAAGTTGGCGGCCTACATTTACAGTCATAAAGCCAACTATAGACAACGAATTATCCTCCGGAGCCAGGTCTTCGGGGGATTTTTTGCTTTTAGGGGTTTCCAGGACATTATTATCATCCGATCATGATCAGACCAAAATTCAGGTTTGTATTGAAGCCCCTCAAATCACAAAACTCCGATCCTCTCAAGTTCGTGCTCCAGGTTCAGATCCCCGTTAAAATGAACGGTATGAAACCCTATTTTTTGGGCAGCGAGGATGTTTTCCAGATTGTCATCAATAAAAATGGAGTTCTCAGCTTTTAGCTTATAGCGATCAAGCAGAAGAAGATAAATTTCCTTATTTGGCTTAATCATTTTCTCTTCGCCTGAAACAACAATACCTTCAAGTTCTGAGAAAAAAGGAAATCTCTTGAGGGCTATGGGAAATGTTTCAGCCGACCAATTGGTGAGCCCGAAAAGTCTGTAACTTCTCTTCAATACAGGGATGAGCTTTGTATTTTCAACAATCTCATCTTTCAACATGACTTCCCAATCGTCATAAAAGCGTTGGATCATGGTTGCATGTTCTGGATGTATTTCCTGAAGTAATCTTGTCCCCTCGGCCAGTGAACGGCCGGCATCTTGCTGTATATTCCAATCATGTGTACAAACTTCCGAAAGAAAATATTCCAATGCTTCTTTATCTTCAAACAAACTATCGAATAAATACCTGGGATTCCAATCCACCAGCACTCCTCCAAAATCAAAAATGATGTTATCTATCTTCATCTTAGTACGGTTTTTCTGCACTTCCCATTAAATCTGCGGTATAATAAAAGCTGTGTATTCATACTATATAAAGCAAGTAAAATGTGGCTGTAAATTTATTTTATTTCTCACTACATTTTATCACAATAAATTGAATTTGTACTGTACTCATCTAACATGATAAAACTCACTTTTTTATTCTATTTTACTCGCTAATTTCGATATATAAAACTTATTGTCAATCAGCGTATTATGTATTTAAGAACAAAAAAAAGTGCTTATAAATGCCCTGTTAACGGCGGCGGTGTCGGCAGTTTTTCCCCGGGAACTTCTATAGCTACGCCTTATGGTACAGTAACTACCCCGGGTACATATTCATATTCACCTACTTATGGATCGTATAAATCATCTTCATGGGACAAATCCACCTGTTTTAGCACAATTTTAGACGCTAGAACCTGTTGAACATAAGAAAGATGAAGCGGTTCGGTTAGGTCCCTTTGAACGCATTAGAGTTTTCGAAAATGCCCTTGATCCTTCACCAGTAATTTCTACGGTTTTCAAATTCAAATAAGCCTTCTATTATTGCTACTATCATAAACGCAATGATCTGCTTCAATTCATAGAGTTTCCATTACAGTAAACTTAGAGTTGTGCATTTAGCTGCGAGCAGAGTAATCAACAAAGACAATCTTTAGATTATTTAGCACTTACAATGTAATTGGCCATACGGCCAGTCCTTGTTAAACGGTGTGTCCTTGATAGAAAAGGTTGAATTGTTCAAGTCGTGTTTAGGATTTTCTAGTGATAAGGCACAATCTTCTTTAAAAACACGATACATCTCATCAAAGATCCTGTTATCGGTCTTATAGTGAAATGGCGATCCACGTCGTAGTCTTAATATCATTGAGGGTCTTGTTGCCAACTTTTTCAATTCTAGACCTGATGTTTTAAACATATTCGCAGTATCTGATCCTGCTATCTATAGGGTTTGGTAAGCTGACACTAAGACCAGATAATTCCCCACCTGATTTTAATCATATTTTTTCAATACCGTGATTGCATTACATTTACCTTTAAATAGATCTATAAACTACTAAAACTATCATAGTTCAATTCGATTTTACACATTTTATCATTTCTCAAGATTTAAAAGTAAAATTAGACCAATCTCTACGACATGAGAGATTAGACAATTGAGGCGAAGATAAGATTGACTGTAAGTGGTTTAGGTTAACTATCGCCATATAGGAATTAATAACGGTAGGGTTAAATGTAATAACGGAAGAGAATCGAGGGATTAATGTTTTATTGAATTAGCTAAATCAGCACCTTAAAAACCAAACGTTCTTAACATGAAGCACTTTACATTTCTAATATTTTTAACGTTTCTTCTGATAAATGTATATGGCTTCCAGGAACAGCCAACATTCAATCTTCCATATCAAAATGTGACCCCACCTTCTCCTAGTGTGGTGTCTTTAGGAAAGTTTGTAGATCAACCTGTATCCCCATATACCGGAACACCTGAAATCAATATTCCCATATATGAGCTAAAGGCTGGCAGTATTTCTGTTCCTATTTCATTAAGCTATCATGCTTCAGGCATTAAAGTAGAAGATATCGCTTCCTGGGTAGGTGCCGGATGGGCACTAAATGCCGGGGGCATGATCACCCGAACCATTCGTGGGTTAGATGATGAACTACCAGATAGAGGATTTTTTAGCCAACGGGTATTTGATTTTATGGAAGGTATACCAGATTGTGCTGGAGATAATCCCGGTGACCAATCTCTCCCCGGGTATACAGAGGCTAATTATGCTGCAAGAGGAGGATTAGATCTCCAACCGGATTTATTTATTTATTCAACTCCTACTACTAAAGGGAAATTCGTATTTGATCGAAACAAAACTGTTCATTTGATTCCACAAAAAATGGTAAGTATTGATCACCCTTTTGATGTATCGTTTATTTACAATTTTCATTCACCATATCATTGGAAGTTAACTGACCCTGGCGGTATCGTGTATATTTTTGGTAGAGATGATGATGGGGGGACCTCTGTAGAAAGAGTAGAAGATAAGCCTCGTCCGGAAATTACCCCTCCACATGATGAACAACCAATACCTCATTTGAGAGCTCAGTCCACCTGGCACTTATTGAAAATGATTTCACCTAATGGAGAAGATTATATTAAGTTTTACTACACCACAGATAGTTTGGAGTATACAAGGTATGCAAGTCAAATACATTACAGTCCTATTAGTGCCCCACCGGGTGTCCCGGTTCCTAATGGCTATAATTTGGATTTGGAGGAGACCGTGGTGAGTAGACGCTTAACGAGAATCACCACTAGTCGTGGAGATGAGATTGTTTTTAATGCGTCTTCAGAGGGGAGGTCAGATATCATAGGAGGACATCAATTAGATGAAGTGGTCATTAGAACAAAAAGTATTGAGCTCAAACGAATCAAATTTACTTACGATGATACTTCGAACAGGCTGTTGTTAAAAAGTATTTATCCTGTAGGTGATGAAGGAGGGGCATTGCCAGGGCATATTTTTGAATATAATGGCAACACTTTCCCACTCCGGTCAAGTAAAGCACAAGACCATTGGGGGTTTTACAATGGACACAATGGAAATCGAAGCCTCATTCCTTCACCTGATGGTATACTATTTGGAAACCTATATGGAAACAGAAATAGTTCTCTTACATACGCACAAAAAGGTACACTTAACAAAATAACCTACCCAACCGGAGGATTCACAAGGTTTGAATACGAGCTAAATACTTACTCCAATTTTACGCCGGAGCAACATGTAAAACCTGATAATGCCAGTGTAAGAGTTGAGCCGCAAGAAGGGACTAACGTTCAAAAAACATTCAGAATTTGGGAAACTACCGTTGATGTAACTCCAGATTTTACTATACCGTGTACGGATGAAACTTGTTGGGTACGCTTAACCGGGCCAAACGGTTATTTGAAATTGTTTGAAAGTGATGACTATCCTAATGTATTTCAATTAGAGCCCGGAGAATACACACTGGCATGGCAAACAGGGCATGTAGGTGAATTTGGACCGGGAGGGTTCATTGAATTAAGTTATTTTGATTATGATGAGGATGAGGACCGCTTTTATACTATAGATACCAAACAAGGTGGCGGCTTACGGATAAAGAAAGTTTGGAATTCAGAGGGTATAACGAAATCCTTTTTTTACAATCAGCCAGGCTCTCATTTATCCAGCGGTAGAATTATGGCAGAGCCTAAATATGACTATTTAGTTAAATCAAACAATGGTGTCCATCCTGCACTTCTTCCTGGCACCATCCTTTCTGCTTATACTTGTAGATCTGCTGATGATGAATTAAAGAAAGAAGGGACTTTACTTGCTCAAACGTCAAGAAGTCAGGTTTCATTAGGGCAAACCCAGGGAGCCTATGTAGGCTATGATACAGTTACTGTGGTTCAGGGAGATGTTGATGACTATTTTGCTATAGAAGAGGGAGACCTAAATGGTAAAACGGTATATACCTATACAAACACTATAGATGGAATAACGCTTGATTTTCCATTTGTCCCTAATATATCCAATGCCTATAAGAATGGTTTTCCACTTACTGTATCTGACTTTAAGTACGAGAACGATGAATGGGTAAAGGTCAGCGAAAAATTCAATACTTACAGTGACTTCTATTTGGATTTCCCAAGCACATTAATCAGGGGCGAAGCAGTGGGGGCGACTATTCTAACGGGTTGTATTGGCTGTCCTAACAAAGAGTTTGTGGAGAATATTTTTTATGAGCTCTCGGAAGTTTTTATGCTTAAAAGTAGCGTTCAAAGAACTTATGATCAGAACAATCCCGCTAAATACATAGAAAAAAGTACTTCCTATACTTACAATCAAAATTATCAGATCTCAACCATTACCGAATCAATAGGAAGTAAACTAAGATGGACCGACGATACAGATAGCGAAGAGTATGAATGGGATGTGACCAATGGCACCTTAAAAAAGACCTTCAAATATTTGGAAACGGACCACAGGTACAACGAACCCGTTGAACAATATACTTATGTAAGGCCTTCTAATACGTTAACCGGTGGCTTTAAAGTTGATTATGACAGCTATGATGGCTTACTACTACCTTCGGTTTATTACAAATCTGAATTCACGCATAATACTACGGTTGAAAGTAGGGAAAATGATTATACTCCTGAAACACGATTTTACAGGTACGATAACAAGGGCAATGTCTTAGAGTTTTCCAAGGAAGGAGATGTTCATACCTGTTATATCTGGGGTTACGATCAAACCTACCCGGTGGCGCAGGTTGTCAACGCTACTTATGCGGATATAGAAGCCCTGCCTGGTTTTGGTAGCAATTTTAATTTAGGATCGGGCACCTTGTCACCAACTCAGGAAGAAACGCTCAGAAATAGCCTCCCAAATGCACAGGTCACCACCTATACTTACGACCGCGGGAAGGGTGTCTCTTCTATCATTGACCCCAATGGACAGAAGGTCGAATACATTTATGATGAATTTGGCAGGCTAAAGCATGTAGAAGATCATGATGGTAATGTAATCAATGCCTACAACTATCATTATAAACGTCAATCGAATTCTGAACAATAAAGACAAAAAAATGAATAGGATTTTGTCAAAAATGATGCGTATCTCTTTGCTCATATTTATGAGTATCTATTGTTATGGTCAAACTGACGTAGAAATAAAGGGTTCAACGAATGTCGATACAAATAATAACAGGAGCTATAACATAGAAGATTGGCTGGTAGTGGCAGGAATTCCTGAGGATGAGATTGAAGCATATGACTGGAGCGTATCCGGTTCATCCGCAGGGTATCAAATCATCCATGGAAATGAGACTTACGTTTCAATAAAGTGGATCAATCCAGGTACTTATACTATTTACTATGAGGGTGAAACGGAGTATACCACCTTCGAAGGACAATTATCGGTTAGGGTCAATGCCGTATCGAGCCCTTCTGATCTGGAAATAGAAGGGCTAACGATTGTTAATGTAAATAATACCAAGACCTATGATATCGAAGATTGGTTGGAAGATAGGCACATTGATCAAAATGACATTGAAACGTATGATTGGAGTGTATCCGGTTCATCCGGGGCACGCCAAATACTCTCTGAAAATGAAGCTTATGTTCAAATAAAATGGAAGGCTTCAGGAACATATACCATTTACTACGAGGGTGAAACGGATGATGATGACTTTGAAGGGGAGTTAACAGTAATAGTCACAGGTGCAAGTGCTAATAACCTGGAAATAGAGGGGCCAACGACAGTTGTGGCAAACAATATCAGGAGCTATGACATAGAAGATTGGCTGGATGATGAGCAAATTGACGAAGGTGATATTGAGGAATATTATTGGAGTGTACCCGGTTCATCCGGGGCACGTCAAATCCTTTCTGGAAATGAAACTTATGTTCAAATAAAATGGATCACTCCCGGAGTATATACCATTTACTACGAGGGTGAAACCGAATATACTGACTTTGCAGGACAATTGGCAGTAACGGTCAATGCTGGACAAGGCGCTTCAAATCCTCCCTCCCCGGAACTGATAACTAATGGAATATGCGGAGAACAGGCCAGTCTTAAACGAGTGGGCAGTCCACTCCCGGGAGTGACCTGGTATTGGCAAGGAAAAAACCCTAATGGAACGAGTACTTCTTTAGGTTCTGGTGAATATTATGAGCCAAATACATCAACTGGTTCAGGCTACTATTATATCCGGGCTAGAAATAATAGTAGTGGAATTTGGAGTAATGGCTCAGGCAGATCTCCTTATGTAACTATTTCCGGTGAATTAGACCTTGCTCCAGACGAGGATATCTTTTTATCTACTAGTAGTGGTAGTAGCACTTATTGTGATCCAGGCGCTGAGATGGTACTTAGCATGGATTACCCCGGAAGCGTGCCTGATAACACGTTGTTCAAGTTATATAAAGATGGTAATTACGTAGCGGAAAGGCTCAAGGTAAATAACAGTAGTTCAGAATTAGAGTTTAACTATCCGGGTACCACAGATGCATATAAAGGAACCACAGGGGTGTATACAGTCACTGCTAATAAGGATGGCTGTTCTGTACTATTGAACACGAGTACAACGATCACCGGCCTTACGTCCGTTGTAGGAGTAGTAAACTTTTCAGCCGGAGAGACAACCAGATGCCAGGGGGCAGGTACGACAGATTACAATGCTGAAGCGCTAAATGCGACTAGCTATTACTGGCAAATTGACCCATCTGAGGCAGGGGGTATCAATTCTTCATCAGGATTAGTCACCTGGAATGCGAATTTTTACGGTACTGCAACCATAACAGTGACTGCCAATGGGTGTTCATCTCCTAAAGCCGCAAGCCTTACTGTAACTGTTAGTGAATGGGCCACGGATAGTGAAAACCATATTATAGCATGGACATTTAAGCGAGCCGGGATGGATCTAGAAAATATACCTGATGATCAAAAAAAGGTTAATAGAAAAATAGATTACTTCGATGGGTTAGGAAGGCCTATACAGACCATTATGTGGCGGGCATCTCCCGATGGAAAGAGTATCATCCAGCCAATAGATTATGATGAATTTGGAAGGGTTGAATATAACTACCTGCCCTATGTAAACGGAACCACAGGTTTATATGAAAATACTTTTAAAGGTGTACGAGATTTGGAATATGAAAGTAGTCCCCAATTTAATTTTTATAATGAAACAGAAGGAATTGCCAGTGATGAAGCCCCTTATAGCCAAAATATCTTTGAGCCTTCTCATTTGGATAGAACCTTTAAACAAGGCGCCCCTGGCTCTGCCTGGCAGCCCATTCCTGACCAAACTGTGACCACTGATAAAGTGATCCATTACAGTTATGAAGTTAACACTGAGGCTGATAAGATATTCCTTTTTGGGATAATCTTGGCCACTGATGATTTAATATTAGATGATGACTATTTTTCCGATGGTGAACTTACCAAAACCGTGACCACTAATGAAGAAGGCCATGCGGTGGTAGAGTTTGTAGATAAACTAGGGAAGACGGTACTGAAACGTGTCCAGGTAGCTGTGAACCCAAATATGGCCACCTATACCTCCGGAGAATGGGCAGACACCTACTATGTCTATGATGACTTCGGGGATTTGAGGTATGTGCTGCCCCCTGAAGCCATTAAAGAAATACAAACCTTAACCCTGTCATTTCCATACACTCCAAGCCCTACACTCCTTGCCAGGTGGGCTTTCCAATATAAGTACGATGGCCGCAGGCGGATGGTAGAAAAGAAAGTACCTGGGGCCGAACCGATAAAGATGATCTATGATGATAGAGATCGGTTAGTATTGACACAGGATGGTGCACAACGGAACAACAACAAGTGGCTATTCACTAAATATGACGTGTTAAACAGACCCATCATGACAGGAGAAAAAGTGATCCCCACCTCTGAAGCTACCTTACGAGATCTGTTAGATGGATCTGACTGGCTGCAAAATTATGCAGCTTACGAAACGCTGGGAGGAGATAAATTTGGCTATACCTCCAATAGTCTTCCAAAAAATATCACCACGGATGAGATACTCACCGTCACCTACTATGACGATTACACCTTTCCCCATGCTCCCACCTATCCTTTTGTACCTGAGCTAGGACATATTGCTACCTTTGATCGTGTAAAGGGTCAGGTCACAGGTACTAAGGTCAAAACTTTGGATGGCAGCAATACCTGGCTGGAAGGAGTAACCTATTATGATGATAGATACAGAGTTATTCAAAGTCAAACCCAAACCTTACTAGGTGGCGTAGACAGGGTCTCAAACCGGTATGATTTTGTAGGAAATGTTTTACAGACTAAAACTACACATACCAAGGTGAGTGCAGGTGCAGAAACAGTGAATTGGGTTAGCCTGGTTAATATGACTGATAATGGCGGTCTACTTACCAAAGATGCTGTAGGCTATTCATGGAATGCCGGTGCATCCTCTCTACAAACAATCGCACAAAATTCTGACGGTTCCATCACATTCTCCCCTATAGCTGACAACACCAAACGCATGATTGGTTTATCTACAACGGATGCAGATGGTAATTGGAATACCATAGGTTTTGCTTTTTACCTCTTACAGGACGGTACCTATCAAATCAGAGAAAGCGGATCTTTAAATAGACTCACAACTTCCTTCCCGTATGCCATAGGAGACAATTTTAAGATAGAGCGTGATAGCAGCGAAATTAAATACTATCATAATACTACTTTAATGCGAACGATAGCGGCACCTGGCAGTGCATTGCTAGTCGATATTTCAGTACATACGCCTGGTTATACATTGGAATCAGTTAATATTACAAACCATGAGACAATCACAGCCGAAGAAAGTACACTCACAAAAACCTTTGATTATGACCATGTAGACAGGTTAATCAATACCTGGCACCAAATCAATGATGAGCCTACGGTATTACTGGCCCACAGCGTCTACAACGAGGTAGGCGAACTTATTGAAAAAAACCTTCACTCCGAAGATCAAGGGGCTACATTTGCACAGAGCATGGACTATAGATATAATATACGCGGCTGGCTCACCTCCATCAATGATGCTACATTGAATGGTGGCCTGCCACACAACGATGATACCGGGCAGCCGAGAGACTACTTCGGGATGAACTTTGGATATAATGAAGACATCGGGATCGGTAATCAACCTCGGTACAACGGGGACGTGTCCGGGATCAAGTGGAGCACTGATCTGGGCTTGGCCGATATTGATCAACGGGCGAACACGTACACTTACGATGTGATGAACCGCTTGAAATCCACAAATCATAAATACCAGCTCGGTACCTGGCAAAACTCAATCGCTCACAGCGTGAGCAACATTAATTATAATTTAAATGGGTCACCTACTGAAGTGATCCGAAAAGATCTGCTTGGCCAGGATTTAGATCGTTTGTCATATGTGTATGAAGGCAACCAGCCGGTGAACATTACGGATGCCGGGGACATTGAAGGAGGCTTTAAAGATGGGAATATCCATGCGAGTACCGGGATCAACGATTATAGTTTCGATGACAATGGAAATTTGAAAAAAGACGAAAACAAAGACATCATCCGCTACAGCTACAACCACTTGAATTTGCCGGACAGCATCATCTTAACAAACAATCGCCTGGTGAAATTTATTTACGATGCCTATGGGATCAAACTAGCCCAACTGAACTACGAAAATGGGGCGTTGGTGAAACGCAGGGACTACATTGGGGAGTTTTTCTATGAAAATGATACGCTGCGCTACATCAGCCATGAGGAAGGCCGTGTAGTGATGGAAACCGAGGGTTCAGCTACCTACGAGTACACCATTAATGATCGGTTACAAAACGGCTGGCTAAGTTTTACCACGAAAACCGATACCTGGGTGTTTGAGGCCTCCATGGAAAGTGAGGATGCCGGGGATGAAGAAGCGCTTTTCAGTAATGTTCAGGAAACGCGAGCCACGTTCAGCAGCGCGAACCACACCCCCGGAGGCAACGAAGTGGCCGAGTTAAAAAGCAGTCAACCGATTGGGCCTGCGTTAAGCTTACATGTGTTCCCAGGCGATACGATTAGCATGGAAGTCTATGCCTATTACGAGGGCGGCAATAGCTACAGCAGTGCGGCTGCTTTAGGTACCTTCATCGGAGCCGTGGCCGGAGCCTTTGGGGGCGTGAATGGTGGCACAGAAGCCGGGCAACAAGCGACCTTTGACGCGTTTGACAATGCCCTGGGTACATTAGGCTTCGGGGGCACCATCAGTGACACTATACCAGCAGCCTACCTGAACTACATCCTGTTTGACAAACATTTGAACTACAAAGCTTCGGGTTTTACTCAAATCAGCAGCGCAGCCAATATGAACCATGAACGCCTGGCCTTTGAGGATCTGATCATGAAACACGAAGGTTTGCTCTACATCTATGCTTCGCATGAATCGCAGAACGGCCGGACGTTCTTTGATGATATGAAAGTGACCTATGCCGAGGGGCCGATTGTGGGCACCAACACGTTCTTCCCCAATGGCGGGCAGATAGATGCGCTCAGCTTCCAACGGCCGAGTTCACCTGTCAACCGGTTTAAATACATCGATCGCGAGTTAGTGGATG
Source organism: Fulvivirga sp. M361 (assembly GCF_007097395.1). Classification (GTDB taxonomy): domain Bacteria; phylum Bacteroidota; class Bacteroidia; order Cytophagales; family Cyclobacteriaceae; genus Fulvivirga. Next base: position 203,978 of record NZ_VKDC01000001.1, read on the forward strand.
ATTATGGTGTGGAGTTGTACGATCACTTGGCGCGGTTCTATGATCCCTGGTGGACGGTGGGCTATACTAGTGTAGATCCATTGGCGGATGCCTTTGAGAGCTGGACGCCTTATCATTATGCTCACAGTAACCCGATGCGCTATATCGACAAAACGGGGATGAGTTCTGAAGATGCTTCCGATGGCTGTGAAGGTGATCCGGATTGTGAGAAGAAGCAGCAGGAAGAACAGAAAGCTCAATTAGAGAAACTACTTCAAGAAGCCAAAGAGAATGGTAATCTGATTACCATATATACTGCACAGGACGGAGTAAATCAGGATGCCCTGAGTGATGCGAAGATTAAATTATTTGGTGAATCGGCAAAAAGAAAGGAAAAGTCTCCGGGTGAGATATTTTTTAACCTATTATCAAAAGGCAATGATATTACTCAGCTTGGTTATGAACTTTCTACAACTGATTTTCAATATCGTAATTTTGGCGTTAAGAAAGCAACTGGAAAAATTGGAAACATTCTCTCACTTTACAATATTGCTGATGCAGCGATCGATGGGAAATATGATATGGCGGCATTAGAAGCTGCAAAATGGGGCTTTAGTCGTACTCCACATGGGGGTTCTTTACTACTTCTAGGAGAGGCTTTTGCTGAAATCGGCAAGTCTAAAATGCCGGAAGTTGCACAGGATTTATTAATTAGTTCACAAGCAAATTATATAAAAGCAGTCCAACTAGATAGACGAGGATTAAGTAAATTATCCAAAACTTATATGGAACGAGCGATACAGCAAGAACAATCCGCCCGGAAAATAATGAATAATTTGTTGAAACAGAATACGAGGAAATAAATGAATCAGTCAGTAGTACGCTTATTTATTTTGATATTGAATATCTCAATAATCGGTTGCTCCAAAGTGGATCAAAAAAAAGAAGTGGCAGTAAGTATGTCGTTTGAAGACTTAAAGATTAAAGCAGATAAATATTATCAAGCTGATGATTACGAAAATGCCCTCAAATTATATACTGATTTGATCTATCAAGATTCATCTGTTGGAGAATTTTGGTATCGTAGAGGTTATAGTTTAGCACAATTGAATTATCATGAAACATCGGTGCCAGATTACTTAAAATCCATTGAATTAGATTATAGAAGGTATGACTCGTATTATACTTTGGGCCTTTATCATGCCACGATTTTGAGAAACGATTCTCTAGCTCATTATTACCTCAACAAGGCGTTAGAATTGAAGCCAAGTTCGTCAGAAGTGAATGACATATTAAAAACATTGTCGAACTCTGATGAAGTCAATATATAGTAAGCTCTTTTATTTTATTTATATCCTTTTAAAGTCGATTGATGGTGGTGGCTTTCCCTATCAGTCAACTGAAACCAGGACATTTACCACAGTTTTAATCCTCTCAGTACTTGAGCTACTTAATGTAATGACCTTCTTTCCAAACAAGATAGTTGGAGATCAGATCATTGTACCTGCAATCTTAATTTCATTAGTGAATTTTGCTTTGTTTTATATTAATAAGAACTATGCTAAGATCGTTTTGGCTTATCAGGATAGGCCTTTAAGCTCTACAGCAAAGATGTTGGCTTTTGGATATATTATTATAACAATTATTGCTTTTGCCTGGACAAGGTGAGGGTCTATTAACTTACATAATGGCTTCTATCTAAATGATCAAAAAAGTTGGAGAGTGGATTAGACTCAATGAAGAAGGTGATACAATCAAAGTATAAAATTATTGACTACAAATATTCAACCAATGGTCTATGGCACACGAAAGGAAGCTGAAAAAGCCCTGAAGGAAAAATTGGAACGGGGTTGGAAAAAGTCGCGGTTGAAAATTCTGAAGTATTGATGTAACAGCCAACTTATAACACTAATCAACCAAAGACTAAATTACTTCCTGTAGAGTTTAAGGATGAGGAATTACCGAAAATTAAACCTTACTATAAGTATGAACTGGCTGAGATGTACAACGTCTGCACCAAAACCTTCTCTGCCTGTATCCATATGTATCTGGATGATCTCAAACAATTTGGTTATACCAAGCTGCTCTGTCCGGAGATTGTGAGGTTTTTGTCTGAAAGGTTGGGGAAGCCTTAAGGGTGGACAAAAAACAAAACTTTAAAGTCAAGTATTCTAAAACGACCATGTAAGGTGGGTACCTGATAAAATGTGTAATTTGACATTTTTAATTATCTTCTACACAGCCCACTCCCTGATTGGTGGCGATGACATAATGTCTCTGTGCTAGCAAGAGACTGATCGGTTCCAGTTTTGTTCAACTACCATTTTGACCCCACTACCCTCAAAACTTTAACACCTCTTTAAGCACCTGATACCCGGAACGGCTCACAGGTATTTTCTTCCCATCTTTTAACATTGCCAGATAGCTGTCTTTTGTGTAGGCTTCTATTTTGTCGATCTGTTCCACTGCTATGATGTAGGACCGGTGTACCCGCACAAACCTATGGGTGGGTAAGGAAGATTCCAGGTATTTCATACGAACCTGCTTCAGGTATTTTTTACCCTCACTGTAGATAGCCACATAGTCATCCTGGGCTTCAAAATATTCAATTTGATCTACTCCGAGAATAACGATCTTGCTACCGGTACGGATGACGATTCGATCCAGCTGGTCCGTCGTTTCCCGATGTGATTCTACCAGACCATTGACTGGTGAGAGCTCGTTGTTATCTGATCCTATTTTCAACCTGGCCTTTTTTAGCGCCTCATTAAAACGGATCTGTGAATAAGGTTTAAGGAGATAGTCGGCAGCATTTTTCTCAAATGCTCTAATCGCAAACTCATCGTAAGCCGTACTGAAAATAATGGCGGGTGGGTCCTCCAGGAGTTCCAGTAGTTCAAACCCGGTAAGTTTAGGCATTTGTATGTCCAGAAAAAGCAGGTCCGGCTTGTGCTCATGAATATACTTCACTCCTTCGAAGCCATTAGCACATTCACCGGTTACCTGAAGGTCTGCATGCTCTTTCAAATATGCTTTGACCACATCCCGGGCCAATTTCTCATCGTCGATAATTAAAACTTTGATCATAAAATGAGCTATAAACTACGAAACATTATCCGAAGCATCCATGAGATATTCATTTTGAGGGATCAACAGATGCACAGCAAAATTTGTTTTATCCTTTTCTATTGTCACCAGGTCAGGTATTCCGTAAATCAATTCCAGTCTGTTCCGCACATTTTTCAGCCCGATACCTTTTCCCTTTTGAGGTATGGCCCTGCAATCATAATTATTGATCACACTCACATGCAAATTACCGGAACCACAATGGCATTCTATCCTCATGGAGACACCATCCAGTTGTTCATACACCCCATATTTAATGGCATTTTCATATAAAGGTTGCAAGATCATATTGGGTAACGTCATCTGCATGCACTTATCGTCTATATCAGTAGATATCTCGAGTCGTTCTCCAAACCTTACTTTTTCAATATCCAGGTATAACTCCATACGTTCCAACTCCTGGCTAACTGTAAGTAACTCCTCATTATTTTTACCTAATGATGACCGTAAAAATTCGGATAACTTAATGACCATTTCACGTGCTTTTTCCGGCTCCGTGATCGTTAATGAGCTTATAGAATTCAAACTGTTGAATATAAAATGTGGATTGATCTGAAATTTAAGCATGTCAAGCTCAGACTGCTTCAAAAGTGATTGCAGCTCCAGTTCTTCCGCTTCCTTTTGTCGTAGGTTTTGATTGTATTTAAGCAGGTAATAGATCATAACGATCACAGCCAGTATCAAGGAGCCTATTAATATGCGCCAGGGGAGTGTGTTCAAGAGAAACTCATGATATTCCACCCCTTTCGTCAAAATATTGTCCAGAAGACCGTAGCTACCATAGCTGAAGAGAGCGACAGAAATCAACACTGCCAGACTGAGATTGAGGATCAGTGTAGTAATTCCACCATCATCTTTAGGCGACAGGTATTGCACGATATACCAAAAGCCTAACCCCAGGCCAATGAGCGGAATGTTATGCACTGCGCTGTCGGTAAGGGATACCATGAGATTAAAATCGAAACCTATATACAAAAAAGCAGTGTAAGCAGCTATGATCGCTGCCCACACTGTCAGGTAGATGAATAATATTTTACCGGAGAAAGGATGCTTCACTTATCGGCTAAATTTAACTTCACCTCCACCAAACATTACGAAACCTTTTACTATTAATACTTTGTCAGGGTTGGGCACCACCTGAACACTTGATTTACGTTTATCGGTAAATCCTCCCAGGATGGAAAACACTTCTACACGCACGGACCAATCTGCCGGCACACGAATTTCAGTTCCCCCGAACATTACGAATACGTCCAGTTCATTAACGCCTTCTGCAAGCTGGGCATTGGTGAGGCTTATCTCCGACCCTCCAAATAAGGCCGTTATCTTACCTCCTTTGAAGTTTTGCGAATCGACCACTCGTTCTCTCCCTCCGAAGATCGCAAAGTCATCTATGTAGTCCAGGTCATTTTTTTTTTCAGCATCCCATTTAGACTTCTTATTACGTCTTAATATCAGCGAAACACCAATAACGATGATAACAACCGGCCAGAAGACCCGTAAGATATCCCGGAAATCAAAATAATAGAATTCTTCCAGCAGAAAGACCCCGCCAATAGCGATCATAATGATACCCGGCTCCGGTTTCTTCCGTCCAAAAATAAAGTAAGTACCCAGCGCGATCAGAAAGGTTTTCCAGTTAAAGAGGTAACGTGAATAGTAGTATGGAATAATGTCCAGGTTATCCAACAACCATACAGACCCTATCAGTATGAATAAACCTCCTAACCAGATCCTTTTGTCGCTTGTATGATTTTCTCCCATGATATTTTGTGTTTTTGTTATTCAATTTTACTGCAGATCAACATGATTCGTTACAGGTTATCGGTAAACACCGGACCGACATCGGGGAATGACGAAAAATTTCAGGTCAGGAGATTCACGATGATAAAATTAAACCGTTATTTGCAGTTCATTGAATGTATGTAAAGCCCGGGAAACACTGTTTTTATGATACACAAGATCATACAGGTGATATTATTCTTACTATTCCTATCCTTTGCCGCCTTACAGTACAATGATCCGGACCCATATGGTTGGATAGCCATCTATGGTAGCATAGCCATAGCATTTTTGTTAAGTGCTCTGGGCAAATACCGAAAAGAAATAGTTGCCGGTATTATGTTACTGGTTTTGGGGGCAGCACTCTGGCATCTTCCCGGGTTCATTACTTATTTATATTCTCCTGACAAGGAAGCGCTGTTTGGAGAAATGACCCATGACCGTCCTTACGTAGAAACCACAAGAGAATTTCTTGGACTCATGATCGGTGGAGTAGCTTTACTTTACCTGCTACGGAGCGGCAGATAACTACCTTTCCCGTAATACATTCCAAATAGCATAGTCTCCAAGTTAGCATCTTACTAAGTTGTTCTTCCCTTCTCCGACGTTTTCCAACTTCCGGGTTAAATAAAGTGTCAATAGGATATGGTATTTAACAAAAAACAAATGAAAAAGACCTTTTTATATGTTTTGGCTCTGATAGCCTTTTCATGTGACGACGACGATGCGGGGTCAACCAAACTGACCCGGTCTGCCCTGGCCATGGTACACTATTCGGGAGCGATAGCTGCCGATGGCTGTGGTTGGCTTCTTGCTATGGATTCGGTATCCTACAAACCGACGAACCTTCCTGAAATTTTTGAGAACGATGGATTATTCATAGTATCGACGTTTAACATACTTTCAGAACGAGAAGCTTGCGGATTAAATCAGAACGGTCCTCAACGCGTAAATATCCAAAAGCTACCCAATGATAATACGGTAGAAGTTTTCTGGGACCAGACACAATGTGCCGATCCCTGGAATACCGATAAAGGAATAGGGTCGGATAAAGGCACTGCCGAAGCACTGGCTGATTACCTGGCCGAACGCAATATTGATGTCTTCAGCATCAACTTTGTAGACTATGCAGATGGCAAAGCATTCTGTGCTGCCTGCTCCTGTCATAGCGGCAAACGTATTTACGTAAGAATTTTTGCCGATGACCTGGATAAAGCCACCGATCTGGGATTTATCGCCAGCGCCTGTACCACCCGAAATCCTATGGAAAATGTGAGTTGGTTAAACGAACTACAAGGTCAGTTACTGGCTTCCACGCAACCGGCAGGAACGCGCATTACACAATACCAATACAATGAAGAATGTGTTTTCCTGGTCGACCTGTGCTACCAATGCGAGGACGGCTTACAAACGGTATATAATTACCAAAAAGAAAAGATCTGCGAATTCGGAGGTATTGCCGGTATAAATACTTGCCCGGACTTTTTCGAACAGGCTACCGGCGAGCTTGTGATCTGGGATAATGTAACTACCGAAAACCTTCAGGGAAAGTGGCATATGCTCAGTCATGAATGTTGCTTACTCAGCCAGGAAAGCTTTAGCAGAGATCAGATCGTTTGGGAATTCCTGCCTGACGGCACAGTGAAAGTGGCTATCAACATAGCGTTGCCTGAGAACAGTCCATTGCCAATTACCACTGACGGTAACTTTGATTATGTAACCAATACCGGAAAGCTTACAGTGAACAAGATGACCTACGATCTAAGGTTTGAATCAGGTGTGTTGGTACTTTCTGATTCCCCTGAATCAGACGGCCCCATCATTCGGTTTGTGAAGTGATTTTCTGAATAAAATGATCTTGAATACAGACTTAAACTATACACAAGTCTCCATTTTATGAACGGCCATTAAGATCTTAACTACGAAGGAGTCAAAAAACATTATGAATGACTTTCATTCACCAATGTAATTGCTCCCATAACTGACTCCTTTGTAGTTATTTACTCAATTTAAAGTTCGCTAAAACTCCTGAAAAACTCCCCTTGTCCCTAAGCTTCTACCTAAGCTCTTTTTTACGCATAATTCCAGTGCTAATCTCTGGTAAATACGACATAAACAGCAATCTATTTTTTAACTTTGCGCTGCAAAAAAACACGCATTAAAAGCCAATTAAAAATGGATTACAGAATAGAAAAAGATACCATGGGTGAGGTGCACGTACCAGCAGACAAATACTGGGGTGCGCAAACAGAAAGATCAAGAAATAACTTCAAAATAGGTGAAGCTGCCAGCATGCCGCTGGAAGTAGTTTATGGCTTTGCTTACCTTAAAAAGGCCGCCGCCCACACCAACTGTGAGCTGGGGGTACTTTCAGAAGAAAAAAGAGATCTTATTTCGCAGGTTTGTGATGAGATCCTTGATGGTAAACTAGATGATCAGTTCCCATTAGTGGTATGGCAAACAGGTTCTGGTACACAATCCAATATGAATGTCAATGAAGTAGTATCAAACCGATCACACGTACTGGAAGGCAATGTACTGGGCGAAGGGAAATGTCTGATCCACCCTAATGACGATGTTAACAAATCGCAGTCTTCTAATGATACCTATCCCACCGGCATGCACATCGCCTGCTATAAAATGGTTTTAGAAACGACCATCCCGGGTGTCGAAAAATTAAGAGATACACTGAAGGCAAAGTCTAAGGCTTTCATGAATGTAGTGAAGATAGGCCGCACACACCTCATGGACGCCACACCTCTCACATTAGGTCAGGAATTTTCAGGATATGTTTCACAGCTGGATCATGGATTAAAGGCATTGAAAAACACGCTGGACCATTTAAGTGAACTTGCCCTTGGTGGTACAGCAGTAGGTACAGGCATCAACACACCTGAGGGTTATTCAGAGCTGGTAGCTCAAAAGATTGCAGAATTCAGTAAACTTCCATTTAAAAGTGCTGAAAACAAATTCGAAGCCCTGGCAGCTCATGATGCCATAGTAGAATCGCATGGCGCCCTTAAACAACTCGCTGTTTCGCTCAACAAAATAGGCAATGACATCCGTTTACTTGCTTCAGGACCCAGAGCAGGCATTGGTGAAATCAATATCCCGGCTAACGAACCAGGCTCATCTATTATGCCCGGCAAGGTGAATCCTACACAATGCGAAGCGCTTACCATGGTTTGTGCTCAGGTTATGGGTAATGACGTATCCATCACGGTGGGAGGTGCCCAGGGGCACTATGAACTCAATGTATTTAAGCCTGTAATGGCATATAACTTCCTGCAGTCCGCTCGTTTGATAGGTGATGCATGTGTTTCTTTCAACGACCATTGCGCTATAGGCATCGAACCAAACCACAACAACCTGGAAGCCAACCTGAACAAAAGCTTAATGCTGGTAACAGCCCTTAATCCGCATATAGGCTACGAAAAAGCGGCTAAGATCGCCAAGGCAGCGCATGAAAATGGTACCACGCTCAAAGAAGAAACTTTAAAATCAGGTTTTTTGACTGAAAGCCAGTTTGAAAAATGGGTAGTACCCGGAGATATGGTAGGTAGCTTAAAAAGCTAATCTTTTCATTTATTTGATTATATTAACTATATTTCAGCAATTTATATTCTTTAATAATACAATAATGAAAAAATTAACTCCGGTATTGAGTATTCTTTTAGTGGCTTTATTCTCGTTTAATTCTTACGGGCAACTGTCAAAGCAGGAAAAGAAAGAGTGGAAAAAGAAAGCCAAAGAATACGCTAAAAATCCAGAGTCCTTGAAAACTCTGATCGAAGAAAGTGAAGCATTGCAGGGCCAGGTAAGTAGTCTTAGAGCTGAGAGCACTCAATTAAAATCTCGGATGAATGATAAAGACGCTAAGGTTAGTGAGCTGCAAGATGACCTGGCCAAGCTTAGGAGCGACCTGTCTACTGCCAGAAAGCAATTAAGAGATGCAAAAGCAGCGCCTTCTACTCCTTCCGCTCCATCTTCAGGGCCTATGATAGACGGAGTTGTATTCAAGGTTCAGATAGGGGCATTCAGGAATAAAGATCTTTCCAAATACTTTGAGAACAATGAAAACTTTGGAGGAGAAGATAGTGGCGATCTTCAAAAAATTACACTCGGGCAATTCAGGGACTACTGGGAAGCAGATACCTTTAAAAAGTATTTAAGGGAGATGGGTGTGAAGGACGCCTGGATCGTACCTTACAAAGATGGTACACGTGTGCCCATCAAAGATGTTTTGGAAGGGGTCACCGCGGAAGAAACAGTTGATTCCGAATAACCACCTCATTATAAACGGTTTTTAAAAGCAGTACTTTTGTGCTGCTTTTATTTTTTAATACCACTTATGCTACTATGATTGAGAAGCGTTGGGCATTTGAACCTACCCCTGACCCGGAGCTCATAAGCCAATTATCAAAAGCCATTAATACATCTGCTCCGCTGGCGACTATACTTTGTCAGCGCAACATTACCACGTTTAATGAGGCTAAAACTTTCTTTAACCCTTCCCTGGATCAACTGCATGACCCTTTCCTGATGAAGGACATGGACCGGGCAGTACACAGGATATGGGATGCGATAGAAAAACAGGAGAAGGTTCTGATCTATGGTGATTATGATGTAGATGGTACCACTTCTGTGGCGTTATTTTTTGGCTTTCTCAATTCATTTTATACTTCATGTGATTTTTACATACCTGACCGATACAGCGAGGGATATGGGATCTCGCAACAAGGCATAGACTGGGCATATGAAAATAACGTTGCATTGATCATAGCTCTGGATTGCGGTATAAAGTCAGTAGAACTTACCACATATGCTAAAGACAAGGGTATAGATCTCATTATCTGTGATCACCACAGACCCGGAGACATTTTACCTCCTGCTGTGGCTATCCTGGATCCCAAAAGAGAGGATTGCTCTTATCCTTTTAAAGAACTATCCGGTTGTGGTATAGGCTTCAAACTTATGCAAGCCTTGCTGGACCAGAAACCCGAGCTCGATATTGACCCCCTGGACTTCCTTGACCTGGTAGCCGTGAGTATTGCCTCAGATATTGTGCCGGTTAGCGGTGAGAATAGGGTGCTTGCATACTACGGGCTTAAGAGACTGAATGCTGAACCAAGACCCGGGCTCAAGGCACTCATGGACCTGGCCGGCATCCACCGGGGCATTACCGTTACGGGTATTGTATTCGGGCTGGCCCCTCGCATTAATGCCGCGGGACGCATCTCTCATGCTAAAATGGCAGTAAACCTGCTACTGGCAGATTCTATAGAAGAGGCGGGTCAATTAGCTTCCAAGCTTAACATCAAAAATAATACTAGAAAAGATTTTGACGCCGGAATCACGCAGGAAGCGCTGGCCATGATTGAACAAAACGATGAACTACGGCTATCAAAAAGTACGGTGTTATACAAAGAAGACTGGCATAAAGGGGTTATTGGCATTGTGGCGTCCCGTTGTATCGAAAAGTACCATCGCCCCACCATTATTTTGACTGCATCTAATAACAAGGCGACAGGGTCTGCACGGTCTGTACCTGGTTTTGATGTATACAATGCCATCTCATCGTGCAGCGAGGTACTTGAGCAATACGGTGGCCACAAATATGCGGCAGGGCTCACGCTTGAGATTGACAAAATAGCTGAATTTCAGCAACGGTTTGAGGAAGAGGTCTCCCGTACCATTACTGACGAACAGCTTATTCCCCGGATAGACATTGACTGCACACTGGACCCGGACCACATCACAGATAAGTTTCTAAAAGTACTGGAAAGAATGGCTCCATTCGGCCCTGAAAATCTTCGCCCGGTTTTTGCTAGCACTAATTGCGAGATCGTCGGATCAGTGAGAATACTTAAAGAAGAACACCTGAAATTCACGGTAAAGAGAAAAGGTGGCGTAAAAAAGTGGGAAGCTATCGCATTCAAACAGGCCACCAGGTATGATTTGCTATGCAGTGGGAAACCGTTCCGGCTGGCCTATACGGTAGAAGAAAATGAATATAAGGGATTAAAATCGATACAACTGAACGTCAAAGATCTACGTTTTGATCAGTAATTTTTAACAACATGATTCTTAAGGCAGACAACTTAGTAAAGAAATATAAAAAAAGAACAGTAGTAAACGACGTATCCGTTACGGTCAGACAAGGGGAAATTGTTGGGTTATTAGGACCTAACGGAGCCGGCAAAACCACTACATTTTACATGATAGTAGGACTGATCAAGCCGAATGAAGGCGAGATTTTCCTGGATGATGAGAATATTACGAGCTTACCTATGTATCGCAGGGCTAAAAGAGGAATTGGCTACCTGGCACAAGAAGCATCGGTGTTTAGAAAGCTTAGCGTGGAAGAAAATATTCGTGCGGTGTTAGAAATGCGCAATATTCCTAAAAAAGACCAAAAGGAGAAAACAGAAGCTTTGCTGGAGGAGTTCAGCCTTACGCACGTACGTAAAAACCTGGGCATAGTGCTCTCGGGAGGTGAACGCAGAAGAACAGAAATTGCCAGGGCACTGGCAGTCGACCCCAGTTTTGTATTATTAGATGAACCCTTTGCAGGTGTAGACCCTATAGCGGTGGAAGAAATTCAGAGCATCGTAGCCCAGTTAAAAGACAAAAATATTGGTATCCTGATCACAGACCATAACGTAAATGAAACCTTATCAATCACCGACAGGGCTTACCTTATGTTTGAAGGAAAACTCCTAAAGGCCGGATCAGCAGAAGAACTGGCTGCCGATGAACAGGTACGTAGGGTTTACCTGGGTCAGCATTTTGAGCTAAAACGTAAGATCTAAATAACCCGTTTCACAACATGCATAATAAATAATCTATTTTTAATGCGTTTTATTTATTAGTATGTTCATTCATTCGTTACTTTAACAAGACAATAAACGCACCTACTACTTCTGGACATCCTAAATTCAATACTAACCTGGGTCATGAAGAAGCGGATACATGATATCGAGCTCTTCATAAAATATCCACATGAGGTACAGGAGGATATACTCCATGAATTAATACGAAAAGCCAAAAACACCGAGTTTGGTAAGAAATTCGGTTTTGAGTCTGTACGGTCCTATGACAACTTCAAGAACAACGTTCCGGTACAGTCGTATGAGCAGCTTTTCCCTTATATAGACAGGATAATGAAAGGCGAGCAAAATGTCCTGTGGCCCACTGAGATCACCTGGTTCGCTAAATCATCGGGAACTACGAATGCCCGTAGCAAGTTTATTCCGGTTTCCACTGAAGCCCTGGAAGATTGTCACTTTAAAGGTGGAAAGGACCTGATCTCCATTTATGTGAATAGTCATCCTGACTCACGCATGTTCGCCGGTAAAGGACTAGCCATAGGGGGAAGTCACCAGATCAATGAGTACGACCCTAAGGGTAGTTCATATTATGGTGATGTATCTGCCGTAATCATGCAAAACCTACCCCTTTGGGCACAGGTTATCCGTACACCCAGCCTGGAAGTAGCCCTGATGGACCGGTGGGAAGAGAAAATTGAAAAAATGGCCCGGATCACTGCCGAACAAAACGTAAGCAACCTTTCCGGAGTACCTACATGGACCATACTTCTACTCCAGAAAATAATGGAGATAAAGTCCACCGATAACTTAATGGACGTATGGCCAAACCTTGAGGTATTCTTTCATGGAGCAGTAGCTTTTACTCCCTACCGCAAGCTATTTGAAAAACTGATACCATCAGACAAGATGCAGTATTGTGAAACATACAATGCTTCCGAAGGGTTTTTCGGTATCCAGGATCAACGAGATAGTGATGAGCTTTTATTAATGCTGGACTATGGCATATACTATGAGTTCATACCTTTTGATGAAATTGGCAACGAACACCCACAAACCATCGGACTTTCAGAGGTAAAGATAGGGGAGAATTATGCCATGCTGATTTCCACCAATTCCGGATTATGGCGCTATAGTATTGGTGATACTGTCAAATTTACTTCTACTAGTCCTTACAGGATCAGGATCAGTGGTCGCACCAAACACTTTATCAATGCTTTTGGCGAAGAGTTGATCATTGAAAATGCAGAACACGCTATCACCGAAGCCTGTGACCGTACCGGAGCCATAATTGACAACTTTACGGCAGCACCTATCTACTTCAATGAAAGCAACTCAGGGGGTCACGAATGGATCGTGGAATTTAAGCACGCTCCTACTGACCTGGACACGTTCAAAATGTCATTGGACCAGAAGTTACGTGAGATCAACTCAGATTATGACGCCAAAAGGTATATGGATATAGCCCTGAAATCTCCTGTAATTCATGCGGTAAGAGAAGGTACATTCTACCGGTGGATGAAAAAAAGAGGGAAACTGGGAGGTCAAAACAAGGTACCAAGGCTGTCTAATACCCGCGAATATGTAGAAGACCTGCTTGAGATGGTGTATAAAGAATCATTACTCGTCCAGTCTAATCAATAAACGCTGTGACATTTCAATAATGAGCCCTCACAACTGGTTAAGGGCCCATTATTCGATGTATATTACTACGTCCTAATTAAAGTCTTTTCCCTCTGTAAGAGATTTCACATACCCTTCCAGGAATGTTTTACTTCCGTCAGGGGCCTTTTCCAGTGCTGTTTTTTCGTACTTCAGTGCTTTCTGATATTCGCCCATGGCAGAGTATCCTCTCGCTAATCCATGTGGGGCCAACCAGTGTTCAGGCCATTTCTTGCTTGCCTTTTTAAAAATTTCAAGGGCTTTAGCATCTTTATCTGCCGCAATCAGGCTCCGTCCGTATCCGTAATAATCATTGACAGTAGCTGCAGGATCTTCCAAAGCCTCTTCCATAATGGTAAGCGCCTCTGCTTCCTTACCCATAGCGTTCAGCACAGACGCCTTGGTAGATAAGGTCTGAAAGTTTCTCTGACTAAAAAACTGTCCTTCTATAGCCGCGTTGGCCCAGGTAAGAGCGTCGTCAAGGTGAATATTATTCTGAATCAAGTAGTTAGCAGCAGATGTCCAACTGTTAAGCTGAAAGCCCGGACTGCTTTCCAATTCATGTTTTATATTTTGATATACCAGTTCAGGAGTATTTACTTCGATGGTAAAAGGTATTCTCTTTTTCTCCCAGTCCAGGGCAAGTGTTGCTTTACTTGTAGAAACTTCAGGAAAATGATATGTCAATACATTTGTTTGGGGTATTTCAGTGCTTTGAACATCTACTCTGAGCGCATCATCACTTTCCTTATAGAAATAGCTTCCCCAGGCCTGAGTACTTTTAGAGAATATCACCGTGGCTTTCCCGTCTTCAAATACTCCATAATGAAGTCCATACGTGCCGGCTTGCAGGTCTTTACCTTCTATTTTCACATCATGGGAAAAGGTAATTACCGTATTTTCATTAGCTCCGCCACGCCAGGGCGCTGATTTTGAGGTACCAAAACCAAGGTTAGTAAACCCATAAGGTACCACCTGTCCCCAAATGTTACCTGTTCTATCCTGACCCTGAGGGCTTACCACACTAGGCCTGGAATAATTGACGGTCACCTTAGTGATCCCGATAGTCTGAGATACCTCAGCAGCTCCGCTGGTACGCGGAAGTGTTACACCTTGTGCCACGGCTTGCTGAAGGCTTAAAATACCTCCGGTTACCAATGACATCATCATAAGTAATGGTTTGAATTGCATAATAGTAGTTTAAGTGATTGAAAAGATAGGCTCTGACCGATTCAGTAAGTATTACGAGATCTATATCTTATGCATTTTACTATTACATAACATAAAAGCTACCGAGGATAAGTGGTGAATATAGCGGGTGGATGTATTTTCACGTAAACCGGATCAAAAGCTAACTATTGCTATTTACATAAATTAAGAGAGGCATTCCTCATACAATATTGAAAAGCCTTTTGTGGAACTGAGTATTTTTCAGTCTTCATCTACTTCAGCATTACGAGGTTATTTTATCTTTAACCAACTTTATGTAATCTTTGAATAGAAAATTTTTCATTTTTTTAAACAATCAGAAACTCTACGGGTTTATAGTTCTAATTAATGACCAATAGTCATTTAAATGGTAAGAAAGCGAGCAACACCGGAATTTAGAAAAAACCAAATTATAGCAGCAGCTGATTTGGTATTACTTGAGGTAGGCATTGAACGATTTACTGTAGACCAGGTCATTGGTAAAGCTAAAATCGCCAAAGGAACGGTATATAATTACTATCACGATAAAGACGGAATGCTCGCTGAACTCGGTTACAAGGCTTTAGCGCTATTATATCAGCATTTTAATACCGCTATTGAGCAACATAGTAGCAGTATAGCACAAGTTAAAGCAATTTGTAAAACTACTTACACCTATTATAAAATGTACCCGCAATACTTCGATCTGATCTCTTACATGGAGCGGCCTGATTTTAATATAGCTGTAGTGGATTATCTAAAATTAAGTGACGATATCACTCAAATGGTCAATAAGGTATTGATAAAGGGACATGAAAAAGGTGAAATTAAGCCGTCACTACAGCCCCAGATGATTACTTATATTATCTGGGCATGCACAGTTGGAGTGGTTCAATTCGTAGAAACCAAAAAAAAACTACTTAAAAACCACCATGAAATAAATACAGAGCATATGCTGGATGTTTTTGCGGACATGATTACAGAAGGAATTAAAAAGTAAAAAATTTTAACAATAAATGACTAATAGTCACTAATGAAATTGCTACCTACATACGTTTCTATTCTATCCATTTACCTCATAGGCATGGACCTGTACTTTTGCTTCTGGTACCTGGGAAGTGATGGAGATGCGATAAGGTGGTCACACAAAGAGATCACTTTTTATATTGTATGGGTTAGCGCAAATCTGGCAGTCGTTTCCACCATGGGGAGCCTAATAGTACTTAACAAGCAGTTTTTAGCTATCTCAACCTCCACATCCGGATTAAATTCCGGAACCACGGAGTTCCTCTTCAAATGTCTGTTCGGAATACTCTTTTTCATTGGAATGATATTTCTCTTCTGCGGCAGCATCAGCGGGTTTCATTTTCAAAATGCATTTAGCTACATAGGTACATCAGGATTCCTGTCAATATCAATTTATCACATGATGCTGGTTATCGTGATCATATCTGTTCTCAATCTCAACCTTCGCTTAGGGGGCATACGAAAAGTTTTCAACTATTTTTTTAAATGGATCTACCCGCCACGCCAGGTCGAAATGGGTTTTATGTTTTTAGACCTGAATGATTCAACCGGTATTGCTGAGAAACTGACAAGCGATGACTATAGCGCCTTGCTAAGAGATTGCTTTAATCTACTGGATAAGGCTGTGGCTGAAAAAGACGGAATTGACATTTATCAGTATGTAGGCGATGAGGCTGTGCTGTATTGGGATTATAATGACCTGTACAGATGTAGAGAGGCCATACGTCTCTTCCATTCATTTAAAGAAAGGTTATCAAAAAAAATGAACTACTTTCTCGTTCGATATAATGTAATGCCTACATTCAAAAGCGCTCTCCACGGTGGAACGGTCACGCAGTCTGAAATTGGACAAAAAGTAATTCATACTGCTTTTCATGGAGATGTTGTGAATACGACCTCCCGCATACTCAGTATTTGTCATAAACTTCAGACCGACTTCTTAATGAGTGAATCTTATTTTATGCGGTTGAAAAAGCTTGAACTGAAACAGAAATATGAAAAAATCAACGATGTCATATTGAATGGAAAACTTCACAAGCTGACCGTATACAAACCGTTTTATGGGACCAAAAAGCAAGACAATAAATTTTACGAATAGAAAATGACCAGCAGTCAATAATTAAACAGAATGAAAACAATGAAGCAAAAGACAAAAACGATAATCCTTCTGATGATAGGCGTAATTGTAAGCATGGGGCTGATATCTTACCAGGTAAAGAAAGAAGAACCCGAAGGAGCAGTTAATGCAATAAAAGATAAACAAGCCGCGCAAGGGGAGAAACCAGCTAATGTTACAGGTACATTTACATTATCCAGAAAAGATCTGGAGTTAATCCGGGTTAAAAACTCTAATCAATCACTCGCCTGGTCCATTAGTGGACGAGTGGCACCGAAAAATACTACACACGTTTTTTCAGAGGTCCAGGGTAAGGTATTAAATGAAGGGTTTAAACTTAAAGCCGGCCTCCAGTTTCGTGCAGGTGAGCCATTACTTCAACTTGACTCACAGGAATTTACTCTTCAATTAGAGTCACAAAGAAGTGCCTTTCTTAATATTTTGACCGGAATGATGCCAGATTTAAAGGCAGATTACCCTGATAACTATCAGAACTGGCTGAATTACATTCAGAGCTATGAAAATGGTCAGTTACTTGCCGCTCTACCCACTACAAAATCTGACGGGAAAAGTATTTTGTCACCTCTAATAGGGTCTACAGCACCTTCTACACCATTAAAGCACAAGAAGAGCGATTAGCTAAGTATACCATTGTAGCTCCCTACAACGGGCTGGTAACTGAAGCCCTGGCAGACAAAGGAAGTTTGGTGTCTCCGGGACAAATGGTAGGTACGATCATAAACAATCAGCATTTCGAACTGGAAGCAGCAGCCAGCATTGAAGTAGTGTCTAAACTGAAGGTTGGGGACCAAATTAAATTCCAAAGCAACGAAATCGAAGGAGATTGGATAGGGACAGTAATCCGAATAAATGAAATAGTTGACACCAAAACACAGAACATACCTATCTATTTCGATATCAAAGGCCCCAACCTCAAAGCAGGCATGTACCTGGAAGGTGTATTTATGGGAATATCTTACGGGAATGTATTCACTATTCCATCTTCTATACTGACCAGAGATGACAAGGTGCTGTTACTCAAGGACGGTGTGATCATAGGAAAGCCAGTAGAACTGGTGGAGTTCATGCAGGACTCTATCCTCGTTCGTGGGCTTTCAAACCAGGACTTGCTTATTGCTAATCAATTCAGTGTGCCTGTGGAAGGCCTGAAACTCTCAATGTAATATCATGAAAAAGATAATTAGTTTCCTGGCGCAAAAGCCAAGGACCGTAGATATATTCGTTGGACTGATCATCCTGGTAGGGTTAATGACGTTATCTAAGATCAGATCAAACTTCTTGCCCCCTGAACCTGAAAATTTTATCACCATCAGTATAGTATATCGGGGGGCTTCTCCACAAGAGATTGAAGAAGAAGTGGTAAATAAAATTGAAGATAACCTGGAGGGTCTCAAGGGAATCGACCGCGTTACCTCCGTTTCCAAAGAAAGTTTCGCAGATATCCGGGTAGAGATGCTGGAAAATGCAGACCCGAGCGAGGTTCTTCAAGATATAAATAATGCAGTCGACCGGATCACTACCTTCCCAAAAGGCATGGACACTCCGGTGATCATGAAAGAAGAGATCCTTAACTACACGATGACGTTAGGCCTTATGGGCGACGTAAGCCTAAGTAGTTTAAAAGACCATGCAAAATACATTAAAGATGATCTATTGGCCTCACCGAATTTATCACAGATCTTCATTAACGGATTTCCGGAGGAAGAAATTGAAGTCAGGCTAAGAGAAAAAGATCTGAGAGCTTATGAACTGACGTTTGATGAAGTCAGCAGAGCCATACAATCTGCCAATTTGAAAGCCTCTGGTGGTGAATTGGAAACAGGCTCCCAAAAAATCCTCATCAGGCTCGACAACCGATCCTACTATGCAAAAGGACTACTGAGTACTGTCATAAAAGCCACACCAGATGGAAAAATTATTCGCCTAAATGATGTAGCTGAAGTGGAAAACATCTTTGCTGACAAACCGGAACGCACCTACGTGAATGGAAAGCCCTCGGTAATCCTTAAAATTTTCAGTCGGAGCAAAGAAGATATCTTACAGAATGCCAAAATTGTGGCTGACTATGCCGAAAAATTCAATCAAAACAATGCTTCGATCCAGGCTGTAATCATCGAGGACAAAACTATTTCCCTGGTCGAAACTATTGACCGGTTGAAAAATAACGCATGGCAAGGTGTCTTCCTTGTCCTGGTGGTACTGGGGTTATTTTTACATCCGAGAATTGCTTTTTGGGTTGCCTTTAAGATCCCTGTGGCATTACTCGGTATGTTCATCATTTCCAACTTTTATGATCTGACTTTAAATCAAGTCTCCCTTTTTGGAACCATTGTGGTATTAGGAATTTTGGTGGATGACGGAGTAGTGGTGGCCGAAAATATCTATCAACATTTTAAAAATGGCAAGAACGCTCTTCAATCAGCGATTGATGGAACATTAGAAGTAGTTCCATCCATTATATCTTCGTTGGTAACCACTGCTTTGGCATTCTCATTGTTTTTCTTTTTGGATGGCCAACTGGGCGACTACTTCACCGAGATCTCTTTTGTGGTTTGTGCTACCTTATTTGTAGCCTTATTGGAAAGCTTATTTTTTCTTCCTGTTCACATTGCCCGGTCAAAAGCACTTGGAAAAGATGATAAACCCTGGAAACTAACACAGAAAACAAACAAGTCGCTCTCCATATTTCGAGACAAAGTGTATACTAAAGTTATTGATTTTTCTATCAAAAGTCCTGCAATCCCGATTATCGGAGTACTTGTGATCATGATCCTGACGATTACCGCCGGGGCTTCAGGTTTAATCAAAGGCACGTTCTTCCCCAATATTGACCAGGATGTGATCAGCGCCCGGTTAGAACTTCCTTTAGGTACTGACGAATCCATGATCAATAACAAACTCGCTGAGATGGAAAAAGCTGTTTGGAAAGTAAATGAGCACTACAGCGAGCAGCGCGAAGACGGTAAAAGCATCATCAACTATGTAGAGCGGGTAATAGGTCCTTCAAGCAACGAAGGAAAGCTTAATATTTATATGATGGAAGGTGACACCCGAAACATCAAATCCTTTGATATAGCTGACCGTATCAGGGAAGAAGTAGGGACTGTTCCGGAAGCTACAAATCTTGCTTACGGCAGTATACCCATCTTTGGTAAACCAGTCTCTATCGCTTTGGTAGGCAGGGACCTTGATGAACTAAGGATGGCAAAAAACAGGTTAAGGGCCTTTCTTTCCGCACGTGAAGACCTCAAAGACGTCACGGATACGGACAAATTAGGAATGCCTGAAGTGGAGATGCAATTAACAAATAAAGCAAAATTCCTTGGGTTAACTGAAGGACAAGTGTTTGACCAGGTCCGAAAGGGCTTCTTTGGTTTGGAAGTACAAAGCTTACA
This sequence comes from Fulvivirga sp. M361, assembly GCF_007097395.1. GTDB lineage: Bacteria > Bacteroidota > Bacteroidia > Cytophagales > Cyclobacteriaceae > Fulvivirga. The sequence continues at coordinate 224,101 of NZ_VKDC01000001.1, forward strand.
ACGCAAGGATGAAGAAGTGAAAGTTTGGATCCGATACGATGAAGAAGATACGAGATCAATCAACGATCTAAAAGGAGTCCGGCTACAAACTCCCGGCGGGGCCTCTTACCCAATCGAAGAACTGGCCACGTTCCGGCAAAAGACCAATGTAACCGAAATCAATCACCAAAATGGTATTCGTGAGATTAGAGTTGAAGCAGATATTGCTAACCTCCTGGTATCCGTTCCGGCAGTACTTGCTGATGCAGAGGCCACGGTTCTAAAAGAAATTACAGAAGAGTTTCCCAATCTATGGTATACATTGGAAGGCGAGGCAAGACTCTCATCGAAAACGCAAAACTCCAGCCAGGATCCAAGTACAATCGTCATGATACTGATGGTCACCGTGCTGCTAATCAACTACAGATCACTAAGTAAAGCGATAGCCATTTTAGCTTTATTGCCTTTTGCTTACATAGGCGTAGCCTGGGGAACATTTGTACACGGACTCCCGGTAAATATTTTTTCTATACTAGGGATGATCGCCCTGTGGGGAATTCTCATCAATAATGGATTAGTGTTGATCTCTACGTATAATGAAAACATAAAATCCGGTATGTCTGTAAAGGAAAGTATTCGGGTTGCTGCAATTTCCAGGTTCAGGCCCATTGTTCTGACAACGATCACTACTGTTTTTGGACTGCTCCCTCTATTGCTAAACAATTCCGTGAGTTCACAATTCATCAAGCCTACTGCCATTGCAATTGCTTATGGATTGATTTTCGGGACAGTATTAACACTGGCGTTTTTGCCTTCTGTTCTACTGATCCTCAATAAAATAAAAGTATTCTATCATAACACTATTCGAAGACAAAGTGCCCAACCTGAAGAGTTGGATGTAGTTATGAAGGAGCTTAGGAATGAGATGTCCGTTTAATTCAACTTTAAAATAATGAAAAAGACCATATATATATATTCATATTGGGTGCAGGTGTTATTTTCAATGCGGCAGCACAAGTTAGCGATATGCTAACCCTCGAAGAAGCCATTGCATTAGGACTTGAAAATAACCAGGGGTTAAAGATCCGGCAACGTCAGGTGGACATTGCCGCTAACAACGTATTTCCGGGAAATGCCGGGCTTGTACCCACTATTAGCCTTATTGCTAATGCTGACTATCAACGTAATGATACTGACGTCGTGATCCGGACTTTCGCTAAAAGTCCTCCAGTAGTTTCCGTGAGTGATGGTGCAGCGGCAACAACCACTTACTCAGCGGTGGTCCAGGCAGATTATTCATTACTTGGAGGCTTCAGTGGACGCTATCAATCAAACGATTATTACCATTTCTGATCTCTTCCTTGAAATAGCCAAACTACAAAGTCAGGAAGAGCTCCTGGACAAAAATGTGAAAATTGGTCAGGAGCGTTTAGAAAAAGTAGAGGATCAGTTTGCATTTGGTAAAGTCACGGGACTAGACGTTCTTCGGGCTAAAACAGACCTGAACCAAGACCGTTCCGCCCTGGATAATATACTGGTAGTTAAAAATAACCTGAAGCGGGATCTTAACTTTCTGATTGGTCTTGAAGCTGAAATGAAATACCGCGTATCAGTAAGTTATCAACCACCACAACCCCTTAGTATAGACGCTTTAAAGAGTGAAGTTGTAGTCAATAACCCGGAAATTCAGCTAAGAAATAGCGGAGTCCAGGCAGCCAACAAATGGCTATTTTAATCAGGAGAATGACCTTCAGCAACTGGCGGAAATTGAGACATTAGGCTACACGGTAGGTATAGGTTTGCGTTACAACCTGTTTAATGGAGATCGTACAGGCCGCAGAATACAGGGGGCCAGGTTGAACCAGGAAATAAGTCAATTTCAAAAGCAACAATCTGAGGACCGCCTGTTGGCTGAAGCCGTAAAACAGCAGAACAATTTAACACTGCTACAAGACCAGCTCAAGCGCAAAGAAGAAAATATCAAGACCTTCAAGGAAAGCTATGTACGTACAGAAGAACGGTTTTACAACGGCAAAGTGACCTCTTTGGACTTGAGAGATGCACAAAATGCGCTTTTGAATGCTGAGATCATGATCAATAACCTTAAAGCTGATATTATGAGGTCTTCCCTTCACCTGGAAGCATTGAAAGGGAAACTAATAGGTCAAAACAATTAGAACAGAGTTAGTGGGCGTGCCCAAAAGATAAAAGGGCTAACCATCGTCATATATGTACCCGAAAGGATAACAAAGAACCCTTTCCTGACACCTCAGCCAAATTGGTCTTAACATTTGATTGAATAAGGGCTGAAGTAATAATATGGAGCTCCGGTTACCTGGCAACACTATTATATTTACCAATGAAAACATCAGGTGCTCCAACAAGTACAGTACACCCATCGTTTAAGGGTTTCTCTTAAATAAGAAATCAGATGGCCTGTATTCTCAACGTTGAAACATGGTAATGTATAGCAGAAGAACCCTATGCTTTATTGTAGAAATCGAAATTATTGTCTGACCTGTTAACGAAATTGATCTATAATCAATGATGTAAAACTTCGGGTTCCGGCGAGCACGGTGGTAAGTCAGTCCTTTTTACTTTTGATCAGGTAGGTTTTGTTTTCATCACCATGTACAAGACGCTTGATGTTTTTGTTATGCGTCCATACGATCACTATGAATAGGAAAAGTCCGAAAATGATCAGCAGAGGCTCGCCTGTTTTGAACCTTGGGATGAACATTAACATAAAAGGAAACGAAAGTGCTCCGATAATAGAAGATAACGAAACGTACTTTGTAATGATCAAAGAGATGAGGAATACCAGCACGCAGGCTATGGCCACTTCGTAATGTATGGATATCATCATACCCAGAAGTGTGGCAACACCTTTACCTCCTTTAAAATTGAGAAATACGGAAAAAATGTGACCTGTAACGGCAACCACCCCAAAGATCAATTTATATGTTACCAGATCAGGCGCTGCAATTACGTTGCTTCGCACCAGTAGTGTAGCAATGGAAGTGGCTGCGAGCCCTTTGATGATGTCTCCCAACATTACAATGGTTCCAGCTCTTTTCCCCAACACTCTGAATGCATTCGTTGCACCAGGATTACCGCTGCCGTGCTCTCTGACATCCATACCAAATACCGCTTTACCAAACCAAACGGCAGTAGGGATCGAGCCTAGTACGTAACATAATATCAAAGAAATAGCAACGGGAAGCACCTCCATATAGTAATGTTTTAAGATAAAAAAAGAAGTAAGCGATGGCTTACTCCTTACATAACAAATACAAATATAATGAATTCAGAGTGTTTTTTAAAATTCAGAACCCGTCGTCATCGTCGTCAAAACCATCATCATCTGAAGTTTCCTCCTCTCCATCGGCATCAGGATCGGTCTTGGTTTCTTCCTCTTCTACGTCAGAGTCCAACTGATAAGGTTCCTCTATACCATAATATTGAAGCCTGAATCTATTGATAAAATTCAGGGTCTCTGCTTTGTCTCCGGGAGCAAAAACCAAATCTCCTATTTTGGCTTTGGCGCCATTACTTTTTTTGCTAATTACGGTATTAAATGAATTATTGGACGAATAGATCAGCAGTCGGCTATCTTCGTAACTGAAGTAATACCAGGAATCAGCAGAGGCCTTCAGGAACAGGTTGAAAACAGGCCCTCCGTCTTCATTCCTTTTCGCTTCCATAAAGCCATCAAAGGCCCCATTAATATCGCTGCGCTGCAGATTAGATAACCCTAGTTTACCTTCGCTATAAAAAGCTTTAAAGTCAACGGACCAGATCATATCTACATTGGCAAACACCATGGAAGTTGAAGTTTCTTTAGTGAAACCCGCCAGGGGCACATAATCTTGTAAAGAGCGTTGTTCATATTCCCTGGCAGCACGTTCGCCTGCGATATCCGCCAGTTTATACAACAACTCCGTTTGGTCACCCAGCCCCTCCGGAGCACCCAGGTTATTTACCACATCAAGAATATCCACTGCCATGATATCAAATGCCTGGGTAGGTACTGGCTTAAAATCAATAGAAAAAAGGGAATTCATCTTGTATTTTACGTCATTGATATTAGCATGACCAATGACCGCGGCCTTAATATCCGCATCTTTACTGGGAGCAATAAAAGTGGCCGGCCCTTCAAACCTCAGCTCAGAAGTGGCCTGGTTGTACCTGAAAATTTTACCTGCGAATGCATTGCCATTTCCTTTCACGGTGTCTTCAATGACAAACTCATTGGTTTTTTCATCATAAAAAAGCAGGCCTGAAGGAGTAAAAAAGTCCTCATCATCAGGCGTAAATTTCTCGGTTATAAAAGAATGATAAAGACTGTTATCTCCTGCAGCAAAATGTAGCCCCGCTTCCAGACGACGGCCATCTTCCGTGGTGGAGTTATCATAATCTATCATTACTTCTTGCTGATCAGCGCTACTGCTATGATTGATCCAGGTATTATATCCTGGTTCATCTAAGTCCAGTTTTACATAACCCGAAAGCTCCATAGCCGGTTGGTGTGCATAAAGTATCAAATCTCCTTTATAGTACATCCCCGGAGAAACCAGCACATTCTGGGTCTCTGCAACTGACCCGTTAGCTACAGTATGTTTTTCCAATACATCTTTACGTCTGGTACCCGGAGCCGGGATATCTTCCAGATGGAAATCTTCCATTTTTATGGGAATAGTATCATTTAAGGCATTGATAAACTGATAGGTAGCATAGCCTGAAAATTCATTCCTGGATTTGATGTCGATAACTCCTTCCGTCAAGCGATGGTATCCATAAAGGGTATCCAGGATAATGGTAGTATTCGTCAATTGACCAATACGAGAGTTTTCCAGGATAAGTACTTCATTGTTTTCGGGAGTTATCTTTGCATCCGCCACAATGATATAGGGTATTCCGCTCACCTTTAATTCCAATGAATTAATATCATATTCTGCTTTGGTGGCATTAAACCTCAGTGAGTCCAGGTCTTTCCTGGTGGTATAAAAATAGGAGCTCTCAATCGGCACATCATCCGGTTTTATCATAGTAATTTTTTGCTCTTCAAGGTCCCAGCGTGCTTCCGTAATAGACGTTTTGAATTGGGCATAGGGAAACTCGATGGCAGCTTCACCTTCCACTTCAGGGCTTATCACAGCATAATTTTCGTTAAGGTTGAATTTCAAGCGTACGTCATCTCCATGCAATGCCGGTTTTTCCGGATTGCTTGATTCAAGATCAAATTCGGCATGCCTTGCATAAAACTGATCATTTTTGAGCGTGATCTTGTCTGATTTAGCATGTGAACCTCTGGTAGCCAGGAGCCCTGAGCCATAAACTCCATTATTGGTCACAATGGCAGTACCATCCAACGAAGCTGTTTCGTTGTAAAACTGGAAAGGATCTTCTACACTCTTAATATACATGCTGTCCTTTTTAGGCAACCATAGCATTTCGTAGTTAGCCAAACTCGCCTGCGGAAAGATGACGCCATTATATTCCGCCTCTCTGATCTCAAAATAATTACCGCTTCCGGTAACTGAATCCGGGTAAAAAATAAAATCTTCCGATTCCAGTGAAGTGGTAAGAAAGTCTATCCTACCAGTGCCCCTGAGGCCGCGACTGTCCAGGCTTAACTTATTGAAGAGTCTACCTTCTCCTTCATATAATGCATAACCTTCCGGAGGTATATCATGTTGAAAGCCTAACGAAAAATCAGGCTGGATACGCAGTGTCTCCTCGAAATCCGGGAACATTCCACTAGAGCCAAAAGTGCCTTTAAAGCCAATAGCTGCCGGATCAGAACCCCCTAAACTGTCCAGGTCGAAGGGGGGAACAAGAAAATATAACGATTTATCATAGACACCATCCAGCACATCGTTCTTATCAAAATAGGCCACCTGGCCTTTTTCAGAATTGAAACGGGGATAATTCAAGTATTTTTTTTTGCTTGATTTATTGTTTGGCTTGTTGATAAACAGTGTTCCAGAACCACTTTGAAGATTGTTTGTCACCCCGCTACTGGCCTGAATAGAGTCAGAAGAAACTAACGCATTCTTCACTTTTCGTCTTCCCTGGTTGCCACGGCTGTTCTCGTCTTTTACAAAAAACTCAATGGAGTCTATTTGATTAAGATAGATAAGGAAACTATCATACTTAAAGGTGAAGTCACGTCCAATGTATTCAAAATTACCTGCGTATATTTTACCATCAAACCGTATGTCCCGATCACGGAGTAATGTTATTTCACTACTATCAGGCTCAATGATCACATTCAAAGAATCACTGACTCTAAAACTTTCTACGCCACGCACTGTCAATTGTCGCTCGGCAAAATTCAGGGTAGCATTTGGGCTTGTATCGATTACAGACGCAATGATGATATTATCGAAGTCTTTTTTGCCTCGTTTAGAATTAAAAAGATGCCTGGCTTTTTTCTTTACCGTCACCAGACCGTTATTATAGTCATATCCGATCAATCCTTTTTGAGCCAGGTAGAGCATTGCTCCGCGCAGAAGGAGTTCATCTTTTTTATAAAACTTAGCCAGGTCGCTCACATAAAATTCATCTACCCTCTTCTTGGAAGCATAATAAGTAACAATACCCAACGGATTAAAATCATACAATTTATCGCCCAGTGAGCGATAATCTTCCTTGTTGTAATGATCACTGGATTCAAAATAGGCCGGCACGATCTTTCGAGCTTCCAAGATAGAAGCATCCAGGCTGTCGGAATTTAGGTCCCAACGGATAATATCAGCTGTAAAATCAATATTAAAATACGTAGCGGTGTAGGGTGTATTTCTATAACCGCCTTTGTCCTTTTGAAGTGTTAAATATTTGCTATTCAAATCATAATTCAGCCTTACAGCGGGGTGATATATCGAGTCATTTCCTTGATAGATAACAACACGGGCCCGTTTGGTGCTCACCAATGAATCCTGAAATTCAAAAATATCAGCCCTGGCCCTAAACTTTCTTGAAGTGGCATCCTGTACCTCTATCAGCGAACCGTCGCCAAATACTGATGAACTATTTATCTTGGCCCCTTTCAAAGAAAACCCACCCCGATAAATGAACCCCTCACCCAGACCTTTGACCGGTATATTGCTGTAGTAAGATTGAAATCTGGGATAACTGGCATCTGTGGTAGAATCATGACGACTACTTTTATATTCGAAAACTCCGTCTATTTTACTCTCTAACTTACCTATGTATGTTAGCCTGGCGGCTTCAGCTCTTAATTTTGACTTGGTAACATCCAGGCTATAATCCGTTAATTCACAGTAGACAGAATCCTCTCCTAATCCAGCCATTGTCCAGTTGAAGCGTCCTTCTTTCCCAACAAATTGCCGTGATAATAAAAGGTAGCTGCCAGATGTATTTTTCAGGAAAACAGAATCATATTGTGAAACGAAATTAAGTTCTGCCTCATCAAATGTGATCACAGGGCCTTCTATGACTGGCAGTACATTACCCCCTGTAATAGCCTGGGCAAGCAATTCTTCCTGGGTGGGGCCGGTATCTTCGTCTGGAAAGCTATCATCCCATTCAGTATCCCAGTCCTCATCAGGTTCTTCTTCGTCCCAGTCTTCAAAACGTTCTGACTCCTCTTCTTCGAATACTTCTTCTTCCGGCTCTTCCTCTACGGGTGCTTCTTCGATTTCAGGGGCTTCAATGTATTGGAATTGATATGCATCGTTTTGAACATATAGTTTGCTGGCGTTGGCATAGTACAGTGCATGGTGTTCAAAAAACTGTGTAGATGCCCTCAGAAATGTCAGGATCTCATCTTTGTCATGATTATCAATCATCTTTTGCATCACATTCAGATAGGGTGTAATAGTAGGGTCATTGGCAAATTCTATGTCCTTGGCAGCAGCAATAGACCTGAAATAAAGATCTATAATACCACGTGTACTATACTTCTTATTCATGATCGCTGCTACCTGTCGCATGGCCTTATCCTGTATTTCAGGGCCCAGGCGTGGCCAGGCCGTCAGAAAATCATCGCGGATAGTAAGCGTTTGCTGCGATCGGGAGTCATTCAGGCGATTTTTTAATGAATCGGCCGTTATTTGACCCTGAGCAGTAAGTGAGATACCGCATGTTCCTATGACAAGAAACAGCAAAAAATATGTGAGAACACTCCTCATCAATCTGTCAAATTCTTAAATTATTGTGAATAAACCAATAAATAGAAGATTAGAAGGCTTAAGTGATAACGTAATATCTTCCAAGAGGATTGTTTTTATCTACTTTTTATGGAAAATCAAAGATGACCAACCATTTTTTTCTGTAGATGTCATTAGCCCAAGACCGCATGAACTGGCCTTCCCGATAAGGTCGTCATTATCATTTTCATAAAACCCACTCAATAGCAACTTACCACCGGTGACCAAATGGCCGACATATTCTTTCATTTCATCTAAAAGTACATTTTTATTGATATTTGCAAGAATGATATCAAAATTACGATCAAGCTGAAGGGTACGAATGGTGCCTTCCAATACCTTCACATGGCGGCAATGGTTCAATGAAACATTTTCAGGTGCATTTTCCGTACTCCAGGAGTTATTGTCATAAGCTATGACTTCAGAAGCTCCCAGTTTCTCGGCCATTATCGCTAAAATGGCGGTACCTGTACCCGCATCAAGGACATGTTTATTTGTATGATCGACTCCCAGTTGATTTTTTAACATCAAATAGGTAGTAGCATGGTGCCCCGTACCAAATGACATCCGGGGATTAATAGCAATATTATACTGGAAGTCTTCACGAGTTTCATGAAAAGTGGCATGAACATATATCTCTTTTTCAACCTCAATCGGATCATAGTTTTTTTCCCACTCTTCATTCCAGTTTTTTGGCGCCACCCGCATTACCTCATAAGACAATTTGAATCCTGAGTATTTGCCCAGCACAGCGTTAAGCTCAACATCATCAAATAGCTCTTCTTCAATATAAGCCTCTAACCCATCCTCGGTTTCCATCATAGAGTCATAACTTATCGCTGATAACTCAGCGATAAGTATTTCTTTGATCTCTTCCGAACAATAAAGTTTGATCGCCAAAAAGTTAGTATCTGCCATATAAAGATCTAACGGCAGTTATTAACTCCCGTTACATGTTATTAAAAGGACTTAACGATATCTACGAAATCACGTGATTTAAGGCTCGCACCACCAATTAAACCTCCATCCACATCTGAACATGCAAATAATTCAGCGGCATTATCAGGCTTACAGCTACCTCCGTACAGAATGGAAGTATTATCTGCAATATCATTACCGTATTGTTCAGCGATATAACCACGTAAAGCCGCATGCATTTCCTGTGCCTGATCTGATGAAGCCGTCATGCCGGTACCAATAGCCCAAATAGGTTCATAAGCGATAACGATTTTTGAAAAGTCTTCTTTAGAAAGGTGAAATAAACTCTCTTTTATTTGCTGGCAAACAAAGGCAATGAAATCCCCTCCTTCACGTGTTTCTAATGACTCCCCACAACAGAAAATCGGTGTTAGCCCGTTTGCGAGGCAGGCATCCACTTTAGCAGCAAGCTGTTTATTGTTTTCATTAAAATACTCACGACGTTCACTATGCCCTAAAATAACGTATTCAGCTCCAACAGAAACCAACATGGGAACTGATATCTCCCCAGTGTAAGCACCGGAAGCTTGCTCATTGCAATTTTGGGCTGACAAATACATGTTTTTGGTTGTTCCTATTAGTTGTTTTACTTTGGTTAAATGGATATATGGAGGGGCCAAAACAACGATTGCATCATTGGCAACTTCATCGACGACCATACTGGCTATTTCAGAGGTAAGTTGTAATCCTTCATCAATGGTATTATTCATTTTCCAGTTACCGGCTACTATTTTTTTACGCATTTTTTTCGCTTAGAATATTGAACAATTGTGCATCGCTTTCAGCGACTTACTTTTAAGCGTCAAAGATACGCTTTGTCGGGCACTTGTAAAACGCGTGATGGTTTGATAAATGACAGGCTACCTCAAAATTTAAGCCTGATCTCATCCTCATAATCAACAGGTACAGATATAGGGAATCCATATACAGACATCTTAATATTTCCGGTGTAGCGTACCTTCATTTTTTTACCCCCTATCATACTCATGATACTATTGAGTACCCCTACATCTCCTATATTAAATTTGGCGTCTACAGGCACTTTGAACTCGGACAAGGCTTGTATTTTCGTTTTCAACTTATGTTCAATCGAACCTATCTTCTTTCCTGCAAGAGTGACATCAATATTTACCTTTTTTAGTTTCATACTGACATCATTTGGGTTGTAAAAAAAGGCATCCCCATTTAATAATGCCTGGCTGCCGGTTATTTCTGTTACTTTAACGTTACCTATCCGTTTAAAAACCGGAGCTTCTTTAGGGCGAGTACAACCGAATAATAATACAGTCAATAAAAGCAGGCTTGCAATTCTTTTCATCTGTAGGTAGACGCCCGGTATAATAGCTTTGTTACTTGATGTGATCAATATTTTTTATTTTTTAATTGGCCATCTGAATGATGTCGATAATCATGCCAAAGATGTGTAATTCTTAAAACTAAAAAACGAAAAGTACAATAAGTCAATGTCAGAGCCCCTCAAACAGCGAAGCATCAATATTTGGAATGACTTTCAGTGCATTTTTAAAGTATAATTTTTTTAGTACTTCATCCTCCAGGTCCAATCCATACATTTTCCAGAAAGCATGATATCTTTTATAGTATGGAAAGTATTCGTCTGCCGTTTCCAGCACCCGAAAATAAGTATGGTATTCTTCAGGATTCCAGTAATCTTTTCCAAACATCACACGGTCCTGGTAGGTCGTTAGAAACTTCTTTGCCATTCTCGGTTGCCGTCCCAACTCAGCAATCACGGCACCTATTTCTGAATACATATTAGGATACCTGTCCATTAGTTCCCCCAGCTTTCCAAGATCATTGCCATACCAACCCAGGTGTGCATTGATAAATGTAGTACCGGGATGCTTTTTGAAAATATCATGCTGTTCTGCAATAATGGTCTCCCAGGGTGCGGGGTCAGTATCACTCCGTTTTCTACGTGAGCGCAATTTAAGTTCCAGCCAGCGTTCGTTGTTTTCGTCATGTGGAGACCAGAAAGGTTTGGGGTCTGCAGAATGAATAAGCACCGGTATACCCAGTTCACCGCACTTAGCCCATACAGGATCAATTCTCGGATCATCGATCGTCACCCGCTGACCGTTTACTACTGCCATGGTCTGACTTTTATATATTTTAAGGCCATTAGCGCCAAGCTTTACATCGCTTTCGATTTGTTTCACTGTTCGTTCCGTCCACCCTTTTTCATTAATGGACTGAATGTCAATATTGGTAAAAACAATGAATCGGTTAGGTGCAGTTTTATTCACATTATCCAGGCTACCTTTCAGGTGCTCTTCAGACCCTCTTCCTCTTCCACTGAGGTTGACCATCACCGCCATATTCAGCTTATCCATTTCTTCTACCAGGTCATCCAGGTCCTGGTTAGGCATATTGAATTGATGGTTATGAACATCTATAAATGGATACCTGGCTCGTGTCACCTGATGTTCAGGTACTATCAATGTAGATGGAGGATCATATTTTTCCCAATCCATTCTGGGTTCTCCGGTGTTCTCAGTACCATTTTGGCCCTGACAATTGAATATGATGAATGATAACAAACACAACGCACAGGTAATTTTTTTCATATGGGATAAATTTTAGCCAATCTAACGATTTACTGCTTTTAAAGTTGGCACTTGCAGCAACATACTATGAAAAGGTCCATAAACTTGTATTCTGTATTATTCGAGGAGCTGGCAGTCACCAACAAGCCGTGGGCAAAGTTTTAGGACAAATTATAGCCTACTGCCCCTTGCCTATTGCCGACCATAGTATCGGTTAGCCGTTATGTTCGTTGTAAATGACGATTACAATGCAAGCGTGATTTGACACTAGCTATGATCCGTATAGTAATTATTAGAAATGGTTTTATCTTTGGCATGTTTGCTAACTTGCTGCTATGAAGAATTTTTTGATCATTGTTTGTGCTCTGGCTTATACTACTGTTTCTGCTCAATCTACAGAAGGACCTTATAACAAAGGACTTGAAAGTATTAAAAATGAAAAATTTGAAGAAGCTGTGAAATGGTTTGCCCAGGTGATCGAAGCGGACCCTAAAAACAAAATGGCCTATAATCAAAGGGGTTATGCCAAGAATCAGCTTGGTGATTTTTATGGCGCTATTGGCGATTATAATTTTGCTGTGGACCTGGATTCGACTTTTGCTGATGCACTTAATAACCGGGGTGAGGCGAAATTCAACCTTGGGGACGATTATGGATCAATAGAAGATTTTGACAGGGCCGTAAGGCACAATAATACTATGGCTGAGGCCTATAATAACCGGGGCTTTGCAAAATACAATGTAGAAGACCTTCAAGGAGCTTTATTTGACTTCTCAAAAGCTATAGAATTGGATGCTGATGATGCTGACAAATATTTTAACCGGGCAGTTATAAAAGCAGAACTGGAAGAATACATCAGCGCCATTGATGATTATAACAAGTGCATTTCCCTGGATGGAAAAGACCCGGAAGCCTACAGTTTCCGGGGTGTGGCACGTTATAACCTGGGGCAGGTAGAAGAAGCTTTGATTGATTATAACAAGGCCATCGAAATGGATAGTGAAGACCCTGTAAAATATGAAAACCGGGCACTCGCCAAAAGTGCTTTGGAAGACTTTGAGGGGGCACTCACTGATTATGACAAGAGTGTGGAATTATTCCCCGAAGACCCGGATACCTATAATCTGCGTGGTGTCATTAAATTTAACCTCAAAAACTATGAAGGTGCGTTAGAAGACTATGGAAAAGCTATAGGGCTGGATGCTTATAATCCTGTGTATTATGATAATCGTGCTCTGGCCAAGGCTTCATTGGAGGATTTTAAAGGCGCTGTTCAAGATTATTCTTATTCCATAGAACTTTTCCCTAATGACCCCGAAACGTTTCATCAGCGTGGCCTGGCGAAGATCAGCTTGGGCAACAACTATGATGGTTGCCTGGACCTCAATACCGCTGTAGAACTGGGCTCCGAAGATGCCCAATCCTCCATACGTGAGCATTGCAAATGAAGACTATTTTTGAACCGTCATTGCTGTTCCCGTACTTGCATTGATCACACTTATGTGCATCTGCTGTATTTCCTGCAATGAAAAATGTCGATACTTATCATTGATATTAAACTGTAACTGCTGAATAGGCAAAGATTCGCATAAATCGCCGCGAGCGTCATGTTCGAGCACCAATTGCAAATGCGATGCCTGCTCAGAGGAAATGACTCTTGGCCTGTGCAATTCAAATTCATGCACTGTACATCCCCCGGGATATTGTACTCTTATATTCAGGAATTCCTCCTCTACATTTGCATTTAATATTCTGAAGGGGTCAGAGGCGGGCATTTCATATTCAGGTAATACGGATGCTTTTACATAAATAGCCTCATTACTAAGTTTTGATGTAGAAGCGCGCTGCTTACATCCCGTCACCACCATCAATAGCACAATACTCATAAAAAGTGTCTCTCTCATTGTTATTCTATCTAGCTCCAACCTTAAGACACTGGTTCATTAACGAACGTTGGGGGCGATTATTAAATAATCATAGGATTTCTCACCAGTAACTTTCAAAGTGCATAAGACATCATACACTGAAAAAACCTAAAACTATTAGAAAACAGCACTTTCGGCCAGTAGTCTGTATTGGTCAAGATCGTGTTGTACGTTTTGCAATTTTGCCATTAATGTACCAACGGCCACTTTTCCCAATGGTAACCTCAACGGAGGCGTTTCAGTTTGAGTAATTCCCAAGATCGCTTCAGCCGCTTTTTGAGGATCTCCTTCCTGCTTCCCATCTACAGCTTTGATCTTTTCGCGGAACACACCGGCTGTTCCCTTATAATCCGGAATGTAATCCTGGGCCAATCGAAAAGCATTACCTGCAAAACCGGTTCTGTACGGACCGGGCTCCACTATCGTAAGGTTTATTCCCAGAGGCAATACCTCCGCTGCCAGTGCTTCGCTAAAACCTTCCAGGGCGAACTTACTGGCATTGTATATGCCAAACCCGGCAAACGCCTTGAACCCTCCGTGTGACGAAATTTGTAAAATATGACCGGAGCCCTGCCTCCTCATAAGAGGTAACGCGCCTTTTGTCACTTCCAGCGCTGCGAAAAAATTTGCTTCAAATACTTGACGAACTTCCTCTTCACTTGTTTCTTCGACAGCACCAGCCACGCCAAAACCAGCATTATTAACCAAAACATCCAACCTTCCAAACCGCTTTTCTATTATTTCAAAAGTACTTTTAATCGCATCGAAATCTCTCACGTCTAGCAAAACACCAAGTGCTTTTTCGGAATGCTTAGCATTAAAATCATCTACCTGCCGTTGTTGACGAAATGTCCCAATGACAAAATCACCTTTCTGAATAACCGTCTCAGCCAGCGCCTTTCCCAGGCCACTGGATATACCTGTAATAAACCAAATTTTACTTGTCATAATACCTTCTGTTAAGAATTAAAAATTATGATACAAAAATGTGCGATCTGAACACTGTAACGCTAGAATAAAACCTATCTTGTTCGGTACTTTTCGGACATCTTATGTTTGAAATCAACGGGAGCACTGCCCGTTTCTTTTTTGAAAAGTCGTGCGAAATAAGAGCTATCGTACAAACCCAGCCGGGCGGCTATTTCCGAAACGGTAAAATCGGTAAATGTCAACAAACGCTTAGCTTCGAGCATGGTACGTGATCGAATGACTTCAGTGGCCGTTTTTCCTGTCACTTGTTTTATAATATGATTCAGATGATGACCTGTAACATTGAGCATAGCGGCATAGTCACGCGCTGTCTTATTCTCCAGGAACCTTTCGTCGATAAGGGTTTGGAATTGTTTGTACAGTACATTGTATCTTTTCGGTAGCACCTGTTCATACTGTAAATTTATACTACGCTGTATCTGGGTCAATAAAACATGTAAATAGGATTGCAGGATAGGCGCGCTGCGATCTGTTCTTTTATTTTCCGTTATCAATAGATCTATGGTACGTCTTATGTCAACGTAGTCCTTCCTATTCAGCTTCAAACCAGGGTTGGTATATACATTATCAAGAAAACTTAGCTCAAAAAGCATCTCCTGGTTTTGCTGATTGAACAAATAAAAATCAGAAGTAAACATAATCGTACCTCCTCTTAATGGTTGCCATTCTTCAAACTCATGCAACTGACCCGGCGAAATGAAAAAAAGACTGTTTTCACTTAAATCATACTCGACATAATCGATGATTTGTCTACTGACTCCTGCATCCACCCATAAGATCTCATAAAAGGTATGTCGATGAACATCATCTACCTCAGGTTCTTCCATTTCGTCAAAACGAGTGATCTCAAACTCAGTTTTGCTTTCAGGCTGATTAATGAAATGACCTATGGAGTAGTAAGGAAAGAGATTATTCATGGATATGCTGGCAACAGTATTTTAGATGTATGTGTAATAACTTTGTTACAATCGTCCGACCTCTGACATTCATTTAGACAGATCACTGATCTTTTGAATACCCAGCCTGTCCGCTTCTTTTTTGCGCATCATGATAGCATGGGTATTATTAAACCCTAAAGGAGGGAGCCATTCCATATTATATTTCTCTTGAAATTTTTGTTGTACATAATCCAATACCTCCTGTTTTTCATACAGTATTTTTTGCAATACCGCTCCTTCCGGCTGAAGGATTACCAGCAAACCCGTACCGGTATATTCAGGGTATAGGTCGATATGGCCCTCGTTCATAGCATCGAACAATAGTTTAGTACCTCCAAAACCCAATTTGAGTTCAACAGTCAGACCTGTATAGTTTTCTATCACCAATTTGAACATCTCTGCCAAAAGAAAATTTTCCGTGAAGCTTTTCGAGCCAATGATGATATCTGCCTGCCCTTTTCTTTCAACAGAGGTATTTAACCCAAGGTTTTTCAAAAAATCCCTTGCGACTTCTCTAATGTTCTGCTGTTTTTCATCTACCAGGAAGTTCATAGCAGACATGTCACTGTCACTAATTTTATCTGACAACATAGCAAGTGCTTTTGCCGCATCCGGATAACGTTGTATCATATCTCTTCTTACTAAAGGGGCCGCATGATAAGGGGGGAAATAGTTTTTGTCATCTTCCAGGATAGTAAGACCAAATGCCTCTATGCGCCCATCGGTAGAAAATCCACTGATCAGATCAACCTTCCCATTTTTGAGCGCCAGGTACATCAGTCCTATTTCCATTTCCTTCACCTCCAGGTCCAGGTCATACTGTTCCTTCATACCAATGTATCCGTCATTACGGCCGATGAATTCAGATGGAAAACCGGCAGTCCACTGATGAGAAGAGGTTTGGCCCAAACTCTTGTATATCAAGAACGCCGCTATCAGCAAAACCAACATCATCAAAGGCTTTTTGAGCTGGTAAATGTGTTTCTGAACGAGGCCCATGGCCCAATCAAAAAAAAGTGCCATGACGCCTGCGGGTATAGCTCCCGCCAGGATCATATAGGTATTATTCGTACTAAGACCACGAAAAATGAACTCACCAAGTCCTCCGGCAGCAATCAGGGCGCACAAAGTAGCCACCCCCACATTGATCACAAAAGCCGTACGTATGCCGGCAAATATCACGGGCATGGCCAATGGCAGTTCCACTTTTAAGAGTACCTGTCGCCTGTCCAGGCCCATACCAATGGCAGCCTCTTTGGTGGCCGGGTTAACATTGATGATACCTGAATAGGTATTACGAACTATCGGCAATAATCCATAGAGAAATAACGCAATAATGGCCGGCACAGCTCCTATGCCAAAAAAGGGGAGTAAAAAGCCCAGAAGTGCTATGCTGGGAATGGTTTGCACTGCATTGACAAACACCAGTACCGGTCGAGAAGCTTTTGGTGTTTTGGTGATGAAGATACCCAGAGACAGTCCTACCACAACCGCCAATGAAAGCGAAACAAGCGTCAACCATAAGTGCTCACTTATCTGTGACCGTAACTCCTGCTGGTTAGTTACAATGAATGCTATGAACTTGTGGAGTTCGTTCACGGCACCACATGGTTAAGGTTAGCATAAAACAAAGGTAATAATTGCCCTTCGGGAATAATGAAGTCATTCTTGTCCGCGGAAAATGAGATGGCCCCGGATCGATTATGTTGAGCAGCTTCACTCACCGAAATATCCACCGGCAATGGACCGGAAACTTTTTTATCCATTTCAACAGGAGCTAAAAAAGGCAACAGTTCATTGATTTTAATAGCTGTTAACTCAAGTTCTACATAGTGTGAAGCAAAAAACTGTGCAACAAAATCACTGGCGGGCTGAAATAGCAATTCTTTTGGTGTACCGATCTGTTCGATCCGCCCGTTATTCATCAACGCCACCCTGTCAGCCAGTTCAAAAGCCTCCTTACTGTCATGAGTGACGATGATCACGGTCTTATGCATCGATTTTTTCAGGAGCTTAAATTCCGATTGTATCTCCGCACGCGTAATAGGGTCCAATGCACCAAAGGGCTCATCCATTAAAATGATCTCAGGGTCCGACGCCAATGCCCGGGCCAGGCCCACACGCTGTTGCTGACCTCCGCTGAGCTGATCCGGAGTACGGTGCTTTATAGTATCTTCCAGTCCTACCAGGTTCAGCAATTCATTCACTCTACCATCGATCCGGGCTTTGTGCCAACCTAAAAGCTGAGGCACAAGCGCAATATTTTGAGCAATAGAATAATGAGGAAATAACCCTATTTGCTGTATTACATAGCCAATTTTCCTTCTTAACAGGTGCGAAGGCGATACATCAATGTCCTGATCATTCACCCATACATTTCCCTGGTCTTTTTCGATGAGACGGTTGATCATTTTTAATGTGGTGCTTTTACCACTACCGCTTGTTCCCAGGAGAACCAGTGTTTGTCCACGGTCAACTTTGAAAGAAACATCATTAACTACCCGACGGCCGTCATAACTTTTCGACAGATTTTTGACTTTAATCATGGACTTTATAAAACTAGCTAATGTAAGGCGGAGTAAAAAATCCATTACCGTAAGCAAAGCTGCCATTCACTCCACGAATCGGACAGCTCACTCTAAAACCGAAGGACAAACGGCATGAGAGACAGTTATAGATACATTACCAACTAAACTGAACTATAATCAAACATTTAAATCATGCAACAAACATCTGTAGTATTAATGAGTAGAGTCAAAGCGTACCTGCTCGTAGTCTTAATGGCTTTTCTTATAGCGTCGCTTTCCAGCTGTGGGGATGACGATGACGGACCGGGACTACAAGACGCCGTACAATTAGCCCAATCAAATGACGACCTAAGCACTTTAGTAACCGCCCTTACGGAAGCCAATTTGGTGGGTACATTACAGGGGCCTGGGCCTTTTACCATATTTGCTCCTACTGATGCTGCTTTTGACGCATTTATAGCGGCAAATAGTCAATATTCTACCATACAAGATTTATTGGATGACGAAACGGTACTTACTGCTGTATTACAATATCATGTAGTAAACGGAGAAAGTTTTGCAGCAGATCTGAATAATGGAAACATTACATCTCTTCAAGGAGAGCCTATTAGTGTGAATGTAGATAACGGTGTAGTATTAAATGGAAATGCATCTGTGACAGGCGCAGATAATGATGTAAGTAATGGAGTAGTTCATGTGATCAATCAGGTGTTGATTCCTCCTTCACTGGCCGTTCAACCTCAAAACATTGTTGAACTCGCCCAAGATAATGATGACTTGAGTACTTTGGTGGATGCCGTAACAGCTGCAGACCTCGTGACTACGCTGACGGGTGACGGACCCTTCACCGTTTTTGCACCTACGAATGAAGCTTTTGAAAACTTTATTGCTGCAGACGGCAGATTCGGAACGTTAGCAGAATTGGTAAGTAATACTGAGGTATTGACTGCCGTTTTGAAATACCACGTACTTAACGGAGAAAAAAGATCTACAGATCTAACCGCTGCAACTGAGACTACATTACAAGACGATGAAACTATCGCTGTGGTAAATGAATCAGGTGATATCACTTTGAACGGAAATACAAACGTTGTTACAGGCAATGTTGATGCTAGTAATGGTGTGGTACATGTCATCGACAGGGTACTTCTTCCACCTTCTTTACGTATTGACGACATCGTTTCCATCGCCACCGCTCCTGAAACGGAAGGATTGGATTCTCTTGTGGTAGCATTAACGAAATTCGACGACCTGGTAAGTTTACTTGGTGGGGAAGGTACATTTACTGTGTTCGCTCCTGACAATATGGCTTTTAGGGGACTATTAGAAACATTAGGTAAAGATAGAATAAGTGATATTCCTGAAGGTGTACTTAAGCGTGTGTTACAATATCATGTAGTAGCTACAGCAGGTGTAAGATCCGGACAGTTGACAGACGGTCAAACGATTACTACAGCACTAGGTGATGATGTAGAGATTGGTAAAACCGTAGATGCTGTAACTATTAATGATGGGGCTGCACAGGTATCAAGCGCAGATATAGCTGCAAGTAATGGCGTTGTGCATATAATCAATGCTGTTTTAGTTCCACCTTTGGAGTTAAGTACATTAGGCACTGTTGTGGAAATCGCTTATTTCAATAAAGATTTCACTACATTGATAGCAGCACTTGACAGAGCTATGTTAATTGATGACCTGACGAGTGGAATGGACTTGACCGTCTTCGCTCCTACGAATGCTGCTTTTGAGGCATTTATCACTGCTTCTCCTGACTTTAGTTCCGCAGACGATCTTTTAGCAGCGCCAAATTTGGCAGATATATTGTTGTATCACGTATTAGGACAAAGAGTTCTTTCCACAGCACTCCCCGGCCTCAATGACAACCCTACTACGACGATCTATTTACCTACTTTAAGCCCAGGGCCAGCTGATGCAGCCGAAGGATCTACTACGGTCTCTTTACAAATAAAAGATGGTGCCATGTTAACAGGTGATGTTGCCATCAATACTGACCTGGTGGACCTGGATGGCGGAAATGGAATAGTACATGTATTAAATGGTGTGCTTGTACCACCGACTGTAGTTCAACTTGCTGCTGGTGATGGAAATTTCGGATTACTTGCAGGCGCACTAGGTGATGCGAATTTGGTAGAGACTTTAAATGGAACAGGTCCGTTTACCGTATTTGCTCCAACAGACGGCGCCATTGAAACTGTCGCTCCTCTGCCTACGGGTCAGGCTCTTACGGATATACTTTTATATCATGTTTCAAATGGTAATATAGTATCAGGCAATCTTACTCCTCAAGATAACACGGTTACCACACTGTTATCGGATGGTGCAGGAGGATTCGAAACGTTTGTTGTAAACGGCACCTCCCTGGCGGTAACAGCTAACGCTTCTACTGCTACAATTGTAGCAACAGACATTCAAGGAACTAACGGAGTAATCCATGTTGTAAACGAAGTATTACTTCCCACAGAATAATGATATGTCGTGCACAAGCCTGCCCCCTCCGGCAGGTTTGTGTATTTTCTTACTATTTTTAGATTATGTTCAAGGTCAAATACCGATACTTATTCACCCTGCTGCTAGCAGCTTACTCCTACCTGAACATTTTGTTCACGGAAGGAGACCGGTTATTTGGCTATGACATCAATCCAATACTGTTCTTTACCACGTTGCTGCTCATGGTATTAGCTCTGTGGGAAACGAACCGGTTGGTGCAATATCAAATAGAGAAAGCAGAATGGAAGGCGAAACTACATCCACTGGTAGCTTTTTTCCTGATCAGCCTGCTGTCAGTGACGCTCATTTCTTTATTGGTCACAGGGGCACTTTACCTGAGCTATGAAGATGAGGCCCATAACATGATCACTTTTAAATTGTCTTTGGGTTTTGCTTTCAGGGTTAACCTATTCTTACATTCTATCAATGCCATTTATTACTTTATAACGCGTTTTAAAAATGCCCAGCTTGAAGCTGAAACATTAAAAAAGCAACATGCTGAAGCACGTTTTGAAGCGCTAAGAAATCAGATCAATCCACATTTTCTGTTCAATAGTTTCAATGTGTTGTCTTCATTGGTATATAAAGATGCTGACACCTCTTCCAAGTTTATTGATCAATTGAGTAATGTATATCGGTACCTACTTTACAATCAGCAAAATAAATTAGTCAAACTTAGCGAGGAGATGGCTTTCATAGAGTCGTACATTTATTTACTCAAAATCCGGTTCCAGGATAATCTGGAGATTCAAAAAGATATTGCCAAAGATCTAAGAGACACATACATTGCTCCGGCTACGTTACAGCTATTGGTAGAAAATGCTATCAAGCACAATGTGGTTTCCAGAAATAGTCCCCTTTCTATTCGTATTTTTTCTAATGGGTCTTATATAATTGTAGAAAATACGATCCAACTGAAGGAAATAAAAGAAGAATCTACTAACCTGGGGTTGAATAATATTAAAAACCGATACGACTATCTTTGTGGTAAGGATGCGATGGTTATCAACGCCAATGATGTGTTTACGGTTAAAGTGCCTATTATAAAAGAAGACTTATGAAGGTATTAATTGTAGAAGATGAAGCGCTGGCGAGCGAGCGCCTGGAACAAATGCTGATACATTGCGATGATACCATCGAAGTATTGGACAGTATTGACACGGTGAAAGATGCCGCCGTCTTTATGGACAGTCGCCGGGACGAGCTGGACCTGGTTTTTCTGGACATACAGCTCGCTGATGGCAAGAGTTTTGAGATTTTCAATAAGATCAACTATCCTAAGCCGGTGATCTTCACCACCGCTTATGACGAATATGCGCTAAAGGCCTTCAAGCTCAATAGCGTGGATTACCTTCTTAAGCCTATTAAAAAAGATGAGTTGAGCACTGCACTGAATAAGTTTAAAACAATAAGCGCCAATAACAGAGAGGTACAACCTACCGTTGACAGAGATCTGTTAGAGCGTATCCTATCCCAAAATCCAAAAAAATACAAGCAACGCTTCCTGGTTAAATTTGGTAGCCGGATCCAATTTAAAAATACCAATGAAGCAGCCTACTTTTACGCTGAAGACAAAATTTGTTACCTGATTTTAAAGCATACAGGTAAGAAATACATGATCGATCATACACTGGAAGAATTGGCCAACGAGTTATTGGACCCACAGCATTTTTTCCGCATCAGTCGCCAGTATATTGTAAACATAGACACCATCCAGGAAGTAAAGAGTTATCAGAACAACAGGCTGGAATTACTTTTGAATATTCCCTATTCAGGCAAACTGGTGGTGAGCAGGAGTCGGACAGCGGATTTTAAAGAATGGTTGAATAATTGATCGGTTCTACATTACCAATTCCTTTTCCTATCGTCACTACTTGAAGTCCCTCTCTTCATCGTTTTCATTTCTTCTTATTTGTCTATTCATCATACAACAGTTTCTTGCCTTTCAAAGTAATATGTACTTTTTCAATGAAAGGACAGGTACCGGTACTTACAATGGTTTGCAAAGAAGACATTGTGGTAAGACTTGCAGGAGGTAAACCTATATGAAATGAAACGCTTAGCTTAAAAAAGCAATTCGCTTGTAGGATCATTATCCATTGCTCCTACAAGCGAATCTCTTATAAAATCATCGCCAAATCAATCCGTCAAGAGCATTTTTCGGGTTTGACTTACTTCTCCATCAGCGTACAAAGTATAGAAATATATTCCGGCGCCCAATTCACCTGCCGTAATGGTCATAGACCCTGCGCCATTTTCAGATAGCTCGATATTCCTTACCTGCTGTCCGTTAATATCATATAAAAACAATTGGGCTTTCTGTGTATCTTCCGGTAGGTAGTATCGAATAGTGGTAGACTGATCAAATGGATTAGGTGTATTTTGATACAACTCAAGAGAGCTCAGTGAGCCTGTGGAGGTATCCGGACTTTGGCCAAGTGCGTCGTCGATAACCCGGGTATTTTCCCTGGTCAAACGTGCTATTACTTTTTCCTGTTCCTCCATTTTCAGGCTCATTTCCTGTATGGCTTTGATCATTACGGGGATTAGCTCGTTATAGCGTATACCATATAGCGCATCAGAATCTGCAGGTAAAGCCCGACCGGCCGAATCATAACGAATTTCTTTGGTAGGGTCATACACTATTTCCGGAATGACTTTACTCACTTCCTGCGCAATTAATCCGACATGAATCTCATTTTCGTCACTATTTTTCCATTGATAGCTAACAGGATTCAGTTCCTGGATATGTGCTAAGCCATAGGTGATAGGTTTAATTTTATCCTTTGCACGAATATCTGACGTACTCACGAAGTTGTTTGCAAAAACATTAAGCCAACCCCTGGAAGAAGCCCCGAGGCTTCTGCCTCCGGAAGGAATTATATTACCAATTGATAGTATTGTGCCATTGCCAAATGTAAGATCAAAAATTCCAGTTATACTACGTGTTTGCACTGTTCCTGAATTCACTAACACATCATCTCCAAAAGAGGCAAAGTCGCTAACAGTAATAAAGGTTTCAAATCTGCCTGCACCTTGCGCCCTTATAGAACCACCAATTGTAAGTTGAGAAGATGCCGAAGTCGTTCCAATACCAACATTCCCATTTGGATTGATCACAATATCAGGACTGATCCTGCCAGAGCCCAATGTCTTACCAATATACATGCGACCATTGTTGGCAGGGCTGGCATCCCAAAACAGGATAGCATCCCTAATACCACTGGTACCCGGGGAGCCGGTAATAATATTACGGTCGGTCAGCGCCATATTCACCGAATAACGATCAAACTGATGTCTCGTTCCATAAAGAGGCAAACCGGAAATACCGGGGCTGCCCGGCCCTCCAACGGAGGTCCATACATCTCCAACTTTCTCTTCTCCAAAGTCACCGGTAAGCAAATGACCAATGTTAAACACATCCGTAAAGTTACTTCCCTGCACCAGGAAGCCTACTCGGTTAGCTACGGTATAACGTCCTGTGCCGGTATTGAATGCATTAAAACTTGCTGTGGGGATGCCGACCCCTGTTCGCCCGGGTCGTACGGTAGTCACGTTCGGATTTTTGGGAGCGCTGGGGAACCAGAATTCCTGGGCCTGGGCCATAGAAAGAGCCGACACACACAAAATCATCAGTAGTAATTTGTTGGTTTTCATAATAGTGGGGTTAAATTTTAAACTTAAAGTTAAGCCCATATAATGCACCATACTTTGGTAATTTTTTCTGTTTACTTCATAAGTACTTTTTAATAAAAAATTGATTTATACTATGAAAATACTTAATAATTCATGAAAAATGATTACAAATAAATCATTATAAAGATTGAGAAATTGTTCTAATACACTGATAATCAATACTCACCTCTTATCAAAAAAGCGTTTGTTCTATCCTGCTTTGCATATGCATTGAGAACCAGACAAATACCATAACATTGCTATGGAACACCGAGAGCTTTGGTTAAATCACTTCATCAAAGAATTCAATCCTTTTGTGATCATTATCAACATAATGAGACAATAGCTTCAGGGTCTATAACTGTTCCAGGTAGCTATACATCATTCAGGCAACGGAATATACCCCTTCTCTCCATCTACCATTTTAAATTGCTTCTCTTTCCAGGCTTTTTTCGCCTCTTCGATCTTTACCTTATCGGAAGACACAAAATTCCAAAATATATACCGTTCTTCTTCGAATGGCTTACCTCCAAACAGTAAGACATGTGTATGCTCCCCCATTGCCAAACGACAAACATCTTCTTCTTTTGACACCAGTAAATTGCCTTGTTCTATTCGCTCACCACAGGCTTCTATGTATCCTTCCACAATGCATACTCCTATTTCACCTTTTAAATTCAGCAGAGTCGTATCTAATTCATACTTATCCTGGCATTTAATTTCTACCATAAACAGCTCTGAATGAACCGGCACAGGTGATCTTTTACCGTAGGCCTCACCTGCCACAAGGGTATAAGAAGCCTCATTATCCTTCCAGCGGGGCAATGCTGTATGCTCGGCATGAAAAAACTCCGGCTCCATGCTTTCCAGCTCCCTGGGTAACGCCACCCATATCTGAAAGCCATGAAGCACATGTTCTGATCCTGATCTGAGCTCTCCGGGGGTCCTTTCAGTATGTACGACGCCCTTACCTGCAGTCATCCAGTTTACCGAGCCAGGGGTGATCTTTTGAGCTGTACCAATGCTGTCCCGGTGCATGATCTCCCCTTCAAACAGGTAAGTAAGGGTAGATAAACCAATATGAGGATGTTGGCCTATGTCCAGGAAATGTGTTGGACCAACTTTAGAGGGGCCCATATGGTCAATGAATATAAATGGGCCAATCATTCTCTTTTTTCTAAAAGGAATAAGGCGCCCTACCAGGAAAGAGCCTATATCACGGCTGCGTTCTTCTATTATCAGTCCGATGTTAGACATATTGTGATTTCTTTCAATAAAGATAGCTCAATCTAAAGTTATTTTTTCATTTATATCAGCCAGTAGTAACGGTATGAAGCCAGGAAAATTAAAAATTTTATAACACGCATGCTGTCAGAACATTACATGATTTATTTCAGTTCTAAGTGTTTTTGCCTAGATATAATATACCTGTTATATGCTATTGAGTGACAGCGCTTTTGACTCTAGATTTGTAAGGAAGATTTAAAGGTATGGATTGGAGTAAAAGAATAATAGCAGGGTTGATTTTTTTGTGTTGGGGGGTGCAGGCTGTGGCTGTTGACAGTGGGTCCCGGTTTGATGGGAAGGCCACTAAGGAAGCGTATCTCTCCATACCGTACCGGGTATGGGTATCATCAGAACCTTCAGGCGATTTCGCTCATGAGCAACATCGTTTTCGTAGAATTCCGGTAAGTGAAGTTACTTCACAAGCTGCAAAGGTAGTTGAGAAAGGTCTTGATGATATTTTTCCATTCGTATACCGGGATGCCTCAGCCGATAAAGAAGATTCCCAACTTTCCAATGCATTTCATTTAATCGCAACGTTGGAAAATGATCTTGTACAAATGGAAACTAACGTTCAGACATTTGAACAGAACCAACAGAAAAAAGCGACCTATTTATGGATGATTATTTCGTTTCTCCTGGTCTTATTGATCATTTTGATATTCAGAAAACATAAACAAGACAGGCTTAAAATGGGTGAGATAAAAAGGCAGCAAGACATCATCACCAAAAACAAAAAACAAATAGAATCACACCAGGAAGAACTTAGGAAGTTCGCATATGTGACATCTCATAACCTGAAAGCCCCGCTACGCGGGATCGGTCATATTTCAGAATGGCTCGCCAGAGATTATACCAATAAATTAGACCGACAGGGGACAGAGTTGTTCGAATTAATGCAATCAAGGGTTAGAAAAATAGATTACCTCCTGGATGATATGCTGACCTATCTTAAAATGAGCAGCAAAGAAATTCTTCCTGAGTCCGTTGATGTTAAGAGTATGGTCAAGGCCATTGCAGATTCAATATCATCCCCTAAACAATTCAAAATTCTGGCTAACAAAAACCTTCCTATTCTTAATGCGGGTAAGTTAACGATCTACCAATTACTTTATAATCTGATAGACAATGCGCTTAAATATAGTCACAAGCCTTTTATTAAAGTGGAGGTAGGCATGACTAAACTCAATGACCAATGGCACCTGTTCGTAAAAGACAATGGAAACGGTATCGAAGAAAAGTACCAGCACAAGATCTTTGAAATGTTTCAAACATTAGACCACGAAGAAGAAATAGAGGGTAGCACGGGTATCGGGTTAGCTGTCGTTAAAAAAATAGTAGATACATGGGGCTCTGATGTATCACTGGAATCTGAACTTGACGTCGGAACTACGTTTTACATAAGGATTCCTGAGCGTATGATAATATCTTCTCTGGAAAGAAAACCGGCTTTAACGCTGGAAGAAGCTATTTCCATACAACCAACTGCCACCGGAAGGCCCATTTCCATTGGATAGACAAGGTGCGATACGGTGCATTCCTGAAGAGCTTCCGCAATCCTTCCCTGTGAAAAGACCTTAGTACAGAAACTGCCGCATCATTCTTTACCATATCTGATTTGGAGAACCATGTAGTGAGCCATTTAATGGAATAATACGCAAACCAATGGCGGTGTATATCATTTATGACAATGCCTTTCTTCGCTTTGTCACAACATTGATCGAAAAGAGTTACTAGTTGTTCATCTGTAAAATGGTGCGTGAATAACGTGCTTACCATCACATCATAATCTAACTTATTGAACTTATCTCCAAATATATTCCAGGCCTTATAACTTATTTCCGGATACTTTGCCGTATTCCGTTCAGCATACGCCACTATATGGGGATTGGCATCTATACCTATTAATTCCAGGTCAATGCGAGACTTACGGCCCCACTTGGCAATCCTGATTAACATATCTCCACCGCCACAGCCCAGGTCCACAATTTTCAGTCTTTTTGGCTTTTCTTTAAGTCCTGCTATTAGTTTTTTCAACCCATTTGTGGTGACTTCATTGCCTCCTAGTAGTCTGTTAATGATCTCCAGTTCCCGAAGTGTCTGGTCAATCACTTCGCCTGAACTGTTCAAGTCATCCATCCATTCTTGTTCTGTCGATCTTTTAGAGAAGTCAGGCATCACTTGTACGCTACTTCAAGTGTCATACTTTCCAGCGTAAGGCCAGGTCCGAAAGCAAGGCCTAAAATTGACTTCTCATCATCTGAGGCTACTATCCGTCCTGATAGCTCCTTCAATACAAACAGGACGGTAGGAGAGGACATATTCCCAAAATGGCGAAGAACGTGATGAGCACTTTGGTTTTGCTCTTTGGTAATATCCAGTTGTTCTTCAATCACCTGGAGTATCTTCTTACCGCCAGGGTGAATAATATAATGATGGAAATCCAGGTTTTGGTAGCTATCTCTGAGTCTCACCAGTAGCTGTTGTATTCCATCCTTAATAATACCAGGAACGTAAGAGCTTAGTTTCATCTCAAAGCCAAAATTCCCAATTTTCCAGGCCATTTCATCTTGTCCGTCAGGCAGCAGGTCGCACATAAAACCGTTTATTTTGAAGGCTGTTTTCTCACCAGGTTCGGACTCTACCAATACAGCTGCCGACCCATCCCCAAACAGGGCATTAGCCAACAGATTATCGTCCGTCTTCTCCTTCTGAAAGTGAATACTGCACAGCTCCGTGCAAACTATAAGTACTTTTGATCCCGGCTGTGAAAGGCAAATTGCATTAGCCGTTTTTAAAGCATTAAAAGCGGCATAACAACCCATAAAATTAATACCGGTGCGTTCTATCGTTTTATTCAGTCCTAGCTGATAGATCAAATCGATATCCAATCCGGGTGCATACATACCCGTACAGCTCACCACTATCAGATGCGTAATAGTGTGCATGTCAAAATCCTCCGGTAAACAATCACGTACCGCCGCAACACTTAAATCACAGGCTGCCAACATAAATTGACCTCCTCTTTCTTCTGTATTTGGAAATGGCTCCATGTTCTCCGAATTAGGATAGAAAGTAAAACCTTCTTTACGGAGATAATCTTCCAGTACAGTATACCGGGAATGTATTCCGGTAGCCCGGTAAAGCAATTTTAAATGGTCAGCTTCCTGTGGGTTCAATTGGTGTGCTTTCACCATAAAGGCAAGGACATCCCCCTGGCTTACCTGGTGCTCCGGATTAGCTGTTCCAATCGACGTTATATAGGCGCTCATTGAATCAATAATACTTAAAAATTTATACCTTGGTGGTAAACGGGTCTCAGTTTATGCTAAAAAAATCCACATGGCTTCATCTCCGCATTCCTTTCTCATTTTTTCTCTTACCTGTATTTCTTTTCGCTTTATCCGTTTCACCTAATATTAAGGCGGACCGTATAGTCATTGTTTTCGTGATATTACACTTTTTCTTGTATCCTGCCAGCAATGGTTACAATAGCTACTTCGATAAAGACGAAAAAAGTATAGGCGGGCTAAAGAATCCGCCAAAGGTATCCAAGGATTTATACCTGGCTGCTTTACTATTCGATATGATTGCACTACTTCTTGGGTTTATGATAAGCTGGCAGTTTGCACTAATGCTGTTCATTTATGGCATGGTGTCCAAGGCTTATAGTCATCCAATAGTACGTATCAAAAAATATCCATTTACCAGTTGGTTCATAGCGGGGCTTTTTCAAGGTTTTTTCACTTTTTTAATGAGCTATCTGGCGTTGAATGACTTTGACTTTGCTCAACTGCAAAAAAGTACGCTTCTCTGGGCGGCTTTACTTTCTTCTGCCATTCTTTGGGGCTCTTACCCCATGACGCAGATCTATCAGCATGAAGAAGATGCAAAAAGAGGGGATGTCACATTGAGTCTTAAGCTGGGCATTTTAGGCACTTTCCATTTTACAGCCTTCGCATTTACGCTCGCTTCAGGATTTTTTGCATGGTACTTTATATCCGTATATGAGATCTATTACGCCATCGTTTTTTTTGTGGCCATGTCTCCGGTTGTGTCCTTTTTCGGATTCTGGTACTTTAAAACCAGAAAAGATCTGAGCCAGGCAAATTATACCAATACCATGCGGCTGAACTTTATTTCATCGTGTAGTCTTAATTTCTTTTTCATATACTTTTTTCTGCATTCTATGCATTTTATAGGATAAGCATTCAGCTGAGTGCAGTTATCACGCATACCGAAGCTTTGGTGAGCATGCCATCATTTCCTTCATTTCTGAGACCGCACAGTTTTTATTTTGCCCTGGTCTCAAGACTATGACTGGTGTCCAGTCCCTCCTCAATTGACGTGTAGAGTTGGATGATGAACTCTATTTGCAATTTTGGGAAGTTCTCGACCATAGCCGTCAGTTTAAGGGTCAATGTTAGAGAACCCATAGATCCTTAAACTGACGGACTATGGTTACAAACTTAAACCAGAGGGGTATGTCTTGTCCTGAAATCCAGCGAGAGGGTATCTTTTGATTTAAGTAAAAATATAATTTCTTTCCTGCTCTGATAAACTGACTTTGGCTAACATTTTTTTGATAGAGATAATCTTCTTCTGCCTTTCATAGCCTTGATGATGGCCGAGATAATCAGGATTAAATTCCTCCTTATTAGTGAGCATATGGTATATAATGGCCGCTAATTTTCTGGCAGTAGCTGTAATGGCGGCACCTCTTCCTTTTCTGTAAGCAACTCTGTTGAAGAATTGCTTAAGAGGATGTTCTTTTGTATTACCAATGGCATTAGCTGCTTGTCTAAGCGCTAAGCTTAATTCATTCCTCCCTTTTGGTGTTCTACTGCTAATCAATTTTCCACCCGTGATTTTATTATTGGGTGCAAGCCTCATCCAACTCACAAAATGTTTAGAACTTGGAAATTTATGGATGCCCTCTCCAATTGTACTTAGTAAACACAGCACTGTGCCATGACTGACGCCATTTATTTGATACAAATCGACACCGAAGATTTGGTGAGCAATGGATCTAAGGTCAAACCTTAGATCATTTTTATGAGTTTTTTTCTTTGTAACCTTTCGTGAGGGTAAACCAGATTTTAGGAAGGACTCAATCGTACCATTTAAGCTCAGGGTTTTTCCAAAGACTCAAACAAGGTACCAGTTGTTTATATTAATCAAAAGAACAGCTTTCGCCAGATTTTAGGACGGGTCAGGATATATGCAGTCTATGTTCATGGTTAGTTTTTCTAACCACATATTTTTTTCGATTCTAGAAGCCGTTTTCATTCGGGACTACAATTATCAATTAATCGATTCTAAATTATATCCCCTCGACCTCATTCAACTTCTCCAAAAGCCAAGTTTGATGTTTTTCGCATGAAGTTTGATGTTTTTCGCGTAGATGTTTTACCCATTATCTTCTCAATTTTGAGCCAACTAAATTTAAATATTTTACAATTATAGACAAGAGTGAATTTTCAGACAGTGACCATTGATATGACATCTGAGCCCGATCGTTCTGGAAGAATATCCGGATTTACCTCGGTTTCTTTCCCAAGCAATGTTATTTCAGCAGACGCATCCATTGTTGAATTTCGAATCGATTACGGCAATGATAATGACCACCATGTAAGAATATTTGGATCTCAAGTGTATGTGGTTTAAGTAAAACCAGAAATTACGTAGTATTTCAAATGGACATATTTCCGAAAAATCTTTCTCTAAATGTAAATTTTGAATCAATATGAGACTTTTTGATGATTTATTATATTCCTCCTGGCGCGCATATAGCGATAGCGCCATGCGTGCTGATTTAGGGATGTAGCGTTAGCGTTGATCCGTCATTGTATACATGATTACACCAGGTTGGCTGACTTGATCTTCAGTTTTCATTCCTTCAAATAGGGAAAATACCCGGAATAAATTGAAGAATAGATTTAAAACAATAGTATCCTCATGCGCACTTCTTTTGGGCATTTGTACGCCTTTAATAGCCCAGGAACTGGACAAATTCTCATTCAAAAGCCCGGTATCCGTTTCTGGGAAATTGAATACTACTACTACGTTCTATAGTACTACGGGAAGGTCGCAGCGTGATCCATTCT
Organism: Fulvivirga sp. M361; assembly: GCF_007097395.1. Taxonomy (GTDB): domain Bacteria; phylum Bacteroidota; class Bacteroidia; order Cytophagales; family Cyclobacteriaceae; genus Fulvivirga. Next base: position 255,751 of record NZ_VKDC01000001.1, read on the forward strand.
ATTGGCTTATTTCGGGTAGTGTGAATATTAGTTATAATGGGATCTCCATACCGTTGTCCTTCAATTTTAGCCAACAGCAACGGACTTTCGCTCAACCTTTTAATCAATTGGGGATGAGCCCTGAATATAAGTGGCTGAAACTTCACCTGGGATACCGGAGTCTAAGCTTTTCTGACCTGACTCTTGCCGGAAATACCTTTCTGGGGGGTGGAGTGGAGGTATCACCAAAAAATTCCAACCTCAGGTATTCTGCCATGTACGGGCAGCTTATCAAGCCCATTCAGCCCGGAAATATACAGGACAGCTTCAGGAAAATGCCGGCTTACGCGCGCAATGGTTACGGAACGAAAATAACACATGAGAAAGACGGTAATATTGTAGACTTTATTTTCTTCCGTGGCGCAGACGATGAATCATCAGTGGATATTCCTGATTCACTGAACATAAGCCCGGAGGAGAATGCGCTGATCGGAGTGAATATTAAACGAAGGATCGCCAAAAAATTAAGTATTAATATCCAAACCGCTTTTTCAGGATATACCCAGGATCGCAGACTGCCGGAAACGGTGAATAATGATTTCAGCTTTCGGAATAATCTGAACCCATTTCTGGAAACCAACGCTTCTACTCAGTTCAATAAAGCCATCATCAGTGATTTTTCTTACAAAGGAAAAACCTACAATATCAAGCTTGCCTATAAACGTATAGATCCCGAGTTCAGGACTATGGGTTCTACCTTCCTGGTGAATGATATTGAAAATGTGAACGCCACGGTCAGTTGGGTGATGCTTAAAAATAAGGTCAACATAAGTACAAGTTACGGGCGGCAGCGTGACAATTTGAATAGCGACAAAGTTTCAGAGGCAGAACGTGATATAGGTGCGTTCAACGTGGTGTATATTCTCAATCCCCAACTGAGTTTAACCGCTAATTACTCTAACTTCGGCGCTTCTACCACTTATGACCCTACTTTATTTCTCGATTCGCTGAACTATCTGCTGGTGACACGTAATGCCAGCCTTGGGGGTAATTACATTTTTAAAGGAGGCAAAACCAATCGTACAGCTTATGTATTCGCAAGCTACCAGGGAGTGGATGATCCTGCAGGTAATAGCTCTACATTTTATAACGTCACTTCAGGATATCAGATTTTATACCCTTCCTCTGGCCTGATATTGAATACAGGCATGACCTATACCAATAACGCCGTTACCGGGTTGATCAACGATTCCTATGGTCCGACCGTGTCAGTGGCAAGGTCGTTTTTCGACAAGAAATTGAAAGGACAAATAGGAACTACCTTTTTGCAGTCCTACATGGATGGAGGCCTTCAAAGTCGTTTTGTGAATTTCAGGCTGAATGGTTCTTATACATTGAAGTCTAATCACAAGATCAATCTTATCAGCACATTGTTGAACAAGGCCACATTTGGTGAAAATGAGGAGAATACCATCGAATTCAGGGGGCAGTTTGGATATAGTTATAGTTTTTGATGGGGAATAAGTTTGTACATATTGCTTTAGTAACTATGGTGTGGCTTACAACATCCACGTTGAAAGCCCAGCAATTTCCCGCTTCGGTTAGTGCGGTATCCATTCCGCCCAATTCAGTGTATTTCCATGATTATTTTTCGACAGGTTCTGAACGTTTACGCCTGACCCTTCTTTTCAATGATTTCAATGAGCCTTCGCGGGATGTTTTTCTGAGGTTCACGTTGGAGGGAAATGGGATTACCATAAGTAGTAAGCAGGATTTTGTTCCTTCTCAGACATTCACACTTGTACCGGGAGTTCCAACAATGGTGACCTCATCGGACTTGCAGGAGTTTGCTGATGTCAGTAACCTTAATTTTAGTGGCGTTTCTTCGGATTTTCTCAACCAGAACGGTCGGCTTTCCGAAGGGCTTTATTCGTTTTGCTTTGAGATCGTAGATCTTGAGTCAGGCAGAGTTTTATCCAGAAGGTCCTGTGCTAATGTATGGGTATTGTTGAAAGACCCTCCCTTTATGATCGCACCGATAGACGGGGCCAACATCCCGCCAGCAGAACCACTTAACGTCCCGTTCCAGTGGCAGTTGAATAACCTCAATACACCGGATGGCATATTCACCACAGAGTATCAGCTTACGGTTTTTGAGATTGAAGACCCCAACAGCGATCCGATCGTAGCGATCAACAATGGTCATGCCTTGCAGATATTCCAGTCTGAATGGGTGCAACAAACGCAATTTATTTATGATCTCAGCGCCTCACAACTGGATCTGGGAGAGACCTATGCCTATTATGTACAGGCCAGGGATACGGAAGGAAGAGAACTGTATAAAAACAATGGAATAAGCCAGGTCAATAGTTTTACCTATGGATATAGTGAGGGAGGGACTGTTGAACTTTTGGCACCGGAGAATGAAAGCAGCTTTAAGCTGGGTACCCCCCAGAGCTTTAGTTGGGAAGCGCCAGATAATCTTGGAATAGGACAACAATTTGTCTACTACCTGAAGATCGTGGAACTCGAAGAGGGTCAGGAACCGGAAGAAGCCATAGAAGGTAATGCGATATGGTATGATTACACCTCCCCAACCTATGCAAGTGGTACCGGAGCTAATATTTTATTGACCCAATCACTGGAAACCAACCAGGAGTATGCATGGCAGGTGCAGGTCAGGAGCGGTATCCAAACTACCGCTGCCAGTGAGGTCTTTACGTTCAAAGGACCACCGCTTATCGAGCAATTTGAAGCCGGTGACCATATCGTAACTGTCACTGAAACTACCACCAACGACTTATCATCTTTGAATGGAAACGGTGTCATGGCTATTTCGGAAGATGGCTCGGAAACCGTGGAATTTGAATTTGAAGGATTAGATATTGGAGAGGCCGGAGGATTATACTACCTGCGATCCGGTGAAGTGGAACATACATTGGCTAATATCAGGGAGATCAAGGTCACGACGGAGAACGAGCTTAATGGTGAAGCCACTTTTTACGGTTCAACTATCCGAATTACCAAGAATGGGCTAGAGGTCAAAGGCTATGTAGAATGGCCTTTCTCACATCCGGTAACCTCACCGGACCTGGCCTATGTTGTGTCAAAAGAAGGATGGGTCAATTTTGACAAATTTTTACCAAAGGGAATAGTCACTCTGACTGAGGAAAATAATTTTGAACTCCTTGACCCGTTTGGTTATATCATAGATCTGCTGGAGACATCCTCGATCAACCTCGATTACAGTAGTTTTACCCCGACCCTGAACGGTACAGTCACTTATCCTCAGGGGCTCGTGATGGGTGAGGAGGAAAGAGATATCGTACTGCCTTTTGAACTTACAGACCAGCTTTTTTACTTCGATTTCAGCCCTGATAAATTAGCCAATAACATAAGGCTGGTAGCCAATACCGGAATTGTACTGGAACCAACAAGTATAATTTTCGATTTCAGTGAAAGTGAATCACCTGAGAAAAAGAAAAATATCCCTACCTGGAAAGGAACGTATTTTGAAACATTTAACGTACGCCTGGATGCGGCCATTGATGCTTCGGATCAAATAGCTTTTACAGAGACTTCTTTGGAAGAGTTTGTGCTCGATCAGTTCAATACGAACAAAGGCTGGGTGGATGCCAATGGGTTATCGCTTTCTGTGCTTTATAAATTTCTGGAGGAGAAAGAGGCAACTTTCAATTCCTTCCCTACAGTACTCAGGGAACTTTCACTGACGGTGGTGAATAGCTCTGTTAGTGAGAGTGATTTTAAAGGTTCCATCCGGCTTCCTTTAATTGATGCGGACAAGTCATATACCTACACCATCCCTATTACCGATTCAGGTTTTATGGAAGGATACCTGGATAATGACCTGAACGACTCACAATTTATCTATAATCCGTACGGCCAGGAAAACAGGATGGAGATCACCATCCTGAGGGCCGTCTTCAGAGACAACGAACGTCTGGATATGACACTTGATATTGATATACCCTATATCAACGCTTCTATTCCGGCGATAAGCGATTTCAGGCTTTATGGCGATTATGCCATTGGTTTTGGCGAGAGGAATGGGGCAAAGGATCTGGACAATCATGTGGAGGGAGTATATGAAACATTCCCGATGTTCATCGACCAGATCGGGGCGTCACTGATCGCGGGGAGGTATGCGTTTAGTTATGGAGCTACTATGCCATTAGGGGATGAGGTCAGCGGAGAAGAAGGACCTCCAAGAGTAATGTTCCATAGTATATCTGCCGGAAGTGACGAATTGGAAAATGCTTCCCTGGGGTCATCTGCTGATCAGGCTGCCATGGCGCCACCCATCAGCAATACAGGAGTAACTCCGGGCAATTCCAAGAACCTTTCCATTGACTCTATCCAGATCTCTGTAGAGTCAGCGATAGCGTCTTTATCCGGCTACCTTATCATGACCAAAAATGATCCTGAATGGGGAACCAGTCTTCAGGGAGGTATTGACGGGGCCATTAAGATCCCTTCGGAAATAAGAATGGGCGCGCATATGATCCTTGGAAACAAAGACAATTTGAAATACTGGTATTTTGATGCCTACTACGTAGATGACGGACCCGGGATCAGCGTATTCAATATGTTTAACCTGGTGGGACTTGAAGGGAAGATCTACCGGCATATGTCACTGGACATCAATGAAGGTGGCGAGGCTAAACCCGTCATAGATCCTGATATCGAATTTGGCGCAGGTATGTACATCCAGTTGATAGACCAGAGCGGAGGTAAGACGTTTATGGTTGACATCGGTGCTGAAGTGGTGGTGAGTAATGAAGGCTTTATTGTACAGATGGAGGGGGATATCTCCGCGCTCAATACCCAGGGAAGAGACATGACTGCTGCAGGTAGCCTTAAAAAGGCAGTGGCAGAAGCTGTTGCCGAAGCCGCAACGGATGCAGCACTGGATGTTGTGGATAATATTAATGTGGACATTCCGATCGGAAGTAAAACGCTCAGTGTAGGTGTGAGTGGAGATGGCGGTAGCCTTGGGTACTCGGATGGTGACCTGAATGCTGAGGTATTCGGAGAAATTGCGGAAACTCCTGCTGTGGGTGTTTCTTTTCAGAAAGGGCAAAAGAAGATCACCGTAAAAGGGGATGTAGATGCCAATGGTTCCTTGCTGTTAGAAGATGGAAGCAATCGCCTTGGGCTCGAAGTTGGAGCATCTGGTAAGGGAGACTTTGATTTTGCTTATGACCAGGTAGCACTTTCCGCCAATATAGACATTGAAGAAAGGAGTGCCGGATTTACGGCAGGGTATGATCAAAACTCCGTTGAGTTTCTTATCAATCAAAGTGAGAGTTATCAAAAACTGGCCCTTATAAGTGGTACAGACTGGAATGCACTCCTGGAGCTGGATGAAGGGAAAGGTACCGTGGGCTTCGGTTATGATGATTATGACATTACCCTTTCTGCCAATAAAGAAGCCACGCAAGGTAAGATCGAACTGTCAACACCCCAATTTGATCTGATCTCTGCTTTAGATAAGGACACCAAAACCGGACTGTTTGACCTGGAAGAGGGAAGTAACACTATTAAACTTTCCGGTCATGAGAATGGAGGAGAGATCGATGTCAGCTATAATAACTTTGATTATTATACTTCCATAGACAAAAGCACCGGGCAAGGTGCGCTGTCTTTTGGATATGGCGATGATCGTAAACTTTCGGTAGAAGGGAATACTTCCGATGAAGGGCAGATAGGCCTGGATTATGATGGTAACTCATTTTTGCTGAGTACCAGCAAACCGGATAAGAAATTCGATTTTGACTTTGAAAATGAAGAGATCGGACAGCTCAGAATCGCCTATGATGGTCAGCTGAATAATCAGCTTCTGGGTATCCGGCATGGCAATGACAGTATACTTGCCTATGTAACGCCCGACAGTAGTCTGCTACAGGTGGTACATAGCGAGAACTCGTTTGGAATAGGTGTTGCCGGAGACGGGCAATTCATTGAAGTAGGCAGCAAAGGTTATGTGGGAGCATTGAAACGATATGCTACCGGTGGAGGAGCAGTTCGCCTGGCGAATGGAAGTGAAAAAAGCCTGTTCTTTGAAGTAAATGGCGCCTCAAATACAAAACGGGCGGAACTGACCTATGACGGAATGCTGGTAAGCATAAGCAATCGTGACGTGACGGTAAGCTACCAGGAAAATACACTTACCATCAACACGGACAAACAGGTGACTTTTGATCTGCAGGGACACGAGATCCAGTTTGTCTTTGACCCGAACGCGCGTTATCGTGTTAACATCACAGATGCAGGAAACTTGCTGGACCTTTCGTTAGATAGAGTAGGAAATGTAAGAGAGACCATCAGGATCGATGACGTAGAGGTGTCCTTTGAGATAGACCAGGGCAATCGTTACTCAATTATATACAGTCAGGATGGAGTAACCGCAGGGTTTAGTTTTGATGAGAGTGGCGCAGCCATGGTGGCATTTGAAGGGTTTGGCGAAAAGATCATAGCGGCAAAATCAACCGATTCCTATGGATTGACCCTTGGCGATTTCTCAGTAACTTATGCCGTAGGAGATGCTTTTACTTTTGCCCTGGAGGATATTTCGGTTGACCTGAACGGATCGGGAAGTGTTCCATTGGGTAATACTGGTTTTTCTTTTGGTGATGGAGGTGCATTGATCTATGAAAAAGGAAGTTCTCCTAAGATCTCATTAGTCTCGACTGGGCTTACAATTGAAAAAGGAGCTCATTACTTCAATGCACAGAGCAGCACACTAAACTATGCCTATGATGAATACAGCCTGTCACTCACTTCTTCTTCTGCGGCTATTCAGCAGGGTGATCGGTCGGCTGCCATTAACTTCGATGGCCAGGATCAGGGCTTTATTATAAATGATGGCGATAAGTCACTAAGTTTTAAAACTGATCAGGTTGAATACCGGGATGGTGATGATACGTTCGCCATTGGAGGAGAATATTATTTGAGCTCTACCTACCAGGGAAAGACCATTGAGCTGGACCCGGATTATATTGGTTTTAAGACAGGTAACAAAGAGATATCTTTCGGTGGGGACAACTATATTTTTTTTGCCAACGAGGGCGATCAGTTCTCGGTGAGTAAGCAAAAAGAAGTCACGCTGAAGAAGGACGACCTTGCCATTTCCGTGAACTCTGATAAAGTGATCTCTGCTTCAAAGGGAGAGCATATCATCACTTTGAATGATGGTGAGCGCCCCATTCAGTACTCGAATAATGAGATCTCCACCGGACTCATTGCCGGAGGTGGAAGTTATGGTGTGGCGGTTGGTTATAGTGGCGTAGATGTAAGCCTTAGCACGTACAAATTCTCTAACGCCACGCTGGCGTATAGTTCTGACTTTGGCCAGATCGCTATTACCGGTAACGGGAGCAGCAACCTCGAAGCGACTTTCACTAAAGGAGACCGGACGATAAAAGCGACCACCGGTAATGACGGTATTTCATTTTCTGATTCTAACGATGAACCCGTCCCTGAGCCACCACAAGTAGGTACTGAAACGCCTCCAATGGCCGGGCCTCAATACATTGGTAAGGTAACAGATGGTGCAACCGGCCTGATCACCGGACATGCCAGTCTTTATTTCAATAGTGCCGAAAGGCATTTTATAGCTAACGGATCTGTTGTAGGCACAGCACCGTGTCTGGAAGGTAGTTTTGCCATTGAAGCGAGCCCCCAAACGTGGAGTATTGATATTGGTAGTGAAGAACAACGTATTGAAGTCTATCCTACCTGTTCCGGTTTTGGAGGCGGAGGTTGGCTTAACCTGACCCCCAGTCGTGTCAATGTAGGGGTTTTTACCGGGTTCAAGGCAGGCGGTAGTGTAAAGCTGGATTGGGGAATTGGATATGCAGAAATATGGGCTAAGATCCAGGCTGAGCTGGGCATTCGGGCTGATGCCGATATTACACCGGTATTTAAGATCAATGAAGTAGGGATATGGGTGTATCTCTATGCCGGCTTAGGAGTGAAATACGACATTGGGATTGACAGTGGAAACTTTACTATTGCTGAGGCTGAGTTGAAGGGAACACTACTGGTGAATTTTGAAAATGGTACGAATGTTTCCGGGGAACTCTCCGGAAGGATCAAAATATTGGGAATAAGTGGAGGATTTGACTTAGGTTTTAATGAGGATCTGTAATATTCAACATATCGCAAGAGGTGTACTTATAGCACTGTTGTTAATGATACAATCCGTCGTATGCGTTGCACAGAGTAGAGGGAATAATACACATGGAGAGGTGTTTGTTACCAACGACTATGAGGATCATCGATCGAATGAAATATTCGTTAAGTGGTTTGCCAATAAGGTCTATTATCCTGGGGGATTTGATGTGTATAGGGCGGTAGGAACCAGCAATAACTGGCAAAAACTCACGCAGAGCAGGCTAAGACCAAGAAAAGAGGTCCGACCGGCTTTGGCGGCCGAAGACCCCGATCTTGTGCCATTATTGAGAATTGTCAATGAAAGGCCTTACGAGGAATTCCAGGAAGGTATTCAGAAGGTCATCGTGGCGTTGAAAGCGCTGCATTCCAACGACTTTGCTCAGACATTGGGGATTTTCTTTAAAGACCGAAATTCGGAGAAAGGCGTTACCTATCGTTACAGGGTTACCGGCCATATCGGTAATCGTGAAGAGTTGATCAATATCTCGGAACCTATTATCTGCGGCGATTACAAAATGATCGATCCACCACAGGAAATTCAATTCAAAAGGATAAAAGGTGCAGTACAGGTAAATTGGAAACCTGAAGAAAAACGTTACTATGGAGTTAATATCTACCGCAAAGAAGGTCACCTGGGATGGCAAAAGATCACCCCGCAGCCACGTGCTATTCAGCAGTATGAGGATCAGAATGGTGACATACGCTATCCGGAAGTTTTTTATACAGACACCAACCTGCCTGATTCGCTTGAATTGTTGTACATCGTTGGGGCGGTAGATTATTTTGGCAATGAAAGTGCATTGTCGAATGAAATAAAACTTCCTCCCAAGGATTTTGATGCACCGCCGCCGCCATTTAACCTTAAAGCGTCGATACGCATTTTACAACCGCGACTTACCTGGCAGTATGTTCACGAAGCCGATCACATTGGTTTTAATATTTACCGGCGTAAGAACCTTACCGAAACATTTATCAAAGTAAATGATCAGCCGGTGAGCCGTGACTCACTCACTTATACTGATCAGTTGCCTGAACCCGGAGGATATTATTACAAGGTGGCATCCGTAGATGCTGCGGGTAATGAAAATGCCAGCGGTTTGATATTTATGGAGGTAAGAGATGTGTCCCCGCCTCAGGTCCCACAAAATGTTACCGTTATATCAGATACCGGAAGAGTGATTTTGAGTTGGACAGCAAATACGGATCCGGACCTCAAAGGCTACTTTATCTATCGGGCACTACATGATGATGTCAAAGGAAATACTGAGTTTGTCGTAGTGAATAAAGACCCTGTTTTGAACAACACCTATATTGACGAACTACCCACCAATGTTCGAAATCGTTTTGTTTATGCCGTAGCGGCGGAAGACACCCTTTTTAACCGAAGTGCACTTTCCGAAGTTGGCAGAGTAAGGCTACCGGATATTCATGCGCCTCAGGCCCCGTTCATCAAAACTATCCGGGTCAATGAGGATGGAAGCCTGGCCGTAGAGTGGCTGGCCAATGCGGAGCCCGATCTTAAAGGGTACCATATTTACCGCTCTGACAGCTCAGATGCCAATAACTTTCAACAGGTCAACCAGGCATTGTATCCGCCTGGTTCCTATCGCTATATCGATAGGGGCGTGAATCCGGGAGTACGATATAATTATTACATTGTAGCAGAAGATGAGAATGGGAACCTGTCATCACCCTCTAATATATTTAATGCAATTGTAAAGGGCACCGCTGCTTCGGGTGCACTGCGTCAGGTAAATAGAGTGAAGTTGAATTATAACAAAAGAAGGAAGCAATTAACAATAGAATGGAACGGGGACGGAAGTCATAAGGGATATGTGGTATATCGCGGTAATTCCGATCAGCACCTGTTGCCTGTTACAGGGATGATACAGGAAAGTTCTTTTGTGGATAAAAATTTGGAGGACGGACGGACCTACTGGTACCAGGTCCGGGCTTTTGATGGCAAAGGAGGGATAAGCAGGTCAGAAATTCTAAACCAGGAAATCTAAGTGTCACAATAACTGCTATTAATATGAGAAGCATTGCAAGAAAAAATGGTCATTTAATCATCGTAGTTATCCTTACTGTCATTGGAAGCACGGGCTATGCCCAGGTGGGTATCGGAACCCAAACACCCGACACTTCATCGGAACTGGAGATCCGCTCTTCCGATAAGGGGATACTGATCCCGCGACTTTCCAGTCAGGACCTGGTTACTAACCCTGCGGAAGGTCTTTTGATCTATAATACCACAGAAGAGAAGTTCTATTATTACAATGGCACAAAATGGCAGGAACTTAGCCCGTGGGATTACCGGCAGGGGAGCAATGCAGCGGATGAGGATGATGTGATCGTGAACTTTAATAACGATAGTAATGCAGGAATAGATTCATCCACTCCACAAAGTAAATTAAGCGTGGGCGGTAACGTCTCTATTGGTACTACTTACTCTGATAATAACGCTGCCCCAGCCAATGGATTGATCGTTGAAGGAAACGTAGGAATTGGCACAACTAACCCTGGAACGAATGCACTCTCTGTAAACGGAGCAGTGAACATCCAGAATAATTTGACAGTAACCGGTACGATTGACGGGATAGGCACAGTTCCGGAGGGAGGGATTATCATGTGGAGTGGAAACGTGACTGCCTCCTTTGAAACTAATGGTTCGGGAAGGACTGGTACCCAGTATGAGGGATGGGCACTATGCAATGGAAATAACAATACTCCCAATCTAAGTGGAAGATTTATTGTTGCCTATGATCAGAATGGTTCTGCAACTCCTGTCAATGGCGGTGGTAAGCAGATCAACTATGGAGCAGTTGGAAATACAGGAGGGAGTGATACTCATCAATTGAGCATTGGAGAAATGCCATCGCATAATCATAGACTAACTATAAGTAATAGCGGAAGACATCAGCATAACGCATTGATCGATTCCGGAAGAGAAGGGGATTATGAAACCGATCCCGGGGGGGGGGGTAGTATGTGGATGGATGATGACGCAGGAAGTCGCCAACGTAATGACAACCCGGTCGCTAACGGGTTTTTACCTACCACATTTGAAGGCTCTCACAGTCATTCAGGATCTATAGGATCCAGTGGGAGTAACGAAACGCACGAAAACAGGCCAGCTTATTATGTATTGGCCTTTATTATGAGAACAAATTGATCTTAGGGTTATGGAGAAAGTGTTAACTATACTATTATTTGTTTTGTTATGCAGTGTTGCGTATGCCCAGATGGGGATAGGAATACAAACGCCTTATGCATCAGCGGAACTGGAGGTTGTCTCGTCGGATAAAGGGATATTAATACCTCGGCTAACCAGTCAGGATCTGGTCTCCAATCCTGCGGAAGGACTTTTAATATACAATACTACCGAAGGGAAGTTTTACTGTTACGATGGTTCGGAATGGCAGGAGCTAAGTCCGTGGGATTACCGACAGGGAAGCACCGCCGCGGATGAGGAGGATCTGGTGGTTAATTTCACCAATGCTACTACCAATGCAGGAATAGCTTCTTTCAATCCGCAAAGTAAGTTAAGTATAGGGGGAAATGCAGCCATCGGTTCTTCCTATACCGGTTCAAATGCAGCTCCAAGTGACGGATTACTTGTAGAGGGAAATGTAGGACTGGGTACTACAAACCCGGGTACTCATAAACTGGACGTCAACGGCACCTCGGATTTTACCGGTGACATGACCATTACAGGAGAAGTCGCAGAAGGGGTACAGTTCCTATTGGTTCTATCATGATGTGGAGTGGTTCACCGCTGAGTTTGCCTCCGGGCTGGGCGCTGTGCAATGGGTCGGGTAACTATCTGGACTTTCAGGGAGTGACCCGGAACATACCTGATCTGAGGGGTCGATTTAATGTAGGGTATGACCCCGGCAACGGTTCCTACAATGATATAGGCGATCAGGGTGGAGCAGCATCGGTTACATTGACGGTTTCCCAGATCCCCTCACACAATCATGGAGGGTCTACCTCTACCGATGGAAACCACACCCATACTGTTACGGATCAATACAGGCCCACAACACTTTTGAACGGATCTAATTTTGACAGACAAGGAGTTGAGAATTACCTGACCAGAGTTACGCATACCACAAGCACGGATGGAAACCATTCTCATACTATAAATTCCCAGGGAGGAGGATTACATGAAAATCGCCCTCCTTATTATACATTGGCGTACATTATAAGGGTGAATTAATGATTGGAAAAGTACGATATCTTATTATTTTTCTCATAGCGATAAGCTATGTGAACGAGGTATCTTATGCCCAAACCAACCTATACCTGAACGGAAGGTTATCGATCACTAACGGAAGTTCAGTGACCGTGAACGCTGATCTGATCAATCGTACGGGCGGGGATGTAGTTTTCATTAATGGAGGTGAGTTAAGAATTGAAGGGGACATCACCAATAATGGCGGTAATGTCTTGTTTGTGAATGCAGATGGCGAGGTGATCGTACAGGGAGCAGGAGATCAGCGCATCAACGGGATAGACCAGGTCGAATTCAATCACTTAACCTTAAATAAGTTAACGGGACAGGTGGTACTGGATAATCCCATCAGCATTCGATCCGTACTGGAGTTCATCGCAGGACGCCTTTTTCTGAATACCCATAACGTAGACCTGGGTACAGGCGGTACCATTGTCGGTGAGAGTGATGCCAGTAATATTTATGGTTTTCCGGGATCAGTAATTGCCACAGGAAGATTTTTGAACACGCCTTCCGTAATGAATGATATTGCTGGAATGGGGTTGTTTATTGGTTCTGCACACAGCTACGGTCAGACCAACATCACACGCATACATAAGGTCCAGGAAAGCCCGGGAAATGGTAGTATTCAGCTCCACTTCCTTTTTGAACCTCAATTTGAAAATACCTCAACGAATGATCAGGTAGTGATACGCTACCAGCAATACCAGGTGGGAGGACTGGATGAGGCGAATTTCGGTGTATGGAAAAGTATCAACAGGGGAGTGGTATGGGAAAAATACCAGGATTCGGCAGATCCTGTGGCCAATACGGTTTCAGGGGCAGAGGTAGCAGATATTACTACCAATACCATTTATACGGTAACGGAATTGGATTGTAATACATTGCCCCCCGTGCAGGTAGGCGATCCCGTTCAGGCATTATGTACCGGCAATTCGATCAGGCTCGATGCTGGCGGAACAGGACTTATTTACCAATGGTTCAAAGATGGGGTGTTGCTGGACACCGAGACCACTGAGTTTCTGGATGTCAATACTCCGGGTATATACCGGGTAGTAGGTACTACTTCTAATGGTTGTGTTGCCGAAGATCAGGTGGAGATCCAGGAGAAAGCATTACCTGTTGCCAACTTTACAGTTCCGCCGGGATGTGTATTGAGTAATGTTAACTTTACCAATACTTCGACTTCCTTGGATGGAACTATGACTTTCCTGTGGGATTTTGGAGATGGCATCACAAGCACGGAAGTAAATCCTTCACATGCCTATCAGACCGACGGTATTTTCACGGTCAGGCTTACGGCGACTTCTACCTTTGGTTGTGAAAATATATTTCAAGATGATGTAGTGATAGCACCGCTTCCTGAGGCTGCCTTTGAAGTTATTGAGGTTTGTGAAGGAGAGGCTACGCAGTTCCATGATCAGTCGACGGTTCCCGCAGGCTTTTCGATCATCAATTACCTTTGGACTTTTGGTGATGGAAATAGCTCAGGGGATTCAAGCCCTCAGCATACCTATGCTACGGAAGGGGTCTATATCGCTGCATTAAGGGTTATCTCAAACGCAGGATGTGTTGACCAGATCACAAAAAATGTGATCGTGAGGGAACAACCTGTTGCAGACTTCAGTGCATTGCCCGTCTGTTCAACGAATGTTATAGAATTTACAAATCAGAGTACATCCACTGCAGAGCTGGATTTTCTATGGGATTTTGGGAATGGAGAAACTTCTCTTTTTGAAAGCCCTACGGTAACGTTTGAGGAAACCGGAACTTTCCCTGTTACATTGACGATCACCAACCCCTTTGGTTGTCAGGATGTCATTACCAGAGATGTAGATATTTTGGTCCCCGAACCTATTCTGTCTCCTGAAATTATAACCTGTGGCACGTCCCTTACCATCGATGCTGATCCTGACGGTGTGTTTGCCGGAAGTGATTTTCTTTGGTCTACTCAGGAGACCATGCCTTCCATTGAGGTGACTTCAAACGGAGTGTATACCGTTATGGTAACCCGATCTCCTTCCTGCCAGCTTATTGGAAGTACATTTGTCAGGCTAAATGTACCTGTGGTTATTGAGTTACCCGATAATATCCAGGGTTGCGATAGTGAAACGCTGGATGCAGGCTTCTTTTCGGGAGCTACTTATCGCTGGTCTACCGGAGAAACCACAAGAACAATTGATGTGACAAGTTCAGATCTTTATTCCATAGAAGTGACCGATAGAAATAACTGCATAACCTCTAAAACAGTGAACGTGACCATTAATGAAAGCCTGGTGGTCGATCTGGGGGAAGATCAGTTCCTGTGTCCGGGGGAAGAGGCTACGCTGGATGCCGGAAATCCGGGTAACAACTACCTGTGGAGTGACGGATCCACCGGACAGACACTGACCACCAGTATTTCAAATGAATATTGGGTGGAGGTCACGTCGCCGTCAACCGGCTGCACAACGAGAGACAATGTTCAGGTGTTTATCTACGATGATTTTGAAGTAGACCTTGGGCCTGATCGTATTGTATGCAAGGGGAGTCCGGTTATGATTGATGCCGGTATGAATGATGTTACTTATGAATGGAGCGGACCATCCGGTTTTTCAGGAAATACACTAGAAGTGGTCGCTGAACTTCCGGGTAGATATTGGGTCACAGTGACCAACAGCAACGGCTGCCAGGCTGCTGATACACTGCTTTTGGAAGAATCTATCGAAACGATCGAGGCTTTTTTCCTGGCCGGCAGTCTCGTGGATGTTGGGGACACGATTCAGTTCATTAACCTGTCTGTTCCTACACCGTCAGCACAGGTATGGGATTTTGGGGATAACATCACTTCTACGGATTTTGAACCTACCCATACATATCTTATCGAAGGGTCTTATGATGTGAACCTTACGGTCACCAATGGCACTTGCACCAATACCCTGACGAAGGTTATAACGGTGAGGCCATTACGTAGAGATGCCGATGTCGGTGATGAGCCGTTTGTGCTTCCCAAGATCGTGTCTCTGAAAGTATTTCCTAACCCTGTGGAACGGAACCTTGTACTTGAATTGGAAGCGAGCCGTGAAAGCAATATTTATGTAGATATTGTGAATCTGAATGGCCAGGTACTGCTTTCCAGTGAATGGGACAAGGCAACCGAAGTGCAAACCACTTTCAATTTAAGTAATGTGGCCGACGGTGTATACCTGCTACGTGCAAAGGTTGGGAAGGACGTCAGAATGCTAAGGGTAATGAAGAAATGATGTACTCAATGGTTAACTATACTGTCATATATTTCCTGTTGAATTTCATAGGTAATGATGCAATACCGAAGTACTTTAAGCTTCAGGAAGAATGGCTGTATGTGCCGGTAGTAGTACATGTGGTATACAGCGAAGAAAGTCAGAATATAAGTGACGCGCAGATCATTTCTCAGATCGATTTAATCAATAGGGATTATTCAAGAGCCAACAGCGATGCGGAACAGACGTTGGAGGCATTTAAGCCATTAGCGGCTAATACAAGGATCCAATTTTACCTGGCTCGCATTGATCCTTTGGGGAATCCCACAAATGGGATAACAAGGACCTCGACTACACATGGGGTGTTTGCGAATGAGGATATTCATTTCGCAGATCAGGGAGGGGCAGATGCCTGGAATCCATTGGAGTATCTAAACGTGTGGGTTTGTGACCTTCCACCAACCATATCAGGCCTGGCTTCTACTCCCGATCAGGCTAATGAAATGGAAGATGGGGTAGTAATTGATTTTGAAAGCTTTGGCACCATTGGCACCGTACAACCTCCCCATCACCTTGGAAGGACCATGACCCATGAGGTGGGACATTACCTCGGGCTTGATCACACTTCCGGACGTATCGACGGATGTGAAGATGATGACGGGATTGAGGATACTCCTTTACAAAGTGCCTCCAATGGAAACTGTGATTTGGGCGCTAATTCATGTGGATCGACAGACATGACCCAGAACTTTATGAACCAGGCCGATGACGATTGTTTGAACCTTTTCACAGAAGGGCAAAAAGAAGTTATGAGAGATGCGCTAAGTACGGTCAGGAGCGAACTTATCACCAATGACAAAGGACGGCCCAGACGTATTACCTCTATCAGTCTGAGGTCGGAAAACAGAATGGAGGTCTATCCTAATCCGTCCTATAACGGTGAGTTTTTTTTGGAACCTACTATTGAAAATAGCACGATCAAACTGGTAGACCTTTCGGGAAGGCCCGTTCCTTTTCAGATAAGGCAGACCAACGATCGAAAAGTAATTACGATACATCAAACAGGTAGCTTTATACTTCAATGGAGAGAGCATAAAGAATTGATCACTACCAAATTGATTAACAATTAGAACATGAGGCCTATGAAAAAATACATTTACATCCTGTCACTTGTGTTCACGTTTAATTTTGGATTACAGGTCATAGCGCAGCCATGCCTCAGTGGCTGGCAGTATACCGTTCCCATAACCATCGACAATTCAGGAGGAGCCTTGCTGAATAATTACCAGGTGGAGATCGTCCTGAATACCAGGTTGTTGATCCTGGACGGTAAAATGCAGATCGACGGAGATGACATTCGTTTGCTCGATAATGGAGGAAGCGCATTGCCTTACTGGATCGAGACAGAAACATTCAATTCGAACGCCTCAAGCATTTGGGTGAAAATACCTTCCATTGCTGCCAATTCTTCCGGTACCATCTATCTTTATTATGGTAATCCTTCGGCAAGATTGTCCAGTTCAGCTAATTTTGTGTTTGACTTTTTTGACGATTTTAAGGATGTTTCCGTAAATGGCACAATCTGGGCGATTTGCGGAACGCCTACCACTGCCAATGATCAACTTACCCTTTCTTCGGGTGATCAATTGATCAGCAATAGTACATTTCCCAATCCTCATGTGATCGAATTGTGGCTGAATGACCTTCCCGGAAACCTTGATAACGGTGAGATGCTCTTTGGGCAATTTAATGGCAGCGAGGGATATGCCATGACCTTTCAGCAAGCCAGCCCTTTTCAGTCTTTAAGGCTGACAAAATTTGCTGCCGGAGCCTGCTTTTCTTTTACAGAAGAAAGCTCTATCCTGTCTCAGAGCGCAGGTGAAACCACAGGGGTCTGGTCATTTAACTGGCCTGGCGCAGGAAATCAACAGTTTAGCTGGCCGGGAGGGACCTATTCCAGGGCGAATACAGACTTTACACTTCCATTATCTTCTTCCATAGCGCTTGGTAACATAGACATTAATTCCAACATTAATATTCGCTGGGTAAGAGTACGTCAATATACTTCGAACTCGCCTACAGTTTCTTTAGGGAGTGAAACCGTTTCCGTGACCAATATTACCGCTTCTAACAGCGGAGTTGCCTGCCAGGGTAATAATGTTACGCTCTCTGCCACAGAGGTGAGTGGAGCCACCTACACATGGGAGAACAGCGGGGGAGTAGTAGGGAGTACCAGGGAATTGGTGCTAACGAACGTCACACCTGCCGATACCGATTTGTATACCGTAATAGTCAATGGCTTAGGTGGATGCTCTTCAGCAGTGGCTAGCACTACTGTAACGGTTAATGCCACGAGTGTAACCGGAACGATCACCGGTGATGCAGAGGTGTGCTTTGGTGACAATAACGGAGTGGTTACGCTATCAGGAAATACAGGGAGCACTTTTGTTTGGGAATCATCGCTTACCGGTGAATCTCCCTGGAGCATATTGGATATCACTACGTCAACCTTAGAATATACCAACCTGATCCTCACTACCTATTATCGTGTGAGGGTAAGCAACGGGTCATGTCCATCCGCAACCTCTAACCGGGTAAAGATAACGGTAGATACTGAAACAGATCCTGGCGTTTTGTCTGGCCCGGCCGATGTATGTACAGGTACCAATTCAGGCACCCTGACCCTTTCCAATAATATCGGGGATGTGCTAAGGTGGCAAACGTCAACGAATGGAGGCATCACGTGGAGGGATGTGGCCAATACTACCACTACGCTTGATTTTAATGACATTTCTACCAATACCTTATATAGGGTGGAAGTGCAGGACGGTGTATGTGATCCACGTTTCACAGATCCTTTCCAGGTGGAAGCCAATGAGATCCCGGTGGCGGATTTTATCGTAAATGAAGTATGTGCCGGTTCCCCACTTCAATTCCAGAATGAGTCATTTGTTACCTCGGGCTTTATACAATCCTACTTCTGGGAGTTTGCGCCCGGGCGGAACTCGGCCGTGTCTGATCCGACCATCGTTTTTGATGCTTCAGGCATTTTTGATGTTACACTTACGGTAACGAGTAATAACCAATGCAGTGGTTCAGTAACCATTCCGGTCACCGTCAATAAAGTTCCGCAGCCTGCCTTTAGTTCTACTCCCACATGTGATGGTGAGATCACCCTGTTCACGAATGAAAGTACATTAGGTACAGGAAGTATCATTTCCTATCTATGGAATTTTGGTGATGGTACGTCATCCACTAGCGAGAATCCACAGAAGCAATACATTAACCCGGGGAATTATATGGTCATCCTTGAGGCAACATCTGATAGTGATTGTCTGAACACTATTGCACAAACCGTCACAGTGGACCCATTGCCGGTCGCCAATTTTGATGTCAATGATGCCTGTCTGGGGGAGTCGGTCCTTATTAATAATACTACCTTCTTTAACGGAAGCCGGATCAGTTATAAATGGGATTTTGGTAATAGTGAAAGCAGTACACAGATCAATCCTAATTTTACGTATAGCGTTTCCGGTGTATACCAGGTCACCCTTGCGGCTACGTCTGACCAGGGATGTGTTGACCAGATCTCAAAATCCATTACGGTGATCGATTTTCAGGGGGTATCTGCCGGTAATGATCAGACGATCGAAGGTGGTGCCAGTGTCCAACTGACCGCCTCCGGAGGGCAGTCCTATCGATGGTCTCCCGGAGAGACACTTACGAACGCTTTGATCGCCAATCCCATTGCTACGCCAACGGTTACTACCACCTATACTGTTGAGGGCACTAACTTTCTCGGATGCATTGACCGGGATAGTGTTACGATCTTTGTCAATGAGAATTTTGACGTAGACATCAGCAACGTCCTGACCCCCAACGGAGATGGGGCGAATGACTTCTGGGTCATCACCAATATTGATGTGATCCCGGATCCTGTCGTCCAGGTATTTGACCGGAATGGTGTAGAAGTGTTTTCCAGCACTACTTACAATAATGACTGGGAGGGAACCAGAGGTAGCGATATTCTTCCCGATGGTACCTATTACTATGTGATCACCTCGGAAAGCAGTGGAGCTGCTTTCAAGGGAGCATTGACGATCATAAGAAACAATGGAAATTAAACGGGTTATGATGAGAAAGATACTTTTATCAATATTGCTAGGTATGAACTTCCTGGGAGCAACCGGGCAGCAATTCCCATTGTATAACCAGCATTTTGTTAATGGAAACCTGCATAACCCTGCCAATTTTGGACAAAACGATTATACACAGATCTTCGGAATGTTCCGGCAGCAGTGGACAGGTATTCAAAATGCCCCACAGACGCAGTTCCTGACGGTAGATGGTCCGATCAATGATCGTGTGGGAGTAGGAATGATCTTGATCAATGACAGCGAGAACATCCTTTCACGCACTACTTTTATGGGCACATTCTCTTATAGTGTCCCGTTAAGTGAAGACCATGGGATCGCTTTTGGTATTTCGCTGGGCGTACTGCAAAACAGGATCGATTTTGACAAAGTAAATTCACAGCAGCAGGTGTTTGATAACAGCCTGTTTTCAGGACGTGAAAACAACTCATCGGCTGAAGCCAGCGCAGGTATTCGATACAAGTTTAAAGGCCTGCGGGCAGGTTTTGGCGCACATGATTTATTCGCAAGCCGGTTTGACTATGAGAATAATGACGGAACGGAATCGCTGGCATTTGAATTGGTCAGGCAATACATCGCTTCAGCATCCTACAGGTTTGACGTACTTCCGAAGATAAGCATAGAGCCAAAAGTACTAATAAGGGCCACTCAAGGGCTTCCTTCCCAGCTTGAAGCCAATGCAATATTCACCTATGACAACAATATCTGGGCTGGTGCTACCTATCGTGAAACAGAGAACTGGGCTTTTTCGCTGGGTACATTTGTCTATGATAAGATCACCATAGGATACTCCTATGAAATGAATACTGGAAGTTTTGGGGATAATAGTGGAGAATCCCATGAGTTCGTGGTAGGGTATCGGTTTGGGAAAAAGGAGAAGGTACAGGAGCCTGTAGTCGTTCAACCACCCGTTAGCACCCAGCCTGATTATTCGGATTATGCCAAATTACAACAAGAGAAGATTGACCAACTGACACAGCAGGTGGACCGTCTGGAAAATGAAATGAAAAAGGATGAGGCCATCATACAGTACGAACAGCAGAAAATAGAGGAATTGCAAAAAATTATTGCTGCCCAGCGTATGGAAACATTGCAGCTGATCCAAAGAACATCGGTAGATCCGGAGAAAGAGGATTTTGAAAACAGTTCATCTGCTTATTATGTGGTAGTAGGTTCATTTGATGAACTTACGAATGCTAAAAATTATCAAAAATTGCTGATCAGGACACACGAGCTGCAAACGTCCATTATTCAAAATAACGATGATACACACTACCTGGTCTATACACTTTCATCCAATAACAAAGAAACACTGCTCGACGCAGTTGAATTTGTTAAAAAGTTGAACTCATCGATCATTCAAGGCACTCCATGGATCTATAAGCATGACTAGAGGATTACCCGAAATAAATGTTGCCCCCTGGATCGTAGTAGTTGTACTTTCTCTATTGTTCAATGGATGTGATTTTATTGCACCGAAAAAGAGATACAGACTGGCCGTTCCTGAAAAAGACTATAGCTATAACTATGCCGCAGGTCACCTGAAGGAATTCCTGCAGCAGGGTGATTTTGAGATTGAAATTATCAAAGTGAACAATGCTGTAGAGGCTAGTGAAATGGTGTCAAATGGCGAAGCAGATCTTACGTTTGTGTTGAACCACAGTATGTTTATCCCCGGTGAATTAGGTGAACATTCAGGTAAACTCAGAACCATCCTGCCGCTTTGCACAAGACTGATGTTTTTCTTCGAGAAGGACGGTTTGGAAGAGCAATCCATTCGTTACCGGTTCCAGAGCAAAACTATCGGCATTGAAGTGCCTGATGGCGAGACTGAAAACAACCTGAAAGAGATGCTTCTGCTTGGCGCTTTTGATTCAGTTAGCTTCTCGGATAATGCCCAATCCGATCTGATCCATTTCTGGGGAACATTTTACGGAGAAAGGGCGAAAAAGCTGGAACAGGAAGGATGGGAAAGCATCAGCCTCGACGATGATTGGATCGAATTCATGCTGTTGAATAACCCCGCTTTGCGAAAATTCACACTACCCGGTATACCAGGCATGGACAGCCACCATATATTGAACACCGTAGCTACCGAAACATTATTGGTAGGCTCATCTAACCTTGGTGAAAACACTATCCATGAACTAAGCCAGTATATCTTTCAGCATAGACTAAAACTGCTGGGCTATGACAGAATGTACCGGGCAGTGAATGAACATTTTGACCAGGAGGTTCTACTCTACCCGCTACACGCTGGAACGGATGCTTACCTGCGACGAGATGAGCCTACCTTCCTGGAACGTTACTCCGATGCCCTTGCACTGTTCGTCTCCATCCTGGCCATTATTTACGGAGCCATTCAGGCCGCAAAAAAACGCCTGGCCCAACGTAAGAAAGACCAGGTGGACGTCTATTTTATCGATTTTTTAAAGGTAAAAGAGTCCATAGAAATGGATCGTGATACTAAAGAGAAGCACTACGACGAATTGCTGCATAAGATCCTTATTCAAATGACTGATGAAAAGCTTGATAAGTCGGATTTTCATATTCTTTCCAGGTTGATACAGCAGGAGTTGACTAATTTGAAGTTTTAGAGAGGGTGATTTTCTTTGGTAAGTTTCTTGCCAAGTTCCTCGTAGAGCACTTTGATGGGCCTCAAAAGTGAAATTAGGCTTTGGATTGATTAATAGACAGATATTCTGAGAGTTAAGGGCCTCTTGAGGACTTTTAACAGGGCTACTCTCGGAAGGTATTAACTAATTGATTATTATCTTTTTGCGTTGACATAAAAACCCTGAGACAAGCTTTATATCGCTTTTTTCGGGGTTTTCATTTTGTTAACTTCTGGTGTCTAAACAAAAGTAAACACCTGAGTTTAGCATGCAGCAAGAGATTTTCTAACCCCAAGACATCTTAGATCCAAAATGGCACATTTTCAAGAAACTGGAAATCGGCAAATTATATTCCAGCCTCCCTCTAGCAGCCTTGGGGGAATATCTTCCCCCACCAGGCAGTCAGGGAGCGCCTCGATAGCTGAGTAATCAGGACATGTTTGGGCTGATGTTTCTCAAACATTATCTTAACTGTAGTGATAAGAAATTAATAGAACGATTCAATACCGACTGGCCTTTCCAGTTTTTCTGTCAGAAAGTATTAGGGGCTGATCAGTACATTAAAGATATGAACCTGCCTTCCAGAATACGTTCCTATATCTCCGAGCATGCCAACCTGAATCAATTACAAGCTATGCTACTCACCCATTGGAAGGGTGACGTTGAAAACACCAATGCCCTGTTTGTGGATGCTACTTGTTATGAAAGCTACATCCGCTTTCCCACCGATATCAAGCCACTCTGGGAAGCTAATCAGTGGGTGTATGAAAAGCTGTTGTTTAAACTGTGCGCTCTGACCAACACGAAGCGTCCCAGGAATAAGTACATTGATCAGAAAAGGAAACAACTCACCTATTATAGACTCAAACGAAAAAGCTATAAGAAAGACAAAGTAAGAAAAAGAAGCTTGCTGCATTTATTGAATAAAGGACTCAGCACTTACTCAATAGTCACCCGGATATCCTGTTAACGGATCTCCAATACCGCTATATCAAAACCATTAGAAAGATATACCAGCAACAAGATTACCTGTTTAACACCCCGGAGCCAAAGTAGCTGATCGTATCGTCTCCCTCCACAAGCCTTACCTGAGGCCTATCGTAAGGGGAAAGGAAAACAAAGCGGTAGGGTTTGGTATGAAAGCCCACATGCTACAAACCGGAGGGATTACTTACTTTGATCGCATGGACTTCAATGCTTTCAATAAGCGTAAGTGCTTAAAAAGAAGCGCTTTGAAACATCACCAACTTTTTGGACACCTTCATCAACTTTCGGCAGATCGTATTTACTCTACCAATGAGAACAGACGTTATCTCACGGCCAGAAAAATCTTCACTAACTTTATCCCTAAAGGCCGAAACACGCTTACCAACCCTGAAAAAGTGTCACATGCCCCTTGCCTATTGCTAACAGGTCAAGAACTTCCCAACATTGAAATAGAATTCAGCCTCTAGTATTTAACGTCAATTGGGATGTGACACGACACTACGTCTCCAGGCAGGGGCGATCAGGCGCTTCAAACTGAATTCAATGAAAAGGCGTGCCATGTGTTTTTGACATCAGGTAGTTAGCCACAGGCCTGGCATACCGGCAAATGCCTACGGCAGTATTGGAAAGCCATGGTGCTCCAAACATATGCTGTATTTGTCGACCCGTTCTGAGACGGTTTTTAAAAAGTGCATTCCACCGGAGTGCATATTCCCTTTCCATATCATCCCTTGAAAAATCACTTTTAGTAATATGTTTGGTCACTATTTCAGCCACTAGTTTGGCTGTATGGATAGCAATGGCCATGCCATTCCCGCAAAGAGGGGTAATCATACCCGCAGCATCTCCGCACATTAAAACATTCTTTTCTACCGGCTGCTTCGTTTCAAAGGAAATCTCATTGATCACCTCAGGCTTATCCCATAGAAACTCTGCATTGTTAAAAATATCTTCTAGGAATGGATTTTCGGCAAGCACTTCTTTCTCCAAAGCGTCGATCTGTCCGTGCACCTTCAGACTAGTGCGCTCACTGAGGTAACATAAATTATATACCTCATCTTCTACACGACTAATACCACAGTACCCCCCCTTAAAATTATGCAGGGCTACGGCATTACGGGGGTGCGCATCATACCGGATATGATATTTTACACCAATATAAGGTGATCTTTTTTTTATGAAATCCCGATCAAATTTTTTATCCAGCCGGGAGCGTTTTCCATAAGCTCCTATAACCACCTGCCCCTCCACGACCTGACGTTCGGTGATTACCTTGAAACCATTATTTTCAAGGGTAATGTCAGTAACCGTCTCATGGTAAAATTCTACGCCGGCAGCCAATGCTTGCTCATACAAAAAATGATCTAATGCATAACGGCTTATCCCAAAACCCCCAAGGTCCAGCGGCAGGTCAGCTTTACTACCATTTACTGAGGTGAGCATAAAGCTGGAAATACTGGCAGGATTGATATTTTCAGGATAAAGATCATGCGCTATCAGGAATGGTAATACCTCATTGGAAATATATTCACCGCATACTCTGTGAAACGGATAACGCTTCTTTTCGATCAAGGTTACGGGTAATCCCTTCCTGCACAAAAGTATAGAGGACACCAATCCGGCCAGTCCTCCTCCTACAACTGTTATCTGTGACAAATTCTTCTTTTTATTACTGAAAATTAACAAAAAGAAATGTTAATTATATTGAACTAATTGAAGCCTTTATCGTTAAACTATGACCGTTGATTGATTATTATGGCTGCCATTAATTCAAAAACTTCTGACCCTCTGAATATATATTTGATAGGTAACAATCCTCTTGAATTAAGTCACATTTATGATAACTTAAAAGCCGTCAAGAATATTCGTTATAAAACACAAATTGACTTTAACCTTTCAGGCATCTTCCGAAAGATCATGAGGTTCAAGCCGTCATGTATTCTTATTGATGACAACCTGGAAAAGTTCAACCTTGTTAAGCTCATAAAGAAGCTTAATTCTCATGCTAAAACAAAAAACATCCCTATAACGATCATAAAGAACTCCAACTATCATGACTCGCATCTGGGGGATGTACAGGACTACCTGTTAAAGCAATCTCTCACTCCGCATACGCTGCAACGGTCTATATTCAATTCCATGCGCTTCAAAAGGATGCAGGTTTATCTCTACAAAACTTATAAAAGAGGTAAAGGAGAACTTCATGAGTTGTTCAAAAATCAGATCTGACGTTTCAGCCTGAAAGTATTAAAATAGTCTTGTTTTCCACGCTGTACTCTGATACGAAGTTTTTTGTTTTCTTTTGCATTTAAAAATGCAATTATATTAGTCAGTGACATGCTCTGTGCACCAATGTTATTGATTGATTTTATAACGTCACCTTCTTTGAAACCTGCCCGTTCGCCGGATGAATTAGGTCTTACAGATACTATCTCAAATGTATTCAACGTACTTCCCTTGGCCTTTACGATCAATCCACTCATATTGTAGCTAAAGGCTTTTTTATAGGCTTTACCCCTTTTCAAATACATCTTTTCCTGTGGGAAATTGAAGACGACTTTAAAGCGATTTAATATTTCCCCGCCAATGGATCCATTCCGAAACGCCATGCTACTTTTTAAACTATCCAGCAAGCTATTTTCCTGCGGAAATGTTGCGATAAGATCAGTCCAATGTCTTTTGCCCAGCTTAAGTTTCTTCAGGCGTGTGATCTTCCCTTTCAGTACCCCACCCAAGCCCCTGCCTAAGGAACTACTAATGTTTTTTTCCGGTATGTATAAACGCGGGTCGGAACTTTCCTCTAAAAACAGCCCATGACTGGCTCCGGAATCAACCATCAGTTTCAACGGAAGCTCATTCCCATCATAATAGGTGAGATGCGCATTTATATAGGGTTTAGTATCTTCTACGGTAATTGGTATTTCATCATATGACCTTTTTCGCTTAAAGTGTTCAGGCGTAGTGATGGTAAGCATACGCGAATCATAATTTATCTCGATAATGAACCTACTGAATAATTCATATCCAAGTATCCCCTGAACATGGATACCCAGGTAATTACTCAACTCAAGGTAATCTTCGGCCAGTACCAACATAGAATGTCCATTGCCTTTTATACCGGGTGGTAATGTGAGTGATACTCCCGAAGTAACATACGCCTCCACCATTTGATCTCCTCCCAGCCCTGCTATAGAATATTTTTTATTATAGGTAAGGTTCAATATATCGCTAAAGGCTTTTTCGGTAAGAATTGTTGTACGAACTCCGGTGTCCAGCACAAACTTTAATGGCAATTGGTTATTCAGTATTACCGGTATGACAATCAGATTATTATATGTCTCAAAAGGAATCTTGACCTTCTTATTTGGCCCTACAATATGAAAGCCCAAAGGTTGTGTCTGGCAAAAGCCTGTTAGCGTTGAACAGAACAACAAAGCTATAAGTATAATACATCGGTAAAATAGAATCATATATGGAAACTACTCCGTTCAAAAATTAAAGAATTTACATGATAAATGAGCTTACTCAGGGTTGTAAATCCCCAACACCACCATCAAATAACCTAATTTGGGGGATATTTAAAAATAACAATCAGAGGAATGCACCTGTTACGTTTTATTCAACTTATTCCAAAAGGAATGGTCGCCAAAGGAAAAAGAATGTAACGTGTCAAGAACATCTTGAGGTTCAGATATGTCAATAAGTAAACGTCGGTTCTGTGGCTTCAAAAATCCCTCTGCCACCATGTGATCTAACTGTGAAATCAGCAGATCGTAATAACCATTAATATTCAATATTGCCACAGGTTTACGTACTAACTCCAGTTGTACCCAGGTAAGTATTTCAGCCAGTTCTTCAAGTGTACCAAATCCACCGGGCATTGCCACAAAGGCATCCGCCAATTCTGCCATTCTTTGTTTGCGCTCATGCATAGACTTTACCACAATGAGCTCTGTAAGTCCTTCATGACCCACTTCCGCTTTCATGAGAAAGTCCGGAATTACACCTATTGCCTCACCCCCAAGAGACATTATTTTATCTGCTACGGCCCCCATCAGACCTATATTACCTCCCCCATAGATCAAACGCATACTCCTTTGGAACAATAGTTCGCCCAGCCTCTCAGCCGTCCTCAGATATAGTTCATTATGGCCACTGCTTGACCCGCAAAAGACACATATATTTTTCATAGTTAGTCCCTGACAGGATAATCCGATAAAGGTAATTAAAACCGGTAGTATGACCAGGACAACCAGTATCAGAGTTCAATGGCCTTTCACTTATATTGTCAGAAAGCTCATAATTTCTCTATGCCACATACAAAGACTAAAACACTTTAGTCACGAAGAAGGTTACGATTATGGAAGTTTCTCTATCGCACTATGAAGCCAACCTGGTTTGAACCCGGACGCCAGCAGATTGCTTCTTTATTCGAATATCATTCATGACAGTATAAAAAATGGAAAGAAAGTATATTGACTGGTGTAGGAAAGGCCGGGTAATACTCCTATTCTTCAAATTAGTCTTTTCTCGTTGTAGACAAGGCATCCACCGGTAGTTTGAGATATGGGAATCACGCCTTATACCTTAGGTGCTCTCTTAATAGATAAGAATGAACAAACCCTGCTATAACCCGTATAACAGTGGCAAATGTTATTCGCCGTCCGTGTGGCCGTCGACATCATGTTTGTTATTACTCACCATTTTATTTGGGAAAATAATTGGTGAAATAATAGCCAAAACAAACAATACAAGAACCAGAAATAATGCCTCCATGTTATTCGAGTTTAGAAGTATGCTTGCAAATATAGAAGAGCTGGCTAATTTTAAAAATAATTCTAACAGCAACCTGATCTTAAAAAGACATTCATTCATGCGATGTTTCTTAACCCCGGCCTTAATTTTTCTCACTACAGTAGTAAGTAAAGGACAGCCTTCTACACTTTTCTCATCGGATAGCAGCATTTACGCTATTGGCGATATGGAAGGAGGGGTCCAACAAGGCAAATGGCAGTATTACAATTCATCAGACACTAAAATCGAAGAAGGGCTATTCGAGAAGGGAAAACGTATAGGCACCTGGTATACTTTTTACCTTCAGGGTCAGGTAAAATCAAGCATTACCTTTCAAGACGGCCTGCCCGAACGATACACAGAATATTACTCCTCTAAAGAAATAAAAGTCAAAGGCCAGTTTAAAGGTGGAAAACGATCAGGCAAATGGGTACACAAATATATCGGCGGACAAACCGAAAAAGTAGAATACTATGATAATGGCCTAAAAAATGGTGTTACACGTACTTTTAATACATATGGTGAACCGCTGGCTGTGATGACCTATGAGAATGATACACTACACGGTGAGTATACTGAGTATAATCCTTTCGGCAATGTGTTACGAACAGGTACATATCATCAGGGTCTGAAAGATAAAACATGGAGAGAGAATTATGACATAGGCCGAAAGGCAAGTATTGAGCACTATGTTAAAGGTATCCCTGACAGTGTCTGGCGTGAATATCACCGGGATGGGAGTCTGATGTCAGAAAGCCATTATAAAATGGGCATAGCCATAGGCCGCTGGGTCAAATATTACAACAGTGGCAAGATCGCAGAAATCAGCTTCTATAAGCAAGGCTGGCAGGACAGCACCTACCTTGACTACCATAGCAACGGAAAGTTAAAGTCACAAGGAAAATATGAAAACGGCCTTCTTACTGGCAACTGGAGGTTTTTTAATTCAAAAGGATTCGTCACTGAAGAAGGTACCTATTTAAATGGTGAACAACAAGGTCAATGGTTCAGCTATTACAACGACGGTAAATTAAAAAATGTAGGCAGTTTTATCGGAGGGCTTGAAAGTGGACTTTGGGGGGTTTTTCACCCTAACGGACAACTGATGCAGGAAGAAATCTGGAAAAAAGGAAAGCTTTGGAACATATCCAAATTCTATACTCAGGAAGGGAATACACTCGACCCCGGTGATTTAAAAGATGGAACCGGTTTAAAAATCAACTATTATTCGAGTGGACAAAAGGAAATAGAATGTTACTTTGCCAATGGCGTACCGGAAGGCAACTGGATCTATTACTTCGAGAATGGGGATATAGCGGAAAAGGGTCAGTTCAAAGTGGGTCTTAGGGAAGGCAATTGGAAATTTTTCTACCAGGGTGCAAAAAAAGAAGCGGAAGGATCTTATAAAAAAGGTGAAAAATCAGGCATATGGCACTATTATTACAAAAATGGCCGGCTACGTGAAAAAATTGATCACGATAAACAGTAACCCTGGCCTTAAAAACAGAGTATAACAGACCATCCTATCAGTCACAATCTATGAGGAAATTAATCATTATTGGAGGGGTGACCGTTGCAATTATTGCCATAGCAGCAGTATCCATGCGCTTTTATACCAAAACATTCAGCCCGACAGGTATAGCCCATTATCAACAAAGCGGATTAGATATAAAGGTTGACTATTGCCGTCCTTATAAACACGACCGCAAAGTATTTGGAAAATTGGTACCTTATGATGAGGTATGGAGAACCGGAGCTAACGAAGCCACTGTTTTCACAACAAACCAATCTTTAAATATTGAAGGTAAGATATTGCAACCGGGCTCCTACAGTCTGTTTACCATCCCTCACAAAGACAGATGGGATGTGATCTTTAACAGTGAGATTGGCCAGTGGGGTATCAAACCTTTTTCCGGCAAAGCCAATCGGGCAGCAGCCAACGACGTGCTCACGGTAGAAGTGCCAGCTATAACTACGCAAGACCTGTTTGAACAATTTACTATTTCACTGGAACAGATGAGCGAAGAGATCCACATGGTATTAATGTGGGAAAAAACATTGGTAGTGGTGCCTATAACCGCTATGGAAAAGGTATAACAGCAAAGACCTTCTTATATTACCTTAACAAGGTTCAGAGGTAACAAACATGCAAAAGATACCATCCGCATCAGGGGATTTTTTACGGATCCCATCCTGGAACCTGACCATAAAAGCTACCAAAACATTGTTCTTAAAACGTTTCCATCTCCGGCTTAACTTACCATAAGAGTATATAAATAGTAAACCAGGATGAAAAAAGCCCGTGATAATAGCTCAAGTAATCACGATGAAGTATATACGTTTTTCGTAAGCCCATACTGAACGAGGTCAAAGTATTTTCCTCCTTTTTTTATATGTTCACTGAGCTCGGCCTCTTTCGTCATGCCACAGTTACGCATTACCTTACCGGAAGCAAGGTTACCGGAAAAGTGGGTAGCATAGATCTTATTGAGCTTTAGCTGTTCAAAGCCAAATTTCACAACCGCCTTCGTTGCTTCAGAGGCATAGCCATTACCCCAGAAAGGTTCGGCTATCCAGTAGCCCATTTCAGCACGATCAAAGCGTGATTCCAGGTTTAGACCTATCCCACCAATTAACTGTGCACTTCCGGCTAATCGAACAGCAAACACGAATTGGTCCCTGTTTACAAACCCTTCATTTGCCATATTGATCCAGTATATAGCGTGTTCCTCCAGGTAAGGATGCGGCATGTTGAGCGTCGTCTCAGCTACTTTGCTGTTTCCGGCATATTTCATAATATCAGCAATATCTGCTACGGCAGGTTTATTCAATCGAAGCCTTTTTGATTTTAAAAGGGGAAATGTCTTCATGGTAATCTTTACTGATGGTTAAAGATACTACACCATAAGAAAATGTAACATTGAAAGGCCTGTTTTAGGCAAAAAGAACGTCTTTTGGGCCAACTAACACCCCCTACCCCCATTATCGGATAAAATCATCTATCGCAGCTATGGAAGCTTCCGTAGCTTCTTCCTGCACAAAATGTCCACAATCAAACTCCTTTACCACTGCGTCAGGCAAACTGTCCCTCCATTTATTCAGATATTCCCTGTTAAAAAAAGGATCGTTCACCCCCCATAAAATTAACCATGGCTTTTCTTTTAATGCTGAAAGTCCAATCCATTGCTCCTGGTACCAATCCGACGAACCGACCAGACTTTTACCGATATTCCATAGGGAAAGCCTGGAGGTCCTGTTGGGAAAGGGTTTAATATAGTGCTTATGCACTTTTTTAGGAAGGTTCTTCTTATCATGGAACCCTTTTTTCAATAATACCTGAGGTGAAAAATTCATCCTTAAATACAAAAATTTACCCATCGCACTATTAATTATCTTGTCTACTTTCCGGGCTTCGGGGTTCATCTCCGTTGCCCATAACCAGCTATTGAAGAGCACCACTTGTTTTATTTTATCTGCGTGTTGCCGGGCACACCCCAGGCCAATGGGCCCTCCAAAATCATGGACTACCAAAGTGATATTATCCAGGTTCAACTTTTCAATGAATTCCGCCAGGTTTTCAGCATGCTGCTTTGGGGTACCCATGTAATCTCCCGGTTTATCTGACAAGCCAAACCCAATGTGGTCGGGGGCTATACAACGATATCCATTAGAAAAGGCCTTGATAAAATTTCGATAGAGAAAAGACCATGTCGGTGTTCCATGAACGAATAATATCACCTCGCCCTCACCTTCATCCAGGTAATGCATTTTTCCGGATCCAAGATCAATAAAATTACTTTTGAATGGATATTGTACCGTATCCAGCCAATCTTGTGCATTTACAATGTTTTGCATGACACTTATTAAGGTTAGTACCAGGAAAAGAAATCTCATAATGAGTTTTGATACAAATATCCCTGGTGCAAGCATTAAGAATCTTGGTACATACCAAGATTTCAGACTTTCACAGTAGCCAGTAGTTTACTAAAGTTAGTAGCGTCAATTCTCAGGTAGGAAGCCAGGTCTTTATGTGGCACTTTGTTAAGCAGGTGTGGGCTCCTCAGAACAAATGATTTAAAACGCTTTTCTATGTTATACGCCATTAACTCATAATGCCTTTCCAACATGCCGATAGCAAACATTTCCACAGCTTTTCTAAATAATGTCTCTATCGGTCTGAATTCCTGCATTAATTCCTGGTGCTGTTGAAATGAAAGCCTGAGAAACTTACTATCCGTAATAGACTGCAAATAATATTTAGAAGGGGTTTGTGTTAGAAATGACTCTAAAATACCCGAAAAAGAGGGGCTGTATGTGAAGGCAATTACGTGCTCCTTTTCATCGGTCAGGTAATAGGATTTTTGAATACCTTCCTGTACGAGATACATCCACCGCTCGGTTCGCCCGACAGTGGTGATCAATGATCTCTTTTTAATGGAGTACTCTTGCCAATGACTGAGGTATTCATCCAGGATCTCACGCTCTACGGGGTGTATCTGATTTAAAAACGATCTGATCATTTTAGAGTATTAACTTTTATTATCATGCTTTTCAGAAGTCATTTTTTTGATGCTTTTACTATTAAAATGAGTGTAAATACCAAGATCAAACGGAGTAGCCGTAGTTACATCTTCACTTTTTATGATCACTGTCATTGACATATCATTTTCCGGATCATTATCCAAGTAAGATTCATAGGCATTGGAATAATTATTCGTAAACACAAGCCGCTTAGTATCTTCGGAACGATAACCACTATAAAATGGCTTGATGCTAAGGTAAGCCAAACTTCCTGGCGGTGGTATTTCAGTGGCAATGCCTATATAGAACTTATTATTGGTTAAAGTAAACTGTATCAGTTCAAAGTCCAGGTATGATTTGGCTATAATTCGCTCCAGATCTGTACCTACCTTTTTGATGGTGGTGTAAAGCTCTGTGGTATCATCCAAACGTGTATTTATAATTTGAGCTAAGAACCAGGATAGAAAAAGGGATAGTAATGACGCATCCAGGTATTCGTACTTGAAATGCGACCCTAACCGGTCAAAGAAAACCAGGTGAAAGGACAGCTTGGCATAAGCGTAGTAGGCAAGGTGCAAGGAAATATAAGAGAAGGTGAATAATAGAATGCCACAAAGAATAGAGTTAAAAATAAGTCTTTGCCGATCCAACCGCTGGTTGATGTATTTGTAACGCTTACAAGTGGATAAAAAGTAATATCCGGCTACGAGGGGGAAAATGAATACGTTCCAAGGCATTATTGGCTATGCTATAGCATACTATTCCTTATCGGACCTATCCAGCTCGACAGAAAACGCTGCCACCTTTTTTAATAGTTCTTTTCCTTTTTCGGATTTGATCCCTTTGGAAAAATTCAATTTTAGCCTTCCACTACTATCACTTTCAATATAATTCGGTAATTCCATTATTGCCTGATTAAGCGATTCCCTGTACTCATTACGAATAAAACCACTCCGGGTTTATTTAACTTGTATTCGATACTTAATGGTAAGATAGCCACAAAAAACTTGTCATTCAACGTGTAAACCCAATAATTACCAATGTAATGGGACTGTTTTATTACCAAAACTCCCGGGAATACAAATAAAATCACTAACCTTGCAGCCTTAAATTAAGTAACGCTAAACGCGTCAGATCCAAACGAAGCTGTAAAACAGTACAATCTAAGGTTTATTGATCCATACTTGGAGAATAGAAACTACTATTTTCAGTAGTGCTATTTGACTTTATACAAACTCAAATGAAAAGATATTTCAATTTATTCGACCTATCGCAGAAAGTAGACTATAAAAATGAAGTGCTTTCCGGCCTTACGGTAGCCCTGGCCTTAGTACCTGAGGCTGTGGCTTTTGCTCTGATAGCCGGGCTCTCACCCCTTACCGGACTATACGCCGCTTTTATGATGGGTTTGGTCACCTCCATCCTGGGTGGTCGGCCCGGAATGATATCAGGAGCTACCGGGGCGGTGGCGGTTGTCATTGCTGCACTGGCCCATTCGCATGGAGTGGAATATGTACTGGCCACAGTGGTACTGGCAGGTATTATTCAAGTGGCCGCCGGTTTATTACGTTTAGGTAAGCTGATGCGCCTGGTACCCCATCCCGTTATATTTGGTTTTGTAAATGGCCTGGCTATTATCATATTTATGTCACAACTGGACCAGTTCAAAGATGAAACCGGCGCATGGCTTACAGGAACTCCTCTATACATATTACTTGGGCTGGTCATTTTTACCATGTTCATTATTTGGGGACTCCCAAAAATAAGTAAAGCTATCCCTGCCTCTTTGGTAGCAATACTGGTGGTCTTCGGCGTCGTGATTTTCTTTGACATTGACACAAAAACGGTAGGTGACATTGCTTCTATCCAGGGTGGGTTCCCTCCTTTTCACCTTCCTTCTATACCACTTACCTGGGATACATTGGTACTTATTTTTCCTTATGCCATTGTAGTGGCAGGTGTAGGGCTTATTGAAAGCTTACTCACGCTCAACATCATTGACGAAATCACTGAAACACGTGGGCACGGTAACAAAGAAGCGGTGGCACAAGGTACGGCTAATATCCTCTCGGGAGTATTTTCAGGGATGGGGGGCTGCGCTATGATAGGACAGAGCCTGATCAATATCTCCAGCGGAGCACGGGCGAGGTTATCGGGAATAGTAGCAGCTGTTATGCTATTGGTCTTCATCATGTTTGGTGCGGGTCTCATCGAAAAATTGCCTATGGCAGCATTGACAGGCCTTATGATCATGGTATCCATCGGGACATTTGAATGGGCCAGCTTAAAAACATTTAATAAAATGCCCCGATCAGACATCTTTGTCATGGTACTGGTCACCCTGGTAACTGCGGTACTTCACAACCTGGCACTTGCTGTGGTCATAGGTGTGATCATTGCCGCCCTCGTATTTGCCTGGGACAATGCAAAACGTATCCGTGCCCGAAAATACATTGATGATAATGGAATAAAGCATTACGAGATCTACGGTCCGTTATTTTTTGGCTCTGTAACCGTATTTAATTCAAAATTTGATGTGTTGGATGACCCTGAAGAAGTGATCATTGATTTCGCAGAAAGCAGAGTGGTAGATATGTCTGCCATTGAGGCACTGAACAAGATCACCGAACGATATCAAAAGGTTGGGAAAAAGATCCATCTCAAACACCTAAGTCAGGATTGCAAAGGATTGCTTAAAAATGCAGAAGAAATAATTGATGTAAATATCCTGGAAGACCCTACTTATAAATTGGCCGTAGACGATATTTAAATACTTTAACGGTCCTGGCCCTCTTCCTTCATTGTTGATTGATCTTTAAACATATAGCCCTCCTTCACAGAATGACCGATGAGGGCCAGCGGCTAATGTAGCAACGATATCAGATGCTGTGTTAACCTACGAGGAGGAACAGAACCGCAAAAGTAAACCTAGTATTTGGCGTTAAGCCCATTTACAGCTAGTTACTACTTAGCAGAAGTAGTATTTTTTATAGCCAACCGATAGGCTACCACGCGATTGTCAAAGAAAGTGGGTACCATGATGATATCCTCGCCATCGATGATACCGATATCTGCTGTTTGTATTTCCTGTTCTTTGCTGGAAAAAATTGAAATAACTTCCTCCCCCTGTACAAGGAATATTTCTCCATTCCAATCCGATACCACATAATCTCCCAAGGAAGTTTTAACAATGCCGTCTCCTTTACTCATACCATCGCCAAGTAAAGTGGCTTCTTTTGTAGTCCGGTCGTAGGCCTTGAATGTTCCATCTCCTGATGATGCAATTAAGATCCTGTCAGCCTCTACATAAATACCATTGGGCTTGTTCAAACCTTCTTTCCAAAGACTGATCTCATTGTTTTCAAGCACAAAGATCTTGCTGGAATCCATATCAGTGATAAACACTCGCCCGGCTTCGTCTATAGCTATGTCATTCAGCATACCTACCGGGGACACCGGGTATCTTTGAATGATCTCGGCAGAAAGAACATTAATGGCAATCACCTCATCTACATCCGTTACATATAGTGTAGTATCTACGAGCCCCATCCCTTTGGGAGAACTCATTCCGGTGACCCACTCCACTTCTATGGGCTGACCATCCTTACTAATTTTAGAGATGAATCCATTTCCATCCTTTTGCCTTGGATTTTGATTGATATTAGAGACATAGATCACATCACGTTCAGCATCATATAATGCAGATTCCGGTGTTTTGAAGATAGTATCGGTGGCCCAAAGCAGATCGAAAGCAACCTCTACTTTTTCTTCAGGGTCTTTTTGTACTTCTTTTTCTTTCGGAGCCTTACTACAGGATGTAAAAACGAAAACGATGAGAGTAAAATATAATAAATGAACTGTTTTTAACAACATAACTTGTCAGTTTAATTTACTTGAAAAGTTAGCACCTGAGTGTAGAAAGACCTAACGAAAATGGGAATAAACGTTTAGTAAGAACAAGTACATACGATGCATATCCCTGTTATTCAGGTCTTTTTTTAATTTTTGTGTCACACTACGCTCATGACTATCGTCTAACTTATAGAATGAAAATTATGAATGCTCCGTCAAATAGTATAATTGAAAAGGCGCTTTCCGGGGATAAGACTGCCCTGGAAAATATCATTACAGAGGCTAAAGACCTGGTCTATAACCTGTCTTTAAAAATGTTATTGTTTCCTGATGATGCTAAAGACGCCACACAGGAAATATTGATTAAAATAGTGACTCACCTGAGTACATTTAAAGGAGAAAGCCAGTTTCAAACCTGGGTATATCGTATTGCCTCTAATTACCTTCTCACAGAAAAAAAGAAGTTATCCAGGGCCATTTATACATCCATTGAAGATTATGCTTCCTTAATAGACAGGGGGCAAAGTAATGCTGTTCTACATGCAAAAAATGAAGGCGAACTATTGCTACTGGAAGAAGAAGTAAAAGTCAGTTGTACACATGGCCTGCTTCTCTGTCTAAATAAAAAAGGTAGGATCATCTACATCCTGGGTGAAATACTGGAAATAAACAGCGTGGAAGGGGCCAATATTCTTGAAATATCTGCCGAAAATTTCAGAAAGCAGCTATCGAGATCAAGGGAAAAGATCAGGAATTTTCTGCAATCCAAATGTGGGCTGACTAACCCGCAAAACCCCTGCCGGTGTAAAAAGAAAATTGATTTTCTCATAGAAGAGAATATGATCGACCCAAAAAACCTGCGGTTCGCTCAGCATACAAAAAGAAGTATTGACCTGGTAGAAAAAATCGACTCACTCGATAGAGCAGTGTCAGTATTCCGCTCTGTCCCAAACCAGCAAACCCCCGAAACACTTTTACACGAAGTGAAAAAAACCATTAATGCTATTACTACCTGACCTATGAGAATACTTATCGAAAAATATGTTGAAGCCTGGGACACGCATGATCCTAAGAAACTAGCTGACCTATTAGCCTCCACATCCAGTTATGAAGATGCAACACAAAAAGGGAACGCTTTGGAAATCATATCAAGCTCTATTGAAACGACCGTGAAAGCCTTTCCCGATGTTTCTTTCGAGGTGATCTCCCTGATAGAAAGTTCATCCGACAAAGAACTGTTTGTGCTGGAGTGGTTAATGCAAGGAACAAACAGGGGTACTTTCTATGGCGCTGAACCTACCAATAAAACGGTATCCATTACCGGCCTTGATCTTATCCGGACAAAAGACGAAAGGATCACCAAAATCAAAAGTTTTTACGATAGTAATCAGTTCATGACTCAAATGAAAATATAGATGATGAAAGACCCTGTAATTGTCAATGTGCCTGAAAAGATGCAAAAGTTTTATGGTACAGCTAAGATGCTTCATCCTTCTATAGAAATGATCGAAGAAGCTGTCAAAATTATTCCAATAGGAAAAGTAGCCACCATCGAATCACTATGTATAAAGTTATCCGACGATTTTGGCACGGATGTCACGTGTCCCATGCGCACTGGAAATGGTATAAAGAAGATCACAGAAACATTATTCAGCACGGATATTGATCATACTATCCCTGTGTGGCGAGTAATTAGATCTAATTCACTGATGATCAATTCTAAGCATGTTGAGCAATGTGCGACAAAATTAGAAAAAGAAGGTGTCGGCTTTTCATTTACCAAAAAAGGTGAGATAAAGGTAGATGCTGGCCCTGAAATACTTTATTCCTTTTGAAAAAATGGATGTCTAATTAACCACTAAGAACAATCTGTACTTTTCTGCCCTGATCCACTTTTATTTCCTTCATTTGACCCGGCTTTAAAAAACATCATTTTTTGCTTGACTCTAACGTTACGTCATAGATTACATTTACATAAAAAACTCAATCTATGACAAAGTACTCGGTCAAACAATTGTCATCTCTTGCAGGTGTGAGTGTTAGGACGCTGCACCATTATGATCATATCGGTCTGTTAAAGCCATCCTTCAGGAGCAAAAAAGGATATCGGTTTTATGAGAGGAAAGAGCTATTACTGCTACAGCAAATATTGATTTACCGGCAGCTGGAGTTTCCATTGAGTGATATTCATGCTATCATTTACAACCCCTCCTTTGACCTGACTGTGACTCTGGAAACCCATAAGAAAAAACTGGAAGAGAAATTAGGGAATTTAAAACTCCTTATTGCCACGGTAGATAAAACCATTCATGATTTAAAACTAAAGGAAAGTACCATGACAGATGAAGATATCTATAAAGGATTGAATGTTCAAGAAGTGAGGTCCCAACGAAAGGAAGTCATTGAAAAATGGGGGCGGAACGAGCTTATAAAAGCTGAAGATCGTATCAAAAAAATAGGAAAGGGAGGCTGGAAGGATTTACAAAAAAAAGGGGAGGAAATTAACCAACTCCTTGCGGACCTGAGCTACCTGCCGCCAGCTCACACTGATGTACAACAGACCATTGAACTTCACTTCAGACATTTGAATTTCTTCTATGAAGTATCGAAAGAACGATACCTTGGATTAGGCAAGATGTATAC
The DNA here is from genome assembly GCF_007097395.1 of Fulvivirga sp. M361. GTDB lineage: Bacteria > Bacteroidota > Bacteroidia > Cytophagales > Cyclobacteriaceae > Fulvivirga. Next base: position 294,947 of record NZ_VKDC01000001.1, read on the forward strand.
GGAAGATGAGCGTTTCAAAAGCTACTATGAAAAATATGCCCCGGGTCTGGCGCATTTCATCATGGAAGCTATCCAGGTATTTTGTGATAACGATCTACACTAAAAAAAATGATGAATAGCTATTTAGTCTTAATACACAATGGTAGTCTTAGAGATCACCTGGAAACGGACGAAAAGAAAAAGTTTGACCATTACAAAAATTGGGGTCGCTATCTGAGCCAATTTTCTGAAGATGAAAGATTTATTAGCGGAAGTGCGATTGGCAAGAATGTGCATATTTTGACAAAAAAAGAAGAAGTCAACATCGATGAGCGAACAAGTCTGTTAGAAGGTTATATGATTCTTCAGGCAAAAAATATGGAAGAACTAAAACTGCTGCTAAAGGGGATCCCAGGATTAGAGCATGAATATTCTGAGGTCAACATATATCCATTGGACCCCAAGCCTGTGTAAGGAATGGAATGCCCGTAAGCGCTAAACAGATAAACTGCTGTTAGCAGTTTTATTATCTCAGATCAACACTTTTTTTTCGAGAAAAACTAACTCCAATCGGTCATTCACAGGTTGCCTTTTAAATTCTACGTATCCCAATTTCTGATAGAATGACAGGTTTTTAGTGCTCTTACTCCCTGTAAATAATTCAAAGCGGCTTACACCATTATTATACTCGGATTCGATCGCCAGCATAAGTTGTTTACCAAGTCCTTGGTTCTGAAATCTATGATGGACGACTAGCCTTCCAATGTTACCTGTAGAACCTGCTATGTATGATCGTACCGAACCTATGATCTGATGATTATGGTTCATTTTAAGAAATACTCCTTTTTCAAAATCACTTCTGATCGAATCCAGTGTTTGAAGGAGTGGCGGGATATTATAATCATTGTAAATCTCTGCTTCTTGCAAATAACACTCCTTTTGAAGAGCCAAGATCTCTGGCAGATCATCACGATTAGCTGGCGAGATTTTCATCATTTCACATTAAATTTAGCCAACAAAATTCGAAGAAAGATGGTATTAAGCTCACACAGCGAACGTAAATCACTAAACTCCTAAAACTTATCTCCATTAAATTTGGAATTCCTATAAACATCAGCATACCTTTGCAAACTATAATCACTTCTTTGATCTGGAAAGGAGGTCGTTATGATGGTGCAAAATTTACATATCGAAAAACCGACCGGGGGTCTGACATTCAAAAAGTAAGCAATTACTTTCCCTATTGCAATTCTACCCGGTCACATGATCGGGTTTTTTGTTGTATTAGATTGTAAGACTTTCTTATAAAAAGACCACACTACTCAAGGAGCCCTATCACAAATCTGATTTTTCACGTCTCCAATGGATGATATGAGGCTTGACGGGATAGCCCGTTCAAACGCTCTCCTATTGGCGACACGCAGAATAAATGCTTTATGGGCAAGATCAAATTACGAGGTAAAGACCTCAGAAAAATAAACTATTCTAATAATAAGTCAATAGCACTGGCCATTGATGTGATGGCCAAACATTATAAACACTCTTCGAAAGAAGAACAACTCGACATCCTATGTAAAGTAAAAGATAACCCTCTCAATTATCTCGAGAATAATGCTTTAGGTATGCTGGCAGAACAGTTCTGCGAGGAAGACCTGGTTAAAGAAAAAGAAGAGATTCAGTTGTTACGGGAGCATGGACATTATAACATATTCGGTCGCAAAAACATCGATAGTAATGCCTACCTGCAGATGGAACTGGCCATGAGGCTTCCAATATCCTTAAAGGGGGCTTTGATGCCAGATGCACATCAGGGGTACGGGCTACCCATAGGAGGTGTACTGACCACGAAAAATGAGATCGTCCCTTATGGAGTTGGCCTCGACATCGGGTGTCGAATGAGCCTCACCCTGTTTGATATCGGCGCTGCGTACCTGAAGCGTCATGCTTACCAGTTCAAACTGGCTTTAAAAGAAAGGACCAACTTTGGTGCAGGTGGAGAATTGAACATCTCTCAGGAACATGAGATATTGGATCGTCCGGAGTTTGGACATACCAGGCTGTTAAGACAGTTGCATGGAAAAGCTGTAAAACAACTTGGCACCTCCGGGTCGGGCAATCACTTTGTGGAATTTGGACTTGTAAACCTCAGCCACAGCAATGACCTTGGAATGGAGCCGGGCGAATACGTGGGACTACTGGCACATTCTGGATCCAGGGGTTTAGGTGCTTCTATTGCAAAGGAATATACCCATATAGCACGTGAACAGTGCTTCTTACCAAGACAAGCCCAGCATTTGGCATGGCTCGACCTGGATACGGAAGCCGGACAAGAGTACTGGCTTTCAATGAACCTGGCAGGTGACTATGCCAAGGCATGTCATGACCAGATCCATTACCATCTGAGCAAATACCTGGGGCTTACCCCTGTCATCAAGATCGAGAACCATCACAACTTTGCCTGGAAGGAGGTCCACGACGGCCAGGAAATGGTGGTACACAGAAAAGGCGCTACTCCGGCAGGAGAAGGTGTCCTGGGAATTATTCCCGGTTCTATGACAGCGCCGGGCTACATCGTCAGGGGAAAAGGCAATGAACATTCTATTCATTCTGCTGCCCACGGCGCCGGAAGAAAGATGTCCCGAAAGAAAGCGAGAGAGTCATTTACCGGGAGTGAACTGAAAAAGGTGCTGAGCAGAGAAGGAGTGACCCTGATCGGGGGTGGTGTAGATGAGACACCTATCGCTTATAAAAACCTTGAAGAGGTAATGTCAAACCAAATTGACCTGGTAGATGTGATCGGAAAGTTCACGCCACGAATTGTGAGAATGGATAAAAACTGAGTAGGATGGAACAGAAAAAGAAAACAAGCATACTATACATTCAAATCACTGCCGGGCGAGGCCCCGCAGAATGCTGCTGGGCTGTCGCCCAGGTACTGAAAGAACTCATAAAAAGGTGCAGGGAAATGAAATTAGAAGCCCTGATAGTGGAACGACAGAAAGGTACTCAGCCAGGCACCCTTTCTTCTGCATTAATCGAAGTTCATGGAGTTGGGGCCAAACGTCAACTGGCCTCATGGCAGGGAACCATTCAATGGATTGGAAAAAGCCCTTACCGGAAGTTCCATAAGCGGAAGAACTGGTTTATCGGGATAAGCTTTTTTGAAGCCGAAAGGCAAAAAGAACTAAAATCATATGAATTAGAATTTCAAACCTTCCGGGCGTCGGGTCCGGGAGGGCAACATCGTAATAAAGTGGAATCTGCCGTACGGGTCATACACAAGCCCTCCGGACTGATAGCTACCGAACACGGGTCACGTTCACAGTATCAGAACAAACAAGGGGCTATCAAAAAACTGAATGCCCTATTCCAAAACCAAAGTATGATAGATCAAAAAAAACAGACCGAAGAGCAATGGGTAGAACACCTCTCATTACAAAGAGGTAATCCTGTAAAAGTATTTCAGGGACGTGCCTTTGAAGAGGTAAAATAACAGGTCAACTAAAGCATTATACTCATTTGGAATGATTTAATCCAATTAACTTTAAGACAAGAGATCAGAAATGCTGATGTTATATGACATCGGACCACTCATCACAGTAATAATGCGATGCGAGTTTCTAAGTGTATGATCATAATAGTTTAAGATGTTGTCAAAAGAACCGAACGTGTTAATCCATGAGAATTACATGCAATATTGCCTGGAGCTTGCCAAAAAGGCGTTGAACAACCGTGATCCTCCTTTAGGTAGTATTTTAGTCTATCAAAACAATATTATCGGAGAAGGAATAGAGTCCGGAAAATCAACAGGAGATATAACGAATCATGCAGAGATCTTGTCAGTCCGTGATGCTATTTCCAAAGGAAACCGGGAGGAGTTGAAGAATGCCACCATGTACAGCACACATGAACCTTGCATAATGTGTTCATATCTCATCAGGCATCATAAAATACCGGTGCTTGTCTTTGGCATATCAGTAGACCATATAGGGGGCTCTACTTCTGAGTTCGACTTACTGGGAAATGAGAATATTCCTAAATGGGGGTCAAAACCGCATATTATAGGTGGAATATTATCAGAGGCATGTCAGGAATTGAATAGATTATTTCTCGATTCTTTGTGACAAGGATCAAAAACCTCCATCACAATCTGACACCCCCTTGCTTCGCATAAAAAAATACTCCCCCCACAACTTTAGTTTTCAGGGAAGATCTGAAAAGCCACTTCACTCAAATCATCCTTAAAACCTCATTTTCTTTCCCTTCTCTTTAACCACCAGTCCAGCCTGGTATCCGGCTTGAAATTTTTCATAGTAGGCCTCCCTTCCGCTCTTTCCAATTTCAGTGTATTCAGATCAGCTGCAAGTGACCAAATGGTGCCGAATTTCTCCTTCTTGAGGTCTAAGCACACACATTTATCAGCCAATATTGACTTAGCCTGCTCCACATCAATTTCACGGGCAGATTTCAGGCGATCATAAAGCGCCTGATTTCGTTCCGTCGTTTTACTCCATGCTATTCCTCCTTTGTCAAAAGGCATCATTTTTTTTGTTTTAAATTCATTGGTAATGTACAGAAAGTTCTCGCCGCCTTCCGGCCTTCTTACCGTAGTAGCCTGTGGTGCAGTCTCTACTACCGCCATATGGCCTGACTTGTCCGCCAGTAAAAAGTTGTTCGCAGACGTGACTTTGGCCTCACGGATCACCTTTATACTCTCTTCTACAGTACTGCAGTTGTCCAAAACCTTTCTTATCACGAAATGAAAGGTAATACCCGGTTGGATCACCGTACCATTCACAAATGCCATAGCCACAAATAGCCCATGCTCATTCATTCCATCTGACCGGCCTATAAAAAGATCGGACTGGCTAATATACGCATACTTCCCCTCCGGTGCGATCAGGCTACTTTCTGTGATCTTTTTAAATTCATAGAGCATGTCATAGTTCCTGCCTACTACCGTCGAGCTTTGATTTCGAAAAGCAAAAACGCTGCACTTGGCACTGTCATCGTACACTGCCAGGCCTGCAATAAAAGCCCCTAATAATGCTTCCTTTATTTGCATACCATCGGCAAAGCCCCTTACTTCTTTGATAAGTTCAGGGTAAAAATGCCTGAGTTCTTCATAACAACCTGCACCAAAATCAGACCTGGACTTTGTCATTTCAGGTAGTGAAACCTTGTTTTTATGAAGTAGAGCGCCATATTTATGTCCCATTTCATAAAAACCACCATATAACCTTGGATGATACATCTACAATACGCTTTTAAAAATGTATTTGAAAAAACCTGAAGCATGTATTTGCTCAGGAGGATAAGGGTCAGAACAGCTTTGAAGCTGCTCTGCATTTGAATTACAAATTTATTCGTTAACAGCTATGAAAATATCCACCTCGGCATCACTGGTGTTTAATGATCTTTGCCCATATACCTCAAAATCCGCAGTATATTTCCTATCCAGGTCTGTATTCCATATCTCCACCCAGCTTTGATAAACAGCCCCCTTGGTGAGATCACCTTTAGCTACGAACGGGACATAGGTACCTCCTTCAAATGACACCCCCACCATTCCGTCAGGGATTTGCTCTAAAGAGGAAACTTTACAGCCCAAAATCACATCATATGGTTGGGTATGATCACTTTCATAGTTAGTATACACCGAATAGACCGGATCTTCAAGCTTGTTAGGAATAGCGTTTCTGACGTCCTCTGCCATAAATTTTTTCCATAGATCACCTATGGCTGTCAAGGCCTGGTTATCCTGGTTAGAGGTTCTTACGGAGATTCCAATAAGGTGAAAAGGCTTAATTTCTACTTTTTGCATAGTGCTATTTTTTTGATTTATGGCAAAAGTAGACCCCGGTTGTGTCATAGGTATGTCAGGGGTAGGCAAAAGTTTTTCAATACATTGTTCAAAATACTGTTGAAGCGTAAAATCATGCGGTTCAAAACGTGTTGTGCTCACAGTGATCTTAGTGATACAATCAAGCCTGAAAGACCTGAAGTCATTTCTTAACCGGCAGAAGGCAATCAACAGCCAATTCTCATTGGTGCTGTAAAGGGCAAAAGGTTCTATTTCACGCAGGCTTTTCTTACCCTGAAGTGACGTATACGCCAAGTGGACTATTTGATAATTAGTGACAGCGGATTGTAGTTCTATCAGGTGTGTACTGGTCTTTCCATTTCCAGCTTTAGTGCGGATATGAATTCGTTCTGAAAGTAACTCTGTCTTTTCCTTTTGAGAAGCTTTAAGGACGGACCTGATCTTAGTAATCGCGCTCTGATATTCTGATGCCAATGATTTGTCCTTTGCTTTTACCATCATTTGTTCTGCCGTAATGAGCGCATTGGCCTCTTCTTCGGTAAACATAACGGGCGGGAGTTTATACCCATCCATCATATAATACCCTTTTCCTTCTTCGGTAAGGACTGGAACACCCGATTTTTCCAAAGTGCGTATATCACGATAAACCGTCCGGATGCTTATGCCATGCTTGTCGGCAATTTCCCGCGCTGTCACCATTCGCCTGGATTGTAATTGAGTGAGTATCGCGGTTAACCGGGCCAGCCTTGGTTTTTCTTTCTCCATCCACTTTTCACTTTAGCCACCATACCTTTTAACATTGGACCTATCTGATCTGCTCTTCAAAAAGCACATAGTATATTCCGTACTCACCAGCTATAGTTCCATACGCATCTCCAGCATCAGTGACTGAAATCCAGCTTTTTCATAGGCCTTTATGGCCGGCTGGTTGTCACTGTATACGTCTAACCGTACCTCCGTTAAACCTCTTGATCTTGCCCAGTCTTTTAAATATTCGGTAAGCTGCTGATTGATGCCCTGTCCTCGATGCGTTGGCTTTACATACATAAACCCCAGATAAGCGTAGTGATCATGTTGGACATAAGCACTCGCTTCTTTTATCAATGCATAGCCGGAACCTACAATCTCTCCCGCTACTTCGGCAACGGCTACTTCGGCATTGTCAGATACGATCAACGCCTGAATATCATAGTAATTAATGTGCCCCTCTTTTAGCGTAGGGTTGAAAGGACGTTCTGCCGCGACAATACCTTGTTCAAATTCCAGTAGTGTTTCCAGGTCATCCGGCCTGGCTGTTCTGAAGATCATCTTATCCATTGGATAAAGATAAGAGATGAAAACCATTATTCTTGAGCCTTAATGACCTTACCATAAAAAAGATCAGGAGATGGATGCAGCTTACTTCAGTCCTCGCACTTTACTTAAAAATTCAGGAGTAACCCCCAGGTAAGAGGCCAGCATGTATTGGGGTACACGCTGCACAAAATCAGGATTAAGGCTTTGGAAAATTCTATACAGATCTTTTCCGGATAGGTCGGAAATGTATTCTATTCTGCGCTGGTCTGCGATGCGTACTCTTTCACCCACCGCTCTAAAATAACGATTGAGTTCCAGAGATTTTGTTAGTACTTCCTCCAGGTCTGACCGGCTCACTCCAAGTACTTCGGCATCTTCTACAGCCTGAATGAACAAGTGTGTCTTGGTCTGGTTGCCAAAGCTATCAAAGTCCGCTAACCACCAATCCTCTATACTAAAGTTGATCGTTTTTTCTACGCCCTTATCATTGATAAAATACATCCGAAAAAAGCCGCTCACAACAAAATATTTATACTTGCAAATTTGACCCTGTCTTAATAAAAAGTCCTTCTTTTTGACTTTTACGGGTCGTAGCACTTTTGAAAGCGAGCCCAGGTCTTCTTCCAAAGGATCGGCAAACTTTGACAGGTGTTTTTTAAGTCTTTCATGCATACCCAAAGAAAATCTATACTTATAGAAAAGCATTGATATTAGCTGTTGAACTAAATTAGGCAATTTGACAAGACAAAGGACTCATCACTTACCAGGTTCTGCCCTTTCACCATATAACAGTGTAAAAGTTATGTTAAGGTAAACGGTCTTTGGCTATAATAATTTCGGGAGAATAGCAGGATGGATAATACCAGGTTCAGAGGTATTATTACCCATAAAAGATCAAATAAGATTATGATAAATAATGCATTAAAAAGATAGAAAACAACATATAAAAATTTTCTGATATCCACACCAATGCTGTAAAGTACACTACGCAATAGCATTCCCGTACCCAGGTTAAAAAATAATAAAGTCACACCCGTAACCATATCAAACGTTATAAAAAACCAGGCGCACTCCGGGAGTGTCATCAGCAAATACATAATACCCCAATCAAGATAAACCTTTCTTTTCCTATAAGGAAAGTTCATTGAAAAACTTAAATACAGCCTTTCAAAACGATAAGATTGATACAAAAGAATAGTGTGTATAGTAACTACTCCCAGTACGGCAATACTTGCCGTCCGCAGGTCATCTTTAACATCATTAAGCAGATAAGCACTGGCGATGATCGTCCCCCATGACAGGACTTTGGTAATCATAAAGGCTACTTTCATTTTTTCAACACAATGGTAGAGAAACAGGCTAAAAAAAGGCTTGGTCCAATGACTTACGAGTTTTGAGAGGTTTGATTTTCTTTTCACGCGAACAGGTTCATTACTGTATTTCACATAAATCGCAGCGCTGACTATTACCAGGAAAAGTACATACAACATGATTATGACAGGAAGAAGATAATTACCAAGGATCGTGCCTACTACTATCGTAAATAATCCATACCCCACTAATGGCAGTGATATAACCCATTGCACCATCATCCAGCTCTTAAACTGGTTAAACTTACTATAAGCGGTACCACTATACTGCAAGAATCGGTGTTCGGTCATCTTCACCTGTCCAAGTACATAGCTCCAGCTTTTAAAAGTAAAACCTAACCAAATAAGGAAAATCAACCCTGCTACCACGGGCGATTCAATGAATGCCATTACAACAGATAAATTAAGCAGTACTACTTCTTCAGGCGTAAAGTGAGTTTGATTTAAGACATTAATGAAAAGACAATATACAACGAGGGTAACCAATGAAAACAATAGCATCCCGGAATGCACGCGGTAGAAACCAAAGGCAAATATTCTTACCAGGACAACGGTCAATGGTGATCGCATCAGGCTTTAACCTTTATAGTTTGGTCTGCCACTAAAACTTCCCTGATAGTATTTAACCCTTTCACTTCTACTGGTTGGTGTGACGACAGCAAAAAGCTAATGCCTTCTTTTCTGTGTTTTTCCTCTATCCAGGCACAGAGTATCGCCAACGATTTTTCATCCAGGGTGACCAAGGGCTCATCCAGTAATATAATTTCAGGCTTGCCAAGGAAAGCCAGTACAATGGATAGTTTTTTCAACATGCCACTGGAATAGCTGCCCAACGGTTCATGTATATAGTCATTCATACTCATATGTTCTACAAAATACTCATGCTGGTTTATGGGTGCCTTTTTCGCTGACGAAAACAAGTTAACCATTTCCATACCAGTTAAAAACTCAGGAAATAAGGGCTCCGCTTCCGCAAAATTCACCCGTTGCTTATAGCCAACAGGCTGCTTTTTCAAGTCCATTTGATCATTCAGTATTATTCGTCCATCAAAAGAGAGAATGCCTGCCAATGCCCTGAGTAAAGTACTTTTACCTGATCCATTTTGTCCTTTGATCCAAAAAATGCCTGGCGGAAGTTTCAGATAGTCTGTTTTTAAAACAGGTACGGACCCATATGATTTTCTAAATTTTACTAATTCCAGCATAGAGCGTTTTTCATCTTATCACGCGCTATAATGGTGTTTCCTAAAAGACGATTATTACAGGTTGCTTTCTTTTCTACCAGGAAAAGGAAGGATAAGCAAAGATTGGTCGGATAATATTTAAAAATTCGCTGGAAGAACTGAAGTTACGGCCGCGGCTTATTTCGTTGCCTTCTTAATAAGTTTAAATGCCCAATCGTAATGACTGGAAGTGGCAGATACTAAATAAGCGCCCAGTGCGTTTGTTCCGGTCCACTTGTATCGTTGTCGTTCAAAAAGTTCTTCGTCACTATGCGATTGGATCAAGTCTTGAATTTTGGTGTAAGAGTCATTCAGTAATCTCCTCACTTCCATTAGTGGTGTATGACTATATTTCTTTTGGATCTCCCTGTTCAGGTCAGGAATGGTTCTCCAGTTATATCCTTTGGCCGGGATATCAGGCTTATCCCCACGCATGCCCACAGTATACCAATCCAGTACCATCAAATGCCATTGGTGGAGATGAGCAAGCACATCCCTGATATTTCTGTTGAGCATACCTTCAGGAAATTCTGCATTTTGTTGTTCTTCAGGAAAATTGTCTACAAACTCATTTAGCTTAGTAAAATTCTTCTGACTAAGTGCTAGGAGATCAGCTTTCGTAGTTGGTCTTGGCATGGTTCATTCTGTTAAATGGGTGAGTCAATTCTTATAAATAAATCTACTAAGATCATAAAACTTTGAAAATGACGGTTATCACAAATACGTAAGCCTGACTGGAGAGATTGCATGAGAAAAATCAATATTTATGAATTTCTAACACGCGGAGATTTTAAAGAGACAATGATGATATAATTTAGAGAATGATCAAATGGCTGCACCAGTCTATCTCATTTTAAAATAGTTATCTCGATTCAATCTTTCAACTCATGACTAACCCATTGATTTAAATTCAATTGAACGGGTCAATAAAGTTCTTAATAGTATCCAAATTATTGTTTTTCTAACATAAGCCATATTCACAACTGGTCTGATGAGTAATGAAGTACTTTTGCAGAAAAGAATATCGGCGAACTTTTGGTAAACACATAGCTGGTATTTTTTATATAGTTTTGTCAGCACTGTATATGTTTTAACTCTATAGCGATCATTAGCCAGATAATTTTTCCATACTCTGCCATAGTCGGGCAGGAAGATCTCAAATTGGCCCTTGAGCTGAACCTTGTGGACCCTGGTATTGGGGGAGTACTCGCCCTTGGTGATAAAGGGGCCGGCAAAACAACCATTGTACGTTCATTAAGTCAATTAATGTCCGGCACGGGAGAAGAGTTTAATTTCATCAACTTACCCATTGGCGCGTCAGAAGACCGTGTTTTAGGTGCTGTAGACCTGGAAAAATTGATCAATGAAAGGAAACAGGAAGTACAAAAAGGTTTATTGACACAGGCGCATAAAGGCATCCTTTACATTGATGAGATCAACCTGCTCAATGATTACTTAACGGATGTTTTATTAGATGCTGCTGCTGTGGGGTGCTACCACCTGGAGCGGGAAGGGCTTTCCATATGGCAACCCAGCCGGTTCTGCCTGGTAGGTACGATGAACCCCGAAGAAGGTGAGCTCAGGCCCCAGTTGCTGGACCGTTTTGGGCTATGTGTGGATATTGAAACACCAGGCGCCTTACCCATTCGAAAAGCGATCGTAAAAAGAAGGATACTTTTCGACCAGGACCCTCAAAAATTCTATAGTGAATACCTGGAAGAGGAAACCCGTTGTCGGGAAAGTATTATGAGCGCCAGGACAAAAGCGCTCGAAATGGAAACGGATGATGAACTTTACGAACATGCCTGCAACCTGAGCATCCGATACCAGGTAGAGGGTATGAGAGCTGATATCCTGCTCATTAAAGCCGGTAAAGCCTATGCCGCATTGCAAGGAAAGAGCAGAGCTGAGCAGGAAGATATAGACAAAGTAGCCCCATTGGTTTTACGTCATCGTGCTAAAAACCCTCCAAAGAACAAGGACATAGATAATGACCAGAACCCTCCAAACCAGGAGCAGGACCGGTATCCTAAAAACAATACTTCTCATAATCACCCCCTAAAACAGGACGAAGAGACATTAAATACAGAAAATGGGGCAAACGATCTCGAACATTTTCAAACCCGGGGCACCGATAAAAGTCTCCATTTTTTTCATAAAAAGACATCGGAGTCCAGCCGAAAAGGTCAGAAAGCGCTGGCCATGAACAGTAGGGTCAAGGCGGGGAATACCGGCCGGTCTGTCCGGGAAATAGATCACCGCCAATCTGTAAAAAACTATCTAGTAAAAGAAGAGTTCAAAGTTATCTACAAAACCCACGAACAGAGATCTAAAACGGCCATCTACTTCCTGGTAGACTCCAGTGGGTCAATGGCCCGGCACCACCAGGTAAGCTTTGTCAAAGGAGTGATCAGCAACACCATCTCCGAAAATAAAGGGAGACATATCACCTTCGCCACAATTGGCATGATCAACGGTTCGGCAGAGATCGTACAAACCGAGACACAAAACACCGATCAATTGATCCGGACATTGGAGGAATTCCGCACCGGGGGAAGGACCAGCCTTACGCATGGATTCCGTCAGGTCAGTTACCTGCTCAAAGATCAAACACATACAGCAAAACGTTGTTCGCTATTTATTCTGACTGATGGCAAGATAAACCAGGGAATTAGTGAGCACCTCAATCCTGTGGAAGAAGCTACAACTTACTTTCAACGCCATCTCAAAAAACTCGACACCGTTAGCGTTATTGATATGGAAAAGGGTTTTGTAAAACTGGGTAAAGCGGCAGAACTGGCCCGTAAACTCAACGCCAGATACCAGATTATTGAGTAGTCCTTTGACCATTAGATATTTTTCATAAATCAGGCTAAATAAAAGTGAAGAACTCATTTCAGGCTGCTTCTATCAAAAAACTTTATTCCCTCGGGCACTAAATTCCTGTGTTTCAGTGGGTATTTCAAAATCAGGTAAACGGGACCTCATTATAACACCCTTACTATCAAAGTTTTATAAAATAAGGTAAAGCTGATAAAAATCACTTTGACATTTTTTTCCTGATTTTCTTTGTTATTCTAGCCATTTAGTAAATACCTTCACGGCGATTTAGCGTCGTATCTTGTCGCATGAGTGCAAGATATGTTAAAAGGGAATCCGGTGAGAATCCGGAACAGTACCCGCTGCTGTAATCCCATGGTTGTAGTACAACCATCGTGTTTTCGAACTTCTTTTAGCCACTGCTCCGATACTAAATGGAGCGGGAAGGCTTTCGAAAACCGGGAAAGTCAGAAGACCTGCCTAAATCATTGAACTTAACGCTTTCGGGATTAAAAGCAGGAAGTACATGCAAAAAAACATTAGCTACATACTTGCCCGTATATGCCCTGGCCTCATCGCCGCGGTAACCTTGTTGTTTTCCTCCTGTGGTGCACAAAAGCGGGAACAGCCCTTAAGCAACAGAATTGCTATAAAACCACTAAAAAAGCTGGAAACTTCGTATGCAGTAGGATTCGCCTTTGAGTACTATGACGGATTTAAACTATTGCATGTCCTATACCACTACAAACCAAAACAAGATACTGCTACCTATCTACTGCTTCCTGACAGTGCCCAGGTTCCTCCTACGTACGACGACCTGCCTGTAATTCGGACACCTATAAAAAAAGTAGTGCTCATGTCTACTACACAAGTAGCTCTTTTTGAAGCACTGGGAGCAGAAGATGTGATTGCCGGACTGCCTAACCCTGAATATCTCTGGAGTGAAAAAATATCCGAAATGGTCGAAAAAGGTAAGATAGCGGAAGTCGGAAGGGCAAATAATTTGAACCTGGAGCAAATGTTCAAGTTAAATCCTGATGTGGTGATGGCGGTGGGTTTCCCCGAACTGCAATACCAGACTTACGGAGTATTGGAAGATTCAGGCATCCCGGTGATCTACAATGCCGAATGGCAAGAGCGGTCCATTTTAGGGCGGGCAGAATGGATAAAAGTAGCCGCTATTCTCCTGGATGAAGAAGAGAAATGCAAAGAATTTTTCAGTCAATCAACAAAAACATACGATTCACTTAAACGACTCGCAAGCAGGGTTACCGAGAGACCCCTGGTAATCAACAACCTTCCCCGCCGGGGTACCTGGTATGTGTCTGGGGGAAACAGCTATGTAGTAGAACTGATCCGTGATGCCGGTGGAAAGTACCCCTGGCTGGATAACGACAATACAGGGAGTATTTCTGTAGGTTTTGAAGAGATCTACCGTGTTGGTATCAAAGCGGATATCTGGCTCAACGCAGGACTGGCCCAAAGTAAGGAAGAAATTGCAGCCGCAGATGAGCGACTCACGGATTTCAACCCCTACAAAACCGGTGAGATCTATGTGAATACGAAGCGCTGGAAGCCTGACAGAGGCAATGATTACTGGGAATCAGGCACCATCATGCCCCACCTGGTACTGGCGGATCTCATCCATATTCTCCATCCGGAGCTTTTACCCGGGCATGACTTATTTTTCTATCAAAAAATTGAATGAGATGCCGGAAGCACCAGCTTTAGAAGAGATCAAACTGCCCCGGTTGTTACCTAAAATAACCTTAACCATTGCGTTGATAGCGATCGTTTTCATCTTGCTCATTCTGGATCTGGCTTTAGGGTCCGTACATATTCCGTTCCATGAAGTGTTCAATATTTTAACCGGTAAGGGGTCGGAAAACATTGCCTGGTTGAAAATAATAGAAAGTATACGTCTACCTAAAGCCATGACGGCCATCCTGGCAGGAGTCGCCTTGTCGCTGAGTGGCTTACAAATGCAAACCTTATTCCGGAATCCTCTGGCTGGGCCTTCCGTGCTCGGGATCACCGCAGGGGCCAGTCTGGGGGTAGCCATTGTCATGCTTGGCTCGGGCTATGTCACCACCAGCTATGCACTTCAACAGTTTGGTGTCAACGGGAGTTGGTTGATCATCACGGCCTCAACGTTGGGTTCCGCATTGATCTTTGTTATCGTTATGGGTGTTTCGTTGCGTATCCATGATAATGTGGTACTGTTGATCGTGGGGATCATGATCGCCAATGTCACGATAGCGGTGGTCAGTATCTGGCAATATTTCAGTGGACCTGAACAGATCCAGGACTACCTGATCTGGACGTTCGGCAGTCTTAGCGGTGTGACGCAACAGCATCTCAAGGTAATGTCTATAGCGGTTTCAGCAGGCATATTACTCACTTTTGCCTCCTCAAAATACCTCAACCTACTCTTACTGGGGGAAAACTATGCGAGGAGCATGGGATTGAATGTTCGGCTAGTCAAGGCATTGGTTATTTTCTCTACCAGCCTGATGGCCGGGGCCATTACCGGATTTTGCGGCCCCATCGGTTTTATAGGCATAGCCGTGCCTCATCTAAGCCGTTCTATTTTTAACACGTCGGACCATCGCGTACTGATCCCCATGAGCTGCCTGGTCGGCGCGGCACTTATGTTGGGATGTGATATCATCGCCCAATTACCGGGAAGCCAAAGTATGCTGCCGATCAACTCCGTCACCTCGCTGGTAGGCTCTCCCGTAGTGATCTGGGTAATCCTGAAAAAGAGAAACCTTAAGGCAGCTTTTTAATTCCGTGAAGCAATGATCAACAACAGCCATACCATAAAAGAAAAAGACTTTAAAAACCACGGAAATGAAAGTCATGTAACCCCGTTGGTCCGCACGCATGACCTGGCCATAGGCTACCGGCGCAAAAAGCAGCACAAGATAGTGGCCCGGCATATCGACATTGCATTGCATCCGGGAGAGCTGGTTTGCTTGCTGGGACCGAACGGGTCCGGCAAATCTACACTCATGAGGACATTGGCCGGGATCCAACCCTCATTAAGCGGAGAGGTTCACCTCAAAAACCATCCCATCAAAGCATATAACCAAAAAAGACTATCCAAAGAATTGAGCCTGGTGCTCACGGAAAGACAGCAGACAGGCAATCTGAGTGTTTACAGTATTTTGACACTGGGAAGGTACCCCTATCTGAACTGGTTGGGCCAGTTGCAGGAAAAGGATAAAAACATCATAAAATGGGCCATCAGGGAAACAGGCATTGCTCCATTCATCAATAGCCACATCGATAAGCTAAGCGACGGGGAAAAGCAAAAGGTGATGATTGCCCGGGCATTGATCCAGGAAACTCCTGTGATCATCCTGGACGAACCTACCGCCCACCTGGACCTGCCTAACCGCATCGGGATCATACGATTGCTGAAAAAAATGGCACGTGATACAGGAAAGGCCATCCTGCTTTCCACCCATGAACTCGACCTGGCGCTACAAGCTGCAGACGCCATTTGGCTCATTATGCCTGATCAATCCCTGACAACAGGCGTTCCGGAAGACCTGGTGCTCAACGGGACCTTTGCCTCGGCCTTCCGAAAAGAGGGATTACAGTTTGACGACCAGACCGGCTCCTTCAAATTTCATGAGTGGGACGGGAAGAAAACAGTCGCCCTTCACGGAGGGAAAGCCACACGTATCTGGACAGTCAGGGCATTGGAACGGGAGGGATATGCCATAGCTTCCAAAGGAGACTTTAACATCGTGATCCGGGAGAATGGGGCAGACACCATATGGCACATTGAGTATGAAGACAGGGCATATGAATTTTCCTTGCTGGAGCACGTCATTCAATTCTTGCGACACCCAGAGCATAGGGAAATAGCCGAAAACAATAGTATTTATTCTACCAAAACATTGGCATGGGAAAAGATCTAACAAAAGTGCGCAATACCATTTTCATTTGTACCGGCGGGTCCTGTAAAAAGCAAGCGGCAGAAGATAGCGTCAGAGAACTCAGGTGCGCATTGAAAATGGCCGGCCTCCACGAAAACACACACACGATCAAAACACTTTGCATGGGGCAATGTGAAAATGCCCCGGTAATGTTTGTCGACAACAATAACACCTGGTATAAAAAAATGACTAAGGACACCATAGAAGATCTGGTGTCTATGAAACTGGAAGTGGGTAAAACCTTGGAAAGTAACGAGTTTTACAAAAAAGGCTGGAAGGAAATGCAGCCTGCCAAAATCATCACCCCGAAGACCCGCAGTGAACTCCAATGGCAGGATGACGCTGTTCTGGGTAGGGTCAATAGTATTCGGATATATCCCTGGGAATTCAACACCTACCCTTTGCTTAAAGAGTGCTTCACACAGCGTTGGGAAGGGCTTTCTCTTTTTACAAAAAAACACGGAGCCATTGAGGGGAAATGTCATGTAGAATACAGCGAAGGCAAAGCTTTTATCCATTGTCCTTCAAAAGATATATCAATAGAAATTGTAATGAAAGCAGTCAGGGAATCGGAAGAATTTCCCCACAAGATCAGTGAGATCAAGCTATTTCATACCGAAGACGAAAAACAGTTTGGCTTGCATTTCTCGAACCTTAAAGAAGGAGTGGTCTTACAGGCACACTGGGAGAAAAGCAACGGACTGTGGGAACACCTGATCAATAACTATGCACGAATAAGCAGTTAATACAACATCATTAATCCATTAATAACATGAGAAACAACTTTACTCTCTTAAGATCCAGCCTTTTAATGCTCACACTGGCAGTAGTATTATATAGTACAGGCGCCTTTGCCCAGTCAGCGGTAACGGGCCATATTAAAGATGAAAATGACCATCCGCTGGTGGGCGCCACGGTACAGGAAACAGGCACTTCTAATGGTACAATTACCGATGTCAATGGGAAATTCAGTGTCATTATGCTGAATTCAAAGGCAAAACTTCGAATATCCTACCAGGGATTCTATAGTAAAGAAGTGAAGACCGACGGCCTTTCCAACCTGGAGGTTATCCTGGAAGAGAATATCTGGGAATTAGATAATATGGTGATCACTGCAACCCGGTCCGCAAGCGATATTGAAAATGTGCCCCAGCAAATTCAGGTGATCTCCCGAAAAGAAATTGATAGAACGATTGCCAATGATGTGACAGACATATTGAAAAAGACATCCGGTGTAGATGTTATCCAGTATCCGGGCTTGTTGGCAGGAGTGGGCATCCGGGGTTTTCGCCCGCAGTTTTCAGGGATCAACCAAAGGACCCTGGTATTGATAGACGGACGCCCGGCAGGCGCTACGAATCTCGCTACGATTGATATGAATAACATAGAGCGCGTAGAAGTGTTAAAGGGGCCTGCTTCAGCGCTTTATGGAGCCCAGGCCATGGGAGGTGTGGTCAACCTGATCACCAAAAAAACCAAAGGTGGCGTCGGTGGCCAGGTATTCGGTGGTATCGGTAATTTCGGACGTGTGGAAGGTGGGTTTTCTTCCGGAGGTAATCTGACGGATCGCCTGGACTATGACGTCAGTTTTAAAAGTTTTACACAGGGAAGAGACTTCCGTTTAGGAAGTGATAACCTGTTCAGGGACCGGTTCGGAGGAGATAATGCTACACGTATACTCTGGACGGATACTGGCAGAGAAGAAGTAGAGATTGAGGATGACCGTGGCGACGGTGATGTACGGCCTAACACCACCTACAAATTGTATACCGGGGCCATTCGATTGGGATATAATCTTAACGACAACTGGAGGATTGACGCTAAAATGGATCGTTTTTATGCGGAAGGTGTAAATACTCCCGGTGATATAGAAGATGGAAGCCAACGACCAGGCCTTAAAGATGTGGACCGCTATGGAGGGGACATCATACTCAATGGGAATCTGGGGGAAAATAATGAGATCACTGCTAAATTCTTTGCCACCAGTGAAAACAACACACGCTACAGGGTCAGTGTAAATGATACCACCACTGTACGCAACACGTTTGTGAGCGGTGACAATCAATTAAAATGGATCGGGGTACAATTGATGGACCGTTACCGGATAGGAAACCATTTTATTACAGCAGGTATTGATTACAACCGGGTAGAACAAGATAATGTATCTTTTAATGATAGTGGTGAAGCAAGATCAGTTTCAGCGCGTAACCCCAATTTTAACCAGCAAAACACCGGTATCTATGTTCAGGGAGAAATAAATCTGCTCAATAATCGACTTAATATTACAGCCGGGGTTAGAAATGAGACCATTGACTACAATATTACCGGTACTGACCTGTTTCCTTCCCGGTCAGAATCCAATAACGTGATCAACCCAAGTTTCGGGGTCAATTATCAAGTGCTTCCGAACCTGTTTGCCCATGCTACTTTCGGTACCGCTTTCACTACTGTAGGAGCATTTCAAATTGCCGGGTATGATGAGAGATCCATAGATAAAAATACACAGGATGGGATCGACACTGTAGACGTATGGATAGGAAACCCGGATCTGGAAAACCAGGAAAGCCGGACATTTGACATCGGGGTTCGTTATGTCAACGAGGCCAAAGGTTTTTCAATCGACCTGACTTATTTTAATACTCATTTTGATAACAATGTGATCAACCAGGTCAACCCATTCCCCGGAACACCTTCAGAAGACGGGGCTGTGATCCGTAACAGGAATTCTTATAGGAACGCCCAGGGAACCACCTTGACCGGGCTTGAATTTGATGCTAACTATCGCATTAGCCGAACAGGGCTCAATGTTTTTGCAAACGGAGTGTACATCATTAAGGCAGAAGAGATAAGGGATGTTTTTCTGCAGCCACAGCCTCTCACACTGGACATGCATAATGTAGCCGACTTCAATCTTAACTATGGAATAAGCTATGATAAGCTGTCCTGGTTATCTGCACAGTTATCCGGAAGGTACGTTGGCCAAAGGTTTGATACGGACTGGTCGTACTATCTGGGGGGTGAAAACACTACCGGTGACTACGCTGATGTCAAATACCCGTCTTTTATGGTGCTTGATCTTATGACCACGGTGAGTTTCAAAAACAACAACCTGTCTTTAATGGTAGGCAATGTAACCGATGAAAACTACTACGAAAAGAGAGGTTTCAATCTTATGGGCAGGAATTATATGCTCAGGTATACTTTGAATTTTTAAGGTAAAACAGGAAAATTATAATGAAAAAAATACCCATCACTATTATCACAGGCTTCCTGGGTTCGGGAAAAACCACATTGCTGCATCATCTGCTCAAATATCCGGGTCAGCGAAAGATCGCAGTCATTATGAATGAATTCGGAGAAGTAGGTGTAGACGGTGAACTGTTAAAATCATCGGACTGCGGTTGCGACGAAGACGGCTTAATAGAGTTGAACAATGGCTGCTTATGCTGCACTGTGCAGGAGGAATTCCTACCCACCTTACAGCAAATGCTGGAAAGAAAGGATAACATAGACCACATTGTTATCGAAACCTCCGGACTGGCCCTGCCGAAGCCTTTACTCCGGGCGATCAACTGGCCAGACCTGAAACCACACTTTACGATTGATGCCGTGATCACTGTGGTGGATGCCGTAGGCCAGGCCACCGGCGAGATCTGTGACCGCGCCAGAGTACAGCAGCAGCGTGAAGCGGACGATTCACTGGATCACGAGACCCCGATTGAAGAACTTTTCGAAGACCAACTGAATGCCGCTGACCTGGTGGTAATGAGTAAAAAAGACCTGGTAGAAGAAGCGGCCTACCAGGATATTGTCAATATCATTGTCGGCAAGTTGCGCAACGACTCGATCAAGATCATCCCTTCTATCAAAGGTCAGGTGGAAGCTGACCTGCTGATAGGACTAGAAATAGCGGCTGAAAATGACCTGGATGCCCGGTATTCTCATCATGAAGCTGCCCATGAAAAAGGGGAACATCACCATCATCATGACGAAGGGTTTCAGTCCATTTCGCTGGACATAGACCAGCCTCACACCCCGGAACAGCTGTTAGAGGTGCTGGACCAACTGGTACAGGAATTGGAAATATACCGTATCAAAGGGTTCATTTATATCCCCGGTAAGCCCATGCGTATGGTCATTCAAGGCGTTGGAGACCGGTTCGAAAAATACTTTGACCGCACATGGAAAGAAGGCGAAAAACGAACGACCAGGCTGGTAGTGATCGGGAATAATATTGAAGACAAAGATATTACTGCACGAATAAAACAAAAACTGGAGGGTAAGCTGGCAGTTTGAAGGCATGATGCATAGATAGGGTCTGGCTCTTTGAAATCTGCCGGATCCTACATTTGCCAATCATACTGTCCTATTGAATGTAGCATAAGTAAATACATCAAAAATCATGGAGGTAAAAAGCAGGGATATTGAAAACATAATGCTATGCATCTGATAGCCTCTATACCGGGCGGATGGAACCCTAACCAGGAGGGTGTAATCCATATTGAACAGCAGCCGGGAGATATTATATTCCTTTCAGCCGCCGATACGGAGCTGGCTACGGTTTTTGAGGCTTACCGGTCTTTGCAGGAAGAGCATACAGGCCTGCCCTCTCTTCGGTTGGCTAACCTGGTCTATTTCAAGCAAGAGCTTACCATCGACACCTACCTGGAAGAGGTATTATCTCATGCGAAGGTTTGTATCATACGGCCATTAGGGGGGCTTAGCTATTTTCCTTACCTTATCCAGCAAGCCACTGCACTGGCAGAAGAGAAAGGAATAAAAATAGTATTCTTACCTGGGTACGATACAACAGACCGCGAGCTAACGGAACGCTCTAATATTCCGCAACCCATTGTCCACCAACTTTGGGAATATTGCCTGGCAGGAGGGGTAACCAATTACCAGGGCGCTTTGAAGCTCATTGCACATTATTTTTTTCAGCAGGAGTTTACTGTAGAACCTCCTGAAAGAGTACCTGATATTTTTTGGTACCACCCTGATACCGGGAAGATCAACATAGGGGAATCGTTAACCGATAACGCCCGGGCGGTGATCATTGCCTATCGTGCACATTACTTGTCTCATAACCTTGACCCCCTGGTCACGCTGATGCATACATTGGAAAAACAGGGCATCTCAGCCGCGATCATTTTTGTCCACAGCCTAAGGGAAAAAGGGCAGGTGGATGAACTTGCCGCACAGCTGGAGGCATTGAAAAAACAATCGCTTCAACTCATTATCAATACTACGAGCTTTTCCATCCGCCAGTTCCGGGAAACGGACCAAAACTTTATTTTTAACCGGCTTGAGCTACCAGTTTTACAGGCCGTTCACTCTTCTACTACCCGGGAAGCCTGGGCAGAGGGAGACTTTGGGCTTTCTCCCACGGACGTAGCCATGAATATTGCATTACCCGAATTGGACGGAAGAATCAATACAAGTATCATTTCATTCAAAGAAGAAAGAGAAAAAGACCTATTAACAGATTCAAAGATCACACTTTACAAAGCCTATCCACCCGGGTGTGAGTTTGTGGCCCGGCTTACCCGCCAGTTCTTACAATTGCAGGAATTGGAAAACCATGATAAGAAAATTGCCCTGGTACTCCCCAATTATCCTAATAAAGACAGCCGTCTGGCCAATGGCGTAGGATTGGATACCCCTGAAAGTGCAGTAAAAATACTTCAGGCACTGGCACATGAAGGTTATCAACTTGGAGAAAGCTATCCTTCCGGGTCCGGTGAACTGATGGAGGCGATCACCAGCCGAATCACTAACGAGACGGGTACATTACTTGCCCGGCCTTACCAGTTTTCCCTGTCGCGGGAGGTTTTTGACCAATACTTTTCGCAGGTAGGCGAAGACGCTAAAAAGAAAATGACTGACCAATGGGGCCCTGTGGAGAACGATCCCTATTTCGATGGCGAAGCTTTCGCCATTCCCGGCCTTTGTTTTGGTCATGTTTTCGTGAGCATCCAGCCTTCACGAGGCTACCATATTGACATTCAGCAAACGTACCACTCTCCGGATCTGCCACCTCCTTATCATTACATGGCCTTCTATTTTTGGATGAAACATGAATTCAAGGCTCATGCGGTCATTCACCTGGGTAAACATGGAAACCTGGAATGGCTACCGGGTAAAAGCATTGCTTTAGATGAAAAAAACTGTTATCCTGCCGCCATACTGGACACGCTACCACATTTCTATCCTTTTATCATCAACGATCCTGGTGAAGGTACCCAGGCCAAACGAAGGAACCAGGCGGTGATTATAGACCACCTGGTGCCTCCCATGACCCGGGCAGAAACTTACGGCGCCCTGACAGATCTCGAAAACCTGGCCGATGAATATTATGAGGCCGCTAACCTGGACCCGAAGCGAACCAAACTACTGGAAGGCCGGATCAGGGAAATCATAGAAAAACAAAATCTGCAAGTCGACCTGGGGATCGAATCCGGGGAAATGGAGGAATGGCTGCTGAAACTGGACGGATACCTGTGCGAGCTGAAAGAGGCCCAGATCAGGGACGGCTTGCATATTTTAGGAGAAAGCCCTGCGAATGGACAGCTGGTGGACCTCATCATTGCCTTACACCGGATGCCTGATGACCAGGTTTCAGGGATCACACAAGCATTGGCCAAGGACCTCGCCCTTTCTATCGATCCGCTGGAGGTGGAATATGGTCAGCCTTTCGGTCAAAAAGTAAGAGGAGTATATTGTCGTCATAACGGTGATGTGGTTGAACACCTGGAAGAATGTGCTAAAGCACTGGTAGCGCTCGCCATTGATCTTCAAAGTGTACCGAAAATAGAGCAGAAGTTACCTGCCACCAGCCAGGTGATCGCTCAAATTCTTCAGCAGACGCTTCCTGCATTAAAGGATACTGAGCTGGAAATAAGCAACTTATTAGCCGGATTAGAAGGTAAATACGTACCTGCCGGGGGATCAGGAGCGCCTACCCGTGGAAAGCGCAACATCTTACCCACCGGACGTAATTTCTATGCGGTGGATGTACGGACCATTCCTACTGCCACGGCTTACCAGGTCGGGCAAAAAAGCGCCGCAGCCCTCATAGACCTGTACCTGCAAGAGCATGGGGAATACCCGGAAAACATAGGTATCTCCGTATGGGGTACCGCCACCATGCGTACCGGTGGAGATGACCTGGCACAAGCCATGGCGTTGATGGGGGTAAAACCGGTATGGCAAAAGAACGGTCGCCGGATGATCGATTTTGAAGTGATTCCTTTGTTCCAGCTCACAAGACCGCGGATTGATGTCACGTTACGTATCTCAGGGTTTTTCCGTGACGCTTTCCCGGACATCATTCGTCTTTTTAATGCTATAGTCACAAAACTGGCACATTTGGAGGAACCAGTCACCGATAACTTCATCCGCAAAAGGTTTTTGGAAGACAAAAAGAGCTTCGAAATGAACGGAATGTCTACGGAGGAAGTAGAACAAAAATCCCTGTACCGGGTATTCGGATCGAAACCCGGGGCTTACGGTGCCGGTTTACAGGCGCTGATCGAAAGCCAGGCATGGGAACATCGTGATGAGCTCGCTGAAACCTACCTGCAGTGGAGCCATTATGCCTACAACACTGCCGGTAAAGGAGTGACTTTACCTGATGTGTTCCGTCATAGGGTAGGAAAGCTACAGGTAGTGGTACAAAACCAGGACAACCGGGAGCATGACCTACTGGACTCCGATGACTACTACCAATTCCAGGGTGGGTTGGCCAATGCAGTAGAATCTGTGAGCGGAAAACAACCGGCTACCTATTTCGGCGATCATTCACGCCCCCACCAACCGAAAATAAAAACCCTAAAGCAGGAATTACTCAAGGTATTCCGGTCACGGGTGGTCAACCCCAAGTGGATCGAAGGGGTAAAACGGCATGGCTATAAGGGTGCTTTTGAAATGGCGGCTACCCTGGATTATCTTTTTGCCTATGATGCTACTACGGGTCTGGTAGAGGATTTCATGTATGAGAACATCGCCAAATCGTACCTGGTCGATCCGGACAACCGGGAATTTCTTGATAAAGCAAACCCCTGGGCGCTAAGAGACATGAGCGAGCGGCTGTTGGAAGCCATCCAAAGAGGGATGTGGAACGAACCTGACCCAGCTATCAGGGAAAAATTAGAAGCTATTTATCTGGCAGCAGAATAAGTAAATACGGAATTCAAGATAACCTTAAAAACCATACTATGAAAATATACACACGTAAAGGAGACCAGGGAAAAACCGGAGTGTTTGGAGGCAAGCGGGAATATAAAGATTCACCGCGTATCGAGTGTAACGGTGCAATAGACGAGGCCAACTCCACTATCGGCTATTTGCGGGCCAGGCTGGGAATAGATCATTCCTGGCAGACTAACCTTCACCGTATCCAAAAAGACCTGATGGACATGATGTCACACCTGGCCCGGCCTTCCGACTCCAACAAAGAAAACAAGAACCCCAAGCCTCTGGACGGCGCTGAATTTTGCGAACAGTGGATGGACCAACTGGAAGCAGAGATCGATGAGCCGTCCGATTACTTCCTGTTGCCCGGGGGTACCGAGATATCTGCCTTGTGCCACATGGTCCGCACCCAGATGCGAAGAGGAGAACGCCGGCTGGTATCGCTGGCCCACGAAGATCCTGAATGTGTGGAAGACTATATCGCGGCATACCTCAACCGCCTATCAGACCTTTTCTTTATTCTGGCACGTCACGAAATGCATCACGCAGGGATCAAAGAAGAAAGATGGCAGTTGTTTCTTTACAAAAGAATAAAAAAGGACAAATGACTTCATCACCCCAATTTATGGTAGCAGCGCCTTCCAGTAACTCAGGTAAAACGACCGTTACCCTGGGACTACTCCGTGCGTTTCAAAGGAAAGGGAGGTCCGTGCAACCTTTTAAATGTGGTCCGGACTACCTGGATACTACACATCATACATTAGCAGCCGGGCAACAAGGTATCAACCTTGACCTTTTTATGAGTTCACCCAATCATGTAAAGTACCTTTATCAAAAACATTGTGAAAATAAAGAGACTGTAGTGGTAGAGAGCGTCATGGGCCTGTATGATGGCGCTGTTGATGATCGGGGTAGCTCTGCTTCTATCGCCAAATTGTTACAGCTCCCTGTTATCCTGGTCGTTGATGCCCGTGCGATGGCTTATTCGGCAGGAGCATTAGTATATGGTTTTAAGCATTTTGATCCGGAAGTCAACCTGGTTGGCGTCATTTTTAATTTTGTCAGATCAGCTTCGCACTATCGTTTCTTATGTGACGCTTGCCGGAAAATCAATGTGACGGCGCTTGGATACCTTCCACCGGAAGAAAATATTAAGATCCCGTCCCGATACCTGGGGTTAAGCATTGAGCGTACTATCAATTTTGACCGGATCATTGATCAAACTGCCGATCACCTGGAAAAACACCTTGACCTCGACCAACTGGCGGAGATCACCAGCCGACCTTTACCCGGAAGGCCTGGTCAACATGATAGCACCGCGATCAACGCAGGTAAAGTTATCGCTATTGCCAGAGATGAAGCCTTCCGTTTTACCTATTATGAAAATATAGAAACGTTCAAACGACTGGGACGCGTTATTTATTTTAGCCCTATGCATGATACGGCACTACCCAAGGCTGATGTTATCTACCTGGCCGGTGGATACCCGGAACTGTACGTGCAAACGCTGGCTAAAAACAAGGATATGCTCCATGCCATTCGCAAGTACTGCTCGCAAGGTGGGCACCTTTTGGCCGAGTGCGGAGGGTTTATGTATCTTGGTCATGAGATCATTGATGCGGAAGGACAAGCCCATGCAATGGTTAATTTCTTTCCTTCCACAGCTTCTATGGCTGATAAAAAGCTGACCCTGGGCTACCGGACATTTTCATGGGAACAAACAACATTGAAAGGACATGAATTTCATTATTCTACACTGTATGGAGACGGTAAATTACCTTCCATTGGTACTTTACTTAATGCAAAGCAAGAACCTGCGGGGTCAAAAGTGTATCGTAAAGGCAATGTAATCGCTTCTTATATCCACTTTTATTGGGCCGAACAGGAAGGTTTTCTTCAGCAATTCATCTTAAGTCAATCCTAAAAAATGATGCAGTCTTTAAAGCCTTTGATGTTTGTCGGTACAGCCTCAGATGTAGGCAAAAGTATACTCTGTACGGCCTTCTGTCGTATTTTCAAACAGGACGGTTATGCGCCGGCCCCTTTTAAAGCACAGAACATGTCGCTGAACAGTTTTGCGACTCCGGAGGGTTTTGAAATTGGCCGTGCACAGGCGGTACAGGCTGAGGCCGCCGGCATTCCATGTCATACGGATATGAACCCTGTTTTACTCAAGCCGACCGGCAATACTTCGTCGCAGGTGGTCCTGAATGGCAAGCCTGACGGTAACCAGTCTGCCTACCGTTATTTTAACGATCCAAACCGGGAACTCCTCTTCGACCAGGTGAAATTAGCCTATGACCGTCTTGCTCACCGGCATAATCCGATCGTCATGGAAGGGGCGGGCAGTATCGCAGAGCTGAACCTGAAAAGCAGGGACATTGTCAATATGCGAATGGCGACCCACGCCGGTGCACGGGTAATACTGGTGGCTGATATTGACCGGGGTGGGGTCTTTGCCAGCGTATATGGTTCGGTAAAACTTCTGCCACCGGAAGAACAAGCTCTTGTGAAAGGAGTGATCATCAACAAATTCAGAGGAGATGAACGACTTTTTGAAGAGGGGAAAGACATCCTGGAGCAAATTACCGGCAAACCGGTATTGGGCGTCATGCCCTACTTCACGGATATCACCATTGATGAAGAAGATTCCGTGGCAATAGACAGTAAATCCCGGCAACTGCAGGCAGGCAAGGTCAATATTTGTGTCGTACGACTACCTCGTATGGCTAACTACACTGATTTCAGCGTGTTTGAACATATTAAAGGAGTAAACCTGTTTTATTCCGATATACCTGATATGGTCAGGCAGGCCGATGTAATCCTGCTACCAGGCAGTAAAAATACCATCGAAGATCTTATTGAGATCCGGAAAAACGGGATGGCCGAAGCCTTGCTGGCATCGTATCACGCACAAAAAAAGATCATCGGTATCTGTGGCGGCTACCAAATGATGGGAGTTCGTGTAGAAGATCCGGACGGGGTGGAATCAGGTATTCCCTCCACCGAAGGGCTGGGGATCTTTCCCATCCACACACGTATTTTACAACACAAAACCACCTTACAAAGAACGTTTACTTATAAAAATTACCCGGATGAAGTTTGCCACGGCTATGAAATACACATGGGTGAAACCACACCTTTACAAGCATTTTCATCACTGAACCGTTACGAGACAGGGGACTCCGAAGGTTGCTGGCACAAAGAACACTGTTGGGGCTCTTACATACACGGTATTTTTGATAACAAAGTAGTGCTACAAGACCTTCTGAAAGATTTTGATCTTGATGAACCGGGGTTTGATTTTCATCACTATAAAGCTCATCAGTATGATCGCCTGGCTGCGTTGGTCAGAGATAAAATAGATATTGCGGCCGTATATAAATTTTTGCAATCATGATATACGGCCACGGTGATGATATTTATAGGGTGGAACAAGAGCTAAAAGCCAATTTTAGCAGTAATGTGTGGATGGAAGGTCCTAATGAAAAATTGGTGGAAACTATAGCAAATAAAGTGGAACGCATTGCCAATTATCCTGAACCTGATGCGGAACCGTTAAAACAATCGCTCGCCATTCATCATGGTTTGACACCACAGCACTTCATGGTTTGTAATGGTACTGCGGAATCTATCTATCTTATCTGTCAATGCTTTCGGGATACCAGCGCCACCATCATAGTGCCCACCTTCTCAGAGTATGAGGATGCTGCAAGGATCAATGGGATCTCCTGTCAGTTTATTTCACTGAAAGAGGTAAAGGCCTCACTGTCCTTTTCCACTAAACTGACCTTCATCTGTAACCCCAATAACCCTACCGGAGACCTTTTACCCATAGAGATCCTGGATCGCTGGCTGTCCCAAAATCCCAAAACCATCTTCGTGGTGGATGAGGCCTATTACGCTTTCACAGAGGAAGCTCAAAGTGTTTTACCCCTGCTGCAAAAACACCATAACCTGGTCATACTCCGTTCACTCACCAAATTATTTGCCATACCCGGCTTACGGTTAGGATATATTATCGCCTCAGGCCCCTTGATCAAAAAGCTACAAACATTTAAAATACCCTGGTCCGTTAATGCATTGGCGTTAGATGCCGGTCTCTACATTACAGAGCATTATGACAGGTCAACACCTCAGGTTGATAGACTTTTGAAAGAAACGGAATGGCTATGCCGACAGGTCAATCGACTTACAGGTTATCAGTGTATACCCTCATGCACCACTTTTTTCCTGGTGGAAAACCAACGAGGCTGTGCAGCCGATCTGAAAGCGTATTTGATCAGGTATCATCAACTATTGATCAGGAATGCCGACAATTTCAGAGGGTTGGGCGATAATGTATTCCGGGTGGCCACACAAACCCGGTCAAAAAATGAATTGCTTATCAACGCCCTGGCACTATGGAGAAGTTGATCCTGACTATACCTTTGGTCGTGGCTTACCTGCTGGACCTGTGGCTGGCAGACCCTGAACACTGGCCCCATCCGGTACGATGGTTTGGAAATGCCATTTCCGCCGGTGATAAAGCTTTTAACAAGGGTAAATACCGCTTTATAACAGGAATGTTACTGTCAGTTTTCCTGGTCGGCATTACCTTCCTGATCTTCTTTTTTATAGACCGTTGGCTATGGGAAAATAGCTGGCCAGTCTGGATGGCCTTTACGGTTCTTTTTGCGTATTGGGGATTGGCAAATCAATCCTTGATCAATGAGTCTTCACAGGTCTTTAAAAAACTCAACCAGGGATTAGAAACAGGACGTCAACAGCTGGCACGGATCGTTGGGCGTGATACAAAAGCGCTGAATGAGCAAGACGTCCGGATCGCTACTCTGGAAACTATGGCCGAAAACCTGAGTGACGGGGTGATCGCTCCTATTTTTTACTACGCCCTTCTTGGGGTGCCCGGTATGATGGCTTTTAAAATGATCAGCACACTGGACTCCATGATGGGGTACCGAAACGAAAGGTACGAGGAGTTCGGTAAGTTTGCTGCCCGTTTGGATGATGTGGCAAATTATATTCCGGCAAGGTTGACCGTACTTTTACTGGGATTAGCTTCATGGAGTGGAAAAGCGATCCTTTATGCGACAAGATTCGGTCATTGCCATAAAAGCCCCAATGCCGGGTATCCTGAAGCGGCATTAGCCGGCATCCTGAGGTGTCGTTTTGGAGGGCCAAACTATTATGGTGGAGTGTTAATAGAAAAACCCTTTATCGGGGACGGGCAACGAAGTATCACAGACCGGGATTTTACTAAAGTAGCACGGCTCAACCATCTCTGTACCCTGGTCCTTATTCTTACTGTAACTGCAACAATCCTATGGGTACGGTAAGCAGGATCATAGTGACCGGCGGGCCAGGCAGTGGCAAAACCAGCCTGATTGAAGTGTTAGCGTCCGGTAACTTTGATGTCTGCCCTGAAGTAAGCCGCAAGCTCATTCGGGAGGAAAAGCAAAAGCCTGATGGTATTCTTCCCTGGACTGACATGCGCGGTTTTGCCCAACGATGTCTTGAGCTGATGGTCAATGATTGGGAACGGGTGGGTGGCTGTAGTGGCAAGGTATTCTATGATAGGGGCATACCTGATATTATCGCCTATCTCAAATTAAACAATATTGAACCCCATGCGGAGCTACTGGAGGTTATTGCACAGAAGCGATACCATCCGGTAGTATTCTGGTGCCCTCCGTGGCAGGAAATTTACAGGAATGATCCCGAGAGGCCCCAGCGCTTCCGGGAAGCACAGGCGCTCGGGAAGGAATTAAAGAAAGCTTATGAAAAATACCAATACCGTGTGGTGGTCATGCCAAAAGTACCGGTCCTTCAACGGGCTGATTTCATTTTGGAGCATCTTGATCATCATCCACTTTACTACATGTAATCCCGTTGGAGAAAACCTCAGCATTTCTTCAGGAGATACTGCAAGACTATCGTATGCAGAAAGATTCAGTATAGTTCATTATGATACTACTGCTGTACTGACTGTAATGGATGAGCAGAGACAGGTAGTTCAACAGTATAGGACTTCCACTTACCCAAATTCCTGCCGTGGTGTCAGCGCCTGTTTTCAAATACCTGTGCAAAACACAGTAGCCATGACTACTCCTTACCTGGCCATCATCGACGCACTGGGAGAAGCCGGGGCCGTACGTGCTGTTTCGTCCATAATGAGTCTGTATAATGCGACGTTGACCCACCTCAATGAAAATGGAAAGATCATCACCCTTGGAAGCACAAAAAACCTTGACCAGGAGCAGTTGGTTGCGCTAGGCCCTGATGCCTTGTTTATTCCCTACACCCGGACAGCACTGGAGCTTCATGACAAATTGATAGAGTTGTCCATCCCTGTACTATCGATTACGTCGCACAAGGAGACACACCCCTTGGGTAAAGCAGAATGGCTGAAGTTTTTCGGGGTATTATTTAACCGTACTCCGGAAGCCGATTCGATCTTCAGGGGTATAGAAGATGATTACCTGCAAACCAAACAACGTTATCAGGGTCAACATAACAAACCAAAAGTTATGGCAGGCTATGCCAGAAGAGGGAGTTGGATAGCCCCGGGAGGCAAGAGTTATTTCGCCCGGCTGCTGGAGGATGCCGGGGCGGACTATGTATTTGCGGAAAATGGTGACAGCGGGAACATCACTTTAAGTTTCGAACGTGCCCACGAACTAGGTCAACAGGCAGACTATTTATTTTTTATCAGCATGGGTCCGGTTAAATGGGAACTGATACGGGCCAGAGAACCACTGATCAATGACTGGCAAAGTGTAACACAAGGAAAAGTATTCAGCAATGACGGATCCATCAACGCCCAGGGTGGAAACGATTACTGGGGAAAAGGATTCTTAGCGCCGCATGTGATCTTAAAGGACCTGGCCATGGCTTTAAGCCCCAACACAATCCATCCTGATTCGCTGGTATATTTCAGAAAACCTATTTGATTGATGAAAAAAGTCATTAATACCATCACTATTTTGTTTTATTCAGGCCTATATCTAATCGGCTGCCATCCAGGTAAAGATGAAAAAGAACATAGAAAAGTAGTCTTTGAATCACATAAAGAGCGCACCCGGTACGCTGCAAGGTTCGATATCGTCGATAGTGGTAAGTATAAAATTCTTTCGATCATCAAACCTAAGGGAAAACAAAAGGGCGTTGACTACCAATACGTGCTGTTCGAGAGAGGTCAAGACTTACCGGATCAATTTCCCGAAGCGCACCCGTTAGCCGTTCCATTGCAACGATTCACCCTTCGCAGCCCGGTAGAAGCCGCCATGGTCACCTTATTGGGAAACCTGGAGGACGTAGTAGCCATTGCAGACCCCAAATGGATCGCTAACCCGTACCTGCTGGAAAAAGCGGCTTCCGGTGAAATAAGTGTGATCGGCAGGGGAAATACGATCAACACCGAACTTGTTTTAAAACTACAGCCCGAGGCTATTTTTGAGAATGCATCCGGCAACAAGTACGATATCACCCGTCAGCTTATCGAATTAGGGCTTACCCCGATGATGAATTGCGTACACCTGGAGGACCATCCTCTTGGGGTAGCAGAGTGGATCAAATACTTTGGTGTTTTGTTAAATAAAGAAAAGCAGGCCAAGGCCTTGTTCGACACCATAGCCAGCCGGTATGACTCACTAGCCCTTCTGGTAAAAGATGTTGAGGACAGGCCTGCAGTCATTGTAGGCCACAGTAGCAGGGGGATGTGGTCCACCCACGGATCGAGTAACTTTTTCATCCAACTCATCCACGATGCCGGTGGGCGCTACATCCTCGAAGACAGCACACAATACGAGGAGAACAGAATCAGCTTTGAACATGCATTCATAAAAGGCCAACAAGCAGATTTTTGGTTAGGCCCAGGCCACCTCGTTGAGAAATTGGAGACTTTAATAGCTGAAGACGAGCGATACCTTGATTTCAAAAGTGTAAAGCAATCAGGGGTATATAACAATAATCGATGGCTTTCTGAAGAAGGACATAATCATTACTGGGAGGAAGGTATGGTAGAACCTCACATCCTACTGGCTGACCTGGTCCGGATCTTTCACCCTGATGTACTACGCGATCATCAACTAAAATATTTTCAACCCATCCAATAAACTATAAGTATACTATAAATGCGATTAAAAGGGACGAGATCATTACCGAATAAGTCCGGCACTTGGGAAGAAGTATTCCCGGTGCCCACAGAGGAAGAAACCCTTTTTGCTATTTTCGAAGACATCGATCAAAATTTTTACGATAAAATCCATTTCGGCCCCTTGACCGAAGGTGCGGCCTGGGAGGTGACGCAACCTAATAAACCAAACCAGATATCACTTCACGGCAGCTACCTGACGGTGGATTTTGGGCCATGGCATTTCTATATTTGTATCGGGGAAAACAAAGAGTCGGAAAAGACCCTACTCCGGAAGCCCTGAAGCTAGAGCGCAGAACGTCACGGGCAGAATTTTACCGCCGCCTGGATAAAAACTTATTCCTATCAGTTGGGGATTCCGAACATTTAACGGAGAAGGGGTCCAACAAAGAACCATTTTTCTGGCATCACCTTTTTAGCAACATTCCCCTTTTATCAAATATGAGCAGCCTGACTGGTCTAAACTTGAACCCTGGGACCATCTGAGAAAAAAACACCTGGATCTACCGCCTGATACACTGAATCGGGAAGGGAAACTGTCTCTTTAGAAAAAAATGATGTTTTTGGTCTAAGCCCTTTTAAAGGGTTAAAGAACAATTGGTTTTATGCTAAAACAGACCTCTGGCATCTTAAATCTCTTATAACGGTTTATTAGAAAATCTATACTCTGACTTTATTCACA
This sequence comes from Fulvivirga sp. M361, assembly GCF_007097395.1. Taxonomy (GTDB): domain Bacteria; phylum Bacteroidota; class Bacteroidia; order Cytophagales; family Cyclobacteriaceae; genus Fulvivirga. The sequence goes on from NZ_VKDC01000001.1 coordinate 328,436, forward strand.
TCAGAAAAACCTGCCTTTACCTAATTTTTCTCTGTAATAAAAAAATAGAAACCCAGCCCCTACAACTGGGAACCCAACGCTACCGAGCTTTCTTCCTTGCGCTCAAGATGGCTTTCTCCCATTAGAAATTTATCCACAGCTACAGCGGCCTCCCTACCTTCAGAGATCGCCCACACCACCAATGACTGGCCTCGACGAGCATCTCCTGCTGCAAATATTTTGTCGATATTTGTCTGGTATTCATTGGTATACACATTGCCCCTGCCATCAGGTGCCAGGCCAAACTGGTCTAATAGACCTTTCTCAGGTGATTGAAAGCCAATAGCTAACAAAGCCAGGTCACAGTCTATTTCATGTACTGATCCTGGTACTTCGCGGAAAGCACGTCGTCCACCACCATCGGTATACCACTCAATATGAGCAAGTTTGATTTTTTTCACTTCACCCTGACCATTATTGCAAAACTCTTTGGTAAGGATAGACCACTCTCTGTCTCCACCTTCCTCATGTGAACTTGATGTGCGCAGTGTCATTGGCCACAGAGGCCATGGGTCCTGGTGTGTACGCTGATTCAATGGCTTGGGGAGTAATTCAAGTTGTGTCACTGATGTTGCTCCTTGCCGATGTGATGTGCCTATACAATCGGAACCGGTATCTCCACCACCAATGACTACCACATGTTTATCCTTTGCTGATATCAATTGATCTACATCCAGTTTATCTCCTGAAACAAGCTTATTTTGCTGAGTAAGGAAGTCCATGGCAAAATGAATACCACTGGCTTTTCTTCCGGGGATCGGAAGGTCCCTTGGCGCTGTAGCACCGGCACAAATAACAATAGCATCGAAATCTTCCATAAGTTCTTTGGGGTTAATATTTACACCCACATTGGCATTCACTTTAAAGCGTATGCCTTCACTTACCATCAATTCAACACGACGTTCCACTACCCACTTTTCCAGCTTAAAATCGGGGATACCATATCGTAAGAGCCCACCGATACGATCGTCACGTTCAAGTACAGTTACCCAATGTCCGGCTTTATTCAGCTGCTGCGCACAGGCAAGACCTGCCGGGCCAGAACCAATTACAGCTACTTTCTTTTCAGTGCGGTGCTTTGGAATATGGGCTTTTATATGACCCAATTCAAAGGCTTTTTCAGCTATTGTCTTTTCTATATGTTCTATCGCTACAGGAGGCTTGTTAATTCCCAATACACAACTTGCCTCACAAGGTGCCGGGCAAATGCGTCCGGTAAACTCCGGAAAGTTATTCGTGGAAAGTAATATACTTATTGCCTCATCCCATTTTTCCTGATACACTGCATCATTGAATTCCGGGATTATATTGCCCAAAGGGCATCCGTTATGACAAAACGGAATACCGCAATCCATACAACGCGCTGCCTGTTCCCTGGTCCTCTCTTCAGGAAATTCTTCATATATCTCTTTGAAATCACCTAACCTTTCTTTCGGATCACGTGATTTAGGAAGTTCCCTATCGTACTTTAAAAATCCATCTACCTTTCCCATATTACACAGCCACTTTAATTGATTCCTGTTGTTCTCTTTGTTTTAATAATACTGCCTTGTAATCGTTAGGCATTACCTTAATGAACCGATCCAGCGAACTATGCCAATTCTCCAGTAATTCCTCTGCCAACACACTTTTTGTATAGTGCAAATGCTCTTTTAAAAGCGATTTTAGTTTGATTTCATCCTCTTCATCCAAAGGATCCAGGGAGACCATTCCCATATTACACAATGTATCGAAGTCGCCATTTACATCATATACATAGGCTACCCCACCGCTCATACCAGCTCCGAAGTTCTTACCGGTCGGTCCAAGTATTACCACATGTCCTCCCGTCATGTATTCGCAAGCGTGATCGCCTACACCTTCCACAACAGCTTCTACTCCTGAATTGCGTACGGCAAAACGCTCTCCTGCCATACCACTTATGAACGCTCGTCCTCGCGTAGCTCCATAAAAAGCTACGTTACCTACAATGATATTGTCACTGGCTACAAAGTCCGATTTATGATGAGGGTATACTACCAGTTTTCCTCCCGAAAGTCCTTTCCCAAAATAGTCGTTGGCTTCGCCTTCCAGCTCAAATGATATTCCCGGCGCAAGGAAAGCCCCGAAACTCTGCCCGGCTGAGCCTTCAAATAAATAGTGAATGGTATCTTCCGGCAGTCCGTCACTTTTAAATTTTTTACTTACCTCATTAGAAAGAATTACTCCCACAGCACGGTTCGTATTCTTTATTGGAAAGGCTTTTTTTATCGGCTTTTGCTCTTCAAACGCAGCCCGGCTCATTTCTAACAGGGCCCAGTCAAGCACTTCGTCAATCTCATGATCTTGCTCTATCTGTTTGTAGGTACCAATGTTACTCGGCATATACTCTTTATATAATACGGGAGTCAGGTCAAGATCTTTAAGCTTCCAGTGGTCGATATTACCTCTCAGCTTGATGACTTCGGTATGACCTACCATTTCATTAATGGTGCGGAAACCAAGTGAGGCCATAATTTCCCGCAGATCTTCTGCCAGGAAAGTAAAAAAGTTCACTACATGATCAGGATCACCTGTGAATAACTTTCTAAGCTCAGTATTTTGAGTAGCGATACCTACCGGGCATGTATTCAGGTGGCATTTACGCATCATGATACACCCTTCCACTACAAGAGCTGCTGTAGAAATGCCCCATTCTTCTGCCCCGAGTAAAGTAGCTATTGCCAAATCTTTTCCGGTACGTATCTGACCGTCCGTCTGAACGGTGATACGACTTCTCAGGTTATTTTTCACCAGGGTCTGGTGTGCTTCTGCCAGTCCCAGTTCCCAGGGAAGACCTGCATGGCGTATAGAACTAAGCGGAGAAGCCCCCGTACCTCCATCAGCGCCAGAGATCAGCACCACATCCGCATTTGCCTTGGAAACACCGGCAGCTACCGTCCCTACACCGGCCTCAGAAACCAGCTTCACATTCACCCTGGCTTCCCTGTTAGCATTTTTTAGGTCATAGATCAATTGTGCAAGGTCTTCTATGGAATAAATGTCATGATGAGGCGGTGGTGAGATCAAACCTACTCCAGGCGTAGAATGCCTTACTCTTCCAATCCAGTCATCCACCTTATGCCCTGGTAACTGGCCTCCTTCTCCGGGCTTCGCACCCTGGGCCATTTTTATTTGTAACTCATCAGCATTGGTCAGGTAATAACTGGTAACACCAAACCGGCCCGAAGCTACCTGTTTGATGGCCGATCGCTCCCAGTCTCCATTCGGTTTTTTCTCAAAACGAATTTCATCCTCGCCTCCTTCTCCACTGTTACTCTTAGCGCCAATACGATTCATAGCAATAGCCAACGTAGAATGGGCCTCATGCGAGATAGAACCAAATGACATGGCACCTGTAGCAAAGCGTTTAAAAATTTCCTCTTTGGGCTCTACCTCTTCAATAGGAATAGGCGCCCTGTTCCTAAATTCAAACAGCCCGCGTAATGTAAGGGCATCACGCATTTGATCATTAATTTTATCTGCATACTGCTTATAGAGAGCATAATTATTGGTACGTGTAGAGTGTTGCAAGAGGTGGATCGTATCCGGATTGAACAGGTGTTTTTCTCCCCTATGCTTCCATTGGTATACTCCGCCCACTTCCAATGTATCGGGAGTAGTGGTATCTTCTACAAAGGCCGACCTGTTTCGCACTAAAACTTCTTTAGCCAGACTATCAAAATCGAGGCCTTCAATACGAGAGATCGTACCTTTAAAACACTTATCAATGACCCTGGAACTTATCCCCAACGCCTCGAAGATCTGAGCGGATTGATAAGATTGTAAGGTACTGATGCCCATCTTGGACAGGATCTTTAATAATCCATATCCAATGGCTTTTTGATACATGGCAAAAGCCTCTTCATCCGTTACCTCCTGCTCAAGCAGACCTTGCTCATTCAGGTCATGGATACTTTCAAGTGCCAGGTACGGATTGATAGCGCTGGCACCATACCCTATGACAGTAGCAAAATGATGGGTTTCCCGAATATCACCACTTTCAACTATAATGCCTCCCCGTGTCCTTAGGTTTTTTCGTACAAGGTGCTGATGAACCGCACCTACTGACAACATCGATGGGATTGGGGCATTAGCCGCATCAATATTTCGGTCGGATATAATAAGTATAGTCTTACCGTCAAGTACTGCAGCCTCTGCTTCACCACATATATTATCCAAGCCTTCTTCCAGCCTCCCCGGCTTGCCATCAGCATTGAATACCGCACTTATAACTTTGTAATCAAACCCAATATTTTGAAGGTTTTTAAACTTTTGCAGATCGGTATTAAGCAATACCGGCTGCGAAATATGTACCTGCTTGGTATGTTCCGGTGTTTCATCCAGTATGTTAAGACTTTGTCCCACCCTGGTAAAAAGCGACATTACCATACGCTCGCGTATCGGGTCAATGGGAGGGTTGCTAACCTGGGCAAACAGCTGTTTGAAATAATTAGATATATGCTGGCTCTGGTTAGAGAGTATGGCTACAGGTGTATCTGCACCCATTGAACCAATAGGTTCTGTACCGCTCACTGCCATAGGTCCCAAAATGACTTTTAGATCTTCCTTAGTATAGCCAAAAGCTTTCTGTCGCCGTTTTAATGTTTTCAGATCATATTCCTGCTCCACATCTGATGGCGTAGGTAACAAACTCAGCTTTACCCGGTGTTTACTGATCCACTCTCCATAAGGCTTACTTGTACTGATCTCCGTTTTCACTTCATGATCATATACTATACGACCTTTTTCAAGATCAGCGATAAGCATCTTACCCGGCTGCATCCGGCCCTTACTTATGACATTATCAGGTTTTACCGGTAAAGCACCCGCCTCTGAGGCAATGATCAGTCGACCATCTTTAGTGATGCAGTAACGAGAGGGCCTGAGTCCATTACGGTCCAGCGTAGCTCCGATCATTTTACCGTCACTGAAAACCAAGGCTGCGGGACCATCCCAGGGCTCCATCAGGGAGGCATGGTACTTATAAAAGGCTTTCCGCTCCTTGTCCATTAATGGATTATCCTGCCAGGCCTCCGGGACAAGCATCATCATTACATGAGGAAGTGAACGACCACTGATCGTCAACATCTCTACCAAAGCATCCAGATTAGCTGAATCGGAGTGCGAAGGATCTGTGACCGGAAGTATTATTTTGAGTTCCTCCTCAGTAAAAAGTGAGGATTCCATGATCGCTTCCTTCGACCTCATTTTAGTTACATTACCTCGTATGGTATTGATCTCTCCATTGTGGGCAATATAACGAAACGGCTGGGCCAGTTTCCAGTTAGGAAATGTATTCGTAGAAAACCTGGAGTGGACAAGTGCAAGCGCACTTGTAAAGTTTTCATTTTGAAGGTCATAGAAATAAGGGCGCAATTGATTCGTACGCAGTTGACCTTTATAAATCATTATTTTGTAAGAAAAACTTGGCATATAAAAATCGCCGTTGTTCCCTTTTACATTATGTCCGATGTAATGTGTAGTAGAGTTACGCAATACAAAAAGTTTACGCTCCAATTCATCAAAAGTGGCAGTGGTGTGCGTGATAAATACCTGCTCAATAACAGGTTCAACTTTTTTAGCCCCTGAACCCGGTACCGTATGATCAACAGGGACTTTCCGGTAGCCCAATACTTTAAAACCCATTTCCTGAGCATTCTTTTCCAAAATAGCCCTGCACTCCTCACGTACGGATTTAATGGTCGGGAAAAAGATCATACCCGCTCCGTAATGACCAAATTCAGGTAGTTCAAGGTCTAAGTCTTTACATTCTTCTTTTAGAAAATCGTGAGGGTTCTGGACCATTATTCCCGCTCCATCTCCTGTTTCAGGGTCGCTGCCTGTTCCTCCTCTATGCTCCATGTTTTCCAGCATATCAATGGCTTCCTGAACGATTTGACTCGTCTTAGACCCATCAATATTGGCAACACATCCAATCCCACACGAATCATGCTCCAACTCTGGCGTGTATAATCCTTTCATATTTCTTCTTTTCATAACTACTCTTAGACAACAAAAGCACCCAAATACAACGCATTTCGGTGCCTACCGGAAAATAAAGATAATTAAAAATTCCCTAACGCTAGTGTACTATGACTATCCTAAAAACGCGTTATCAATGATTTTTTTGCAAATTTTTCAATCAACCCGCCTTTTCGTTAAAATTTATCCAATAATCAAACGATTGCGGACTCTTTTACTTGATGAGATTGAAATTGAAACATTTAACATTTTTGCAAACTACACATAATAATGCCTACGTATCTTGCGGTATTTTTACCATTATATATGCTTTTTTAACATATTGGCAGAATATTGTTCTTTACAACAAACCATTCACCAATTTTCTGACTCTAAAGAGAGAACATTACCAAAAGAAATTTAATTCGTAGCTTTTCTTTCTTTGAGTTAGTGGGGAGCAACTTATTTTTTGATCCCACGAACCATTTCCTTTTTACCGGGAGGCCCTGGCAAGGTTTCTACTCGGTAGCCAATCTCCTTCAGATCACGTTTTAACTGACCTTTGGCACAGTAAGTCACAAAAACACCTCCTGGTGCCTGGCTTTGAAATACTCTGGCCAGTACTTCCCGCTCCCACAACTCTGACTGTTTATTAGGAGCAAAAGCATCAAAAAAGACGATATGATACGTTTCTAATGACAGGCGTTGCACTTGTAGCTTATTATCGACCTTCTTAAGTGAAAAGGATGAGTGAATACTTATTTGCTTATTCCAGGGGTTCTCATGCATCTTGTCAAACCATGGTTGAGATGTCTCTTTACCAATGAGTTTCGGATAATTAAGCTGGTTGGCCAGGTCTAACGGCAATGGATAAGCTTCAATGCTGTCCATAAACAGGTTCCTGCCTTCCTCAGCAGCCCAAATGGCAGATAATAAAGCATTCAGCCCTGTCCCAAAACCTATCTCCAATATGCGTATGGGAGATACATCACTTTGTACTGAAAAATACTCCAGTCCCGACCGGATAAAAACATGTTCAGATTCCTGTAACGCTCCATGAAAAGAATGATAAGTTTCTTTCATGGCGGACAAGTAAAGAGAATGAGAGCCGTCTTCGGTTACAATGAGTTCCGGCCCGTTAAATCGTTCGTCATCGTCATTCATGACTTTGTGATCAGCACAGATGCAAACGCCGCTACGCCCTGTTCTTTTCCTACAAAACCTAATTGCTCTGTGGTAGTGGCTTTTATGGATAAATCTTCTTCGTCAATTTGCATGACTTCTGCCATGCATTGCTTCATCGCCGGGATGTGTGGGTTAATTTTCGGCCGCTGGAGGCATATAGTGGAATCAATATTCCCTATTTCCCAGCCCTTCTCACGAATAAGTAGCAGCACTTCTTTTAGCAAAATTTTACTGTCTATGCCTTTGTAGGTTGGGTCTTTATCAGAAAAGTGATATCCGATATCGCGAAGATTCGCCGCCCCCAGCAATGCGTCACAAATCACATGGATCAGTACGTCTGCATCGGAATGCCCCACAGCACCCTTATCATGTTCTACCAAAATACCCCCCAGCCAGAATTCTTCCCCGGAAGCTAATTGATGTACATCATAGCCGAAACCTGTTCTGATCTTCATAATTAGTTATTTTCTGATAAATAATGTAGTACGGATGCATTTGCAGGTGTAAGCAGCTCATCAAAAGTGCGGGTAACACTGTCCGATGTAACATTACGTATTTTATCAACCTCCCTGTTAACTGTATTGATATCACCGGAAAGAGATGCCATAGCCAGGCTTACAGCACGATTAAGTATTTCTACCTCGGCAAATAATAACGTTGACTCTGCCTGATTTTTAACCTTTATCAACTCTTTCTCCGTCACCCGGTTCATCTTTAATTCATCAATAACCTGCCATACTGCCTGTTCAGCCTGTGCAATGTGGATACCCTGGTTTAGCTTACCGCTAATCACCAGGAGGCCCGGGTCTATACTTCCGGTGACATGTGCATTGATCGTATTAAAAAGCTTATCCTCTCTAACTAGTTTTTTATATAATCTGGATGATTTATCTCTTCCTAACACGTCACTTAGCAGGTCTGCCGCCTGATAATCTTCGGAAAACCTTCCCGGCATATGAAAAGTCATATATAACGCGTCCATGGGAACGTTAGACTCAACGGTCAGCCTTCTTTTTTCTGCCTGCTTTCTTTCCATAGGTAGTGACCTTAATGGTCGTTCCTGTGATGGGATGCTACCGAACCACTTTTCGACCTGTCCCTTCACCTTATCCAGCTTAATATTACCAGCTACCACTAAGGTAGCGTTGTTCGGCACATAATATTTATAGAAAAAAGATTTCACGTCTTCCATCGTCACCTTCTCAATATGATCAATGTCTTTGCCAATAGTAGGCCAGCGATACGGGTGGTCATGATAAGCAAGTGGTCGCAGCTTCATCCACACATCTCCATAGGGTTGGTTCAGATAACGCTGTTTGAACTCTTCTATTACCACACTACGCTGTACCTCCAGTACCTTCGGATCAAAAGAAAGTCCCAGCATACGGTCCGACTCCAGCCAAAAACCCGTCTCAATATTTTGAGCCGGAAGCGTCATATAATAGTTGGTAATGTCAGGACTGGTAAATGCATTATTTTCTCCGCCTGCCTTTTGTAACTGCTCATCGTATCGGTCAACGTTCCGCGACCCTCCGAACATTAAGTGTTCAAAAAGATGCGCCAGGCCTGTGAATTCGGGGTCTTCATCTTTAGAACCCACATCATAAAGGAGGTTAACTACGGCAATTTGTACGTTTGGGTCTTCATGTACTATAACACGTAACCCGTTGTCCAGCGAAAAAGTATTAAAATCAATCATGAATTCAGACAAAAATAAAAAAGATCACTGCACTATGCTGATAACAGCAATACTTTAAATTTGTCAAAAACACTGACCTATGAAGTTCAATCGCCGGAACTACTCTGATCGACTGCTTAAAGACCTTTATGAAGCTCTGCTACAGCCAAGGATGATAGAAGAGAAAATGCTCATCCTTTTACGACAAGGTAAAATAAGTAAGTGGTTTTCCGGTATAGGTCAGGAAGCCATTGGCGCCGGAGCTACGTTGGCTATGGCAAAAGATGAATATATACTGCCAATGCATAGAAACCTGGGTGTTTTTACCGCAAGAAACGTGGCATACCACAAGCTATTTACACAGTTCCAAGGGAAACTTAGTGGGTTTACTAAAGGCCGCGACCGCTCTTTTCATTTTGGATCTAACGAGCATCACATTGTAGGTATGATATCTCACCTGGGCCCTCAGTTGGGTGTAGCGGACGGTATAGCTCTGGCTAACAGATTGCGCGGCGATAAAAAAGCCACACTCGTTTTTACCGGAGATGGAGGAGCCAGTGAAGGTGATTTTCATGAATCTATTAATGTAGCAGCAGTTTGGGACCTGCCTGTAATATTTATGGTGGAAAACAATGGCTATGGCTTATCTACACCAAGTAATCAACAGTTTCGGTTTAAAAACTTTGTAGATAAATGCCCTGGTTATGGGATAGAAGGAATACTCGTAGATGGCAATAATGTATTGGATGTGTATCATGCAGTTGAGCAGGCTACCAAGAAGATGCGTAAATCTCCCAAGCCGGTCCTCATCGAAGCATTAACATTCAGGATGCGCGGACATGAAGAGGCAAGCGGCACTAAATATGTTCCCAAAGAACTAATGAAAGAGTGGGCAGCCAAAGACCCTCTTGAAAACTATGAGGCATACCTTTTAAAGGAAAAAGTCATTACAGAGCAGTCCATAAAACGTCTAAGGAGCAAAATCCGGAAACAGATCGATGAAGGGTTGGAAAAGGCCTATGCCGAACCACTGCCTGAGGCCTCCACTCAAGAAGAATTAAAGGATGTCTATGCTCCTTTTGAACAACAACAAAAGGTACCCAAAAGCCACACTACACAAAGTAAGCGACTTGTAGATGCTATTTCAGACGGACTAAAGCAAAGCCTGGAAGCATACCCTGAATTAGTGGTTATGGGGCAGGACGTGGCCGAATATGGTGGTGTTTTTAAGGTTACGGAAGGGTTTATTCAGCAATTTGGAGAAGACAGGGTACGAAATACTCCACTCTGTGAATCAGCCATCATTGGTATCGGCCTGGGCATGTCAATTAAAAAACAAAAATCCGTGATCGAAATGCAGTTTGCCGACTTTGTTACTTGTGGATTTAACCAAATTGTAAACAACCTGGCCAAATCATACTATCGATGGGGGCAGCAGGCAGATGTGGTAGTAAGAATGCCTACAGGAGCTGGTGTAGCTGCCGGACCTTTCCATAGCCAGTCTAACGAAGCCTGGTTTTTTCATACCCCGGGACTAAAAATTGTATACCCTTCCAATCCGGCCGATGCCAAAGGACTGCTCTGTGCTGCCATAGAAGACCCTAACCCCTATCTCTTTTTTGAGCATAAAGCACTTTACCGTTCACTCACAGAAGATGTACCCGATGATTATTATACCACCGAAGTCGGAAAAGCCAAACTGGTCAAAAGTGGAAATGAGCTTTCCATCATAACCTATGGAATGGGCGTACATTGGGCCATCGAAGAAATAGAAGCTCTAGGCCTATCTGCTGATATACTCGATTTAAGGACACTGCTTCCATGGGATAAAGAGACAGTGGCTGAAAGTGTGAAGAAAACTAACCGAGTGCTTATTTTACATGAAGATTGTATTACAGGAGGCGTAGGAGCAGAAATCAGTGCCTGGATATCTGAAAACTGTTTTGAATATTTGGATGCTCCTGTATTAAGAGAAGGGAGCCTGGATACACCCGTTCCTTTTTCCCCTCCACTGGAGCAAAACTTTTTACCCAAAGGAAGGTTAACAGGAAAAATTAAGCATTTGATGGAATTTTAATTAAATTGCTGCGTTTTTAAGGCTTATTGACCTACATATTTTTTAATTGAGCACTGTTATTTTGACCGGTCGCCATCCTAAAGAAAATATCGCTAACATCCTAAGAGGTACTGGCAAGGTAATGCTGGCATTACTCCTGATGTTTGCCTTAGGTCAGCTTTCAGCCCCTGAACTACAAGCCCAGGAAAAGAGGAAATCAGAACTCGAAAAAGTCAACGAAAAAAAGAATAAATCAAACCGGCGCTTAAAAAGGCGAGGGGACAAAGGAAAATCAAATCGACAAAAACTTCGCACAACACGTTTCAAAACCCGTTCCAGGCAAGGGGAAAAGTCTTATAAAGGAGATATTACCGGAAGAAAAGTAGTCACTAAAACCAGTCCACGCCGCTCCAGCGCAGGAAAAGCACCACCGAACCCATATGCCGGAAGACCCAAAGGTGGGGAAGGTTCGCGGTTTAAAGCACGCCGTTCTGACCCACGATTTTCAAGAAAACGCAACGAAACTGCAGGCAGAGGCACCGGACTTCCTCGTTCTGCTTCCAAAGGACGTGAAAGGGCATGGAAGGGAAATGCTGCAGGCAGGGTTATCTCCACACGATCTAAACGAACCAGTTACACCGGAAAAAGTCAATATCAACGGTTTCCAGGTTCCGCCAGGTCAATTACACGGGACCCGGAAAGGCCAAAAAAGAAGACACGGATCGTACCTCGCTCTGTATCAGGCGCCAATAGAATACGAAAAGGTCGAAGCCCCTATTCTTCATTCAGAAGACAGACCGCCTGGGAAAAAGCATATAAGGGTGACATTACCGGCAGACCGTTCCGAACAAAAAGGACGGTAGAAAGACCCATCATACAAAAACCACGTGATACGCGTTACAGCAAAGGCGGAAGGAAAGACAGGCCTTACAAAGGAGGAACACTTGGCGGTGGTTTCAGAACAGCAACAAGGCCCAGCGAAAGGGCCTGGAAAAATGATATCTCAGGGACCAAACTCAGAAAACGAACTTCTAAAAGACCAAAATTCAATGGTAACTATTATCAAACCTACCCTTTCAGACAAAAGCAGGGCGAACGGGCCTTCAAAGGAAAAATAAAAGGGAGCGGTTATAAATCCGTCAGTAGTCGCAAGGAACGTCCCGGACAACGTATTCAAGGAAGGAAACCACCAGGTGAGGGTACAAGAAGGGGTATTTCTTTTCAAGGCAATATAAAAGGAGGCAAACCCCTGAAAGGAGGCGGTAGCGTCAGTGGCAGGCGATGGAATAACCAGGGTAGGGCAATACAAGGGCGTGGCACCACGGGACAAGATAGTCGAACGGCCCGTTTCCAGGGAAATATAAAAGGTGGAAAGCCCCTCAAAGGAGGTGGAAGCATCAGTGGCAGACGTTGGAATAATCAGGGAAGGGCAGTACAGGGACGTGGCGCCACAGGACAAGACAACCGCATTGCCCGTTTCCAGGGCAATGTAAAAGGGGGCAAACCCTTAAAGGGAGGTGGAAGCATTAGCGGAAGGCGATGGAACAACCAGGGCAGGCCCGTACAAGGGCGTGGCACCACGGGACAAGATAGTCGAACGGCCCGTTTCCAGGGAAATATAAAAGGTGGAAAGCCCCTCAAAGGAGGTGGAAGCATTAGCGGAAGGCGATGGAACAACCAGGGCAGGGCCGTACAAGGGCGTGGCGCCACGGGACAAGACAACCGCATTGCCCGCTTCCAGGGGAATATAAAAGGGGGTAAACCCTTAAAGGGAGGTGGAAGTATCAGTGGTAAGCGTTGGAACAACAATGGAACTCCTCTACAGAGAAAAGGAACCACACGCCAAGACAATAATGTCGCAAAATTTCAGGGAAATATTAAGGGTTTAAAACCGTTCAAAGGAGGTGGCAGTGTGAGTCGAAATAATTGGAACAATGATGGAAAACCCATCACTAAAGAGAGGTTGCGCTTCCAGGACATGGATATAGCCGTATGGAAAGGCCGTACAAAGAGAAAATCAAAAGAACCTTCTTCGGAAACTAAAAAGGCAACAACTTTCACGGGCAGGACCAAACCTTTTATACGTGGTAAATACGATGGCTTCGCATCGGAATATCGCGGCGAGCAGAAAAGGAAATTTGGCTACGTACATAATCCAAATTCAGCAGATGAAGCATTAAAGGTGAGGGAACCAGAAAAGAACGTTAGACTCAGCGCCCAATTTCAAGGACGAACTAAAACACGAAGAAAGTATGTAAAGAACAAGAATGCTGCTGACGAATCCTTGCGCGTGGTTAAACCTGGCAAAAACGAAACAGAGGCTGGCAATTATCGCGGTTTTCATACCCCTTTGAGATATCTGAAAAATAAACAGGCCGCTGAAGAATCATTGAAAGCACGGGCCCCGGGAACAAGTTATGCCCAGATCAAAGAATACCGTGGCACCCTAAAAAGAACCATGCGGTTTACTAAAAACCCAAATTCAGCGGATGGCGCTTTGAAAGGTATCGGCCCTTCAAGAGCATCAATCAAGGCCAGCAACTACCAGGGAAACATTAAAATGTCAAAGAAATCCATCCGTAATACACACCCAAGTTTTAAGTATAATGATGGAAGGGATGATTCTAATGAATTCAAAAAAGGACTATTTAATTTGAGGCTTTTCTGGGCAAAATTGTTTAAGAAGAATGAAAACCAACCTCAACATTTGAAAAGTAAAGAACGCAAGCCCCGGTTTGACAAAAGAGAACAAGGACTTTGGTATGACTAATATGAATTGGAACAATCTTGAAAATATCGACATACTGGAAAGGATCAAGAAAGAATCCGAAGACCACCCGGTGATGATCTTCAAGCATAGTACACGCTGCCCCATTAGCAGTATGGCAATCGACAGATTAGAACGCGCCTGGCAACCACAAGAAGTGGGCAACCTGAAACCTTATTATTTAGATTTGATCCAACACCGTGAAATATCCAACAAGATTGTGGAAGATTTTGGCATATCTCACGAGTCGCCCCAGGTGATTGTGATCAAAGACAGATCTCCTGTATATGACAACTCGCATATGGGCATTAACTATGCTGACATCAGGGCATTTATCAAAAGTTAAAACTTATTTTTTGACTCACTGAATCTGCCAAACTTAGAGCTACAGGACAATTTAAAGCAGCTTTTTGAAGTTTTCCCTTTTGTATATCTGTGGCATTTATGTCACCGGAAAAATCAATCCGTATTTCTGAGATCTTTCTGGGATTGCTGTCCATTACTTTGGTAATATTGGCCTTTAATCCTCGCAAATCGATATCCTCACGGGCAGCCAATATTCCCATTATTGTCATCATACAGCTACACAGGGCTGACGAAACAAGATCGGTTGGTGAGAAAGCTTCTCCTTTTCCATTATTATCTACCGGGGCATCACTCATTACTACCTCTCCTGATTTTAAATGTTTTGATTGAGTGCGTAAACTACCCAGATATTCGGACTGCATGCTATACATATTTCTTGATTTGATTAACTAAACTATCTGAACTCACTTTGCGTTAGACCAGTATATTCTTAAATTTAATGATCTTTTAATTGGAGCGGATGCAGAAAGTGTGGAAAATTATTCTTCTTCTGATGTTATGCCTTCCGTTGGTAGCTGTAAGTCAAAACCCCGAAACGGAAGATTACCAGTCGGAATTTATATGGGGTATTAACAAAAATACCTCTGGTGGCCTTATTGGAGGGTTCATTTTCAGGAAATCGAAAAGGATCAACGAAGGGCTATATCAGAGTTTAGGAGTTGAGGTGATGAATGTTAAGCACCCACAGGAGTTTCATTTACGTAGGAATGGGGCTACTAATTCGTTTATTTTGGGTAAAGTAAATTATCTCTATGCGTTGCGTTTCCAATACGGCAGAGAGATGATATTATTTAGAAAAGCGCCACAACAGGGCGTAGAAATAAAGCTAAATGCCGCTGCCGGCCCTTCCCTGGGGTTACTTGCTCCCTATTATGTAGAAATTGCCTCGGGAGGCTCTCAACGACTTAGCAGCAGACGAGTCCCTTATGACCCCAATGTTCATTCCATAGATAACATTTTAGGGTCGGGATATGTATTGCAAGGGGTCACTGAATCAAAATTGAGAATAGGAGCTAACCTGAAAACCTCCATGAGCTTTGAACTGGGTACTACCAAAAACAGTGTTACCGGAGTGGAAGTAGGTTTTTTGGTAGATGCTTACACACAGCGTATTGAACTTATGTCCGCTGCAAAAAACAAAGCTGTATTCCCCACCGCGTTTTTCACTCTTTTCTACGGTTCCAGAAGATAGTAAAGCTCATGGAGCTATTCTGAAACCATAAATACCTAACTTTGAAGTATTGAAAATCTCATAAGTAATGATAGAATTACCTGTAGTTTCCGAACAAGACAAGAAAAAACGTAAGCCAGATTGGTTGAGAGTAAAGCTGCCTATTGGAAAAGAGTATGCCAACGTTAGAAAACTAGTCGATGAGCATAAACTACATACCATCTGTGAAAGTGGTAATTGTCCGAATATGGGTGAATGCTGGGGAGCCGGTACGGCTACATTTATGATCCTTGGGAATGTATGCACCAGAAGTTGTACCTTCTGTGCCGTAGCCACAGGCAGACCTCCCGAATACGATGATGGTGAGCCTCAAAGAGTTGCTGAGGCGATTAAGCTTATGGGGGTCAAGCATGCCGTAATCACATCCGTAAATCGAGATGAATTGAAGGATCGGGGGGCCGAAATATGGTATCAGACCGTAGTAAAGACAAAAGAGCTCTCTCCTGAAACTACTATAGAAACGCTGATCCCTGATGTAAAAGGTAATTGGGATGCTTTGTATAGAATGATAGAGGGAGGACAAGAGGTAGTGTCACATAATATGGAAACGGTAGAACGTTTATATCGGCGTGTAAGGCCGCAAGCCAAATATGTACGAAGCCTCGAACAGACTAAACTGACCAAAGCCGAAGGCAAAAGAACAAAATCAGGCATCATGTTGGGAGTAGGAGAAACCGTTGATGAAGTGCACAAAGCTATGGATGACCTTGTGGAACACGGACTTGACATCCTTACCTTAGGCCAATACCTGCAACCGACTAAAATGCACCTGGAAGTAGCTGAGTTCATTCATCCAGATCAGTTTGAAGCCTACAAAGAAGAAGGTTTAAAAAGAGGACTGAAATATGTAGAGTCCGGCCCCTTAGTAAGGTCATCCTATCATGCAGAAAGACATGTAGACGTTCCGATCTAAATAGGTCAGGCCCCTTCTCAAGAATATTATCTTATATAAAAACAGGCCCTTAGTTTATAAATTCATGGCCTGTTTTTATTCCTGTCAAAAGAACTTCTCCGTGTTACGTCAAGGACTAAATGACGTATCCGATGTAGATTATGTGCATAGTGTTTGCAGGCAATAGTGTGTTATAAAATTTTGCCTGCTCCTTGTTGTTAGCCGTCGACCTTATTATCAGCTAACCGTTATGTTTATGTAAAATAAAGACAATGGAGGCGTGACTTAACGCTAGTTATTTCCCAGATTTTGAGACTGTGGCTTATCTACCACCGGCTTTTGGTCCCGGTTTGCCAATACCCAGGCCGTGTGATAAACTAACTTGGTCCTTTCCATTAACATATCAAATGCTATCTTATCGATGGTATCCGTAGGTTGGTGATAATCATCGTGAACACCATTGAAATAGAAGATAATTGGAATGTTATTTTTAGCAAAATTCCAATGATCCGAACGATAATAGATCCGATCAGGATGGTCTTCATCATTATAAGTATAATCCAGTTCCAGCTTTGTATATGTTTCGTTCACCTTCTCGCTGATCTCATGTAATTCCGTAGATAATCTATCTGATCCTACCAGGTATACATATTCAGGATTTTCCTTGTGCTTATGGTCTATGCGGCCTATCATGTCAATATTGAGGTCAACCACTGTTTTTTCCAGAGGGAATATGGGATTAGAAGTATAATATGCCGAACCCAGCAAGCCCTTTTCTTCACCGGTTACTGTCATAAAAAGAATGCTTCTTCTTGGGCCCTTGCCATCTGCTTTAGCTTGTACAAATGCCTCCGCTATCTCAAGCACTGCAGAAGTTCCCGAGCCGTCATCATCCGCACCATTATTAATCTGTTCCCCATTTTTTCCGATATGGTCATAGTGAGCGGTAATTACCACCAACTCATCTTTCAAATCAGAGCCTTCCATATATCCCAATACATTTTCACTTTCAACTTCTTTTATTTTTTGCTCCATATGATACTTGAAAGTCCCCTTCTTTATTTTTTTCAGATTCCCTTTTTCCATAGCATCCTGAAGTCGCTGTTTTTTAACATCCAGTATTTGAGCCGCCACAGAAGGCGCAATAAAAAACACCCCCGGATCTGATCCACCCATGTCCGGTTTTTCTAATGATAGTCTTCCCCCTTCCAAAAAGCCTTTAAATAGCTGGCCATACTCGGTAAACTTAGCATCGTCCTTGTGTGAAACGATCAGGGTCAGGCTCGCCCCCTTCTCCAACGCCAGATCGTGTGGCGCTTTCCACGCCCTGGGGTTATCCACCATAACGATTACTGCTTTATCCTTTACATCCAGTTGAGCAAAATCCTGCTCACTCCCTTTACCTGCAAACAATACCTCCGTTTCTTTTACCGCACCGGAAGAAGAAGAACCATAATAAATGATTTTATCAAAGTTTTTGTGCTTCTCTTCACCTGCTATAATGTATGTATCGCCAGGTACAGCAGAATAAAGAAATACAGGCTGATAATAACTATTCTCCGTCCCACTTTTTACGGGCGCTTTTAATCCAAGACGTTGAAAATGATCACTGATGAACGCCGCCGCCATTTTTTGTCCTCTTTCACCTGTCTCTCGTCCTTCCATAGCGTCTGATGCCAATATAGAAAGCTTGTCATATAGTTCATCCTCCGTGATTGTTTCGGCATACTTTACGGCATCTTGTTCAGTTTGAGCATATGACAAGCCCGTGAAGGCCAGAACAAATGCTATTATCATTATTTTTTTCATAGATTATTTCTTTGATAAGAGAATCAAAAATATAGAATAAAGCGGCCAAATTTGATTTATCACCCCAAATTATGACGAGCGGCTCATACAGAATTCCTGACGTTTAAATTGCTCAGAATAATTATTTTAGGACCGTTATTTAGGCCAAATAATGCTAGATTTGCAAATCTTTTTGATAGGGTATTCTGTTATATTATCAGGTTTATAAACAAAGAGAATGAAGTTAGAAGTTAATAATGTAGTGAGATTTGACACCCGTCATAACGGGCCGGACGATCAACAAATAGCCGAGATGCTTCAATTGGTAGGCGCAGATTCATTGGACGATCTTATTGACCAAACTATACCAAAGTTAATCAGACTTAAAAAAGACCTGGATCTACCAGTGGCTCAAACCGAATCTCAGTTTCTTGAGACATTTAAAAAGCTTGCTGAAAAAAATGAAATATTTAAGTCTTACATTGGCACGGGCTATTACAATACAGTAGTACCTCCGGTAATATTGAGAAATATACTGGAGAACCCGGGTTGGTACACAGCGTATACACCTTACCAGGCAGAGATCGCCCAGGGAAGGCTCGAAGCACTGATCAATTTTCAAACGCTGATCATTGATCTTACCGGAATGGAAATAGCCAACGCTTCCCTGCTGGATGAAGGCACCGCCGCTGCAGAAGCGATGGCCATGTTAGCCGGAGCCAGAAAAGGAGCTAAAAAAAGTGCTAATAAGTTCTTTGTTGATAAAAATACTTTCCCACAGACACTTGATATACTCACTACCCGCGCGGAACCGGTCGATATCGAATTGGTGATAGACGAGTTATCTAACCTGGACCTGACCGACCCTGATCTTTATGGGGTTTTGCTTCAGTACCCGGATAATAACGGAGAAATCATTGACCACACTGATTTGGTGGTTACAGCCAAAGAAAATAACGTAGCTGTGGCCGTTGCCAGCGATTTGATGAGCCTCTTACTGTTAAAGTCACCCGGCGAAATGGGTGCCGACGTTGTGGTGGGCTCAAGTCAGCGTTTTGGTGTACCTATGGGGTATGGCGGTCCTCATGCAGCGTTTTTTGCTACTAAAGAGGTGTTCAAACGACAAATCCCGGGCAGGATCATAGGAGCATCATTAGATGCACAGGGCGATAACGGCTTCAGAATGGCCCTTCAGACAAGAGAGCAACATATCAGACGTGAAAAAGCTACCAGTAACATTTGCACAGCCCAGGTGCTGCTTGCTGTGATGGCAGGAATGTATGCTGTATACCATGGCCCAAAAGGACTACGGGCCATTGCAGGGCGCATACATGGATTGACTCAATTGCTGAACAAAGGCCTGAAGACACTGGGCATTGAGCAATACAATGTAAATTACTTTGACACCCTTAAAGTTAGGATCTCAGACCTTGCCAAGGTGCAAAGATTAGCCGAAGATAAAAGAGTGAACTTCCGATATTTTGACGAAAGTGCTATCGGCATATCACTGGATGAAACCTCCGGCATACAGGATGTTTCATTAATACTTAATATCCTGGCAGAGGCAAATGAGATTGAAAGTAATTTCTCAGCTGAACAAGAGGCCGCAAACCTCCATCTGAATTGGCCGGAGGAGTTAGTAAGAACCTCTGATTACCTTGCACACCCGGTTTTCAACACACATCACTCAGAGCATGAGATGTTACGATATATCAAAAAGCTGGAGAACAAAGATTTATCTTTAGTTCACAGTATGATATCTCTTGGCTCATGTACTATGAAATTAAATGCTACTACGGAGATGATCCCTGTAACCTGGCCGGAATTTGGAAATATGCACCCTTTTGCACCTAAAAAACAGGCAAAGGGTTATACCCAACTTTTTGAAGACCTGGAAAAATGGTTGTGTGAGATCACTGGTTTTGCGGCGGTATCCTTACAGCCTAACAGTGGTGCTCAGGGAGAGTATTCGGGGCTGATGGTAATCAGAGCCTACCATCGAAGCCACGGCAATCACCATAGAAATGTCACGCTCATCCCTTCATCCGCCCACGGTACCAATCCGGCAAGCGCTGTGATGGCAGGAATGAAGGTGGTAATCGTCAAGTGTGACGATCAGGGAAACATAGACCTGGAAGATCTGAAACTTAAAGCAGAGGAAAACAGTGAGAACCTTTGTGCCCTGATGGTGACTTATCCTTCTACTCATGGTGTATTTGAAGAAAGTATCGTTGAGATCTGTGATATTATCCACGAGCATGGCGGCCAGGTTTACATGGATGGCGCCAATATGAATGCCCAGGTAGGCCTTACCAGTCCGGCGAATATCGGAGCTGATGTTTGCCATCTCAATCTGCATAAAACATTCTGTATCCCTCATGGAGGAGGAGGACCGGGCATGGGACCTATAGGAGTAGCCCCACAACTGGCACCTTTCCTTCCCGGAAATCCATTGATAACCACAGGTGGAAATAAAGCAATAACGTCAATATCAGCAGCGCCTTTTGGTAGTGCCAGTATTCTGACCATTTCTTACGCATATATTGCTTTAATGGGTAAAAAGGGTTTAAAAGCGGCCACTGAATTAGCCATTCTCAATGCTAACTATATCAAAGAACGACTTGATGGATATTATCCTGTACTTTATTCAGGCAAAAACGGACGTGCAGCCCATGAGATGATCATAGATTGCCGGGAATTCAAAAAAGTAGGTGTTGAAGTTGAGGACATTGCCAAAAGATTGATGGACTACGGTTTTCACGCACCTACTGTGTCATTTCCTGTGGCCGGCACTATGATGATCGAACCTACGGAAAGTGAAACCAAGCCTGAACTTGATCGATTCTGTGAAGCACTGATTGAAATAAGAAACGAAATCCGGGAAATTGAAGATGGTATCGCTAATAGCGAAGACAACGTTCTTAAACATGCTCCACATACCGCCAAACAAGTAACTGCCGATGAATGGAACCGGCCATATAGCAGAGAAAAAGCGGCTTATCCTTTAGCATTCGTGAAAGAAAATAAATTCTGGCCTACTGTAGGCAGAGTAGACAACGCATACGGAGATAGAAATTTAATGTGTAGCTGCCTGCCTGTCGACGAATATCTGGAAGAACCCGAAGCCATGGAAGCCTAAGAGACAAATAATCTTTTTTATGGAAGCCTGCTTACAAAAAAGCAGGCTTTTTTATTCGTGATATAATACATATAGAAGTGTTTCTCCTACGGCACCTAACGTTTCTTTACTAATGATGTCCATATTGTCATTATGGGTATGATGAAAAGTACCAAAGGAATCACTTTCTGGATCCATTGGTATAATGTCTATCATAGGGATGTTTCGGTATTTATGCACAAAATAATGATCATCTGTTATGGCTGCACCTTCCCTCCGTACAAAATAATTGGAATAACCTATTTGAGAAGCGACATCCCACACTTTCTTCACTATCGAAGGGGCTATCTGCCGGGAATACCCTTCAGTGAAAAACCTGGCGTTTTTACCCCCTACCATATCCAGTAAAATCCCATAGTAAGCAGAGTAATTGGGTTTATGCGGGTTTTTTCCCCAATACTGAGAACCCATACACCACCAGGATTCCCAACCATCCCTTAA
This sequence comes from Fulvivirga sp. M361, assembly GCF_007097395.1. GTDB lineage: Bacteria > Bacteroidota > Bacteroidia > Cytophagales > Cyclobacteriaceae > Fulvivirga. Next base: position 350,039 of record NZ_VKDC01000001.1, read on the forward strand.
AGGCACAGGCTTTTGAAACGATACATCATTCCCCCAATCTTCACCATCAAATAAAATAATATCTACCCCCACTCCTTTGGGTAATTCTTGTTGTATTGACCGGGCAATCTCCAATAATACGCCCACCCCGCTGGCCCCGTCATTAGCCCCGTCAATTGCTTCATCTTTACGGCTATTATCTTTGTCTGCAAATGGCCTGGTATCCCAATGCGCTGCCAATAGTATTCGTTTCGCTTTTTCCGGAGCATAACTGGCTATAATATTTCTCAGATACATCTTTTTGCCGTCGAAACTGGTCGCTTCAAAATTTTGCTCTTCTACTTGTGCACCATATGTTCTAAACTTATGTACTAACCAATCTCCGGTTTTCACATGCGGTGTGGTACTCGGCACTCTGGGCCCCATACTTACCTGATACTCCACAAAAGCATAGGCTGAATCTTTATTAAACAGGGGAACGGTAATCACATGCTCTTCTGCATCGACATCAACTGTCTTTTCCTTTGAAGTATTACATGAGATGATAAGAACAGCAGGTAATACAAGACAAAATACTTTGGAGATCAGTTTCATGGTCATTAACAATTAGTGCAGGGTGTAAACTTAAATCTGTCTGATTTAATTCAAAGTTTGTAAAGCAAATTAAATTGGCTTAATTTTGTGAGGAAATAGAGAAAAGAATTTTTTCGAGGGGACAACAGTCCCCTCTTTTTATTAGCACTTTTTCATGGAGCTGAAGGAAAAAATAGCGGCAATAGCAGAGAAGAATTTGGAAGATGAGTCCCATTTTTTGGTCGATATAATAATGTCTTCCAGGCAAGGGTCGGGAAAAGTGCTGATATTAATAGATGGAGATAAAGGAGTTAATATCGATGATTGTGCCCGTCTCAGTCGTAAGCTGGGTCACATTATTGAAGAAGAGGAAATCATAAGCGATAAATATATACTTGAAGTATCCTCTCCCGGTGTTGAACATCCTCTCACGTCCGAAAGACAGTATCAAAAAAATATAGGAAGAGCTGTTAAAGTATCTTTGGCCGAGGGAAAAGATGTTAAAGGTAGCCTGGTGGAAGTACAAAACGATTGTATTGTACTTGATCAGGAGATAAAAAAAGGAAAGAAAAAAGCGTATGAAAGGGTGGAGTTGTCCTTTTCAGATATTAGTAAAACCATAGTTCAGATTTCATTTAAATAATAGTAAAAATGGATGCTTCTGTATTAATTGAGTCGTTTGCCGATTTTGCCAAGCAGAAAAATATCGATAGACCTACGATGATCAGGATCCTGGAAGACGTATTCCGTACCATGATCAGAAGAAAGTTTGAGACAGATGAAAACTTTGATATCATTATCAATGCAGATAAGGGTGACCTTGAAATATGGAGATTCAGAGAAATTGTAGATAATAATTCTGAAGATATCTGGGATCATGATAAAATAAGTCTGTCAGACGCACAGCAGATCGAACCGGACTTTGAAATAGGAGAAGAAGTGGCCGAACAAATTACGTTGATCGACTTTGGACGAAGAGCGGTAATGACTGCCAGACAAACACTTATTCAAAAGGTGAAAGATCTGGAAAAAGATATTTTATATCAGAAATACAAAGACCTGGTAGGAGAGATCATCACCGGAGAGGTATATCAGATATTAAGCAGGGAAGTATTGTTGATCGATGCTGAAGGTAATGAGATTTCAGTTCCCAAAAGCGAGCAAATATCCAAAGACAGGTTTAGAAAAGGAGATCAGGTCCGTGCTATTGTAGATCGCGTGGATATGTTTAATGGCAGTCCAAAAATAATTTTATCCCGAACCAGTCCGGTATTTCTTGAACGTCTTTTTGAGAGCGAGGTACCTGAAGTATATGACGGCCTGATTACCATCAAAAAGGTAGTACGTGAGCCGGGCGAACGCGCAAAAGTAGCCGTAGAGTCATATGATGACCGGATTGACCCGGTAGGTGCCTGTGTGGGTATGAAGGGATCAAGGATACACAGTATCGTACGTGAATTGCAAAACGAAAATATTGATGTCATCAATTTTACCGATAACATGGAACTCTACATTTCCAGAGCGTTGAGCCCTGCGAAAATAGGTAGTATCAAGATCGACCAGGAAGACGGAAGGGTTTCTGTATTCCTAAAACCAGATCAGGTAAGTCTTGCTATCGGTAAAGGTGGTCAAAACATCAAACTTGCCAGCCGGCTGGTTGGAATGGAAATAGATGTGTTCCGAGAGTTAGGTGAATTCGAAGAGGAGGATGTAGATCTGGATGAATTTGGAGATGAAATCGAAAACTGGGTGATTGATGAATTGAAACGTATCGGACTGGATACTGCCAAGAGCGTATTGACTTTAACCAAACAAGAGCTGGAACGCAGAACCGACCTGGAAGAAGAAACCATTGATAATGTTTTAGGCATTCTTAAGCAGGAGTTCGAATAGGTCAAGTTTTTTAAATCGCAAAAAAAAGAGATATTTGAGTATGTCAGAAGAAAGAACCATGAGGCTGAGTCAGGTAGCTAGGAAGCTTAATGTTGGGCTTTCCACTATTGTTGATTTCCTTGCTGAAAAAGGATTTACCGTTGACAGCAGCCCCAACTCTAAATTGACGGGAGAGCAGTTTTCTATGCTCTCAAAAGAGTTTGCCGACTCTGCCCACGATAAGGAGGAAGCTTCTGGCCTTACCATTGGAACTAAGATCAGCGATGAAGTGGCAGTGGAGGCAGGTGTACAACCACCTAAGCCCCGTAAAGAGGAAGAGCAAAATGTGCTCATCAAAAACCTTGCTGTGGAGAAAAAAGAGGAAGTAGAAGAACCTCCGAAGCCAGCCGAAAAAGTTGAGCAGGGCAAGCCGAAACTCAAAGGGCTTTCAGTAGTTGGAAAGATAGATTTGGGGAAAAAGAAGGCTGATCCTGAGCCGAAGCCAGAACCTAAACCAGAGCCTGAGCCTGAGCCCAAACCGGAACCTGTTGCCAAAAAGGAAGAAAAACCCGACGTAACAGAAAGCGCCCCTGACAAGGAGGAAGAAATGCCTGCTAAGCCTGCAGAAAAGGAAGAACCCAAAAAAGAGGTGGCAAAGGTAGCAGAACCTAAAAAAGAAGTGCCGGAGGTGGCGCCAGAGCCGGAACCGGAGGAGAAACAGGAGGTAAGAAAAGCCAAAGCTGACAGACTACAAGGGTTAAAAGTTGTTGGAAAAATTGACTTGCCGGTAGAAAAAGATAAAACGAAACCGGTGGCCTCTTCAGACGATCAAAAAGAGCAGAAAAAGAAGAAGAGACCCAGGAAGAGAATACCAAGAGCCGGAGAACGTGATAACAGAGGTGGAAAACCTTCATTTAATAAAGCACGAGCTGATAAGGAAGAACCTTCTGACAAGGAAATACAAGATAAAATAAAAGCCACACTGGCTAAACTAAGCGGTGGAAAGAAAAAAGGCGGGGGTGCTAAATATAGGAGAGAGAAAAGGTCTGCTATAGCCGAAGCCAAAGAAGAACAACTACTTCAGGAACAGGAAGAATCCAAAGTACTTAAAGTAACGGAATTCATCTCTGCAAACGACCTTGCCTCATTAATGGATGTTTCTGTAAACGATGTTATCTCCAGTTGTATGGGTCTGGGAATGTTCGTTTCTATAAACCAACGCCTGGATGCAGAATCAATAACGGTGATCGCGGATGAATTTGGGTTCAGTGTAGAATTTACGGGAGCAGATGATGAGGTCGATATTATCGAGGAAGAGGATAAGGAAGAAAGCCTTACCGAACGGGCTCCTATTGTAACCATCATGGGTCACGTAGACCATGGAAAAACCTCCTTGCTTGATTACATTAGAAATTCAAAAGTAACAGCGGGCGAGGCCGGTGGTATTACACAACACATAGGCGCCTATGATGTAACAACAGAAAGCGGCCAAAAACTAGCTTTCCTTGATACACCAGGTCACGAAGCCTTTACGGCTATGCGAGCTCGTGGAGCCAAGGTGACAGATATTGTTATTATTGTGGTAGCGGCAGACGATGACGTAATGCCTCAAACAAAAGAAGCGATAAACCACGCTCAAGTAGCGGGTGTCCCAATTGTTATCGCTATCAACAAAATTGATAAACCTAACGCCAATCCTGACAAAGTAAGAGAATCTCTGTCCGGCATAAATATTCTTGTAGAAGAGTGGGGTGGAAAATATCAAAGTCAGGAAATATCCGCTAAGACCGGGCAGGGAGTAGATGACCTTTTAGAAAAAGTATTATTAGAAGCGGAATTACTTGAACTGAAGGCTAACCACGATAAAAAGGCAGTCGGTACAGTAATTGAAGCATCGCTGGACAAAGGCAGGGGATATGTGGCAACCCTTCTCGTTCAAAGTGGCACAATGAGAATTGGTGATGTGATCCTTGCCGGAGCATACCATGGACGGGTAAAAGCTATGTTTGACCACGTAGGTCAAAAAATCGAAAATGCGGGCCCTGCCACGCCGGTATTAATGCTTGGGCTGGACGGAGCGCCTCAGGCCGGTGATAAGTTCAATATTATGGATACCGATCGTGAAGCAAGGGAAATAGCTGCTAAACGTGAACAAATATTAAGGGAACAAAATATACGTACCAAAAAGCATATTACCCTGGACGAAATTGGCAGAAGATTAGCCATAGGTTCATTTAAGGAACTGAATGTAATCGTAAAAGGGGATGTGGATGGATCAATAGAAGCATTGTCTGATTCATTACTTAAACTAAGTACTGAAGAAATCCAGGTGAATATTATCCATAAGGGTGTAGGACAGATCTCTGAGTCAGATGTACTTTTGGCATCGGCTTCTGACGCTGTTATCGTAGGCTTCCAGGTAAGGCCTTCTACTTCAGCTAAAAGGACAGCTGAGAACGAGGAAATTGAAATCAGACTTTATTCCATCATCTATGATGCTATCAATGATGTAAAAGATGCTATGGAAGGTATGCTGGACCCTGAAGTGGAAGAAGTGATCGTAGGCAATGTGGAAGTGAGAGATGTGTTTAAAATATCTAAAGTCGGTACAGTAGCCGGATGTATGGTGATTGACGGATACATCAAAAGAAATAACCCAATACGTCTTATAAGGGATGGAATAGTGATCTATTCAGGAGAGATGGGACAACTGAAAAGGTTTAAGGAAGACGTGAATGAAGTTAAAAACGGCTACGAGTGTGGAATAAGCATCAAAAACTTTAATGACATAAAAGAGGGTGATGTAGTCGAGAGCTATGAAGAACGAGAGAGTAAACGAACTCTCTAAATCAATTTAAAAATGTGCTATATTTTTAAATTTCAATGAAAATTGCTTTAATTGAAGTACCAAATCACTTAAAACAACAGTATTTCTATGGGCTTATTGTTCATTGTCTTTTATTTTTTAATAAAAGAATATTAACTTTTGGCAGTAATTTTTAAATTGGCCTTTAATTGAATTTATTTTTAATTCTCAAGATTTACATCTAAAAAACTTTTAGACCATGGACGAAACCTCAATACAATCCTTTGAGAGCTGGAATACCTGGACTCAATACGCAGCTTTCTGCTTAGTGGGTCTCTCTATTCTCATTTTTTTGGGGCATTTGATTAAACTATCATCAACAGGTGATTCAAAAACAAAGTATGACTACATTAATCGGAATGAGATTAATATTCTCATGGCCTGTGGTGTGCTTTTAATTTTAGCCGGAGCATCTTATGCCAATTCATTTATCTCGGAGTTAACAACACTTTGGCTCTTTGTAAGAGTGTTTGTAACCATCTCTATGGGCTTGATCATAGGAGTAATCATTCAAAACCTCCTTAAATTTTATTATCCTTTCTACATTGAGAAAAGACTAAAAAAATTAAGATATAAGCCACGTATTTCTCCTAAATCAGGTAAGCCAATGAAGCTGCTGAGTGAGGAAGAAGAGGATGTTTATCTGGATGAAGGTATGCAGGCAGAAGAAGAAATATACTCTATTGACTACGATGTATGGGTAGACGAAGAAACAGGGTATACCAAAATTGAAAAATATGCGGGTCACCTTCACGCATTGCAATGTCCTGAGTGTAACTATCAGACCTTTAGAGTAACTAAAGAAGATATACTACGTGCACCTTCTACTTCTGAGGAAGGTGAATTGCTCAAATATTTTGAATGTGGGTATTGTGGTCATAAATCTAAAAAGAACTATAAGATCGCGATGCTCCAAGATGCTGCAGAGAAGTCATCTACGGCTACAACTGCCTAAGAAATCATATAACACTTTATGGTGCAAAAAGAAAGGGTCTTCAAGACCCTTTTTGTATTTATAAGAACTTCGTTATCCTTTGAAGGTTAAAAATCTCTGATACAGTATATGAAACGATGGCAGAAACGAACAAATTATCCAGGCAAATCCTCTATGCACAAAGATCTAATGGCAATTTGACCTGATCTGAATAGAACTTCATACGTGAATGTCGGGGTTCTAATCGATCGATTTTATCGACACAATCCAGTTTAGGATTATAAAAAACCTCTACATAATAATTCTCCAACAAATACAAATTTACCTTATGCCTGTAATATCGGATAGATGTAACAAAAGTACCCTCCGTATATAACGAACGAGCTTTGTCTGACAGTGATAACTTCTTAAAATCTTTCCAATGCATGTATATTTAAGTTAATCAAATTCGGAGGTATTTAAAAGCATACCTATAAATAAAGACTTGAGAATAAAGGGATATGACAGAGACCCGATCCAACGCGTTAAATTTTAGTATCAGGATACATCCGTCAGATGAGCCTTATTACCTTACAGTTACTGTAAAAACGTAAATCACTGGTTTTTATTTGCTCATTCAGGTCTAAATGCTTGAAAACTTCATTTCAATTCTTCGTATTTCTACTTTCCCCTCACTTTGATCCTCCTCTTCGGATACAGGCATCCAAAGGCTGTCATCATTGACGTAAGTCCGGACTGAAATTCTATCTTCTTCAATTCCACGCTCCATAAGATATTCCTTGACCGCCATTGACTCCTTTTCCGTGCGATCATTATGATAGACATATTTAATCTCAAGTTCTTTAATGGCCTGGTATTGAATGCTATCTGAATGAATTTCTGTTGTATCTTCATTTATTATGTGGGTGGAATCTTCTTCATTCATGTAGGTAGTCTTCATCGAATCTATTGTCATTGAAATCTGTCGCTCTACGTATATGGAGTCTATTCTGATCTCAGTCAGGTCAGGGTCTGATTTGATCGAATCCGCTTTGTAAAGGTCCAGATAAGCAGCTACTTCAATGGTCATGGCAGGATTTTTCCTCATCATAGCGGCTACCCTTCTTAATTCAAACGTAGAGTTATCTGTCAATACCGGTTCATAATCTTCAAAGCTGATTTCCGTTTTGAAGTAGGTATCTAATTCCACAGGCTTAAGTTCTATCTTAAGTTTTTCTTTATCCCTGGAGCCTAATTTTTCAAGGTCATATACTTTAGAATAAAACATATAGGTTGGATCAGCAGACGATACAGAAAGATCATAGGAAGCTCCTTCATTTAACACAATGGTAAATTCTCCTGTATTTCCCACAGGTCCATTCCACAACCGGTCACGGTCATCAATATTAAAGACCGTAAGGGTGGCATCAACGGGTGCTCCCGAAACAGCATCTGTTACCTCTCCCTGGATACGCATTACCCTAGTAGGTTGAAATTCTTTAGGGATCAATTTCAAAATCAACTGACTACTACGTCCGGTATTCTCGGCCATATAGAGATAACGACCTTTTGCGTCCACACTTACGAAATGATCATTCTTATCGGTATTGACAAATTCAAGTGGTACAGGGTCCGTCCATATTTCCCCTTCCTTTCTGGTGATGAAAAGATCCAAACCTCCCTTGCCTCCAAATTTATCAGATGCAAAGATCATGGTTCTTCCATCTGAAAGTAATCTGGGTGTCTGAGAATTACCTGTATTAATATTATCCGGAAGGTCTATAGGTTCAGACCATCTTGCATTTTTTTTCTTTGATACTACAATACGGCATCCGTTGGCACCTCTATATTCACTCATATCGGCACAGCGCATATAATAGAGGTATTCACCATCTGGTGAGAGCACCGGATCACCTTCATTCTCGCGGGAGTTGATAGGTGCTCCCAGGTTTTTAGGAGCTAACCAGGTAGCACCTGTATAGGTGCTAGACCAGATGTCAAAACCACCTAACCCTGATTTTCTTGATGAAAAATACATAACATCACCATCAAAGCTGAGGCTATAACCACCCCGGTAATTTAAGTTAGTCTTATTAACTACTTTATGGACTTCCACTCCGTCATTCCAGCTGCTGACTGTTTTTTTTGTGGCATACATCATGGCATGACTCCCATCATCTGTATAATCATGCAAATAAAGCATGGACCGACCATCACCACTGACAAAAGGGGCATAATAGTTAATCGAGGGTTTGTTGATATTTGATGGTAATAACTTAACCTTGGTTTGACCGGGTGAACAAAAATAAATGAAGCCAAGGAAGACAATTAAAAAAGGGCTTAAGCGATTCATCATACCTGTTTCAATAATACTTATTCATCACAATATAGCCATTAATGCAAGAACTTTTCCAAAACAAATTTCTAAATTGGAACAAGAAATCTCTCATATGAATTATTTATTAACTTTTCTACTACTTATCACACTCTGCTCAAACACTGTATCTCAACGTTTGGAAACTGTTGTCCAACGAGGGCATTATGCAGCGATCAAATCTGTAGCATTTACCAATGACGGCAACTACCTACTATCAGGAAGCCGTGATAAGACTATAAAATTATGGGAGTTAGCCACAGGTAGAGAGATCCGTTCATACCTGGGACATGAATCTACCATTAATGACCTTGTTGTAACACCCGATGGAAAGTATTTTGTAAGTAGCTCAGCAGATAAAACCGCTAAATTATGGGAGATAGCCACTGGGAAACTCATTAGGACATACGCTGCTCATAAAGATTATATGACCTCGGTAGCATTATCACCGGACGGGAAACTCCTGGTAACGGCTGGCTACGACCAGGAAGCCATATTATGGGAGTTGAAAACCGGGGAAGAGCTTAAACGTTTTAAGGTCAACCCTGACAGAGGCGTGGGTTATGGCATCAGTGCCGATTTCAGTCCCAATGGGAAACAGATCGCCTTTGGAGGGGATAATCGATCGGTTGTCATATATGATATAGCTTCGGCAGAAGAAATCGCAGAGCTAAAGCCTGAAATGGGAAGGTGTGGCGGATGTGGAACGTTTGTAAAATATTTCGGCAATGACATTTTATCTGCCGGTAACGGAGGTGACCTCAAACTTTGGGATATGAATGAAAAAAGCACCAAAAAGCTACTCTATACCAATCCCGATGAGTTTACAGCATTAGACCATGATGGAACGTCAAAAGTGTTTATAAGTACGGAGGACTCCATTAAACTTTTTAACCTGACCTCAGGTAAGATACTTTGGCAAAAACAGGTGTTGGCAGAAGAAGGTAATACTGATGCCACATTAAGCCCCGATGGAAAAAAAATTGCCTTAAGTAATGACGATAAAGTGGTCAGAATATATGACCTGGAAAATGGAAACCTTTTACAACGTATTGAAGGTTTTTTAAATCAAACAGACAAAGGTGGCCTGAATTATAAAGGTTCTTCTTACTGGGACCGATACATAAAAAAATATACCGACCTGAAAAATGACATTAAAGTAAGTCCTAATGGAAAGTACTTTGCCAAAGGTAAACTTGGCAATGTCATACGCCTATGGGATTTTAAGAATGGCAGTATTTTTCGTGAGCTTTCAGGCCATGAGAAGGCCGTGCTGTGTATGGAATTCTCCCGTGACGGAAAACAGCTCTTAACGGGTAGCGCCGATGAAACCGCCAGGCTGTGGGATGTGGCTTCCGGCCAGGAGTTGATGCGTTTTGAGGGGCATCGTGAAATGATCTTTACCGTTGCATTTAGCGAAGACCAATCCAAGGTAGCTACCGGCAGCTGGGACGGTTCTGCAAAGGTTTGGGACATTCAAAGTGGTGAAATGCTGAGCCATTTACCTTTTGAACAGGCTTCTCCATATCAACTGGAGTTTGTTAATAATGACATATACTTAATGGTTGCGGGCCTTGACAAAACGTTAAAGCTTTGGGAAATAGATAGTAAAAGGGAAGTAAGAGATTTCGTCGGACACACTAATATCATCCATTCTTTTGATATTCATCCGGACAATCGGACCATTGTCTCTACCGGTTGGGACGGGAAGGTAAAGGTATGGGATATCACCACTGGTTTACAGACAGCACGTTTCAGCGAGCATAGAGGAGAGGTCTACTGTGCTACCTACAGCCATCAGGGTGAATTACTCACTACCGCAGGCGCTGATAGAGTAATTCATGTACGTGATAGAAAGGGAATCATCAAGAACACGTTAAAAGGGCATACCTCACCAGTAACTAATCTACAATTCACTCCCGATGACAAGCACTTGATAAGCGTAGCTGAAAATGGTGAAATCAAGATCTGGAATATCTCTGCAGGAACCGAGTTGGTGAGTTACATGGTCATTGATCAAAGCAACTGGATGGCAGTGAACTCATTTGGCCATTTTAATGCTACAGATGGCGCTTTCAGTAATATTGTTTTTGTAAAGGGCATAAAAAGTTTTAGCGTAGATCAGTTCTTCGAAGAATTCTTTCAGCCTGACCTTATCAAAAATGCATTTTCCGATCGAGGTGGCTCCAAACTTAATATGTTGGAAAAAATTGAAAAATCACCCCCTCCTTCTATTGATATCTTATCTCCCCAAAATAACGACAGTTTTGATAATAGAAAAGCTCAACTGCTTTTCAGGGTTTTTGATGAGGGCGGCGGCGCCTCACTGGCAAAAGTCTTCCATAATGGTAAAAATGTATTAAGTCTGCCATTACAGGTTAAGTCCGGCAAATCACAAACTGTGGAGCACTCACTGGACTTAGTGGAAGGAATTAATACCATAGAAGTTTCTGCCATCAGTAAGGGGAATATAGAATCTCCCAGGAAGAGAATAGTGGCACGTTTTGGCGGAAGCCTAAAATCCACACTGTATCTTTTTTCAATAGGCATTGATAAATATGTAAACGAAGCATTAAATCTAAACTATGCCGCTTCAGATGCAGAAGGTTTTGTAGCGTTAATAAAAGCCCACACTGTAGGGTTATTTGACAAGGTAGAGGTAAGGTCATTGTATGATCATGAGGCCACTAAAGATAATATTCTTTGGAAGTTGGATGAACTGGCCACGGAGATCAAGCCACAGGATGTACTTTATTTCTTTTATGCCGGACACGGTAGCATGGTAGACAATAATTTTTATTTTGTCCCTACTGACAATACCAAACTGTACAACCCTGAAAAGCTTGCCAAAACAGGCATATACGCAGGAGAACTACAGGAAAAGCTTAAATCCATCTCCGCTTTAAAGCAGGTAGTGATCATTGACGCATGCCAGTCAGGAGGAGGTGTGGAAACGTTGGCACAGCGTGGGGCCACAGAAGAAAAGGCACTGGCACAGTTATCCAGGAGTACTGGTATACATGTATTAGCTGCCGCCGGAAGTGAGCAATTTGCCACGGAATTTAAGGAGTTGGGACACGGGTTGTTTACCTATGTATTGCTGGAAGCATTATCAGGAAAGGCCGACGGCGCCCCTAAGGATGGTAAGGTCACTATTTATGAATTGAAATCCTACCTGGACGATCAGGTACCGGAATTCTCCCAGAAGTATAAGGGAAAAATGCAGTTCCCACATACATTTAGTCGCGGACAGGACTTCCCTGTCGTTGTTGAATGATTTTTTATTATGAAAGATAACTTTACTTGTACGTAAATTAATATCTTAAAATAAACTTTATGCAATTATATCACCGGGTATTGGGCGAAGGCAAGCCGCTCATTATACTTCATGGTCTGTTCGGCTCTTCGGATAACTGGCTTAGTGTAGGCAAAGTACTGGCAGAGAAATACAAGGTTTTCCTGGTAGACCAAAGGAATCACGGGCAGTCTCCCCATAGTGATGAGTTCAACTATACGGTTATGGCCGATGACCTTCAAGGATTTATAGATCAGCAAGGCATTATGGAACCGGACATTCTCGGACACTCCATGGGTGGTAAGACTGCCATGAAATTTGCCATTAAGTACCCTGAACTTTGGCAAAAACTCATTGTGGTTGATATCGGGCCAAAGTATTACCCTGTGCATCACAGAACTATACTTGATGGTTTAGCATCTATTGACTTAACATCTGTTGCTTCCCGGGGTGAGGCTGATAAACAATTAGCCAACTATGTACCTCACCCTGGTGTAAGGCAGTTTTTATTAAAAAACCTGGCCAGGAATGAGAATGGGTTCCAATGGAAAATTAACTTACCCGTTATTGACCGGAATATTGAAATAATTGGAGAAGCCCTGACAGACACTTACGCCACAGATAAAGATGTGTTATTTATTCGTGGCGCCCTATCGGATTACATTAGCGATTCAGACAATACGCTGATCAAAACCATTTTTCCCTCCTCCAGCATTGCTACGGTAGATGGCGCAGGGCATTGGGTACATGCAGAAAAACCGCAGGAATTACTGCAGTTGGTATTGAATTTTCTGACGTAATTAAACTTGAGGCGGTTGTATAAATGGTAATAAAAGATAAAGGCCGGATCACCTTTTGTGATTCGGCCTTCAATCAAATCCAAACTACACCTAATGGTTTTTTTAATATTTTAATAACTTATTTATTTAACTTCCACAGACTTGCTGAATACCCTTTTCCCTACTTTGAAGGACATAGTATAATAGCCTGGCTCAAGTTCTGAAAGATCATACTTTCTTTGCAATACAATATCTCCCGGGATCATCTCCTGAAATACTGACTCACGGTTATTATTGTAGATATTGAGTTCAACATCTTTCTCATTCACATTGAAAAGAGAGATACCTACTCGATTATTCTGTTGAGCAACAATCTGTGGTTTGTAAAAATTTGACTGATGTGCATGATCAATCTCCAAATCAAAATCTGTGATCTTTAGTGGATAACTTTTTGTTCTCGTACCATCCTCAATTTCTAATATATAGTTACCTTGTGGTAATGCAGTGAGGTCAAAAAGTTTTTTGTATTCCTTACCGTCAGATAGATTCTCCTTGTAAAGCACTCCGCCATTCTCATCTCTCAAATAAATGAGTGTATTCTTCAAATCCACACCCAAATTATCAATAAAGAGAGCGAACTCTTTACTACCCTTACCTCGAGCCTTTAAAAAAGGATCTCTCTCGGTCGCTGATGATGTATACCCGGTAAACATTAACGCGACAACTAGAATTTTTAGAACTGTTTTTTTCATTTTCGCTTGGGAGTTAAAAAATTTCATGTTACAAAGCTATAGCAGATTCCAGGGTCTTACTACATCATTTTTTTCGAGTTCATGTGTTATTTTAACCCAATAATAGAATTAACAATAATTTAACGTTAATCTGGAACATAAAAGAGTTAAATTTGTACCATCTGTTGTTAACAAACGACGTTGTTTTACTAAAGTCATTATTTAATACGATGAAAATTAAAGGAGCTCCGGCATTAGAAAGAATAGACCCTGGATTTGGTAATTCTATAAAACTACGGCAATATGCAGATCCATGTAGAAATAAACTGCCCTACTGGCACATACACCCTGAAGTAGAATTAGTATACGTTAACGGGGGTTCTGGTAAGCGGCATATTGGAAATCAACTATCTTATTATAAAAACGGTGATTTACTGCTGATCGGGGCTAATCTCCCACATTATGGATTTACAGATCGACTCACAGGAAATAAATCTGAAACCATTGTTCAAATGAAAGAAGACTTTCTGGGTGAGAACTTTTTTGAGATCCCTGAGATGGCCGCAGTTAAAAAGCTGATGCAACGCTCGAAAATGGGTATTGCATTTAGTGGTAAAACCAAGAAAAAAGTCGGAGCGAAGGTAGAGAAGTTGATGAAATATGATCCTTATGACCGTCTGATCAAGATATTAAGTATTTTAAAGGAGCTGGCCACTTCTGAAGAATATACCGTTTTGAATGTCGATGGTTTTGCCATGGAAATAGAACCACGAGACAGCCAAAGGATAAATAAAGTCTATGATTTTGTACGTGCGAATTTCCAACGGCAGATCTCACTGGACGAAATTGCTGATACAGTAAGTATGACCGAACCTGCTTTTTGCAGATACTTTAAAAAAATATCAGGAAAAACATTTACCCAATTCGTCAATGAATACCGGTTAGTACATGCCTCTAAATTACTGTCGGAGCGACCGGATAATATTACCGATATATGTTTTGAATGCGGATTCAATAATTTTTCTCACTTCAATAAGCTCTTTAAAGCATTTACGGGAAAAAGCCCTTCCCAATATCGCAATGAATTGACCACAATCGTCAAATAGTTTGATGAAGAAAGGAACGTTATACCTTATCCCATCTGTAATAGCCGAAAACAAGACTGAAACCATACCTGACCAGGTCAAAGAGGTACTTAGCGGTCTCAGCTATTTCATGGCAGAAAATGTCAGGACAACGAGACGCTATATCAGCAGTTTAAAGCTTGGAGTGAATATTGAGACCTTACACTTTGATGAGCTCAGCAAAAAGACCAGGAATGAACAGATCGCTGAACTAATGGGCCCACTGGATCAAGGATATGATATGGGCATTTTGTCAGAATCCGGATGCCCTGGTGTAGCTGACCCTGGAGCTAAAGCGGTAAGTTATGCTCATAAAAACAGTATTGACGTTATTCCACTGGTTGGGCCTTCGTCTATCATACTTGCTCTAATGGCTTCGGGATTTAACGGACAAAAATTCCGTTTCAACGGATATCTGCCGGTAGATAAGCATGAACTACCCAAAGCATTGAAAGAGTTAGAGCGGAGTTCGACCAAAAATGATCAAACTGAAATATTTATTGAAACCCCATACAGAAATAATCAGCTGCTGGAAAGTATCAAAAAATACTGCAGCGCCACTACAAAGTTATGCATAGCAAAAGATTTAACCGGCGAAAACCATTTGGTACAAACCAGATCAATAAGTGATTGGAAAAAACAGTCTATCGACCTTCATAAAAAGCCTACTGTTTTCATGCTATATTGTCATTCTTAAATTGATGCAGTATTTTAAAACCCAGTATTTCGTATTAATTAAAAATAACCATAATTTTGCGCGCTCTATAACAAGATGAATCTTAAAACCTTATAAATTATGCCCTACTTGTTTACATCAGAATCAGTTTCTGAAGGACATCCTGATAAAGTAGCAGATCAAATTTCTGATGCTCTCATTGATAATTTTCTGGCTTTTGATAAAAACTCAAAAGTTGCCTGTGAAACACTGGTAACTACAGGGCTAACTGTGTTAAGCGGGGAGGTAAAATCAGAGGCATACCTTGATGTACAAAAAATAGCAAGAGAGGTCATTAACAGCATAGGTTACACTCGGGGTGAATACATGTTTGATGGTAATTCATGTGGTGTTATCTCAGCCATTCATGAGCAATCTCCTGATATTAACCAGGGTGTAGACCGTGGAAATCCTGAAGAGCAGGGAGCAGGAGATCAGGGCATGATGTTTGGTTATGCTACGAATGAAACGGATAACTATATGCCATTGGCTCTTGATCTTTCTCATAAAATACTAATAGAACTAGCCAGGCTGAGAAAAGAGAATAAAGACATCACCTACCTGAGACCGGATGCGAAATCACAAGTCACTATTGAGTATGCTGATAATGGTGAGCCTGTAAGAATTGATGCCATAGTAGTTTCAACTCAACACGATGACTTCGGTTCAGAAGCTGAAATGTTGGAAAAGATCAAGACTGACATCGTAAATATCCTTATACCAAGAGTAAAAGAACAACTGAAACCTGAGCTTCAAAAGCTTTTTAATGAGGACATCAAATACCATATTAATCCTACCGGCAAATTTGTCATTGGAGGCCCTCACGGTGATACCGGCTTAACCGGAAGAAAGATAATTGTAGACACCTATGGTGGAAAAGGAGCACACGGGGGTGGGGCTTTTTCAGGAAAAGATCCTTCAAAAGTAGATCGTTCTGCAGCCTATGCTACTCGCCACATCGCTAAAAACCTGGTAGCCGCCGGCGTAGCTGATGAAGTATTGATACAAGTATCTTACGCCATCGGAGTGGTAGAACCCATGGGAATATTTGTGAATACCTATGGAAGGTCTCACGTTAATATGACAGACGGCGAGATCGCCGACAAAGTCGCCGACGTATTTGATATGCGGCCGTACAGTATCGAGCAACGACTCAAACTAAGAAACCCTATTTATTCTGACACAGCCGCCTATGGCCATATGGGCAGAAAAAATGAACTCGTCAAGAAAAGCTTTGTGTCGGCTGATGGCAGCTCTAAAGAACTTGAAGTAGAACTTTTCCCCTGGGAAAAGCTAGACTATGTAGATAAAGTTAAGGAGGCGTTCGGATTATAAAATCAAAAAATTAATAAAACAAAAGAGGGTGTCTCAAAAGTCACCTTCTTTTTATGGTAAAGAAAGTAAAGGCCGATAGCGAGAAGCTGTCGGCCTTTTTGATGACTAAGGGTTAACTTAGTGTTGTGTGTACTACTTCAAATC
>NZ_VKDC01000010.1 GCF_007097395.1 Fulvivirga sp. M361
CTATCGCTGCCACATCTACTATTTCGGCACCAGACTCTTTCGAGGAGTTGGACTTCGGCATGATGTGCTGCCTCATCCGGCCTCATAGCCTCTGTATGTGGTTCCTGTTCGTCAGTACAGACACCGCAGTCTGGCTTACTTCAGTGCGTGGATCACTCCAAACCACCTTGTGCTTACGCTACAGCTTCAGCGACACGCGTGCCACTTGCTTCGCTTCTGGGCACGACCCCAGCGCGTACGGGACTTTCACCCTTTGGAACGCTCAACTTCATGAGCTATATTCACCATTCAAGGCACACACAAACGCTAAAAACCCATAGGCTAATGAGCTATTTGCAAAGGGCATTCAAATCCGATTCTTTTAAAGAAATAAACAAACGGTCAGCCTACGGATTTTAGCTGAACGTTGGCGGCAAGCAAAGCGAGGCGCAGTATAACGACTAAATAAGAATAAATTTGAAAAAATATTTTAGATTTTACCATATTGTATTTTTTTATACCTTAGCACCCACTAAAAACAATTGGATGTTTATGTTTAAATCGGATATTGTTCTGTAAGCAATCTGTACTTCTTTTACAGATTGTATCTTTATTTGTTCTCGATAATCCTTTTCGAGAGCAATTTTCTATTGAGTTAATTTAAGTTTTAATCTGCGTACAATGAATGATATAGGCATTGTAATGCTTTTCGTGTATGCAAAAAATTAAAGAAAATGAATAACGAAGAACAGACAATTCACGAATTTGACTTGAATATTATTTATGAATATTTTTCAAAAACAGAACGACAAGGGCCCGGAAGTCCCGAAGAAACGCTTAAAGCATTAGGTTTTATAGACGGTCTTACCGAAAAGTCCAAAATTGCCGATATTGGTTGTGGAACAGGTGGTCAAACAATGGTATTAGGAAAAAACATACCGTGTGAAATTATCGGTGTTGATGCCTGGCACGGTTTTATAAATCAATTTAACCAAAATGCCCAAATCAAAAATTTTCAAGATAGAGTGAAAGGCATTGTCGGTAATATGGAAAACCTTCCGTTTCAAGAGGAAGAATTTGACTTGATTTGGTCAGAAGGTGCGATTTATCACATTGGATTTGAGAGAGGATTAAACGAGTGGCGAAGATTTCTGAAACAGGGCGGATATATCGCAGTTACAGAAAACACTTGGTTTACAGAAGAGCGACCTGCTGAAATTCAAGAATTTTGGCAAAAAATTTATCCCGAAATAGATACAATCCCGAATAAAGTCGCTCAAATGCAAAACGCAGGTTATCTTCCGATTGCCTCTTATATATTGCCCGAAACCATTTGGACAGACTATTATGCCTGGCAAAAATTAAGACGAGAATCCTTTCTGAAAAAATACAAAGGCAACAAAATCGTAGAAGAATTTCTAGTTTCTCAACAATACGAAGCAGAGTTATATTACAAATACAAAGCATATTACGGCTATATGTTTTATATCGGGAAGAAGGTTTAAACGATGATGAACCTGATGTAAATTTGCAGTTGGATTAAAATGTGAAATTCCTTTCGTGTGTTAGCTTTTACGCACGAAAGGTTTTTTACTAATTTAGTGAAATGACAATTGGAAAAATGCCAGCCGATAATCGAGTAGACGGCCCCGACTAAATTAGTCGGGGTGCGCCTCTCACACCACCCAGCGTACGGTTCTCGTACTGGGCGGTTCGTTAAGTAATGGAGATACTTTCGAGTAGTGTTCACTTAGGGATTGGTATCCCCTTTTCCTTAGTCTTTCCAAGGTGATGGTAGTCCGCAGTATAGGACTTTGGCTACTGCCCAGCCTCCCATTCTTGTTCGGCTCCATGCATAGGCTTGATCATACGAAGTACCCAAACGAATCAAGTTCTTCTTTTTCCGTTCCAGTTTCTTCCAGTCAGTCCAAATACAATACCTGAGTCTGTTACGTAACCAACTGTAGATTTCCTTGAGCTTGACTTGAATACTTGCCATTCGGAAGTAATTCAACCAACCTCGCTGGACTTCTTTCAGCTTTTGGAAACGCTCTTGCATACTCATTGGCACTGTCTTCCTTGTAATGGATTTTAGGGTTTGTTTGAGCCTACGCCAGCCCTTTTCGCTTACTACCAATTGATAAACCCCTTTCTCACCTTTCCTGTAGGTAGGCACAAAGCCGAACCCCAGTACTTGGAATTGAACAGGCCTTCGTATACCGCTTTTTGCTCTGTTGAT
This sequence comes from Fulvivirga sp. M361, assembly GCF_007097395.1. Taxonomy (GTDB): domain Bacteria; phylum Bacteroidota; class Bacteroidia; order Cytophagales; family Cyclobacteriaceae; genus Fulvivirga. The sequence goes on from NZ_VKDC01000010.1 coordinate 2,219, forward strand.
GGGAAGCTTCAACTTGTTCCTTAGGAACTCAAAGATGCTATTGCCTATCTTCCTAGCATCACTTTGGGGCTTGGTATAAATACTAAAATCATCAGCGTAGCGGACATAATTCAACCCCATCCTTTCCTGTTCCCTGTCCAGCTCATGCAGCATGATATTGGACAGCAATGGGCTGAGCGGGCTTCCCTGTGGTATGCCCTTTCTTCGTTTGATTAGTTTGCCACCGATCTGTATCGGGGCACGTAACCAAAGCCTGATCAGGCGCAATGTAATCGGGCACTTCACCTTACGGTAAATCAGTTGGAGTATGATATAATGCTCCACTTCATCAAAGAAATTCTTCAGGTCGATATCAACGATTTGTTGATACCCATCATTGATATACTTCTTTGATTGCAGCACCGCTTGGTGGGCATTCTTTTGAGGTCGAAAACCATAACTATGGGATTTGAACTCTAGCTCAAACTTCGGGGCTATCACTTGACTTGCCGCTTGCTGTAACATGCGGTCAATGACCGTTGGCACACCAAGCAAACGTGTTTTGCCCTCACCTTTGGGGATCATTACCCCTAGAATGGGTTGGGCAACGTACTTCTCATTAAGAATACTTGTCAGAAGTGTATCTCTGGTTTCTTCCAGATGTTCCTTTAGCTCACTGACCGACATGCGATCAACTCCAGAAGAACCTTTGTTCTTCTCTACTTGTCTTCGTGCCTTGAGTAGATTCTTCCTTCTTAGTATTGGCTCAATCACTCCCTTTTATTCTCTGTTCCGCTTATCGAATGGCTACTCCTGATTCCAATAGATATCAGAATCGGACGCTCCATCCGTCATTTGGAACTACTTAATGTTCGGTCCTTCAATGAGTTGTGAGGCCTCTGTAGTCCTTACAGCTCGTTACTCTCAGCTAATATGACCTCTGCTGACTTCTCCTTAATGTTCACGACATCAGGAGATCTCCCTTGGTAAGGTAAATTGCTTTCTGGCCATCACTACCTGATCTACATACTGTCCAAATTCATCGAGACTGGGCTTTACAAAGATGTGCTTGCTTACCCTGAACAATATGCCTCTTATCTGATTCCTGTTCGTTAGTTCAGCCTTTTGTAGTCCTGCTTACTTCAGATGTAACCTCAAGGTCACCACCCTTGCAGCTTACTAATACTTCCTCTCGACAGGCGCATAGGAGACTTTCACTCCATTAACTATATTTACCATTCAAGGCACACACAAAATGTATAGTGCATTGGCTGCAAAGTGGTACGGTGGATACGAACGTAAGCCACGAGTTTGTATCTTGCTAATCAAAAACAGTGCGATGCAGCGCCAACGACATCATACATCAGGAACGTTGTGATCAAAAAGAGTTCCGCAGAGCAATCAGGTAAGGCCGGGCCGATAACCTAATAATCTTTTCTGCGTTGACAAAAAAGTAATGATTTTATGTTCCTGGTATATTTTAGGATCTCTTTACTATGGAAATAATTCTTGAAGTATTCTTTGCTGCTTTTTTTACCAATCGGAAGAAAATGAAAAGAGTTTTTGTTAAGAAAAATGATCCGAAACTAGTTGCCAATAAAAAAACTAAACCGATCGGTGATCGAGCAGGGAATTCAACCGATCACAACAAGCCATAAAAATGAATGTATAAAACAGCTTTCTAGACGTATCTTCTTTCTCTTTTCATTATCAGTAAATTTAGCTCAAACGGGCGTAACTTAATGTCCGATCAAAGGTAGCAGGCCCAGTTCCCAATCAAGAGACGCTTTCACACATATACATGAAAGCCACTATCATCCATTTTTGTTGGATAAGTAGTCAAATCGGCTGTTCTCCCCTGGCACTCACGACCTGTTTTCACACTGAACCTATAAAAGTGAAGCGGACAAATAACCTCTCCGAGATAGTTGATCGTTCCTCCGCTTAAAGACTCCTTTTGGTGAGGGCAGGCATTATCGGTGACATAGTAACGGCCTTCAAAAAAGGTAAGGCAAAAGCTTTTTTCACCCAGTTGTAATCTAATGGGATTTCGCTTGTTGAGTGCCTGCTCAGCTTCAGCGGGTGAGTTGAATATTTTTATCCATTTCATTCACTTCTGAATAGTTTTTTCTTTTCTTCCAGCCTGCTGGGACGTATAAATGTCATTACATACGCCTCTTTGAGCGACTTTGACCTACGGATATCTTTTACGATATCGATCCACTCATGGAAACACAAATAGACCGGGTTGTAAGAATTCACCGGCCTGGTAATACCATAATCAGCCTGTTCTTCTTCCGGCTGGAAGGTTCCAAATATACGGTCCCAGATAATGAACGTCGAGCCGTAGTTTTTATCCAGGTATTTATCGTTTGTGGCATGGTGCACCCGATGATGAGAAGGTGTTGTGAAGAAATATTCAATAGGCCTGGGTAGCTTACGGATGTATTCCGTATGGATCCAAAACTGGTATAATACTTCTATCTGATGACAGATGAAAAATACCACCGGATGGAACCCTGCCAGGGCCACCGGGATAAAGAAAACGAGTTTAATATGCTGCGTCCATCCCAAACGGAAGGATACGGACCAATTGTACTTTTCAGAAGAATGGTGTGTAACATGGGTAGCCCACCAAAAGCGGTTCTCATGCGCCACGCGATGCGCCCAATAGCGCCAAAAATCAATCCAAACCAGGCACAGTATAAAAGACCACCAGGTGTATGGAATACTCCAGGACACCATATTATAGAAAAACAGAATGATACTGAATGTAATTAACTTGATGGCTGCGCTGATCGCGACATTCACCAAACCTATCACAGTGGCTGCGGCAGTATCTTTACCATCATAATAGTGTTTTTTCTCTCTCCAGCTGGCCACCCATTCCCATGCCACCAATAGGAACATCACCGGTGCTGCATATAGAATAATATTAGGTAAATCCATGGCCAATACCTGCTCGACACTAAGCTTCTCTTTCTCCATATTTTTGCAAAAGGTCGCAAATTAACTGATAATCACCGTTTTTAATAATTAAGACTGATAATGTTGTCCTAAAAATAAAATTGAAGGCGGAATATTCTTTGCCTCTTTAAATACACATAACATCCTATTAAAAAACTCATATTCATATCCGGGATGATCCAAAAATGACACCTTTCATTAACTTTTTGTTAAGCCTTTTTCAATGTTAAAATTTAACATTCCGCAAGACTACACCGGCAATAGCTTTGCATGATTTTAACCAAAAAAACATGTAAAATGATGCCAAATTCTACAGGGAAACTATTCAAGATGTCAATGTTATTGACACTGATCTGCCTGGCATTAAGCCACGATATATTCGGTCAGGCAACGAACGCTTCCATAAGCGGAATAGTAAAAGACGACAGCGGAGCTCCTCTGCCAGGGGCTACCGTAAGAGTGCAAAATACCTCTACCGGTTTTGAAACGGGTACCATCACCAACGTAAACGGCGAATTTATCCTCCGCCAATTGCCCTTGGGTGGCCCTTATAACATTAGCAGCTCCTTTATTGGCTTCCAGGAAAATCAGAAAAGCGGGATCATGCTCAACCAGGGCAAATCTGTTAAGATCGGGTTTGCCATGAGTAACTCCTCTACCGAATTGCAGGAAGTAATAGTAACAGGGGATGCGCTTAGCAGCCGTATCGATGAGTTAGGTGAAGTAACCTCCATAGGATTTCGCGAAATCAAGAACCTCCCTACCGAAGGGCGGAATTTTACCCGCCTCACAGCGCTCTCACCATTGCAGGGAGGTGGCTCATTAAACCTGGGCGGACAAAGACGTACTTCTACCGGTGTTACCATAGACGGTGTTAATGCACGTAATACCTTGACAGCCGGTGAAATTGGCCGAGGTCCATATACTATTTCCCAGGAAGCTGTCCGGGAGTTTCAGGTAAACACAAATGACTATGATGTAACCTCAGGGCGTTTTGCCGGCGGAGCCATTCAGGCTACTACCAAGTCAGGTACCAATACCCCTGAAGCCAGCGTATTCTTCTATAATCGAAGCGATGCCTTACAAAGTCAGTACGATATCCGTGCCAATGACAGGGCGGAAGATTTCAATACCAATCAATACGGTGTAAGTGTAGGAGGTCCGATTGTAAAAGACAAGGTCCATTTTTATGCTGTCTATGAGACACAACGCGAGGACCTGTCACAGAACATAGGTAACATACGTGACGGACAAGCCGGAGTAGACGATCAAAACAGGCTGCGGATAAGCCGCGATTCGTTGAATGAATTCATCAATATCGCTCGCCAGTCCTATGGGTTGTCGGACGCTCTGATGGTAGGGATCTTTGATAGAAAAACAGAGGCCAATACACTTTTTGCTCGCATAGACTGGCAGATCGATGATAAAAACAGGCTGACTCTGAGAAATAATTACAACAAATGGGAGTCCCCCTTAAGTGTATCAGATAATTCTAACCTGGAGCTCAGGGAATCATGGTCAGACTTTACTTCTCAGGAAAATAGCTTTTTGGTATCACTACGTTCAGCGTTTACCCCTAACCTGATGAACGAATTCAAGGTACAATACCAACGTGCAAAACGTGATTTTTTGCCCAGTGGAGGTTTTATCCCGGAGCAAAATATTCCCAGGGCTGTAGTAAATGTAACTTCCACTACACCTGACGGGCGTACCAGTACACGATCGGTCCAGATAGGAGGGCAACGCTTTACTCCTGAAACTAACCTCGAAAGACAGGTCCACTTCACCAACACCACTTATATCAACTCCGGTAAGTTTAATTTCACCTTCGGGACGGATAACCAGATCACTTACCTGGAGACTCTTCTGAGTAGTGAACAAAACGGTCGCTTCACCTTCCAGTCGCTGGATGATTTCCGGAACCTTGCCCCCAGCCGCTATTTAAGGGAAGCGCCGCTTCAGGGCAGGCCTATCGTAGAACAAACCGTGGTTGACCTTTCTTTATTTGCCCAGGTAGACTTCTTTCCGCATCCTGATATTAACCTGATTGCCGGGATACGCTGGGATGCTACGGCATTTTTAGAAGATGCTGAAAATAACCCATTAGTGGAGCAAGAATTGGGTTTCCGAACAGATGTCAAGCCCCAGGACTGGGATAACTTTCAGCCACGTATCCAGGCCACCTGGAACTATAAGGGAAGAAACTCAGATATTATCAAAGTAGGTGGTGGTGTTTTTAACGCTCAGCCTCATTATTATGCCCAGGTGAATAACATCCAAAATAGCGGCACTTTGATCCAGTCGGTAGACGTATCAGGTGACCTGGTGCCCACGCCCAACTTCCCTGCTTACCGGGAAGACCCATCTACCGTACCGGGAGCGGAGATCAATGCTGAAAATAACCTGACCACTTTTGCTACCATTAATGCCGTAGACCCTGATTTTGAAGTGCCTACCACATTTAAAGGTAACATTTCTTATACCCACTTTTTTGGTAATAGGTATAGCCTGGGCTTTAATTTCCTGGCCAGTAAAACCGTCAACAACTACGTCTACCAGGAAACTAACATCGTAGATGAACCTTTTTTTGTAACTCCTACAGAAGGAAGGGAAGTATTTGTACCCGCATCTACCATTAACGAGAGTAATGGCGCTACCGATTGGACCCAGGGGAGAAAATCCAACAGCGTTGGACGTACGCTGGTACTAACCCCTGACGGCGAATTGGAAACTTTTGCATTAGTGCTTCAAGGTAGTGCCAGGATAGGTAAAGACGGAGAAGTGAGCGCCAGTTATACCTTCAATCAGGCAAAAGACAATTCATCGTATAACTGCTGTGTGGCGAATACCTCAACGTTCTTACATGTGGATGGAGACCCACGGGACCTAAAATGGGGCTATTCTGACAATCACTTCAGTAATAAACTGGTGATCAATGGTACTTCGCCAAGCTGGAAGGGATTTAATCTGGGTGTTACCGTACTGGGGTATGGCGGTGAGGTATTTACCTTCCGAACAGAGACTAACACCAGCGCCAACGGTGATTTTAACCTGAGCAACGATGCTGCCTACATCTGGGACCCGAATAACCCGGAAACGCCTGCTGAAATTGTAGAGACTTACAATAGCATTCTGGCTGACCCTGAGGTTACAGACAATTTTAAAGATTACCTAAGAGACAATTTCGGTCAGTTTGCTGAACGCAACGGAGGGCGCGACGAATTTTATGCTACTGTGGACATGAGGATCACAAAAAAGTTCAACCTGCCAAATACAGGTCATGGACTGGAGCTGTCAGCGGACCTGTTTAACGTAGCCAATTTTTGGTCTGACGTGATCCGAAGAGGTGTATTCGGAAATGAAATGACTCAAAACGCTGTCTATGGAAAGCGAAACGATTACGGCAGGAACATAGACCTTATGCGCATCACTGGATTTGATAGAGACACCAACAGTTATCAATACCGGGTGCAGGACGGCGTTACCAATCCCGACCTTCGGGGTACACCCTGGAGACTGCAACTGGGCATACGATACACCTTTAATTAATTGATCTCTTCAGAAAGCCCGGTATATATGACCGGGCTTTATTAAACCATAAAAATGAAAAATACAGTTTTTACATTGCTAATAGTCTTATTGGCAAGCACATTTACACACTACGGTTACACGCAGAATCCGGACACAGCCCGATATGTCATTTTGGTTTCTATTGACGGTTTCCGACCTGACTTCTACCTGGAAGAAAAATGGCCGGCACCAAACCTGAAATATATGGCCGCGCATGGAGTAAAAGCATTGGGTGTTCGCGGAGTATTTCCGTCCGTGACCTACCCGTCTCATACCACGTTGATCACAGGGGCAATGCCGGCCAGGCATGGTATCTATTATAACTCTCCTTTCGAAGAAAAAGCGCCTACCCGAAAATGGTACTGGGAAACAGAATTGATCAAAACGGAAACCTTATGGCATGCCGTACGCAAATCCGGTAAAAAAAGTGCCAGTTTCATATGGCCGGTATCCGTTGGAGCACCCATTGACTATAATATCCCGGAAGTATGGTCTTTAAAAAAGGGCTACGGTAGAATCCAACCCATGCGTGATAATGATCAACCCGATGGATTATTGGAAGAAATGGAACGTGAAGTATTAGGGACAATGGGCGAACGTACGTTCAACGGCGATTACCTGAATCGTGAAGACAGAACCGGTGAAATGGCCGCGTATGTACTGGAAACCTACAAACCTGATTTTATGACGCTGCATCTGATAGCCACCGACCACTTTCAGCATGAAGAGGGTCGTGACGGGCATAAGGTATTTACAGCGCTGGCAGCAGCTGACAGGGCCATTGGTAAAATAAAAGAAGCTGCTGAAAGAGCAGGCATTCTGGATCAGACCACCTTCATTATTACCGGTGACCATGGATTTGTGGATATACATTCGGCATTAAAACCTAACGTTTGGTTAGTAGAAGAAGGAATACGGGAAAACAAACCTGACAGAGGTAAATGGAAAGCAACTTTTCACACTTCAGGCGCCTCTGCTTTCCTGATGCTGAAAGATAAAAACGATAGGGAAACACTGGCCCGGGTACAAAAGAAGCTCAAAGACTTACCGGAGCGTTACAAAAAGCTGTTTAGAATAATGGACAGGGCGGCACTTGACAAGATCGGCGCTGATCCTAATGCAGCATTAGCGCTGGCACCTGTACCGGGAGTAGCCATGTCAGCAGCTTCTGATGGCACAGTATTAGCACCGCGTAAGGGAGGAACCCATGGCTACTTTCCTGATTTTAAAGAAATAGAAACCGGTTTTGTAGCATATGGCGCAGGAGTTCAGTCAGAAAAAACGTTACATAAGATCAACCTGGAAGACATTGCTCCAGTTATTGCACAATTGCTCAACCTGAATTTTCAGGCAATAGATGGCGTTCTGTACCCTGGTATACTTAAGTGAGGCAACCGGCAGCTTCCGATTTTTTTAAGCCACTCGCTACAGTTTGTCGCGTAGTGCCTACTAAATCTCCGAGGTCTTTCTTGGTCAGCAGGTTGAATAAAACATAACTTTTATGATGAATGTCTTCAACTCGCTGGCCAAAATGCTGGCGCAAAAAATTAAGCTTTTCATGAATGCTCTTCGAGTTCATTTTCAAAAGCTTTTTCTCAGCGCTACACCATCTTTTGATAAGATAAAACGTGAACCACTCGGATACTTTCAAATCATTAATAATAATCGATTTAAAAAAAGACAGCTCATACAGCCTCACTTCCGTATCGACAAGTGTTTTTGAGAACTCAAAGAATTGACCGTTCAGGTATTTTAGATTACCAAAAAAATCACCCTTTTGTAAAACATCATAAGTCACCTCCTCACCTTCATCAGAGTAACTCCCTATTTTTATCGCGCCTTCCACCACTTCAAACATATATTTCATGTTTTCCGCAGGCTGGTAAATAAACGAACCTCTTTTAAAAGTCTTTGTGGTGACGTGGCGATCAAGGTCTGATGGAAAAGCTGCGAGATGATCATGAATTCGAAAATCATCGTACAGTTTATTCCCTGGCATTTTTAACGCTTCCATAAGCTAGATAGTTGAGGGAAAGCACTTTCTTACTAGTTACCTAAATTCGATATAAGATATCTCACCAAATTACCAAGTAAAGTTAGTCAAAGGCAGAGTGAGACTTTGAACGTAAAAGTTAACGCTACATTAAGGATTCTTGCACGTACCCGAAAGAAATTGGTAATTTCGACAATAACCAAAACCTAAACAATGAAGAGATCAGTACTACCCATGGTGCTTATTATGCTTACCATGAGCATGACCCAGGCACAAAAGCTGTCAGCAAAAACAGATGCGATGGCCATAGAAATAGAGCAAAAAGTCATCGAATGGAGAAGGCACTTCCATAAGAATCCGGAGCTATCCAACCGGGAGTTCAAAACCGCAGAGAAAATAGCAGAACACCTGACATCACTTGGCATAGAAGTAAAGACCGGCATTGCTAAAACGGGTGTAGTAGGTGTGCTAAAAGGAGGTAAACCAGGCCCGGTAGTAGGTTTACGAGCGGACATTGATGCGCTGCCTGTGACAGAACGTACTCCGGTGCCATTTGCTTCAAAAGTAGTTTCGGAATACAATGGCATAGAAACCGGGGTAATGCATGCGTGCGGTCATGACACCCATATCGCCATTTTAATGGGTGCCGCGGAAGTCCTGTCTAAGATGAAAAAGGACGTTAAAGGTACCGTAAAATTCATTTTTCAACCTGCCGAAGAGGGAGCACCTCCGGGAGAAGAAGGCGGCGCTAAGCTAATGGTAAAAGAAGGTGTCTTAAAAAATCCGGATGTAGACGTAATATTCGGTCTCCACATCGCGGCAGGTACACCGGCAGGCCATATCACCTACAAACCGGGTGGCACTATGGCCGCTTCAGATCGTTTTGTTATCAAAGTCAAAGGGAAGCAGGCCCACGGGTCAGCGCCGTGGACCAGCGTAGACCCCATAGTGACCGCAGCACAGATCATCAATGGACTTCAGACAGTAGTAAGTCGTCAGACAGAACTTACGAAAGAAGCTGCTGTGGTATCCGTGGGCATGATACGGGGTGGAGTGCGTAATAACATCATTCCTGAAGAAGTAGAAATGATAGGTACCATACGTACGCTGGACGAAGAGATGCAGAAAAAAGTACATGAAAACATACGGCGTACCGCCACTAAAATAGCCGAAAGTCAGGGAGCTAAGGCCGAGGTAGACATTCAGATAGGCTACCCGGTGACGTACAACGACCCGGAACTCACCGGGAAGATGCTACCTTCTTTGCAACGAGCTGCCGGAAAGGAAAACGTGAAACTGGTCAATGCCATAACAGGTGCAGAAGACTTTTCATTTTTTCAAAGGGAAGTACCAGGGTTTTATTTCTTTGTAGGCGGCCAGCCAGCGGACAAAAAAGGACCCGGTTCAAAACTGGGCGGACATCACACACCCGATTTTTACATCGATGAAAGTGGAATGATCGTTGGCCTGAAAGCCATGTTAAATGTAACACTGGACTATATGGCAACGGCAAAATAATAGCATGCTAAAGCTATACCAGGAGCCGTACATTCAGGAAGTTCACCATGAACGTTTGAAGAATGTACGGCTTTTTGTGAAACGGGAGGACCTCATACATCCATATGTATCCGGCAACAAGTGGCGTAAACTCAAATACAACCTGATAGAAGCGCGAAACCTTGGTCATGATACATTACTCACTTTTGGTGGCGCCTATTCCAATCATATCTATGCCACCGCTGCTGCTGCCAATGAAGCAGGTTTGAATTCCATAGGGATCATTCGTGGGGAAGAGTTGCAAAACAAGTCTCTCAACAAAACCCTCACCTTTGCCCGGAAGCAAGGTATGCAGTTGGAATTTATAGATCGGAAAACTTACCGGCTTAAATCAGAAGCCGCATTTCTGGATGCATTAAAAACCAGTTATGGCGATGTCTTCGTGGTGCCGGAAGGAGGAACGAACCGATTGGCATTAAAAGGCTGTGAAGAAATGGTGACACCGGAAGTCCGGAAATTTGACTATGTCTGTTGCAGCAGTGGGACCGGCGGAACGGTAAGTGGGACCATTGCCGGAATGCAAGGGAAAGGAAAAGTGATTGGTTTTTCAGCTTTAAAAGGGGATTTCCTGAAAAATGAAGTAAGGGACTTGATCACCGATTACGGCAGTCCGCACCTGTCCAATTGGGAAATAAACACGGACTATCATTTTGGAGGCTATGCGAAAAGAAACGAACTGCTGGACCGCTTCATAGAAGACTTTGAAGTGTCATGTGGTATTCCGTTAGATCAGGTCTATACCGGGAAGATGATGTATGGGGTTTTTGATTTGGTGGAAAAAGAATATTTCCCACGAGGGACCCATATTTTAGCTATTCATACCGGGGGATTGCAGGGAAAAAATTATTGACCCTAACCCTGGCTTTTATCTATAATCTCATCAAATGGTCTTTTGTTAAAAAAGTATGGCTTGAGTGGATTAAAGGTACGTCTGCCTGAAAACTTTATTTATCGTTGTACGCTCAGCTTTCTGATTTTTACACTTCCCGCCTTACGATAAAATTCTTTTCAGTAGCTTCTCTCTCTTGACGAATGAAAATCATCTTTATCCATTTTCGGAACTTTCCTTAGCCAAAGAAACATTCTCAAAAAAGAGAAGAAAGTGGCAACGGTTATGGCCCCAACGTTAAATGTCCGATCAGAACGGAAAGTATCATCAGAAATACAAGGGTCAACACCATGCCAAATAAAAATAATTTTTTCATTTGATTATAAGTTTTGGTAAGACCTAAATGTAGGATTACACTTAAACCTAAACGCAATAGCAGCTATGGACAATCGTATGGACAATACGCTAACTCATTTATACTTAACAGTAAAGTAAAAGCTTCATTTTGCTAAGATTTAAGAAAATTGCTTGTCCTGAAAAATCACTGACCTGCATTTTCTAATAAATTATCTGAATGTGCGCTGCAAGTTCAGTCCATTGTACATAAGCCTCTGCTAATGCCTCAAAACTCATTTCATTTGATAGCAACAGTAACTCTGTATGTTCCGGATCCGATTTTCCTATAATAAATCTTTTAGCTTTCAGCTTTGTCCTTTAAAGCTTTATTCATGGAGTTTAACATTGGTAAAGCGTACTCATTCAATTTCTTCCAAAATATCGACGCCATAAGCCCCGTATAGATCTCTCTCTGGGTAAAGAGAGTACCTTTCTGCGAATTTTCCAGTTCAATTATCCGCTCCACTGAAAAAATGAACTTAGCCATCATCGTTCCAATGAAAGTAAAACGTTTTTCTTCGTCCATCGCCGTGATAACAGATCTATAACTTTTTCCATCATTACCTTTAGCATCGCTCATCGTAATGGACAGTATTGCACCAACTTCGAGGTCACCTTCAATTTTATTGACAATGGGGTTCCAATTTGCCCAACCCGGTAAGTCCGTCAGAATTCCCCAAACCTTATCGGGATCGGATGAAATTTGTATTTCAGTTTTTATTTCTCGCATATTACCTGCCCTTTGAGGAGCTAACAAAAATTTCCAGCCTATCAAAAACAGAACCCCAACCATTCATAATGCCCATTTTTTCCTGTTGTCTGCAATACTCTTCCGTTGTATGAATAACATTAAAAGTAAAATTGGTCTTATCTCCATTTGCCTCAAATACTGCCTGTATTTCCACACTTTCTGTCATCGGTTTGAAATTTGCGGAGGAAAATATTTTTTCAAGCTCAACAATCTCGGAATATACACCCTCTGAAATAAATTCGTTTCTATCAGGCATTGACATGGTATATTTCCATTTCCCTCCAACACTAAAGTCATGTTCGATTACTTTGGTATCCATTCCTTTTGGTCCCCACCAATGAACAATGTGTTCCGGTTGGGTCCATGCCTCCCATACTAGTTTGATAGGCGCACTTAAGGTTCTTTTTAATGTTACCGTTCGCTTTTTTGCTTCGCTCATTTCACTCATAATTTTCTGTTTATCGTTTAATTAAAACTTTGATGCACTTTGAAATAAAAGGACGATCAGCTTCAAAATTTTTGGCTACGGGATTCAGCGCGAATACTTTATTGTACAAGGCTTTATCATTTACCTTATGGAACGCCACTAACGATTGTCCGAAAATCACCTTCCTTATCCGAAATTATGTAACTAATCGGTTACTAATATAAATGTAATCATTCGGTTACGCAAAATTTCTCAAAAAAATATCCCAGGATATTGGTCACAGATCATGGGTGAAACTCAATTATCAAGTGTCTTCGCGAAGTAACACGAGACGGTAGCAACTTCCTCCAGGATAGGAAAATGGGAAAGAAGCATGCTTTGACCAGAGGGGTTCGGAAGTTGCCCCTCTCCTCCATATACATACATTGCTTCCACCACCTTTGGCTACAGGCCGTGGAAGCAATGCAACATAGTGTTTACCTTTATCGCTTTAGTCCTGCCATTTCTTAAACAAAGCGATCGCATTATGTCCCCCAAAACCAAATGTATTGCTCATCGCATAGTTCATCTCTTTTTTTACTGCATTGTGCAGTGTCAGATCAATACCTTTTGGAAGCTCTTCATCGGGATTATTGGTATTAATAGTAGGGGGAACAATCCCTTCCTGCAGTGCTTTGGCTGTTGCTATGGATTCAATAGCACCCGCAGCACCTAACAAGTGACCGGTCATAGATTTAGAAGCGCTAACCTGCATTACTTTATCACTTTCTGCGCATAAATTCTTGACAGCATTTAATTCGGATAAATCACCCACCGGAGTACTCGTAGCATGCAGATTAATATAATCAATTTGCTCTGCGCTGATTTCCGCTTCTTCCAGGGCCATTTCGATGGCCAGCCGGGCACCTAGTCCGTCAGGGTGGGTAGCAGTACTATGATACGCATCATTTGACATACCACAGCCTACTATCTCTGCATAGATCCTGGCTCCCCGGGCCCTGGCGTGCTCCAGTTCTTCTAATACTAAAGTACCTGCACCTTCCCCCATCACAAAGCCATCACGGTCACGGTCAAAAGGCCGGGAGGCAGTTGCTGCATCATCGTTTCTCGTAGAGAGCGCTTTCATAGCGCCAAATCCGCCAATACCCGCCCGTGTTATAGGCGCTTCCGAGCCACCTGCCATAAAAATATTGGCCTTACCCCAGCGTATGTAGTTAAAGGCATCCATAATGGCCGATGTCGAAGAGGCACAAGCAGATACGGTGCAGTAATTAATACCTCGTAATCCGTATTCCAAAGCAATGGCTCCGGATGGGGTATCTACTAATATCTTAGGAATGAAAAAAGGGCTAAACCTAGGCCCCCGTTGTGATTCGGCATATCCCAGCATCTCTTCTTCAAAGGTAGTGATCCCTCCGTTTCCGCTTGCCCAGATCACACCGAACTTATCTACGTCTGTCTTTTCCAGATTCAGACCAGAATCCTGCATGGCTTCTCTACAGGCAATCAATGCATATAAGGTAAAAGGGTCGTTTTTTCTTATTGTTTTGCGATCGAAATGGTTTTCGAGATCAAAATCTTTTAGCTCGCAGGCAAATTTTGTTTTGAACTCTGTGGTGTCAAATTTGGTAATAGGAGCTGCACCACTTTTTCCCGAAATTAATGCAGACCAAAAGTCGTTTGCATTCTTGCCTATGGGTGTCAAGGCACCTATGCCGGTTACTACTACTCTTTTCACTTTATTATGTCGTTTAGAAGTTGAGATTTTATTTTATAGTATTCGTCATTATTTAAGATTCGTGCCATCTGCAAAGCTCCTGCCATACCGGAGCAAATTACTCCAGCTCTTTGGTCTGCCGTACCATCGAAATCAAACTCGCCTTGCTCTTTGCCTTGCAATAATACTTCAGCCAGCCATGATTTCATGGCAACTACCAAAACATTTAAGTGATGACCTAACCCCGCAGGCAAGGTATAAAGGTCAGTAGCCAACGCACCTATCAGGCATACGCGATTGTCCCTGGTCAGATTGTTGTCATAAATTTTCAAAAACCGCCTGACCTTTTCTAAATGAGTTTTATCAAGTGTCTCAGCTTCTCTGGCCAAAAGGTCAAATTGAACCCGGGCTTTTCGTAGTACTTCTTGGATAAGCTCCTCTTTTCTTGGGAAATGATAATGGACAGCTGCGTTCTTTACCCCTAATGAAGTTGAAATATCGTTGTAGCTGAAGCCGTTGTATCCATAATGTTGGATATAAAACTCAGCAAGATCCAGTATTTTTTCTTTGGTAGACAAGGTAGGTTAAATATACTTACTTATTAATAAGTAAGCTATAGATTATGTACAAATTCTACTGTTAGTCTGACCTATTGATACGTATGTCTTGTGCTATTTGCCCCTGGTACCTCAGTCTCAACGTACCTCCTGGTTTCAACGTTAAAACGGATCATATGGTACCTGCAAAAAAATCATTAGGATATTATATAGCCTTACTTCTAACCCTAGCAAGCCCTTGCGTTACGATACTTTCGGCCCAAAACATTTACCCCCCTGATACCTGGGAGAAAAGAGATACATGGCAAAATGTACCTGAAATAATGAAGTTCATGGGTATCAAAAAAGGAGATGTGATCGCAGACATCGGCAGCCATCAAGGTTACATGACATTAAAGTTTTCCAAGGAAACAGGACCTGCCGGTAAAGTTTACGCTGTAGACGTGAATCATTCGCACCTTAAAGTATTAGATAAGCTCCTTAGAGAAAGTGAAATCACTAATGTTGAAACTATTCGGGGTGAATATGATGATCCAAAATTACCTGAAAATTCATTGGACCATGCATTTATTATGGATACCTACCACGAAATGGATGACTATCTCAAAATCTTGAAGCATATAAAACAAGCGCTGAAGCCCGGAGGAAAACTAGTCATTATAGAACCCATTGGTGAAGAGAGAAGGACATGGAACAGGAAAAGCCAGGAAGGTAAGCATGAAATAGCCATACGATATGTACTGGACGATCTGGAGAAGGCCGGGTATCGGATTATACAACAACGAGATCCGTTTATAGAGCGTGGTCAACATAAAAAAGATGCACTGTGGGCGCTGGTCGCAATTCCCTATCCTCTCTCAACACAGTAATGCTTTTTATTCAGGCGGATCGGATATGACACATTGATGACTTTTTGAGGAATACAAATGCTTCAACAAAGTAATAAAGCCCTGACATGAATAATAATAACGTCAGGACTTTATGAGAAATGTTGTCTTTTATATCTGCAGGTTAGTTTTTGAAGCTAATTCTTCTTCTTTTTTCTGAACAGGTTTTTGATAGCATCTTTCGCCTCATCTTCCAGCTGTTTCTTCAAATCAACCTGTGTAGAATCTGCTTTTTGAGTGCTGGAGGAGTCTTTCTCATCTCCACCTAAAAGTCCGGAAACCAGATCTTTGGCTTTGTCGCTTTTCACATTGTCCAGCAGGTCACCTGCCAGATCCTTGGCTTCCTCTTTAGCCTTATCCTTTACCGCAGCTTTAGCTTGTTGCTTTTGGTCATCCATTAATAGCTGGGGTTTAGGGTTATCGTACGTACCGCCAATACCAATCTTAATTGGGATCATTGCGTCGTCTCCGCTCCCTCCTCCAAACGAGGATACCAGGCTGCCAAACTGGCTTCCCAAGTCGCTCGCCGGTATATCCATCTTTAAATTATAACTTATACCACCATCTAATGAAGTGGCCCCGGAAACCGTTGAATTGTAATCACCCAATTTAAAATCAAATGGGTCTACTTTTAACTTACCGTCCTCAATAGTCGCTGACATCAACACATCTTTTAATGTTACTTTACGCGCCTTTGCACTACTGCTATTACTACTTTTTAATTTAGTCAGCGCTGTCACGCTTTGAATAATTTTAGAATCACTTAACGATGCTTGGGCTATTTTTAATAAACCTCCACCCGTCACAGTACCAAGGTCAGGTAGCATTTCATCATTCAGCAGACCTGATACATTAAAATCCGTAGAGACGCTACCATTAACCAGCCTTGCAACGGGTGCATAGGTCTGCACCAGGCTAAAGGCACTAAATGACTTCTGAATAGAAAGGTCTTTAATATCGAGGTTAAAGTCATATTTAGGTTCGTCAAGATTCTGCGTATTGTAAGAACCATTCATGGCAAAAGCCCCTTCCAATAAGTTAAAGTTGACATTTTTAAAACTTGCTATACCATCTTCTACTACAATGTCACCCACTATATTAGTAAGGGTCATATCCATCACTTCTACTTTGGCGATGGTTGACTTCATGAGAAATTCAATGTTCTTCGGTACTTCAATCACGCCATAAACCTCCTCCTGTCCTTCTGCCGGTGTTGTTTCCATTGTTGGTCCTGACGCAGTTTCTTCTTCTTCCATGAATTCGTTCAGGTCCAGTAATTTGCCATCATAATTCATGGTACCGTTAAGGGTTTGATTCTCGCCAAACAGGTAAGCCATATAATTGGACACAGAACCGGTTATATTCATATCACTTTTCCCCACCGTACCCTTGTAGCTTTCAATGGTGATCTTCTGAGGGTCAAATGAAGCTGCTGCCGTTGAAATAGTAACATCATAGGGTAATTCGCTATCTACATACTTAAACCCGGTGATTGTCACCTTACCACTTGTGGGCAGTTGATCATACTTTTCAGCTTCTAAAGACGCCATATTGCCTTTAGTATCGAGATCTGCTTCAATCTTACCTGATAGCTCCATTCCTTCCAACGGAAATACTTTTGTGATCTTTTCCAGGTCGATACCTCCACTGGCCTTTAGGTCCCAGGTGTAATTGGCCAGGTCACTAAAGGTCAAATCGGCTTTAAAAGGTTCACCATCCATGGTCATGGCAAAATCCTTTACAACGGCGTGCAGATCGTCCATATTACCTGTCTCGTTTTTAACCACAGCGTCAAAATGTAAATCTTCCAGTGCATATGGAAATTCAGAACTTTTTACATATCCGTTGGTCAGACTCATGTTGGCTGCTATGGTAGGAATTGTATTTTTAATACTGTCATAGATGCCATTGGCGGTTAAGTCTATGACGTAATTTCCCTTCAGCATCGTCCCTTCCATTGGAAACATAGAGCTTAATTCTCCCAGGTTCAGCTTGCCTTGTACATTGGCTTTCATTTTGTAGTTCACCAGGTTTTCCACTCTTAATGATGCATCGATCGGGTTATTTCCAAAATCCATGTGGAAAGATTTCAGATCAACGATGGTATTATCAATATTGCCGTCTGCATTATCTACCAACAGATCCATTTTAATATTATCAATAGAGGTAGGCAAATCAGGGTATTTGAACATAGCTTCATCCACTTTAAGCGCTACATTAAATGCAGGCAGGTTCAAACTATCATACGTACCTGACACTTTCCCTTCAAAAGACAGGGTTCCCTCACTTTGAATGTCACTGAATTCCTGGGTATAGATACCCGGAACTAAAGAAAGTAAGCTTTTAAACGAACTTTCGGGAGCTGCATAATTGATATCCATGTCCATACTTCCATCTGCCAATAGGGCCAGGAATCCATCAAAACTCAGGGCGAAATCATTGACACTCACTCGATTTTCTTTAAAGGTATATCGCCCAAACTCATCACTGATATTGATGATCACATCAGCGGCAACGTTTTTGTCGGAAAGATATTCTACCCCATCAAAAATCACTGTTACGGAGTCCGCTTTGGTTTTTGTGTTAAGATCGAACTCATCTTGATTCAGGTCGCCGTTTCCACTATGTTGGAGCTCTTTGATCTCAAGTTTAAAGGGCAAGGTGGCATCGTCATAAACAATGTGACCATTCGTAATTTCCCAGTGGTCAATGCCAATGTTATAGGCTGTAGCTTCCTCTGATGCCGGAGCGGGAGTTGTCGGCATCTCTTCGGTAGCTATGGCAATGTCGTAGTTCGCAGAACCATCTTCTAACACGTGAATGAATATTTCAGGACTGTTCAGCCGAATGCCATTGATCTTGATCTGATCTCCCATGAGACTAAATAAATCCACTTCCACTTCCAACTCCTGAACTGCAAATAATATCTGACCTTCAAAAGGCGCTCTATTGATAACACCAAAGTTATTCATGCCGGCAGTAACGTTAGGGAAATTGCTCAAAAGTGACAGACTAAAATCGTCTGTGTCCCAAACAATATCAGCATTGACAGATTCTGCCAATACATCGTCTACCGCCGCTTTAATGTCATCTTTAAACAGTATCGGAACGGCTATGGCAACAACTATGAGTAGCAAAAAAATGCTAGCCAGAATGATCAGGACTTTTTTCATGGGTATTAAAATTTAACTTATGGCAAATTTAGCAAGAATAAATATCTTATAGGGGCGACACACTCACCTCTGGATACAACATTTTTCACATTTGTAAACAAGGCCGAAACAAATTTATTCCAAGCGGTGCATAAGGATCTGAATTTCATTGAAAAGCAATAGCGACATCGCGGTGTCTGACTGGAATAGGATGATATGGTCCAACTCAAATTCATTGTCTGTACGGGTGAGCTTCATACGGTTTTCCTCCCTCTCCCAGATGATGTCAATGTCATAGTCACCTTGCAAAACATAAGAAGGTTTTGCGTTATTCACCTTAATGTTACCTGTGTAGTCATCATTCAGATGAATAAGGCCCACAATACTCTCATTTTCTATGGTCCAGGTAATGGTCCAATCACCGGTAACCGCAGCCATATTATTCTCCACATCTTCTCCGGCACACCCCAGCAGTAACAGTAAAACACACAGTTGTTTCATACCCGGATTTAACGCTGACGTACAAAAAAGATTGCCAGTTAATGATCAAAAATATTTCTTAAGGAGCTTAAGAATAAGTCTGACACTCTTAGTATATGGTGGATAAATAAACCTGGATGAAGTAAATCCAATCCTTTGTTTTAAAACAGCCTTTTCATTGGAAAAAGCTAAAAAACCATACCGCCCGTGCGCTTTGCCCAGTCCACTATTATTTACACCGCCGAAAGGCAAGTGTGGATGGCTATATTGTATGACACAATCATTGATGCACACCGTACCTGATGAAGTGGAGGATACTAATTGCCGTCTTCTCTTTTTTGATTTACCAAAATAATAAAGGGCCAGGGGCTTGGGCTTTTTATTAATAATGGAAATGGCCTCGTGTAGGTCGTTGTAGGTGATGACAGGTAGAACAGGGCCAAATATTTCCTCTTCCATCACTTGCATATCTAATGACACATCGGTGAGTACGGTGGGTGATATAAAATGATCAGCTTCATCTTTATGATTACCAAAACGCACTTTAGCACCTTTTTGCAATGCTTCTTCCATCAAGCTACTTATCCGGGAAAAATGGCGCCTATTAACTAGCCGCGCATAATCCGGTGAGGCACCGATCAAACCTTCATTACCACCAAACAGGCTGGAGACCTGTACTGAGAGGGCATCAAGAAATTGATCTTTCACTTGAGTATGTACCAATACATAGTCCGGAGCCACACAAGTTTGCCCATTGTTAAGGAATTTGCCCCATGCAATTTTCCGGGCAGCGTCGCGGATATTCACGTTCTCGTCAATCACAGCGGGTGATTTGCCACCTAATTCCAGGGTAACAGAAGTAAGGTGCTCAGCGGCCGCCTTCATTATCAATTTACCTATAGCCGGACTACCGGTAAAAAAAATATGGTCAAACGGAAGTTCTAGTAATGTTTTGGCAACCTCAGCTTCACCATTAAATACCGCCACTTCCTCTTCTCTGAAAAGCTCACCGACCATATCATCTATAAGGGCAGAGGTATTTGGCGTCATTTCAGATGGTTTGATCATTACTGTGTTACCCGCTGCCAATGCAGAGACCAGCGGTCCAATCGTGAGGTTAAAAGGAAAATTCCAGGGAGCCATAATAAGACAGACTCCCTTAGGCTCATATTCCACTTGAGCCGAAGTGGTAAGATAGGCTACAGAACCATCTACGGGTGTAACAGATGACCATCGTTTTATATTCCTAATGGCGTCTTTCAGCTCTGTAAGCACCGGGTAAATATCCGACATATCCACTTCTGCTTCTGGCTTCCGAAAGTCATCATATATGGCCTTTTTGATCAGGAAATCATTCTTATCGATCCAGCTTTTAAGTTTTTTCAACTGTTTTATACGCTCTTGTATTCTTTCCGTCCTTAGCTGTATAGCATGCTTTTGCTGCATGTCAAAGATCCTTTGAATACGCTGTGCACTGGAGGCGGAGCCGGTCATGGTCTGGGTTTGGTTTGATAGTAAAGGAAAGTTAAGCCTTTCAATGTTAAGCCAATGTTACGTACTTTTGTTTTTGTGTTAATTTAATGTTAACTTAATGTTAATTTTTTAGAGTTAGACAGAGACGGGCATGGCAAATAAATTTTTTTTTAGTCTATTTTTTTCGCTTTCTATCGGATTAAACGCACAAAATCTACAGCGTTATACATTCCATTCTAATTTTGAATCTGAGTTTTTTTTAACTGAACATGACGGGTTAGCAAAACAATTAATGGCCGACCCTCAGGTAAACCGGGAAGAACACCTTTCTTTTGACGCGACAATAGGGGATTATATTTCTCAATTGAGCGCCAAACGTAGAAAATTCAGAACACAGAGGGATTTTGTTTCAGCCGTATTTTACAAAACACATCGCAAATTCTTAAAAAGGTACAGAGAATTAACCTCCTTTGCTGATATGTTGCGTACAGGCAATTATGATTGCCTTTCCGCCACTACATTATATTCACACCTCTTTCAGAAGTTGAGTATCCGTCATGAAATTGTTGAAACCAATTATCACATCTATATTAATGTGATGCTGGAAGAAGGTAACATACTTATAGAATCTACAGACCCACTCTATGGCTTCGTAAGTAATACAAAAGAGATTGAAGAACGGCTTCAAGGTTTTGAAGCGCGCAATAACTCAAATACGGGTAAACGTAGTTATACGTTTAAAGCAAAATTAAATGACCCGGTTACACGGGACGAGCTTGTTGGCCTTCAATACTACAACGCTTCCATAAAGGCATATAATGAACACGAGTTTGGAAAGTCGGCTCAATTGCTACAAAAAGCACTACTTTTTCGACATAATGCACGTACCTATGAATTTTGCTTACTGCTGGTCCAAACAATTATGAACGATACAGGGATGGATGATAACCTGAGGTCACGTTATGTGCATCAACTGAAGTCTTTGATGCTATCTGATAATACGTTGGCCAGCCGTTAGTTTGATAAAATTCTTACTTCCACTCGTCTGTTTTTACCGCGCGATTCTTCGTCACTTGCTCTTGACAACGGCTTAGTACCGCCAAAAGCCCTGGTTTTGATCCGCTTCTTGGAAACTCCTTTTTCAACCAGGTAGTTCTTTACAGCAAGAACGCGTTTTTCAGACAGCTTTAAGTTTTGTTTCGCGTTGCCCCTAAAGTCCGTGTGTCCTTCCAACTGTATGACCATTTCTTCACTATCATTAAGCATTAACACCAATTCATCCAGCCCGGAATAGGACGCCTGGGCAATCTCAGCTTTACCCAGTGCAAAAATAAGCTTATCCAATCTTATCAGTTGGTCTGCACCGCTTGGAGTAAGTTGTACAAGATGGTCTATCTTATTATCAACCGCGTCAGCGGCTTTTAATGTGGCAAAAAAAACGGCATACCCTTCTGCCTCAACTTTAATAGCATAGTCCTTGTCATTTCCCATGCTGAATTTGAAAGTTTCTCCTCTGAAAATACCTAGCTTACTTCCATAAGGAAGGCTCTCGTACTTGATACTGGCTGATACAGGCTCACCTGTAAATTTGTCTACAATTTTGCCTGTAACATCTACCGGAGATCCTTCTTCAGGTTGAGCAAAAATGGAAGGAGTGATAAAAAGGAGAACAAATAATACCATGCCTGCTTTCGAGTTCAAGTACTTCATATCATAGTGTTTTACTCACTAAGTATTTTGAATTCTACCCTTCTGTTTTTTCGTCTACCTTCACGTGATTCATTGTCCGCAGTGGGTTGAGCTTCTCCAAAATACTTGGTGTTTAGTCTCTTACCATCAATTCCCTTGCCAATTAAATAATCTACTACCGCTTTGGCTCTTCTTTGTGATAATCCCAGGTTATAAGGTTCGGGCCCTGTGTTATCCGTATGCCCGGCTATTTCAATGTTAAGTTCTTTTCTTTTCAGCATCAGATCAGCCACTCGATTTAATTCAGGGTAGGATTCTTTTTTCAATATACTTTTATCGAAATCAAAGAAAACATTGTTTAAAACTACAGTAGCTTCTTTCTCTATGGGCACCAGGTATAAGTCACGTTGCGAGATCTGTCTTTCACCACTTTCTGTAATTCCTGTAAGATCAATGTTTTCATTTTGCGCCATATACCCTTCAGATTCAGCTCTTATACCATACTTTTCACCTGCAGGTAGTAGCAGTTCATATTCGCCTGTTTGAGCGTTGGTTGAGGTAACACCAATTTCTTTTCCATCAGATAATCTTTCATAGATGATCTTAGCTTCAATGGGCTCTCCTGTTTTAGAATCCAACAGCTTGCCTTTGACCAGGATAACAGGATCGGGACGTTTAAATACTGGCATAGCCACGCGGAAAATGTCCATGTCATCGTCACTAACCCCTTGAGAGTAGTAGGCAAAATCACTGTTCCCGGGAATATTAAAGAACAGGTCTTCATATTGAGAATTGATGGTAGGCCCCAGGTTCTCAGGAGTCGACCAGTTCGTCCAGGTATCGTCAAGTCTTTTGGAAATGTATATATCACTACCGCCAAACCCACTGTAGCCATCGGAAGAAAAATATAATGTTTTATCATCCGCTGCCAGGAAAGGTGATGATTCTTCTCCGGCGGTATTTACTTTAGCTGATAAATTCAGTGGCTCCGTCCACGTGCTGTCATCTTCTACAAAGCTCACGTACAGGTCACGTCCTCCGTTGGAATCTTCCCGCATTACTGACATGATGAGTACTTTGCGGTTATTGGCTAAGAAAAAGTTGGCTTTTTCCGAATAGTTGTAATCATTTTCAATAATCAATGCCGATGGTTTAGACCAGCTTCCACTGGCGTTAGAGCTTATACTTATACCGGCGGCCATTTTACCATTTTCCAAATATTGATTCCCCAATACCATTAAAACGGCCTTGCCATCCGGGGTTACCGAACTTACGAAGTTAGGCCCGGCATTATTAAGCGTCTCACCAATGTTCTGAGCCAACTTCCACTCACCGTTTTCGTCCTTTTCAGAAAACCAGATATCTTCATTATCCTTAACACCGCCGACATTGCCCGGATGGTTTCGTCTCGAGAAATACAATGTCTTACCATCGGGAGATAAAAGCGGCTTCATTTCGCGATACTCGCTATTTACATTTTCACTTAGTCGTTCTTTCGAAAGTTCCGGGCTCAGGTATTCAGGTAAGTCGATCTGGGCGATGATAGGAATATCCGAGTCCGAGATGGCTATGGCATCCACACTATAATACTCCGGAACGGCAGCACCGTCAAATTCTATTTTAATGGCTGCTACTTTATAGGGTGTCTCTTCCATAAAGACATTTTGCATCCTCCCTTTCAAAGGGATTGTCCTCGGACTGAAAGTGTTGACCAGGTATTCTTTATCGGATTCATCATAGGCAAACACCTTAAAAATGGCGCTGGGATTATACGATTCAGCAATCGCTATTTGGCGTATTTGAATGGGATTATCAAAACCAACTTTAACAAATTCTTTTTTATTCGCACGTTCAGGCGTCCAGGCATTAGGGTTTTCTCCTCCAGCTGGCAGCACATTAGGCTTACCAAGAAGCTGCTTAGCAGAGTACTGAACTGGTGTAAGTTCAGACGAAAAATCTATCACTTTTGTAGCCCACTGAACAGTCTGTGCGTAGGCCGACAAGGTCATGATAATCAATGCCGAAAGGATTAAAATTTTCTTCATATAATTTAGTAATATAAATAGCTGAACTTAAAAGTAAACATAATCAAAAAAACATATTGATTCCAAGTTAGGGGCTTGAAATCCAGTAGTGTTGGCCAATTCAGATAGAATATGACCTGGAATCTATTTTTAGGATAAACAAAAACCCAATTTAGGCCTTGATTTTCAGGTGTTTGTAAAAAATTCAGTTGATGTATCAAGTAAGTCATCCGCTTTTATAAATCCAAAGCTTACCATAAACCTAGTAAATTCACAGTTCATCTCATGTACTTTTTTTAGCCCCTTTTAACATATTTTCATTTGGAATATACTTTAATAAAAATGAAGATAACTTTTCCTGTCTGAATTCATCCACGCCATTATTCTAAAGACCTTTTATTGAATAAAAGAAAACCAGCATGGATCAAGACGCCCAATTGTGTTTCATTGTCATCATAATAATTTATACTTAAGCTAACAGGCCCCGCAGGACTGCGAAATACCAATCCGGCCGTTCCGGATAGAAACACCTTATCAAAATCACCGAAAACCTCAAAGTTTTCAGGGTCTTCTAACGATTCGAAACCTTTAAAGGCATATACTTCAGCTCTAAAATCAAGTTTTGACCGTATGGAAAAAACATTTCTAATCCCCGCAGAAAGGAAGTTATGTCCACGGAAGTTCTGAAGAAATAAAGTTTGGCTATCCTGAAGCGGTTGAAGTGCAGATGCATTGGTTAAGGTGGCCATGCGGTTGCTAAAAAAAGGTTGGTTTGAAAATACACCTCCCAGATAATAACCTGTACTGTATTTCCCTTTTCTAATATATTGTTCCAGATCAGCCCGCAACCTGAACCACTGGTGGTCATTGGATTGTTCCGGGCTTTCAGAAGTAGAGCCAGGCCTGTACTCTTCGGAAATGTTAAAAAAGTCTATTGCCATTTTGAATGATTTTCCTTCATTCGGATACTGTTTATAGTTTAAATTGTTCCTATCCACAATCAATCCGAACCTAAGGCCATCCAGTTTCAATCGGTCTAATGTGTCCGTAGAAGTGAAATTATTGAAGTTGCTGAATTTATCCTGGTTGTTTATCCATGCTCCATTGAGTACTGCACGGAACTTAGCCCCTAGTGGGAAGCCAATATTCAACCCATATTTCCTGTCAATTCTATCTAAAACGGTAGGGGATTGGCTTGTGCTTAAAATATCATCGGCCGATAAAAAATCCCAACTGTTAAAAGTGAGTTCGGATTCTATAAAAAACTGACCCAGCGCAGGCAAACTCAGTCTTGTTCTTAACTGAATGGATTTGTAAAATCCGCCGGCTTGAAAATTCAGGCTATTCTTTAGCAAGTAATTATCAAAATGATAATGCTCCAGTCCTAAAAAAATCTGACTTATATTACGGGTAGCTATTGCCCCACCTATGCTTACATTAAAGTTATTTTCAGGTCTACCGTACAAATGTAACCCATAAGCGTTCTCTTCATGATTGAACAGCATTTCAGGATATATCGTACGAAAATAGTCCTCTGACATCAATTTAAAATATCCTTTTTTAATCTGCTCAAATGTCAGATGCTGGTCAGGTTTTTTTTTGAACAAGTGGCGTATATAACGCCGTTGCCTGGAATTAAAACCATGAAAGTCAATGGAAGAAAAGCTAAGCGGCTGTTGTCCATTCTTGAAATCCTGACGTCTTTTTTCAAGCTCAGGCAACGTTCTTCTGGAAGAGACTTTGGTAAAGATCTCCTTCATTTTGGCCATGGTAGCTGTATATCCGCTATCGATCAGTGATCGGGCTTTGTTAAAGTCAAACGTGGTATAGCCTGCCAGGTCCGGTTCCACATATATCCCGGATTCGGGTATCAGGTCCGGGTCAGATTTATCCAGGATCATAAACAATAGTGACTTATTGATAAGCTTATCATCACTCTCATAGGGATATTCATTGAAAATTTTAGAAGAGACATTCGAACCGATCACGACATCCGGGTTGAACTCTTTAAGGGCTATATCTACCGGAAAATTATTATAAATGCCTCCATCAAATAAATATTTTCCGTTAAACCGGATCGGCTTATAGAAAAAAGGCACTGAAAGCGTAGCGCGCAAAGCTCCTCCCAATGAGCCCTTTTTAATAATCTCTTCGTGCTGAGTAAAAATTTCCGAGGCAATAATTCTGACAGGAACCAAAAGGCTATCGAAATTGTAACCTGCCTTGGCTGACTGTATTGCAAATTTCTCGGCTAAAGCAAAATTTAACGCGAGATCCTCTGCTATGGTAGAAGTTACAGACGCATTAAAAGTAGAATCCAACGAAAGTTGCAGAGATAGAATTGCCGATGTGGGATCTTCTTTGCTATAATAGAAGTTAAACCCCTTTTCAAACTCACCATTAACCCACCGTTGAAAGTCAGCAGAAAGTATGATTTCTTCTATTTCAGCTGCCGAATAACCAGCGGCGTAGCATCCGGCAATAATTCCCCCCATTGAAGTACCTACCAGGTAATCTATAGGCACATCATTTTCTTCTAACGCTTTGATCACTCCTAAATGTGCCAAGCCTTTGGCACCACCTCCACTTAACACCAGTCCGACCTTTTGTGCCGTTACTTGCCATGACAGCAGGGTTGCTGAAAACAAGAAAAAAAGCTTTAACATTTACAAACGCTGTCGTTATCCATTAAAGCTAAACAAAAAAGGCAAGACAAATATTGCCCTGCCTCCCGGAATATGCTGAATTTCTTTTATTTAATACTCGCCAATATGGTCTCTTCCTCCTGAGGAAATGGAATAGCTTCCAATTGTGCCATCATGACATCACGTTTTACTTCGAATTCCTCACGGTTTTCATCCGTTATAGGCGCCGAGGGAGGTAACTCTACCCGCAAGGCATCAATTTGTACGCCATTTTTCCAGAAACGATAACAGAGATGGTTGCCTTTGGCGAGACCTGTGCTTCCTACATAGCCGATCACATCTTCCTGTTTGACCTTCATGCCGGGACGAATACCGGATTTGATCTTGGACATATGCAAATATTGTGTGGTATAGGTACTGTTATGCTTGATCTTAACAAAATTACCGTTGTATTTATGATAACGGGCTGCTATCACTATACCATCCCCCACTGAACGAATGGGTGTGCCTTTAGGGGCGGCAAAATCTGTACCACGATGTGCTTTCCAACGTTTCTGCACAGGGTGAAATCTATTCCCCGAGTAACGAGAACTAATTCTTGTAAAATCCAGCGGGTACTTTAACAACGCTTTTCTAAGGCTTTTTCCGTCCTCGTCAAAATAGTCAATACCATCGCCCTGATCATAATGGAACCCATAAAAAGCATTGCCGAAATGTTCGAAATAAATAGATTTTATTTTACCTGAACCTATGGATTGTCCTTCTACCAAATGGTCCTCATAGATCAGCTTAAATCTATCTCCTTTTTGCAAACGAAAAAAATCAACCTGCCAGGCAAAAACGTCCACAAAATCATTCGTAAGCTGATGAGACAATCCTAACGCCTCCATTGTATTGGAAAGATTGGATTCTATTACTCCGGAGACACCCTTTTCTATTATCGTTATTTCTTTTTGCTTCTTCTCTACACTGATCGTATCCTGTAAGTTAAAAACAACATATTCGGTAGGGTTATGTTCATAAACAAATGCTTTGACCGTTTTAAACGAATCAGGATCACAGATCAAAATGTATTTTTTATTGGCTACCATCTTACGAACATCGAAAACGTCCTTGGATACATTTGCTAACTCAAAGATTGCCTGATGCGATACATTATGCGCCGTAAGGATCTCCGAAATATTTTGGTTTCTTTTGATTTTATCTTCAATCACTACCATAGAGTCTACTACTAGTCCGTAAAGCCGCTTGGGTTCTGGCTTAATTACAACTGTAGTATCTTGCTCTACAACAACCACTTCCATAATGGGTGCGGGTTCGTGGTCGAATAAAGGAAGCATGAAATAAAAACCCACTGAAAAAATAGCCGCGATGACGAGGCCCAGATGTTTTTTAGACATGGTTGGTTTTAAATAATTAAGTTGGTTAAAGTCGAAACAGGCAAAAAATGCCTAAAACGTATGTAATTATACACTTTACCGTAGAAAAATGCTAAAATTGATGATCAATTTCACACTTAACTTTCACTGAAAGCATTTAAATAATTGATAATGAGTGAGTTAAATAAAAAAAATATTAGTGTATTAGGATGCGGATGGCTAGGTATGCCGCTGGCAAAGCAATTAATTAAAACAGGAGCCTATACTATTAGTGGCTCCACAACCACTTCTGAGAAATTAAAAAAAATTAAAGATGCTGGAATTCAGCCCTTTATAATAGATCTCAAAAAAAATATACCCCCAGGTTTTTTAACCTGTGATATATTGGTCATCACCGTACCTCCTTCATCAGGTAATTATGAAAATCGAATTAAAAGGCTTATCGGTCAAATTAAAACTTCCAATGTCCGTAAAGTAGTTTTCATAAGTACTACGTCCGTTTATCCTAATTCGGGTAAAATAGCCGTTGAAAGTGATGCGGCCTACATCACCTCTTCACACAGTGGGGTCACTATGCTGGCTATTGAAGATATGTTCAGACATGAGGGCAGTTTTGGAACGACAATTTTACGTTTTGCAGGTCTTTACGGCCCAGAGCGTCACCCGGGTAGGTTCCTCGCTGCAAAACGTGAACTCAGTGGAGCCGAAAACCCTGTGAATCTAATACATCAGGAAGATTGTGTTAATATCATTCTCCGGATCATTGAAGATGAATGCTGGGGAGAAACGTTCAATGCCTGTGCCGATGAACACCCCATAAGGAAAGTGTTTTATACGAAAGCCGCTCATCACCTGGGAGTAGGGGCACCTACTTTTACAGATAAGGCTTCAGGATATAAAGTAATTAGTTCCGAAAAATTAAAACGAGCTTTGGGCTATACCTTTTTGCACGCGGACCCCATGGAGGACCTGCAACGTTAATACACTATAAATTCGTCAAATCAACCCCTTCCAGTAGTGGTCAATACCGGTTTTTGGTATTACCTCACTTATACAACTCTCGATATTTATCTAACCCTTTATCCAAAAATCGGATAAAATTATCCACCTCCTTATCATAAGCCACAGGACTTACCAGCACTTTTTCATCTGCCCCTAACAAAATGTAAAAAGGTTGTGCATTATTATTAAGACGACGGATTTGAAGGTCTGCATTTTGTTTGCCAATGGTCTTTTTTACCTTGCTATCATAGCTTGAGGTATACCAGTCTGACTCTGGAAGATCTGTTTTATCATCTACATATAGTGCTACTATCACATAGTCTTCCTTCAACCTTCTAAGCACATCCGGATGAGACCATACCACGGCCTCCATCTCACGACAATTGGTACATCCGTGGCCCGTAAAATCTATAAAAAGTGGCTTCCCCTGAGCTCGTGCGCATGCCAGCGCCTGATCATAATCAAAATACCCCTTCAGCCCGTGTGGCAAGTGCAGAAAGTCAGCATACTTAGGGGTGTCACATATATCATATCCTTTATCTTCCTGACGGTTAGTAGAGATCAAGTCAAAGTCGTGTGTGTACATTGGAGGCAAATACCCTGCTAATGCTTTTAGAGGCGCGCCCCAGAGGCCTGGAATAAGGTAAATCACAAAGGTAAAAGTGGCTATGGCAAACATCAGCCTTAATACACTTACAGACTGAAGTGGGCTATCATGTGGCAATTTGATTTTGCCTAATAGATAGAAACCCATTAATGTAAAGATCACGATCCAGATAGCTATATTCAGATCACGATCCAAAATGCCCCAGTGAAAAGCCTGGTCTGCAATGCTGAGAAACTTAAATGCCAGCGCCAATTCGATAAATCCCAACACTACTTTCACTGAATTTAACCACCCTCCCGACTTTGGCAATGAGCTTAACCAGCCAGGAAATATGGCGATTAGTGTGAAAGGAACAGCAAATGCCAGTGAAAAGGAGAACATACCCAGAATGGGTTTCAGTACTTCTCCTCCGGCAGAAGCCACCAGAATACTCCCTACAATAGGCCCTGTACATGAAAATGAGACCAATACAAGTGTAAATGCCATAAAAAACACGCCTATCAGGCCACCACGATCTGCTTTTTGATCCATTTGGTTAACAAACCCACTAGGCAGTGTGATCTCAAACAATCCAAAGAAGGATAAAGCAAATACTATAAAAACCGTAAAAAAGATCAGGTTAGGTACCCATTCCGTAGACAAGTGGTTAGCGGTTTCCGGCCCCATGAGCGGTGCAAGAGCTGAGCCTATAACAGTATAAATGAGAATAATGGACAATCCATAAATGATGGCCTGGCTTTTACCTTTCACCTTGCCGGTAAAATAAGTTACCGTCATGGGGATCATTGGAAAAACGCAAGGAGTCAGTAGAGCGGCAAGTCCTCCTACAAAGGCAAAGATCATAAACAGGATAATGGACTTGTCTTTGGGGTCTTCAATAATAAGATCCGGGTCCAGAATAGGCCCCTCATTTACTACATTACTGTAATCTGTCCTTTCGGCACTTTCTTTAATGTCAGCTTGTCCATTGTCAGCGCTGTTTTGTGTATCATAGGCGTTATTCTGCAGAGATGTATCCTTTTCTTCAGCAACAACCTCGGCTTTTTCCGATTTTTTTTTTACGGTAGGCGTAGGTTCTTCTGCTTTTTTGGGTGCCGGCTTTGGTTCATCTTTTTTTTTTTCTGATCCGATATTCACTTTAAAAGAGGAGAACTCGAAGTCATAATCAAACGGAATGCACTTACCATCAATATCAGAACATACCTGGAACTCATAGTTCCCCACTATGACAGGGTTAGCTTTAAGTATTTTAATGGTCTGCTTGAACTGACCGGTCTTTTTGAATGTACGGACGTTACACTCAAATACATCATCGTATTTTTCAACAGGATTAATAGCACGCAGTTCACCTACGAGTTCGTAGGTATCATTACTTTCAAATGTAAAAGTAGTTACCATAGGCCCGCAGTCGGGGTCAAAATCCGAAGAATAGAGGTACCAGTTTTTGTCTATGGTAGCTGTGAAGATCAGTTCCACCTCTTCACCGATCTTTACATCCGTCTTGCTGACTTCATGCGTCCATTTGGAAGGCTCAAGGATCTGAGAAAATGACGAAGTAATACAAATCAGTAAAGTAATACTTAAAACCAGGTATCTTGCTGTTCTAAACATGATCTAACTTAAAATATAAAAGTGGCGTCAAAGCTAATGGAAATGGCATCAAGATCGCCACCTCCGCCCGGGTTATTTCCTATCCTTGTATAATCTGCGACATAGATATTAAAACTCCCTGGCTTTATGGTCATTATGACAAAACTTCTAATTCCATTCATTAAACGAATATTAAGGTATTTACAGTTACATTAAGCCAATCTTATAAAATCATTTGTGCTACACTCAATATAAGCCGGCTTTAAGCCTCTTAATCCGTCGATACGATGCATCTATACGTCCGGTAGAAAGTTCTCCAGACTCAACCAGCTGCCTCACAATACGGTGCACGGCATCTACTGTCCGTTCATCGCTGTTTGGTATGTTATTAGAAAATATCAAGACATCCACACCAGCCTGGATCGAAAGCTTGATCGCTTTTTCCAGGCCATAGTATTTGGTAATGGCATGCATTTGCATATCGTCAGAAAATACAACTCCGTTAAAGTTCAAGCTGTCACGCAATAAACCAGTCACAATAGGCTTTGACAATGTCCCGGGAAGTCCTCGCTTATCGAGTCGCTTATTTACGATGTGCGCTGTCATCACTGCCTGCACTTGTTTTTTATCAATGAGAATACGGTAAGGCATGATTTCCTTAGACTGCCAATAGGGTGTTACGTCGGCAATGCCCAGATGAGTGTCAGCATGCGAACTACCGTGACCAGGAAAATGCTTCAAAACTGAAACTACCCCGTAGCGATCATGCGACTCAATCATTTGTTCAGCAAACAAAACCATTTTATCCGGGTCATCACTGTAAGATCGTTCTATCTTATGAATAACAGGATTATCTTTATTAATGGCCAAATCTACTACCGGTGCAAAGTTTACATTGAAACCCAATCCGGCCAGTGTTGAAGCGTATATTTCTCCATAAAACCGAATAGAATCCATATTGCCCAACTCTCCGAGGTATTTGGCAGATACCGTTTTAGGAAATTTGTATTTCTCCTTAAGACGGTTCACCTTGCCTCCTTCATGGTCAAGAGCCACAAATAGTGGCTCTGGCGAAGCAGATTGCAACGCCCATGTAAGTTGTTTAAGACCAATATAGGAATTACGGTTTTGGATGTTCTTTTCAAAAAGGACCACACCACCCACTTTGCCTTCTCTGATCTCCTTAAGGGTAGGGTCATTTGATGTGATCGTCTGGCTGGAAAAACCCACCATGATCATTTGGCCAATTTTAATGTCAAGACTATCGGTGTTTTGGGCACTGGCCAGACCAGGCAGGATCAGTAAGATAATATAAAGGATGTTTTTCATAGGGTTACATTACAGCATAAAGCTCATAAGATTCTGTGTATTCAATAACTATGCCTGGTGATCAATATTTTTCCCGTACTTCCCACAAGATCTTTTCCATCCGCTTTTTCAACGGGTATGATTCAGTAGTATAATTACTATTCATAAAACTAAAAACCAGCAACCTGCCACTCTTTGCTACCAGGTATCCGCTCAGTGCATGATTATTACTTAATGTCCCTGTTTTTCCAAAAATATAAGGTGGGTCAGCTTTATAATAATTTTTAATGGTGCCTGCTTTACCCCCTGTGGCCAATAAAGGGAATAATCGCTCTTTGCTGTGACGCACAAGCATTTGCTGCCACAACCATACAATTGACCGGGGCGTAAACAGGTTATAACGTGACAAGCCAGAGCCATCCCGCCATATTGGTGTATCAGGCATATCTTTCATGAACGTAGCTTTGGCATGATCTATCGTAGAACCGGTTTGCAAAGAATCGTTTAATACACCGCTGCACACCAGCAAAAGCTGTTCTGCTATAAAATTATCACTTTCCTGCATCATCACTTTGAGCGCACTGTCAGTAGGAATACTCAAAATTGCAGAATGATCTTCAGGGATCGGGCGAAAAACCAGTCCAACTTCTTTTTTGAGTGTATCAGACAGCATAGCTGTGATCATGTGATCATCATATCTGAATGGGATCTCATGCTCAAAGGCCTTCATGTTACCAGACGGAAAGTACGTTGTTTTATTCGTACCAATATCACGTACAATAACGGTCTCTTCTTGTGTAGAATCGCCCAACCACACATGACGTTTGAAATAGGGTTGATTTGTATCCAGGTAGGCTTCCTGAGCTTTCTTTTTCAATACAAATGCGTTGCCATACATCGGAAAAGGGGTACGTTCTACTGAATAGGTGTAATTATAGTCGTCCCACGCCCAGCCAGGTCCAAAGGCGTCTTCGTAAAAATTTGAAGGTGAATAGTATAGCTTTTTGGAAGAATTTGACAGCCATTGAAAAACACCGCCTTGAGGTAAAAGAGGATATAAAAAGGCAGGATCCCCGGAACCCCAAAAAATTAAACTGTCCCCGGTTTGCTTATAGTAAAGCCCCGGAAGGGATTCTCCCAATAGTTCCAAAGCCGCATACATCGTAAATATTTTTGTATTGGAGGCTGGAGTAAAATACCTGGCCCCGTTAAAATCCACTAATATTTCATTTGTGGAAGGGTCCATCAGGTAAAACCCTGTATGTTCCTGAAAATCCTCCCCTAATTGATCCAACTGCCGTACTATATTCCTGTTTTTAACAGATACACAGCCTGCTAGCGTAATGATCAATAAGAGCTCGGTTATCCTCATCCGAGGAAAATTACGAAACTGACCTCACTTAGAAAAATACCGCTCTTCCAGTATTCTTCTATGATGGGTCTCGTGGCCTACAATCAGAAAGCCCAGGGTTACCACATCCAGTTTAACACCACTGGCGGTACCGCTCATTTTAAGCATAGTTTCAGTAAGACTGCCAAAGAGGTCAACGGTGGAGGCTCTGAGGTTAGCATATTCCGCACTGAGTTTATACAAATGCCGGCTGCCGGCATTTGCAGCAGGAGTCCATGCGTTTTCATCGAAACCTGGCAGTTCAGTTCGGTCTCCTCTTGAAAAAGTCAATGCACGGTAAGAGAATACACGCTCAGCATCCATCATATGGTTTATAACTTCCTTAACAGACCACTTATTTTCGGCATAGCGATAGTCACCGGAGGTCTCCGGAATGGTTTTGAAAAGGTCAATGGTTTCATTACCACTCTGGATCAGCGCTGGAATGAGGTCATCATACGCTATACCAGCAATGTATTTTTTAAAGAATTCCGGCAGATGGTCAACGGTAGGCTTTAGCATAGTGCACATGAACTAAAAAACCCGTCCGACTTAGCGTATCGGACGGGTTGATCCTGATTTTATTAAATAGTTGTTAAGAAGCTTTCCATTTTATTGTGCAACCAATCGCTTTTGTTTTAGTAACAGGTGGTTTTTCTCCTTTGAGCAAAGCCTCTACGGCATCTTCTACATATTTTTTATCAGCGGCGGCGGCATCACTGGTATTATTGTCAATAGCACCAATGTAATTTACCACATACTTCCCTGAATTTTTGGACAGTAGAAAAACCTGGGGAGTATTAGTCGCTCCAAAACGTTTAGCTACCGTCTGGTCGGCATCGTACAAATATGCATGGGCGTACTTATTTTTCTTCGCATACTTCATCATCTCGTCATAAGTATCTCCCGGTGACTTTTTAGGATCATTGGAATTGATGGCTAAGACGGGATACCCGTCATCCGCATACTTTTTATTAAGCGCCTTGATCCTGGTCAGATACTTTTTGGAATAGGGGCATGTGTTACAATCAAATATCACAATAAACCCTTTTGCTTCCTCAAAATCAGCCATCGAGACCATAGCGCCGCTGGTAGATTTAAGTTTAAAATCCTTTACAGTATCTCCCACTTCATAACCTTCTGTTACAGGTTTGCCGGCAAAGGTAAAAATGAACGCAAATGCGGTTAAGATGAGACTAAGCTTTTTCATATATCTGGATAATTTGGTTTTTAAAAATCAATTCAAGTAATATCAAATAGAACTTTCACATGTAAATCATAAAAGAAAACTAAACTCATGACTTAGACAGAAAATCCTGGATCAAGCTATAAAGTTCCTTTTCTTCCAACTCACTTTCAACGAATTTTCTTTCACCGGTTTTTTCATTGATGATAAGTGTAGCAGGTATTGCTCCCGTCCAGCTTTTATCTACTTTGTCTATCCAGGAGTTATAGTCTATTTCATCCAGTAGGTAAATGTCTGATTTTAACGCCTTTTTTTGTACAAAACGATTGACCTTACTCAGTTGATCGGCAAAGTCCAGACTTATCAGGTTGACCGAGACCTTGCCTGAAAACTCCTCACGGGCAGCTTCAAAGTGTGGTAGCTCTTTCACGCATGGCCCGCACCAGGTAGCCCAGAAGTTAATGATCTTTA
Source organism: Fulvivirga sp. M361 (assembly GCF_007097395.1). GTDB lineage: Bacteria > Bacteroidota > Bacteroidia > Cytophagales > Cyclobacteriaceae > Fulvivirga. The sequence goes on from NZ_VKDC01000010.1 coordinate 38,245, forward strand.
CTTTTCCTTCCTTATCGTTGATAAGCGATTCCAGTCTGTCAAACTTTATGATCTCTACGGATTCCTGGGCGTTTACATCGAAAAACATTGCAAAGAATATCCCTGCAATAAATGTGATTTTTTTTATCATATGAACAATACGTTTAGACCCAGCATTTGGTTTACTCTGAGCGAAAATTTTTAAAGGCGGCTGATTTTCTAACGGATGAAGTCTTTAAATTGTAAGGAGGAACAAGTGCGAGAAAAGTGATGATATAAGGCTGAATTAAAATTGTACTATTCTTATATTGCTGAAATTCAATTGATACATGTGCCAATGAAGTGTATATCACGGCTTAATATTAAGTTCAAATTGAGGTAAAACTTAAGTAAAGTAGAGATAACGCCCATTACAGATGTAGCTCGTTAACTCAAGTTAATTTTTCCTCAAAAACCTATACTAAAAACATATCTAAATTCGTGTAAGATTTGCGTTCCAAACGAGCTTATCTGATTCTGAGAAAAGGAGTCAATTAGACAAAATAAAGATTTGAAAATGTCAATGAAAAGTTTTCCACAATTTGACAAAGTTTTCCACAGACCGAAATCATTGATACATAAATCGTTGATTATCAGTATTTTAAATGACAAAAATTCAATGTACACTTTGTGGACAACTCCCTAATGCTCAAAAAACTAGCCTACTTTTCGGACATTTCCAATGATTTTACAAAACTGTTTATATTCTTTTTAAGAAAAACTAAAAATGACCTGTGAAGTAAGGTGATTACTCCTGTTGATAGCTGATAAGTTTATTTCTATACGTATTAAAAATTCTGGATTTAGATAAAAACCCTTTGTATTTACCATCTTCAATTACCGGTAAATTCCACGCTCCACTGGTTTGGAACTTGCTCATCACTGATTGCATATTTTCATGAGGCTGCACGCTGGCCGGTGGAGCGCTCATCAACGTTTTCACACGTGTGTTCGCCTGTGCCTCAGCATCAAACATTATATCTCTTATATCATCTAATGTCACTACTCCGAGCAGCTCCTCTTTATCATTCACAACAGGAAAAATATTACGCTTTGACTTCTTGACTAATCCTACCAACTCTCCCAAAGTAGCTTCAGGTTGAACAATAAGTAAGTCGTTTTCAATTATTTTGTAGAGATTGATCTGGCTTAACACTTGTCGGTCTTTATCATATTTGATCAGGTCCCCACGTTCGACAAGATGTTTCGTATACAGAGAGTGTTTTTCAAAAAATGAACTGGTGCTATAGGATATGGCCGATACTAGCATCAATGGAACGAACAATTCATAGCCACTGGTAATTTCGGCAATAAGGAATATGGCCGTCAGAGGGGCTGATAACACGCCGCTCATTACTCCACACATACCTACCAACGTAAAATTGCTGGTACTCAGTTTTCCTAAGGAAGCAACGTTAGCAGAAGCAGCAAACAAAAAGCCGGTCACACCTCCCAGGAATAATGAAGGAGCAAATATTCCACCACTGCCTCCGGCTCCAATAGTAAGGGCAGATGCTACTGGTTTAATAAGTAACACGCCAAAAATGAAGATGAGCAGGAGAAATACATTATCTATCTCACCAAAGAAAAGAGTGGTGTTGAATATCTCTTCTTCACGTCCTGCCAGCAATAGTTTTATAGTGCTATACCCCTCCCCATATATGGGTGGAAACACAAAAATAATGATCCCTAACAAAATACCTCCCACCAGCGCTCGTCCTATGGCATTTTTAACTTTCGAGATCATGGATTCTATTTTGTAAGTAGCTCGTGTAAAGTATACGGATACCAGTCCACAGATAATTCCCAGTAAAATATAATAGGGTGTTTCCGAGGCCTTGAAGCTGTCTACCAGGCGGAATGAAAACAGGACGTCATCACCTAATAACGTCAGTGAGATAAGTGCGCCTGTGACAGTAGAAATCAAAAGCGGAATGAACATAGATATAGTTACATCCGCTAAGATGACTTCCATGCTAAAGATAACTCCTGCCACGGGTGAATTGAATATGGCTGAAATCGCTCCGGCTGCACCACAACCTATAAGTAGCGTCCGTTTCTTATAGTTCATATGCATCAGCCGTCCCACGTTGGAGCCAATAGCCGATCCGGTGACAACAATAGGAGCCTCCAAACCCACTGAGCCTCCAAAGCCTACGGTAATGGCACTGGTCAGCATTCGCGAGTACATCCTGGATTTTCTAATCACCCCTGACCTTTTGGAGATGTCATAAAGTATTTGTGTAATACCGTGCCCTAGCCTTTCCTTAAAGATAAATTCCGAAATGAGTACAGTAATGAGTATTCCTATCAAGGGAAACCCTATATAGAAATAGTTCTCATATTTGACATCAAAATCACTGGTGAGTGTCTTCTCCAGGAAATGAACAGCTTCTTTTAATATAACAGCTGCAAGTCCTGAGATAGCCCCTATAAGTCCTGAAAGTACAAGCACAAAGGTTTTGTTACTAACATGCTTGATTCTCCAGATAAGGAACTTAATGAGTAGCTCTTCTATTTTCACACCTTGGACTGACCTAAAGGAGACAAATTTAGTCTATTAGTGAATAAACTTTATTTTATATATCTATTATTTAATGCCGTAAAGAGTTTGATTTTAAAAGTCGCGCATAAGTTTTGCAAAAACGGTCTAGGTTTTCCTGAGCATATACATTAATCTTAATGACAAATTCTCAAACGATCTCACATTAATTTAGCTGGAATTCATGAAAGAAGTAATCAAGATCAAAGAAACCTGCCTTTATATTCATGACCTGGAGGGCGCCAGAATATTCTATCACGAAAAACTTGGGTTTGAGGTGATCAGTTACATAGCTGAACGACATATTTTTTTCAGAGTAGGTGCATCCGTATTGCTTTGCTTTAACCCAAAAGACAGTAAGAATAAGGTCTCTCCTCCTCCACATTACGCGGAAGGAAATCAGCATTATGCCTTTGAAGTGACTCAGCTGGACTACGAAAGTTGCAAAGAACAGATCAAAGAAAAAGGAATTGAAATAATAGATAGCTTGATTTGGAAATCAGGACAAGAGTCTTTCTACTTCAAAGACCATGAAAATAACATCCTCGAAATAGTACCGCTAGGTGTTTGGGAGTAGCCGGTGGATCAACCGCGCTAATAACCCTATCTTACGTGGCTTTTTTGAACTAGGCTCTTCTTCCGCCGGCGACATCCTGGTATAGATACTTTCAAACCAGTGTTTATAATCCTTATACAGGAGGCAATCCGAAAATAGCTCTGTGTCTGTTTTGATTTTGATCACAAGATCAGCGGAAACAATATTTCTGATTTGAGTTTGCTGGTCCTCAGGAAGGTCACTTATTCTCACAAACTCTATTCCTTTATATATAAGCGATTTATTCACACTAAGGGCCCTTTCAAAATAAATAGGTAAAAAATGACAGTAGTAACCTGAAAACCAAAAACATATCCTAGAGCGACTAATATATCATACGCCGCCCATCTTTCCAATTAAATTAGACTTTTAGCGAGTTACAAATCGATAAAGCGTAATTCAACCTAATGAAATATGGAAACAAAGGTTTATAGATCCATCAGGTTTTCAAAACAGCAACAAATTGCCATTTCGGTTTTGCAATCCATTTTACAAAGGGAAGATGCGAATACAGATTTATACCGATCTTCATTTTTGCAATTTTCAGGTCGTGACGGTGGCACAGGTCTTTAAAATAGTATTCACTGAAATATCTTTTTGGAATATTAACTCCATATCCCCAGTTACCAATAAAATCCATTACCCTTAACCACTGGCGTGAAAAAAAACCATACTCAAAATGGTCTTTTATGATAACGTAATCAGCAACGCGAGATGCCTCATTTAACAAACTATCAATGGTATGATCTGCATGATGCAGAACATCACAGAAAAGGGCAGCCTTGAATTGTTTATCCGGGAATGGGATATTTTGGCCGTCGAATGTGCTGTACTTTTTCCAACGCTCCTTCTTCTTAAGCTCATCAGAAAGTTCAAAGACATCGATGCATTGCCAGTCGCTGCTGGGAAGTTGCGCATAAACAAGTTCTGCAAGGGCCATGTCTCCACACCCCACATCCAGGCAGTTCGTTTTTTCGTCAATATCTGAAATCTCTTTTACTTCCTGGGCTATAAGGCGTGAAAGGATAGATATACGATTAGAATGAGATGCCTTTTGATGAAAGTTGACCAGCTTTCTCGCAAAAGCGTTGTCTTTCTTTGCTGTGGCAGATTGCACTTTAGTCAACTTTTTTCAATCTAAGTATACTTATGAAGAAGCTATTCAGTAGGATCTGACTACCAAAAAGCAGCAGGCTTACCGAGGGTATAGCTACTCGCATAGTTTTACTCACATTCAGGTCGCCCAGGCCCACTTCTCCCCAGGAATATAATGCAACACCCCATAAAACAAGGCCGAGTATCTTGAACAGTAAACCTAAAACAATACCGGCTTCAAGAGAAAAAACTTTTAACAGCTTTAATACACTACCCTTTATTGGAAATAGATCATGTGTATAAACATAGATCTTCGTCAGTACATAAAACAGAACTCCTTGAAATCCAAAGATTATCATAGCCGAGCAATAAAGTAGCGTATGCACGGAAAGTGTGACATGCCCTATTTGCAGATGACCATTGAAAAGAATAGCACCGGATATAAAACTCCCGAACAACATGAGCAGAACTCCCGGATACAAAAAAAGCCATGCCGGACTGTACATAAGAAAGAACCGTAAATTTCTCCAGCCATCCCTCCATGTTCTTAAGTGAGGCGGACGACTCCTGCCATCAGGATGTAACATAGTAGGAACCTCTGTAATAGTCACACCCATGAGCGCTGATTTCACCACTACTTCAGAGGCGAATTCCATGCCTGTGGTTTGCGTTTCCATCTGATCGAATGCTTCCCTGGAAAAGCCTCGAAGACCACAATTAAAATCTCCAATGTCTATCTTAAAAAACATCCGGCCCACCAATGACTGTGCCGGATTACCAAAATAACGATGTACCGGAGGCATGGCTCCATCCATGATCCCCCCCTCAAAACGATTCCCCATCACCAACCCGTAACCTTCCCTTAACTTTTCAATGAATAGTGTCAGCGATGAGAAGTCATAACTGTCATCTGCATCTCCCATGATGATATATTTTCCTTTTGACGCAGTAATCCCCCCTCTCAATGCATTTCCATATCCCTTAGCTTTTACATGTATTACTCTGGCATTTTTCGATTCAGCTATTTCAACAGACCGGTCAGTGCTACCATTGTCGGCAATGATCACTTCGCCATCAATATTGTTTTGGCTCATAAACCCCTTAGCCTTATCTATACAGATGCCCAACGTTTCTTCTTCGTTAAGGCAAGGCATTACTACTGATAATTCTAAAGTACTCATATATTTTATTTCAGGAAGCTAACTTAAAAAGTTCAATGCTACTTGAAAAACATAATCCAGTTATATTTAAATTGCCAAGAAATAATTCATTAAAGCTGTGATTCTGAAAACAAGAGAATGGATATACCTTACATTGATATGTGTAGTATTCACCGTTGTTTACTATAACACGTACGATGAGAAAATAGCCATATTAGGAGATAATGCTACGTACTACATCTTAGGCAAAGGTCTTTCCGAATTCAAAGGATTTGTTAATTACGCTTCACCTACTCAAACACCTCACAATCACTTTCCTCCCGGGTACCCCTTTTTATTATCCATTGTTATGCTGATTGTCTCTGATGACATGCAGGTAATGAAAATCCTCAACGGATTATTAACGCTTGGAATAGGGCTTCTTTCTTATTTCATGATAAAAAGACTTACGGGAAAAGATATTCTTGCCGCATTTATAGCAGTAGCTATAGTGATGAATGCGAATTTACTTTACTATTCCAGTGTAATGATGAGTGAAGTGCCGTTTGCTTTCTTTACGCTGCTTGCCTTATCCATCTTAACGAGAATGTCACTGGAGAAACCTTTTTTCAGGGACCCATACTTTTTCATCGTTGTAGGGCTGATCGTTTTCAGCTTTTATATGCGTGCTTTTGGTGTCGCGTTGTTAGGTGGTGTGGTAGTATACTTTCTTACCAGGAAAAAATGGTGGCATTCGATTGCCGCCGTTGGCGGGTTTATTTTAGGAGTTATTCCATGGCAGATCAGAAGCTATCAAATGGGAGGCAGTAATCAGCTTAATGTGATGTTTCGCAAAAACTATTACCGCCCTGAGTCAGGTAACATAGACGCGGTAGATCTATGGGAAAGGATCATCATCAATTTCCAGCGGATCTTTTCTATAGAATTGCCTGAAGCAATTATGCCCATAATAAACCTGTCAGATGAAACTACCAACACCGTTACCAAGTGGTTGATTGGGTTGATCTTTTTGGCCATAGTCATTTATGGCATTAAAAAAATGTCTTCTACCGGTATATTGGTAGGAGGCTACCTGGGTTTTACCATACTCATTTTATTCATTTGGCCTGATTATTTTTCTTCATCGAGATATCTGGTACCTGTGATCCCGATTTTGCTTATCTCATTCTATGCAGGACTTTATCAATTACTCAATCAGCTTACTAAGTCCTACACAAAGCGTGTGCAATTCAACCCACTATTTTTGCTGGTGTTCATATTTTTCTTTATCTCTCCTCTTAAGGAATTAAGTAAGGCCTCCAGGCAAAATTATTCTCCACAATGGGCAGAATTTTTTGCGCTGGCTGAATGGAGTAAAACGAACATTGCCGAAGGAGCAGTGGTGTGTAGTAGAAAGCCTAACCTTTTTTACCTCTTTTCAAAACACCCGTCGTGCAACTATCGCTATACTGAGGACCCCGACGACCTGCTTGACGGACTTAACCGGCACAAGGTAGATTATGTGGTCTTTGATCAGCTGGGTTTCAGTACTACACCACGTTGTCTGGGGAAAGCCATTAACACCTATCAAGACCGTTTCAAGGTGATCCAGTATATAGGCCCTGAAAAAAGAAGAACTTACTTTTTCGACTATAACCGATAACTTGAAATTGTGTTTCAGCTTATTGTAAGCCTGACGACAGTGATTTCAAGAATGTTTTGTCAAGATGGCTTGTTACAAGTAAACTAGAAACACATTTATTAAATGATTATGGATAAAAATATACGTTACATATTCACAATCGGCAGCATAATAATAGGTTCTTCCCTAACCTTTTATGGCTGTCAAAAATCTGCCAATAGCACTTCTTTACCACCATCGGTGTCTACTGTGGCAGATGAGGAATTTGGCCAGTATTGGTATACCGGGAAAGCGGAAGTCAGCTCTTACAAGCTAAAGCAATCGCGTTATGGTGAAATTCATGAAGGAGATGCAGTACTCATCTTTGTTACAGAGCCTTTTTCGAACTCCAAACAGGTAAAGCTGGATTATCCGGACAAGGCGGGTAGCGACAATGTATCCGTTATGAAACTTAATTATACGAAGAAGTTCAACACAGGTATCTATCCTTATTCAATGATGCTGTCATCATTCACGCCTATAGATACATATCATCATACGAAAACATTAAAAGTTACCACATCCGTACAGGAATGGTGCGGACATGTTTTCACGCAAATGAATTTGAACAAAGACGAGTATAAAGTAAACGCCTATTCCTATTTCGAACAGGAAGGGGATAATACCTTCACTATGAAACATGCCTTTATGGAAGATGAGATCTTCAACCGGATACGAATTGACTATAAAACTTTACCGACAGGCGAATTTCAAATGATACCGGGCCTTTTTTATACACGCCTGACACATAAAGAACTGGAAGTACAAAACGTGTCTGCCGAACTTTCGGAAAACGATGATACGTTCCGGTATCTGGTGAAGTTCAAGGAAAGTAAACGTACATTGAACATTACATTTCAGAAGGCTTTTCCTTATCAAATACTACGCTGGGAAGATACATACAACGGAGCAGGAGGAAAAACACTCACCACTTCTGCGGAATTGAATAAAAGTCTTTACACCCCTTATTGGGCTAAGAATAGTAAAGTTGATATCCATTTAAGGGATTCATTAGATCTGCGATTTTGAATAGCAATTCAGATTCTTTAATATTTATACCTGACATTACCGGTTTTACACGTTTCGTGAATGAAACGGAGATCAAGCATAGCCAGCATATCATTTCTGAGCTGTTAGAAATATTGGTGAAATCCAATAAGCTGGAAATGAAAGTCTCGGAAATAGAGGGTGATGCTATTCTATTTTATCGGGAAAACCATATACCCGATGAAGCAGCCATTTTTGAGCAGGCCAAACAAATGTTTATCGCCTTTCATTCCCATTTAAAAGAGTATGAAGCCAGGCGAATTTGTCGATGCGGGGCCTGCACCACAGTGAATGACCTATCCTTGAAATTTATTGTGCACCAGGGAGAAATAGGTTTTACAACTGTATTAAACCGCTCCAAACCTTTTGGCGCAGAGGTGGTACTCAGTCATAGACTACTTAAAAATCAGGTAGAAGCACGTGAGTATATCCTTTTTAGTGAAAAATATGCTTCAAGATTCATTTCAGAGCACCGGGAAACATGGCCAATTACTCAAGGAAATTGCGAATACCCTCAAATAGGCAAGGTGAACTACTATTACACCATAATCACAGATTTGAAGCAAGAAATTCCAGCGCCGCAAAAGCCGGTTTTACCACCCAAAGTGAACCGTCCCCTCACAAGAAAGATAACCATTAACCGTCCTGTTGATGAAGTGTATCAGCTCATCATGAATCTGGATGTACGGTTACTCTGGAATAAAGGTGTGGAAAAGCTTGAATATGATGAAAACCGTGTAAACAGGGTAGGAACACGTCATACTTGCCTGTTCCCGGTAGGACAGGCCGAATTTCAGACGGTAACCAATATGTTTGAAGAAGGTACATTGGTATATGGGGAAGAAGTGATGGGTACGCCATTTATACGTCAGTTATTTGTATATTATATTCTGAAGCCCGTACATGATAAGACGGACCTCAGGGTAGAGTTACATCTGTTCCCAAAACTATTCATAGGTTGGATCTTTGGCGCTATGGTCAAATTTAAATTTGGCAAGCAACTGGGCATCGTATTACATCAATTAAAAAAAATAAGTGAATCCAAGTAAATGCTAACTTCTCAAAAACCCGAATTCCAACTTCCGGACGACATTACCTATCTCAACTGTGCCTATATGTCTCCTCAAATGAAGTGCGTGGAAGAAGCAGGAATACTCAATTTAAAGAGGAAGGCCGACCCAACTTCGATATATCCCGACGATTTCTTTAACCATACGGAAAGGGTAAGGAAAGAATTTGGCCAACTTATTAACACATCAGAGGTTTCAAGAATTGCAATTATTCCATCGGTTTCTTATGGCATTGCCAACGTGGTAAGAAACATTAAACTGGAGAATGGCGATAATATAGTGGTAACTGGCGAACAATTTCCCAGTAACTATTATTCCTGGCAAAAGCTATGTCATCAACACAAGGCTGAATTAAGAGTAGTACAAGCTCCTGAAGAGGTGAACGGAAGGGGCAAGATATGGAATGAACGTATACAGGAAAGTATTGACACCCGAACCAAAGCAGTAGCGCTGGGACATGTTCACTGGGCAGACGGCACATTGTTCAATTTGAAAGATATAAGAAGACGTTCAAGTGATGTTGAAGCGCTCCTGATCATAGATGGTACCCAATCCGTGGGTGCTTTACCTTTTGACATACAGGAATTACAACCCGACGCACTCATCTGTGCAGGATATAAATGGCTACTAGGCCCGTACAGTATTGGTTTGGCCTATTACGGACCTTATTTTGACAGTGGTGTACCCATAGAAGAAAACTGGATCAACCGGTTAGGAAGTGAGGATTTTGCAGGTTTGGTAAACTACCAGGAAACCTATCGGACAGATGCCCTTCGCTATGGTGTAGGAGAGCAAAGCAATTTCATATTAGTGCCTATGCTTCTTAAAGCGCTTGAAAAGCTTAACGAATGGAAACCGGAAAATATACAGACCTATTGTAAGAACATCACTACCTCCGTGCTATCAGATATAAAAGCAGCTGGGTTTTGGGTAGAAGACCTTAATTACAGAAGCAATCATTTATTTGGTATACGTCCTTTAATCCCGGTAGATGAAAGAGCATTGAAAGAAGCCTTATCCAAGGCCGGTGTCTACGTTTCAGTACGTGGCGATGCCATCAGAGTCGGGCCACACCTTTATAATACGGAAGAAGATCTGTTTAAATTAGCCCATGTACTCAAAAGCTTTAACAGGTGAAAATTACGATGGCTATAATGCTGTCCATAGTAGTGCAGGTTAGCCTGATGGCCCAGGATAAATCTATTTTCGCCATGTTCTCTCCCGATACGGCGTCGTTCAACCGGGCTACTATGTCTTTTGACAGTGTCCAAAAAGTACATGAAGCCTATCAGGCCGAATTGAGCCGGAATGGACAGTTATTGCTTTCAGGCTACCTGAAAGACCAAAGGCAGTTATACTTGTTAAACACACATTCTGTTGCACAGGCTGAAACATGGTTATCCACTAACCCGGTACTCAAAACCAGATTGTATCATGTTGAACTGCTTCCTTTGACACAACGCACTGGCCATTTATGTCCTCCAAATGATACCTCTTCACCAGCTGAGGAGTTGACGATTATCCATTATACAACACATATTGCTAAATTTAACATACAGGATGCTCCTGAATTATTCCGCAAACATGATGACCACCTTGACCAAATTATAAAAACCGGCAATGTGCTCTGGGAAGGGTTATTTGACAATGATGACGGGGGTATTATGATAATGAAAGGCAAGCTTTTAAACAACGTAATTCTCTCGGATCCGGCCGTGGTCAATGGGATCATTGAACCTGAGATCATTACATTACAAATAACAAGAGGCGCTTTCTGTACTTCTCAAAATTGAGTATGGACGGTATTTGTATGAATACAAAATGGTTCCGTTGAAAAGCAAAAACTCATTATCTTTAACTTACACAGATCAGAAGTTTACAATAAACAAGCGTTGGATCAGTTAATTATTGGCAATTAAAATTTATAGTATGAAGGTATTAAAATGGTTGGCGGCAGTGATAATTGTTCTGGCATTGGTCTACTTCCTTGGGCCCAAAGGTGAAAACCCGGTATTAACTACAGCTCCCGCCATGGTTTCCTCTGACCTGAAATACCTCGAAGATAGCATTAACCAGGCAGAAAGTGCATTAACCAGTATTAAGCAAGGAAATCATGCCAGGATCATTTGGGCAGACTCTTCTGAATACAAAAAGACACCCTACTCCATTGTGTATCTTCATGGCTTTTCAGCAAGCCACGAAGAGGGTTCACCACTTCATACTGAGATAGCCCGGCGTTATGGCTGTAACCTTTTCCTCACGCGCCTTGAAGGACATGGAATAACGGAAGAAGAACCTATGCTTCATCTCACGGTAGACGGACTCGTAAATTCTGCGAAACAATCCCTGGCCATAGCCAAACAATTGGGCAAAAAAGTGATCTTGCTTACCACCTCTACTGGTGGTACGTTAGGTCTATACCTGGCCCAAAATGACCCTGATATCGCCGCTATCATACTGTACTCTCCCAACATTGATATTTTTGATCCCGCAGCCAAGCTACTGTCTAAACCGTGGGGATTGCAAATAGCACGTATGGTAGTAGGTGGCGACTATAACCAATGGGAACTGGATAGTGGCAGAGCAAATTTCTGGACTAATAAATACAGGCTGGAAGCCGCTGTGCAACTTCGTATACTACTGGATGCCACCATGACCAAAGAAACGTTTGAACACATTAACCAACCAACCTTTTTAGGATATTATTATAAAAGTGATGCTGCCATGGACAGCACTGTCTCGGTGGTAGCTATGAAAGAGATGTTCCATCAATTAGGCACTCCGGATGACAAAAAAAGAGAAGTGGCCTTTCCTAATGTCGGACACCATGTGATAGCTTCTCACTTTACCTCAAAGGACTTATCTTCTGTCAGATCAGAAACTTTTGCTTTTCTGGAAGAAATCGTAGGACTTCTTCCTGTACATCAAAATTAAAAACAGCTTTTGTAAGATATATAGCTGAAGAGGCCATTCTTGAAGCCAAGAAACCAGCTCTTAATGACAATCCATATTTTCATACCCTGTCTGAAGCGTTTTATTCCGGCAAAGGTTCAGGGTAATGCATCAATCTTTTTAAAAAGCACTTAAGCCAGCAAGACCGGAGAATGACACAACAGAAGTTGCATCAGGTCAAAAATACCTTCAGGAAGGCCTAATCCAGGTCCAGCACCACCTGCTTTCTCAATATATCCTCCATATTTTCACGTTCTCTAATTAAATGAGCTTCTCCATTATACACCAGCACCTCGGCAGGCCGATACCTGGAATTGTAATTGGACGCCATAGAAAAGCCATAAGCACCGGCATTTTTAATTGCCAGAAGATCTCCTTCGCGCACTTCGTGGATCTTTCTGTCCCAGCCAAATGTATCCGTTTCGCAGATATATCCTACTACCGTGTACACACGCTGTATGCTGTTCGGGTTGGAAATGTTAACGATCTCGTGATAGGCATCATACATCATTGGCCTCATCAGGTGGTTCATACCCGAGTCCACACCTACGAAGGCCGTAGCCGGAGTAGTTTTGATCACATTGACTTTTACCAATAACACCCCCGCTTCACTCACGAGGTATTTACCCGGCTCAAACCACATTTCCAATTTACGGCCATATGCATTACAAAAATTATCAAAGGCCTTTCCGAGTTTCATGCCCAGGTCATAAACATTCGTAGTAATGTCCCCCTCTTTATAGCCTACTTTGAAACCACTCCCAAAGTCAATAAACTGCAAATTTGGAAAATCCTGTGCAAGCCCAAAGAGTATCTCAGCCATTTTAAGAAATACCTCAGCATCAAGTATATCGGAGCCGGTATGCATGTGTAATCCGGTAACATTGATATTATTTGATTTGATGACGCGTAACAAATGAGGTAGCTGATAGATGGATATTCCAAATTTCGAATCCACATGCCCCGTAGATATCTTGGTATTTCCACCTGCCATGATATGAGGGTTCAACCGCACACAACAAGGGACCTTATCATGATACTTATGACCGAACTGCTCGAGTATGGAAATGTTATCTATATTAATCATTAGCCCCTTATCCACTGCCTCCTGGATCTCTTCAAAAGACACGCAATTTGGTGTAAACAGGATATGCTGTGGCTCAAAGCCGGCTGCAAGAGCAATATCTGCTTCCTGGGCAGACACTACATCTACTCCAGCCCCATGCTTTTTCATTAATTTCAGAATAGAAATATTGGTAAGCGCCTTTGCAGCATACTTAATACGGATGTTTTGCTCAGAGAAAGCGTTCTTCAAAGATTGAAGCTGACTAACGATTTTATCTGCATCATATACATATAAAGGAGTACCAAACTTGCGCGCAATATCCTTGACATTAAGGCCTTGTATTTTGTAAACGTTGTTCTTTAATTCCATTCTGAAAAGCAATAAAAAAGCAAAATAACAAAACTAATCTCTTATTGTATGAAGAACGGGTGAATAAAAAGAGCGATACGTTCACCATATCGCTCTTGGATGTTGTTATTTCCTGATCGTGTTATTTTGAGCTGTAGTATTTTATTTCAATATGCCTCTCGGTAAGATGTTATTTGTGTTTGTTTAATATTAAAAACGATAAACAAATGCGATAAAATATAAAAAAAGGGTAAGCGGTGTTAAAGCATGTTAAACCGTTATAAACCCGGGCCTTTGAGTCGCTTCTTTCCGGATGTGATTTTTACACGCATTTATTAAAAAAACAAATACGCTACTCAATGAAAATGTACAGGGCTTTATTAGCCCAAAGTATCTGAAAGTCAAATTCTTATAGAGAATTGGAACGATGAGGCCAAACTTGAACAGCGTAAAATACAATTTTTACAATGTATAATTTTGGTCATTAAATAACCAAAACAGGCTCCTATTTACTTAAAAAGTACTTTATTTGAGGTTAAAGTAGTTGGTTTCCATGAAGTCCTTTTATCGTTTAGGTGGCTTTGCTTTCTTTTTGTTCACCCTCAATATAAGCAGCTTGTATGCCACGCACATTATAGGGGGCGAATTGACATATAACTGTCTCGGAGGAAACAACTACAAATTTAGTTTAACTGTCTATTCAGAATGTGGTTCTGAAGCAGTGCTGGAATCATTTTATCCTATTCGGTACTATGCCACAGAGTTAAATATAGTTCCTGAATCTCCCCTTTCATTCAATGTATTCAAAATTTCTCAACAGGAGGTACCCCTGTTTTGTGATGCGTTACTTACAGATTGTTCCGGAGGAGGTGCCCGTGGCGTAGAAAAGGTGCTTTATGAGGGGACCGTTAATCTCAGCGGTCAACCGAGGGCCGGGGATTGGCGCTTTTTCTGGAAACGCTCCGCCAGAAGTGAGCAGATCACTACATTATTGCTACCGGAGGAAGAAGACTTTTTTCTGGATGCTTCACTGAACAACCTGGATGTATCCTGTAATAATTCACCCTCTTTTAGCAATTCAGCGGTAATTACTGCATGTATCAATTCACCACAAACGTTAAATAATGCGACAGAGGAGAGGGATGGAGATGTGTTAAGATATTCGCTGGTAACTCCTAAAAGTGATTATAATATGGATGTCGTTTTTAAGACGGGCTATAATGAACAAAATTTTCTGACATTTCCATCTACCCCTGACTTGTCCGCAAACACCGGTGACTTAATGTTTGAGGCCAATATGTTAGAAATAGGTATTACGGATTTTAAAGTAGAGGAATACAGAAACGGAAAGCTGATAGGATGGGTAAAAAGGGCCATACAAATGACTACCATAGATTGTAGTAACAACCTGCCGGTTTTATCTGACTTTACCAGCATAAATACTGACTCCATCAGTGTTTGTGCAGGAGACTCCATTAGTCTTGAAATATTCGCTCAGGATGATGATGTAGTACCTCTTAAAATGGAGCTGTTGAGTGGAGATCCCGGAGTTTTTCAAGTGGCCAATAATAACAGTACAGTACCCCTGGGACGATTCAGATGGAGGACTACAACAAGTGACGTAGGCATTTACTCCTTCGTTGTTAGCGTGTCAGATGACAAGTGCCCGGAACCCGGTATTACTACTAAAACCTATCAAATATATGTTAACCTACCACTATTTGACCTTGGCGCCGACCTTCCTTTGAATTGCAATGCCCGGGTTTTACTTGCCCCAACCGTTTCCGGAGGAAGTGGTGATTATACCTATGCCTGGGATGACGGTTCATTCGGAACCTCTCTCAACGCAGGGATTGGCCAGTATTTTCTCACCATTAACGACAACATAACAGGATGTGTCGCAAAAGATAGCATTACTCTATTTCCCGAATTTTTACCAGGGTTCAAAGCGGATTCTTTATGTTTCGGGCTAACCACTGCCTTTACCGATACTACCATTAATAATTCCTCCACCAAAAACATCGCCTCCTGGCTTTGGGATTTTGGAGATGGGACAACATCTACCAGCAAAGACCCCAGGCATACATATACGGCTTCCGGCAGATATTCCGTAAAGCTTACGGTGAAAGACGATGCCCCGGCACCTTGTACATATACCATTTCAAAGGACATTAAAATATGTGAACCTCCTGCTGTCAATGTTTCAATTGTCGGCCGATGTTCATCACCTTCTTCTGTTACCGTTTTGGTATTTCCAAAAAATACCGATCCATGTAATTCATTTTCTGAAGTGATCGTTGACTTTGGTGACGGTGCTATTGATACCTGTATAGTCCGCCCTGAAGTAATCTGTGACGGTACTGTCGACGACTGTGTGCCTCTTCCGGCAATAACGTGCAATGCCATACCTCATGCTTATACAACCGGCGGCACCTATACTGCAGAGGTAAAGGTGAAAAATGAATTTAGTTGCTTTTCGTCTACAACAGAAAGCACGAAAGTCTTACAAAGCCCGAATCTCAATATTATTCCCAATGACTTCTACCTGGTGTGCAGTTCTCCCGACAGTCTGAT
Source organism: Fulvivirga sp. M361 (assembly GCF_007097395.1). Taxonomy (GTDB): domain Bacteria; phylum Bacteroidota; class Bacteroidia; order Cytophagales; family Cyclobacteriaceae; genus Fulvivirga. The sequence continues at coordinate 54,372 of NZ_VKDC01000010.1, forward strand.
TAAAACAGAACTTCTCCATCCAGGGAACGGTAAGTTGCGATATCAGTGGTTTACAGACAATCAGCCTACGTCCATCACTTCGGAGGACATCATGATAAATGTCCCAGGAACTTACAGGGTCCTTGTAACCGATGACAGTGCCTGTTATGACACAAGGCAGCTGACCGTCACCTATCCACTGGAAACACTTTTCAACTACGAACCTTACTGTCAAAAAGGCGATACGGTAGCATTCCTGGATCGATCCATTTCCGCTACCAATACACTTACACAATGGCAATGGGATTTTGGTGACCCTGCTTCGGGTAGCCGGAATACATCCAACTTAACTAACCCAACCCACAGGTTTAGTTCAGAAGGAAATTATATAGTTACCCTCACTGTAAATGACTCAGACGGTTGCTCCACAACACTTAAATGGCCCGTTTACAATACCGGTATAGATAATGCCTTTTCTGTAAGTCCGGCATCAGGGGAGATCTGCCTTAATGAGACCATTACCGGGACAGGAGTATCTGGCACTCATATTAACAGTGAAAGCTGGGACCTGGATAACGGGCTTATTTTATCTTCCAAAAACATCAGCTATACCTATCCGGCCAGTGGGTCATATGACGTTTCATATAATGTGCAATACAACTTTAATCCATTCGCCACTGATACCTGCTTCGCTGATTTTCAACAAAGAGTTGAGGTGAACCCTTTACCTGACGTGACTATAACAACAGACCTTAACAGGTATTGCAGAGATGAGGAAGTGCAGTTTGCCTTTGAAACGGACGATAACATCGTTTCAGCCAAATGGGAGTTTATAAATGTTAAAAAAGGAACGAGTCAGACCGTTGAAGCTTTTACAAGCAGCTATACTTTTACCGAGCGCAGTAATTACCGGATTGAACTTTCCGTTACCGACGACCAGGGCTGCGAAACAAGAAGAGTCATAAATCAATTTATCGATCGGCTGGTGGTGCCGGATTTTGAGGGAGAAACAGGGATATGCCCTCACGCTCCCCTGATCATTACCGAGGTTTTTCGGGATACCCTGGAGAACATAACAGACTACCGGTGGGATTTTGGTGATGGAAGTTTTATCGAAGGTCAGGTTCCGATTCCGCTAACCGAGCATATCTATGATAAAGGTGGCAATTACGATGTAACATTAACTGTTTTCAACAGCTTTTCAGGGTGTGAAAACTCGATCAGCAAAACAGTGAATGTTCTGATGCCGCCGCAAACGGCATTTACCTACGACACGATATGCGCGCGAAATTCGGCCACTTTTGTAAATACTTCTTTACCCGGAGATGGAGATATACAGGCATATCAATGGTTATTTCCGGACGGTTCAACTTCAGATTCGGAAAATGCTTCTTTCTTTTTTCCAGACCCGGGATTACACCCTGTAAGCCTTGTGGCAACTTCTTCACTCGGTTGCAAAGATACTGTGACGAATGAAGTCTTCGTCAAAGAAGCGCCCATTGCAAGAATAGACATCATGACCACTTTTGTTGAAGCATTCAAGCCAACAACATTTTTTGACGATTCCGAGGGAACGATAACAGATTACTACTGGGATTTTGGAGACGGCACTATTTCCTATGAAAAAGACCCGATACATACCTATACGGCCATAGACCGTTATCCGTTAGTTCATGCCGTAGTTAACTCAGTAGGCTGCACGGATACGCTGGAAATTTTACTTGACCTGAATGTTTACCTGGAACTCCCAACAGCTTTCAGCCCGAACGGTGATGATCTGAATGATGTGCTCAGACTTATTCATCAAGGTATTGATAATCTGATAGACTTCAAACTTTATGACAGAAACGGACTAATTGTGTTCAACGGCAGCGGTAATCTGGATGCCGCATGGGACGGCACATATCACGGTCAACTTCAACCTTCGGGTGTTTACCTCGCGCAGGTCAAAGCCACCGGCGCATACGGTAAACAGTTCAACTACAAGAAGAACATAACTTTGATAAGATGAAGATAAAATGTATTCTTCTGTTATTTATCCAGATGGCATTTGCATACGCTACAAAAAGTCAGAATATCAATTTCACGCAATATTTCAATTTTCCACTGTATTCAGATCCGTCTCAAACCGGCAATGGCAACTATGACTATCGCCTGAATGCACTGTATCGTCAACAATGGAAAAGCATAGATGCAGAGTTTAGCACGTTTGCCATAAGCGGTGATGTCCGCATGGGGAATGTTTTTTCCACACAGGACTCATGGGGTTTTGGCATATATCTTTTAGATGATCATTTAGGCAGTGATCTTATGCAAAATCAGCAAGTCGGTATCGCCCTGGCCTATCACATCAATCCTGACTTTCAGGAAAGACACAAAATATCCTTCGGGATCAATATCGATTATAAGTTCTCTTCCGTAGACTATAGTTCCCTGATTTTTGAAAGTCAATACCAAGGCTTTTTACTTCATCCTGATATGTCCAGTGGAGAATCTTTTCTGAACGACCGCATTAAAAACCTGGATTTAGGTAGTAGTATCTCCTATAGTTTTCTGCTTAATCCTAAAACAGAATTGGGTGCTTCCCTGGCTTCATTTGGCTTTATTCCGGAACAGGAAAACTTTATCAGCGAAAGTGATTCCAGCGACTATAAGCATTCGGAGTGGCTCGCCAGGGGGTTTTACAATTACCGTGTTTCTTCCAGGGTCAGATTAGAATCTCATGTGCAAGTCATATCACAGTCTAATGCGTCTGAACTAATGTTGGGGGTTATTGGTCATTATACGCCGTTTCATTTAAAAGGAGTTATGTTATCTCTGGGTTTATTTCGCCAGATGGATGTGGCCTACGTGGCTTACGCTGGATTGTCTTATAAAAACTATGATATCAACGTAAGCTATGACTTTGTGTCCCAACCTTTAAACACCCTAAGGGAAATTAATGGGCTGAGTCGTCCGGGGGGTATTGAGGTTACTCTGAGTTTTAGGGGTTTCAAAGTAGCAGGATCAGGTACCCGAACAGTTCCATGCAGGTTTTTTTGAGAAAAGTATGAGGTGTATAATATTAAGTATTAGCCTTTTTTTATTCATCACCAGTGGTGTTAACCATCCCCTGAATGCCCAGGGCATCCATGATCGCACTGTAAAGCAGTTTTTTACTCAAAATGACTACTACAGCGCCGCTGCACTTCTGGAATCAAAAGCAGCAAGTCACCCAACAGATCCTCAGGTCTGGTATAACCTGGGAAATGCACATCATCATTCACGTAATCATACGGCAGCGTTATCAGCCTACAAACGATTGATGAAGCTGATAGAACATAAAAAAGGGCTCAGAAATAAATATTATAAAGCCTTCTACTACAACGCCTCCAGTCTTATGGCAGAAGAAAAATACGAACAGGCAAGGAAGCTTTTCTTTGACTTTATCAGACTCAGACCAAATGCGGCGGATTTCAGGGCTATGAAGAGAATGGCGAATCAGCAACTAAGGGCATGTGATTTACGAATGAAAGCAGCCGATAAAACAATCTTAAATGAATACGTGATCTCTCCATTGACCATAAACTCAGGATATTCGGATTTTGGCCCGGTATGGATGGACGATAACCGGATGCTTTTTACATCACTCAAGTCAGACACTTTGCTCACTAACGATGGGGCTTTTTACCAACCCAACAGAATATTCCTCACGGACCGTAAGAAAGGCTGGAGTGACCCTGTCGAATTTGAATCGTTTTCACATGAATTGTACCATACGGCAAATGGCACCTTTTCTGCTGATGGAAGTAAATTTGCCTTTACCTATTGCCAGGAAAACAGACGCCAGGAAGTAAGGTGTGCTATATATCTCAGTGAAAAAAGAGGTAAAGTCTGGACGAAGCCCGTCAAATTAAAATATGATATTAACAAAACCGGTTACACCAATACCCAACCGGCTTTTGGAGTCAGGCGATACAGAAGAAAAAATCAGGAAGTATTGTATTTTGTATCAAACCGCCCGGGCGGCAGGGGAGGTAATGACATATGGTATTCGCTAATGGATAAAACGACCCCACCTGTAAACTGTGGTGCTGCCATAAACACCATGGGGAATGAGATCACGCCATTCTATCACTACGAGACCAATGAACTTTATTTTAGCTCCGACTTTCATTTTGGTAAAGGCGGTTATGACATTTTCAAATCGTATGGCTCGCTAAAAAGTTGGAAACGCCCCGTAAACCTTGAAGCCATCAACTCTGGTTATGATGACACCTATTTTAGCTGGAGAAAATATCTTGAGAACGGCACTTTTGTCTCAAATCGCACCGGTAGCAAGTCGGTATCAAACCCCAATTGCTGTGACGATATCTACTACTTTGATTATACACCGGCTTCATTGCTGGAAGGAATTATTGTAAAAGGTGATTCAAGCCAGCATACGTTAGATCAGGTACAATTGGGTTTAGCTGACCTGGAACACCTGGAATTCCCGGACAGTGTTAATTGGTTCACTGAGTCGGATAAAAACGGGCATTTCAAAATAGAATACAGCAGCGGACAAGATGCCTTCCTGGTGGTCAAAAAAGAGGGTTACGAAACCCACTATCTTAAAATAAGCGAGTTGAAGGAGCAATATAAGGACAGCCTCACTATCCCTATGTTTAATGACTTTCATTGGCTTCAAAAACTTAAAAGTGTAGGTAAAAAAGAGGTCCGGGTATTATCGGAAGATATATTGAAGCAGCCGTTAGAAGTAGGCGCTATATTTATTATGGAGCATATATATTTTGATTTTGACGCTGCAGAAATTAAACCTGAAGCTTATGAAGACTTATCCGTTCTCCAGCGCTTTTTAGAAAATAATCCAAAGGTAAGTATAGAAATAGGCGGACATACGGACAATAAAGGTGGCGAAGAACATAACAGGTCATTATCTCAAAAACGTGCAGAAGTGATTGCCGATCATCTGATTTCATCCGGTATCGCAGAAAAAAGATTACTACCAATTGGTTATGGTGAAAGCAAACCCATCGCCGACAACCAATTGCCGGACGGATCTGATAACCCCGATGGACGCAGACTGAACCGGCGAACCGAGATTAAAATCCTGGATTCCAAGTAGCAATTTGTATGAAACCAGGAACTTCCGCCAAGGCCAGGGAGTGATATATATTCCGGGTTCTCAAAAGAAATGAACCTTGTAATTTCACTCTATTTTTCGTATTTTTCCTGTTCCCTCTAAGATAATGTGTCGAGTGTATTTACCACTAAAATCTGTCAGGGACACAAGCGAGAAATCTAATAAGACCCACGTCAACACATGATTCAAATTATACCTTCTATTATTCTTAAAGACGGCAAAGTTATTCGACTGAAGCAAGGCAATCTTTCTGATGAAAAGGTCTATGATGAAAGTCCGGTAGATTTAGCCAAGAGCTTTGAAGATCATGGCGTAGAGGTTATTCATTTGGTAGACCTGGACGGTGCGACAAGGGGTCAGCCCGTTAATTATCATATATTAGAGGCCATAGCTGGCCATACAGGCGTGAAAGTAGATTTTACGGGAGGTATCCATACCGACGGTGATATCAGCAAAGCTTACGAGTATGGGGCCAGCTACATTACTGCTGCCAGTATTGCAGTGAGTCGTAAGGAACTGTTTGCGTCCTGGATCATCTCTTATGGCAGGGAAAAAATCACACTTGGTGCGGATGCACGAAATCACAAGATTGCGGTCCGTGGTTGGCAAAAAGACACCGATGTCGATATTCTTGATCATATCGATTATTTTTATTCACGAGGACTCAAGTATGTTAAAGCCACAGATATATCGAAAGACGGAACGTTAGAAGGTCCTTCCATTGAATTATACCGGCAAATGCTGGACAGGTTTCCCGATATTTGTGTATTGGCCAGCGGCGGAGTACGGAATATTGAAGATATAGAAGCGTTAAATGATGCAGGTGTTTTTGCTGTGATCTTTGGAAAGGCATTTTATGAAGGGCGCATTAAGCTAAAAGAGCTGGAGAAGTTCATTGTAAAAACGTGATTTTCTAAAGTGTGTAGTCACTTCGGTGTACTATATGCCATACCGGTATATCTATTGAAGTAATGAGAAGACACTTTCAATGTTCTTAACCTGGATCTTATTCATTTGCAGGTTATCCACTATGTTATCTCAATACCTCTTATTAACTCAGTTTATTTCTCATCACAAATCAGTTTAGCATTTCGCCAGCAAGGCTATATAGCATAGTAATATCAGATGGATAGTTCGTTATCCCGGACTTTGCTGGCAAACAACACTTTCCTAAGTTTACATATGGCTAAGCAGCGGAGAAAAGTCAGCGTAAGTGATATTAAAGCTGAAGTAAAAGTATCTACTTCCAGGAGTGGTGGCCCGGGAGGACAACATGTGAACAAAGTAGAAACTAAAGTCCAACTGTCTTTTGATGTAGGCCAATCACAGTTGCTCACTGATCTCGAAAAAAAAATTATTAAAGCCAGACATTCATCAAAAATCACGAAAGAAGGGGTGCTGATCATCACTGCAGATAGTAAAAGGTCTCAGCTCAGAAATAAAGAACTAGCCTTCAAGAAACTAGATCGCCTGCTCTCCAAGGCATTTACAAAAAAAGTGGTTAGAAAACCGACTAAGCCGGGTAAAGCCGCCATAGAAAAGCGGTTAAAGGAAAAGAAACTGCACGCAGAAAAGAAAAAAATGAGGCAGAAACTATGAGGAGGTTCCTAAGGAGTTTAGAGGTCAACTAATCCGGCTCCAATTCACCACTGTTTTCTTCTGTGCTTCTACTTGCTTTTTCACATTAAAGTTTTCCGGAAGTGACAGGTCAGGGTCTTTGGCCAGAATGGCTTGTGCCGCTATACGCGCTTCCTGTAAGATATTGCCGTCTTTCCCCAGGTCGGCAATGAGCAGGTCCAACACCCCACTTTGCTGTGTCCCTGTTAAATCTCCCGGACCACGTAGCTTAAGGTCAGTATCGGCTATTTCAAAGCCGTTATTTGTACGTACCATAGTTTCTATTCTCACCTTACCTTCTTTGGAGAGTTTAAAACTGGTCATGAGTATGCAATAGGATTGGTCTGCCCCACGTCCTACACGTCCCCTTAGCTGGTGCAACTGGGCAAGTCCGAAACGCTCAGCATTTTCAATAACCATAACCGTAGCGTTAGGAACATTCACACCTACTTCAATGACCGTGGTAGCTACCATGATCTTTGTTTCTCCTTTTGCAAAACGGTTCATTTCAAAGTCCTTGGCCTCCGATTTCATCTTCCCGTGTACGATGCTGACAGGTAAGCCGGGAAAGGCTCGGCAAATGCTCTCATAGCCGTCTTCAAGATGTTTAAGGTCCAACTTCTCTGATTCCTCGATCAAAGGATACACAACATATACTTGTCTCCCCAGGTCTACCTGCTCTTTTATAAAGCCATTTACCTTGAGTCGATTGGAGTCATACCGATGCACGGTTTGAATAGGTTTACGTCCTGCAGGCAGCTCATCTATAGTAGAAACGTCCAAATCACCGTACAGTGTCATGGCCAATGTCCTGGGTATGGGTGTGGCCGTCATTACCAGGACATGAGGATATACTTCTTTATTTTTTTGCCAGAGCTTTGAACGCTGGGCCACTCCAAAACGGTGTTGTTCATCTATCAAGGCCAATCCCAGTATTTGAAACTGGACTTTCTCTTCAATAAGCGCATGCGTACCTACCAGGATATGTAATTCGCCACTTTTCAAATATTGATGGATGATCTTCCGTTCGCTGGTTTTGGTAGAGCCCGTGAGCAATGCTATTCTCAAACCCATTTTATCCGCATGTTCCTTCAAGCCATGATAGTGTTGTATCGCAAGGATTTCCGTAGGAGCCATTAGTGCCGCCTGGGTTCCTGCATCCACTGCTAATAGCATACAGATGAACCCTACGATGGTCTTACCACTACCTACGTCCCCCTGCAGCAATCGGTTCATTTGCTTGGCTGATCGCATATCCCGATAAATCTCCTTGATCACTCTCTTCTGTGCATTGGTAAGTTCAAAAGGCAAGTGATGATTGTAAAATTTACTCAACAGGTCGGCCTTATCGAACACCATCCCCCGAAATTTGTCCATTCGGGCAATTTTGAGCTTAAGAAGCCGAAGCTGTACATAAAACAGCTCTTCAAATTTCAAGCGAAACCGTGCCTTTTGTAAGGCATCATTGTCTTCCGGAAAATGTATTTGACGGATGGCTTCTTCCTTACCAACCAACCGATAGTCATCAAGCACAGTCGACGGCAGGGTCTCACTAACTTTAGGTTTTGCCATGTCGGACAGCGTCTTCATCAGCTTTCCAATGGCTTTGCTATCCAGGTACTTCCTTTTCAATAGCTCTGTAGTGGAGTACACCGGCTGAAGATAACCTCCCTGAATATTAAAGTTGGTCAACACCTCTATCTCAGGATGTGCCATGTTAATTTTACGTCCAAAGGCAGAAGGCCTGCCAAATACCACATATTCCACCCCGGGTTGTAATTTCTTCATCACCCAGTCCACTCCTTTAAACCATACCAGTTCTATTTCACCTGTGTCATCCTTAAAATATACTACCAGCCGGCGTTTACGCGGCGGGCCTACTGTTTCCATATGCCGGATCTTGCCTTTTAGTTGTATATAAGGCATAGAAGCATCTATATCACGAACAGCATAGAACCGGGTACGGTCTTCATAGCGATAAGGATAGTATTGAATAAGGTCACCATAAGTGAAGATCTTAAGCTCTTTGTTAAAAAGGGCAGCTTTCTGTGGACCTACACCCTTCAGAAATTCGATAGGTGTATCGAAGAAACCGTGCATCAGTGCAAACTAAATATCCGAGTGGAAAAATGCTAAGGCTTACCTCCATTTTTAGTATTCCATTGCAAGGTATTCATCATATGTACAATGTCTATCTTGGCAAAGTCAATGGCTGGTTTTAACGAGTCATTTTGCACGGCTGTATTGAAGTACAATGCACCCCTCAAAAAATGTCGTGTTGAATCAGTCGTAAAAAACTGGAACTGGCTGGGTACTTCACCAGATAGCTCAGCGTATACCACTGTCTTTCCTGAAGGAGTTCGGGTGATGCTTTCATCAATGGAACGTGCTTTTATTTGGTGTTTGGCTGTTAAAAAATAAGCGTCATTCAAATACTCTTTCAATGAGTCTTGATTTGAAATGGTCTTGTATGTGATATGAACATCGGCCTTAAAATCAGGATAATAGATCTCTATCCAGTAAGGGTCTGAAATCCACGAAGAGTCTTTTAACACCCTGGCATATTTAGAGTATTCAAACCGGTAAGGCAGTGTGTCTGCCAGGCTTACATATTCATGTTCCGGAAGGTCAAAACGATTATATCCCTTGGGCTTAGGCACATAATCGCTCTCACAAGCCACAACAGTTAACACCAACAAGACAAGTAATCCACTATTTAACCGCTTTCGCATGATCTTCTTCTTTGATACGGACACGCACCTTTTTTATCCTTTTATTGTCAACAGCCATAACAGTGAACACAAACTTATCAAAGTTAATACGCTCACCGGCGGAAGGCAGCCTGGAGTTAATTTCCAGTAAGAGACCACCTAAAGATTCACTTTCTCCCTTGACAGTGTCAAAAGTCGTGGGACTCTCATCTACCAGCTTACAAAAATCGTTGAGTGTTGTTTTTCCTTCGAATACATACGTTTGATGGTCTATCCTATTATAGATCACATCTTCATCGTCAAACTCATCATTGATCTCCCCTACTATTTCTTCGATGATATCTTCAAGTGTGATGAGGCCGGAGGTGCCTCCATATTCATCTACAACAATCGCCATATGGACCCTTTTCTCTTGAAAATCTTTCAGTAAGCTGTCAATTTTTTTTGTCTCAGGGACAAAAAATCCAGGTCGCAGTAATTTCTGCCATTTGAAGTGTTCATCCTGGTCAGTGTGTGGAAGTAAATCCTTTATGTACAATATTCCATCTATATTATCAATGGTTTCCGTAAATACAGGTACTCTGGAGAACCCCGATTTATTGATCTTATCCATGAGGTCATGAAAGTGTATTTCACTATCGAAGGCTTTGATGTCCATCCTCGACCTCATGACTTGTTTCACTGTGAGTGTACTAAAATTGACAATGCCTTTAAGGATGTCTTTTTCCTCTTCGGTTGTTTCTTCGTTCTCAGTGGTAAGTTCCAGGGCCTGGTGTAGCTCTTCAACAGAAATATCATATCCTTTTTTCTGAAATCGTTTGTCAATGACATTGCTCATTGACATGAGTATCCAGCTTAAGGGCATGAATATTACCTCTAAAACTTTAATAAAATGACATGTAAACCTGGCGAAAGACAGATTATTAGGAGTCGCATAAACTTTAGGAAGTACTTCGCCAAAGAAAACAATGAAAAAAGTAATGATCAGTGTTAAAATTGCGATCAATTCACCTTCACTACTTTTAGTGCCTGTAGCTTCCCACATTACAAAGGTGGAAAGGGTTACAATGCCTACATTGATAAAATTGTTGCCGACTAAGATGGTAGCAAGTAACAATTTCGGATTTTTAATCAGTGATACTATTTTCCTGTCAGCCGACCGGTCAGAGTCTTTACATGTGGCTATGTCTTTTGGGGTAAATGAAAAAAAGGCCACCTCCGAACCACTGATCAGTGCGGAAAGTATCAAAAGTACGAGTAGCACCAGACCACTGACGATGAAAAAGAGCGTATCCCCTCTGAACAAAACTTCTGTTAAAAGTAAACTAGGAGGTTCGTCTATGGTTGTTTCCAAAAATCAGGTATTAATATCACAATCAGAACGGCAAATCATCTGACTCGCTGTCCATGCTAATGTCGGCAGTCGGTGTATTTGCCTGTGCTGGTGTTGCACTAGTACCAGCAGCGCCGGACATAGCACCACCTTCGTTAGTGCCTTTAGGCGATAACATGGTCATGTTGTCACCAACGATTTCAGTAGTATATCGGGTAACTCCGTCTTTTTCCCAAGAACGAGTGCGTAATTTACCTTCAATATAGGCCATATCCCCTTTACGCAGGTATTTTTCTGCCACATCCGCTAATCCTCTCCATAATACCACGTTGTGCCACTCCGTTTGTTCACGTCTTTCACCAGTATTACGGTCTTTATATACTTCAGAAGTAGCAACAGGAAAATTGGCCACCGCAGCGCCGCTTTCCAAATGTCTAACCTCCGGGTCTTTTCCCAATCGCCCTACTATAATTACTTTATTAACTCCTGACATGGCACATTTTTAATTAGCAAAGCTACTAATCTTCTAATAAATTTAATTAAAAAAAGGTATCATTCAAATAACGTGAAATCAAAACTGGCTTTGGAAGGTCTATCACATCATTTAGATCGTAGAACTGATGATCTTTCAGATCGGAAGAATTAATATATCCCTCAGATTCATTCACTCGAAATGTCAGAAACCGTGTATATATACGTTGATGAGATAAAATATGAACGTATTCCTCACTTAGTTCCATCATAGCTTTTTCCCTGACAAGTTCCATCACCAAACCATCTGTGGCTATTAAATCATCTATTTCTACTTTCTGTTTGGTTTCTACCAGGTAGAAATCATAAAGGCCTTGCCAAATGTCTTTCTTCTTCCTTTGCCTTAATAATAGTTTATCGTTATACCTTATACATATATAGTTGAAATAACGTTTCCTCACCTTAAGTTTTTTTGATTTAACAGGTAGCTTATCCTGGATGCCTTTCCGTCTGGCTTCACATTCTAAATGAAAGATACAGGTCATACATCCAGGCTGTTTTGGAGTGCAGTGTATAGCGCCAAATTCCATGATCCCCTGATTGTAAATATCAGGATCATCTTCACTTATCAATTGCTGGGCTTTTAGTGCAAAAGCTTTTTGTCCCGGGCCTGTGGCAATATCATCTTTTATACCAAAAATCCGTGATAGCACCCGATAAACATTTCCATCTACCACAGCCACCTTTTCCCCAAAGGCAAAAGAGGCAATAGCCGCTGCTGTATAGGGTCCGATTCCTGGTAGTTTTAGGATACTTTTGTAGGTATTTGGGAATTTTCCACCGTAATTTGTGCAAATTATCTTTGCGCACTTATGTAAGTTTCTTGCTCTTGAATAGTATCCTAGGCCTTGCCAAGTTCTCAATACATCTTGTTCTTCGGCATTTGCTAAATCAAAAATATTTGGATATTTTGAGATAAATTGTTCATAATATGGGAGGCCTTGTTTGACCCTGGTTTGTTGCAGTATGACCTCTGAGAGCCATATTTTGTAGGCATCGTGGGTGTTACGCCAGGGTAACTCTCTCTTATGCTGATGATACCAGGAAATAACTTTTTTTGGAAAAAATAGATCGTTCAAGACTTTTTATTCGTTATAAATTGTAAGCGATTTATGGTGTTAGATTTTTGAAAGATTAAATTTTTATATCTCAGCAGTCGCTTTAATTTTGCTACCGGAGCAATTATAACTAAACCTAACCATTCAACTAACAAAATTTTTTCATTGTGACTAAAGCAGAAGTAATTTCAGAAATCTCCGAAAAAACAGGAGTTCCAAAGGAAGACGTATCGGTAACGATCGAAGCGTTCTTCAGCATTGTAAAAGAAGAAATGGCCGAAGGCAAAAACATCTACGTACGTGGATTCGGAAGTTTCGTCAACAAAAGACGGAAGAAGAAAATTGCCAGAAATATCTCCAAGAATACGGCCATTGTCATTGACGAACATTTTATCCCAAGTTTCAAGCCTTCCAAAGTCTTTGTAGAAAAGATCAAGGAAAGCAAAAAAGTTAAAGAAATTAACGGATAGAACGGTTATTAGCTTCATTATAAAAGATGAATCCTTGAACTTTACCATCCAAAACATAAAGTAATGTTTAAGACAAGGATTTTTCTTTTTGTGGCAGCGGCCGCGTTAGTTGTTGTTTTGTTTTTGCTCCCCAAGTCAGTCGTTGATAACGACCCCAAAAGTGTAGGAGAAAAAAGCTCTGAGCCAACTACCCCTAGTGCTGAAGACCCCCATACTGCGGAATTCAATTCCGACCAGACTGATCTGATAGATAAGCTTAACGATCAGTTGGCGCATAGTGATGATTTTGAAAAAAGTCTTATCTTTGCAGACTCTTTGGCTAAACTGTATATTTCATTGAATAAATATGACAGTGCAGCCAGGTTCTTTGAATTGATAGCTGAAAAGGTTCCGACAGTGGGGAACTGGCTGATGGCCGGTAACACATATTATGAAGCTTTTGGTTTTGCCATGGATGCAGCCAGACGAAGTAGTCTGGCTGAAAAGGCTAAAGTATATTTTATCAAGATTCTCGAGGCTCAGCCCGAGAATCTTGATATTAAAAATAAATTAGCCATGACCTATGTATCATCACCAAATCCCATGCAGGGCATAATGATGTTGCGTGAAATCCTTCAACAAGACCCTCAAAACGAGCAGGCTCTGTTCAATTTGGGTGTTCTTTCTATGCAGTCAGGCCAATATGATAAAGCAGTGGAACGTTTTTCAAACCTCGCTAAGTTGTATCCTGACAATACCCAGGCACAATTTTTCCTAGGTGTCAGCTATCTGGAAACTGGTAAAAAAGACAAGGCCAAAGAGCAGTTTTTGTTAGTGAAATCTCTGGATGATGATCCGGCAGTGCAAGCTACGGTAGATTCATACTTAGAAAATATTTGATAAAAAATTGTTAAACCAGACCTCTGTTGACAGGGGTATTAAAAATTATTATTATGCCTTGCGGTAAAAAAAGAAAAAGACACAAGATTGCTACTCACAAAAGAAAAAAGAGACTGAGAAAAAACAGACACAAGAAGAAATAATCTTCCTATTGTGCTGGCCGTGAAGCCAGTATTTTGTTCTGTAATTTAAGTTTCATTTTTTAAATCCGTTTGTTTTGAGCAATGAGTTAATTATCAATTCAACTCAAAATGGATGTCGCATAGCATTATTAAAAGACAAGAGCCTAGTAGAATTCCATCAGGAACAAGATGGTAATCAGTTTACAGTAGGGGACATTTATCTGGGTACCGTAAGAAAAGTGGTACAAGGATTAAATGCTGCTTTCATTGATATAGGTTACGAAAAAGATGCGTTTTTACATTACCTGGATTTAGGGCCGAAATTTAGTTCTCTTCAAGCATTCACCAAGCAATCGCTGAATAAGAAGAATGCTTCAAGCAAACTGGAAAATTTTAATATCAGGCCTGATATAGATAAACATGGAAAGGTTACCGACATTCTTTCCAGGAATCAGCAAATACTGGTTCAGGTAGTTAAAGAACCCATTTCTACAAAAGGCCCGCGACTATCCTGTGAGTTGTCAATACCGGGAAGATATCTCGTACTGGTTCCTTTCTCGAACGCAGTAAATGTATCCAAGAAAATTGTAAGTGGAGAAGAAAGAAAGCGCCTTCTGCGTCTTTTATCATCCATTAAGCCAGATAACTTTGGCGTTATCATACGTACAGTAGCGCAAGGAAAAGATGTCAAGGAACTTGATGCTGACTTGCGCAACCTCATAGACATCTGGAAAAATGGGGTAAAAAGTCTGAAACAGGCAAAGCCAAAAGACAAAGTAATTGGCGAGATGAGTAAGGCCTCAGCTATTCTTCGTGATGTGCTGAATGAGTCTTTTGACAATATCTACACAGATGATAAAGAGATTTACGAAGAGGTAAAAAGCTATATAAAAACCATCGCTCCTGATAAGGAGAAAATTGTTAAATCCTTTAACGGCAAAGCCAAAATTTTCGAACATTTTGGCATCGAAAGACAGATGAAGTCTGCTTTTGGCCAGTCTGTAAGTCTCAAAGGTGGTGGCTATCTGATCATAGAGCATACAGAAGCACTCCATGTGATAGATGTAAATAGTGGCAACAAGTCCAATAAAGAAGACGGACAGGAAGCTACAGCATTATCTGTAAACACTGAAGCAGCAAAAGAAATAGCCCGACAATTACGACTACGCGATATGGGAGGAATTATCGTAGTAGACTTCATTGATATGAAGCGGGCAGAGAACAAAAGAGCGGTTTACAAAATCATCAAAGATGAAATGACCGCTGATCGTTCTAAATTCACCGTATTACCTTTATCTAAGTTTGGTCTTATGCAAATCACCCGCCAGCGTGTGAGACCAGAAATGAACATCACGACACGTGAAGTTTGCCCTACCTGCAATGGGACCGGGAAAATCAGTGCCTCGATTTTAGTTTCTGACCAGATAGAAAAGAACATAGATTATCTGCTCAGTAAGCAAAATGAAAAAAGTATCAGTGTAGTACTACATCCCTTCATTTATGCCTATTTCACTAAAGGCTTACTATCCAAAAGATTTAAATGGTATATGAAGTATTACAAGTGGGTGAACCTCATACAGGACACATCAATGGCGATTATGGAATATAAATTCTTCAATAAACTTGGAGAAGAAATAGAGCTATAAATCGTTAATTATCACAAACAAAAACCCTCAGCCAAAAAGGACCTGGCTGAGGGTTTTTGTTTGTTCCTTCACAGAAAAATGTTCGAGTGCCAGGGTCAGTGCATGTTGCTGGCTTGCTTTGAGAAGGTCAGGGTCCTCTATATAACCGGCAACTTTGGTCATAAAATCCTGTGGTCTTTCGGGATCATAGTAAAAGCCACAGTTATGTTTCTCAACCAACGCTCTTACCCAACCTTCAAAATTAATGATGATAAGTTTACCAGCAGCCAGGCCGTCAAACAACTTATTAGGGCAACCGCTGCCCAATACCGGTATTTTTCGGAATGAAATATATATCGCATCGCACAAAGACATGACCTGTTGGACGGCTTTTTTATTTCCCGGCTCCACAAACTTAATATTCCCGAGGCCCTGTGAAAGAACCCTAATCTTTTCTGCCTGCGCACCTGAACCCATAACGAGAAAAACAATATCTTCAGCTACCACGTATTTTGCAGCTTCAACCAGGTACTCCAGATGATTTGCCAGTCCTACAGTACCCAGATAACCAATTGTAAATTTACCTTCAAGGTCATATTCTGTTTCCAGCATGGGGTCTTTGTCTTCAGGATAGAACAAGTCAGGGTCTGACATGTTGGTAACTACTCCAATTTGCTTGGCAGGAACTTTCTCTTTAATAATTTCCCTGATGTCCGGTGACAGAGCTATAATATGTTGTGCGCCGAGATAAGCCGTTTTTTCTAACCGGTATGCTCCCCATTTTAATAATCTGTTCTTCAGTACCCCCAGCTGAATAGGTGCCTCCGGCCAGAGATCACCCACTTCAAAGCAATAAGGTATGCCGAACCTCTTTTTGCCATACAGTGCAATTAAAGCAGTACTCAGCGGAGTCGAAATAACATAACTTAAATGTGTTGTCTGAAACTTTTTCAGTAGCCTGACAGTGTAAAATACAAAGAGCCAAAAAGCATGTACACGACTCCAGAAGCTGAGATGATTGGTGTAGTATACAGGCAGATAATGAACTTCAAAGCCTTTGAGTCGCTTTATCTTATACTTTTGTTCATTACAGGTTGTAATAACTTTTACGTTATGTCCTAGCTTTGTGAGGTGATCGGCAATGTAATACGACCGAATAGCACCACCTTCTTCCGGTGTTTTGAAGTATTGGTGAATGATAAGAATATTCATTCGTATGGTTACCGGTAGTTCTTTTCATAGAAACGGCAAAAGTCCGAGATTTGGCATTGGTCGCACTTGGGACTCCTGGCAAGGCATACATACCTGCCATGAAGTATCAGCCAGTGGTGCGCTCTGGCAACATATTCTTCAGGGATGTAATTAATGAGTTGCTTTTCGACTTCCAAAGGTGTTTTTGAGTTTTGATTGACTAGTCCTAACCGCTTGGAAACACGAAAGACATGTGTATCAACTGCCATAGTAGGCTGATTATAAATAACTGATGCAATGACATTAGCTGTTTTACGGCCCACACCCGGCAGTTTTTGTAACTCTTTCAGATCAGCTGGAACCTTTGAATCAAAATCTTCCACAAGCATTTTAGCCATGCCTAACAGATGTTTTGTTTTATTATTAGGGTAGGATACAGACCTGATATATGGGAACAGCTCGTCAAAGTGACTGGCTGCAAGGTGTTCCGGACTTGGGAAGTCCTTAAATAACTTAGGTGTCACTATATTGATACGCTTATCAGTACATTGTGCACTAAGTATAACCGCTACCAACAATTCATATGGATTGCTATAGCTAAGTTCTGTTTCAGCCTCAGGCTGGTTAGTGGTAAAATATTCTATGAATTTTTCGAATCTTTCTTTTCTGCGCATCCCTTATGGTTTGGACGGCAAATTTAAGGATTTTGAATAATTCAGAATACTATTTATTACACGCTCCGAAGGTTGCTTAAGGGCCCTGCTTAAATCTTTTTTAATTAAAGCAAATTCCTTATACATTTCCTGTAGCCTGGCATCACAAAGCATCGCCTTTTCAATTTCATTACTTTCCTTTTCGGCAGTCTCCTGGTATAAATACCGGATTACGTCATCTTGGGTAAATGTTTTGGTCATACGCAATATTATATTGTTTCATTTTTTTACGAAGATTGATAAGCGCATATCGCATCCTGCCTAAAGCTGTATTGATGCTCACTCCAGTCGATTCTGCTATTTCCTGAAAACTCATCTCCATGTAATGTCTCATCATTAATACTTCTCTCTGCGCCGTAGGTAGTTCTTGTATCAATTCTCTTAGTTTCGAATGCATGTCTCGTTGTACCTGAATTGACTCTACTGAATCTTCTGCGAACTGAAGAGTGTTAAGTACCTTACTTCCATCTTCAAGAACAACCGTAGGGTACCTTTTGTCTTTTCGGAAGTAATCAATTGCCAAATTATGTGCAATACGCATCAACCAGGGCAAAAATTTACCTTCCTCATTGTATCGTCCTTCTTTAATGGTACGTACTACCTTAACAAACGTCTCTTGCAGAAGGTCTTCTGCAACATAGTTATCTTTTACAATAAGATATATTGTAGTGAAAACCTTCGCCTTGTAGCGATTAAGCAACTGCTCAAAAGCTTCTTCGTTACCATTCTTGTAGAGTGACACCAACTGACTATCACTGATCCTATACTTCTCCATCAAGTTTACCTTTTATGTTAACGTAGAAGTTTATCTCATATTACTTAGTGGCGTTAGGTTTAATGTAAAGTTACTTTAATGAAAGCTATCCTAAACTAAGATAATTAATGAATAATATGCAACATTTTATCCCTGTAATTTTAAAATCCCCTGAATACAGTTTGAAATAATATAGTAAACGGACTGTTTTATTTTGGAACAAAGTTTTATACAGAATGTAATTTTTCCGTTGTTTTCCGGAAAACCAGATCGCAATTCAAGTTACAGGGGTGAGCTGGTTTGATCAAAATGCTCAAATGAAAGCTCTTCTTGAATGTGATATGGAATGGAGAAAATCTCTATTCAACTGTATTCAAGACAATTAAAGAGGAAATTGTGTAGAATTGGAATTCAAAAAGATGATTTTGATGATGCTTCGAATAAACCTGAAATGAAGAAGAGTAATATCTTTTCATAAACTGGCTTGTTTTGAATCTATTGTATCTTTACCGCGAATTATGCCAGAGACTAAAACGGAACTAACCATTAACATAGACCAGTTGGATCCTAAACAGTATATTATTGTTAAAGGAGCCCGTGTTAACAACCTCAAAAACTTAAATGTTGCTATTCCCAGAAACAAACTTGTAGTGGTCACAGGCCTTTCCGGATCGGGTAAATCGTCACTTGCTTTTGACACGCTTTTTGCAGAAGGTCAGCGTATGTATGTTGAGAGCCTCAGTTCATACGCCAGGCAATTTCTCGGACGTATGGAAAAACCAGAGGTAGATTATATTAAAGGAGTATCTCCGGCCATCGCTATAGAGCAAAAAGTAAATACGCGAAATCCAAGGTCTACAGTAGGCACTACCACAGAAATATATGATTACTTGAAGCTTCTTTTTGCCAGGATAGGCGTTACCTATTCACCCGTAAGTGGGACCGTGGTAAGCAAAGATTCTATAAGCAATGTAGTGGATTATATTAATGAACAGGAAGAAGGCACCAGAATAATGGTATCCTGCCCTTTAAAGATCTTACAGGGCAGGTCTATTGAAAATGAATTTAATATCTTATTAAGTAAAGGCTACACCCGGATACTTGTAAATGAAGAAGTGTTTTTTATAGAAGACCTTTTAAAAGAAAAACGAACGTTTACAGATAGTGACACGCTTGAAATACTTATTGATAGAGCAGTAGTCAATCCGGAAGATGAAGACACCACCTACAGGATGGGGGATTCCGTACAGACGGCATATTTCGAAGGCATGGGAGATTGCCATGTTTATGTCCAGGGAAAAGCAAAACAATCCTTCTCTGATCGTTTCGAGGTAGACGCTATAAAGTTTGAAGAGCCCTCCGTTAACTTTTTTAGCTTTAATAATCCTTATGGGGCCTGCCGAACATGTGAAGGCTTTGGTAAAGTACTTGGCATCGACCCTGATTTGGTAGTCCCTGATAAAAGCCTTTCCATATTTGAGGGCGCTATAGCCCCCTGGCGAAGTGAAACAATGAAAAAATGGCTTACGCCATTATTAAAAGATGGTATCCGTTTTGACTTTCCCATACACCGGGCCTACGAGGAACTGACCGAAGAGGAAAAAGAGGTGCTATGGACGGGTAACAGCTATTTTAAGGGATTGAACTCCTTTTTCAAGCATCTGGAATCCAGAACCCATAAAATCCAGTATAGAGTATTACTCTCCAGGTATCGCGGTAGAACCGTATGCCCTGATTGCAGAGGCACAAGACTTAGAAAAGATGCTTCTTACGTCAAGATCGGAGAGAAATCCGTCAGTGACCTTGTATTAATGCCTATCTCAGGCGCTCTTATGTTTTTTGAATCACTGGCATTAACAGATTATCAGGAAAAGGTGGCCCTGCGCCTACTTAAGGAAATTAAAAGCAGGTTGCATTATCTTGAGGAGGTCGGACTAGGCTACCTCACCTTAAATCGTATGACTTCCACTCTTTCAGGAGGGGAGTTTCAACGGATCAAACTAGCAACTTCATTAGGCAGCGCATTAGTCGGGTCTATGTACATATTAGATGAGCCAAGTATTGGATTGCACCCCAAGGACACTAAACGGCTGGTAAATGTCCTTAAGACATTACGTGATCTCGGCAATACCGTTATAGTAGTTGAGCACGAGGAGGAGGTTATGATTGCTGCTGATCAGATCATAGACATTGGTCCTGATGCAGGTGTACATGGGGGAGAACTGATGTTTCAGGGTACCATGGAACAACTTAACGGTTCTAAATCACATACTGCAGACTTTCTCCTGGGCACTGAGCAAATAGAATGGAATGGGGCCAGGCGTAAATGGAAAGACAGTATTAAAATATACGGTGCCAGAGAAAATAATCTCAAGGGTGTAGATGCACAGTTTCCGTTAGGCGTTTTAACTGCCATTACCGGAGTTAGCGGGTCTGGAAAATCTACCCTTATTAAAAAAATACTGTATCCGGCTGTAGGCAAAATACTGGGTACGGTATCTGAGGCGACAGGCAAGTTTGATCGATTGGACGGTGATTATGGCAAGATAACCCAGATAGAATTCGTAGACCAGAACCCCATAGGTAAATCTTCCCGTTCAAACCCAGTAACGTATGTAAAGGCATATGATGCCGTTCGACAGCTTTTTGCTGATCAGCCATTGTCTAAACAAAGAGGTTATAAAGCTTCACACTTTTCCTTCAATATTGACGGTGGCCGATGCGAGACATGCCAGGGAGAAGGTGTAGTAAAGATTGAAATGCAATTCATGGCAGATATCTTCTTAACCTGCGAAAGTTGCAAAGGCAAGCGGTTTAAGCAGGAGATCCTGGATATAGAATATGAAGGCAAGAATATTTCAGATGTCCTGGAGTTGACGGTAGAAGAAAGCCTGGATTTTTTTGCTAAAAAATCAACCATTAAGAACAAAATACAACCATTGTTTGATGTAGGGCTCGGTTATATTGGCCTGGGTCAGTCATCTAATTCACTCAGTGGAGGAGAAGCACAGCGCGTAAAGCTGGCCTTTTACCTGGGTAAAAATAGCCGCAAAACAAAAGACCACATTCTTTTCATCTTTGATGAACCTACTACAGGATTGCATTTTCATGATATAGCTAAGCTACTTACTTCTGTTAACGCCCTCATAGAGCAGGGGAACTCTGTAATCATTATTGAACATAATATGGAGGTGATAAAGTGTGCAGATTGGGTAATCGACTTAGGCCCTGAAGGCGGAGATAATGGCGGGGAAATCATTTTCTCCGGCACCCCTGAAGAGATGAAAACACTTAATAATAATCATACAGCCAGATTTCTAACACAGAAGTTGTGAATACCATTCATATACTTTATGTTGATCATATTTTAAATCCAAATTAAAATTCCACAATACCTAATTCATGTCAGAAATTCTTGAAATCGTAAAAAACCAAAGTCCAGGTGAACCCGAATTTCATCAGGCGGTAGAAGAGGTAGTAGAATCCGTTAAGCCCGTGTTGGATAAACACCCAAAGTACCGAAACCATAAGATACTGGAGCGAATGGTTGAGCCGGAAAGACTTATTTCCTTTCGCGTAGCCTGGTTAGATGATAACCAGGAGATACAGGTCAACAGGGGATATCGAGTGCAAATGAACAGCGCTTTGGGACCATATAAAGGAGGAATACGTTTTCATCCGTCTGTTTATGGTGGCGTACTAAAATTTCTCGCTTTTGAACAAACGTTCAAAAATGCACTCACAGGACTGCCTATGGGCGGTGGAAAAGGGGGGTCTGATTTTAACCCCAAAGGACGGTCTGATACTGAAGTAATGCGCTTTTGTCAAAGTTTTATGGCAGAACTTGCCAGACATATCGGAAACCGAACGGATATACCGGCAGGGGATATAGGTGTTGGTGGAAGAGAAATCGGATTTATGTTTGGGGCACAAAAGAAAATAAGCAATCAATTTGCGGGCGTTTTAACGGGTAAAGGTGTAGGCTGGGGTGGAAGTATGATGCGTACCGAAGCTACAGGTTATGGGTTGGTCTATTTTGCTCAGAATATGTTAGCCGTCAAAAAAAACAGCTTAAAAGACAAAGTCTGTATCGTCTCAGGATCAGGTAACGTAGCTCAACATGCTGTGGAAAAAATTATTGATCTCGGAGGCAAACCGATTACCATATCGGATTCTTCGGGATTCATTCATGATGAACAGGGTATAGACGCAGATAAACTGTCCTTTATCAAAGACCTGAAAAACAATAGGAGAGGAAGGATCAAAGAGTATGCGGATAAATATAGTTCTGCCTCTTACACGGAGACTAAAAACGGTGATACTGAAAACGGCCTTTGGCATATAAAAGCTGACTGCGCGTTTCCATGTGCCACACAAAATGAGTTAGGTAAAAAGGATGCTGAAAAACTGGTTGGTAACGGGATCAAACTTATAGGAGAAGGGGCTAATATGCCCTTAACAGCAGAAGCCGCTGAAATTGTAATAAAAAGTGGTATTTTGTATTCTCCGGGTAAAGCCTCAAATGCAGGAGGAGTAGCAACTTCCGGAATTGAAATGATGCAAAATTACATGGGCTCTTATTGGTCTGCTAAGGAGGTGGATGAACGCTTAAAAAAGATTATGTCAGAGATCCATCAGAACTGTCTGGATGCAGCCGAAGCCTATGGATTTAAAGATAATTATGTTGCCGGAGCAAACATTGCCGGATTTATAAAAGTGGCTGATGCCATGATTGCCCAGGGTGTAGTTTAACCCCAAGTAATCAAGGTGTTGAATTCTGGCGGCAGGTGTATTGATCAGTCTTAAAAAAATAGTTTATAGTAGTTTTGAATTGTAAATCATCGCCCATAAAATATTTACTCGTAGTAATTATCACTGCCCTGTCGCTCGCCGCCAGCGCACAGGAAGGTGATTTTTTCCTGCACCACTATTCACCGGACGAAGCCAATTTTGACAATGTCAATTTTAGTTTGGCACAAGATGTTTATGGTGTAATGTACATTGCCAATCGGAGCGGAGTAATCCGATTTGATGGAAAAAACTGGGATTTTCTTCGTACAACGTCCACCATCTTTTCATTAAGTGTAGATCGTGAGAAAAACATCCTTTATACAGCCGGTCATGATGGTTTTGGGAAAATAGAGCGTGACAACCGTTATACATTATCTTATACTGCTCTCTCAGATTCGAGTGCCAGGGGTTCTGATATCTTTTCAAGCGTTTTTAAGGAAAATACACTTTACGGTATTAGCAAGGACACACTTTATATTTTAGATCTCACCACCAAAAAAACACGTACGATACATCCAAAATATGGAGGCAGTCTCACAGGGCTCTTTATTGTCAATGATAAAATATTAGTAAACAATACGGTGAGTGGGCTGCTTGAGCTGGATGGTAATACTTTAAATGACCCTGCCTTGCTTGCGTTACGTGGGGTATATCCCTCGCTACTCTCTCCTTCACCGGATTCCAGCCGTTGGCTGGTGGATGATGAGTTTGGTAAACTCAGTCTACTTCATGGTGACAGGCTGGAACGTATCACTATCTCAGAAGAAGAGCAGGATTACCTTACTGAAAATGAGATTATTTCAGGCATATGGGTCAGTGACACCGTTGCGGCAATTGCCACCCTGAAAGGAGGAGTTGTATTTCTGAACCCTATCAGTGGCAAAATTGATCAGATCATAAATTACGAAAGTGGCCTCCCGGACAATGAAGTCTACGCTATGGCTTTAGACAGAGAAAGAAGCATCTGGATAGCCCATAAGAATGGTTTTACCCTGGTGTCGCCCAGCCTGTTCTTCAGGAATTTCAGCAGTTACCAGGGATTACGCGGAGATCTTCTGTCTGTAATTCATCATCGTGATACGCTGTATGTTGGAACATCATTAGGACTTTATTACCTGGAAACGGTAAGGGAATATGACGAAGAGACATACTTTGAACGAAAAAGAGTCCCTGTTACGAATGATCAACTTTCCGGAAAAACAGCAGCGCCTGATGATCCGGCCAGGCAGCTCCAGCCTGATCAAACCGGCAAAGCTGATGAACTACAAAAGATTTCAAAGAAAGAGGACTCTCGCAGGGGACTTCTGGGATTCCTAAAGGGTAGAAAAAGGGAGAAAGCGATTGTAAAAAACGATGGAATACCTCCTGCAGATGCAACTAGTAACCTTAAAGCACAATCAGCAGAAGCTAAAAAGCCTGCCAAATCCACGATCATGGTGAAACTGGAAAAAAAGACCAAAAAAAAACTGCGCTCCATCCGCTATGTCTACCGCAAGATCGACATGGTAGACTCCAAAGTTTTTCACCTGGTAGTTAATTCCAATAAACTTTTCAGTAGCGGGCTGGACGGTCTCTTTGAAATATCAAATAAAACCGCCAAGGCCATCACTAAAACACCGATAAGATCACTTTACATCTCAAAACATCATACCAGCATCTTTGCAAATACATATAATGATCTCATTAAGGTGTATGATTTACGAGGTTTGCATGAAGAGAAATACATGTTTGGCGACTTTAAAAGTAATGTCCAGCATATTTTTGAAGATGATCAGCATAGAGTTTGGTTCTGTAGTACTGACAGGCTTTTTTGGGTAGAAATAGAACAAGGTGAAATTGTAGAAACGGAAGAGCATGCTATTGATAATCCATATTTTTATAAGACCTACGGAACAGCTACCGACAAAGGTATTATCTATATCAACGAGTCAGGTATCTATGAACTGGAGACCTCAAATAACAAAGTAAAGCAGATAGACAAAGGACAGTCTTTTGAAAGCTACCTGGTAGGTGCAAATAATATTGTTTGGGCTTATAAAGATCAACATTGGTCCATGTTAGGTTCAAGCCAGCATACAGATAAATTTAACCTATTGAACTTACTACATAAGGTAAATTATATTGCGTCTGATCAGGAAGGTGTTTATTGGATCATAACAGGTGACAACAAACTATTCAGGTTTTCCTCACAGGGTGGTGATGCATTTGCCTCATTCAAGTACGACCTGTTATTGAGAAATATTAAAACAGATGCCGAAAATTTCAAATCTTCCGGCTCAATGAGGGTAAATCAGGATAAAAGCTCAGTAATATTTGAATTTATTCAACCGGATTATTCGGGCATAATGGATATTGAATATCAGTATTGCCTTAAAGGGCTAAAAAAGTGTACGTGGTCAGACTGGTCAGAAAAGTATTCCACCATTAACTTTCCATACCTACCTGAAGGCAACTATACACTCCAGGTACGGTCCAGGAATGCATTTGGAACCGTTTCAGATGTCAATGCCATTCCGTTCAAAGTAGTACCACCTTACTGGAAGCAACCCTGGTTTTATGCTCTCGAGTTTTGTGGTTTTATATTACTATTATTTATATCGGTCCGGGTTAAAAACCTTGGCTACAGGTATCGATTAGGTAGTCGTTTACTTGCTTTGCTCACACTCATCATTATTATGGAGTTTATTCAAACCATAGGGGAGAATAAATTCCAAACGCAAAGCTCACCCATTTTTGACTTTGCCATACAGGTCAGCATGGCCATTATAATACTTCCGGTGGAAGGTCTGCTTAGAAAGTATATCTTTAAAGAAAAGAATGTACAACTCATGGATTTCATGAGGATACGAAGCAAATCAGAAAAAAATGAAAAATAGAACAGCTATAGCACTGATCTTATTAATGATCACCGCTTGTTCGCAGCCTGGTGAAAAGGCCAACGATGTAATAACTATCAGCAACCCTCCCGAAGAAGGGTTTAATACGGAAAGCTCGGATAAAGAGGCCATTTTATGGGCGGATGCAGTAATGCAAGCCATGGGAGGCCGCAAAAATTGGGACCAGTTACATTACGTAAGCTGGAATTTTTTTGGTGCACGTGACCTGGTATGGGACAAACAAACCGGCAGGGTGAGAATAGATTTCCCCAGGGACAGTTCTATTTTTCTTGTAAACATTAATACTATGGATGGTAAAGTCTGGCGAAAAGGACAGGAAATAACCAATCCAGATAGCCTGAAAAAATACGTAGAGAGAGCAAAAGGGATATGGATCAACGATGCCTATTGGCTGGTCATGCCTTTTAAACTTAAAGATTCTGGCGTCACATTGAAATACATTGGAGAAAGTACTATGATAAATGGAAAGGCGGCCCAGGTATTGGAGCTAACTTTTAAGGGAGTTGGAAATACACCTCAAAATAAATATGAAGTATTCATAGACCCCACAGATAGCCTCGTTAAACAGTGGGCATATTATAAAGAGGCCGATCAAGACAGTGCCTCAGCCATCTGGCCATGGGATAATTACAAAAACTACAACGGTCTGTTATTATCTGCAGACCGTTCCGATAATAAAGGGCCGAAAAATGTAAAGGTATTTGAGGAATTACCAGATAAAGTATTCGAAGATTTTCAGCTGCCGGTATTAGAGTGATCTCTTACAATAATTAGCGAACGTAGTCCCGGGCATATAGGATAGGGTGGGCTTTGTAAAACTCTTTAAAAACTGTATCATAAATCATCCCGTTCAAAATTTTGAAGAATTGATCTTAGTGACTAACTTGTGACCAAACGGTCACAAAATGCCCAAGGCCACTTTTGAAAGATTACCTGAACGAAAGAAAAAGGATTTTTTAGCCACTTGTCTGGAAGAGTTCTCCTCATCAAGTTACAAGGCGGCGTCTGTTTCGAATATTGTAAGAACACTTGGAATGGCCAAGGGAAGTATTTATCAATATTTTGAAGATAAGGCAGACCTTTATCAGCACCTCATATCATTAAGTACTGATCAGAAATATCAAATTATAGAGTATGTCAATCGTAAAACTCCGGATAGTTTAGCCTCATGGTACCTACAGATCTGTCTGGCGGAGATCAAGTTTGCTGAAGAATTTAACCCTATGTACCGCTTACTCAGGGATGAGGCACATTTAAATGGCCCATCATTGATACAAAAAGACCAGGACTTTATCCTGAGAAATCTAAGAAGATTTACGGCAGAACTGCCGATACAAAATAACAGAGAGGAGATAGCTTTTTTTCTGAATGGTGTAAAGGTACATTTGGTAAATGACCTTGCCGGAAGGCTGGAAGAAGAGGAGACCTTACCCAAACTAAACCGTATTATTGAATTCACCTTAAAAGGAGTGACTGGATAGTCACAGCAATTTAAACTACGCTTTTATTTCTCAATTAGATCAAAATGAGTAGATTGTCAGCTATGTGTTCAGTAAGCCCATGCCCGCTTTTGATCCCAGGTTACATTAAAGAAGTATACATTATATAATCCCGTGCTTTCCAAGAAGATAATGACCGTGGTGAAAGGTATAATGCTGACCATCACCCTGATAATCATATTAGTTCCCCCTGTATTCGGACAACGCCCGGAAAAAGCTGCATGGGGAGTTGGTGTAAATCCTTATTACGGAGGAGTATTTAAGTACAAAGAAAGTATGCCGACTGTTGACTTTACCGGCTTACATGGGTTGGAAGTCTATGTCAATAAGATCACCAATGGCAGGAACCAGTGGGAACGTTTTTTCAACTATCCCGAGCTGGGCATAGCTGCCGAGTACCTGAATTATGGACTGCCTGACGAGCTTGGCAAAGTAGTATCATTTACCAGCTACCTCGATTTGACCGTCAATAACCATAAAAAGAACAAACTACGATTGAATATTGGGAGCGGCTTTGTGTATTCAAGTAAGCGATTTCACGCTGAAAATAACCCGGAAAACACAGCAATCAGCAGTAAAATAAGTTATGTAGGACGTGGTACTATTCATTATGAAATAGCGTTAAACCCTAATTATTTTTTAAATCTCAACGTAGCATTTCGTCATTATTCCAATGGAAGGCTTAACATGCCGAATAATGGCATGAATTTACCTATGATGGGCGTGGGCCTTAAATACATTCCTCAACCCCGCCCAATTAATTTTGTAAAGGACACCAGTAGGTACATTGACAAATCCATCCAAGTTAACGTGATGGGATCCATTGCATGGAGAGAAGTACTGCAAGAGGATATAAAACATAAAGCATATAGCGCTTCCCTTTACCTGAGTAAACGAATAACTAAGTACAACACGATTTTGCTCGGGATAGACGGGTATTATTATGAAAGGGAGTCCATGAGACGCGCACTAAGTGTGTACAAGAGTAAATATTTACCGGATGACTTTGTACTCGACCTGGATGGCCGGCAGTTAGCATTGACCATAGGTGGTGAACTCTTAATCGGCAGGTTGTCTGTTTTGCTTCAGGGTGGGATTTACGTTTACAAACCACAGCTGCACTATAGTTCGTGGTATCAGCGCTATGGCTTCAAATATATGATGACACGCCATATATTCACCCGCGCCACGCTGAAAGCACATAGCAGAACCGCTGATATGATGGAATTTGGCTTTGGCTATACGTTTTAACACTTTTCCGGCAATCACACTTACCGGTCAGTGATTTACTTAAGCCTCAGGCATAATTTAGCTGTTAGATTCCATCCTATCCGTTAACTTTGGGGCGCCTTGAAAACAGGGTAGTACAATTGACCTATTAAATCATCAGAACTTTTCACATGACGACTAAAGAATATATTGACAACCATCAGCAAAGATTTATTGACGAACTGCTTGATCTGTTACGAATACCATCTGTCAGTGCTGACGGTAAGTTCAGCAATGATGTAAAGAAGGCCGCAGATTATATAAAACAGCGACTTGAAAGTGCAGGAGCGGACATAGTAGAAGTATGTGAAACGGCAGGTCACCCCATCGTTTATGGTGAGAAGATCATAGATCCCGCACTTCCTACCGTATTGGTTTACGGGCATTACGATGTACAGCCTGCAGATCCCTATGAATTGTGGGATTCCCCTCCTTTTGAACCTGTAATAAAGGATGAAAAGATCTATGCACGTGGCGCCTGTGATGATAAAGGACAGATGTACATGCATATTAAGGCTTTTGAAGCCATGAATGCCACCAATGCACAAGCATGTAATCTCAAATTCATGATAGAAGGGGAAGAAGAAGTAGGCTCTGACAACCTGGAAACATTCGTTCGGGAGAATAAGGAAAAATTAACCGCAGATGTTATTCTCATATCGGATACGGCCATCATTTCTAATGATACTCCTTCTATAACGGTAGGCCTCCGGGGCCTGAGCTATATGGAAGTAGAAGTAACCGGGCCTAGCCGGGACCTGCATTCCGGTGTTTATGGTGGTGCTGTGGCCAACCCGATCAATGTGTTGTGTGAAATGATCGCGTCATTAAAAGATGCAAATGGTCATATCACCATTCCTGGCTTTTATGACAAAGTAGCTGAATTATCATCAGACGAACGAAAAGCGCTCAATGAGGCTCCTTTTGAACTGGATGAATACAGAAGTGATCTGGACATCAATGAAGTAGCCGGTGAAAATGGGTTTACTACCATTGAGCGTACAGGCATCCGGCCTACACTGGATGTAAACGGCATTTGGGGAGGGTATATTGGAGAAGGCGCTAAAACCGTACTACCTTCTAAAGCTTATGCAAAAATTTCCATGCGGTTAGTACCACACCAGGTTTCTGATGAGATCACTGATCTTTTCACCAAACACTTTGAATCCATAGCGCCGGCTTCAGTAAAAGTAAACGTAAAGCCACACCACGGTGGCGAGCCCGCAGTTACGCCAACGGACTCAACCGCTTACGCTGCTGCGAGCGCAGCATTTGAAAAGGCCTGGGGAAAAACACCTATTCCTACTCGTGATGGCGGAAGTATTCCAATAGTAAGCCTTTTTAAAGAAGTTCTGGGCCTGGATACCGTATTGATGGGCTTTGGGTTAGATTCGGATGCAATACACTCCCCTAATGAGCATTATGGACTTTTTAACTACATGAAAGGGATTGAAACTATCGCGCTGTTCCATGAGAATTTTGCGCAATTGAGCAAATAAGTCATTTGTTCAATTAAAAAGAGTATCACATTTGGAAACCTCTGATAGTGATGTTATGTTTGTTTAGATTTAGTCTAAATAAATATAATTGCAAACTTCTGTTCTGATATCAGATTCACAATTCCTTACACGTGAAGGGCTTTATAACCTGCTTACGAAGGAACATAACCTGACAGTACACATAGTAGAACATCCAACGTCACTTGATCATTACATTACGAAATACAATCCTGATGTTCTCATTATTGACTATTTAGGGATCAAGCTCTCGTCGAAAGGTGCGGAATTAACCCAATACTTAACTACTACTTTTGACACCAGTGTATTAGTGATTTCAGATGATCAGGACGTGCAAAAAATTCGACAAGGTTTGAATTCCGGTGTGAAAGGCTTCCTGACCAAAAGCTGTGAGCCAGAAGAAATACGTCAAGCCGTTCAGACCGTGGCTAAGGGTAAGCGGTTTTTCTGTAACAAAGTGCTTGAGTTGCTAACAAATTTCGAAAACAAAGCAGACATTGACGTTACACCGGCCAATTTATCTGCCCGTGAATTCGAGATCCTCAAACTGATAGCTAAAGGAAATACTACGCTTAGAATAGCCGATAAGCTAAATATTAGTATTCATACGGTTAACTCACATAGAAAAAACATTCTGAAAAAGCTCAAGATAAAATCACCGACTCAGTTGGTGGCTTATGCTCATGAAGCAGGACTGCTAAAACCTGGTAACTGAAACAGGGTTTATCATCACTATTTATAGTGATAATTTTTTACCTAGTAATAGCGATTGACGGGGGTAATCACAAAAGCTAGCTTTGCTATTTAGAATTATTCTAAATAGCAACCATGAAAAAATATTTTATCTCCGCATTTTTAGTCTTGATTTCCATTTCTTCCTGGGCCCAAGTGGGCACTGTCAAGGGACGGGTCATCGACTCAGAAGGCCAGCCAATAGGTTTTGCCAATATCATTTTAAAGAATACTACCCATGGCACCTCGTCTGACGGACAAGGCTATTTTAGCCTGTATAATCTTCCTGAAGGCAGCCAGGCTTTACACGTAACAGCTATAGGTTATGAATCTATCGAACAAGGTGCCGTTATTTCTGCCAATAAGGAAACATCTTTGGAGATCACGCTTGTAGAAAGCATTACTCAACTACAAACCGTAGAAATTCTTGGTCGTACGGAAAAAAGCTATGCAAATACAACTTCTTTTCTCGCTACCAAGACGTCCACCCGCCTCGAAGATATACCTCAATCCATTGGTTATGTCACCAAAGAACTTGCACTGGACCAGGCGGCTTTTCGCGTCAATGATGTGGTGAAGAATATCAGCGGCGTAAACCAGTTTTCCTTTTACAATGACATTTCCATAAGAGGCTTTCGTGTTCGGGGGCAGCAAAACTCAGGAAACCTGGTCAATGGAATGCGTGCTTTCACCAGTT
The DNA here is from genome assembly GCF_007097395.1 of Fulvivirga sp. M361. Taxonomy (GTDB): domain Bacteria; phylum Bacteroidota; class Bacteroidia; order Cytophagales; family Cyclobacteriaceae; genus Fulvivirga. Next base: position 85,882 of record NZ_VKDC01000010.1, read on the forward strand.
TCTGGAAGCAACAACTTATTCCTCATATTGAAAGGGTGGAAGTCATCAAAGGGCCTGCCTCCGCCCTATTTGGTAATGCCTCTCCTGGTGGAACCATCAACCGGGTAACCAAGAAACCGCTTAAAGAACAAAGACAATCTATCAGTGCTACCGTAGGCAGTTTTAACACTTTCAGAACGTTAGGAGATTTTACCGGGCCAATGTCAAAAGATAAAACACTGCTATACAGATTGAACCTCGGGTATGAAAACTCCGGAAGTTTCCGTGACCTTCAATTTGACAAAAACCTGATCATTGCACCCTCCTTCTCATTCCTGCCTAATGAACGAACCCGCTTAAACTTTGATATTGTATACCAGGGCTCCGAAGGAAGACTGGACAGAGGACATGCTGTATTTGGTGATGGAGACCTGTTTTCCGTCCCGGTGACAAGGGCCCTCAATGCTTCCAACGACTTTTTAAAAGAAGAAAGTATCAATGCCACCATCTCTTTACGGCATCAGTTTTCTGAAAACATTTCACTCAACAGCATTTATATGAGATCGAGTTATGTTGAAGACCTTCTGGAACACCGTACTGCCAATGCATTTGCTACCTTGGGTGATGGCAGCATGGACCCTGAACAAGTGGAAATGAGAGTATTCATTCGTAAGCGGGACTGGAACAATGATAACTTTAACAACTACTTCAATTTTGATTTTGAAACAGGGGTATTAAGCCACAAACTGCTGGTAGGATATGACTACTTTCAACAATTACTGGAACCCGGAGGATCACAATTGCAGGCAAGAGGGTATCTTACCGCAGACAGAAGTAGTATGATCAACTCTTTTAATCCTGATAATGCTACGGCATATGCCCTGGATTCAGACGGTAATCCCGTACCTAATGTGCCTCACTTTGACCTGACGGACCCTACCGCTAATCGACTGAGGGATATGAGTGATTACATCTACCAGACTAATTTATTTCCACAAAGCAGACTGCGCACTCACGGTATCTATCTGCAAAACCAGATTACCCTGGGTGATTTACAGTTGCTTTTAGGGTTAAGGCAAGAGTATTTTTACGACGAACTTAATTACAAAACCGAAAACGAGGAATTTGTAACACAAAGTGCATTGATACCGCGGCTGGGAATGGTCTATTCACTATCCTCCCGCGTCAATGTATATGCTACTTATACCGAAGGCTATCAGCCTCAGACCGCCAGCATTATTAATGACCCCAATGCCGGCGGTCCTTTCGATCCCTTAACCAGTAACCTGATAGAAATAGGGACAAAAACCAACTGGTTTGATGGAAGGCTAAATGCTACTTTGGCATTTTACAGACTCGTGCAGCAGGGAGAACTTTATAGTGCCAACGATCCAAGCAACCCGGACCTTCAAGTGCAAATAGGAGAGGAAGAGGCAAAGGGAATAGAGTTGGATATCATCGGGCGTATCACTGAGAATTGGAGTGTGATAGCCAGTTATTCCTATAACGATGCTGTCATTACGGAAAGTGATGACGAGTCTGAGGTCGGTCGTCAAAAGCCAAATGCACCGGAACATACCGGCAATATCTGGACGAAGTATGTCATTGATCAGGGCATGTTCAAAGGTATTGGCATTGGATTGGGCGCAAATTTTGTCACTGAACGATTCGGCTCGATCGTAAGAACGGATAACCCTCCCTTGTTTCCAGGGTATGAACTGGTAGATGCCGCCATTTACTACCAGGTAGATAAGTTCCAGATCCAGGTAAATGTGAATAACATTTTTGATAAAACCCACTGGGTAGGCGGTTATGATTTTATCAGAGCGTTTCCGGGGGCTCCAAGAAATGTGATGACTACCGTATCGTATACATTTTAATGTTAAAACCATTCTGAGCATGGGCATCAGACACTTCATCCTACGACCATGAAAAAAAACCAACTATGGGCATTACATAGCTGGGTGGGTTTGTATGCCGGAATAGCCATTGCGTTTTTAAGCCTGACCGGAGCCGCTGCACTTTTCAGGATTGAACTGGACGCCCTTTTTAATCCAGATTTAAGACAAGTGGAATCAGGGGGTCAACACGTCACTATGAACCCAATAGTGGAAAAGGTCAAGAGCATGCATCCGGACAAGCTGTTATTTGAAGTTGAGCTACCTGCCAGCTCAGAAAGTACCTGGAACATCCGGTTAATCGCTAAGCAGAAAGACCGCCTGTTTCCTATGCTTTGGGAAGTTTTCATAAACCCGTATACAGGAGAAATACTCGGAGAACGAAATTATTATCAAACCTTTAGCTATTACCTGCGGAATCTGCATGTTCGTTTTTATGAAGGGTTTTACGGGCGTCAGATCGTAGGCCTGGCGGGCATCGCGTTGTTGATATCTACCATTACGGGATTTTTCATTTATGGGCAGTTCATGAAAAAACAGCTTTTCGGCACGATCAGGAAAAAGAACCTACGGATCAAACAGGCAGATCTCCATAAACTTATAGGCGTGGCCGCACTCGTTTTTAATCTTATGATCGCGATTACGGGTGCCTGGCTGGGGCTACAGGTATACCTGCAAAAATGGCTGACGATTGAACGCCCCAACACTTTCCAGGTGAAAGAGGCACCATTCAACAAGACAAAGGATACAGCATACAAGGTTGATTTTGATCGGGTTTATAGCAATGCAAAAAAACACTTCCCTGAGCTGGTCCCCAAGTTGGTCCGTCCATCTACTAATGGTGATGGTACTATCAGTGTACTGGGTAATGTACCACGCCAGGCTTATGAACGCAACAGCAACAAGATCGTGCTGGATAAGAGAACCTACGCACCATTGTACACCTATGACATAAGCCACGCTGGCATGGGGGCAAAGCTCTTTTTCATCCAGGAATCACTCCATTTCGGTGATTTTGGTGGCATTACATTGAAATTTTTGTATTGTTTATTAGGATTAACTTCAGGGTTTTTATCCATCACGGGTTTTATCGTTTACCTTGAAAGGACCAGAAAAAACAGGATGGAACTTCCCGGGTATACAGAACTGAAGCCTCTTCTGTTCAGGTATACAATGGGAATTATCACGTTTTGTGTGTTTGTTGCTATACTTAGTTTATTATGGGGTATAGGAATTCCTACGCTTTTCGTCGTGATCTTATTTTATGGGTTTGTAGTATTAGTCCTCTTAAAACGGATCATAGAGTTTGTGAGAACAAAGTGGTCCGGGTCTAACCGACAGCGGATTTGAAAAAGGAATTTGACAAGTTGATCGAGCATATATTGATCCCTGTGGTGGCAGGTTACATGGTGGTGATCGCCATAGCTTTCATTTATACTGCAAACCAATGGTTTATTGTTTCTTCACAAAATGAGCTAGTCGTTCATTATGCATTTAAAACGGAAAAGGCAGCTACAGATTTCGTCCGTTTTTCATTCGTCAGTGCTTTACTTTCTATGGTATTTCTTGCATTAAGCTTTTTGGCGATACAATGGAAGAAAAAATGGTTTGTAGTTTTAATTATACTATTTGGGAATGCCCTGTTGCTAAGCATTTTATTAAAATGATCTTCGATTACTAAACGTTATATGATCCTATAAAACAGGACTAAGGAATGAAGCGCCAAACACATTGATCCATATATACGCTATCTCCTGTTTTTGTTTTTATTACTACAGTACTTTCCCCCGCTTCAAAAGTTATGTTTTCCCATAGATAAATTCCCATGACAGGCTCTTTTGCACCCCTGGAAACTCCATTGATGTATAACTCTACTTCTCCGACATTCCCGTAAGCTTTTACATTGGTAACTTTCTTTGTCCTCTCAACCAAACGTTTTTCAGCCAGATGAAGCATTGGGGCGTCATTCCAATTGGCTTTGTAAAAGTAAAAAGCATCTTTTTTGGTCTGTCGATCAAACGTGATCAGTCCCTTGTCATTCATGCCCGGATGGTCACCTTCGTTACGCGTGGCAGATGAAAAATCAAACATGTTCCAGATCAATTTACTCCAGAGGAATGGACGGTCTTTGAGCATTCTCCAGTTTTCCTCGTGATAGTAGGCTTGCCACCCCTCAGGATGCCATTTTCCAGCGGGAGCCGGGGCTACAAGTGTATCTTCATGATGATAAATACTGGCTCCGGCACCGTACTCGCTGATACCCAGGCATCGACCCGGAAAATCCCTATGCATAGCATCTGCCCATCGACCCATTTCTGCAGGCTCATCGCCGTACCAGCCGAAATATTTGTTCCAGGCAATGACATCGGTCACACCATTCAAATCACTTCTATCCAGGTTAGTAGCGGCTGTTGTCAGCCTGGTCGGGTCTTCTTTTTTTGCCAATTCCTGCAATAATTTAAGGTAATTCAACGGACTTTCCTTTTTATCTTTCAGCTCATTGAATAATCCCCAGAAAAAAACAGAAGGGTGGTTGTAGTTCTGACGGATCATTTCGAGCAACTGCCGACGGCCGTTAGCATGCAAAGCCGCCACATTGTAATACCCACGATTACGGTAGCCCCCAATTCCCACCAGGGGGATCTCAGACCATAAAATCAGACCTGTGGAATCAGCATAATCATAAATTGCTTCAGCATGCTGGTAATGTGAGAGTCTCACCATGTTAGCGCCCATTTCCAGGATCAGATCCATATCCTGTTGGTGATCTGCCCGTGATAAGGCATTGCCCTTTCCGGCTTTGTCCTGGTGGCGGTTCACGCCATACAGGTCCAGGTATTGTCCATTCAGAAAGAATCCCTTTTCAGGATCTATACGAAAGAACCGAAGCCCAAGTGGCTGAATTACATTATCCAGCAGCCGGTTATTGTCATAAATGCTTACTTCTACCTGGTACAGGTACGGATCCTTTCTGCCCTGCCAGAGATGTGGGTTTTTAATGGTTACAGATTGGTCAACAGCTAATGTACTACCTGATGGTACAGTATGGAGATCTTCCATTGAGGCAATTATAACATTCTGCTTATCCCGAATTTGTGTTACCACTTTCACCTTGGCCTTTGAAGATGTTCCGTTGGACAGTCTGGAAGTAATGTCAACCTCTGCCCGTTGTGCCGTTACTTTTTTCTGGGTGAGATACACACCTGGCGCCCCATAATCCAATGGTGTGATACAAACTTTTTCGGTTACCAATAATGATACAGGTCTGTAAATACCTCCGTATTTTGTAAAATCACCTCCAAGAGGAAGGGCATCTATGCGATAAGCATTGCTGACCCTTACCAAAATACTATTCTCCTGACCCGGAGTCACGAAATCTGTGATCTCAAAACTGAACCCTGCATACCCCCCGATGTGCTCTCCGACACAGGTATCATTTACAAATAGCCATGCTACCTGACCTACTCCCTCGAATTTTAAGAAAAGACGTTTTCCTTGGTAGCTGTTTGGGATATTGAGCTTTCTTTCATAACTCCCCTCTCCCCTCCGGTAAGCCTTTTTTCCAGCATCTGCCTCTGATGCATTCCAGGTATGTGGTAAGGTTACAGGCCGGGTATCCGTCTTACGTTTTGCATAGCCCGGCATAAATGTCCAGCCACTATTGAGTGTAATCTCTTTCCTGGATGGCCCCTGCCCATAGGCATAGGTAACATGACTGAAAAGTAATAGTATCAAAAAGCCTAAGCACTTGTAATATGGATCTTGTGTGGTGTACATTTAACAGTAGGTGAATTTTAACCGGGTTAGGACAATATTTTTACTTTTTAATTCTTATGAAACAGCAATACCGGATCACGGATCTTTCTCATTTGTTCAATGATCTTTTCCTCCATATGACGGACCACTGAATCCCATTCCGCCCGGTGATAGACATTTATCCTCTCATCCGGGTCTTCCGTAAGATGATAGAGTTCATGCCTGTCAGGGTTTAAAAAATCCATCACTAATTTCCATTGGGAGGTCCTGTATGCTCTCATATGAGTTCGTGATTGATGGTGTGTTGAGTACTCGGCATACAGGTCATTATCCCATCCGGTAACTTCCTGCCCCTTAAGTAAAGGTGTAAGGTTCCGGCCGTGCAATAACAGGCTGTCAGGAATATCTAATCCGACCATGGAAAGAAAAGTCGGATACCAATCCAGTATGGTGGCCGTTTGATGGATAACCGTATTGGGTTTTATGATTCCCGGCCATTTTACGAGAGTAGGTACCTTCAATGAATTATCGTACATATTAGGCCTTTGCCCCTCGGGTATGTTTTCACTAGCCAATGGATTTTCAGTCAGTATCCAGTGACCGTTGCCCTTGTGCCAGACCCCGTTATGGCCAATGTTATAGCCGTGATCAGAGGTGAAGATTACGATAGTGTTTTGCTCTAAACCAAGTTTATCAAGCTGATTTAACAAGCTTTTTACACTTCTGTCCACACTGGAAACGGCCCCATAGTATTCGCGGGTCCTGCGGGTAACTTCAACCGTATCCAGGTTCGGATAATCCACATGCGGGAGGTCAATCTTTAACGTTGCATAGCGGGAGAAATCCTCTTTTTTCAATGGCTGCCATGGCGCATGGGGAGCACGGTAATTTACTGACAGGAAAAAAGGCTTCGTTGGGTCTCTTTGAGATAGGTAATCCAATGCTCCCCGTGTTAATACATCCGTGGTAAGCCCTGAAAAGACACTATCTTTTCCATTGATTTGCAGCTTTGGGTTTTCAACTTTTACACCTCCTTCCAGGAAGCCCATAAAATAATCAAACCCCTGATTAGACGGATGAAAAGGAGGGTCTATGCCCAGGTGCCACTTGCCAATTAGTGCGGTCTCATACCCGGATTGTTGCAAGACCTCAGCCCATGTGGTGTATTCAGGCGCTAGACCAAGGTGAGGTTCTCGTCCTTTAAGCGTACCTTCCCAATAATGGTTTATCCATTCTGTGATGCCTACTTCCGAACCGTACCGGCTGGTCATCAGGCTCGCTCTGGCGGGGCTGCATACCGGTGTTGGCACAAAAAAATTGGTGAACCGGGCGCCGTCCATTGCCAGTTGATCCAACGTTGGTGTAACAAGTTGACCACTGCCGGAATGACCTGTTCCCCAATAAGCCTGATCATCCGTAAAAATGAATAAAATGTTGGGCGTCCTTGGTTCTTCTGCAGGAGGAGCACAACGACTTAATAGAACTAGTATTGTCAATACACCGATGCCTGACCAGGCATACTTACAAAGTACGCTTCCTTCTGAGTTCATTTTTTTACTCATTGGCGGTCCGAGTTAGAAGGAGGCACAATACTCTTTCCCCAATCGGAAGGCTTCGAACCCATAGTGAAGGTGATTTTACCTCCTTGAGCAATGTCCTTGTGTTGGAACCATGCTTTTTCCCACACCTCGCCATTAATGGTCATTGAAGTTACGTACATATTCTTTGCAGAAGCATTTTTCACTTCTATCTCCAGTTTTTTATCCGGGCCTATATCCATTACAGCATGAGTGATCAAAGGACTGGTGACCAGGTAAACATCCTGTCCGGCCACCGGGTAAAAGCCCATGGCATGAAAAATATACCAACTGGACATAGCGCCGGAATCATCATTGCCGGGAAGGCCATCACGCATGGTTGTAAAATTGTCTTTCATGATCGCATGGGTTCGTTGGGCTGTTTGTGGGTACTCGCCCACATAACTATACCAGGCGGGGGTCAGAAAGTCAGGCTCGTTCCCAACATCATAAAGCCCTTCGGCAAAAAAGGTATCCAAACGTTTCAAAAACAGATCTTTGCCCCCGGACCTATCCACCAGTGCCCTGACATCATGAGGAACATAAAAGGAATAATTCCACGAACGTCCCTCGTAGAACTTTACCGGCCAGTAGCCATATTCCATAAAATCATATTCCGGTATCCAGTCGCCATTGGCTAACCGAGGGTAAATAAACCCTTTCGTATCCCGGTCTTCGTAATCATCACGCCACAGGTTTTTCCAGTTAGATGATTTCGAATAGTATGTTTCGGCTATTTGCTTTTTACCCAGACCTTCCGCTAAGGTGGCGATGGCATAATCACAATTGGCATACTCCATAGTGCGTGAGCCCGATCGTTCAAAATCATAGGACACATAGCCGATACTATTGTAGTCCCTGAGCCCTCCCCGACCTGCCTGCTGCTCATTTCCACCAGGAGGTACTTCAGCATTTTTGAGCATGGCTTCCAGGGCCAGCTGGTAATCCAGCCCTTCCAGTTCTTTCAAAAAAGCCTCAGCAAAAAGAATGTCACAGTTGCTACCCCCCTGGGTCCGCCCATTGGAATTACCACTTCTCGCATCAGGCATATACCCTTCGTGCTTATAAATATCCAGTAACGACTCCAGCATAGCAATATGCCTATCCTGCATGATCAATAAAAGCAGTGGGTTGGTCGTTCGAAAGGTATCCCAAATGGCATAGTAGTCGTCATAATAAGCTTTATCTGATTTCCAGAGTGGATTTTCTCCTGTCCGGTCCACAGGCATCAACATAGAATGGTAAAGCCCGGTATAAAAAATTGTCTTTAAAGACTTTTTTCCTTCAATAATGATCCTGCTGAGTGCATCATTCCAGGTTACCTCTGCCTTAGTTTTGATCTTGTCAAAGTCCCAGTGGTTGATTTCCTTTTGCAGGTTGGCTTTGGCCTTATTAGTACTGACAAACGAAATACCCACCTTCACCATTACCTGCTTTTGTTTAAGGGCAGAAAATGAAAACCATGCCCCCGTTTTTTCTCCGGTGTCATACTCCAGCCTGTTACCAGCATGCTTTTCAGTTCCTTTCCAGGTTCCGACCGCAGAAGCCGGCTGGTTGAGTTGGGCATAGAAATATACCGTATAAGCTTCACCGTAATTCCAACCTCCTCGCACACGTACATATCCCTCTGCTTGGGTATTGGAAAGTACTTTGATCTCAGAGCCTACCAACTGCTGCGCCTCGCCAAAAGGTCCATGTCCATATTCAGAACCTGTGAATAGAAAGTGCCCTGCTTCTATCAGTATATGTCCTGAATTTCCTTCGAAAGTATAACGATGGAAACCTACACTATGTGTGGCTGTCAACTCCGCTTGTACTTTGGGTTTGTCCAATTGAACAGAGAAGTATCCGGGGGTGTTTTTTTCATTATTCCAGCCGGATGTATAATCTGTCAGATCAATGCTTCCCGATGCAGGCATAACCGAGATGTTCCCATATTTCGCTCCTCCACCTGTACCACTTACATGGGTGTGGCTAAGCCCTTCGATGGGACTGTCAGACCGGTAGCCTGAATTGGAATGCCCAACCATATCAGGTCCCAGCTTAACCATACCAAATGGAAGGCAAGCGCCAACAAACACATGCCCTCCACCTTCCGAGCCTATCAATGGGTCAGCATAATGCACAACGGACTGTGCCCTTGTATGACTCACGATACAGAGCAACGGAACCACAAAAGCACTGAATAGTCTTCTTGAGTAGGTGGGGAAAAACGATTTTTTCATTCGGTGTTTTGTTTAATGGGTCCTAGAGTGAAGGTATAATGAACCGGCCCTGGTGTTACATGATATTGCCCGAGCGCTTCAGGCCCGCAACTGCTATTACCTAGCCCAAGCTGCTTATGATCAACATATAGAACGGTCTTGTTTCCAGGCTTTAATTCATGAGGGTGAAGGGCATTTACCAGTTCTTTTGGCTCATAAGGGATTGCCGTAAAGGAAACCCTGTTTTTCGCTCTGATTTCCATTCCGGATGACTCCCCTTCCAGGTGCAGCCAGCGTACATCTTCTTTATTTCCTGTTTCCTGGGGCCTGAGATAAGGAATGAACTGATCTGTGACGGTACTTTCATATATACCTACATGAGCGCTGTATTTCCGGTCAGGATAGTTTTCATGTGGCCCCCGACCATACCAGGTAAGATCTTTCAGTTGATCCGAAACCGTCATTATCATACCTACTCTTGGCAGGATATCAAGTTCGGTATCAGGAGTGATATGATGTGTCATTTCGATCTCTCCATTGCCAAAAATCTCATATTCGCAGTGATGTAAAATACTGATCTGCCGGCTTTGATATAAAATCTTTGTTCCTACCTGTATCTTTCCTTTGTTACTTTTGAAATCAAAAGCCTGCAAAGATGGTTTGAGACTATCCAACCCCCGCAAGTTCCATTGGTCTACCTGGTCCCAGGTGGCATAGAAGTTACGATCATTATCTGTAGGGGCTCTGTAAACATTAAGCGAAGGGCCTTTGTGTTCTCCTTCTTTTATGACCTCTCCTTTGCCATATGTCAAGGCTTTGATCAACCCTGAACGGGTATCAAATTTTACCGAAATTTTTTCGTTGAAAATGGCCAGTTCCTGATCTGTTTCATGATAATCCAGGGTACTCATCTTATTAGAGCTTGTTGGCTTAAAAGAGCTTTCCTGTAAGGTGAATTGCTCCTTTGCCACTTCATATCCCTTTTCCGCCCAAAGTACATTTTCCCTGAGCTTACAAGAAAGGTCCAGGTGATAATCACGGTCTGGCAAAAGTTCAGGAAGAGGAAGTTTCAAGGTTTTCGTTTTGCCGGGAGCCAGATCAATAGCCGATAACGTTTCAGTTTTCACAGGCTTTCCGTTTTCCAATAAGGTCCAGGAGATCTCAAATGCATTAAGGTCTGTAAAATGATAATGATTTGTTATGGAGATAACCCCCACGGCAGGTGTTAACTGCCATTTTACATACTGATAGACTTTTTTTACTTCATAGGTTTTGGGGTAGGGACTTCTGTCGGGGAACACAATACCATTCAGACAGAAGTTCTTGTCGTTAGGTTGATCTCCGAAATCACCTCCATAAGCATAAAACTCCGTGCCGTCCGGTGCAGTTTTTCGCAGACCCTGGTCTACCCAGTCCCAGATAAATCCACCTTGTAGTGTGGGATACTTTTCTATGGTGTCCCAGTATTCTTTTAAGTTACCAACAGCATTACCCATGGCGTGAGCATATTCACACATAATGTAAGGACGCATGTCACCACTCTCAGCATAATTGACCAGGTCATTAATACTCGGGTACATTGGGTTAACAATGTCTGTGACGGGATTTCGTTCATTCCTTTTATCCAGGTACTGGACCAACCTGGTCGGATCTGCATTTCTGGCATATGAGGCCATTTGTGCGTAATTAGGTCCGTAACCCGCTTCATTGCCCAATGACCAGCTAAACACACTGGGGTGGTTCTTATCACGTTCTACCATATTTGCCATTCGCTCTACGCAGGCATTACGCCACTCCGGCAAATGATGGGCAAATGTAAAGAAATGACCGGCGGACTCCAGGTTAGCCTCATTGACCACATAAAGGCCGTATTGATCGCATAACTCGTAAAATTTGGGGTGATTAGGATAATGACTGGTGCGTACGGCATTGATATTGAACTTTTTCATCAGCAAGACGTCCTGCTTCATAGACTCATAAGAGACCGTACGGCCATGGTCCGGATCAAAATCATGACGATTTACTCCTTTGAACAGTACCGGAACACCATTGACAAGTACCTTTCCGCCTTTGCTTTCAATTTCACGAAAGCCAAACGAAACAGGGATAGCCTCCAGTACCTCTCCATGAGGGTCTTTCAGACTTAAAATAAGTCGATATAAATTCGGTTTTTCTGCTGACCACTTTTGGGGATTGACGACACCTGCTTCCAGATTGAATACCCCTTCAGGACCATCCGGTTTGTACCAGTCAAAGCGTCTGCTCTCAAGGCTACCTGACATAATAGGTGGATCGCCAGTGAAGTTCCCTGAGTGGTCCGATAAATAGGCTTCTACACTATACCCCTGGACGGTAGAACCTTCGTAATTTCTGACTTTGGCCGTAACCTTAAGTATGGCATCTTCATACTTTTGATCCAACGCTGTCTGAATAAAAAAATCACGAATATGGACCTCCGGTGTGGAAAACAAATAGACATCCCGAAAGATCCCACTGAGTCTCCAAAAATCCTGATCTTCCAGGTAACTCCCGTCTGACCATTGGAAAACCTCGACCGATAATTGGTTTGTTCCTTCCTTAAGATAGGAAGTAATGTTAAACTCAGCCGGGGTCATACTGTCTTCGCTATAGCCTACTTTATGCCCATTGACCCAAATGTAAAAGGCGCTTTGTACGCCCTCAAAATGGATAAAAACCTGGCGCTGTGCCCAATTTTCAGATACTTCAAAAGTGGTACGGTATGAGCCTACCGGATTGAAGTCTTCGGGAACCTGCGGGGGTTGCAATGTGTCTTTTTGCAGAAAACGGAAGGGAAATCCGTTGTTAAAATACATTGGAACACCATACCCTTCCAACTGCCAGTTAGAAGGCACGGGTATTTCGTCCCATTCATCCATTGAATAATCCACCTGATAGAAGTCCATTGGTCTTTCCGAAGGTTTTTCGGTGTAATGAAACTTCCATTGACCATTCAATACCTGATGATAGGGAGACTCCCGGGTTTTATTACTGTTCTGTGCCTCATTTATGTTAGCATAAACCGTTAAGGTAGCATGAGGAGGTTCTTTATTTACACTGGTAATTTGTGGGTTTTTCCATTCATTTCTAATCTCCGAGGTGGAAGGTTTTTTATGACAGGAGGCCAGCAGGATGGCACATAGCATAGAAATAATGATATGAGCCTGGGTGTCGGTTATTTTATCCATCCGGTGTGTGTTCATGGGATTTTAGTCATTTTGATCATAAGCACATCATGTCCCGGAATTGTGCTCTTTAACGATTCACGTGTGGTTCCTATCTTTTCATTTTTCCATAGGTCATGCATTTGGTAGGTATCGTCAAACGCATATTTTTTCCACCCTTTGTCCGGATCGAAAACCTTTTCCCACTGATTAAAATCGAAGTCCAGTATTTTGGGATTTTCATCACGATTGAGGAAGCATACGGCGTATTCTTCGCTTGTCAAAGGCTTAAACCATACTTCCAGATCACCGAAATCCAACCATTTAATGGCCTGTAGCCCCAAGGGGTCCTGGTTAACTGCTATTACTTCTTTATGCGTGAGTATGCTTTTTACCTCGTCACTCATATGTATAATATCATTGCCAGCAATGAGGGGTGCTGCCAACATACACCATAAACTGAAGTGAGCACGAGATTCTGCCAGAGACAAACCTGGGTTCCCTACTTCCAGCATATCAGGATCATTCCACCGGTCAGGGCCTGCGTATTTCCTGAGCTCTACCTGCTGATCCAGTATCTTCATAATACCCTGGCTGCTGGTATTTAAATCACAGTTAAAACAGTCCTTGATGTCATGCCCGGTACGCCACATATGCCCTACTTCAGGAGCCCAGAGCCACGGTTCGTTCTCACCCCACTCACAGATACTGAATAACACCGGCCGGCCGGCAGCATATAATGCATCACGCATAAGTGTGTAGGAGGCCTGGGCATCTTGCGTGCCGTGGTGGCACCAGTCGTACTTCAGGAAATCAACTCCCCAGGAAGCGTAGGTACGAGCATCCTGATACTCGTACCCCCGACTTCCGGGCAATCCCTTGCAGGTTTTGGTGCCTGCATCCGAATATAAGCCAAACTTCAACCCCTTTGCGTGGATGTAATCAGCAAGCGCTTTTATCCCCGAAGGAAACTTTTCAGGGTCGGGAATAATGTAACCCTCCTTATCACGCCCTACCTGCCAGCAATCATCAATGATGATATATTCATACCCCGCTTCTTTCATACCACTGCTGACCATAGCATCGGCAACCTCCCTGATCAGTTGTTCATTAAAATCACATTTAAAGTAATTCCAGCTGTTCCAGCCCATCGGAGGAGTTAATGCCAGGTTTTCAAATTTTTGAGCCCTGGCATCGAAAGAAAAGCTGAAGGACAACACCAGAACTATGAGTAATACTGGATTGATCATCTTGTATCCGGGGTTTAGCAGTTGCATATATATTGGCTTAAAAACGTTTATTCAGCTACCAGAACTTTTCTAGAAAAATATCCCTGATCATGAACCAGTCTTACATGGTAAACTCCTTTCTCCAGAAGCTGGTCTTGAGTAATCTGCTGCCAGGATAATGTGTGCCTGCCAGTAGTCACCCGGTTTAACTGATGATTGGCAACTAGCTTTCCTGTAACATCCATTACCAGCACCTGAACAGTAGAAGCCTCGTCCAATGAGTAGGAGAGTGTGGTTTGAAAATCTACCGGGTTGGGATAAATAATAAACCCGCTGGAATGACCCTCTTCTTCGATAACTTCTATGTCCAACCCCACGATTCTGGTACCTGATCCGGATGAACCGGGATCATTTCTAGGGTTGATCAGGAGCTCCGGTATATTGCCAAATCCTGCCTCTTTGGAGTAAAGGTCGAGGTTCGAGGTCCCATCAGACACCAGAGACAGCGATAATGTTTTATCTCCGTTTAACTCCTGGATGACGGCTGATGTAACATCAAAATTCATCCACTCCTCTACCGGAGCACCCAAAGAAGTACTGATCGTATCGCCGGTAATCGGGGCGGTATCCCATGTCAGTGTTTCTTCCTGCCAGGTGTCATCGGCTACAAATAAGGCACTGTAATTGTCTGTACCTTCCCGTTTTACTCTTACACGAAGTATGGCTGAATTCACTGTCCGCCAAACACTTGAAAGATCAAACTTCAGGAATGACCTTCGGGTAAAAGCGGCTCCGGTTTCTTTTACCTTAAGCACATCACTCAACCCGTAATTAGTAGTGGAGCTATTACCACCACGGACGTAGGTATCGTCCAGTGGGTCCAATGATATACCTCCAAAGGAAGTCGATAAATTGAGTGTTTCTGAAGTTTCTTTCCCTTCCGAATCCGTGGCGACAGCTGTAAGAGTGAAAGGTCCCCCGCTCATGCTATTGGTCCGTAAAAAATAAGGGGGCCGTGTATCTGTTTTTACCAGCGAGTCGCCAATGAAAAACTCTACTTTGGAAATACTGGCACTGTCATTTGAAGTGGCTTTTACTAAAGCGAGGGCTGGCCAGTTTACAGGAAATTCAAATTCATCTTTGGGGAAAATAAACTTTAATTCAGGAGACACCACTCCCGCCGAACTTACCACAAGCCTGGGTTCATTTCCAGGAGGCGCTTCCTTAGAGAAGTATTCTACCAGCGCTGTCGACGATGTCCATATCACCAGGGAAAGCGCTCCATCTCCTGACTGCTGCTCAGTAATCACCTGAGAAGTTACATCAAAATCAGTCCATTGACCTTCCGGAGCAACGCTGCTGCTGGTAATTTCCGTAGTGAACGGTGGCTGATTGTTCCAGGTGATCCCATTCTCAGTCCAGCCATCATCAGCGACATAATACACACTATGATTGGCATTTCCTGTACGGGCCACCCTAAGCCGTAAAGTAGCCTGATTTACAGTGCCGAGACTATCGAGGTTAAACTTCAGGAAAATCCTGCGTTTCAGATTGTCATTGGCTGCTGTCTTAACGAGGAGCCCCGGAGCAGCGCCGAAGTTATCATCATCCGTTTGACCTCCTTTAACATAGGTGTCAGCTGTTGCGATGAGGTTTACGCCATTGTTTGGATGTTGGACGGTCACCTCCTTTTGTGTTATTCTAACCCCACCTTTGGAATCTTTCGCAATGGCCAGCAGCGTGGTAGTACCAGCAGGAGCATTCGGCCATTCAATAGAGTAAGGGGGTACCGAAACTTTTCCTAGCCGGATAGGTCCGGCATAGAGCACTACTTCGGAAATACCATCCGCATCTGCAGCTACGGCGGTAACGGTTATCGTATCTCCTTCTACAAAACTACCGGCCGCATCAGGAGCTGTAATACTCACCGTTGGCATTTCATTGAATGAATTATCCACTTTGGCAATGAACATATAGGTCTGACCTGTATCCAGCTGATCGATCACCACGGAAGAAAGCCCATCGACATTAATCGTTCTGAACGGTGCAGGCGTACCGGTAGAGCCGTCTACAGCATTCCAGGAATCGTACTGATAGACTTCCAGTGTTTTAGCAAAACCAGGAACATTGTTTATGGAAAAAGAATTACCGAACAGTGTACTCCATTCTGCGCGGTTATGCCAGACCCACATTTTCTTGTCTATCCCTTCCAGGATATCCACTCCTGTGTTTTCATCGCCTGACACCAGGCTAAAACCTTTGGTAATATTGGCCAGCATCTGGTGTGCGGTCCCTTTAGGATTTCCGATAAACGGGAACGCGGAAATGGCCATGCCCAGGTTAACGTTAGCATTTACCGGAAGGTAGGTACGAAACGTCAGGGCGAAATCAGAAACAAAATCACCATTGTTCCCTTTCACCGTGAGCAGGTCCCAGGTAGCGGTGACAAAATCCTTAGCGTTTTCCTCATCACTCCCCGTACCACGGGCATTATATTCGGTACTCCAAACCTTAAAATCAGCGGTAATATTGTGCCAGCTTTTTAAACTGTCAATTAACGCCTGGTGGGAACGTTGTTTGAACTGTAGGTTATAGGGGTTTCGTCGGTCATAATACCTGTGAATATCTAATGCATTGAGTGTGCCATCATTAAAAAGCGGTGCCAGACCGTCCATGTAGATATTATTCTGAGTGAATAGAGGTACTTCCTGGAACCCTCCGGGTGCGACGTCAAGGTCAGTATCAATGCTATGGACTCCCTGAGCAAACCCCCGTGTAGCGCCAAGGTAATCGGTAACAGGAAAAGCAGGGTTTTGAAAACCATCGATCAGAGGTTCATTAATCGCTGAGTATTGTGTGATCCCCCAGTCTGTGATTCCATTGGAAAGAAGCCAGGGGCTATTAGGCCTGAAACGTGCAGCGAAAGCTGCGCCAATATCAAACCATTTACTCTCTGGTCCCAATGCTCCATTCTCAGGATTATGTTCTATGAGCAGCATTGGAACAAGGCCCTCATCGTAAAGTAATAACATTAATGAATCTATGGACTCCGGGGTTACCGTACTCCCCTGAAGATACAGTTCCGGAATAATACCGATCCGGGTGTATTGGATGCCAACAGCCTGTAACGCTTCAGCAGCGTTAAATGCATTGACATTTGCCAGACCATCATTGAAATCACAGCTTCCCATCAAAGAAGAAAAATCCGGGCCGTTACTCACGGATGGCTGTCCGGTCACTTCCAGAACAGGAGCTTTACCGGCCTTTTCTTTCGAATAGAAATTCAGATTGGAAGTACCATTAGAAACCAGCGATATGGAAATCGTTTTATCTCCGGAGAATTCCTGCGTAACTGCTGAGGTAAGGTCAAGTGACACGATAGTACCTACAGCACCACCAGAACTGGTGGCTATTACACTACCGGTTGTTGGTTCTGTATCCCAGGTCAGTGTCGTTTCGGACCAACTATCGTCCGACACTAATAAAGCGGAATAGGTGTCCGTACCTTCTCTCGCCACTTCTAACTTCAATAGGGCTGAAGTTACTGTTCCTGACAAGGCAGAAAGGTCAAATTTTAGAAATGACCTACGGGTAAAACCTGCTCCCGCAGCATCTTTTACAAACAGTATGGTATCCATTCCAAAGTTATTGGCGGAGTTCCCTCCGCCCCTTATAAAGGTATCGTCAGTGGGCAGCAATGAAGTTTGACTGAAGGAAGGTGAAATTATGAGCACAAGAAAGAGTAGCAACCAGTGGCTTTTACTACTTCCTTTTTCAAGATACTTATTAATTGTTTTCATGATAAATAGTTTTTTATTCAGATGTCCGTCTCAAGATTATGGCGCAATGGACGCTGGTCCAGGTATGATGGGACCCACTGATTTAACCTTAACCCTAAAGGTCTATATGCAGGATTTTTAAATCAATCGTTAAAAGACAGAGATCAAGTAAGCTTTTACAAAGACCACCTGAATATCCCTATGTAGAATATCCAGGTGGATATGACATAACTAATAGCCGTCATTTTGACGCATTTCCCTGGTCAGGTTTGCATCGATCACGGACTGAGGGATCGGGAACAAGCGGTCTCTCTCTGTGATCACCGCCCCGGTGACCGGGTTATGAGCTCTTACCCTTTCCAGCAGTTTATTGTTTCTCACCAGGCTATACCGCCTCTGCTCTTCGCAAAGCAACTCCCTTGATCGCTCATCCAAAATGAAGTCAATAGTGAGATCCCCCGGGCCAATTTCAGTGGCATTGGACCGGCGTCTGACCACATTAATGGACTCTGCCGCTGCTGTGGTCTTATTTTGGGCAAGCTGAGCTTCAGCCAAAAGCAGATAGGTTTCTGCCAGCCTGAGATAAGGTTGATCACCAAATTGTTCATTACCTCCCAGGTTATTCGGGTCCGCCCACTCCCATTTTCTGCAATGAGGGTAAAACCTTCTATTTGTGTTATTAATATCAACCTCCGGAGTAATAACGGTTAATACAGTATCACCAAATGACGCTCCGTCCTGTGGTACGTCTCCATTGGTTTCGGTGTAAATGTACCCCCTCGTTATGGCATGCCATCCTCCGCGGTCATCTCCGGGCTCGTACGCATTGAGCGCCCAGTTGGTAGGAGCCATTCTCCCGATCCCACGGCCTCCACGATCCACTGACAATTCTATCCCGGGTATAAGCCGATAAAAGCCGATAAAGTAACGACGCATGATATTTCTGCCCTGGTCCGGATTATCTACGGCGTTCTCTTGTAAAACAGCCCATAATATTTCCGTATTGCCCTGACTTCTTAACACGTTGCCATCATAAAACTGATCCATAAACGGTACCCCAGGCTGGTTTTCATTAACACCATATCGCTCTGTGATCAATGCATAGGGACCGTCAATAACCGCCTGGGCTTTGGTCTCTGCATCGCCGGGCCTTCCCATTAAAAGGTATAGCTCCGCCAGATAGTGTTGAGCAACAGCTTTAGAGACTTTCCCTGGATTAGCAGGTTCGACAGGCAGATGTTCTTCAGCAAATAACAGATCTCCTTCTATCACTTCGTAAATATCAGCTACAGATACCCGTTCCCAGTCCGTTCTAATGGTTGAACCGTTGGATTCTTCAAGAGTCAGTGGGACGTCCCCCCAGAGATAGGTAAGGTGCCTGTAGGCCCAGGCCCGTATTGTTCTGGCTTCTGCTAATACCTCATTTTTATCTTCTTCCGTCCAGTTAACAGACGGGTCTTCAGCGCGGGTAACAATAGTATTTGCCGCATTGATCGTTCTGTAGAACCAGTTAAATATGCGACGAGTATAACCATTCTCAGAATTGTTTCGCTCACCTAAGTCACGGGTCATTCTTATGCCATTGTTGCCTGGGTTAAGTCCAAATACGTTATCCGTACCATTGACCATCAAGCCAAAACGCAGGTCTCCTGCATTGGTCTCATCGGCTCCGGAGCTTCCCATTCGTTCCTTACGTACTTCATGATAAAGGCCATTCAAAGCAGCCTCAAAACCTGCACGATCTGTAAAGAGGTTTTCAGCTACCAGTACATTGGGCGGTTCTTCTTCAAGAAAATCTTCTGTACAAGACAGCAACAAAAGCATCAGGATAATGGGCGATCCTTTCACTATTTTATTTAGATATATTTTAGCTAATAATAATTTCATAGCGCTTCTTATTTAAGAGTTGCATTTATCCCAAAAATGAATGTTCGGTTCAGGGGAATAGAAAACTGCCGGTCAAACCCACTGGTAGTTGTTCCTCTCCACTCCGGGTCAGTCCCGGTCCAGTCTGTTATGGTAAACAGATTTCTGACCGTACTGTAGACACGCACATTTTTCAAGCCCAGGTTTTCCAACCAGCTCTCAGGGAAATTATAAGAGAG
Organism: Fulvivirga sp. M361; assembly: GCF_007097395.1. Lineage (GTDB taxonomy): Bacteria > Bacteroidota > Bacteroidia > Cytophagales > Cyclobacteriaceae > Fulvivirga. The sequence continues at coordinate 105,591 of NZ_VKDC01000010.1, forward strand.
CGTCACATCACGCATACGTATAAAGCTTGCATCCTCTACAAATGCTATATTCCTTGTATTACTGTCTTCATTATTCCTCGGATAGGAATTGATAGGGTTTTCCGGTGTCCACCAGTCTCTTTTTACACCACTGGTCCTTACTCCATCAAGAAAAACTTCTGTTCCCAGTAAAGAATTGGGACGTTCTACTCCTTGCTCGGTGTAGAGGAAAAAATTCAGACTAAAGTTTTTATAGCTGATTGTGCTACCAAGACCTGCTATAAAGTCAGGTTGCAGGTTACCAAAGATCTCCCGATCATCATCCGCTGTGATCAACGTATCTCCATTGACATCTTTAATCCTGACATCTCCGGGAACAGCACCATACAATGCAGCGCTGGTTGAATCGCGTTCCTGCCAGATACCATCAAACCCAAGGCCATAATTGACATTGATCGGTTGTCCTATAAACCACCTGTTGGCTATGTCGTCTTGTCCATCACCATATAAGTCTACTATTTCATTGCGATTGAAAGAAAAGTTCAAATCTGCTGACCATTGGAAATCGTCGTGATCAATTATAGTTCCTGACAGTAAGATCTCAAGGCCCTTATTTTTTGTTTCCCCAATGTTTTGCAGAATGTTAGTGATGCCCTGAACAGATGATATAGTCCTTCTCAGTAAGAGGTCTTCTGTGTCGGAAATGTAGTAGTCTATGCTACCTTGTAAACGTCCTCCAAAAAAGCCGTAGTCAACACCAATATTAGAAGAGGTAGTTGTCTCCCAGCCAAGGCCATCATCGCCTAACGATGACGGGATAAAGCCCGCCGCCAGGCTACCGCCATCATCTCCTCCCAGGTAACTTTGAGGGCTGAGTCGTGCCAGAGTTTGAAACGGTCTAATAGCCTGGTTTCCAATCTTCCCGTGGGAAAGACGTAGTTTCAAACTACTTACCTGCGAAGAGTTGCTTAAAAAACTCTCCTCTGCTATGTTCCAACCTAAAGCTACGGATGGAAAAAAGGCATACTTTTCACTCGCACCAAAACCGGAAAATCCATCTCTCCTTGCTGTGACGGTTATCAAATACTTACTATCGTAGCCATAATTAATACGCCCCATTTGTGAAACCAGGGTACTTTTCCGATAAAGGTTAGAAGGAGTGATCAGCGAGGCCAGTTCAGCCTGATAAAATGTCAACCGATCATTGGGAAACCCTTCCGCGTCTAGTTGGAATCGTTGTTCATCTGTGCTCTGGCTGCTATAAAGGCCGGTAAAGTCCAGGTTGTGTTTTCCAAATGACTTTTTATAGGTAATTATATTTTCAACCAGGTAATTTCTATTGCGGTCCTGCCGGTTGGTTGAAGTTCCTACTCCTCCGCTTGCTTCGAAGCCCACTTTGGTATTTGAACCTCTGTACGTGTTTCTATCACGGTTGCTATACTCAAAACCTGTATTGAGCTTATAAGACAGCCCCGGAATAAAGGGGAATGACAGGTCCAGGTAAATATTGGAAAATACAGTGTATTCCTCATCTTCATTGGTAAAGACTGAATTGGCGAGCGGATTACTGAAAAATTCATCTTCCGGCCATGGATACACTGTGAGCGAGCCATCCTCTTCAAAAGGAGTGGTCAATGGGTTCATAAAAAATGCCTCATTAAAATTTACAGCAACTCCTCCGCGGTCAATATAGCCCAGCCGGCTATTGGTGCCAAGGGCCAGCCAGTCTGTAATACTTTGTTCGAGATTCAGACGCAGGTTGTAACGTTTAAACTCGTCTCCCTTAGCTATTCCTTCTACATCCAGGTATGTTCCGGATACGTAGAACTTTGTTTTCTCTGTCCCTGACGATATAGAAACAGAATGCTCCTGCTGTATAGATGTTCTCGTGGAAAGGTCAATCCAATCCGTGAACCTGCCTGCCTCGAAATTTTCAATTTCGCTCTCTGTCAATACTGATGCAGGATTATCTTCCGCGTCCAACCTGTCCAGTTTGAAGTCATAAAACTCCTGCCCGGTCAACACATCGGGTACATTTGTGGCACTTTGTACACCCACATAGCCTGAATAGGTAATGGTAGGCCCGCTGCCATACGCCCCCTTCTTAGTGGTGATCAGAATAACTCCATTCGCTCCCCGGGTCCCATAAATAGCCGATGAGGAAACATCTTTCAATACTTCTATGGATTCAATATCATTTTGGTTGATCTGGGAAATATTTCCACTAAAAGGCACTCCGTCAAGAACGATCAGCGGTTCATTATTCGCGGCTATAGAATTCTGTCCCCGTATTCGAATATTTACATCTCCCTGTTCTGCGCCTGCCGAATTATTTGAAATGTAAACCCCGGATACTGATCCCTGCAATGCCTGCGTGAAGTTGGTATTGGGCACATTTTCCAGCCTGTAATCTTCCACAGAAGCTACTGACCCGGTAACATCACTCTTACGTTGTGTACCATAACCCACTACGATCACTTCATTCAAGGAAGTAATGTCCAGGGTCAATTGATGGTCAATAACACTTTTGCCAGCAATCGGCACTTCCTCTGTGAGGTATCCCACATATGAAAATATTAATGTGGTGGCATCATCCGGTACTTCAAGCGTGTAGCTGCCATTCAGGTCAGAAACAGTACCGATAGAGGTGCCTTTCACGATTACACTGGCTCCGGGTAGTCCTTCACCGTTCTCATCAACAATAGTTCCGTTAATGGTTTGTGTCACTATCATTTCCGGCTCCGTATCTTTTTGGATTGACTTTACCTTACGTATATCAATATTATTATTGACCTGTCTAAACCGCAGAGGCGTATTTTTGGAAACGATCTGTAAAACTTCCGCTACGGACATGGTTTGATTTGGGATCTCCATTCGTACATTCCTTTCCATGTCTTTAACATCGTAGAGAAATACAAAATCCGTCTTGCTTTCTATGGAATTTAAGACGGTGAGAACATCCGGTTTCTCGAGGTTTAACGAGATATATACCTCTCTGGCACTCTTATATTTTTGTGCTTTACCATCCTTTGCAATCAATAAATTGATGCATAATGTGACGATAGTAAAGCCGTATAAAGTGTACTTCGAAACCATATAGAATGATTCAAGTAGTTTTCTTTTCATACTTTTGATGGTGTGTTTGGTGATTATTCATTAAACCGGCCACCAGGCTATCCCATTCCCCAATGAAGACTGGCCTGTGGCACACGTTAAGAACAGTCTATGCTGAATAGGCTGTTCTTTTTCACTTCTATGAAGTATCTGTATATTGCATATCGCTTAAAATTTGATGGTCACTTTTTTTCCTTCCAGTGTATATTGAAATTCTTTCGTAAATGAAAGCCGGTCTAGCACCCGTTGCAGGCTCTGTTTCTTGAACTCACCCGTAATGTCCCACTTTTCGATGGGTCTGTTCTCCAGGCTAATTTTCACGCCATACCATTTTTCCAATTGATGCATTACCTCTTCCATTGATGCATTTTTGAAAATCAGGATATTATCTTTCCAGGAGACTACTTCTTTGAGATCAAATGATTTAATGATACTTTTTTGTCTGTTAGCCGAGAAGATAAGCTGTTCACCCGGCACCAGAACATTGAGTGATTTAAGGGATTGATTCTCTACACTTACTTTCCCGCTCACCAATGATATTTTGATCTCATCGGTACTTTCACCATAAGACCTCACATTAAAGGACGTCCCCAGCGCTGTAGTCACTAACCCGTTAGACTGTACTTTGAAGGGGCGCAATGTATCTCGTTTTACGTTGAAGAAGGCCTCTCCTTCTATCGTTACTACGCGTTCCTCATAAATGAACTTAGAAGGGTAGGTGATTTTGCTGCCCACATTAAGCCACACGTGGGTGCCATCCGGTAGCCTTATTTCCGAACGTTGACCCATTGGATTACTTTTTACAATAGTTGAGACTTCAACAGGCGGAGTGATCTCTTCAGAAGAAGTTCCATAACGATCCGCTAAAAAACCTGCCATAATTACCACTACCAAAGCACCAGCGACTTTCCATCCTATAAAAGACTTCCTTGTGTTTCTCATCCTTTGAATAGGCACAGATGCTTTCGTTTCTGACAGGATGAAATCCAGTGATCGTTCTTTGACCTCCTCTTTCGGTTTATAAGGTGAAAAATTCATGGACAAAATGAGCTGCCGGGCTTCCATTAACAAATCCCTTTTTTCCGGATACAGCCTTAACCATTTCGTCCAGAACAATTCTAATTCAGGATCAGCGTTTTTAACCCAGCGCACAAATTCATCATCGGTTAAAAAATCTTCAATGTTGTTTTTGATATTCATGTTGCGGGTATTAGCATTTAATAAGTAAAGGGAGAAAAAGAACAAATGACACCGTTGTTCCACACTTTTTTCGTGTTCAGTAGTTTTGTATAAAAGTTACTGAGGTACTACAGGAAATATAGTGATCCGTAATTTGGAGCTACCGTAGGGCACCAGGATCACTTTTTCAAGAGGTTGATGTCGACTATTGATGAGGGCACTATCCGGTGGTAATGGAGGGGTGAAAGAAAACTTCCCATTTTTACGAAAGTCGCTTTTCTCTCTCCAAACCGTTCTGCCATTTTCCTGGTGAGGAACATTCATGGCGTAAAACACCGTATCTTGCCGAAGTAATTTCCATCCGGGTACTTTTCTGGCCGGAACATGCAGTTGTATGGGAGTGGTGTCTGTGTTCCAAGGATCATTATTCCACTCTTGATATTCTACTTCTATTTGTTCTTCCAACCTGTCTTCATCTACAGCCAACGCATAATTCCATTCACTTTGAGCCTCCAGGTGAAAGGTCGGAAAGTCACCCATGGATGAAGTATTGCTTTTACGTGATGGGACCGGCTTCCGGTTTTCTTCTATTTTTAAAGAATACACCAACGGTCCTCTTTCTATCGCCACTCCTTTTTCAGGCCAGTGACTTAATTTTATTTTCTGTGGCAATATCACCGTGACCTGATCACCATCAGAGAATTTTCGATCGATCGAAACATACTTTCCTTGAGGACGAAGTTCCTTTAAGGGTTTCCCGTTAATCCGAACCTCCGCTTCATTGCACCATTCAGGTATTCGAAATGAAAAAGGAAAGTTTACAGGCCTACCCGTTTGAAAAGAAAACGTAACGCTGTCCGAGAAAGGATAGCGTGTTTTTTCTTCAATGCTTACGTTCACCCCCTTAATGTCCCCACTCCATAACGAGGGGCCAAACATTGCCGCAACCACACCGTTATTACCGTCTGTCATCCATAACCTGGAAACATAGTTGGGCATAATACGGTTGACATTTCCGGGACAACATTCCGTGAACTCATTAGGACCAAACATCATAGCTGAATTACCCTTGAAGAACTTGTTGTGATTAGAAGTAGAGTCTAATACTACCTGGTTAGGTCCTGATAAATATTGAAGCGCCTTAAAATCTGAGGTAACAGCGCCCGGTGCAGCATTAAAAATGGCTTTTTCTATTTTGTCCGCATACTTCGATTCTCCAGTGGCCATCAGCAAATAACCAATACTCCAGGTGTAATCAGCAATGTCACATGTTTCATGTGTTTGTAATGCATCAGGGGGAGTTCTCAGATGTTCGGAAGATACATTAACACCATCCACCATCATATAATATTTGTCAAGCTTATCAAAAGCAGCTATGGAGGGCGTCAGGTACTTTTGATCTCCATTATTCATATATAAAATAGCGCCTAGTTTGGCCACTTCGTTGTATGTGACGCCGTGTTCATAAACGGGTTCCATGGTTAAAAAGCTGGAGGCTGTAACAGGCCTTTGGAGGGGTCGACCGTAATTCAGGCTATCGTAAATGCCCAGTGCGAGCCGATATAATGCAGAATCACCGCTTTGTTCGAAGGCCCATAATATGTTTTCAATATTAAGCTGGTCACGTATTTCCAGATAGTTTCCCAACGGTTGAGAAAGGTGAAATTGCCTGATCTTTTGAAGTAATTCCTCGTTGCCTGTAACCAGATATTCTGTCATCAAGGCGCGAAAATAGACAGCGTGCACCCAGCGGTATTTCTTTTTATATTTTTTTAAGTATTCAGGACCTATGAAGTGATCTTCTCCAACGTTTTCCAGCACGGGATATATCCGGTTTTTCGCTTTTTGCAGAAGAAAGCTATCCCGAAGTAAATACCCAGTAGACAGCATGCCGTCGATCCAGTATCCTGTCTGCTCATAGGGCCACCAACTACTACTATCCGTCACCTGTTTGCCCCATCCCGCAGTGTCGAAAGGGTACCCGGCATGCTCAAGATGTCCTGTCAATCCATTTTTTTGGTTTTCAAGGTATTTTTTCAGCCAACCTCCCGGCTGGATTTGGTGGATGGGCACAGACCGGAATTCCCCATAAAAAGGAGTGGATACCTCCAGGTCATTCATTTTGCTTCCCAACTCACAACCTGTGGACAAGAAAGATGTAAGTACAATGAGTATATATGTTGGTTTGAAATCAGCCTTTTTCATGAATATTTTTCAGGTTATGTTTCTGATAAGAATGTTATCTCACATTGTCATTTTTCAACTGCTACGCTGAAATAAGTCTATGACCCACAGACTAAACCTATTTTGCAGGAGCTATTAACGGCCTGCTTTTGTCCGGGCCAGATAAAGGATACGTCACTTTCTTCTCACATTTATCTTTAGAAGGGCATTTTTGCATAAATGACACTTCCCATTTGAAGGAAATTTGAAAAAATTTGATGAAGAGAAACTTAAGCGTATTTAACGATAGCTTTTTCGGAGCGTCTGGAGTGCTATATAGGCTTTATTTCTAACACTTTTTATGCTGACAAATTCCATGATCTCTTTGATCTCAGCATAACTCAACTGCTCATAGAAATAATAGTAAATAACCTCTTTTTGACGCAAAGGCAGTTTTTTTAAGGCTTCATTTAACTTATGGATCTGCTCTTGATCAAGTTGTTGATTGATCAGGAAGTGTTCATGAGAAAATACAAAATGAAACTGATAGCCCTCATCGATAGGCTCATGATGAAACCTTGACCTCTTATATTTTACAAGCTGTATGACCTTACGCTTTATGGCTTTATAGAGATAAAGCTTTATGGAAGTAGTATCTGATAATCTACCCCGTGTTTTCCTGATTTCTATGAATAAGTCCTGGATACAGTCCTCCACCAATGCCATATCACGTGTAAACTGCAGCCCGTAATTAAAGAGCTGTTCAAAGTACAGTTCATAGATATGAATAAACGCAGACTCATTACCGGTTTTGAATTGCTTCCATATATCCAAATCAGCTACACCCTCGAATGAATTGGCGTTAACCCTTTTCGCACGATGGTCAGCATCTTTATCCAGGTATCGTTTGGCCTTTAGAGGCATAAAAATGTAGTCTGTCCCATAATGAATATACTAAAAAACAAGACTGCTTAAAAGCACTCTACTAATCTTATCACTTAAAAATTACATTTAACGCATTGATATATAGTTACTTATACTTTTACCCATTGATCACAACCTGCTTTAAAAGAACATCACCTATTCCGTTACAAATAAATATTCCGCGTTCTTAATAAACTGTTCTGCATAACGCCTTCCCAACACTCGTAGCGAAGGTGAATCAAAATGATAATGATCGTGGGTAGTCAGGTCCCGGGTCCGAACAACTTCAACATATCTGTCTTCATTTGCCCGGTTCCAAAGTATCTCGTTTATACTATCCCGCTGTTGTTGGTTCTCCGGGCTTAATTTATTCAATCCGAGTTCTCCCGCAATGACCGGTAAAGTATCATTTCCGACATATGAACGGAAAAAACGGACCAACTTTATAAGACTGTTTTCATAAGTATCTGTTCGTGCAAACCTTGCATCATTTTCCCCCTGATGCCACAGAATACCTTTTATTTCTCCGTATGCCTGTGCAAACTTCACTTTGCTTTCGAAACTCGTCCGTAAATAGATGCTTCTATGAAGTGAATCCCCCAGCCATTGTCCGATAGAACTGCCACCTACTGCACAGGGTATAAGCGCGATGTGTACAGAATCACCGACATGCTTCAAAAGTTCTCTGCCAAAGGCCAGTCCACAGTCTAATCCGGTCATGCGTGATTCATGAAGATGTAATGGTTCTTTGGCATACACCCATTGATTTTCGGGGGTAACGGTGAGAATTCTTGGATGTGAAACAGTATCCGAAGGTTCCACGAGACCACGTCCGGACATATTCGATTGTCCGGCCATGACAAATACCCACAGGTTTTTCTTTTGAGGTAAAACATCGACCTCGTCCAGTAGCCTGGGAAAGTACTTCATACGTCCCGACCTTACTGCATCAGTGGAAACTTGTGCCGTTAACCCGGAGCACAGGCAGAGAATTACGCACAAGGTCAAACCGACTTTAGAATAGTTACTCATTCAAAATACGATCTAGTGTTTGTTGCATCTCTTTCAATTTCTCAGGGTGTGTAGTTGCCAGGTTCGTTTTTTCTTCGATGTCTGTCGTCAGGTCATAAAGTTGTGGATAAAGCAAAATACCTGAAGCAATGCCCTTCGTATCCTCTACCCAGCCATAGTCTTTATCGGAAGGCATGATGTATTTCCAATTGCCTTTACGCAGGCTAAAAGTATAAGACTCTTCCAGCAACTCATCTCTACCTTTCTCAGATTTACCGAGCAATACATCCAACATATTTTTACTGTCTGTTAATCCATGCAGTGAGCCCTTTCCTACCAGGGCAGCAAACGAAGCAAACAGATCGGTTTGACTCCACAGTGCATTACTTACCTGAGGTTTGATCTGTTCATGCCAGTAAGCTATAGTAGGGACTCGCGTGCCTGCTTCATAGGCACTGTATTTGCCGCCCCGAAAAGGACCAGCAGGTTGATGGTCCCCCTTGGCTTCCAACGCTCCATCTTCGTAGCCGTCGTTAAGTACCGGTCCGTTATCACTGGTGAAGAGGACCAGAGTTTCATTTTCTATTTTAAGGTTTTTTAAAGCTTGCAGTATTTGGCCACTTACCCAGTCCATCTGAGCAATGGCATCTCCCCTGGGGCCCATTTCACTGGCCCCTTCGAACCTGGCATGAGGCGCCCTGGGTACATGAATGTCATGAAAAGAAAAATAGAGGAAAAAGGGCTGTTCTTTCGCATCAGAAATGAACGATACCGCTTTTTCCAATAACACATCGGACATGTCCTCATCCACCCATTCTGCCGTCACTCCGCCACCCATGAATCCTATTCTACTAATACCATTGATAATAGAACCACTGTGTTGTGGGTCGGCCTGCTGCTTAAGCAGATCAGGATGCGTAATGCCTGTTGGCCTGGTAAAAGGATTTGTTTTACTGGGGTCATCCGTAAATTTAATTTTTAACGGGTCTTTAGGGTCCAGATGGAGCACTTTGTAGTTCTCCAGGTATACCGCAGGAACTCTGTCACCCGTGGAAGGTAGCAAAAAGCTATAGTCAAATCCTATTTCTAACGGCCCGGGCCTTACTTCCTGATTCCAATCTACATTACCATCCCCGAGCCCCAGGTGCCATTTTCCTACTACACCTGTTTTGTAACCGGCTTCTCTCAGCATGGCCGGTAAGGTAGGCGTACCGGGCTCAATAAGTAATGGAGCATCTCCGGGCAGCACTTTCGCCTGTCTTCTGAAAGCATAATTACCGGTTAAAAGGGAGTACCGGGAAGGTGTACAGGTGGCTGCCGAACAATGTGCATCGGTAAACTTAATCCCGTTTTCGGCCATAAAATCTATGTTCGGCGTTTTTACTCTGATAGCGCCATAGGCACCGACATCACCATAACCAAGGTCATCGGTATAAAGCAGAATGATGTTAGGGTATCTTCGGTTTTCTTCCTTTATATGACTGCAAGAGCACCCAATAAAAAGAAATAAAATACAGGGCAACCATTGATAACAGGGCAACAGTATATCGGTGTCTCTTGAATTAATAGCTCTGAAGTTGTTTCTATAGTGTATAAGGAGAAAAACACTATAATGACACCTATCAAAAACCAAAAAATATAAATTTCTAGTTTGGACAGTATAAGTTAGTGACAAGAAGTGCCTTTAAGTACCTTAAAAAATCAATCTGCTGTTTTGCAAGGCTTTTCAAGGTACCTTGCATCCAAAGGCGATGTTTAACCTTGTAACTGTCTTAACGGTTCATTTTCTTTTGCCAATTATCGAATAATCGAACAAGTTCTTTGACTATCTCAGGGCGCTGTTCTGCCAGGTTATTGGCTTCCGTAGGGTCGATTTCAAGATTATACAGGTCCCATTCCTGGTTGTTGTGGGATACCGCCTTCCAGTGATCTTTTCTTACTGCTTTACCATCACCCCATTCCCAAAATACAGGTCGGTCCCGCCTGACCTCTCTTTTATGAAGAATATTTGCGAAGCTTGTTCCGGCAGGTGGTAAAATAGGTTCTCCTTTATATTCTTCAGGATAGGTAATAGCTGCTACTTCCAGTAACGTCGGCATAATGTCAATAAAATGCCCATAAAAATCATCGACAACACCAGGTGTTTTTATGGTTACGGGCCAATTAACTATCATCGGTGTATTGATACCTCCTTCATAGCTATAGTTTTTGTAGTACCTGAAAGGAGTATTGCTCACATTCGCCCAGTCCGCTCCTAAAGAGGTCCAACGACCCATGGTTCCTATTTCCCCTGTTCCTTCCAGGTTGACTACCTCGGCAGAACTTCCGTTATCAGACAAAAAGATAATTAACGTATTCTCTCTTTGACCCATGGCCGACAGCTTTCCCAGTACTTTACCGATATTCTGATCCATGCGATCTACCATGGCCGCATAAACAGCCATTTTAAGATCTTCCTCGTCCCGTTGGACTTCACTGAGCTGGTCCCAACTTTCATACGTCGCTTCCGGTAACTGGTAATTGTCCCCGATCAGGCCGATCTTTTTCTGTTTTTCAAACCTGTTTTTTCTGATCACTTCGTAGCCGGCACTATATTTCCCCCGGTACTTTTTGATGTCATCCGGCCAGGCCATCAATGGATCATGAGGTGCAGTATAGGCGAGGTAAAGAAAGAACGGAGCCTTTTCATCCTTATATTCTTCGAGCCACTGTAAGGCGTACCTGGTATATTCATCCGTAGAGTAAAAATCTTTGTTGGGGGGTGTGAAGGGTTGGTAGCGTGTACTGTCAATGTACCAGGTCCGGACCCTTTTTTGGGCGGGCTTCACTTCACCTTCCCGCTGAAGTCCCGGATTAAAATGATTAGCCGCTCCATCTCTTAAACCAAAATAGCGGTCAAAACCTCGGTCAGTAGGTCGTTCATTGCCATGGTGCTTGCCAGACCATAACGTGCGATATCCACCTAATTTCAGCGCCTCCCCAAGTGTGATCCCATTCACAATAGGGTTTTTGAACGTGGTACCATAGCCTACTTGCTGCGCATAAAGCCCTGTAAGTAAAGCTGCACGGGAAGGGAAACACTTGGAGGTATTGTAAAATTGTGTAAAACGCATGCCTGTGTTCGCCAACCGGTCCAGGTTAGGCGTATTGATCTCACTGCCATAACACCCTAAATCAGACCACCCCAGATCATCGGCAAGTATCACGATGATGTTAGGCTGGCTTTCTTCGGACCCCGGATGTTCCTCCCTGGAACAGGATGACATATAAAGAAGAATGATAAAGAAAACGGCATGTAACCTCATACTATATGATTTCATGGTTAGATCTTATGTATACAAATTTTCCTTCCGGTTTTCATTGCACAGGCATATAACAATGACTCTTAACAATGGTGAAGCATGTACACGCCAACAAACTTATATAGAATTTCCCAGGACATACAAAAGGCAACCTTGGGTAAAACGCTTTTCTGTTGGCTTTTAGAAGCCTGATTCATTAGAACTAGTGAGTCAAATTTCACTATTCATAGCTATTGACAGAAAGGAAAGATGTAGGGACATTTGTATTATTTAGAATTAATCTAAATAGTTAATGCAAGTCCTGACTAGCCCCGGAGGGTTAATACCAAGAGTCGATCCAGCTCCGGGGCTAGTGGGCACTAAAGTTCAGTACTATGGAAATCGAAACTTACGATGAGGTCATGCATCTACTGGATAAAGAACTTGCCAGCGAAAGACCCGATACACAGAAAATGAAGGAGCTGATCAAAAATTCTGAATGTCCATACCTTCAAAAGCTGATCTCCACAAAAATTCAACAATCAGCCAAACATTGTGCTGATCTAACCATCTGATCATTCATGAACTGTAAACCTGAAATCATTCTCGAGAGTGAGCATTATAATGTAGCCCGTTGCGCAAGTTGCGGCCGGATAGGATTGTACTATAAAAATATACTGCTGGGATTCAATCCGGCAGATTTCCATGCATTTACTAAGTCCATCCACTCAGTAGCATTTGATCAATCCGCCGTAGACTTTCCAGACGGGCAAAAGCATTTGGTGATGAATACCTGCCATAAAGACATTCAATTCACTTTTACCCGGAAGGAATTTGAAGAATTACAGGACCTGCTACAGCAGGCTGTTCTATTGCTAGAAACTAAAGTCATTTTAGGTAACTGTTGAAGAAGCATCACTAATTGTAGTGATGCATTCCATAGTACTAGTGATACCAAATTACCTATCTCTAGCGATTGACAGCAGTGGTTTGTACAACGACCTTTGTATTGTTTAGAATAAATCTAAATAATGAAACAAGCGATCACTACTTCCTTACTTTTATTGCTGGCATTGAATGTTCCAGCACAGGTTACACTCCAATTGCGGGATGTAACTACTCAAGAGCCTATTCAGGGAGCGCAAGTGACCTGGCAGGGGCCAAAAGATCGTACATCCCACGTTTCTATTAGTAATGAGTTTGGCATAGTAGAGTTCTCAGCAATTCCAATAAAGTATGAAATTAGCCATATCTCCTTCAATACTATTCAAGATTCATTGTTTACACGCGCTAAAGAAGTGTTACTAACACCAATCGTAGTTGCGCTCAATGAGGTGGTAGTTACCGGGCAATATGCTCCACAATCTGCAAAAAATGCCATCTACAAAGTTAGAACTATCACACGCGAACGGATCAATGGTCAGGGAGCCACCACACTCCGGGATGTCCTGTCGAATGAGTTGAACATCCGGTTCTCAAGAGACAATGCGCTGGGTACTTCAGGGATCAGCATGCAGGGCATCTCCGGGCAAAATGTGAAAGTCCTTATCGACGGGGTACCCGTAACCGGGCGAAGTGGTGTGGCCAATGAAATTGATATTAACCAACTCAATGTAAACAGTATTGACCGTATCGAAATTGTAGAAGGCCCCATGGCGGTTAACTATGGAGCAGACGCACTTGCGGGAGTGATCAACATCATCACCAAAAAAGATGCTGCCGGAAAAGTAAATGCATTGTTATCACTACACGAAGAGACCGTAGAAAATGAGTATACATTTTTCGATGAAGGCATACATAACCCTTCACTTTCACTAGGGTTCAGACCTTCGCAAAAATGGTATCTCCAGGGAGAAGGGCGAATGAATACGTTTGGCGGATGGACAGGGAACGGAACGGACCGCAACCGGCAATGGTATCCCAAAGAACAATACTTCGGCAGTAGTTTGGTTCGTTATGATAATGACGACTTCACCATCTATTATCGTCTCGACTTCCTGGATGAAACGATCGAAAATCTTGGTAGCGTTAATGATACTAATCCATTGCGCGATCCTTTTGCCATCGATGAAGAGTACAAGACCCAACGATGGATGCACCAGGTCCAGGCTGAAGTTGAATTAGGCAGCTTATCCGTCAATCCTGTGCTGGCTTACACAGACTATCAGCGCATCACACGTCAGTTCAACAAGAACCTTGTGACCGATGATGAAACCCCAACTGTGGACAGTGAACAGGACACGATATACTTCAAGACATTATTCTTTCGCAACACCCTTGATGGCATTAAGGGCAATTGGGGAAGTCTTCAATTAGGGGTGGACGGCAACTATGAAAGGGCAGCCGGCACTACGCTCAACGACGGGGAGAAAACCGCTACTGACATTGCGCTGTTTGCATCTGCAGAAATCAAACTATCGGACCAACTTACCTTACGCCCCGGCATACGGTATGGGTACAACAGCATATTTGAGGTTCAGCCTACCCCCTCTGTGAACCTCAAATATAACCTGTCTGCCCGCACCCAGCTACGCGCCGGATATGCCAGGGGCTTTCGGGTACCCTCATTAAGAGAACTTTACCACGAATTCATTGATGCCAATCATAACATAGTGGGCAACGAAGACCTTACTCCCGAATACTCTCATAATTTCAACGCCGACCTCTCCCATGAATTCAATGACCTTAATTTGAAAGCTTCTTTATCCGGTTTTTACAATTATATTGATAATCGCATCACCTTCTTCACACCGGAAGAAAGCAACCAGGCCACATCTTATGTCAACCTGCTCAAGTTCAAAACCACCGGAGTTCGCCTTACCGGACGGTGGGAATGGAATAACTTTTCGCTGAATTCCGGCGCTGCCTATACGGGCAGGTTTCAACGTCTCAGTGATGAATTAGGAGAGGTACCGGCATTTATTTTTGGATGGGAAGCAAATGCCTCTCTTAACTATCACTGGGAAAAACCGGGCCTTAAGTTTGCCACTTTTTATAAATACAATGGGCCATTTAAAGATTATCGTCTCGTAACCTCTGACGGACAAACCGACCCGGAACTTCAACAATTAGATGGCTTCCATCTTATGGACCTCACCATTACAAAATCAATCCGTGAATGGATCACTGTATCTCTCGGCACAAGAAATTTACTCAATATCAATTCAGTCAATAACACATTCAACGGAGGTGGCGCCCATTCCGGAGGTAGCGGGTCTACATCTGTGGCTTACGGGCGCTCCTACTTTCTTACTATGAACATTCGACTTGAATCCAATAAATAATCAAACCTAAATCATTAAACAATGAACCGAGTATATACCTTACTATTTTTATACATATGTCTTTCACTGACAGCATGTAGTGATGACGATAGCGATCCGATCCCCTTTGGTGTGAATTTTAACAATACGGAGTTAGGAATCACCGGCACTGGTACTGAAATAGAGGCCACCATCGTATTTTCCAGACCTGCAACTGCATCCGGAAGTTTGTCCCTTTCTATTGCTCCCGGTAGCATGTCATATGGTGAGACTAACCAGTTTTACACCAAGCCCGAAGCCCAAAACAATAGAGTAATATTGAATTTTGAGCAGGGGGCCGAATCGGTTAATTTTAAGATCTCAGCCGGTAAATCTTTAAATATTAAGCAAGATGAGAGCATTTCCATCAGGCTTGAAGAGAGTGATAACACCATTTTCACATTGGGTACAAACATACAGCTTAACGTACTCTTCACAGAAAACTTTACTTCTCCTGGAGCTACAATAGAATTGGATGCGGGAGGCAGTGATTTCACTAAGCAGGCTTTTGTAGATCTGAGTAAATCCTCTCAAACTACAGTCAATAAATATAGCTGGGATCTTGGTTTTTTCAACGGTGAAGGTCATTTCGTAATTATTAATAATGTTGCTGCAGCCATGGCCAGGCCCCTTGATAAAACGGATCTCACGCAAGTATCAGCAGCTGACACATTGGGGTTTGCCACTTCAATGGTTACCAACGGGTTTAGCCCGAATGCCAATGCTAATTGGGTGGATTCACCTGATGGTAGCCTTGAGAATACTGCGCTGGGACCTATTCAACCGACAGCCACTGACAATAAGGTTTTTATCTTAAAACGAACCGGTTCGGATGAGCATTGGAAAAAAATAAGAATACTGCAATCAGGTTCTAATTATACCATTCAGCACGCTGACATCGAGGACACGGAGTTCTCAACACTTGAAGTCGTTAAAAATACCACGCACAATTTCACATTTATCGATTTGGACAATGGTATGGTGCCTGTAGAGCCCGAAAAGGACCTGTGGGACATTCAATATGGTAGCTATACTAATGTACTGGGAGGCACAATTCCTTACAATTTCAAAGATTATATTATAATAAACAGAAATAGCACCTCCGCTGCTATGGTCATCATAGAGGGGGACATAAATTTTGAAAACTTCACTTTAGCCCAGGCTCAGCAACTTGAATTCTCTAACGAAATTAACAGCATCGGCTCTTCCTGGCGACAGGGTGGAGGCCCGGGCACTCCCCCGTCATTATTTGAAGATAGGTTCTATGTAATCATTGACAGTAAGGGTAATTATTACAGGCTGAAGTTTAATCGACTCTTCAGGTCAGACAACGAACGGGGGTTTCCCGAATTCTCATATGAATTGCTTCAATAAGGAGAAAAATGAGTTTTTTAAAAATAGCTATTGTCGTTATCCGATTTTCACTAGGGACACTCTTTGTCTTTGGCGGCGTCCAAAAATTTGTTCCTAAATCACCTCGCCAAAAAACTGAGGTTGTTCAACAGCTGCCTGACCATGTCATAAAGATCAAAGCTTTTATTGGAGGTCTAAAGCAAACCGGTTACTTCTGGCCCATGCTGGGTGTAGTAGAAATTCTCTGCGGAATACTATTGGTCAGTCAGTACCTGGCACTTTTAGGTGCCATAGTACTCCTGCCAATAACGATAAATATTTTTTTATTCCACCTGTTTTTGGAACCTCACGAACCGGGTGAGCTGCTACTTACCGCACTCTACCTGTTGGCCAATGTAGTGATCATAAGTTATCACTATCCAAAATTAAAAAAGACTTTTCTAACTTTTAACTCGATATATACATGAAACGAATAGTGATACTTATGCTATGTCTGGCTGCTTTTACTTCCCAGGCCCAGAAGAAAAAAAAGCAGGATATTGAAGCCATTAAAGCGATGTGTGGCTGCTATGAAGTGAAGTTTAATTTTGCAGAGACTTTCGCCACTGCTAAAGACTATACTTTTCATGATAACTACCGGTCGGGTGCATTGGAATATGTTTTCCCTGTAGAAGAAACAAAGGATAAAATAGCGTTACAACATCTCCTGGTGATCGGTGACACCATGATCATTAAGCATTGGAGACAGGACTGGGTCTATGAAAACACAGACCTGTATGTGTATGACAAGGATAACTCCTGGAAGTACAAAAACCTGCCGAAAGAAAGCGTAAAGGGTCAATGGACCCAGAAAGTATACCAGGTGGATGACGGCCTGAGGTATGAAGGTTCTTCTTCCTGGGTGCACGTGGATGGACGACATTTCTGGGAGAATACGGCTGATGCCCCTCTTCCCCGCCGTGAGTTCAGCCAACGTGATGATTATAATGTGATGGTACGCAGAAACCGCCAGGAAATCACCGGCACCGGCTGGGTCCATGAACAGGACAATGGTAAAGTACTTCGTAAAGGAAATACTGCAGACCATCTGCTGGCCCGAGAAAAAGGCTGGAATACGTATGATAAAGTGGAAGAATCAAAATGCCGGCTTGCGCAGAATTGGTGGGCAGAAAAACAAGCCTATTGGGCGGATGTACGATACGTTTGGGATGAGCTGTTTGCCTCTAAAAAGACCCTGACATTTAAGAAAAAGGTAGACGACAAGGTACTATTTATGAAGCTCTTTGCCTTACAGGATGAAACACTAAACGGAGATTATGATACCAGTACAGCCAGGAAAAGAATCGCTGAAACCATTCAATCTTATTTAACCTCAAAAGTGACACTGGCAGCACGCTAACACAAATTAAACTTTGAAGTTAACAGATTAAAGGCTGTCCCCCACAGGACGGCCTTTCTTGTATGGGACTAAAAGTTAAGCCCGGCATAAGGTTCCAAACCAGGCATCTGTTAAGCTACTTGATTTTGTTAGGTTTCTAAGGCCGGTTTTATTCGAAAATACGCTTAGGTCCGGGTAGACTGAGCTGCCTATTTATTGGTGTAACACCCCATTCTTTTCATGTCTTTCATTGAAATTGTCAAATAAAGAAGCTTGCACTTTTGACAGGTATTGAGCACATTCATGTATTAATTTGAGATTTCAGGGCAGATAAATGCCACATTTCATCTGTATAATAAATAAGAAAGGATGGATAACATTGACGAAATAAAAAAGAATTACGCACAATTTTCAACAGACAAATTGCTCCTTATCGTAAAGGACATCGATAGTTTAAGGCCTGAGTTGATACCTGTCTTACAGTCTGAACTTATCAAAAGAGGTGAAACAGAGGCTACCATGAAAATCACAGAACACCTGGTCAACGAGAAGGAAAAAAGTGATTATTTGAATTCTTTCGATGTAGAAAAATTCGTTCAGGAACAGCTGGATTCCGGGGAAACCATTGAAAACATCAAATTACGCCTGGATGATTTAGGCGTTAATATGCACGAGATACTAGATCAGGAGCAAAAATCTCAAGAATTAATTTTGGATTATATTACCACCAAAAAGGAAGAAGGAACCAGTAAAGAAAATATTGAAAAAGACCTGAAAGAAAATTTCAATGTAGACGCTCCTACCAGTCAGCTGTTAGATGCAAAATTGAGAAGAAAGGGTAAAATGAACCTGGTGGTAGGTTATACTTTGGTAATAACCATGTCCATTTTTGTAGTTCTCGCCCTGGCTGCTGAAGCACGGATCGGGTTTGGCGCTCTTATATTAGCTGGAATTGGCGTATGGAAAATTAGTGAAGGTATGAAGCAAAGGAAGAAGGTTGAATGACTTTTTCCAATTGTGCAAATGGAGTACGATAGTACTTAAACCCAACTATTTTCAAGCGATATCAAACAATTATAGCTCAATTATATCGACCGGGAGCTAAAATCGTTTGTCTCACTTGTACATGGCCACTCAGATGAAGAAATGGCTTTTCTTAAAATTGGCAACCGCATTGGAAGACATCATGAAAGTATTGGAATTTGACTTAAAAAAGGGAATTTACCGTTTCGAGATCAATGATTTGAATTCAGAAAACCATTCTCATCCGGTGGTAGAAATTATTGCCGCACTGGAAGGCACTTTTTTATTGGAAACTAATGGTAAGAAAGAAAGAAATGTAGTTTTTGCTATTATTGATTCCAACATAGCGCATAAAGTGACTTCTCAGAATTGTACCGCGGCACTAACAATGATAGAAAGCCATAATTCATTATTGAACACTTTTTTTGACCAACTTGGTATTCCACTCACTAATGGTGTATTTGTTACGAAAGTGAATACTCATTTTACTCACTCGCCGGATAAAATAAGATCATTTGCGCTCAGAAGAAATTTAATACACGTAGAAGATGAAAGGATAAACAAATGCCTGCAAATAATTGAAAATGAAGGCATAGAATATGACAAAATGGTGGCGATGCTAACTTCAAAGGTATTTCTGTCCAAAAGTCGACTATCGCATTTATTCAAAGAGCATATAGGCATTTCCATAAAGAAATACCTTGTGTGGAGCAGATTGAAAAAGGCTACGAACCTTGTTCTAAGAGAAGGAATAAACTTAACCCAGGCTTCCGTGCAAAGTGGTTTCTTTGACCAGGCCCACCTGAGTAATGCATTTAAAAACATTTTAGGCATTACTCCTGCCAAAGCATATAACAGCAGAACCTTACAATTCTAAGAGGCTTTATCACAATACTTTTGTCTTCTAATAATCAGATATGGAACAACGGATTAGAAAAGTCAAAAAAGAAGATATACAAGCGCTGAAATCAGTAGTAGACTCAAGCGAATTATTTCCTTCAGATCTGCTGGACGAAATGATCCACGACTATTTAACGAACAGTTCTTCAAAAGATATTTGGTTTACAACTACAGAAAATGGAGTGCCAATATCCATGGGATACTGTGCACCGGAAAGACTTACGGAAGGAACCTACAATCTTTACGCAATTGCTGTTCATAAAGACCATCAGGGTAAAGGAGTGGGTAAAGACATGATGAAGTATATAGAAAACTTACTGCGAGAAAATGGCAATAGAATCCTTATCGTGGAGACATCCGGGAATCCTGAATTTAAACTTACCAGGGCTTTCTACAACAAGTGTAACTATACAAAAGAAGCAACTATAAGAGAGTTTTATACCGAGGGTGAAGATAAAGTGGTGTTTTGGAAGAAACTGGACAGTTAAAAAAATACTTGTAACAACAGATAGCGCCCTACGTACAGTGCAAACCGCTTTCATATGATTTAGTGGCATTCGGTTCAAAATATCTTGCAGGGATCAATAAACTTCTAAAGGCTATTGCGAAAATACTCATCGGGTTAATTGTACTTGTACTTATCGTCATATTTGGCTTCACACTTTATAGGTTTGGCATAAGTCATACCTCAACAACCTTGATTCCAGGTATCGGGATAGGGGCTTTGATCGCCGGAATAACATTGATGTTCATTTTAAGAATGAAAGAAATAATATTAAATTAAAACCGCCGCCTACAATGGCAAACACTGAAAAGGAAAGAAAATGGAGTACTTCACTTTTGCCCGCGTCATTCACGTAATTGCTGTCATTTTGTGGATAGGAGGCGTAGCCATGGTTACCACGGTCATTATTCCTGCTGTTAAAAGGTTAAAATCAAAAGAAGAACAGATAAAAACCTTTGAACAAATAGAAGGAAGGTTTGCGTTACAGGCCAAAATCACAACACTGTTGACAGGTGTAACAGGGTTTTACATGCTACATGTGCTGGAGGGTTGGGAGAGATACTTTGATTACAGGTTCTGGTGGATCCATGCCATGACCTTAGTATGGGTTTTGTTTACCTTGGTGTTATATGTATTAGAACCCTTTGTACTGCATAAATTATTCAGAAAATATGCCGGGGAAAATCCAGCCAGGACATTTTCATTCATGCATAGGGCACATTGGTTTTTATTATTATTGAGTTTGATCACTACAGCAGGGGCGGTGGCAGGAAGTCATGGGTGGTTCATTATAAATTAGTACAACACAAAAAATGGAAATAGACAGGACCAAATACAAGGTTTGGGATAAGACAAATTTCAGCTCAATCCACTGGATACTTAACCCGGGGCTTGCCATTAATGAATTGATCTTAGGCCAGCGTGTTCCAAAGATCACACTCATTGACCAAACTTCGGATAGGCCATTGATGGAAAGAACTTACATTCCTTGCCCTCACTGCAGCACACTACATGAAGCACAAACATGGTCTGTTCAAAACAAAACTGCCTTTAAAAACTGGTTTGGATTGTTCTGCCCAAACTGCCGGGAACTGATTCCATGCCTACGAAATCTTACCTCTGGCCTGGTCCTGTTGGTGACCTATCCGTTCTGGTTTTGGTGGATCAACCAATGGAAACAAAAATGGCTGAAAAGTCAGCCGTCACGTTATTCCAACCTTAATCTCCAGCCTATTGAACACAAAAATGTGAACTGGGTTAAAATGGGCCTGGGTTGGGGGGTTATTATGTTCATTATCATGTCACTATTCATGCCCGTTTTAAATGGTACTGATCATAGCTGGACAGCAATTCTGATTAACTTTCCAATATGGGTTGTGGGAGGCCTATGTTTCGGATACGTCATGAAATGGTGGATGGGGAAACGGTTAAAGAAGGCCAAGACTCCCACTCGTCCTCTTTTATGAGAGCACTAAAAAAAACAATCCTGCAGGGCGGTTGCAAGATCACCAAATTTGACATTTTTTTATGAGTAACCTGATTAGACCCGTACAAGAAAAGGACTTTGAAGCCCTCATTGAATTGTTCAGAGAGTTTGCCCTGTTCGAAAAACTTCCGGAAAAAATGACCAACTCGGTTGAACAGATGATGAAAGAAAAAGAATTTTTCAACGGTTATGTTGCAGAAAGTGAAGAGAAGAAGATCATAGGATATGCCACCTACTTTTTTTCATACCATACCTGGACAGGAAAGTCTCTTTATATGGATGACCTTTATGTTAAAGAGGCCCATCGCCATAAGGGAATTGGAAAAAAATTGTTAGGTGCGGTCATTGAATTTGCCCGAAAAGAAAAATGCCATGAACTGCGATGGCAAGTATCTAACTGGAATAAACATGCCCGTAAATTCTACAAAAAAATCGGGGCTACCATTGACGATGTTGAACTTAATTGTGTACTGTCTTTAAAGTAAAGCCGATCCGGCACCTTTTTATAAAATGTGCCCATTTTCAAAGCGTATAATCATAAAATAGATGTTTCCCATCCAATGCATTTTTAATATAGGTTTTAGTCACCCTATATTTTAACTTTAAAGAAAAGGCGGACTGACCTTTAAATAAGGGGTTATAAACGCTTTAAACTGCAGTAATTAATAGTTAGAGTATCATCACTGATACAGCCGTCCATTGAATCAGAATTTTAAATGAAGAAAATTGTCTTATCGATTTTAGATGAAATAACCTTTTTAAGTATTGAAAAGGACTTAGACGAATTGGGGGTAACATACACTCAAAGGCCACTATCTGACAGCAGTTTCGTTTCCCTTAATGAACTTCAGAGCTTTGGCGAAATCATAATTAAAACGGACAATACAGAAAGCATTCAAAAATTACTGGTAAACCCAGCATATAAGGGGCGACTACAAGTTTCATCATCAGAAATTAAAGTATCTGAGCGACCAAATTATATACAAAGAGGTTTAATCGTCTATTCGATACTCATCACCGTATTTTTTGCCAAGTACTGGCATATCGACTACATAAATAGCTCGGACAAGAACTTCAATATCCATTGGAATTATAGTAATACAAGACTCGATTATGTGGATAAGAAAAGTAAAAAAGTAGTTCATTCATTCTTTGATGCTAATTATGATTTGAATTATGAACTACAGTATGAATACAATCAAGGAAAAGGGCCTGTTTCAATTAGATACGATAACGATGAAAATGGATATTATGAAAAAGTCGAGTTGTTTACATTGAATGGGGAATATTCAGGGGTGTATTTCGATTCTAATCAAAATGGACTGTACGAGTTTAGCCTAACCATTCTTGAAAATGGTGATACACTTAAATTAAGGGATACAAATGAAGATGGATTCATGAAAATAGATGAAAGGTGATAATGACTCCCTAAAGTGGATAAAAAACTTACTACCTTTTTTGCAAAGTCGGCCGAAAGAAAATTCCGCACCTAGAGGCCAGGCATTTTTAATGCGTGATTATGGTGGAATACAGGTTTAGTTTTGTTAGCTCCATAATTGAATGGTTTGGAATCGAGGCTATGTTAGCCATTCGATAAGTAATCCACTTATTACCGGCGCCAGGATACTAAGAGAGAGTTCAAAAGACTCTCTTACTGAAAATGCTGCTGAAGGTTTTTGGCCTTCACTTGTAGCTTCTTCTTTCTTCTTAGCGATCAGTTCTCCCAGCAAAACGTTTGCCGGGCCATAAAATATGAGCAGAAAAAAGGTGAAGGACAGTGAATAGGCAAGAACAAATTCAAAAGGAAATAAGTAATCATGTGCCGGACCTGCTGCCGTTAAGATCGATTCTCTCAATAAGGATGATGTAACAATACCCATCACCAACATTACTGAAGAAGCTGTAAGCAACCAGAACGAATGTCTTTTCAACTTCAAAAGCTTCTTTAAAGAAGCTCTCTTTTTACTGACATAGTATCGTGTAAGTACATTGGTGATCATAAAATTCCCTGCTAAGGCAAATAATGAGGGGATCAAATAAATGGAAACAAGCAATTGTAGTATCCAATCATTAGAGTAAAATAGAAGTCTGCCAAGTGTCATGATCCTTGGAGGTAAAAGTGATAAATTGGACGTACTGTAGTGCGCAAAGTAAAAAACTACGGATATACTTAAGAACGATGCCAAAAGAGCCAGCCATTTTTTGTTGTTTTTCATCTGTAAGAAATAATGAAGTAAATGTGGTAGCATAGCCAATGCAAAAGCTATTCCCACAGCCATGAAACCAATCCATAGGAGTAACTTAGGATTATGGTTAAAATAAAACTCCGTATATAAAGCCAGTTGCCCATGCCTCGTTTCCAGTTGTCTTCCTGTTGTTTGACTTACTTCCTGGAGTCTGAACTTTAGGGGTTTATTGCTAAAAATAAGTGTATCTACATATTTAATAGCAAGAGAATCATTGACCACATAAACTGGCCTGTTCACCGGAGGGTTGACATTCAATAATTCAGGGATTAGCATTACCGAAGTAGCAAAGCCTACTACTGATAGTAATATACTCAAGGGTAGCCTTAAAATCATGGTCTCTTAGTGTTCCGGGTTTGAGTAATACGGATGGTCTATAATCCTGAATAAGTTACATAATTAATTTCAATTATTCTGAAACAGAAAATGCCTTCTGCTTGATAATCAGAGTTCTTTTAGATTGGCCAAGACAAAATAATAGTATTAATCTAACCGGTTGGATTTCGGGGCATAATTCTATAGATAATCCTACAACGAAATGACAGCCGAGATCGTTGGCAATAACTGTGGTAGCAACATCAAAAACCAAAAGAGAATTTCAAGATAACTTCATGTAACAAATAATCACATGCAAAGCACTACATATACACCGGAAGACGGTTTCCCATATTATTTTGACCTGGCAAAGAGCGACGACTTGCCTACCTTGTTTTCTTCATTGACCTCCTATATATTTCTGAATTCACTGGATGAAGAAAAAGCGGCGCATCGTTATGCTCCTGATAAATGGAGCATTAAGCAAATTGTGGGGCACATTACCGATCATGAAAGAATAAAAATGTTCAGAGCATTTCAGTTGAGTAGAAACCAGATGATCCAATTATGGGGTTATGATCAGAATTCCCTGATCGAAAATAGTCGTTTTGATGAGCTGACAATGCAACAAATAGTTAAGGACTTCTATAATGTAAGAAAGGCATCTTTAAGTTTTATAGACACCTTATCTGAAGATCAATTGAAAACAAAAGGTTGGGCCCGGAAATATGAAATTACACTGGAAGATTTTCTCAGATCAATTATTGGTCATGAGATGCACCATGTTAATATCATTAAAGAAAAATACCTGTAATGCTTACTTAGAGTATAAAAAAAAATTAACCCTTCTCGAGCGCATTTAGCAAAGTGTAATGCGTTCCCATTTTCTTTTAAGATGAACATTCCGCATTTGTAATGCGAATATTCTTGATAAACTTATTTTTATTAGCTCTTATGGTAAAATGTTGAGGTATCATACCCAAAAAAAGCTGCCTTTAATGTACACCCGGAATACAAACCCTATTTTTAAATCAGTACACATGGCGCTATCGCTATATGCGGGCCGGGAGGATGTCCACAAAACAAAAAAGCCCTGAACTGGTCTTTAAAACTATTTAATGCAGGTTTCACGCTGGTCGTAGGATGTCCTACGACCTATTATTGGCTTAGGGCGTCCGCCCGGTTGGTATGAAGAGGTTTAGGTTATATCGGAATGGACATAGCAAACTTTTGCTTTCCAGTTTCCCCTCTCTGGCCGTGAATTAACCCTGCCACACTACCTCGTTATTACCAAGAGCATTCGTTAAGGCTACCTGATAACGGACAGGCATTATTGAAATAAGTGAATCTCCAATGCATACCTATAGCGATCTCATTCCCGACATACTATCTGCTTAGAGAGGTGCTAGAATATTGACCAAAGTCCATAGGATACAAAATATAGTAATGATTAAAGCCCGAGCGGACGCTCTATCCTATTGTAGGTCGTTGGAGCGCTGCGCTTAACCGACGACCAGAGTGTGTAGACTAAGTTAATGTCAGCTTTAAAGCTTTTTACCATTCAATTGCATTCTTTCTTCTTCCAAATTTTTGATTGCGGCGTCCTTTTGAAGTTAAACTTTTGTTTTTCCGGGAATGGGTACCGGGTAATATTCGGATTTGTCAGGTAGAATTGGGGGAGCGCTATTGAAGTTGGTTTCGTCGGTATAGTCGAAAAGCTTTATTTCCGATTGAACAGCGTCCTCCCAGTTTAATCGCTTACCTGACCAGGCCGACATTCGACCAAATATACCGGTCATGGATGAATGGGCGGCATAAAATGCATCATTGATATAATTGTCGTTATCAGCAATTGCCTTCAGCAAGGTTTTTTGAACTTCAGGATGAGCATTATGGAAAGGGTTTAAGTCTTCCATTTTCTTTTGGAGATCTAACATTACCTTTCCTTTATGGTTGTAAGCAATAGCGTTATTTCCCTTGATCTCAAACCGGCCTTTTGTACCAAAGAAGATTTCTCCATGCTTATTTGAACAGTTGGGTAGATTCCTGCTAAAGCTGTAAACGGGCACATTGTTTTCATACATAAAATGTGAGCTTACGGTATCAAAACCCCCTAACGAACCTGAATAAAGCTTCTCTGCTACTTTACCACCCGAAGCCAATACCGTTTGCGGATGCTCCTGTTTCAACGCCCAGTTGATGACATCCAGGTTATGTATGTGATATTCTATAATATTTCCGCCACCGACCCATGCAAAAGAACGCCAATGCCTGTTTTGAAACTCCATTTCCGTCCATTCATCTTTACGCGGACGGCTTAAATCACCAATAGGACCACCAAACCAGTAACATTCGGCAGAGGTAATATTACCAATAATTCCATCATGGAGGTAATCAATAACAGCCTGGTATTCTTTACCATACCTGCGTTGAAGTCCCCCGGCCACGTATAGCCTGTTCGTCTTGGCAATTGCCGCCGCTTCCAATACTTTCTTATATCCAAAAGCATCTACACAAACCGGTTTTTCCATAAAAACATGCTTCCCCTGCCTTATGGCTTCTTCGAAGATAACCGGTTTATATACTGCCGGTGTTCCTATAAAGGCAACATCACATAATGCTATGGCTTTTTTGTACCCTTGAAAGCCTAAAAATTTTGTTTCTTCCGTAACCTTTATCTTTTTTGGGTCCTCAATACGCGAGTTAAGTGCTGTAAAACTTCGTTCTATTGGCTCCGGAAATAAATCAGCCATGGCTACCAGTTCACACGGTATTTCATAGTTTAATGCCGTAAGCGTTGCCCCCGTACCCCGGCCACCACAACCAATTAAGGCTATTTTAAGTGGTTGGTCAGCGTTAGTTACTAAACTATTGCCCAAAACACTGCCTGCTGCCAATACACCTGTGCCGGCAGCTGTGGCAGATTTAACGAATTCACGCCTTTTCATATCAATATAATTTTATCGTTAGCTATTTTCTTAATGATGATTTTCAGACACCCTCCTGATCTACTCCAGGAACGAAACAAAAAACGCTTCGGCTTCCGTTTTAGTGGGTTGTTTATAAGGCCGTACCAATCTGAATCCCACGAATTCCGAATCGGTATTCCACCAAAAGCTTTTTGGGATCTGGGGGTCTCGTATTTTCCATTCATCCGTTGATGAAATTCTGTTGGAACTACGGCATCCCTCTGCATCATCAATAAACGAGCCCCCCCTGGCCGAGCGGGGATTTAATGCTGTAGGTTTTCCCAAAGGACCTTTTTCATTATGTTCGATATCACTGTAGAAATCAGGATAGTACTGGTCTAAACACCATTCAGCCACATTTCCATAGATATCATATAAGCCATTGGGGCTTGGTTCCTTTAAACCCACGTTGTGTATTTCACTATTGGCATTTTTAGCGTACCACGCATACTTATCAAGCAACTTTTTTTTCTTGCCAAAAAAGTAGGGTTCATTAACTCCGGCTTTAGCAGCAAACTCCCACTCGCACTCCGTTGGAATTCGATAAAATATACCTGTGCGATAATATAACCACCTGCAGTACGATAGCGCTCCATATTGTGTCATACCCACTGCCGGTTTTTTGTCATCCTCGACCAGCCCCTTTGATGGATCTTCGTAGGGGCTGGATGGCCTCGATACCACCATATCGTAGGGTATTCCATCTGGCGTCAAGTCTCGGGTTGCATCCCTGAATATCAAATACTCAGCATGCGTTACCTCAAAGGCTCCCATCCAGAACGATCCTATTTTGACTTGTTTGTTTGGCAATTCGTCGCGCTCAGCATTTTTATCCTTTGCTGATGCCCCTAAGGTAAACTCTCCTCCCTGAATGGGAACCATCTTGAACGACACTCCTGTCCCCTCGATTTCTTGTTCATAAGCGTTAAAATCCGTCTGACCCAGGACGGTAGTAGCCAACAGTGACAGTGCACTGAAAATGTTCATTAGCTTCATATTTTATTTCCCCTCTTCTTCTGTGGTTTGCTTAAATGTCAAATTGAAATTCAGCATTATGTCGTCGTTAGTTGTCAGACTGCCGTAAAAAGCTGTAGGCCTCTCCACTTCAAACGTTGACATTTTTAAAGCCTTGCTCCCGGAAAAATTCAGTGTTTCACGATCTTCACTTATACTACCTTCAACCTGTAAGTCAATCTCTTTCTCTACCCCCGCAACTGATAATGTGCCCCCGGATTCGACGATTACTTTGTCTTCCATTACCCTGGTGATCACATTTGATTTGGATTTGTATTGAACAAAGGGATGTTGTTCATATTTAAGTGCTTTTTGGATCTTGCCATCCATTATAGGTCCACGCCCACCACTCATTTTGATTACCGGAGCAGTAAAGATCAGCTCTGATATTAGTGTTGCTCCGACTTCTAATCTCGCGCTGTCTGCTAAAACCATCGTACAGTTATACTCCAGGAAGTCCAGTTTCCAGTCACTTACATTAGAAGAGCCATTTACCACTAGTGTTGATTCCTTTTTAAGCGTGTAAGGGGTTTGCCCAAATGCATAAACACCATACAACAAAAGGCTATATAGCAATATGATCTTCTTGGTGCTTATTCTATTACTTCTATCCATTACATCAATGTTTGTTTATACTGTCGGTAATGTTGTGAACCATAGGGAATGCCCTCGATTTACGAATGACCTGGTCATTGGAAAAAACCATGTATTCCACGGGAGTGTTCTTACGTACTATCGCTTCTATTTCTATTGAATCAACTACAATATTTAGTGTCGATGCTAAAAAATCAGCAGTGGTAGCATCTCCGGCAATTACGGTAGATGTGTAGTTGTGTGTTACCGGCAGGAGTGTTTTCGGGTTGATGATGTGTGAATACCTCCTTCTGTCAATGGTGAAGTATCTATACGTCATACCGGAGGTAGCTATAGCCTGTCCCGATTGTAACTTAACCCTGTACATGGGCTTATCATGTGAAGAAATCCCAAGGACCCAGCTTTCTTCTCCCGGAGGAGTCCCAAAAACCCGAATATCTCCGGCAGCCTCCACTAAATAGGCCGTGCAGTTTAACTGCGTTAAAAAATCATACACCTTATCGACGATATATCCCTTGGCAATGCCTCCAAAATTAATTTCTGCCTTCTTCTTGATTTGAACAGTATGGGAGTCAAACCGGACCAGTGCATGGTCAAAGCCTGTAGCCTTTTTTCTCAATGCCTCAATTTCCCGGTTTCCCGGTAATCTATTATTCTGCCCGGCTAATTTCCACATATCTATGGCAGGCTGAATGGTAACATCAAAGTATCCATTACTTTTTTCAAATGCCTCTTGAGACTTATCGAGCATAGCAGCCAGTGCTTCGGATGGGCGGTTAAGCACTTTAAAATGGTTCAATTGAGATATTTCACTATCCGACGTGTAGCTGCTAAAGATCATGTTAAGCGAATCAACCAGGTGATAGGCTTCTTCCATTCTTTCCCGGGCCTCTGTTACATTTTCCGTATAAATTATAATTCGGAAGTCGCCTCCCAGCTTTTTACGATTGCTTTCTACTGCCTCCGCACTCACCTGGAACAGGAATGCACCGGCCGCCTTTATGCAAAAAAGAAAAAGGATCGGTTTCGTATTTGTTAACTTTAATCTCAAGATCAGGAATGGATTCAATCTGTCCTAAAAGCTATGTCAGCACCCCTAATTTTTACTTTCAATTGGCTTACAAAAGCCTTACGAAACATAAGAGTATGGGAGGTTAAATATTGATACTGAATAAGATAAGTGTGTCAAGAAAAATTATCAAATACTTTTTTTGGTGGATTGAATTTGAATAAGCAAAATTGATAAAAGCCTTGAGAAGTATTTTTATCGAAAGTCTAAATGTCATGAATTTTTCTATATCTCTTCTTTAACCTGGAAAATCAGAATGAGTATAAAAAAATATAAATTTACGGTTACACCCCACCGGCTTTTACTACTCTGTTTTGTTACGTTAAGTATACTTTTGAAAGTGTCCTTCGCCGATGCAAATCCGGCAGACGATTACACATTTAAGATAGGTGAGTTTTCTAACGTTACCAGTCTACAATACTTTCTTCAAAACTTAAAACAGAACACTTACCAGGACCAAGGGCTTTCCATACGTTTAAAAGAAGATACTGTCAGCCAGCTAATACATGTGATGCTAGCGGATGATTTGTCCATACCCTTAAATCATGTACTGGAAGAAATAGGGCGTTACTTGAATGACCCCGGAAGATTATTTGTATTGATCATTAATTACCAGGGAAAGGAAGAAACACTTTTAGCACATTTAAATCATTATCAACTACTGACAAGAGCTTATCCTTTGACTTCGCCTGACCTTCCTCCTAAAGGCAGCTTATTAAAAGCCGGTAAACCGTTGTTGATATTAAACAATACCGACAGGACTTTTACTAGTAATTTGCTAAGTGATTATCATAACAATGTTATAGAGTACCCTGTAGAGGATGCCAGTTTTAGAAATAGTAAACAAGCAAAACGATATATTTCGGGTAATTATCATTTTTTGGCTACTAAACGTTTTACAGACGAATTTGTAAGCGATGAAGCGGCATTAAGCGATAAATACAAGCTTAATACAAGCACTTTTATCTACGATTATGTTCTTGACTGCTGGAAAAACACAGGAAAGAAACCAAATTTTATTTTTTACTCTTCACCCAATATTGCCTATCACATTGGAACGCTAACCATGTTATTGACCAGGCAGCCTCTGATTCAAGGAACTGTAAAGGCCAAGGGTGTCCCGCTATCAGGCATTACCTGGAAGCACAGCAAGGAATCGCTTACCAAGGGAACCTTCACCTTTCCGGTAGAAGAAAGCGGTAGAATAACACTGGCGCCTGAGCTATCAGGTTATAAGTTCATACCCGGCAGCTATGGCTCAGACTTTGAGGGAAAGATACAAACGGTAGCGTTTGAAGCTAATAAATATGATATCGACGATGGAATTACCGCCTATTACTCTTTTGATGATAAGGTTGAAAATGAAGTGACATCGACACAAGAGTATGGTAGCGGCATATTTACAAATGATCCTATAAGAGGGAGTGTATTGAAGTTCGAAAACGAAAACCATATAACGCTATCTTCACCGGAGAAATATAACATTGCAAATAATAGTTTTACGATAAGTATTCATGTTAAACTCAATAAGAGTGGCATGGATAAAGACAATTGTATCCTTGGAAGTAGTATAGCTGAATACCGTAAGGGCTTACACATTAACATCCGCAGAGGCAATCCGTATTTCGGGTTTTATACTAACGATGTGGTCTCATCAAAAAAGGTACAGCCACAGCAATGGTACCATATAGTGGTAAGGTATAACATTGAAAATGGGGAACAAAGCATTTTCGTAGACGGTGAAAGTGTGGCTCAGTCTTGGAACCACCCCTCCTTTGTCGGTGGAGGGTCCATCCTCCTGGGAAACGGTATCCAGCAAAATAATTTCCTGGACGGTCTCCTTGATGACTTATATATATGGGATCGAGCTTTAAGTGATACCGAAATTAAATCGGTGAATATAAACGGAATAGAAAACATAGATCGTTTAAAAAATCAAAGAATAGTAGCCGCACTTATACTGTCACTTGCTGCCGCTATTACTGTCTTTTTTGTGCTGCGATTTAGAAAGAGAAAAACTACACGTCAGACTGTTTCCAAAAAAAATGCGATAGAACTTTTGGGAGGTTTTAAAGTTGTGAATGAAACCGGAACCGATATCACTCACCTGTTTGCACCCAAAACGAAGGAGCTTTTCTTATTACTTTTGATTTACTCTATAAAAAACCCAAAGGGAATTTCTAAACAAGAATTAACTCATGTTATTTGGAGCGATATAGCTGACGAAAAGGTTTCCAATAACAGAAGCGTTGCCTTTAATCGACTAAAAAAGGCAATGAGTGCATTTGGCGGTGTCGAATTATCTTTCGAAAAGAACTTTTGGAAAATGATACGCCACGAAGATGTTTTTTGTGATTATGAGTTTGTGAATACCTTAATACAGGATGATAAAAGTAGTCTGACTGACTTCAGTCCCTTTATCAGGAAAGGTAAACTATTACCTAACGTTAAAAATGAATGGTTACTGGACTTCCGCACGGCCTTCAATTTTGAGCTTATAGATAAACTATTGTTAATACTCAATAAAGGCGGAAATGAGCCCCACTTAATCGCGTTCACTTGTAGCTACATCTTAAAACTGGATGATCAAAACCAACCCGCTTTACACCATCTGTTACATCAAATGATTAAAACGGGTAATAAGCATAAGGCTAATTTTCTATTTAATAAGTTCATAGCAACATATTGGGCAATAAACAAAAGTAAATTTCCCTATGATCTAAATGGTTTTTTAAACAAGGACATCAATCTTATGTAAAACCAACGGTGGGTTTTATGATAAGATCGTTGAACTCGATCAAAGAATGGATGCCAACGGATTATCTAAATAGAAGTTAATTAATAGCAATACTTGTTCTATAGCCAGGCATGTGAATGATTGGATTTATGATGAGAAGAAGGAGCAACCTTACCGTAGAACAGTGTAGAACGGATGATACCAGGCCAATCCACTTTTTAAAAATTGACCATCCCCAATCCCCCAAAAAGGAAGTTAAGAAAGGTGCTCGATCAAGGTCATCAAACGAGATCTGTTTCTTACCGAAACCATTACCCGGCTATCATTTTTCATAAGTATCGTTTTATCCTTTTTAATAGATGCAACGTTGGTCAGGTTGATGAGTGTAGATCGGTTTGCCCTGAAAAAACCTTTTGGCGCTAATAGTTCGTCGTAGTACTTTAATAAGTTAGAGGCCATATAATTTTTCTTATTCTCCATATGGAAAATGGTGTAGTTGGCGTCCGCTTCGCATAGAATCACCTCATCCAATTTTATCGTTACATATTCCTTGCCTATGTCCAGGAGTAGCCTTGACTTTTCATCATAAAAAAACCTTTTGAACTCCTCATATTTCTTTAAAGAGAACATGGTTTTACTTTTCATGAAGTAGGTGTCGACTACTTCAATTAATTTTCTCTCATCAAATGGTTTCAGTAAAAAGTAAAAGGCATAATGTTCCATGGCTACTTCCATGTACCTCCCATGAGAGGTAGTGAAAATCACCTCGCAGTCATGTGTGTCAACTGCCTTAAGGATATCAAAAGCTGTACCTCCGTTAATTTCAATGTCCATAAAGATCAGGTTCGGCTTAAGGTCATTAATGGCATCTATGGAAGTTCCCACATCTTTTAAGCACGCCAGTATTTCTATGTTCTTGAAGTTTGTCTTTAGGATATTGGAAAGATAGCTGGCAGATGCTTCCACATCTTCTACAATAAGGCACTTAATTTGATTTTGCATGTTTTGGCGGCTTTGCGAAACCCTTTGATCTTCTATGGTCGAAAAAAAATGTAATTATTGTGATTGATGAAAAATTCCCCCATCTCTTACCTGATCATTTTGATCGTCGGAATAACGAGGGTACTGTATGGTCAATCCCATGAAGGAAACTTCATTCCTCCCCATTTTTATTTAGCTAAAACCGATAGTTCGGCTATTCCTGGCTTGTTGAAAGCTATTGAAAAGAATGTTGAAAAAGAAAAAATAGCCTATTTTCATTTAAAGGCAGGCACTTATTATTTTGAGGTTGCGGATGATCTTACTCGTGCTATCCATCATTTCAATACAGGTCTGAAAGTCACTGATTCTACCAACATCGCAAGGGATAATTTACTCACTATATGTTATTTACATTATTCCAGAGCCAAAGTGTTTTTTAAGGAAAAAAAGTATAAAAATGCTTTAAAAAGTCTGTATCGTTCTTTGGATGCCGTGGAAGATATAAACCCGGGTATAATAGCATTGATCAAATATGATCTGGCTCAAAATTATCATCACTTAGGCGAGTATGACCATGGTTTGAATTATTTCAAACAGGTTTTGAAAGAACCTTTGTGTAAGGACAGCCTGATGTTTCAGATCTCAACGAATTTTCAAATTGGAATCATTTATGCGCACCGAATTTTCATTTACGATTCGGCCAGAGTGTATTTAAGACGGGTGATCACCTTATCAGAGGGGTCTTATGAAAAAGAATATGTTCCGAAAGCCTATAAAAGCCTGGGGTCCGAACATTACGAACTCAAAAACTGGGATTCTCTTCAATACTATTTTGATAAAGTAAGGGAGGCAT
The DNA here is from genome assembly GCF_007097395.1 of Fulvivirga sp. M361. Taxonomy (GTDB): domain Bacteria; phylum Bacteroidota; class Bacteroidia; order Cytophagales; family Cyclobacteriaceae; genus Fulvivirga. Next base: position 139,967 of record NZ_VKDC01000010.1, read on the forward strand.
ATCAGCAGTATAACATAACGCTGTCACCCGGAGAAAAATTTGTCAATCGGTTGCAGGAAACTATTGTTCTCTCAGAAGTGGGGATCATAAACGATGAAGAGGAGAGATACCGCCAGTTACTGGTGGATATACGAGACTTAGACCTTAGTCCACATAATATAGGCGAGTTATATCACAGTATTTATGTTAATCTCATACTATACTATAAGCGTATCGGTAATTACAAAAAAAGTACCGAAGCTCTGGAAGAAAGAAGTACTATAGTAGATAGCATGCGGGACGAACTGGTCAAAAAAAGAGCTATCGAACTTGAAGTAGAATATGAAACCAAGAAGAAAGAAGATGCCATTGACGCATGGCAACTGCAAGCAGAGAAGCAGCAGACTATTAACTTGCTACTTATCTTTTCCATAGGGCTGCTCATTACTCTTATTGTTCTGGGCTTTCTTTTTTTCAAGCAAAAAGCCTTACAGGCCAAATTTGAAAAGGCGAATTTGCAACAACGGTTACTACGAGCCCAGATGAATCCTCATTTCCTGTTTAATACATTGAGCACCGCTGTGGCCATGGTCCATAAAAAGTCAGACAATGCCATTGCTTACCTTACCAGGTTTTCCGAATTACTGAGAATGATATTAAATAACTCCCGGGAAGAGTTCATTTCCCTGGATACTGAGATTGAGGGATTGACTAATTATTTAATGATACAATCTGAATTTTCCGCCGCTTTCCGGTACCAGATCGATGTGGACCCTGCGATAGATCAAACGGAAATACTTATTCCACAAATGCTTATTCAACCATTTTTAGAAAACGCCATTGAGCATGGCATCCGGAAAGAGCAGGGAACAATCATATTGGCAATAAGGAAAGAAAACCAAAACTTACTCCATTGCAGTGTTGAAGATAATGGTGTAGGCTGGAAAAACAGAGTCAAAAAAGAATCAATAACATCCGGGGAACATTTTTCAGTATCAGGAGATATCGTAGAAGAAAGGCTGGCCATCTTCAGTAAGAAACTAAAAGCAGACGCCCGAATGACCATCTGCTCACCGGTAAATGAAGCAGGGAACGGCACAAGAGTAAACCTCTATATCCCATTCATAGAAGATTTTTAACCTGTATTACGTATGTAACTCATAACAAACAGACCGGCTCATCCCTGCAACTTCCGTGTTCATCGTTTTAAAACCTTTCTTATAAATTTTATCTGGGTGATAAGGCACGCCGTCTGGTCTGGAGTAATGAGGCATTAGGATTCGTGGTGTAGATCCAAAGTACAAAAAGACCGCGTATTTTATATCGTTTTGATTTGGAGGAAGTTAAGTATCGCAGGCCTTTCACTGTCAGCGGATTTTGTTACAGCAAACGCTTATTGCTAAAAGAGTAACGCTCTTTGATTCAGATGTATCACTGGTCATTTGGGGCTTGAGTCATAAAACTACTTATGGTACATTGTCCTTTAACCTTTTTCACATTAAACACAAAAGCAATGAAAATTGTCCTCCTTACAACCGTATTAGCCATGTGTTCCATGGCCTTTAAACCCGTAAATGCACCTGTCGTTGAGCAAACCTTCTCCGCCCCATATGAGATTACGATCACCAGTGGCGAAGGCTATTTATATTTGAACAGTGGTGTTCAATTGCTAACCGCAGGTCAGAGTTACATCGCATCTCCGGGTGAAAGTGGTGCAATTGCCGGTAAATGTGGTAACTCGATCAGTTTTTGCGTGTCATATGGCAGTAGCATTATAAATACTTCTGCTTTGGCAGGGCCTTGCTATTCCTACACTCAGGGTTCAGGGAACCCGTCTCAAGCTGCTTTTACCTTCCAGGCAGCGCCTTAAGACACTGCTGGTCTTCTTTTATCAAGAGGGCTAAATGGTAATTCCAAAGCAAAGTAGCCAGCATTTTTAATGCAGGTTTCACACTGGTCGTAGGATGTCCTACGACCTATTATTGGCTTGGGGTGTCCGCTTGGTGGGCATAAAGAGATTTAGATCGTATCGGAATGGGCATAGCAAACTTTACAGGCTTTCCCATTTCTCCCCCTAGCCGTAAACCCTGACACACTATCTGCTTAGAGAAATTCCAGAATATTGACCGAAGTCCATAGGGATACAAAATACAGTAATGATTAAAGCCCGAGCGGACGCTCTATTTAGTTATAGGTCGTAGGAGCGCTGCGCTTAACCGACGACCAGAGTGTGGGAAAGTTTCTATTCGAAGGATCAGAGGGCGGGATTTGTAGTACAAGTAGTATTCGTAAGGTTTTGAAGCACGCTTGTTGTAAGGTTGGAATAAGGAAAAAAGTTACACCTTGCACCATGCTCACCAATGCTTTAGGTTCATATCATGATGTTATCCCAACTAATTACAGTTATTATTATACCGTTTAGAGAGGGTTTGGAAAGGGGCAAACTGGCATATTTTTTGACCATGAATTTCCTAAAACATAAAAGTAGAATATGAAAAAAGAATGGCTAAAACTTAGTTTGGTGTCCGTGCTTCTGTTAACCGGATGTGCAGATGACGACAATCAAGTGGAAGAGAGATACACACATGATCCCGTTTTTTTTAATCTCACTATGGATAATTCACAATACATTTTAGAATCTCCTGACTACACAGTGCGCCCGGGAAAAGTCCGATCGGGATGTATTGAAAGTACCCCATGGGTAGGCGGTTTTACCTATGGTATGAAACCTACCCGTTTGGAAGCTCATACAGATAGCGACAATTTCATCGCGGGTATTCAATTTAGTATTACGGAAAAAGTAGGGATCATTGACCTCAATGTCGATGAACTTAACTACATGCAGCACGTGATGAACCCACCGGGGGACAGAGGCTTTCCAACCCACGTGGAGGGCTTTGAACCGACCAGAAATGGTGTTGACTTTCCTACATCCGAAATATATCTTGAGATATATACCACAGACGGTGACTTGTATATTTCTACTTTACCAGGATTAACATCACGGGATGAAAACTCTTTTTTTGATGATACAAGGGTTTTAAAATTAGGGACGTCTTCACCTGAAGAGTATTCTTATATTTTAGAAGCCAATTTTAAAGTAGACATGTATAAATACAACTCTTCGACTGAACCGGTAATTGTACGGGGTAATTTTCGTTTGCCTGTTTATACTTTCAAAACGACAGAAGCCAGGTCGCAGTGTAATTAAAATGGTGTCTGTAGGCAACCACTGAGGTTTTCAAAATCAATCAACAGCCCCCACTGGTCCTCTTTGGAAAAGAGGACCAAACGGTGATTCCGCACCGAGATCATCGGCATTTTTAGTACGGGTTTTAGAACCTCCGTAGTTATTTAGAAAGTACCACCCGCGTGGTCTCAACAGTCTCTCGGGTTAAAATCCCGAGTAACGACTATTTCTGAGGCCTCCGGCCGGCTTTACGAACTAAAACTCCCCGAAGTTCTCTACAAGAGACTCTTAGGAGGGAGAAATGTTAAGCAAATCTGTTTGTAAAAGACAATAAGCAATTATAAAATGGTTAAATCATACGGTTAAATCAGCTCAGGTATGCACTTATGGTTATTTTAGTGATCTGATAACGCTATGGTTGTCATTGACTGGTTAACAGCAATAAACTTCTATTCTCTTTCAAGGACTTCTTAGCTCCCCAACTACCTCGCCCTGGACCACACCCCAATTTCTAATCTCCCTGAGAACAGGAATAAAGGTATTACCAAATTCAGTGAGTTGATAATCAACTTTCCGTGGCCGCCCACCATGGTCTGTTCTAAGCAGAATCCGATCTTCAATCAAGGATTGAAGCTGAAGACTCAACATTTTTTCGGTGATATCCGGGATAAATTTCTTGATCTCTCCGAACCTCATCGGGCCTTTATTCATGTGGATATACCATAAAATGATCGCTTTCCACTTTCCTCCAATAAAATTTATAGTCACACTTAAAGGACAGTGAAATATCTGACTGTTAATATGATACACCAATTCTTTACCGTCTACCAACATTATCTTATTGTTAAATTCTAATTACTGTCAATAACCACAGTATTGATCCTTTTCGTTGTTACTGTAAAAATCGTAGTAATGAAGTTATGATATCATTCAAAAACAAAAAAATCGTAATTGTAGGTGCTTCTTCGGGGATAGGTAAAGCAATTGCCTCAATAGTATCCGTTCAGGGAGCTATTATTTATTTAGTTAGCAGATCCAAAGAAAAGCTATTGAAAGTCCAGGAAGAACTTCCGGGAGAATCACATGTATTCAGCATGGATATGCTGGATGATGACTCAGTGAACCAAACCTTTGCAGCCATTGGCTCCTTTGACTTTCTAACCTTCACAGCAGTAGCAGATGAAACCAAATTAATGACTCCCATTAAGACTATGAGTAACGAGACAGCACAACGAGGTATGGAAAAGTTTTGGGGAACTTTTAATGTAGCGAGAGCAGCATCAAACTACATTAATAAGGATGGGGCTATGGTCTTTACAAGTAGTATGGCCATCTATCGTCCTTCAAAGAATGGCGCATCTATGATGAATGCTGCAAGTGCAGCCGTAGCTGTTTTCTCAAAGGCATTGGCTTTAGAAATCGCTCCTGTGAGGATCAATATTGTAGCCCCTGGAGTAGTGGCAACTGGAGTGTGGACGGAAGATCAAAAGAAAGGCTACAAAGACTGGGCTGCCAAAACACTCCCAGTGGGTCATTTAGGCTCAGCAGAGGAATTAGCTAATGCATATTTATCTCTGCTTACCAATCCATACATGACTGGTAGCGTTGTTACTGTGGACGGAGGATTAACACTAGTTTAAAAAAATGTGGTATGAAAGCTGAAAAAGTATTAATTGTAGGAGGAAGCAGTAGCATGGGGCTGGCAACCGCAGTGCAAGCATCATCAAAAGGATTTCGTGTGGTAGTAGCAGGGCGTAATGAAGAAAAACTAAGGCAAATTGCTAACAATTTAGGAAATCAAGCATCGTACTACCAGGTAGATGCAATGGAAGAGAAACAAGTAGTGGAAATGCTTCGTGAACTAGCTCCTATCGATCACATTGCTATGACGGTAAATGCACCTGGAAGCGCCACCAGTATATCCAATACGAGTACAGAGGAAGCTAAATTGGTATTTGAAAGGTTCTGGATGAATTATCGAATCCTGAACCTGGCACGAGAATGTATGAGTCCAAATGGGTCTATTTCGCTGATCTCGGGAAGTAGTAGTAAAACACCTGTTGCCCAATACAGTTTTTGGGGGACATTACATGGATCTATAGAGGCATTGGCAAGAAATGCCGCTTTAGATTTAGCTCCTTTAAGAGTAAATGTTGTTTCTCCCGGTGGAATAGGTCTGAAACCGGATCGACAGCTAGTCGAACATCTAGGTATGCCTGAAGATATTGGTAAGGCGATAGTATCTCTGATTGAAAATCCAGCCATTTCAAATGCTAAATTAGATGTTGATAGCGGAGAAAGACAGGGAACATGGAGCGGCTAGTAATAAAACTGCTAACAAACGATGAATAATCCTTTGGGAGACAATTCTACCAAAAGATACTAAAACTCACCTATTTTCCTCTTCAGGTTCATTTTATCTCACACTGGTCTTAGGATATCCTTCATTACTGGCTTAGGGCATCCGTCCGGTGGGTATAAAGAGGTTTAGATGGTATCGAAACAGGCGCATAACAAACTTTTCAGGCTTTTCAATTTTTCCACCATAATCATAGTATTAGCCTGGTTGTACTTCAACCCTGCTATTACCAATACCACCCGTTAGATCTATCCACATGATAACATACAAACAGTATCGAAAAGAAGGAAGCTCCCATGGCGTACCTCTGGTAATCTCATTATAAACACGACCACTACTTAAAGAGATATCCAGAATATTCACCTTATTCCATAGCTATAGAAAATACTGCCGTAAATGAAGCCCGAGCGGAAGCTCTATCCGGTTATTGGTCGTAGGAATGCTGCGCTTAACCTACAACCAGAGAGTTATAAAAACTATTAGCCACCTGTACTAATACTAAAAAGCCCATATCTTCAACAGCGTAATAACGATCATCAATACAGTAATCCACTTCGCCCAGGACCGGGCATTGGTTTTTACACTGATAAAAACCGCAGCCAGGTAAGCGCCTATGATCTGCCCTAAGGCCAGCAATAGTGCAGGCTTCCATAAGATCTTATCGGTAAGGGCAAAATATAGCGTGGTAGGTAGCGTATATATGGTGATGATAATGAGCTTATACGCATTGGCGCTGGCATAGGGCATGGCCAGGTAGCGAAACAGGATGGTGAGGATCAAAATACCGATGCCTATCTGTATAAAACCGCCGTAAAAACCTGCCGCAAAAAACAAGGCATAATGAAAGGTATGTTTCGACTTGTCTGATAGTGGTGTGGTAAAGTTCAAAAACTTTAGCGGCAGTAAGTATTGAAGTAACAGCAGCAGCATTACTGCTGAAGCAATCAGGTTAAAAAAGTGCCCTGACACAATTCCGGCACAGACGGCCCCTAGCATGGCCCCTATACCGGTGTAGACAATGGGCCATAGCTTAATATCATTTTTAGTAAATTGACGATACTTGCGCAGCACATAAATACCCGTAATATTTTGAAAGAAAACCCCGGGGCGTGTGGCAATATTTGCTGTTACCAACGGTATATCCATCAGGGCCATCACACCCAGGCTGAATAATGTGCCACTGCCGGAAATAGTATTGATGATACCGGCAAAGGTGCCTCCACCGATCAAGAGCCAATCACTCAGCTCCATCATGTATGTTCAGGTCGACCATTACGGGAAAGTGGTCCGACGGATAGCTCAGGTCTTTGGAGTCGGACAGCGTGCTGTATTGGTTTATTTCCACACCTCCGCTCACGAAAATATAGTCTATTCGCCGGGCAGGCTTTTTATGGAAGTTAAATCCGTTAAAGGTAGCTTCCGGGCCATAGGGTATTTTTTTACTTACCTGCCTGCTGTCTTTAAGACTTTCTGTAGCTACAGGATAGGGTGGGGCGTCAGGTCTAAAGTTAAAATCGCCCATGAGTACGGTAACACTGTTTGTGGGGAGTTGATCTATCTTTTGCAGCAATAGTTTCACACTCTCCAGGCGGGCCGCAACCCCGACATGATCGAAATGGACATTAAATACGAAAAAAGACGTACGGTTATCTTTGCACCTGAATTCTGCCCAGGTACAAATTCTTGGAAGGGCGGCATCCCAGCCTACGGACGGCTTTTCCGGGGTCAGGGAAAGCCAGAAGGTGCCTGACCTCACCACTTCGAAATGGTTTGTGTTATAGAATATTGCGGTGTACTCTCCTTTTTTGTCACCATCATCTCTGCCTACCCCAACGTAATCATAGCCCGGCAGTCCATTTTTGATATCTTCCAGCTGGTGCCAAAGCCCTTCCTGGGTCCCAAAGATATAGGGTGCATAAAAGCGCAACAGCCCGATCACGGCTTCTTTTCTTTTCGCCCAGTTGTTGACCGTATCACGGGTATCATCAAATTTTATATTATAACTCATGATGCGCAGGTCATCTGCACGCTGGGCCACCGTTACCGCTTCAGCAGAGACACATACTAAAAAGACGAAAAACCATTTCATATCGTCAAATCTACGTTATTCGTACCTTAATAAGTGCCCCTGAAACCATGATCAAACCGCGCGCCTTTGCCATCGGTTTTAAGTGGAATTTGCATGCCCCCGGTTTCATCCAGCCATTTGAACAAGTCCTGACGGAGTTCTTTGGCCAGCTCCTTATGATCTGCACTACGGATAAGGTTGTTCATCTCCCATGGATCATTTTCCAGATCGTACAATTCGTTGACGTCCCAGATACCATAATAGCGAATGAATTTATATTTATCCGTTCGCACAGCATGCACCGTAGGCGTCTGTGGAAATGGGCGCTCCCAGAAATATTCGTAGTATATCCTGTCTCTCCAGGGTATATCTTCTTTTTTTAACAGAGGTACAAAAGACTGCCCGTCCATATTTTTTGGTTTTTCTAACCCGGCCATATCCAGTATAGTAGGGGCAATGTCAATGTTCTGTATGAGTTGTTTTACCTGTTGTGTCTTTAACAGGTCTCCTCCTCCATAGGCCAGCAAAGGAACACGAATGGATTCTTCATACGCATGCCGTTTATCGATCAGGCCGTGCTCTCCAAATGAAAAACCGTTGTCACCCATATAAAAAACGAGTGTGTTGTCCAGTAGTCCCTCTTCTTCCAGCTTCTTAAGCACACTACCGATACTTTCATCTATGGACAGTAGCGTCTCCGTATATCTTTTGTAGAACTCATCGAATTTCAACGCCCCGTGATACATATAATCTACGCCATGCCAGCTATAACGTTGTTTTTTCACCCATTCAGGCACATCTTCATAATTGTAGTCCTTTTCCTTTTCATCCGGGAACATGGTAGGCGGGTAAAAGGGGGATTCATTTTCATAGTCCTTTACATGACGCTGTGCCGGGGCAAATTCGGCATGCACGCCTTTATGCGATAAATACATGAAAAAGGGCTGAGTTTCATCCTGCTCGTCAAGCCAGTCGACAGCCATATCAGTCAGTAAGTCCGTGATATAAGTGCTGTCCTGGTAGGCTTTCTCCTGCCCGTTAATGTTCAGCAATGGATTATAATAAGCCCCTTGTCCTTTGAAGCTCACCCAATGGTCGAACCCTTTCCTGGGGTCTGCGTGATGCTCGCCCATATGCCATTTGCCAAAAAAGGCCGTCTTATACCCGCCGGACTGCAGGTACTCAGGGAAAAACCGGGTAGTATCTGACACCAGGGATTGGTTATCGATCACCTGGTGGCGATGAGAAAACTGGCCGGTAAGAATGGACGCCCGACTGGGGGAGCACAACGAGGTAGTGACAAAGGTGTTTTGAAAGTGGGTACCCTCCAGGGCCATTTTATCCATGTTGGGCGTTTTCAGGAACGGCACTTTGCCGGTAAATCCCATAAAGTCATAGCGATGGTCATCGCTCAGAATAAAAACTACGTTGGGTCGTTTGGGCCCGGCTGCATCAGCGGCCTTTTCTTTTTTCGGCTGCTTTTCTGAGCATGAGATCAATAAACCTATGACACAAGGAAGTATAAGGGTATTTTTAAAAGGTAAACGCATAATGGATCATGTTATGTCAATAATTCTTACTAAGGAGAAAGGGATGTGAACGTATTCCATATCCCTTCTCCAAAGAACATTCCTGTTAAGTGTGACCTTATTCAAACCTAACCTTGTGCTTATGATTATAGAGCAATACGAAGCACGATCAACCTACAAGAACGAATAGCATATTCAACCTAGTTGAAATCAAAGTCTGCCTCCAACCCTTCCATGGCATTAGGCCCTACAAATACTTTGAATTTTCCTGGCTCTGCCTTAAAGGACATATCACGCGTGTAAAAGCAGAGGTCTTCATAGGTTAGCTTAAAATGGACCGTCTCACTCCGGCCCGGTTTAAGGTTGATCTTTTTGAACCGTTTTAACTCTTTCACAGGCCGGGTCACACTCCCCACGAGATCACGTAGGTAGAGTTGTACTATTTCTTTGCCTTCATACCTGCCTGTATTAGTGACCTTAACCCGGACCGAAAGTGTATCGGTTCGGGCCAGTTCCTCCGTACTCAATGCAATATTTGAGTAATCAAAGGAGGTATAACTAAGGCCATAGCCAAACGGATAAAGCGGGTCATTGGGTATGTCCAGGTATTTACTGGTGTATTTATTAGATTCATCAAAGGGCCGGCCGGTATTTTTCATGTTGTAGAAAACCGGGATCTGCCCTACGTTCCGGGGAAATGTCATAGGCAGCTTTCCCGACGGAACATGATCGCCAAACAATACTTCAGCCATAGCTTTTCCCGCCATAGTACCCAAATGCCATGCATTGACAATGGCTGGAATATTTTCTTCCATCCAGGTCATGGATAAGGGCCGTCCCGCCATTACTACCGCTACCATGGGTTTGCCTAACGTGTGGACCTTCTCCATCAACAACTGCTGTGATTTCGGCAGCCCGATATCTGACCTACTGGCCGCTTCACCGCTTTGCTGGTAGTTTTCACCCAACGCCATAATGACAATATCTGCTTTGCTGGCAGCACGGACGGCTTCATCCATACCGGTCATATCGGAGTCACCGAACCCTGCCCCCGAAGCATAGTGGACAGTCACTTCCGGCGCTGTTTCTTTTATGCCTTTCAGTAACGTAACTACTTTAGAGGCATCTCCCGACATATGCCAGGTACCCAGCATATCTTTTTGATTATCTGCCAATGGGCCTATAAGCGCTATAGACTTTACAGACTTGGAGAGTGGCAACAGTTTAGCTCCTTTGACCTCCTCATTTTTTAACAGCACGATAGATTCTTTTGCCGAATGCAATGAATGGTCCATAAGTTCTTTTGAAAACAGTGTCTGTTCTTCACGTGCTTTATTGAGATAGCGGTACGGATCTTCGAATAACCCGAGTTTATATTTCATTTCAAGTATACGTCTCACACACTGGTCCAGCATGGATTCTTTTATTTTTCCTTCTTTGATCAGTTCAGGCAAATAGCGACTGTAAAGTCCTCCCTGCATGTCCATATCTACCCCGGCTTTGAACGCCAGCTCTGCCGCCTGCTTTTCATTTTCCACTACGCCGTGCGGTACCATCTCATTAATGGCCGTGTAGTCCGTAACCACGAATCCTGTAAACCCCCATTCATCTCTTAATATTTCTGTCATCAGGTATTTGCTACCGGAAGCCGGCACACCATCAAGCTCGTTAAAAGACGTCATAAAGGTGGTGGCTCCTGCATCCAACGCCGCTTTATAAGGTGGCAGATAGGTCTCGCGTAAAACACGATCAGACATATCTACCGTATGATAGTCTCTGCCGGCCTGGGAAGCCCCGTAGGCAGCGAAATGTTTTACACAAGCCAGGAGTGTGGAAGGGTCTGAAAGGTCATCCCCCTGGTAACCCTTTACTTTGGCAGCTGCAATCAACCCACCCAGGTAGACATCTTCGCCAGAGCCTTCTGCTACACGCCCCCAACGTGGGTCGCGCGAAATGTCTACCATTGGATTGAACGTCCAGTTCACACCCGCAGCTGTGGCCTCCCTGGCAGAAAGGCGCGCCGTCTTTTGTATAAGGTCCATGTCCCAGGAAGAGGCTTCTGCCAGTGGTATGGGAAAAGTGGTTTTGTACCCATGGATAACATCCAGGCCAAATAAGAGTGGGATCCCTAACCGGGTTTCTTCCACAGCCATTTTTTGAAGTTTTATGGCATAGTCCACCGTGTGGGCGTTGAACAGGTTGCCTGCCCGGCCGGCCTTCAATTCTTCCAGGTAATCGTCACGCAGTTGCGGGCCCGTCACTGCCCATCCACTGGTATACAGGGTAAGTTGACCTGCCTTTTCTTCTACCGTCATATCATCGATCAGTGAGTCGATAAAAGCGCTCATCTTGGTAGAAGGTTCAGAAAGGTCAGCAGATTTTGAGGTACAACCGAAGCTAACTGTTATGAAAAATATAAAATAATATATGGGATATCGGGAAGATTTTTGCTGGATCGATAACATAGAAAAGGTTATTTTTTTTGTGAAAAAAGCCAGGGTAAAAGCTCCGGCTCGCCGAAAGCTTTATCCCAACTATTATGGTTGGCTTCGGGGTATAGTGAAAATTTGACGTCCCCTCCTTTTGATCTGATGGCCTCTACCATTTGTTCTGATTGAATGGGAGGAACTACATTGTCTTTCGCACCGTGAAAAACCCAGAAAGAGACTTTTTTTGCATACTTTTTAACGCTTTCAGGGTTACTGCCTCCACAGATGGGTATGGCAGCCGCAAAGGTATTAGGCCGGCGACAGACCATTTCGAAGGTACCCATACCGCCCATGGACAACCCACCGACATACATTTGTTTTTTATCCACTACACCAGACGAAGTAAGAGAGTCCAGAAGCGACAGCGCTCCCTTCATGGCCGGGGTGGGCTTGCCGCCAGGATTAAAAGTAAATGACCGCTGCCCATCTTCAACTTTGGTCTTTTCCACGTTGGCCCAAAAATCTTCGGTAGCACACTGTGGCATAACTACAATAGCAGGGTATTTTGAGCGGTTCGAAGCATCCAGGAATAGTTTACTCCCATGCACCAATTGCTTCTTGTTATCATTACCACGTTCACCGGCCCCATGGAGAAAGAAAACCAGCGGGTATTTTTTCGAGGTATCAAATTCAAGCGGGTATAAGATGCGGAAGGGAATAGCCCCTCCCTTATACTGATGACGGGCTGATTTGAACTCTGACTTATCTTGTGCCTTCACTTTGCTGAAACAAATGCTTATGATGACGATAAGGAAAAGGTATTTATTCATAGGTGAAACCAAGTTTATTCAATCCATTTTTCACTTCCGGAGCAGACATAAAGAGCTTCCAGATAAGCCCTGTTCTCTGGTTTTCGATCATCACAGGTATAGGGCCCTGGTCTATAGCAAGGTACCGGGGTAAATACCATTTATGTTGAAAACTGAAAGCATCGTAGGGTCCGTACTTTCCTACAAGGGTATCTGCTTCCTGGTAAAGGAATTTTAGCATCTCTATACTCTCCTTAGGAGTATAGGGAAATGATGAAAGTGCAGCAGTGGGTGAAATAACGCCCAAATCACGATCTGGCCGGTGGGATGAATACCCTTTCATAGAATAACTTGAGGTCATGCCCCAGCATTTTTCACCATAGCCTTCATAATCATTCGGGTTTTCCACACAATGCCGGTAGTGTATCCTGGCATGGTTCTCATTCAGTTTCCAGTAGTCCCCGTATTTATCCTTCAGAGTAGTCGGATTCAATCCGAGGTAAGAATAATGCGCCCAAAACAACGGACCGACGGGAGAATCATTGGTCTCATAGTGATTCAATATAGTTCTTAGCCCATAGTATGTAGTGTCCCTGGCAATGATACCGTCTCTGGCCCACCCTTCATGATATACAGCCTCACTTACGGCATGCGTAGGAGAGGCAGCTGCCAGCACGTACATGATCAGGCACTCATTGTACCCGCGTACGTCAAAATTCATGTCCCAACCATAGTTGGGTGACCAATGCCAATACAATACATTTTCACCGTCACGGGTGTGCCAGTCAAATTCCATATTCTCCCACAGGGTGTTGATGCGTTTTATCAGTTCGGTCTCCCGGTCATCTTCTTCGTTCAGGTATTGGCGAACCGTTAACAGACCTGCCGCCAGGAAAGAGCTTTCCACGAGGTCACCACCATCGTCTTTCTTACTGAACGGTTTTACTTTACCTGTGGTACCGTCCCACCAGTGGGGCCATACGCCATGAAAAGTATCCGCTTCTTCCAGGAAGCCAACGATCCTTTCAAACCGTTCCAGTCCTTCCGCCCGGGTTACAAACCCCCGGTCAATACCTACCACCAGGGCCATTAAACCAAACCCGGAACCGCCGGAGGTCACTATGTTTTTGTCATGGTTAGGGTAAATATTATCCATGTGTATCCTTTCTCTGGCCATGCCACTGTTCGGCTCGGCACCCTCCCAGAAATACTGGAAGGTCTGGTACTGGACCAGGTTGAGCAGAGAGTCTGAGGAGATCACCTCACCCTGATCGTGGGAAGTATTTGCAGTACCTTCGGAAGTATTACAGGCATACATCCCCATACTTATCAGTAATAGGCTGACGCTGGAGGTGAGAGATGTTCTGATCTTATGTATCATATTTACAGGTTGGGTTTTTAGTTAAAAAATTTCAAATTTTAATTTTTCTAATCCGGCTGTTATTTCTTCATTGCTCATAAAAAGGTCCCACAGCAATGCCGTACGATGATTTTCTATCATTAGAATGATCGGACCCTGGTCTATGGCCAGGTAAGAGCTCGCAGTCCAGTTTTCGGTAAGGTTAAAAGCATCGTAGAAGCCGTATTCACCCCACAAACGGTCTCCCAGGAGATAATAAAAATGTTTGAGAGCAGTCATCGATTCTTCCGGGGTATAGGGCATCGCGGAGAGCGCCGCGGTAGGTGTGATCACGCCCAGGTCATTATCAGGAGCGTGGGCAGAATATCCCAAATGGTTATCACTGGCTGTAAGCCCCCAACAGGAGGAGCTGTATCCTACATAATTTAATGGGTTATCCACTACATAAGCCCTGTTGATCAAGGTATGATTAACATTCTGTTGCCAGTAATCAGCGTACTGATCTTTTAGCTTTCTGGGATCTAACCCCAGGAATGAATAGTGACTGAAGAATAAAGGCCCTCCAAGGTCAGGACCCAGTGGCAGGTCTGTAGTGTAAAAAGTCCCTCCATTGGCCATACCTCCGCTACGTGCCCATCCGTTATGATACACCTCAGCGCTAACCGCATGGGTGGGTGAGGCCGCCGCCAGCACATAAACGATCAACGATTCATTCCAACCCCTGATGGGAAGGTTTTTCTGCCACCCTGCATTGGGCGACCAATGCCAGTAAAGCAGCTCCTGTCCTCCCTGGGTAAACCAGTCCCATTCCACTTCTTCCCATAACCGGTTGATAGCAGTAATTATGTTTACTTCTCTCACATTTGTCTTGTCCAGGTATTGCCTTACCGTGAGCAATCCCTGGACCATGAAGGCCGTTTCCACCAGGTCTGCGCCATCATCATTGTTACTAAAAGGGATGGTTTCACCAGTAACGCCATCCATCCAATGCGGCCAGGCTCCATGAAACCGATTGGCGGAGCTCAAAAAATTGACGATGGTCTCCAGCCGGTCTATGCCTTGCTCACGAGTGATAAAACCTCTTTCGATACCTACTAAAACAGCCATCACGCCAAACCCGGAACCTCCTATGGTCACCAGGTTTCCTGAGGTATTGCGCTCACGTATCAGGCCGCTGTTGGGGTGGGCAAAATCCCAGAAGTATTTGAAGGTCTGCTGCTGGACCAACGTGAGCAATTCTTCGTCGGTGACTTCGGGAAATTTGAAGGTAGAATCCAGCTGAGTGTAGAAGTCAAAAGAAAAGCCGGAAAATGAGTAGTCCCTGGCATTGGTTAAAGTGGAGGAAATATCAAACTTATATTTAGTTAAATAGTCCATCTCCGATCCTGTGCTAACAATTAAAGATCTACGATTCTCCAATAAATCAAAGTCCAGTACTTCTGAAAATGTGGGTCTTTTTAGGGTAATTACTTCCGAAAAATCAGTGGATAGATCTAATTCTTCCGAAAAATCGATTTGAAAACTTGCCATCGTCGGTATATTTTGAGCGATAAGTGACGTATTAAAACTTTCCCCATTTAATAGAATACGTTCCACTTTTATTTCACCGTTAGCAGTCATAAATTCAAACGTTTTGGCAGCGAACTTTTCTGAGTTTTCCCCCATGAGTTGATCGGAAATGATCAAACGGTAGCTTGTCAGGAAATCCAACACATCATGGTCTATGGCTACCGACCTTTTATCAGATGAAAAAGTAAACGTTAGATCTATTTCTTTCTCGCCTTGCAACAGTGTGACAGCGCTTGCAACCGTATTCGTATCAATTTGCTGTGTGAATTTTACATTAATGGTCCTGTCAACTGGTATCAGGGTATTTTCATTTGAAGCACTGAGAGGTATACTCCCCACCAGAACCTGCTCAATTTCTATTTGGACAGATACCTCGGGTGATTCGTCATCGGAACATGCCAGATGGAACAAAGCAAAAACCACAACCAGTATTCTAACCATTTCCGAAAAATAAACTGTAGTTATCAAAAAATTCATTTTTAGCGTGGTCCTGACCCAGGTGGCTACAAGGACCAGGACCACAAACTAACTTTAAATCAGCCTGATCTTTTGATCAGGAATTAATCTATTCCATCATTTTTTGTATTTCAGTTTGTGGTAATGCCACATCAAAAATCCTTAACTCATCAATAAAGCTTTCATCTGACAGGTGACCCCATTCCACAAAGCGAGGTGATCCGGAAGCAATGGACAGCACATCACAGCCGGTCCAGTCTACGCCGGAAAAGCTTCCTTGCCTGGCCACTTCACCGTTAATATAGACCACACATTCGGTGGAAGAAATAGTGAAGGCCAAAAATGCCCAATCAGCATCAGCAGGCAAATCGGCAGCTTCACCACCGTCAAACCAGCTGTCCCCGGTCCCATGACCTACGTTTAATTTAAACCGTTGCTCTCCATTCGCATTTTCACGAAAAAACCTGAATCCATTATCACGGTTGTTCATCGGCGGGGTATCGTCAGGCGGGCCCATGACCAGGATACCTGCGCGGTCCGGAGAAGCATTTACTTTATACCAAAAAGTGGCGGTAAATTCGCTGTTTGTGAGTTCAGTGGTAGGAAAAGTCAAGTAAGAATCAGTAGTACTGGCCAATGCATTAGGTCCCGCTGCACTGGCATTTGCAAACCCCGGAGTCCCTACCTCAGTAGCCAATGTGCCACTTATTTGCTCTTTGTAGTCAAAGTTAAACGACCAGTAAGCTACCTGCCCGTCCGGCACATAGGGAGGTGGTCCAACGGTATTCAGCAACCTGTTTACTCCACTGAAGTTACCAGCCTCTGCTATTTTCCCTCCGTCAGTTGCCTGGATGTCTTCAGACAATACCAAATTATAAGAGCTATTGTTTTCCAGCATACTGGAAGGGGTAATGGTCACTACATTGTCAACCAAATTAATGGTAGTTGGGATCTCATCGTCTCCATCAAAAAGCTTTATACTTTCTGAAGTGATACTTGCTGCATCTACCGTCTTGGAAAAGGTAACCGTAAAGAAAACTTCTACCGGCACATCTCTTGCATCATTCGCAAGTGTGGCAGTAAAAACAGTGCCCGATCCAAAATCAACTCCTTCATATATAATCTCCGAGACCAACAAGGGTCCCGTATTAACTTGCACATCTTCTTTATCGCAGCTTACCATAACACTCATAGCAAGCAGTACAAATGATATTTTTTTTAGTACATTCATTTTTTAAGTCTTTTTATCCTCTAATTAATAGCCTGGGTTTTGCATCAATACATTGCCCGACAAATCAATCTCACCTTGAGGGATGGGTAATAATTCATGTTTCCCTACCGTATAATTTGTTTTTCCGGCAGCATGTAATACCTCGCGTGCTATGCCCCATCGTACAAGATCAAAAAAGCGCTCATGTTCCATGGCCAGCTCTATCCTGCGTTCGTGCTGTATGGCAAGCCTTAACTCGTCCTTATCAGTGGTAGTCACTTCCGGTAAAATGTCTGCCGTTCCCCTGGCTCTCGCTCGGATCCATTCTAATTTCTCCAGGGCCTCTCCGGTCTGCCCAAGCTCATTGGCCGCTTCCGCAGCCATAAGTACCACATCGGCATACCGAAGCAGCCTGATGTTCACCCAAACCCCGGCCTGTGCATTGGCGGCCAGTCTAAAAGCAGGATCAGTATATACTTTTTGGTTATACCTCGGATTAGGCAGGTCATCGGGTACCGTTTCTCCATATGGCGTGGTTTCCCCGGCAAATAAAATGGTAGCATCTCGCCTGGGGTCTCCATCTTCATAGGCATCTACAAGGTTTTGAGATGGCGAATTAAATCCCCAACCTAAGTTCCACTCTCCGGAGCCCCTTACACCTTGTACCTGGCCATATTGACTACCAAAATCATTGGTTTGAAAATCTGCATTACGTAATGCCTGCACTTCAAAAATAGAGCCGCTGTTATTCTCACCGTCTTCAGTAAAAATTTGATCGTAAGAAGTGTTAAGGTCGTGTAACCCTGACGCGATAACACTTTGTGCCAAAGGCAGCGCCTCTCCCCATCTTTTTTGGTACAAATACACCTTGGCCAGCATACCTTCTGCCGCTGACTTTGTTACCCTGCCCATAAAAAACTCATCCCAGCTTACCGGCAAGTTCGCTATAGCCTCAAGCAGGTCTTCTTCTATCAACTGGTAAATCTCTGCCTCTGAAGACCGCGGGGTTACAAAATCATCATCCACATCGATCACATTAACGATCTTAGGAACTCCACCAAAAGACCTGACGAGGTTGAAATACAGATAGCCTCTGATAAAGTGCGCTTCGGCCCGTGATGTATTATATTCTTGCTCGTCTAATTCATCTCTTAATTCTTCTGCCAGTTGCAGCACAAGATTCGCCTGGGCAATAGTTTCATAATGTGCACGATAAAAGCCTGATACCAGTCCATTGGTAGGTAACAGGGTAAAATCATCCATCTCTTTTTGTGCAGCGCCATCTGCCGGTGTACTGCCCTTATCAGCATCATCAGACCGAATACTGGTAATGCCGACGAAGGCAAAGGTATGCAGATTAAAGGCCCTCAGATCCGAATACATACCAAATACAAAGTTAGATAAGCCTCCTCCTTCAGGATAAGTATCTTCCGTAAACCTGCCCAACGGCTCTCTTTCCAGATAGTCTTCACAGGAAGTGACCAACGTACCCAGCGTCAATAAGAGAATAAATTTATGTTTTAAAAATTTCTTCATGACTTCGCTGTTTAAAAGTTAAGATTAACACCAAGTGTATAGGTAGCCGGCACCGGATAAACTCCATCATCTATGCCTGACCGTATGGGCGTACCTCCACTGACTTCCGGGGAGTAGTTCCTGGCTTTGTGAAACGTCAATGGGTTTTGGGCATTGATATAAACTTTGGCGCTGGTCATATTGAGTTTACTGAGTATGGCAGAACTCAAATTATATCCTAAGGATATGTTCCTGATCCTGAAGTAATCCCCTGGGTCCATGAAGTAAGTGGAATGTAGGAAGTTGTTGTTCCTCGTATCATCCATGATCGGTTCAGTATTGGAAGTACCAGGCCCTACCCATCGGCCCAGGCGCTCTTCTTCATAGTTAAGTATGGCAAAGCGTGACCGGGACCTTTCTCTATAAATATCATTACCCGCTACCCCTTGCATTTCAATATCCAGATCAAAATTTTTGTATGATATGCCAAAGGACAACGCATAGATAACTTCAGGAATTGGCGAACCGATGAATGTGCGGTCTTTTTCTGCGTTGAATACACCGTCTCCGTCTACATCTTTGAACCGTATATCTCCCGGCTCAGCCATGCCGGCCTGTGGAGACGCTGCGATCTCTTCTGCTGTCTGGAAAATACCTTCCTGCACCAATCCAAAGAAAGACCCTACCGTCTGGCCTACTTCGGTCACGGAGTTTTGACGAACAATCTGAAATGTTATATCATCTCCAATGGATGTAACTTCATTATCTACTGTGGTGAAATTACCTCCTATTCTGTATCTTACATCAGGTGTCAGGTTCTCTTCCCAGTTGGCACTTAGCTCTATGCCTTTGTTCACAATACTTCCCAGGTTCGTTAATAGGTTAGGCGCCGGACTTCCACTTGGAAGATCAACTAGTACCAGTAAGTCTTGTGATTCACGATTATAATAGGCAAAGTCTGCCGATAACCTTTCGTCTAAAAGCAATATTTCAAATCCTACATCAATTCCCTTGACCGTTTCCCATTTCAAATTGGGGTTGGCCAAATAGCTTGGAGCTACGGATGTGAACACGTTTTCACCAAATACGGCAGATTCTGCATTACTCAAAACGGGAAAGAAGCGATAATTACCTACTTTATCATTTCCTAATGCCCCCCATGATCCTTTGATCTTCAGAAAATCAACTAAGGGAATGTCTTTCATGAAACCCTCTTCTGAAATGACCCAGCCTACGCCTACTGAACCGAAGTTACCCCAACGTTCATTCGGTGAAAATTTGCTGGTACCATCCCGACGATACGTAAGGTTTAACAGGTATTTGTTTTGATAGCTATAGTTCAGACGCGCCAGGAAAGAAAGGAACGATTCTTCAGACGGCAAGTTTTCATTGGGGGTAAGGATCCGTTGCGAAGTGTTATCATCACCAATGGATAAATACCAAAAGTCTTCATCGTCGGGAATGTTGATAGGACTCGTAGTCTGCCTTGTGGCTTCAATTGTCAGTCCTTTAGAAGCATACCTGGAAATAATACCTCCTACTGCCGTTAGATCATGGTCTCCAAAAGTTTTATTGAATGTAAGGATATGGTCCGTTTGGTAAGTGGTGAATCTTACCATTTCCTGCCTTACACTTGTGACATCGTTGAACTGCGCGCGTTCATCGCCCGTACCTATTTCAAATATGGGCTGAAAGGCCCTTTCCTCATTAAAGCCCCAATCCCCATAGGCGGTGGACTTCCAGGTGAAGTTTTTCAAAAATTTTACTTCTACCCAACCTGAAGCCACAAACCGAAAGCCTTCGCTGATGGTGCGGCGATCGAAAATTTCTGTTAAGGCCACTGGGTTAGCCACCTGTGCTCTTTGAATAGTAGGTGTCGGGTTCCAATTGCCCTCTTCATCTGTTGGTTCTACCACTGGAGCAGCCCACAGTGCATTAGTAATACCGATGCGTGTAGGATTTCGCTCCCAACGGTAGCCGTTGATATCAGCTCCCACCTTCAGATGATCATTTATGGTCAATTCATCTCTTAGTCGAGCCGTATACCGGGTATACTCGTCGTACTTCTGGACACCATCCTGCTTCAAATAGCTGAGACTAAAACTGGCCTGGTTGTTTTCCGTCCCTGAACGAAAACTGATGCTATTATTCGAGATAAATCCTGTACGAAGTATTTCATCCTGCCAGTCCGTATCCGAATTACCGTATTGACTAAAATCAAAAGCCGGCCCTCCAAGGTTTGCCAATTGCTCATTATACAAAGTTTGAAATTCAGCCGCGTTGGTGAGTCCAATTCTTTCATTGACGCGTTGAAAACCGGCATAAGAGTTCACATTGACAGTAGTCTGACCTTTCTCTGCCTTTTTGGTGGTGATAATGATAGCGCCATTCGCCCCTTGCACTCCAAATACGGCAAGGGAAGAAGCATCTTTTAATACTTCTACTGATTCTATATCCGCCGGGTTAACAAAATCTATATTATCGGTGAATATGCCGTCAACAATAAATAGAGGTGCCACTCCATTAATTGAGCCCACACCCCGTATACGTATAGTAGGCGCAGCTCCGGCCTCGCCACTGTTAGTGACCAGCACACCTGACGCTTTGCCCTGAAGAGCATTTAATGCATTAGGTACAGGCTGTTCGGCAATATCGGTACCATCAATAGAACTGATGGAACCAGTCACATCACGCTTACGCTGTGTGCCATAACCCACCACCACAATTTCCTGGAGCTGGCTTACGTCCAGTACCAGCGCGACATCAATGACCGACCTCCCATTTACCCTTACCTCCTGGGCAGTAAACCCAATGTAGGAAAAGACAAGAATATCATCGGCATCTACTTCAAGGGAATACCTACCGTCAATGTCTGATGCGGTACCTTTATTGGAGTCTTTCACAAGAATATTCACTCCAGGCAAAGGATCCCCGTCACCTTCGGATACCACGCGACCCGTTACTATACTTTGTGCCTGTACCTGGCCAAAAATTAAGAAGTACAATGGCACAAATACGGTAAAGAACGATTGTAAAATTTCTTTCATACCATTTTAGTGTTTAGATGTTTGACTTGATCTGCCCGCTCACAAGGAGCGTGCAGGTAATGCTAATCCAGTATTTAGGGGGCAACAAGTATTGAAGGGGTATTTCTATTAAAACAACGCCTGAATGGCCCGTTTTTCAGAGGGTATTATGACGCTTTAATCACAACAAAAAAGCTCTTTCCAGTACTTTAAAAGTCCGAAAACGTTTGCACATATCGCTTTATTGGCAACATGTGTAATGGGACAGCTGAATTACCCGATCTCACTCAATTAACATGTGCTGAGAACAGGTTTTGTATGGATATTGGGGAGGTATCTCCATCGCCGTTTAGATAGATCTCTTCTATTTTCTTTTTAAAATTCCAGACTGTATTTCTTCTTAGTTGTAGCATTTCAGAAAGTTCATCCAATGTAAAATCATTGGGTTGATTATTGGTTACATATAAAATGTAAAACGCTTTTTCAATGGGGAATTTGATACGATGGAAAATGGTATTACTGGTAATTGATTCATCATAACCACACTTTGAGCATCTACGTGCAAATTTGGTATGTCCTTCTGAGAATTTCGTGTTATTGCACTTGGTACAATGGTATCCATTAGCCCATTTAAGCCTGTCCAAAAATCGGTAGCAGGTCAGTTGGTCAGGAAATATATTCCTGAACTGATCCAATGTCAGATTCTTGTTGATCAGCCGGTCACGAAGTACCTCTTTAATGTTATTTTTTAACTTCCAGTTATCCAGGTCTAACATAGAGTTGATCTTATTGATCTCTCTTGTCTGTTCGAAGAGCTTCTGGTTGGTTTCAGCCAGAAGAAGATTTTTTTCTTCCAATTGCCCGGTACGTTCTTTTATTTTTCCTTCTAATTCCTTGTTTACTTTATCCTTGAGCATCGCATTTTCCTGGTGCTGAATGATGGTCCTTTTTAATGCCCTGTCGCGATTAGACTTTAATATCCTCACCCTGTCACTAAGGGCAAAGGTCAGAAACAGCATTTCCAGCAGGAAACACACGTGAAGACTATAATAGGACAGTATAACAAAAGGAATAACAGACAGATACAAAAGTGCCTTTATTAAAAAGCCTAAGAACAAAATGCCATATGCTAAAACGAAAAACCGGGCCGGCTTATATCCTCTTAACCAAATGTATATACTGGTATAAAAAATAAGTGTCAGAGGTATTATCTCAATATTCCTATATTCAAAAAACTTATGGTCAAACAACAGTGCGTATAAGAAAACCACTGTCCTCAAAATAAGCGCCAGTTTCAGCAGTTTATCTAGTTTCGGTGACCTTACGGCAGTACTCAGAAAGCGCCGGGAAAACAATATAGACCAGAAGATCAAGGAAAAAAGAGCGGTCCCATAAGCAAACTGGTTCCATTGGGGAGAGTTAGGCCAAAGGTATTGGAACGCTATACCATCTACACACATCGCATATATGCCAACACTCAAAATATAGAAGGTATAGAATAAGTATTTTTCCTCTTTAATCGCGAAGAAAATGAGGAGATTGTATAACGTAATAATGAAGATCATCCCATAGAACAATCCATATAAGAAGTACTCATTCAGTGAATAGTGAATGAAACGGTTGACCGTCCTGAGGGCAATCCGTATATCGGCATAGGAGTGGGAACGAACCTTAAAATAAATATCTTGCCTGTCTTTCATCACCGGATTGATCAGCCATTCAAAATTTTTGTGTGATAATGCTTTTTTATCGAACGGGAAGTGGTCTCCTACCTCATCGCGGGTGTATTCACCATTATCTTTTGGAAAATAGGCCGTGATCTCATCAATAGTTTGATCGTAAAACTCTATGATCCACTGCTTTTCGCTGTTTTCACTGATCAACAGAGGTACTTTAATCCAATATGTACAGGAAACACAGTAGTCTTTAGGTATGAACTGTGTATAAATGGTAAATTCACCCTTCTTCTGAAGGATGTCTTCAAAGTCCATATTTCCTACACTGTCTACCAGGATAGGCAATGAGTTGATGGGCAACAAAACCTCATCAACAGAGTCGTCAACGTAAATTTTTTCTCTTTCCGGGTATGAAAATAGTGAGAATAAAAGAATATATGATAATGTATTGATACCGATCATAATTTTAACACTTTCGGCTTTACATCCCTCTAATTTACAGATAATTACGATCTGTAGCACGCAAAAATCAGAACCAGGAAAATGTTATGGTCAGCATTTTGTCAAGGTCAATACCCGATAATATTGGTAGATACCTTAGCAAAGCAAACCGCTACTACCCCTTTAGCAACTTTGCATTGATCCAGGATTCAAAATCCAGGTAGTCAAGTATATTGGACCGTTGCTTCTCCGAATGACCCTGAAAGAGTGCAGAAGACAATTTTTCAAACCTCTCTTTATATTCATACGGCAGAGATGTACTCAGCTGAGAGAAAAATTTAAGTAATACAGACTCAAAGGCGAATAACTTACTCCTTCTCTTTCTTAAAAATCTTCGGGTATTTTCCACTGCATATTTTAATAATGTGATATTCCCCAGCTCAAAATGGATCATTAAAAATAAAAATCTTGCATACGTCTGCAGATCCATGCGATCTGTTCCAAAATTGTCATTTATGATACGATTGATCCCAGTTAAGGATAATGAGTATTCTTTACACTGAAAATGAATGTAAGCAAATTGATAATAAAAAGACAGGAGATAATTGGTAGGGATAATATGAATGTCCAGAAAGCGTTGTATTTCTGACATTAGTGCTCTTGCCTTATCCCAGTCTTTCAGGTCCCGGTAAAGTTCAAGTTCAACGTTATAGGTTTTGATAAATATTTTTAAGGTGTATTGCTTTTGTTTCAAGTGATACCGCTCCGGTATCGTTCTGATCTTTTTCAGGACCTCCACCGCTGCCCCGGCTTCTTTGTTGTAAAGCATCATGCCCATCGAATTATTCAATGCCGTGACGTAAGCTGATGGGTCTTCTTCTATTCGAAATGGGACTGATTCCATTGTTTCAATCAAAGCATCTAATGCTTTCTGACCGTTTACAGGGTTTGAGGTCACTATATGTAACATATAGATGAGGTGATAATAGATAGTAAGTGCACCAAAGCTTTTAGCGCAACTATTATCTTGCAGCAGAGGATGGTCAAAATAGTCTAACATCGATTTTCGATCGGAAAAATCCTGGTCCATAACTTCGTAAAGTAGCCTATTATACTGGTCCAGGTTATTGAGCTTTTCCAAAGTCTGCTGTTCTCTGCTCATCACCTCTTTTATTTTCGCATGCGCAGATGTAGCATGTAGGGCACTTAACAGTCTTTTTTTCCAGCCGAACAGCTCTAAGAGCATGGTATAATTTTCATACTTCAGTGCTATTTTCTCAGCTTTTTTTATTCTATCTAAACATGGATCGTAAAGCTCTTTGTGAAAAAGAATTTCAATTTCAAGCAATAGGTGAAGAAGCTCAGACCTCTTTGTTTTTCCTTCATTGTATCCCTTGAGACTCTTAAGGATCAATTTCCCCAAGTAATTTTTTGTCACACTGATGTCAGCACAATTAAGTTGCCGTAGGTCCTTATCAGAGCCGTTCATCCTGGCTTCCAGGATATTAAAAAGTTCAAGGTACTTTTTATCCCCCTGCTGAAGTTCACTGAACAAGCGGAAATATCGCTTCTCGGCCTTGGTAAGGGACCCAATCATACTTTCCATTGCTCCCTTTTTTGCCATAGGATTTTAATTTATTCGCCTAAAAAGTCCTATTCTAGTTATTTATCATGCCCTCAAATATATTAATACTCTTTATAGGATTATAAGTTTTTGAATTTTTTGATAAGCATTTTGTTTAACCTTATTCTATCTTACACCGTCTATTGTTCAACAACGCGCGTAAATTGAATAGCTGAATAAGTCAGTCAGACTCAAAATTTTACATCACTATTAAACAACACGACTATGGCAAATGCAATTAATTGGTTTGAATTACCTGTGGCCGACCTGGAAAGGGCCAAATCCTTCTATGAAACAATACTGGATATAGAGATCAGTCTTACTGAAATGGGTCCAAGTAAGATGGGCTGGTTTCCCGGTGGGCCTGACCAGTCCGGCGCCACTGGAACCTTGATGAAATCCGAAGGCTACAAGCCTTCACATGACGGTACGCTGGTCTATTTTTCTGTACAAGATATAGAAGGTACTTTAGGCAAGATAGGGGCCAGCGGGGGTGAAACTCTCGTACCCAAAACCAGCATAGGAGACTATGGCTTTATTGCTCATTTCCAAGACACTGAGGGCAATAGGGTAGCATTACATTCTATTAAATAATTTTCAACTCAACTCTATTACAACATGGCAAATGCAATTAACTGGTTCGAAATACCAGCAAACAACTTCAAAAGAGCCTGCTCATTTTATGGAAAGGTGCTAAACCAGGAGATCCACGGACAAGAAATTATGGGCACGCAAATGGGCTTTCTCCATAATGGTCAGGATGGCGTAGGTGGTGCTGTGGTGCAGGGTGACGGCTACAATCCTTCAGAAGGAGGTGCATTACTCTATCTCAACGGTGGTACCGACTTAAGTGATTCTCTTTCCAGGGTGGAAAATGCGGGGGGTAAAGTATTACAGCCCAAAACCAAAATCTCTGACGAAATAGGATATATGGCAATCTTTTTAGATACGGAAGGAAATAAAATAGCTTTCCATAGCCCTTCTTGATACATCAAATCATACAGCCGCCCAAGATCTCACTCTGGGCGGCATTTTTAAAACATGCCCTTTTATGAGTTATTTCACTAAAGACTTTACGGCCTTTTTTAAAGAGCTAAAACAACACAATACAAAAGATTGGTTTGATGAAAACCGAAAACGGTACGAACAATCCGTCAAGAAGCCTTTGTATCGTTTTATAGACGAAATGATAGGACGTATCAATGCTGAAGAACCTGAGGTTACCCTTCAGGCTAAAGATGCTGTTACCCGTATAAACCGTGACATCCGTTTTTCTCCTGATAAAACGCCTTATAATACCCACATAGGCGCTGTGATCTCATCAGCAGGGCGTAAGGATAAAAGTGTGCCTGGAATATTTTTGCGCCTGGATACGGAAGGGGTACATGTTTTTGGCGGTGCACACGGCATAGATGCCAAACAGGTGGCCAAAGTCCGTGCAGCCATAGCGGCTGATCCTGAAAAATTTATGGACCTGATCCAGGATAAGGCATTTGTCGATAGGTTCGGAACGATCAAAGGAGAAGTAAGTAAACGGATCCCTAAGGAACTGGCGGAAGTCTCTGCGAAGTATCCTGTAATTATGCAGAAGTCGTTTTACTATGTAGGAAAAATTGCTTCCGGTAAAATTACCCATGACGATCTGCCGGAATTGGTTATGGAATACTGGTATACTGCCAAACCCGTGAAAGATTTTCTAACTGAGGCTTTAAATCAAAATTAAATGGCATTTGACGAATTTTTAGCTGATCGGGTCAGGACCTTAATACGACAGAAAAACGTAGTGTTCGAAGAAAAGAAAATGATGGGCGGACTTTGTATTATGGTGAATGATAAAATGTGTGTAGGCGTGATAAAAAATCAATTAATGGCAAGGATCGATCCGGACGTTTACGATGAGGTACTGGACACCCGGGGCAGCAAAGAAATGGACTTTACAGGACGGGCTATGAAGGGCTTTCTCTTTATTAAACCGGAAGGGATAGATATGGATAGTGACCTGGAATACTGGGTGGACCTTTGCCTGGAATTCAATCCAAAAGCAAAATCAAGTAAAAAGAAAGCGAAGTAAAACAGTCCTTTCAACCTTACGGTAAATCAGTCATTACCGGATCTTACGAATGATGGGGTTAAAAGCTTTGGAGGCCACTAATACCTGATCTCCTACGGAAATGTTCTCCAAATCACTTCCTTCTACAGCCACTTTCACAAGGTCTCTCCCTATTAGAATAGTAACTATGTACAGAAAGTCTTGCTTTTCAATAGACATCACTTCACCTGAAAACTGAAATTTGGCGCTTATGTTTTTACGGGTAAATATCTCCTTAGAATCACCATAAGCTATTTGCTTGCCATTATCGATGATCAACATTTTATCCGACATCTTTAAAATCTCTGAGATATCATGACTTATGAGCAATGTGGTGAGATCGTATTCACGATGTACCTGAATAATGTATTGCTGTAGTTTCTGCCTCATATCATAATCAAGCGCTGAAAGAGGTTCGTCTAACATAAGCACTTGCGGCTTACGCACCAAAGCACGCGCCAACGCCACGCGCTGTTGCTGCCCCCCGGACAATAAACCTGGCCTTCGATGCTGTAGATCACCAAGCTCTATAATATCAATAAGCTGTCTTATTCGTTTGCTATCCCCGGTTTTATCTTGTGCAAATAGCAGGTTCTCTTTGACTGTCATGTTTGGGAATAATGCATAATCTTGAAAAACAAACCCTACCTCACGCTTCTGCGGTGGTAAGTTTATCCCTTTTGTGCTGTCATACCATATTTTCCCATTTATGGTGATGTTCCCCTTCTCCGGAGTCATCAGCCCTGCTATCATTTTAAGGAGGGAGGTTTTCCCCGCCCCTGATTTGCCATAAAGTGTGGTAATACTTCCATGATCAATGTCCAATACAAGTTCTAATGCTGCTTCTACTGTGTCAAAAAGTAATTTTTTTTGTAAGGAAAGCTCTATCATCGTGTCAAACCCGTTATATCTTTCCCGTTAATCAGGTATACAATCAACAAAATAGTGAAGGTGATACTAAATAATATCAGGCTGTAGGTATTAGCACTACCATATTCCAGTGCTTCCACGGCATCATAAACCGCTACAGAGGCCACTTTGGTTTTCCCCGGAATATTACCGCCTATCATCAATACCACCCCAAACTCACCGATAGTATGTGCAAAGGCGAGCACTATACCTGTAAGTAAAGAAGATTTCATGTTAGGCAATAATACCCGAAAAAGCGTGGTGACCCTGGATTTACCCAATACGTAGGCAGCTTCTTTAAAAGAATTAGGCAAATTAACAAAACCCGCCTGAATGGGATGGACCATAAAAGGTAAGCTATAGATAACAGAAGCTACTACCAACCCTTCAAATGAAAAAGCCAATCGTATTCCAAGATAGTTATCCAACCATCCACCAAAGGTCCCCGAAGGATTGAAAGCAATAAGTAAATAAAACCCTAGTACCGTAGGAGGTAATACAAGCGGCATACTCACCAGGGTAGTTATCAGTGGCTTTAAACGGACTCTTGAAAAGGCCAACCAATGGGCTAAAGGTATAGCTATGATAAGTAAGATCAGCGTAGTAATGCACGCTAACTTAAACGTTAATATAAGGGGACTCCACTCTATCATACGGACAACATTATGTCACTGGTTTTAATCAATCCTGTGATAGGTGATCCTTTTTCCAGGTTGAGGCTTTTAACGGCTTCTGTGTTATTAATAACTGTTATTAGGCCTACTTCCGTTTCGAGTAATAGCTTACTCAACAATTCACCATATTCAATGGATCCGACGGTACCTTTTACCTGGTTCAAAACACTTACGCGATGCCCATCCCCTTTTCCCACGATCACTTCAGTCTCTTTAAAAACTACTTTCACCTGGTTGTTCACATGGAGATAGTCAGCTGTATTAGGTGTATCAATAACTACTGCTGATAAATAGGACGACCCCACTTTAACTTTAACAAGTGAAAGATGATCACTTACCGTGACATGGTCTATTTCTCCGCTCAGTGTATTCATCTATAATGTCATTGAAATGTGGATAGCTGATCACCCATAGTACTGTAACCATATCTGTTAAGTACCTTCTGACCTTGATCAGAAAGAAGAAAGTCATAAAATTGGCGTGCCTCCTCGCTGAAGGCGCTTTCATTATTGATCAATACCACGCCTTGTTCAATTTTGTCATACAATCGTTCATTGATCGGAATCCATTTGCCTTTGCCTTTCATCTTTTCGGATAAAACTACAGACATCGCCGTGAAACCAATTTCAGCAGCTCCTGACACAATGAATTGATTAGTTTGGGAGATACTTTCGCCATATATTAGCTTTTCCTCAACTAGTCCGTAGATATTACTGTTTTTCAACACAGTTACAGCAGCTCGTCCATATGGAGCAATTTCAGCATTGGCTATCGCTATGTGTCTGATATGACCTTGTGTAAGAGCATTAATATCAGGCTCAAAGCCATCGGTCATACTCCATAACACCAATTTGCCGTAGGCATATACACTGGGTTGTGTCGTCGTAAGACCCAAATCGAATAATTCCGTTGGATATTTCATATCTGCTGACATAAATACATCATAAGGAGCGCCCGCTTTTATCTGTGCCATTAATTTCCCTGATGAACCTGTTACCAGGGCACAATCTATTCCGGTGGAAGCTGAAAAGACCTGAACCAGTTCGCTCATCACAAACCGCATATTAGCTGCGCTGGCCAATGTAAGTTTTTGAGTTTCCCGGGTGCCACAACCAGATAGCATCACCAAAAGCAGCAATCTCCACATCAGCTTTTTTCTCATTGGCTTTGTACTTTGCTAATAAACCTAATAGAAAAATATTATATGTTTAAAGTGTTGTCTACAATACTTTTTCAAGCAAACGGACACATTGAATCATCATTTCAAAAATCGTTGACAATATCTTCAACTACTTGTTTTTTTTCCTCCTTTACCCGTTTTACCATAAGATGCGAAAAATAGATCATTTCAATCTTACTTTTCGAGTGAGATCCATAAGAGAGCGTTAAATTATCTGTAGTCCAATAGTAGTTTTTCGACCCGTAAGAATAAGAAGGCTCACCAAAGGCTTTTTTAAATCCTTTGTATAGGTTAGGATCTTTTTCTGTAACAACTCTTATCTCATAAATGGAGTCCTTATAGGTCATAACCTGCAGGTCGTGGATCTTAAGGTTTCCGATCCGTTCATAGTGTTCTTTTTTTGGCACGTACATTTTTGCCCCTATGAATATGTCGTGCGATACTTCTTTTTTAAACTCTAGCCCTTCATAAGAAGAAATAGCGCTCGTCATTTTGATGTCCTTAAAGCCATTACGTCTGTCCAATTCCTCAACGCCTTGTGCAATCGAAGGTACCGCCACGCTCGAAACCAAAGCAAAAACAATTATTTTGACCATGTGGATACAGGTTTTTTTATGATTCATTCTGGCATGAAATTAATGAATACACTGAAACTTTTTAACTCCCATCAAAGTTTATGCCTATATTTAGAAAGGCATGATCAACGACGATTTATATAAAAAAACAAAAGTTCTCCTTAAGCAATTGAATTACTTTATCATTCATGTGCTCGTTTTCATGTTATTTAATGCGCTGTTAGTAAGTGCTTTTTTCAATCGTAGTACTAACAGCCGATGGTGGGTACTCAGTTTCGTAGTGTTTTGGGCAGTTGCTTTAATCTATCACGGAATGCGGTTGAATGGAGTTGATCCATTTAACCGTAAAAACAAAAGAACCAAGTTACTATGGAGCTTGGTCCTTAAGCTTTCAGGGATATAGTTTAACTCCCTTCGCAATAAAATCTATTTAGTTCACGGTCACCACTTCCATAACGTTCTTGAGCATTTCATTGCCAAACTCTTTCTGGATGGCCCCTAAGTTAACGCTTACTCGTATGGCCTTCAGGCCTTGTGCCCCTTGTAGCTCTTCTAACTCTACATGCTCCACCTCTTCACTTAAATAACCGATAGATTGCAGGTATTTAATGTACTTGTCATATTCCGTTGCTTCACGTTGCCCCGTGTAAACAATGGCAATTTTCCCCGGCTGCGTAAGCCGTTCTTTGCGATTTTTAATATAAGCCTTATCTATACGTTTCTTTACAATCTCATAACGGATATTATACGCCCCATCTACATCAAAATGCTTCTCATCTTTTCTAAAGCGAATAGCCAATGGCTCACCGTGCACCAGTATTAACTGTGCTATATCCAGTTTTTTAGGTAGGTCATTTTTTAACTTTTCCACCTTTATGGCTATTTCACACATAATAAAGAGCTGCCAAAGCCTGAAATTACGCAAATAGATATGATCAAAGGTCTTGCCCTTAACCAAAGATTGTCCGAGATACATGTTATACTCGACACCATCTGTCTTATACTTTTCAAAATAGTGCGGAAAGATCTCTTGTGCCTGTTGCTCTACATTATCTAAATGAGTAGATATACATTCATTGATGGTCATAAGGCTTGTCTCAAAATTCCTCCTTTTATCATAGACCACACCCAGCAATGGATCAAGCTCGCCCTCATATTCATCGATCACCAGCTTAAGCATATCATCTTCGTTTTTGAAGTGATTAAAAGTAGGTTGTATTTCGTTTTTCAGAAAGTTGAGTACTTCGGATTCATCTCCTGAATTCAAACCGGACGATATTTTGTCTATCTCCGTATCTACACGGTAGTTGATCTCATCGAGAATAGGCATTTTTTTATATTCCAGGATAGTAGAGATCACTCTTTTAGCCTCTCTGAGGTTCCGCATAAGATCTTGTTGTATTGCTTTACTTCGTTCTACGGAGGAATTCCGTATGTCTGCCATACCGAACAGCGGATATACTTCTTTGAAAGTAATGTCATCCAACGTGGCTCTGGTACCTAATCTCCTGGCATTAAGTATGTCATAGCCCGCTTCCAAAAACTTCCATTCTACCGTTGGATGAATGGCAGTACACTCTTTCTGGATCAGGGCCCTTACCTCTGTTTGCATTTCCCCTAACACACGCTCCACTGCTGAGGTGAACATGGGTAAAATGTTTTCTAACCTGCCTGCATTCACGGGGTTCAATTTACCGGGATAAGGTGTTACAAGCTCCAATATCCCTACTACATTATCTCCGGTCATTAAAGGCGCAATGGCCACGTTTTTAAATCCCTTTTTCAGTATTTGTTTTTCGATATGGGTTTTTTCCTTAATGCTTTCCAGGTTTTCTATGATTACCGGTCGCTTCGTTTTACGTACTTTTTCGTAAATGGAACCTTCAAAGTAATCACAGGTCAATCCACAGTTGTCTTCCGGCATGATCAGGCTTTTCCACTCACTGGCGCCATAATTGGTAATGATGTTGTTATTACTATCATAATAGGCAATACCCAACTCCATTTCCGGTAAGCTGAAAATAGACCGAAGACGCTGCTGAATAGCCAAAAAATTGTGCTCACAGGTAATAGCATCTTTTCGTAACAGGTAGTATTTGATATCGGAAAGCATTTCTTCCGTGGTAACATCCACTAGTTTGAAAATAGTAAACCCTTGGAATTCAAAATTTTCAGGACGCAAATGCTTTAACCATAGTTCCGTATCATAAAGGTTCTCCAATAGGTGTTGCACTGTTGCTCCATCAATAGGATCCAACTCACCTTTAGCTACCACATCGGTAAACTGAGTATTCATGTCCACTTTGTAGATCTTTTTAAGACCAGTGTCTTTATGAGGTACGGTGATGACAATCGGTACGTCAAGATCAATATGAGTACCATAGAACTTGTTGAGAATAATAAGACAGGCATGCATTATTTTGCCTGCTTTCATATCATTACCCGGTATATTTATCGTAAGGTCTTCTCGTATCTCATTAAATGGTAAGATCTCCTGGTAACCCGGAGTACTGTAAAAACCTTGTATGTCAAACGGAATAAGCGCGCCGGACAGTTCTGTCTCGAGTAGCGCAGGGGGAAAAATAACGCTCATCAATAGTCCTAACAGTTCCTGATGTTTATCCAGAAGAGCCAAATCACGTACCGGCTGTCTTAGTTCAGGTGCATTATTGATCATTTCAAGAATATGATCAGCCGGGTATCCGCTAAATACGGATTTACCTTTAAGGTTTTCCTCCCAATACGTTAGCAGGCTAGAAAGATTGAGCACAGTCTCGAAAGGAAATTCGTTATGTGCATCAGCAGTAAATTTATGATCCATATCAGTGAGAGTGAGAGTTACAGTAATAATAAGAAACGGTATCCTAACACAATAGGTTTACTTTTGGTAACCAAAATCACAAAAGCACATCTTCCACCGGTTCCACTTTTGGAGGCAGTTCCTTCTCTCCTAACATTTCTCTTAAATCGATTTCTATAGTACGGCTAATAGCGGTCATAGGGACATCATTGACATAGTTTTCAAAAGGATCTTCACTATTATCACCTACGGCCTCCATAGTAGTAAATATCCATGAGATGAGTATTGAAGCCGGTACTGTTAGCCAGATCATCGTTCCGTTGGCTATTTTGTGAAATTCTTCCACCAAACCGAGTGGTAACAAGATGACGAATATCCACACAAACACGGTGCTGAAAAAAGCGTATTGACGCGGAAAAGGAGTGTTTTTAATACGTTCGCATTTTCCTTGAAGGTTGTAAAACTCTTCCAGTGTACGCATCATCTCGATCTGTTGAAAATCATTGACCAGTCCATCTCGATGTATTTCCTTAAGCGCTTCACCCTGACGCCGATTCAATTGAGTGGCAGCATTGACTTTGTTAATAACATCCAGGTATTCTTTTTCCTCCAAAAAAGTGGAAATGTGCTTGATGCAGTCACGATCGTTAACCAGTTTGAAGTCCGGCACATGGGTAAGATTATTTCGATCAAAGATCGTCGTTCTGCGTAACTGGATACGCAAAGCATTGATCCATGATATATGCCGGTAAATCAATTGTTGCCGAATAGCTTTTATACCTTCAGCGTCTGTCGCTCCTTTTGTAGTATGATCAGCTACATAGGTAAGCACCTGGTTGGCCCAGGTACGGCTATAATTTACAATACCACCCCAGATCTTCCTGCCTTCCCAAAACCGGTCATACGACTGGCTATTTTTAAAACCAATATAAAACGCAACGGCCGTACCTATCGTACCCACTGGTAAAAAAGGTATGCCGATGGTAATTGCCAACGACTCTGCATACTTGTAAGCCACCACCACTACAATAGACCAAACAGTAAAAACGATCAGGTTTTTCCATGCGAAACGAAATACAACGTTCCACTTAATATTTCTTCTTACATACATATTTTAAAAATAGCAGGTACTAACGTACTAAAGTCTATTTTCATAACGAATTTTACCGTTGAATACAGCCTTATTTATGATGGAATACAAACAACTGGGTAACTCCACTTTACGGATCAGTCGTATTGGTTTTGGTGGTATGTCTCTTGTCAAAGGGCATAAGGCAAATGAAATGTTGCTGAGAAAAGCCTTTGATCACGGCATTAATTATTTTGATACGGCAGACCTGTATCATCACGGCGAAAATGAAGAAGAACTAGGCAGAGCTCTCAAAACAATAAGAAAAGAAGTGCACCTAGCCACAAAGGTGGGTAATGTATGGAAGAAAGATCGTGGTGAATGGGAATGGAATGCCTCAAAGAAGTACATCCTCAAAGCTGCTGACCTTAGTTTGAAAAGACTCCAAACAGATTACATTGACCTTTATCAGCTTCATGGTGGTACATTGGATGATCCTTTTGATGAGACATTAGAAGCGTTTGAACTTTTGAAGCAACAGGGGAAAATTCGGTATTATGGAATATCTTCTATCCGGCCTAATGTCATCAGAAGATGGTTGGATCATAGTAAGTTAACCAGTAACATGATGCAGTACAGTCTTTTAGATCGCAGGCCAGAAGAGGAATGCCTGGACTGGCTGAAGCAGCGATCGGTAGGTGTAGTTGTGAGAGGTGGATTAGCTAAGGGGTTATTGGTCAATAAGCCTTCAAGGGCTTATCTGAACTATTCTCCGGAAGAAGTAAAAAGGCTACAGGAAATGGTTAACGAAGTAAGTAAGGAGCGATCTATGGCTCAGACCGCGCTGCTTTTTACGCTGGCCCATGGAGGGGTGACTTCAGCTGTTGTTGGTATACGTACTGAAGAACAGCTTATAGATGCAGTAGGCACGTTTGACAGCAAGCCGTTGACCTTCGAGGAATACGAAATGTTAAAATGGATTATCAAGCCGAACAAGTATGAACAACATCGACTGTTGTAGCACCCTACCAGGGATGATAAAGAAAGAATATAGTGAAAGAGGGTGTCTCAAAAGTCACCTTCTTTTTATGGTAAAGAAAGTAAAGGCCGATAGCGAGAAGCTGTCGGCCTTTTTGATGACTAAGGGTTAACTTAGTGTTGTGTGTACTACTTCAAATCT
>NZ_VKDC01000100.1 GCF_007097395.1 Fulvivirga sp. M361
GGGTCAGCGACGAGTTCGACCTGGTCGAGTTCCGGGGATGGTAGCTTTGACGACGCGAGTTTATTGGGCGCTGTTTACACGCCCGGGGCGACGGATATAACAAATGGCACAGTAGATCTGACATTAACCACAGATGATCCTGCCGGTATTTGTCCCCCTGGCACAGATTTCATGACCGTCACGATAGATCAGGCGGCTACGGTATCAGCGAGCTTAGACCAGACGATCTGTTCTGATGGTACGGTTACGTTAAGTGGTACGATCGGCGGGTCAGCGACGAGTTCGACCTGGTCGAGTTCCGGGGATGGTAGCTTTGACGACGCGAGTTTATTGGGTGCTGTTTACACGCCCGGGGCGACGGATATAACGAATGGCACAGTAGACCTGACGTTAACCACGGATGATCCTGCGGGTATTTGTCCTGCTGCTACTGATTTTATGACCGTCACGATAGAACTGGCCGCTACGGTATCAGCAGGCTTAGACCAGACGATCTGTTCGGATGGTACGGTTACGTTAAGTGGTACGATCGGAGGGTCAGCGACGAGTTCGACCTGGTCGAGTTCCGGGGATGGTAGCTTTGACGATGCGAGTTTATTGGGCGCTGTTTACACGCCCGGGGCGACGGATATAACAAATGGCACAGTAGATCTGACATTAACCACAGATGATCCTGCCGGTATTTGTCCTCCTGGCACAGATTTCATGACCGTTACGATAGATCAGGCCGC
>NZ_VKDC01000101.1 GCF_007097395.1 Fulvivirga sp. M361
TGGCCTGTCTACTTACACTAGGATTGAAGCAATCTTTGTAATGTACAATTAGGATTAATGTTTAACATTGTAAACCACTAGCAGAATTAACTAAAAACCTGTCAACTTTTTTCAGGACGCCACAGAGGAAGGGTAATAAACCTCCGCGGAATGACAAAAGGCCTCCGAGGAAGGGTAATAAACCTCCCCGGAATGACAAAAAAACTCCCCGGAAGGAGTATAAGGTCCCCCGGAAAGAATTTTATTTCCCTGGAAAGGGTCACAAATCCCCCGGACAGAATATTATTTGGCGCGGATTGATGCATATTGTTTTAACTGACCCGTCCTGAAATGAAAAAAAGTCGTCCCTGTGAAGGAGGATACGACTGCGGCAGTCCCCCATCGTGTGACGAAAAGTGACTGTAAACTCTACTTCTAAAACAACACATATAACGCTATCGCTATGTGTGTGGCAGGGGTAGGGTGACATGGTAATAAGAGTCGTCTCAGCGAGGCTGGCGGTGCCAGTGTGCTGGGTTACGAAGCTGTCTCCTTATTGCTGGACGTGAAACTACTACGCGTCCGGCGATAAGGGGATTACTTCACCTCGCCACACAGCCCCACGCTGAGGTTCGTAATGACAATCTCTGTTATGGGTACTTTCAAAACGGTCCTGGTGCGCTTTTACAAAGCGTACCC
>NZ_VKDC01000102.1 GCF_007097395.1 Fulvivirga sp. M361
AAAAATGAAAAGCTATATCGCGAACTGCTCAAAGAGAAAGACGAAAAAGTAGCGATGCTGGAGAAGCTTTTAGGGGGTAAGAAGTAAGTCTGAAGTTTTACGTTTGATCTGAATTAAATCGGGAGAACTCGAAGGTTTTCATTTTTTGGAGTTCTCCATGCCTTTCTGCGTGATATTGCATCCCGGGTAATGTCACAGTCCTAAAACCTAGTTTATTACTGAAATCAAGGCCTTTCCGGTAATCTACCGTAGCACCGTCTAAGCAAAACCGCCTAGCAAAAATTACGCTTTTTAGCTCTTATATAGCCATGCGCCATCCCCTAACTTTGTATTGTTGATCTGAAAGAAACGAAACAGAGAGTAAGATGAAAAATATACTAATAATAGCCGCCCTGATGATAGTAAGCTTAAGTACCGTTAAAGCGAATCCAAACAGCTTAACCCAACCCACTACAGTAGAGCAGTTTCAGGCTGAAGCTAAGGAGAGTACCATTACATTAACCTGGGAAATCACCGGTACGGACAGCACAGAGGAAGTAGTGATCAACATCACCAATTTAGAAGGCACTGTAGTATACGAAACTACAGCAAAAGGTTACTCATCTACGCTGGCACTTGATGGTAATGTGAAAGCAGGAGTATATATGGCTCAAATTAGTGTAGGAAAC
>NZ_VKDC01000103.1 GCF_007097395.1 Fulvivirga sp. M361
AAGTGAACGAGGTATTACGGGATACCGGCATCGTGAAAACACCCATCAGCCTCATCTTCCACTCCGGCAAGCACCTGAACCAGTCCCTGATGCAGGGCAACTATTTCTTCAAGGACATTAAAAAGGAAGGTATTGTACTGTATGATACCGGCAAGGTACACTTGCAAAACCCGAAGAAGCTCACCGCGGAAGAGGCCCGGCAAAAGGCACAGGGATATTTTGATCAGTGGTATACTGGAGCTAATGAGTTTCTTGAACATTATGAATTTGATATGACTAAATCATACCTTCATAGTGCTGCCTTTCATTTGCACCAAGTTACCGAACGCTACTATACCGCTATATTGCTGGTCTACACAGACTACCGCCCCAAAGAGCATGACCTGGAGCGGCTGGACCTTCGGGTAAAAAACTGTGACCCTCGCTTTGCGGTATTCCCCCACTCCACCGATGAAGAAAAACGGCTGTTTGAGTTGCTTCGAAGGGCCTATGTAGATGCGCGCTATAAGATGGATGAGTATAGTATTTCTAAAGAGGAGCTGGACTACCTGGCCGAGAAGGTGGAACAATTGAAGGGGCTTACGGAGAGGCTTTGTAGGGAGAAGATTGGGGAGATTGGGAAGGGGAAGGTGTGAGGGGGTGGTTGGTGAATTAAACTATGGTGTGCCCACCTGG
Organism: Fulvivirga sp. M361; assembly: GCF_007097395.1. GTDB lineage: Bacteria > Bacteroidota > Bacteroidia > Cytophagales > Cyclobacteriaceae > Fulvivirga. The sequence goes on from NZ_VKDC01000103.1 coordinate 676, forward strand.
CGCGCATATAGCGACAGCGTCATGCGTGCCGATTTAGGAATAGGATTTGTAATCCGGGCTATCTATATATGCACAAGCAACTTATTCAGTCTATACTTTATCAAGAAGATATAAAAC
>NZ_VKDC01000104.1 GCF_007097395.1 Fulvivirga sp. M361
ATTTGTAATGCGCATATTCTTGGTGAACTTATTTTGGATAGTTTTTATGATAAAACATTGCGGTATCATACCCCGAAAGCTACCTCTAAAGTACACCCGGATTACAAATCCTATTCCTAAACCAGCACGCATGGCGCTATCGCTATATGCGCGCCAGTGGGTGAAAGATGACATTTGAAGTAACCGGCCAGGCCTAATTGATAGTCGTCACTCGGAAACCCGAGCGACTGAGAGGATGTTGATCACTATTTCTTCATTACTGTCCGTGCTATTGATTTCCCAGGTTAATGTAATGGTATTTTCATTGGCCTCAGCCTGAAAGTGCTCTACCGAAGTGGGTGGGGTTAAGCTGTTCACATTGGCGTTAGCAGAAGTTAAACTTACTATTATCAGGGCGGCTACTATTAGTATATTTTTCATCTTACTCTCTGTTTCGTTTCTTTCAAATCAACAATACAAAGTTGGGATACTGCGGATGGCTATATAAGAGCTAAAAAGCGTAATTTTTACTAAGCGGTTTTGCTTAGGCTGTGCTACTGTAGATTACCGGAAAGGCCTTATTTCGGTATTAAACGAGGCTTTTTTTATTGAACTGGTCGTCGGTTAAGCGCAGCGTTCCTACGACCTACAACCTGGATAGAGCGTCCGCTCGGG
>NZ_VKDC01000105.1 GCF_007097395.1 Fulvivirga sp. M361
AACACTATGTATTTATCATAGAGCTCATTAACTAAAGCCACATTACACTCTTCTCCCGCAATAACAATGCATCTCAGTTCCGGATGGAAACCTGTTCCTATACTTTCCAAATAAGTAGGTGTAATATCAAGATAAGTTACTTTTTTTGTTGCTATATAGCGCATGAAAGCACCCTGATCCAGTATAATATCACGAGATACTAAAACTGACCTGGCCCCATTTGCCAAAGCCAGCCACAGTTGCTCTACCGATGCATCAAAGACCAGGTTAGCAAATTGTAACACACGATCATGAGCACTAATATTCAGCTCCTGTGTCTGAGAAACAATCAAATTCAGCAGCGTGGCATGAACAATTTCAACGCCCTTGGGCAAGCCGGTAGAGCCGGAAGTATAGATCACATACGCACGCTGTGAGGGAGATAGCACTAAATCAACTGCTGTTGAAGGACAACCGCTTAAATCGAGTGATCTAATGGATACACATTCCACCACCGAACCATAACGATCACACAATCCGGCTTCGGTTAGCAGTAACCTGCAACCACTTTCTTCCAGGATAACCATATTGCGTTCCCGGGGTTGCGTTCTGTCTAACGGAAGATAAGCCCCACCCGCCTTCATAATACCTAAAAGGCTGA
>NZ_VKDC01000106.1 GCF_007097395.1 Fulvivirga sp. M361
AAGTCAATGTCCACTATGTCCTGGTAACCATCATTGATGTACTTCAGGGCTTGTGTCACCGCCTGCTGGGTGTTCTTCTCTGGTCGGAAACCATAGCTATGTGATTCAAAGTTTAATTCGAACTTTGTCTTGAGCACTTGGCTTACCGCCTGTTGTAACCATCGGTCTGCTACCGTTGGGATACCCAGTAATCGAGCCTTCCCGCTTCCCTTGGGTATTTCAATCCCTAGTATAGCGTCAGGTACATACGTGTGGTTCAGTACACTTGTGATAATCTTGTCACGGTTCGCTTCCAGGTGGTTAGCTCATAGACGCTCATCCCATCAATGCCTGCTGATCCTCTGTTTTGCAGTACCTGTCGGTATGCTTTGTAAAGGTTATTACGTTTTAGTACTTCTGATATCATAAAACTTACTTCCTTGTCCTTCTAAGGGCAGGCTATCCCGCTTTCAGCGGAACTCCTACACAAATCCGGACGCGATCCAATGTTCCCTCCTTCATTGAGTTGTGAGTCCTCCATTTCTTTCAATGGCTCGTTACTGTCAACTACTATGAGGTCTGCTGACTCCTTGGCTCATAGAATCCGAATCTATTCCAAGGCATCCCTCG
>NZ_VKDC01000107.1 GCF_007097395.1 Fulvivirga sp. M361
CTCTTGCCCGATAGCAGCCACTCTTCGTAATGCTCTTGCATCTTTGAAGCGTCGTGTCTTTTCATCACGCAAGATTACAGGGTTTAGGCCAACTTTGAAATATGCGGTTCTTCGGATGGATACATTCCTCACGGGTTATATCTTTTTCGCAGTGGTTAAGCCGCCCGTGTTTTTCAAGTTGGTCCGTTGTTGGCATCAGGGCTATTATCTCTATTACATCGGTTTCTTATGGTTTGAGTTCGGCATCTCTAGGCTCCCTTTCTAGGCTCATGTTCATTTTAATCTTACTTGCTATGTATAGTCGTTATGTATTTCTTAGGTATGTCCGTACTCGTTGGGTTAGTGGGTGGTTGTATGTTATGGTACATCCACGGTGTTCATTCCGTTTGGTGTTTAAATGTATCCGTCCGAGGAACGCGTGGGTTAATCTTCTGTCAAGCCTTTGTATTTCTCCCAGTTGTTCGGTAGTAGCTGATAGAGCTTCTTATGTTTGATGGACTGGATCCTTTCGTAAACATCTGTA
>NZ_VKDC01000108.1 GCF_007097395.1 Fulvivirga sp. M361
CCTGCCTGGCAAAAGGCTACCTTCACAATGCAGCATTGACGGCGGAGCGTTTTCTTCCTGACCCGTTTTTTGAAGGGGAAAAGATGTATCGTACGGGTGACCTGGTGAAATGGCGTCCCGATGGTAACCTGGAGTTTTTGGGGCGGTGTGATGATCAGGTCAAGATCCGGGGTTTCCGCATAGAGCTGGGGGAAATTACCCAGCAACTGGCAAGTCATCCATCGGTGAGAGAGGTGTGTGTTGTGCCTTGTGAATTGCAAAACGAATTGCAGTTGGTAGCTTATTATCTTTCTGATGAGCAGCAGGATGAAAATAATTTGAAGGAGTATCTGAAGAGTCGTTTGCCAGACTATATGGTCCCGGTGGCGTACGTTCATCTGGCAGAAATGCCTTTGACGGCGAGCGGTAAACTCAATCGTAAGGCGCTTCCGGCACCTGATCTGACATTCACATCCTCTTATACTCCTGCAGGAAATGAGCTGGAAGAACAGT
>NZ_VKDC01000109.1 GCF_007097395.1 Fulvivirga sp. M361
TATTCTTGGTGAACTTATTTTGGATAGTTTTTATGATAAAACATTGCGGTATCATACCCCGAAAGCTACCTCTAAAGTACACCCGGATTACAAATCCTATTCCTAAACCAGCACGCATGGCGCTGTCGCTATATGCGCGCCAGGGGGATTTGTAATGCGCATATTCTTGGTGAACTTATTTTGAATGGTTCTGATGATAAAACATTGCGGTATCATACCCCGAAAGCTACCTCTAAAGTATACCCGGATTACAAATCCTATTCCTAAACCAGCATGCATGGCGCTATCGCTATATGCGCGCCAGTGGGTGAAAGATGACATTTGAAGTAACCGGCCAGTATTCTAAGACTTAAACAATAAAAAAAGTACAATTTTACGCTGCATAGTTAAAAATTTCGACGTAAGGTGTTTCTCTTTTAACTACAGCGAATATTCTAGCAAGTAATTTGTTCCTTATAATATTGAGTGTGCTC
>NZ_VKDC01000011.1 GCF_007097395.1 Fulvivirga sp. M361
GCTTTCTCCTGACTCTTTCCATTGGCGGTAAAGAATACGCATCTGTTCCTGATCATGTCTTTTCATGACACAAGTTTATCGCTTTTTACCACTCCCTCAAATATGGATTTTATCGGACGGATACATTCATCCTCCCCTTCTCCTGTAACCGTTCAGCATACAGTTCATAAAGATCGCCTCTTAATACCTCAACCTCTTCTTTCCTGCAAAACCATCCAAGCAATCGGTCTAACCACCCGGGAGGTGTTGTTCTGGGTGATTCATTCATTGGACAAGCTTAATTTTGGAAGTGAATGATACAAGGTAGATCTAAGCTGATAAGAATGATCAAGCGCTTTCCTTCCGTATGCTGTGATAGCATAAAATCGTTTTCTCCGCCCTCCTCGCTCCTGCGTAGCCCCCCCTTCAAATGAATCTACAAATCCTTTTTTCTGAAGACGGTTCAATGCAGAATGCAAAGCACCTATACTCGGATTCCGTTCTGTACGCTCCTTAAGTTCATTTTTGATGGATATACTATAAGATTCATTCCCAAGCGTACCAATAACGAGGAGTACCAATTCTTCGAATTCACCTAGCTGTGTATATTTCATATGATATCCGAAACGAAGAAAAAATTCATTTGTTTCCTAATTGTATAAATAATATATAAAAGCTCAGAGCAATTATTCTTTTAGTTCAAAGATTTTAAAGGGATTATAGCAATAAACAGGTAAATACCTGTTCTCCCAATCAGGAGTTTGAATAGAATGAATCTGATCAACAAATCACTTAAGGTGTATCCGGATACCTGGTATATGCTATTAAGTAAGAATATCTGCCATTATTTCCTGGGGAGCAGGAAAAAAGCTTTGGTAACCCTTAAAAAAGCGAATGAATTATCCCTGGAAAATTCCAGGCGAGGTTAGCAGAAATTAAAACTGAAATCATCAATAATACGTATAAATTGCCTGATTATTGAATAGTTCTAATTTATTGACCCTACAAGATGTTCAGAACACTGATTTTATTGCTCTTGTCCATACAATTTTTTACTTTGAAGGCCCAGGTAAAGCGTGATCTGACGAAAAGTCAGTGGAAAGAAGACATTAATTTCTTAAAAACACAGATCAAAAAAACTTTTCCTGACTTTGACGATCGTATCAGCGAGACGGCTTTTGACAGTCAGTTGGAAGCGTCTTTAAATCAGGAATCATCCACGGAGATCGTCCTGGAAATCCAAAGAGCGCTGGGACTTCTCGAAGATGAAGGCACGTCTATCTATCCTTTCCAAAAAGCATTTGATAGCCCCGTACTGCCCATAAAAAGCTATTGGTTTTCTGATGGAATGTATATCTGCGATGCGAATGAAGCGAACCAACCATTGATAGGCAAAAAGATCGTAAGGATAAACGGTGAAACTGTTGAAAACCTGTTCGAAAAAATGAAACCCTATCTCCCGGGTGATAATTTATCCTACAAGAAGTATGCCTTCCCTATGTACTCGCAAATTTCTGCATGGCTGACCGCAGCAGGAACAGAGAGCATGGAAAAGTACATAACACTAGAGTTAGAAAATGGAGAATCGATAAATGTTCCGTTCGAAACAGTCTCTGAATATATCAAAATCAAGAGAAATCTGGTTGGTAACAGGGAATCTGGCTTTACTGGCAAAAAATTTGAAGGCAGTTACTATTGGAAAGAGTACATCCCTGAACATAAACTATTAACAATTCAGTTTCTAAGAATTATCAACGATCCTTCAGGCATCCCATTCAAACAATTTGTAAAAGAGATCAGCAACGATCTTAACGAGAAAGACATCGAAAGGATAATAGTAGATAATCGCTTTGGTGGAGGTGGTAATGGTTTTAAACTAAAGCCATTTACGGATTTGATAAAAAATCACCTGATAAGTTATCCTGAGAAAGCGTTGTTCATATTCACGAGTAGGGCAACCAAAGGTACAATTGCAGAATTGACTTCCATATTAGCCAATAACACACCAGCCATATTGGTGGGTGAAAATACAGGAGAGGGAGCTAACTCCGTCGGCGATATTAAGAAAATCGAATTACCGAATTCCGGAATCAATGTATCTGTTACACATACGCTATGGAAAACCAGTTGGGATAAAGATGTAAGAAATACACTCCAACCGGAAAAGACCATCGCATATAGTCATGAGCATCATAAAAGCAGGCAAGACCCGTGGTATAATGCCACGTTGAGTATGCCTGAGGAAAAACCTTCAAAAGCTTTACTATCGTCAGAAATGAGACAAAAACTGGTGGGTAGCTATAGCATTGGCGGCCAAAAAATGACGATTTACGAAGACAATGGAAAAGTATATGCTACAGTAAAACGAGCGATAAAAAGTTTTTTTGAACTTCACACACAATTATATGATGGTGGCGCTAACCGGCTATCTACCGACTTAAACGACGTATTCATTTTTTACGATATGAATGGGAACAGGCCTATATTAAGCGTCCAGTGGAAAGAAATACTGATAGAAAACCCATAGCTAAATTAATTTTATGGTTAGACTTAATGTTCTGAAAACTATGAAATAGTAAGCCAGAAAAAAGAACATAGCTACTGCCATCCCAGCAAAATTCCTTCTGGAACCATTTGATTTATTTTTAGCAAACGAGTCAGGCAGTCTACTCCTCACTCCCAAAAAGAAAAACGCTACTTAATTCCACAGAAGGCATCTTAATTTTCTTAATTTGAAGTTTTGAGACAAACAGTCTTTACAATCTGTTAAAATTAGAGAACATAGTGTATGAATTTACGAAGTTATTGGGCCCTCGTGCTACTATTGAATGGAATTGCGCTACACGCTCAAAACATTATTGGGCCTCAAAAAGGATATTCAGCGCAAATCGGCACAACCGTCTCCATGTTGGAAGATCTGAAAAAGCGAGTCACCAATAGTGTTGTAAACCTTAACATGGCAGAAGTAGATTTTCTCCTGGATGAAAAAGCGAATAGAATAGGTGCGTTGATTTTACACCTTGCAGCTACAGAAAAATACTACCAATTATACACTTTTGAAAACAGAGGCTTTAACAAAGAAGAATCAGAAAAGTGGGATGTAGCGCTTAGTTTAGGAGATAGAGCACGTAAGTCAATCACAAACAAGCCAATAGAATTTTATCTCACCATCTGGGAAGATGTTCGGAAAGAAACTTTAAAATTATTAAAAAATAAGGATGACGACTGGTTTGCTTCTAAAGTTAAAGGTAGTAGTATGAACAATCATTGGGCCTGGTATCATGTAATGGAGCATCAGGCTAACCATATGGGGCAAATACGACTGATTATTAACCGTTTACCAAAATAAAGAAAGGACGAATTAGAAAACACCGGCAACGGACATACTGCACTTTAGGTCGACGCACTAAGTATCCAAAATCGTTAGTCAATATATGAATGTATTCATTAGTTATAGCCAAAACGACGAGAAATATGCTGATTTAATCTCTAAAAGACTCCGGGAAACCGGCCATGAAGTATGGTACGACGACTGGAAAATCAGAGAGGGGGATAACCTGATCAGTAAAATTGAAGAGGGCCTGAGAAATACGGACGCCATTATTATTATCGTAAGTCAGCATTCTCTCCAATCGGAATGGGTCAAGCAAGAGTACTCGGTGATCGCTTTTAGTGATATCTCTAAAAAGAAAGCCCGTATCATCCCAGTGCTGGTAGATAAAAGTACGGTGCCACAATATTTATCACGGTACTTGTATGTTGATTTAACCAACGACCAGTCTTTGGGCATAGACCGTATTGTCAATGCGCTGTCCGGTGAGATTGCTGAACACCCCATAGGAAGTGAAGTTGACGAAAGGAATTACGATGCAGCCTATGGCTCTTTATCAGAGGCCCTGAAATCGGGAAAACTGACCCTGGTTTGCGGAGCAGGTGTTTCCATTGGTGCGGGAATACCTTCATGGAATACGTTATTATTGAGACTACTGGAATCAATGATGATCAAAATATCGAATGACCATTCAATTTCTTTAAAAAATGTCAGTGCGAATGAGTTTCAGAAAAGGCTTGGGTCATCTTCATTGATGATCGGGAAATACTTAAAGTCCAATCTTGGAAAGGATTTTCTGCCGGAATTGCGAGAAGCGCTCTATCAAGGTAATCCCACTTGCTGCGATTTAATTGATGCCATTGTCGAATTGTCAAGACCACAGAGAAATGGAATGCCATTGGACTCGATCATAACCTTTAATTTCGATGCACTCATAGAAGAAAATTTAGATAATACCAACATTAAACACAAGACCATTTCAGCAGAAGGTTTAAGAAATGATCCCTCTGCTTTACCGATCTACCATGTACATGGTTTTTTGCCCAGAAAGGGTAAAGTGCCCAAAGAGACAGAAATTGTGTTCAGTGAAGATGCTTATCATGCTCAATTTATTGATCCATTTAGTTGGTCAAATCTGATACAACTCAACAAATTAGGTCAGAATACCTGCTTACTGATCGGCCTTAGTCTCACCGATTCTAATTTGAGACGGCTACTCGATGTATCCAATAGAAAAGACCCTTCAAAAAACCTTAACCATTACATTATTAAAAAAACCCCCAATTTTAAGGACAGTAGTGAAACGGTGGATAAAATGACCATGCTTTTGGAAGAGCAAGATGCCAATGAATTGGGTTTAAATGTTATCTGGGCCGATACATTCGATGAGATGCCCGATATCATCAGAAAAATATGTGATTAGTTGTTTGTGGCTCCTAAGAAGAGTGTAAATCCATATGACTTATTACACTCTCCAGGCAGTCATTGATAAAGAAAGGCCGGCAGACATATGCTGTATTTGAGTTAAAAGGTACAATAAAAGATAGAACTGGAATTTTGAAAATCTACCAGGTCGGTATGACCACTTTCGTTCATTATTCAATTTTAACGTTAGTCACAGCATAAGTTCAAAGCAATAATTAAAAAAATAGATTATATTTTTGGAGTGATCATTCCAATTTTATATCTTCACACTGTGACTAAAAAAGAAGCCATAGCATCATCCGCCCTAAAACTACTTACAGAAAAAGGGGTCCATAATACACCAATGTCTGCTATCGCAAAAGCCGCAGGCACAGGGATGGGGACCATTTATAACTACTTTCCTAACAAAGAAACGCTCATCAATGAAATTTATGTAAGTATTAAGGAAAAAGAAAAGTCTGTATTGCAGGCCTTTGCATCAGACCAACCTATCAAAACACAATTTGAGGATTATTTCACTTCGATCATTGGCTTTTTCATCCATAATCCAATGTATTTTCACTTTATGGAGCAACTTCAGGCCTCCCCCATTATAACGGAAGAAAGTAGAAATATAGGATCGGAATCGGTTGACGCTGTTATTCAGCTTTTGGTCAAAGGTAAACAGGAGCGGGTCATCAAGGATATAGAAATAAGTGAATTATTACTATTCATCGGTGGCGCAGTTCTATCTTATTTGAGATGGCATTTTAATCAGAACGAAACAAAACACACTGCACTAAAAAATCAAAAACAAATGGTGTGGGACGCTATTAAAGAATAATTTTTTGCATGAAATTGGAATGAATGTTCAATCCAATATAACTTAACTAAAATGAAAAAAAACGTATTAATTACCGGAACTTCCACCGGAGTAGGACTAGAAAGTTCAATCCTGTTTGCCAGGAATGGCTACCGGGTATATGCTACTATGCGGAACCTGGATAAAGCTGACGAGCTTAGGAAAAAAATTAAAGAGGAAAATTTGACGATTGAATTGCTTCCCCTTGATGTTACGAATATTCAATCCATTCAATCGGCTGTACAAACCATTATTGAAAAAGACGGAAGAATAGATGTGTTGATTAACAATGCAGGAGCCGGTTTTGCCAAAACAACTGAACAATCCTCGGAGGAAGAAATCAGATCGGTAACGGAAGTAAACTATCACGGTGTAGTGTTTTGTACACAAGCTCTCTTGCCATTTATGAGAAAACAAAGGTCCGGTCAGATCATTAGTATAACCTCTGTAGGTGGTTTAGTGGGGCAACCATTCAACGAATTGTATTGCGGAGCAAAATTTGCCGTAGAAGGATTTATGGAAGGTTTAGCTACTTATGTAAGCAACGCCTTTAATATTAAGATCACCAATGTTGAGCCTGGTGGTATTGCAACAGAATTCATGAAATCGGCAGTAGAAAAAACCACTGGTGATGACGGGCAATTAGCTTCAGGGGAGTACCTGCCAATATTCGAGAGGTATTTAGCAGGCAATCAAAAAAGAGCAAATGAAAGCAAAGAACAAGTTTATCAAACGGGACTGGAAGTAGCAGAAGTAATTCTAAAAGTGGCACAAAATGAAGATCCGCCTTTACGCGTTCGTACTTCAAAATGGGCAGAAGATTTTTGTCAGCTAAAAACACAGGCCGACCCCGATGGGACCAGATTGGTGAGCCAAATAAAAGATAGTTTTTTGTGAGCAACAGTTATGAACTGAACATAATATGTTGGTCCATCACCGTAATAATCTCCATCTTTCTATTTTTGGATTCTTGCACCTATGCCCAGATGTGATGTCGCGCCTCTGGGCATAATTAGGATTTTTTAAAGTAGCGAATTTGCAGATCAGTTTCAAATCGGCAGGTTGAGGCGTGCGTCATATTTGCCAGATTTCCGCGGATTTTCCGTCCTGCATTTTCGTTCAATGTATTAGGATTTACAATCTTTTTCTAACAAGCGATGGCCCCATTCAAGAGGGTTCTTTCAAATTAAAAGTTAACTGTCAAGAACATCAACGTCAGAGCCAAAAGCGGGTGATACCAAGAAGGTAATTACATCAAAGAGATACCTCACCTGTGGGTATTGCAAAACCTGTACCTTAGTTGATAATTAAACATCCTTCAGTTAACTTCAACTTATATGCGTTATTTATTCCTAATCCCGTTGTTTTTGGGGGTTTCTCAATTCAGTTGTTCGAACAGCACTCCCGACAAACCTGTTTGGGAACAGCTTTTCAATGGAAAAGACCTGAGTGGATGGGACATTAAAATTGCCGGGCACGAACTTAGTGACAACTATAAAAACACGTTCAAAGTGGAGGACGGTCTGCTCAAGGTTAATTATAATGAATATGAACACTTTGATAACAAATTTGGTCATATCTATTATTACAAGCCCTTCTCGTATTACATCATTCGTACAGAATATCGGTTTGTAGGTGAGCAATTGAAAGGGGGGGTACATTGGAACGTAAGAAATAGTGGGGTCATGCTTCATTCTCAGGCTGCTAATACCCTTACCAAAGATCAGCCCTTCCCGATATCTATAGAATTGCAGCTCCTTGGAGGACTAGGAGAAGAACGTCCTACGGGTAACGTATGTACTCCGGGAACCCAGGTAGAAATGAACGGAAAACTACTTCCGGACCACTGTATTAATTCCAGTTCAAAAACGTACAATGGTGATCAATGGGTCACTGCTGAAGCCATAGTACTCGGTGATTCAATCATACATCACCTCATTAACGGTGATACTGTATTGACCTATAACCGTCCACAGATAGGCGCTCTTCCCTGGATCAAAAAACAACTTCCTGAGCAATACGATTATTGGGCTGAAAGGAATGGCGAACTGCTCCGGGAAGGATACCTGGCGCTACAAGCAGAAAGCCATGCGATCCACTTCAGAAAAGTAGAACTACTCAATTTGGAAGGATGTATGGACAAAAAAGCCGTCAACTATAAATCTTATTACATAAAACCCAAACCGTCTGCCTGTTTATACTGATATCCGGACCTCAGTGGTGTCCCGACAATTATCTCCAAATAAACACGCCAGGCATATATTTTACCTATGACCCATTCATAATCAAATTTTATTACTTACTATTTCCCAGTGTATTGACAGTTTTGCTCTTGGTAGATAGTATTTTAAGGGATGTCAGTAAGTCTGACTCCTTGACCCAGTGCCGTATTTCTTATAAAAAAAGACAGACTTGTCTGTTTATTATTTAATCATATCTTTGTGTTGTGAAACACTCAGAAGTCAGGAACAGAATCATTGAAACGGCCTCTTTTCTATTTTATAGGAATGGGTATAATCTGACCGGAATAAATGAAATAATTTCGGAGGCTGGCATTGCAAAGGCTACACTATATAGTCATTTCAAATCCAAGGAAGACATCTGCCTGGCATATTTAAGGTTTAAGAATGACACTTTCTTAAGTGATATTGAAAAATTCTGCCGGTCCAGGCAAAAAGGAAGGAATCAATTACTGGCCATCTTTGATTTTCTCTTGTTGTTTTTTAAAGACCGGGATTTTAATGGTTGTTGGTGCATTAGAACAGTATCTGAAATCCCTAAAGACGATCATAAAATACGAGATGAGATCCAGGAACAGAAGACAAGTCTTATTGAACTGATCGGTAAACTATTAGAAGATAACGTCCAGGAAAAATCCCGAAAAGAGATTGACCTGCTTGCCAGGCAAATCTATTTACTCTATGAAAGTGCAGTGTCAGAAAGTCACCTGCACCAGGAAAACTGGCCTATAAAATCTGCTAAACAATTATGTGACCAAATATTAAATTAAAAAAATTTCTCAATAAAAAGACAGACTTGTCTGTTCATTATTTATATTAATAATTACAATTATGGAAAACTTAGAAAACAAAACAGCCGTCATAATAGGGGGCACAAGTGGTATTGGAAAGGCAACCGCTGAAGAACTTTTAAAACATGGAGCAAATGTTCATATTGTTGGCCGTAATGTGGACAAAGTGCATGATACTCCTAACTTATACAAACACCAGGTAGACATTACTGACTCTGCCAGTTTTAATACATTTATATCCGTAATACATTCTTTTAACGATGTAAATTTCCTGGTGAATGCATCCGGAATATTTGACCCTAAACCATTTCTTGAGCATACAGAAGAAGACTATAACGCTTATCTCGATCTAAATAAGGGCTTCTTTTTCATTACACAAGCTGTAGCAAAAAAAATGAAGAAGACGGGGGGCGGTTCTATAGTGAATGTAGGATCAATGTGGGCTAAACAAGCTGTAAAAGCCACACCATCCTCCGCTTATTCCATGCAAAAAGCAGGATTACATTCTCTTACGCAGCACCTGGCAATGGAACTGGCAGATGTTAACATCAGGGTTAATGCTGTCTCTCCGGCCGTAGTAGACACGCCGGTCTACCATGGTGTTTTTGGAGGGAAAGAAGAGGCTGAAAAAGCATTGGTTGGCTTTAACGGCTTTCATCCCATTGGAAGAAATGGCACTCCACAAGATATCGCTAATGCCATCCTATTTCTACTTTCTGACAAGTCAAGTTGGGTGACCGGGGCTGTTTGGGACATAGATGGTGGAGTTATGGCCGGAAGAAATTAAAACCGATATTTTTTAACTGATGGAAATGATGGCGGTTAGGTAAGTATCCAACCGCTATCTTCACACCACAACATGTAAAACTAGCTGAACCTACCTTTCAGCATTGAATAAAACGATTTAAGTATAAATAAGTTAAGCCCTGGTTCCACACAGTTGTAAAAGTACTATTCTGTTTTTAGTTATACTTTCAAGCGTTTTTGCTATGAGTAACTCCAACAATTATTCATAAACAAGCCGCTGTTTCTGGTATAATAAAAGCCCCTTAACAACAAAAAGCCCGGGCCGAATTTCGTCCGGCTAAGAAGAATAAATGTTTTCATTATGTAGGATACAAATTATTTATTTTGTTCCCGAAATAAGCCAATACTCCACTTGTTCTTTCATCTGATCAAAAGTACTGTATCCATAAGCAATTTTATGAAGTTGATCATTGTGAAGTAATAATACCGATGGATACCCCTGAATACCCCAGGAGCGATTTATATTAAACTCGTCCATGGTTTCCTGTTTTATCTCAGCATTTTCAAAACGATCTAAAAAAACACCATAGTTTATATCAAACTGATCACAAATACCGGCATAAAACGAAGCCTTGCCCGGATCCTGGGATTCAACATAAAATTTATGTTGTATTGCTTCGAAAAATTCCATTTCCCTTTCTTTCACCAGGGGTCTTGCAGCTACTACCGCCCGGCAAGACGGTTCTGTGTCATAGTTAAATGCTTCCTGATCAAGTAACTCATATCCAAACGGTTGTCCACTACGCTCTGTCACCTGCTCCCAATGATGTTTGAGAAATGCCTTCATCTGATCATTCCAAGACTGTCCTCCTCCCGGTCTCAACCCACCAACAATCACCCTAAAGGCAACTTTACTCTTCCTGAAATGATCTCTAAGCTGCACCAACGCCGGAGAGATTCCCCAACACCACGAGCACATAGGATCACCTACATAAATAATTTCGGTTTTATCACTTTGTGGGTTAGAACCGATACTACTTAATTCCTGTAGTGTAGAAGGGGTACAAATACCCGTTTCGGGATCGCAATAAGTGTTCATCTTTTATATGTTTTGAGAGCTAACAACCTGCCGGAGGTATAAGTTCTGTTATTTAATAAATGCTTCACGAAGAGGTTTCAATTGATCAATGGAATTGATCTCGACAGCAGAGATATGGGCACTTGCCCTGTTTGATGTTATTTTTTCAATGAGGTTCTGATCTGTGTCATTTTCAATTTCATTGTCAGTTAGCACAGAAAAAATATTTAATAAATGCCTGATTTCATGAACGTTAATTCGCAAAATCGCCCTATGTTGCTCATCTTCAATGTGTTACTTCATTGCGTTATTCATATCGTTTTTAACCTATACGACATTTGGTTAGCCAAAAATCACTAAAAAGGACCTGACTGACTTTAGTTATTCACTGCTGGACGGCCTGAATGTGTCCTTGTATGCTGACCTGGTCATAGCCAGAAAAGGTGGCGAAGGAGGTAGTCGAGCCGCTCACCTGATGAATGAGGTATTTTTTAATGAAGGTAACTTTAGAACAGGTCAAACCTGGATGGTAAAAGCACAGCTTGAAAAGCTTGTAAGTACGATAGGGCCAGACGATGTACGTAAATGACCTCATTTTATGAAGAATGGCTTAAGACCAACGATGTGGAAACAGCATTTCACAATGCACAAAAAACAGTATTCAAAAAATATTCTCACCCTTTCTACCGGGGCATTTGTTATGTTCAATTAATCAAGATCAATAAAAAAGCTGTCATGAAAACATTTTTAATCTTACTTACATTATTGCCCTGTACCTTATTCGGACAATATACGGTGAAATCAACCATGACTGCCGGAAAGAAGCAGATCACTACCACTAATTACATCAAAGGATATGTGGTATTAAGTTCGGGACAAAGAAAAGATGGGAAGATCTCTCTCAAAGTGGTGAATACGGATACGGTAGAGATCCGCTACCAGGGTAATAATAAAGAAAAGATGAAATTTAAAAGGCTGGACTTATTGGATTACGGGCCCGCAAACTTACTATTGTCAGAAGTTAAAAATGACTATAAAGATGTTTCCAAAAACTTTCACCCGGGTTATATCATTTTAAAAGATGGGCAGAAAAAAACGGGTAAAATAGCTTCCCGGAAAAGAGATGTAAAAGAGTCGGATGGCACAAAGGTCTACGGCCCTATCGGCGTAAAATATGTGGGAGAAAATGATGAGGTTATCGAGTATAGGGGTAAAACCTTCACGGTATCGTATTACATGCAAAATATTGGCGGGGAAGAGCAGCATTATTTGAACGTATACGGTACATACATTCGTGTCTTCAACCCTAGAGGCAGGTTCAGCTACTACAGAAATTCAAGACCGACCCATGTGCGGGAAGGTACCACCAACCTTGTGAAAGGTGTAGCTGAATCTGCACAACAAGAATTAGCTGAATCTGCTGCCAAGGGTGCCGCTAAACGGAGCTTTGAAAGGTCAATGAAAAATGGCGAGGACCTGGGTACGGCCATCGGAAATGCCACCGTTAATGCTCAAAAAGCCGCTAATGAAATACAAGGGGCCGTTAATTTTGACGATGCGGGCGGCCTTTATTTCAAAGAGTATTTCATCGTAGACAATAAACACAATACTCAAAATCTTGTCTACAAAAAGAACATCAAAGAAGTACTTAACACGCTGCTGGAAGGATGTGGACTGGATGAAAAGATCGTTAACAAGTCTTCAAAAATCAAGGAGCTTGAAGAAGTGATGGCATTTTTGGAGGAAAATGCTTGTGACTAACTTATGCATATCATAATGTGAAAACAATACATTTCCTCAACTAATCCGTAGCTAGTCTGTTGGGAAATCGGTGGGCAGCATATTTAGTTTTAGCCGTCTATTGAAAAACTTGTTCCATTACCTGATCAATACCTTTCTGATGATAGATTGACCTTCCCCAACTATTACTAGGTAATAAGTTCCTGAAGCTACTTCCGATACATCTATCCTTGTTCCGGTACCATAGGCACTGGTTTCCCACAGTTTTTTACCTGCACTATTGATCAGTGAAAATTGCCAGGGCAGCTTTGGGGCCGGTTCGGAAAATTGTATGGTCATATGGTCTTCCACAGGATTGGGATACACTGAAAATGATGATATAGCCTGACCCTCCAGGGAAGTGGTCACATTAGCCTCTACCACAATGTTCTCTAATAAAAATGTACACCCGTTGGTATCACTTACTGTAACGCTATACTCACCTGCTGCGGCATTTTCCAAGACCGCTTCATTATGCTCCGGAAGCCAACGGTAGTTGTACGGAGAGTTTCCACCACTTACTTCCACTACCAGGTCAGCACCTTCTGTGAGGTCATCTACTGATAAGGTAGCCACTAAGGGGGCTGGTTCGGTTAAGTTAAATACGTCTGATATAAATACACATCCCTTCGCATCAGTGACAGTGACTGTATAATCCCCTTCTGATAATGCTGTGGCGGTAGCTTCCGTGTGTCCATTACTCCATAAGTAAGTGTAAGGTCCGGTACCCCCGGATATCGTAGTAGAAACGCGACCATCAGACTCTCCATGACAACTGAGAGACACCACTTCATACTCAGAAAGTATTACTGGTGTGGGCGCCAAAAGAGCAAATGCTTCCGAGGTAATGGAACAATCTTTTATATCAGTAACGGTTACTGAATATTCTCCTTCAACCAGTTCCGTAGCGATGGCTTCGGTTTCTCCATTACTCCATAAATAGGTATAAGACCCACTACCTCCGGAGGTACTAATTTTAATGCTGCCATCAGATGCATCGTGGCAACTTGGGGACATCATTTCCGGTTCTGAAAACATCAAAGAGGCAGGGGCCACTATGGTGAATGTCTCTGAAGTAATAGAGCAGTCCTTAGCATCGCTAATAGTCACCGAATATTCTCCTTCTACAAGTTCTGTAGCAGTTGCCTCGGTTTGTCCATTGCTCCACAGGTAAGTATAAGGTCCGGTACCCCCGGATACATCAAGTGAAATGCTTCCGTTACCGTCGCCTGCACAAGTTAGGTCAACCTGTTCCACAAGGGTCGAGCGGAGTCCTGGCGGTTGAATCACGGCTATTAACACCGTTTGCATATCGCAACCAACGGCATCTTCCACAAAAGCGCGATATATACCTCTTCCCAGGTTATCCTGGGTTCCTGTAGTACCCGCTAAGGGCTGTCCATCTTTCTCCCAGGTGATAGTATACGGTTCGGTTCCTCCGGTCAGACGTAAATCAATGGCCCCGTCTCCGGCTTCAAAGCAAGAAAGTGGCTGTACCTGCGGGGACATGGTAAAACCTGCACAACTCACAGAAGGGGCTATGGTAATGATATAATCCTGCCTTAAACCACTGGAGATACAGGGGTCGAATGGGTTGCGCCCGCTAATATTTGCAGGTAATACCTTTACCCTTAACCGGGTCTCGCCTAAAAGTGCATCTTCCGGTATAGTAATTTGAGCCTCTGTCGTACCGCCACGCACTCTAGAACCTATCAGTTTAACTTCTTTATCTGTTGCCGTATTGGTTTCACTTAATAGCCCGTTCTGGTTATAATCTATAAAAACATAAACACTTCCATTTTCATTGGTAACGGTGGATTCTGAATAACGAAATGCGTATGTTTCTCCACGTATCAATGTAGTGGTATAAGGAGGTTCAAAAGGGAATTCCATTAGTTCTTCCAAAGCTTCATTGGTTTGAAAATGAAGTGTATTCAATTCAACAGACTCTATTATACCAAGGCCACCCCTAATCGGAGGGCTACAATACTCTAACCCTCCACGTGTGGTAAAAGAAGAGATGTCCAGGGGTGTACTGCCGTTTGCGTTATGAGCCACTATCCCGATATAATAAGTAGTGCCGGGGGCCAGTTCCGGTAATTCCAATCGTCTTTCGCTCACCCCTGAAACAAGTAGATCAGCAGGTGGGTAATCAGTACTCAGGTATACATCATAGGTATTGTCTAATTGACTTGCGGGTGACCAGCCCAGAACCGGGTTTCGGGAAATACTATCTGCCTGATCAGCCAGAATGTAGTGGAATTCAGCATCTCCATACTGAGAGCCCGAATAATAGTCAGGTACCAGAAAATAAGTAACAGGACTTTCGGGTGTAGCAGTATTATCTATCGGAGGACTGAATGTGAATGTGCGGGAGTTTCCCGACAGCAGGTCTTGGTTAAAATCCATCACAGCACTCGGATTAGCACTTTTTTCAGAAGTGGTCCAATCATTGATTCCATTGACAACGCTACGCAGGTGTAAATTTTCTGGATTATTATTCAATTGAGAGCCACGCAAGCCTATAGCTACTTCTTTAATATGTGTAGCAAAAGGCAGGCCCGCGAAATACGAAAACCGTAGACTCCTCTCTCTCTCTAAAAGTGTTACTTGTGTGAATATTTCCCGTGCGCTACCAGATGGATATTCTTCATAAAAACCAATAGAATAAATATTATACCACGATACAATTGTTTTTTTCTCTCCTGGGAATCCAAGGCCCGACACATAGTTAAAGGTATGACTATATGGGATGTTTGTATTTACGTCGGTTTGAAAAACGGATATAATATTTTGTCTTTCCTTCGCAAAATCATGTTCAAACACCGCCCCTGTCAATGTATCTCTTTTTATTGTAAAGTCTTCGGAGGATGTACCCAATTTAATATAACCATTGGTAGAAGCGGCAAAACGATCAAAGTATTGACCATCATAATAGAAGTCAAAACCCATAGGAAATCCCGGACCCTTAACAAAAGTAGTATCTTCTTCTAAATCATTATTAATAACAATCGCCCCTCGCTTTGTTCGATCAAAAATATCAAAAGGTTTTAAAAGTGAGGTTCCGACACCTGAACTTGGTCCTGCCCCTCCATCTTTATTTGAAAAAGTGTAATTACTCACTTGTGCTAAAACAAGAACTGGTTGACACAAGAAGATAAGTAACCATAAATGTTTAATCACATATGGTAATTGCTTAATCATAACAAGTTGTTTCATCATTTGTAAACAAGTCTAACAGATCATCAGACCTTGTTCTTCTATACGTTTCTTGAGTAAGAAGTAATTAGTGATGTAAGTTATTCATGGTTTTTGCCTAAGAGGAAAAGATTGAAAGCCAAAATATCACATTAATACAGATTTAAATTAATTAAATATAAAAAATATAATATTTCAACCTTAAGTATGTTAATTGTTAAATATGACATATGTCCTGGACTATCTCCCATTATTATATTTAACAATAACTCATAGTAAGTTTATGTTTAGGACATTTCAAATTCTACACTACCAACGTAACAAAGTAGAGAAAAATGAGCCTATGAAGAAAATAAACATCCGAAGTGCTGAAACTTCGGATGTTTAAATTAACCGAATTATTATTCTTTTATCAGTCTTGTGGAAAACTTGTTAGTGCCGTCATTCACCAACAAGAAGTAAACACCTGGTTTTCTATCCCACATATTTATAACTTCCATTCTTGCATCGCTCTCTTTGATAATTAGCTGCCTGCCTTCAGCATTAAGTAATACAATAGTAAAGGTCGTTTCCGTAGGTGGCAGAGTCAGATTGATCTTATCTGTTATAGGATTGGGCATAACTTTAAAATCTGCGCTGACAATACTTGAAGACTGCATTGTTCGTGCAGCGCTTGCATTTAAAGCGTTTAAACACGTATCAATGGTAAATAATGCAGTAGCATTTATGCAAGCATCCCGGTCGATGACTCTTGCGGTCAACGTGCCTTTTTCACATTGGATTTGACCATATACAATACCATTGGGCAATACAACACTGTCCATTACCGTACCCGATTCATTGCTAAAAGTCCAAACGATTTGATCTGCACTGCTAAAATTGTAACTGGGCTCAATAATTTGATAAAATGTAGTCCCTGGAAATTGAACAACGGAAAAATTGAAACCACCATCACCTTCAATCACGACCTCCAGACTACTTATTGCCGTAGTATCACATCCAATAGCTGATACCTCAATAAATGAGTTATCACCAACATTACCATTAGGTGTAACAGAAACCGTATTGCCAGTCTCACTGGTTCCTGGTTCAAACCCCCAACCCACAGGGAGCTTCCATTTGAAGGCAACACCTACCTGATTATCTACAGAATAAGTGAAATAATTACTTAATGAATCCAATCCTATGCAAGTAGGGCCATCAAGGTTTGTAGGCACATTCGGCCCATAAGCTACGGGCAGTGTACTAACAGCACTGTTTTGACAACCGTTGGCTCGCACCGTAACATTTCCTATTCCTTCAAAAGGGTTGGCGGTTACCGTAGCAGAAGGAATAGTTGTAGTCAATGTGTTAGGTGAAAAACTGGCAGGAAAAGTCCAGGTATAGCTTACTGCATTATCTACCGGAGTCACCATATAGCTAACATCCCCGATCAAACCGTTGGGTATACAATCATCTCCTTGGAGGTTTTCAGGTGTCAATGGAATAATGTCGACTGCCAATGCAAGCGTATCCCCCGGACAGCTAGCCGAAACTGCTCTCAGAGTATCGCTTTGCAGTCCTGCAATAAGGGTTACTGTAGAAAGATTTACATTGGCATTAGCAAAATTCCATCCTCCGGGTAACAGCCATTGTACATCTGCATCGGAATTGGTAATGGAGAAAACCGCTTCAGCACCACCGTTGAGACAAGTGCCATTAACGCTTATTAATTCATTGCTTGTGCCAAATTGCCTGTTTATAATGAAGGTAGTATCTAATGGCTGATCACAGGCACCTTTAATCTGTAAGGTAAGTATCCCCACTCGATCATCTACGTTCACTACTATCCTTTCGTCTTTCGCTCCCGTGCCTTCACCAAAACCCCAACTTGTGCCAGGGCCAAAACCCCAGGTATATTCGAGTCCGGCAATTGCTGCCACATCCACAGTAAATTTTGTAGAATCCAGAGAAAGACAGATTGGTGGAGCAATATCAAAGATGGGATCATCCACTCCCAATGCCAGGTTCAGTTCATATTCAAAGGTATCATTAAAGTTCGCTTGTCCAATATCTACCTTCAACATGTCATTACCACTCAGCGCACCTACTATAAAAGTAATAGAGCTGCTATCACCGGAGTAGAACTGGATTCCACTTTCCCAACCAGGGGGCAATGTCCACTTATATTTGTCAATACCGATACGATCATTAATGTTGACACTCACGATAGGCAAGATCGAATAGGTCACGGTGTCTCCAGGCTTTATACATGAAGGTCCGATTATGTTATCTATCTCTGTCGCTTTCCCAAACTTCTTAAATATTCGTTTACCCAAATTAGGTCGACCGCAGACCGATGGTCTTAATGAATCAGTATAACTGACCACTACCTGACCTAGACCATAACCTTCCAATATCTGACCTGCTGTATTTCGTTTTACCGACGAATAAAATGCTCTAAATCCGTCCACTGAGACAGATTCCAACTGCAGATCACCCCTAGCACCCCAGGAGATATCACTAAAATCAGCCGGGTTTCGTGGCCCTATATCTAAAATATACTCAACATTAGTTGCATTAATTAAAACTGTATCTGATCCAAAAATATCAACTTGCGCTTTGACATTCAGTGCACAGCACGTTAACACTATTATTGCCAGAACGTTCTGTAGCTTTTTTCTATAATTGTTGAAAAAATCTTTCATTTTAAAGATTGTTTAATAGACTGTATTGCAAGTGTATCGTCTTAGTCTTACCTAAGATTTCCATCTCCCATTGCAAATCAGTCCTTTCATATAATTATTTTTTAAAGCCTCTTGCAGACTCCTGGAGCCCACAAAGGGGGGTTGCTTTTAGAAAAATTATATTTTCCTTGTAGCAGGATAAAGGGATGATCCGGTTATTACCATAAACGACATTTAAAAGTGAAATTCGATTGTTCACGGACTTAGTTCATAAGGCCGTCACCACTGACATTTCCTCCCATACGCAGGGCTACTTATGTGGAGGATCAGAAAGGATATAAATGTATGCTGAAATTTCTTTTTATACCAAAAGCAGAATGTGTATTTTATTACTTTTTTGTTATTTACTTAAATAACATTGACTATCAGAAGATTAACTTTAATGATAAGTTTTTTTAAGATCAAAAAATATAACATTGACCCACGTAAAATACCATGTGATCGTTTTCTAAAACCGCTTGTATGACAGTTTTGGAGTGAGTAAAAATTGGAGGGTAAACTTCATAATCTCTTTGTACAAAGTACTAAGCCGGTTGACCAGTTCATTTTTGTCATAGAAAAGTCACTGCGCCTCTCAAGGTATTCCATCAATCTTTTCGCTTTTTCCGAATGCCCATGCGGCCAGTTGGGTTGAGGGTTCATATCATCAATCACATAAAAGCCTCCCACCTTGACAAGGTCAAGTGTTTCGTTCAACTCGCTGTATTTTCCAGGCCATGCATCTGCAAAAATCAAATCGAACTTCTCTTCACAATAGCTTTTAATCCAATCCGCACCGTCTTCGCAAACAATCTTTACTCTTTCATCTTTCCCAAAAAAGCCTTTGGCTATTTCAATGAGTTCAGGATCATTATCAACGGTGGTCAGCCTGGAATCATTATCCAGCCCATCGATCATCCAGGCCAATGACAGCCCAATTCCTGTTCCCAATTCTAAAATATTTGACTTGGGTTTAGAGGTTATCAGTGTCTTCAAAAAAGTTCCTATGTAAACATCAGAAGGCATGTCAAACCCGGTTTCTTTACATTTGGCTTTAATTTTTGGGTAAACTTCCGGGAAATCAAGAATATTAAAATCGTTCATTTCGTTGGGTAAATCGTTTAAATAAAACAGTCACTGGCATTGGTCAATGATTACATGTCACATCCGATGTTGATCATACGCAGTATTTATAGAAACTAGTGTCATTCGATGTGCTAACAGTCAGCAAAGGGCATGGTAACCCGTTCATAAAATTTTGCCTACTGCACTTTGCCGACTGCCGACTTTGGGAACGAGGCTGAAAAAAATTTAACCACCATTTGAGCTGTGACATGACACTAGTACATGATATTATTATTAGCAGATTTTTTAGGAATTTGCTGAATTGAATCCCAGTGCTCAACAATCTTTCCATTTTCATCAAAGCGAAAAAAATCCATGGTCACGTATTCGTCGCCTTCCGGCCATATTTGATGTGTATGAAGCGCTACAAGGTCTGCCTCCGCAATACAACGAACGAATTCGATTGATTTATTCGGATACTCTTTTTGCATTCTTTCAAAATAATCGATAAACCCTTGTTTACCATCGGCTACATCAGGATTATGCTGAATGTATTCCTCACCGACATACAGCTCAATGGCTTTCTTCGGTTCACCTGCATACGCCATTCGATAGAACTCTACCGCATTTTCTTTATTCTTTTCTGCATTCATTTTTTCTTAATTATTACTTACAGACCAGACTTGGCTTTTGCCGTTTTCATTTGATCAATCTTAGCGCTTCTTTTTTACTCAGGTTACTTAGTTCTGTGTTATTGACGAATTCAGTCACCCACGACGGGTCAGTCCTGCTGTATTCTCTCAAGATCCATCCAATGGCCTTATTTATAAAGAACTCTTTCGTATCTGATAATAAATGGATAGTAGTTTTTAATAAAGTCGTATCCAACGCTTCCTTGTATTTGAGTTGAAATAATAAGGCAGATCGCTGTAACCAGATATTATTTGAATCGACCCACCTTTGGATATAGATCTCCCTCTGTTCGGGAAATGTCTTAAAGTACTCTCCTATTAGTTTATTGGCAATGAAATCTACTGTATCCCACCAGGATTTATGCGTTACCATAAATTCGAAAAGTTTGATATCCTTTTTATCCAATTTTTTAACATACTTATATGCAAGTTCTTGCGCAAAGTACTGGTAATCTCGCTGTGGCTTCTTCCAAAGAGTTTTGACTATTTCATCTAACTCCTTTTTTTCAGGTAAATATTCTTTGATCAAAAATACGCTTTGAATTTTTCGTCTTAGGGTGGTTTTCAGGCCATAATACTCAAATTGATTTCGCATATATGCTTTCTGTTCCAAAGCAATTTTTGGATTCGCATTTTTCTCTAATTCAATTTCTAAAGTATTTATGAATTCTGTCATTTTTATTTTTCACATTGCCATATAACTAATTTACAATATCCATGATATTTTCAGATTCCGGTAAGCATTTAGCAGCAATCTAAAACCAGTATCATTTTTAAAATTGAAACCATCTCTGAATAGCTTTTGAACCTATTTAAGATCAGGTTATTGGATTACCATGACCCTATGGACAGGGGCTTAACAAAGACAATGAACATCCATACCGTTAATGCTTGTTTTATTCAATTCAGTCCATTGGTTTTACTTGGCGAAAAACAAAAAAGAAGTACCATTTATCAGATATCATGACACTGATCAATCGACCTTAAACCCGGATAATGCATTAAAACTCGTTATGAAAGTTCAAAATGCAATAAGGTCAAGTATTTCGGGTTATTTTAGCACGGAATCGTAGTCTACCATCACGGTGAGTTCTGAAATACTTGATATTGAAGCGGTTTGAGCTTGGAATAGAATGTTTAGAAATATCGTTCTATATCAAACTGACCTTTGAACACATTCAGTTCCACCATTAATGATAACTCATGCGTACCGATATTGTCATTGACCAGTTGATTTGTAGGTAACTCAAAGGAGTATCCAAAACGAAACGATCTACTTGCCTGCACCTGGGCATTGATGCCAATGCCGTTCACATTACGTAATGTGACACCTGCCCAAAATACATTACCAAAGAGTGCATTAACACTTATGTCAGCAGAAAGCTGATTACCACCGGTATAGCGTAGTAAAAACGTTGGTTTCAGCAGAAAACCGCTCACAGAACTGGACTTTATCACATAACCTCCACTCAAATAATAATGAGGTTGATAACGTGTGCTGTTAGCCACTCCGTCACCAACTTCAGCATTTAAAATGCGGGGAACGGATAATCCCAGGTAAAACACATCATTCATATAAAATACGCCTGCACCAAAGTTGGCCTTATTGAATGCATCGTTGTTCAGGTCAAGCCCTTCATCATCTACAAAGGCGAGATTAAGCTTATTATAGTCATAGCGGTAGCTGATAAATCCACCCTGAACACCAAAGGCAAGTGTACTGATACCATTGATCAATTTATAAGCAAAGGACAGTTGGCCTTCAAAATTATTATTCACTCCCAGTTGATCGTTCACCAGAAGCACCCCGGCACCAAACTGCCGGTCAATAGAGGAATGTAATGACAGCACATTCGTCAAAGGTGTGCCGTCTATACCGGCCCATTGCTTTCGTGTAATAAGGTTCGCATTAAAATTATTGTAAATTCCGGCATAAGCCGGGTTGATCATATATTGATTAAATGTGTATATATTATACAATGGATCTTGCTGTGCCTGCAGGCATACAGGTATGATCATTGAAAAGAACCCCAGTAGCAGTATATATTTTTTCAACATGATCTTATCTTCTTAAAAGGAAAAAGCCATTTTTAGTGATTTCACCGCTATTGAGTTCGATCACATAATAATACGTTCCGTCTATCAGTTCTTCTCCACTGTCAGACAGACCAATAAATCGATTATTGGTGTTATCATAATCTGTGGTCTTATACACTTCATTACCCCAACGGTTATAAATGAACACCCGATTAGTATCATAGAACTCAATATTTCGGATCTCAAAATGGTCGTGTTTGTTGTTAGCCTGTACTGTTACCACATTGAATATTTCAATAGGTGGTGCTTCGCTCAGGCCATTAGAAGTGAGTGTAGCCGTAAAGTCTTCAGCTGACGTACTCTCTATAGTAATCCGTCCGGTTCTGACCCCTGTAGTCGTTGGAGAAAAGGCAATTAATAGTGTACTGCTACCTCCTGATGCAATTGGGTCGGGAATTGGGCTGATCAGCCGGAAGTCATCACCGCTGATGGTAATATTGGTAATAATCAAAGGTATCGTGCCTGTATTTGTGATGATAAACTCTTGTGTGTCTTGAGTACCTATCAACACATCATCAAACACGATGTCTCCTCCGCTTGCCTGGCTTATACCATCTATTTCGACCATAATTTCTCCCGCTATTACGTTTATCAACAGATCAAACACGGGGCTGTCATCCTGTCCGTCATTTACAACCACAGGCACATTGAGCGCTCCCGCAAAATCTGTTGCCGGTGTTATCGTAGTACCTTCAGCCGTATAGTTATTTCCTGAGTTGACAAACAAGGTAAAACCTGTTGGAAAATTATTGTCAGGGTCAGTAACCATAACATCATTAACATCTAATGTAAGTGTCGTATTCTGAGGAGTTGATAAGACTACCTGACCGGTAATGAGTGGCGCATCATTGACGGCATTTACTGTGAGTACAAACGTTTCACTAATGGTAGCCACACCATCATCAACCGTTAGGGTCAGGTTGGCACTACCATTCTGATCAGGTTCAGGCGTCAGGGTAATAAGGCGTGAAGTACCGGTACCTCCCAACATTATGCCTGAATCGGTGATCAGGGTAGTATTATCGGAAGTTGCCGTAACTATCAGATCACCGGGTAAACTTTCAGCATCACCTATGGTAAATGGTATATTGCCTGTTGCGCCATCCTCATCTATAATGACGTCATCTACCGTGCTAATGGTGGGTAAGGTATTGGGCATAGTAATAGTGCCGGTAATTGGAAAGTCAAAACTTGCTTCATCTGCATCATCACTGGTGATGGTCAGTGTTTCATTAAAAGTACCTACTGAAGCCCCACTCAGAGTAATCATAAAATTATTGATGTTCCCGGCAGTAACGGTGAGAGGAGTGGCTGTGAGAGAAGAAAAGGCTGTGCCTGTAATGGCTATATTGGAAATCGTCAAAACCCCTGACCCCGTGTTAGAAATAGTAAATGTCTGGTTAATATCTGTACCTAAATCAGCGCTTCCCAGATTAACAACACTGGCCTGTCCGTCCATTATAGCAAGACCTGACGCATCCGGCCCCAGGAAAAGCGATATCTCGGGAGTTGGTGTAGCAGTTATTACCCCGGTCAAAGTAAAATTAAAAATGGCCTCATCAGAATCATTATTGGTAATCGTCAATACTTCTGTAAATGTGCCTGTGCTGGAACCACTTAATATAACTTCAATGGTTTCTGAATTTCCGGAAGCTATAGCAGGAGGTGCTGTTCCGACCAGGCTAAAAGCCGTTCCTGTAACGGATATACTGCTAATATTCAAGGTTGAAGAACCCTGGTTTTCAATAATGAATTGGCGATTAATGTTGTTTCCCTGAGTATCAGAACCATAGTCAATAGCCACTGCCTGTCCATCAAAGATCTCTGTAGCAGGGGAAACATCAAAGACGGCTATTTCAGGTGCAGGAGTACCGGTAATTTCACCGCTTACGGGAAAATCAAAAAGCGGCTCATCATCGTCATCACTAGTGATAGTAAGCGTTTCATCAAAGGAGCCCGGAGCTGCCCCACTCAGTACCAGGTCCAACGTTACCCTGGATATTATTCCATCTATTTCGGCATCAATGGTTATTGGGGTAGCAGCTACCAGGCTAAATGCCGTACCGGTTATAGAAATATCAGAAATAGTTAAGTCAGAGGCATTAAAGTTGGCAATGGTGATCTGTCTTACAACATCAACACCTAATGATCCTGATCCAAGATCAAGACTTACTACCTGACCATCAAATATTTCCGGATCTGAAAATATGTTAGTCCCGTCAAATACTGCGATATCCGGCCCAATGATCTCACCCTCGACATCAAAATTAAAAATGGCCTCATCAGAATCATTATTGGTAATGGTAAGTGTCTCCGAAAACACACCGCTTGTTACGCCACTTAACACTATTTGGATCGTTTCCATACCATCAACAACAATTGAGGTGGGAGGTACTGCTCCCAAGGTAAAGGCCGTTCCTGTTATGGATATATTTGAAATATTAAGTGCCGCTGCTCCTATGTTTGTAATGGTTATCTCTCGGGTTAGGTCAGTTCCTCTGGGTCCTTGAAAAAGGTCGAATGGACTGGTTTGTCCATCCTGTATTTGCGTGCTGGCAGTAGTTGTGCCTTCAAATACTACTATCTCCGGTTCAGGTGTAGCCGTAACAACACCTGTTAGTATAAATTCAAAGGTATTGCTAAAGTTATCACTGGTGATGGACAATGTTTCTGTAAACGAACCAACTGTTGTGCCAAGCAGATCAACATCAATCGTTAACGTAGTTCCGGCCGTCAATGTAGTAGGTAAAGAGGCTGCTGTACTGAACTCCGTTCCGGTTATGGTAACATCCAGGTTCGTGATATCTACCGCAAGCCTGTTCTCGATGGTAAAACTGCGTATTTTCCCTACACCCAAAGTTCCGGAACCATAGTCAATAGCCTCTGACTGACCATTGGTTATTTCTGTACCACTGGTATCGCCTCCGTCATATACTGCAATACAACCCTGTCCGGCATCTGTAAAAAACCAGTTATAGCTTGAAATGATAAAGTCACGGGCAGTTTGAGCACTGCAATAAAAGATACCGGAAGCCCCAAAATTCACATTGTTTCGTAAGGAAGGCAAAGCTGCCCACCCAATCAATAAATTGTCATAATTAGTAAGAGACAATCCGGAATTATTAAACATGTTGAACATAAAACGAACATTGCTCACATCCCACACGCCCAGGTTCTGATCAAACGATGAGGCATTGGAAAACATTGAGCGCATATCCTGTACGCTACTTATGTTCCACCCGGTAATGTCCTGATTGAAGGCAGTAGCACCAGCAAACATAGAGTTCATATCATTGACACTCCCCACTGCCCAGCCGCTAATGTTTTGATTGAATAAAACGGCGTTTTCAAACATGCTATTCATGTCTGTAACATTGTCTACATTCCAGCTACTGATGTTTTGATTAAAAGCCTGGGCATTACTGAACATACCCCGCATATTAGTGACATTATCCACCACCCAGCCGCTGATATCCTGATCAAAAACAACTGCGCTTCTAAACAGGTTACTCATATTTGTAACACTGCTAACCGTCCAGCCGCTAATATCCTGGTTAAAGGCGCTGGCACTACTGAACATCGAACGTATATTAGTAACGTTACTCATATTCCACCCACTTATATCCTGATTGAAAGCCTGGGCTCCGGCAAACAGCTGATCCATGTTGGTAACATTGTCCACGGTCCAGCCACCAATATTCTGATTAAAAGAAGAAGCCCCGCCAAACATTAAACGCATATTAGTGACGCTGCTTACATTCCAGCCACTTAAGTCCTGGTTAAATGAATTAGCAAAGAAAAACATGCTTTCCATATCTGTCACATTATCAACAGTCCAGGCGTTCAGGGGTTGGTTGAATAAACTGGTTTCACGAAAAAGGTCCACCATGGTAGTGATCGAAATTACGTTCCAGCCACTTATATCACTGTTAAACGCACTGGCGCCACGAAACATAGAGGACATATCTGTTACCCCGGACAGGTCCGGGACATCTGGTGCCGGAACCGTCAGGTTAGTACACCCCCTGAATGCAGCCACCATGGAAGTCCAGGAGATATCACCCCATTGCTCCACTGTTAGTATTTTTTGACGATCGCCCCCGTTATTAAAGAAGATTCTCGGAAATGTACCTGAAATAGCCACTGTATAAGTGCCCGGAACCGCGTAGGTATGCGTAATATTTCCAATGACACCGGCGTCCATCGTTCCATCGCCCCAATCCACGGTATAGTTATAACCTCCTCCTGTGGTAGGTATGGTAATCTCATTGTCATTGGAGGTTCCCGGATTATCTGTTTGCCAGGTGGTAATAAATGACTGCCCTTTCAGCTGTCCATGGCAAAAGACAAACAGGATTGTCAATAAAAGTAGGAATCGCTTTAAAACCCCGATTATATGTATCATGGCCAACTATTTTAACTCTGGAAAATAGTCCGGGATAATGTAATACCATAACGGTTTTTAGTAAACGACCTGGTTTATTTAGGAAGCGACAGTATCTCGAGATGAGTTAGTAGAATTAATGATAAAAGGCCTTATTGCACTCCTTTTAACATGACCCTCAAGTACTAAGATGATATACCCCAGGCTTTTATTCTAATGTTAATTAAGCCATTGATTACTTTTTTTAAGCTAACCTTAGCTACAGCATAGAAAGTTTGGACATAAAAGCTGTTTTAAACGCCCTTCCAATCGGTAGCGCCTTTTCACCAAAGTACACATGACCTTCACTTATCCTGGTTAACCTTGAAAAATTGATAAGATAAGATTTATGAATTCTCTCAAAACCAAAAGGTAACAGTTTGTTCTCTATGCTTTTGAGTGTATGACTTATAATGTGGAACTGGTCGCTGGTAAATACTTTTGCATAGTTATCAAATGCTTCCACATACTGGATATCCGCCGGTTCAATGGGTATGATCCCTTCTTTTTCTCTAATAAAAAAACGTTCCGGCGTACGGTTTTTAAGGTCTATTTTATGGAAGGCCATTTCCACATTAACATAGACTTCTTGTTTATCAAATGGCTTGACGATATATCCATAGGGGTCTGTTTCCTTGGCCCGGCCAAGTGTAGCAGCATCGTAGTACGAAGTAACAAAAACAAAGGGCGCCGGACGTTGCTGATTGATGAAATGTGCCAGATCGATACCATCTTTGTCACCGGATAAGTTGATATCCAATAGTACCAGGTCAAAATTGCTAGTCCGTAACTGTTGTTGGGCCTGGTCATAACTCAGCGACACTTTCACATCCTGAATGCCCAAATCATTGAGATGAAAACTTAGATCATCTGCTATCAAAGGCTCGTCCTCTACAATAAGTACTGACTTTTGCACTTACAATTATACTAATTTATAGCTGGAAATGGAGAGTGTAGTAGCTGTACCATGCTCATGATCAGTGGCAATAGTAGCATCCAGTTTCCTGGAAAGCGATGTGATCATGCGCAGACCAAAAGTCTCAGTATTTTGCTTAATATCACTATTTCCAATACCATCATCTTTTACAGTTAGTTTGAGCTTTCCTTCCACAGATTTAAGACCAATGCATATTTGTCCCTTACGACCGTCAGGGAAAGCATGTTTAAAAGAATTACTGATCAATTCATTCAATATGAGACCAATGGGAATAATAGTATCTACATCGATGTTAAGCTCATCTACATCAAGATCAACTGCTACCCTATCGCCATCAATGCCGTAAGCAGCTCTTAGAGAACCTGCAAGGTTTTGTATATAATCCAGGGCCTCCACTCCACTGAGGTTGTCATGCTGGTAAAGCTTTTGATGGATCAATGCCATAGACTTTACCCGGTTTTGCCCTTCATTCACCGCTTTTCTGGCCCCGTCGTCATCCATAAACCTGGACTGCAGGCTCAACAAGCTGGAAATCACCTGAAGATTGTTTTTTACCCTATGGTGGATCTCTTTAAGTAATGTTTCTTTATCCGCTAACGACTGTAATATAACTGCATTTGCCCTCGACTTGGCTTTAAGCAGCAGGTAAAGTAAGACTGTGCCTAAAATCAACAACCCGGCGATAAAAATGAAAACATTTCGTTGGTTTACGGAGCGCTGTTGCTCAATTTCAGCTTGTTGGTTTTCAATCTTTAACGTGGCGATCTCTTTTTCCTTTTGCTCCGTTTCATATTTCAGTGTGAGTTCAGTAATAGTCTCATTCAAAGAGGTGTTCAGCAGAGAATCCTTCTGTTCAAATGATTGCTTCATGGCATCATAAGCTTGTCTGTACCTGCCTTTTGACGCGTAAGCCTGGGCTATGAGCAATTGATTTGAAATCATTAACTCATTGTTATTCAGATTTTTACTATAATCATCTACCTTTTCGGAATAAGTAATTGCGTTATTGAAATCTTTTTTATCAAAATATAGTTGGGCTATGGACAACAGTGAATGAGAAATATTCAGCGTATCTTTCTCCAACTGAAAAAAAGTCAATCCCTTTTTTACATAATACAGGCCACTATCCAACTGACCTGAACCTTGATAAGCATTACCCAGGTTCACATACGCTTTGGCCAGATTACGCTGTGACGCTCGTTCTTCTGCCAGGCGCACTAACTTTAAATTGTAAAACACACCTTTTTCAAAGTCGCCAATAGTGTTGTAAATGGAGCCCAGGTTAAGCAGCGATGTCTCAAGGTAATTACTTTTACCAAAATGCTCAAAGACTTCTTTTGCCTCCATATAATAGCTTATGGCTTTGGGATAATTACCTTGTTTCTTACAGATCAGACCAAGGTTAAACTTTGTTATTGCTACTCCCAGGCTGTCATATAGCTGTTCTCTTACACGCATCGCTTCAATGTAATGGTCCGTAGCAACCTTATACTCCTCCAGACTCATGAACATGACCCCCAGATTATTCAGCGAAGAAGCTACCTTTGCCGTATCCTTACTGTCTCTCCTGATTTGCAGTGCCTGTTTATAATAATATGCTGCACTATCCCATTGATTGAGGTAATGAAAAGCTACTGCCACTGAGGTAGCACTTTGAGACAGCCCTTTTGGCTCCTCTAACACTTCAAAAGCCTGATATGCCAAACGTCCGTAATAAAGTGAGCTATCCAGGCTTCTCGTAAACCATTGGTAAGATAGCTCATCCAATACATAAGCTCTCTTGCTGGCATTGAGATCAGTGGCAAGAACATGGTAGAGACTGTCAATCGTTTTACTGTGTTGGGAGTATACTAACGTCCCCATAAGTAAAAAAAATATTGACCAAAGTAATTTCATTTTAAGCCCGTCATATTTATCAAAACCACTGAATTTTCAGACTGTTTTGCGTCAATATAGTAAATAGTTTTTGAGGGGTCAGGTTTTTCAATCATTTCGTGTCTGAGAATTTCAAAAGACACAAGCATTCTTATAATCAGCACTTTAAATCATCTGACTCGACACTCGTTCATGGTCTGCCTTTTTATTTAGGTTAGCTTTCTCTATCCGGGTACTAAGAAATTTAATCGGGTCCCTCATGGTAACGGAACCTTCGAACATCCGAATTACTGATGAAAATCAGTATTACAACGTCTTAAATAATCAAATTTTTAGTTTGTGTAGGCAAAAAGTGAATTTATATTCGTGTATAAATACAATTTATAGTTATGATGGCTTTTTCAAAATATACTTTCCTTTTCTTAGCGATATTATGTGCATTTTCCTGTGATGATGACGAGCCGGAACCTGATAATCTCGGTTCAAAAGCAATAATAATAGGAGATCATATTTACACCATTATACAGGGGGACGAACAGAGTGGAGTATTTGGTCAAGCGCTGGATGAAGTAATTAAAATTCGCATAACCGATTTGACCGGCAGGGTTGTAAGGCGAAATTTAAAGTTTGAGGCATCGGACAATGGGGTATTCACTCATGTAAATCATTATAACAGCGATACAATATCCATAAGCTGGCAACTAGGATGTACAGAACCAAACCAAACATTAAAAATAACAGACAATGTATGTGGGCTGGCCAAAAACGGGTGTATTGATGTAGAAGTTTTCGAGATAACAGCAGAGGCCAAGAAGATTCAACAAGGTTGGTTTCAATCCTGTGAAACTTTTGGTAGCTATTCTAATAATTCTGTCATCTCCAATGATAAGTATATCAGCGTGATCACATACCAGAGTGTTTACACTACTACCGATCCTGTCAATGGAGAGTGGACGACTAACAGCTCACCTCAAACCTCCAATTACAGAGAAATAGCGTATGCTGAAAATGGTCATATGTATGCAAAGAGCCGTTATGGAAATGGGTTAAGCATATCAAATAACTATGGACAATCCTGGAAGTCCATCTCTTTGCCAAATAACTGGGGGAATCATGACATGATCATCATGAAAAACGGAGATTATATATATGCAAGGGAATATAGTCATCTCATTTATCGTAGCACGGACGCAGGCGCTTCATGGCAAGAGTTTGTGAATGTTTTAGATGAGACGAATTCCACATCCTCTCAGGTATTAGCCATTGCCAGTGATGATGATGTTCTTCATATCGTCACACGCAATGCGAACCATGTCATCACAATTCAAGGACAAACCATACACGTCAAAGCATATACCAATTCATGGCCTATCTATTCGGATATGTCCCGTTTTCATGCGCAAGCGGGAAAAAACAACGTAATATTACTCGACAACAGAAATTATAAGGTCTATGGTATTAATACAAACTCAGGATCAATAACATCTTCTTCTCTCCAATACCAGCACAGCCTGGTGAAATCTCAGGGTAAGGTGTATGTTACCGATAATTCGAATACCTACAGAGTCTATGAAAACGGCTCTTTTCAAATTAAGTCATTCGAAATGCCTAAAAATTCATCCCGTATCTCTCGTTTAAACTTTCACCAGGGTTCACCTGTATTCATCGATCACTTTGGCAAACTAAATGTCTATATCAAATAAATCAACCATACTTCATAACTCAACTAACATGACGAAACTTTTTAGTACCCTCGTAATGCTAACCCTGTCACTTGCCACACTGGCACAGCAGACGGATGAAAATACAACTATTGCACCAACACAAGATGCCACAAATTCTTACAAGCCGGAAGCACGCGAGACCTCATTAGAGGTACAATTTGAGCCTTTTGGTGATAACCCTGTTAGCATCAATGGCATTAGAGCACGTTTTTTCAAATCACCGAATAAAGCGGTTCGCCTGAACGTTTTCCTGGGATATGATGTAGACTCTGACATTACCCAGCAAGCGGTCTCAAATACCAACCTGCGTGAATTAAAAGACCGAACAGCCATTTTTTCACTTAACATCCGCCCTGGTTATGAGTGGCATTTGAAAGGCACTAAGAAACTCTCTCCTTATTTTGGAATGGAAATGGACCTTGGATACCAGATCTCAAGGTTTAAGTCAGAGGTACAAAATGGCGACGATGTTAATTACACTTTACGGAAAAATGACAATGGTTTTTTCAGGATTGGAGCAAACGCTATAGCAGGCCTGGACTTTTATGTGGCCAAAAAACTTTATCTGGGGACAGAAATGGGTTTCGGCGCTTCGGTAACCAGGTTACTGGATGTAGAAGTTGAAAGTGATGTGACCGGTTTTCAAGAGCCAGACCCGTTAAAACGTGGCAGTGCTTTTGACATCGGCCCTAACGTAAACGTGGATATAAGACTTGGATATGTTTTTTAGTCAACGGATCATTACCTACACCCATAAATACCTCGCCGTTCTGCTCCTGTTGTTGTCAGGCTGTAATGATGAGGAAGGCTCAGGAATAATAAGTCAGCAGGACAGGGACAGAAGAATAAGTCTCGAAATTCTGGAATTGGTTAAGGGTCTAAATTTTTCCGGTGTCCTTCCTAATGGAATGGCAATAAATTTTTCGCCTGGAGGCCCCTTCTTAGGAATAGGATCAAATGAATATACTTCAGCACCTCAGGGTTTCAGCTTTTCTGATCAGGAACAAACGACAATAGATGGACTGAATTTTAGTAAAGGTAATGCTACATTAACCATAAATGGACAACCTAGGAATTATTCTTTTGTAACCTGTTTTACCCTAGGTGAGCTCAGACGTAGATTTCCCGACCTTTTTAACTTTGACCCTGGTTTTGACAACTGGCTCTATTTTATAGCCGTGAGCAGTAATGATTATTCAGTCGAACAAGTAGTGCGAGGTGATAACTTTCGGGTGGATGAGATTTTAACAATTTTTGTAAGCCCTAACAGACCTATAATACTTTCCGGAGATTTGACACTGAAACGCGGTGATAGATACTATCTTGATAGTCGTTCGGCAGAATACAATGACCAGAAACTCACCAGTGAAGGCCGAATAACTGAGAACCTCTCAAGAAATATAATTATTGGAAATTATTTCC
Organism: Fulvivirga sp. M361; assembly: GCF_007097395.1. Lineage (GTDB taxonomy): Bacteria > Bacteroidota > Bacteroidia > Cytophagales > Cyclobacteriaceae > Fulvivirga. The sequence continues at coordinate 32,350 of NZ_VKDC01000011.1, forward strand.
TGGACTTAAGGTGTGGTAACTAATGAAATAAATACCACCTAAAATACATAGCAGATTATACCTTCAAGATCAAAGCACTTTTATGTTTTGTATTGACCTGAGATGATCAGGGTAGCACTAGGATTACGGTAAAGGAAGTATCGAATACAAAACCAAATATCACCTGAGCATAGTTCTACTATGTTCAGGTGAATTATTTCCTTACAGCCACATACACACACTGTTGCTTGTTGATATATAACTTCCTCAATCCTAAAAAGTCCTTAACTATATCAAAGAACCGCATTAAAATAACAGAACTAAAAGCTTCAGATGCAACATCAAAAAAATAGACCTTAAAAACTCTATTAGTAATCTATCTGAAGCTATTACTCAAAAAATCAGCTACTTATTTTCACTCCTCACATTGCATCATCAACGATCATATTACAAGTTTGTCACCTTTTAGTAATATTTGCTGTCTAACATAAATAAGAACTAACTATTTTAATTAAGTATTAGAATTACTTACCATGAAGGTTATCATTGAAGCTGCACGCATTTCTTTTTTCTTCCTATGCATAATTAATTTAACCTGTTGTAGCTCTGATGACGGACCAAGCGTGGGTACAACCAGTGTTGATATCAAAGATGCTCTATTGAGTGACTTTCCACTAACTGAGGCTGACTATTTAGATATTGATATTGTGCAGCCAAAATTCAATGACAACGCTGAAGAGATCGAACATGGCTCCATTAAAATTACAATATCTTATGCCGATCGTCTGGGATCTCTGAGTTTAAGGTCTGTTAATTTCGACCTTTCAAAATTCAATATAATTCCAGGTATCGGTTCAAAAGTATTATCTGTTGGGTCACCCTTCACCTATGAGATCAATTCTACAAGAGATGGTGATAAAATCATCCACTACGATGTTGAAGTGGTTATAGAAGAAGATCCGACTGGAGGGAAGCTGGAACTAACGAGTTTTAAGTTTGAAAAAAGCCGGAATCCTACGTTATCCTCAGATATTCAAGCGTTAAAATTTACCGAATATCCAACGTTAGGAAACAGTCGGGCTGTGTTTATCCTGGTACCCGTAGGTACAGATTTTTCTACGTTGATCCCCACTATAACGTATGAAGGGGCTACCCTTGAGTATAGTAAAGACAACGGACCCTTTATCGACTACCCCACTGAGGGTAAGGCCATTGATTTTAAATACCCTAATAGAATTAATATCCGCGTAACTAACTTCTATGGCAATGAATCTCAAACTTTCCAGGTTATCGTTGACGTTCCTCAACCTATACAACTGGAGGAAATAAAGTTTGTCACACCAGACATCACAATAGGAGATAGTTATCAAGGTTTTGGCATAATGAAGTGGATAAATCAAGGCAATCACCCAATCCCTCCATTATCTCCAAATTCATATATAAATATCAAAACACCCACCGGTGGATCTGAATATAAACTTTTCAGCGCCAGTCTCACTAAAGGTGGGTCTGGAGATATAAACCCTGGCCAGGAGGGCAAAATTAATGTATTGAGTGTCCAGGCACCTGCTATAACGGGTGAACATAGGTCAACAGCTGTTTTTGACTTTAATTTTGACTTCACACGGCACATGGTAACAGGTTTCAGCACATCGCTCAATTTTGTAGAAGATATTTATGAACCACTGGAGTTCGAAATCAGTGGTACAGTTGTGGAATAAACTAGATAAATCTCTGAAATACCACTGTTTTTCAAGCCCCTTCCTGTTTATCATTAAAAATCAATAAAATTTCCGCCTTCCATTTTGGAAGCTGTCCTTTATTCAATTAGATAATTCTTTTTTATCGTGATACTTTCATCTATAAAAAGGATAAACCAAATGCTTTGCGCTACTGATAAAGATCCGGCCATCAATATTTGTTTTATAAATAAGCAATTGAATATATTGATTTGAATAATATCATTATCTGGTAGATTTTTGAGTTCACATTAATTGATCCAACAAACTCAAGTATCTATGAAAAATCTATTATCGATCGGTCTTGTTTTACTCTGCACAGCCGGGGCCTTTGCACAAGACATGACAACTAACACAGACGCCCCCATAGGGGACAATCAAAACTCCAAAACTGCCGGAGAATATGGCCCCGTTCTGCTTGAAGATATTCACCTGATAGAAAAGCTGGCAGCTTTTGACAGGGAGCGTATCCCGGAACGGGTGGTACGTGCACGCGGGGCAGGTGCATTCAGTCATTTTGAAGCTACGGCCGACATGTCTGAATTCACTATGGCAGCACCATTCAACCAAAAAGGTGAAAAACGGAGCTGGCTGTACGGTTTTCTACTGTAATTCATGGTAAAGGCTCACCTGAAACAGCCTGTGATCCTCGTGGTTTTGCTGTGAAGTTTTATACCGAGCAAGGCAATTATGATATTGTGGGTAACAACCTTCCGGTGTTCTTCATCCGTGATGTCATGAAATTTTCGGACATGGTACACTCTCTGAAACCTTCCCCGGTAACTAATAAGCAAGATCCTAACCGTTTCTTTGATTTCTTTTCTAACATCCCTGAGGCTACTCATATGATCACCCGGCTTTGGACAGACCTGGGCACTCCACTGGGTTATCAATACATAAACGGCAGCAGTGTACATGGTTTTAAGTGGATCAATAATAAAGGTGAAGTGACTTATGTAAAATATTCCTGGGTATCAAAGCAAGGAGAGAAAAATATGAGTTCAGAAGAAGTCAGTATACAGCAATCCAAAGACTGGCAGCACGCAACAGTATCATTATTCAATAATATAAAAGAGGGCAATCATCCCCAATGGAACCTATACGTGCAGATGATCAAGCCTGAAGACATACACAACTTCGATTTCTGGCCACTGGACGCTACCAAAGATTGGCCAGCCGATAAAATTAACAAAGTAAAGATCGCTACCATGACGTTGAACAGAAATCCTGTAAATTACTTTCAGGAAGTAGAATCTATCGCCTTTTCTCGTGGCTCTCTGATCCCGGGTGTAGAGTCTTCGGAAGATCGGTTATTACAAGGCAGGCTTTTCTCCTATTTCGATACACACCTCCACAGGTTAGGGCCTAATTACTTACAAATAGATGTTAACGAGCCTAAAAATAAAGCCGTAAACTATAATTCTGATAGCTATTTAAGCGCCAGAAACGATGATTTTTTACATGCGGATATCAATTATCAATCCAGCAATAAAGTCTCACTAGCTGAAAATACGGATTATCGCTATTCCAAATCAACCTTAAAAAATGTAACGATCATGCAGCAAAGTATATCCAAGACAAATGATTTTGCCCAGGCGGGTGAGTTCTATCGCTCGTTGAGCAAAGTAGATCAAGATCATTTGATTGCCAACTTAAGTGGTGATCTGGGGCAGGTAACAGACAAAAACATACAAAAAAAGATGGTGACTTATTTTTACCGGGCAGACAAAGACTATGGCATGCGAGTAGCACAAGCATTGGGATTTGGAATGAAGGACTTCGTGGATCCCTAAAATCCTGATCTCTGCTTCATCTTTCTGTGGATCGTAGCATTGCAACGAAATAAAGACAATTCTGACACAAATGATTAACATAAAACTCACATTAACATTTATTCTGTTCAATATTTTATCATGCCAGCTTAAGGGGCAGCAACTTCCCGGTATTTTCGATGCATGTCGTACCGGTAACTTTGACGTAATAAAAAAACTCAGCATACACCACCTTGATATACTCAACAGCCAGGATGACAAAGGTTACACTCCCCTGATCCTGGCCGTATATAATGATCATCCTCATATTGTAAAGTTTTTGCTATCTCAATCAGTACATGTAGATGCTCAGGATAACTCTGGCAATACCGCATTAATGGGAGCTGTGTTCAAAGGTTATTCATATTACGTAAAACTTCTTTTGCAGCATAAAGCTTCTGTCAACCTGCAAAACTACAACCTTGCTACAGCACTTACATTCGCCGTTACCTTTAGTAGCTCTGACGTAGTAAGCGAATTACTAGCGCAAGAAGCTCAATATGACCTAAAAGACGCACGTGGATTGACTCCCTTAGATCATGCCTGGATGCAGGGTAACATCATGGCAGAAGAATTAATTAGGACTTATACTGATTAAACAGGGCATCCGAGGGAACACAATTAAACGAATTTTATTATTCATTGTATTGCAAGTACAATATACTATGTGTATGACTCGATTTACTTGTTATAATAAATATTATCTGCATCGTTAAAAATCTCAATTAACATTCATATTTTTCATTCACAAATTGTGAATGAAATGAAGAAACTTGATAAAGGCTTTAGAATGCCGAGTGCGGCCTATACCCTACCCAGAAAAGCTATTAAAGGGTATATCCCTATTGAACAACCTCCGAAAATTGGTGACGTATTGTATGGCCAGGTCGATACAATAGGACAGCATAGTTCATTGGAGAACAGCCAGGGAAGAATACATACTATTCACCCCGGGACTAAAGCTACTTTTGTGTTTGGCAATCGCTATGCACCAGATTATTATGAGGGTATAATCCCCGATACTACTAACTTTGAAAACCTTGATTTATTGGCACGTTCCGGAGTTATAGGTCAGGTGGTATCGAAAAGTGGTAAGGTCATTTCACCTACAACGATAAAACCTATTGGATATGCTTGTGATCTGACGGGAGAGATCCTAAATACAAGGTCTTTCAGCCTGATCAAACCAAAAAATATTGAAAAGAAATTCCCCAGGGCTAAGCTTATCCTGGCTATCGGCACTGCCATGAACTCCGGAAAAAGTGCTGCTGCTACGGCCTGTGTTTATGCACTATCAGTTCATGACAAAGAAGTACGAGCTTCAAAAGTAACAGGCACGGCCAGCCTTAAAGACATCCTGAGCATGAATGATGCTGGCGCTACTCATTATTCTGACTTTTCATTTATGGGATATCCTGCAACCTACCTCATTGATGAAAGTGAGGTCACTACTATTTTTGATAAACTAGACATGAAATACGCGAATAACAAGGAGAATTACTGGGTGGTAGAATTTGCAGATGGTATTAATCAAAGAGAGACCGCTATGTTACTTCGGTCTGAAACTGTAAGAAAAAGAATACACAAACTTATCTTTTGTGCGGCAGATTCCTTTGGTGCCATAGGCGGACTGGAAGTATTAAAAAACAAATTCAATTTGATACCGGATGCCATTTCAGGAGTATGTTCAAGTTCTCCGCTTCATATTAAAGAGTTGAGTGAATATACAGACATACCTGTGTTCAATAGCCTTAATATCAAATCCCAGGAGCTATTTAAAATATTAACCACAACTAGAAAACGTACACAAAACCATAAATCATGAAGGCATATGGTATTGCCATACACGGTGGAGCCGGCACCGTTTCTAGAGCAAAAATGACCAAATGGAAGGCTGAGGCATACAAAGAAACATTGAAAAGAGCCTATAGCATGGCATATCAAACATTACACAAAGGAGGGAGCTCAATAGACGCGGTTATTGAGGCAATTGTTATTCTTGAAGACAGCTATTTGTTTAATGCCGGGAAGGGCTCTGTATACACACATCTCGGCACTCATGAAATGGACGCTGCTGTTATGGAGGGGAAAAAGCTTAAAGCAGGTGCTGTGGCCAGTGTCGGGTATGTAAAAAATCCCATCAAACTTGCACACACTGTGATGACTAAAACAAAACACGTTTTGATCAGTGGTGAACAAGCAACAGAATTTGCCAAAGATCATAACCTGGAAATAGAATCTAAAGAATACTTCTACGATGAGTTCAGGTATAAACAATGGCAAAAGGCCCTGATGAATGACAAAGTTCAGCTCGATCACGATGAGGACGGGCAAAAGTTTGGGACGGTTGGTGCCGTCGCTCTAGATAAAAAAGGAAACCTTGCCTCAGGCACCTCTACAGGTGGTATGGTAAATAAAAAATATGGACGTATTGGTGATACACCTCTCATTGGGATAGGCACATATGCAAACAATGACAGTTGTGCCATCTCTTGCACCGGCCATGGAGAGTTCTTTATACGTGCTGCCGTAGCTTATGATATTTCAGCACGAATGATGTACAATAAACAATCCCTACAAGAAGCATCAAACGAAGTAATTCATAAAGAACTGCCTGCATTAGGAGGAAGAGGTGGATTAATTGGCATTGATAAACATGGCCATATTGTAATGCCCTTTAATACCAAAGGAATGTACCGTGGCCTCAAAAGCTCAAAAAACGAAGAGTTTGTGGGTATTTTTGAGTGATTGAGCTTTATCCCTTGGAAAGAATGATCCCAACGGCCTCAGCCAAGTCCTTAGTTTTATGGTCAGCAATAGTACTATCACTATGATCTACCTGGATAGTGCGGATACCTATTTTTTTTGCAGGTACCAGGTCCCGTTCCTTATCTCCGACCATCCATGACCTTTCAACAGCTACATCGAACCGCGCTATGGCTTTTTCAAACATGAGCGATCCGGGCTTGCGGGTAAGACTTTCCGTAACCTTGGGATGCCATGGTGAATAGTAGAAATGATCAATTCCATGATCACATTTTTTCTGGATAAGTTCATGACATTCATGCATTTGCTGACGTGTATAGATCTCCTGGGCAATACCGGACTGGTTAGTAATAACTACTATAGTATAACCTGTATCCTTCAATAAACGGATGGCACCCGCTACTCCGGGCAGGATTGTCAACTTCTCGGATGAATACACATAATCCACATAGTCTTTGTTGATTACACCATCTCTATCAAGAAAAATACAAGGCTTGGACATTTCGATAATTTGTTGAAAAATTCAATGTTAATTAAAAGAATGACATTTAACTTAATTCAAATTAACATTCTTAAAGATTCATCAAGTTTTCTTAAATTAGTCAACACTCAATAAACCGCATTAATTCTTGAACGATAGTCTGGTCATAATACCTACGTACAATGAAAAGGAAAATATCCGCTTAATCATTGAAGAAGTTTTTACACTGGAGAAGAAATTTGATGTACTGATCGTTGATGACAGTTCACCAGACGGTACTGGTGATATCGTCAAAGAGCTACAGCAAATAGATTACGATGGCCGTCAGCTACACCTGCTGGAACGCACGGGAAAACAAGGCCTGGGAACTGCTTATATAACAGGCTTCAAATACGCCATTGATAATCGTTATGACTACATCTATGAGATGGATGCAGACTTTTCGCACAATCCTAAAGACCTGGAAAGACTTTATACGGCCTGTGCGGAAGAAGGTGCTGACCTGGCGGTAGGTTCACGATATGTATCAGGAGTAAATGTGGTAAACTGGCCTATGGGGCGTGTCATCATGTCTTATTTCGCCAGTATGTATGTTCGGTTTATTACGGGAATGCCTATAAATGACACTACGGCCGGATTTGTCTGTTTCAAAAGGCATGTACTTGAAAGTATTGCCCTGGACAGCGTAAAGTTTGTAGGTTACGCTTTCCAGATTGAAATGAAATTTCTCGCTACAAAGTTTGGATTCAATATCCACGAAGTACCTATTATTTTTACAGATCGTACACGGGGGAAATCAAAAATGTCAACCTCTATTTTTAAAGAAGCCTTCTTCGGTGTAATACAAATGAAGATAGATAGTTTATTTAAAAAATACATCCCGGCTTGAGCTCTTCTGACCAGGATCTAATACGGCTAACTGATCATCAAGGTCCTGCAATACCTGAATTATCGTTACTACCAGAATGACAGGTGCCTCTAAAAGTTGGGTTCTCCTGATCATCGTTATTTCTCAATTTGCCTGTACCTCACTTTGGTTTGCGGGTAATGCCGTTGTCAATAATATTATTGACGCTTATGCCTTACAACCAGATGTCGTAGGGTACATCACCTCGTCTGTACAGTTTGGGTTTATTACCGGAACGTTGCTTTTTGCCTTGTTCACACTGGCCGACCGCTTTTCTCCTTCAAAAGTATTTTTCACATGTGCAGTACTTGGTGCACTGGCTAACCTGATCATCTTTTTAGGCTCTGCGCTTTCCATTCTACTGATCTCCAGGTTTGCTACAGGTTTATTGTTAGCAGGCATTTATCCGGTAGGCATGAAAATAGCTGCCGATCATCATAAGCAGGGGCTGGGTAAAGCCCTTGGGTACCTGGTAGGAGCACTCGTCGTGGGCACAGCTTTTCCCCACCTTTTGAGCAGTTTTGATCACATACTCTCCTGGCAATATGTAGTGGTAGCTACCTCGCTGTGCTCACTTTCCGGTGGCATACTCATGGTACTTTTCGTCCCTGACGGCCCTTATCGGAAGAGAAGTACAAAACTTGACCTGTCTTCCTTTTTTAAGGTTTTTAAGCGAAAAGAATTTCGTCTGTCTGCCTTTGGTTACTTCGGTCATATGTGGGAATTATATGCATTTTGGGCTTTCATACCTGGTCTGCTGGAGGCTTATGCTTCTTATAACAGCATTACACTGAATGTGTCCCTCCTCTCCTTTTGGATGATTGCCATAGGAGGTATATCCTGTGTGGCCGGAGGTTATCTTTCCACCAGGATCGGTAGTCATAAAACTGCTTTTTACGCACTTTTAATTTCGGGATGTTGTTGTATTCTATCTCCCTTTTTCTTCGAGGTTGGCCTGTTGCCTTTTATAGGACTCATGTCCATCTGGACATTAAGTGTTATTGCCGACTCACCACAGTTTTCTACACTTGTAGCCCAGTCGGCACCGGAGGACGCCAAGGGGACAGCATTAACCATTGTCAACTCTATTGGCTTTTTGATCACCATTATAAGTATACAATTGCTTAATTGGATGGTCACTGAATGGGAAATAAAATATATTTTTACGGTACTGGCCTTAGGACCCATTTTTGGGCTATTATCTATCACTCGAAACAAAAGTAAAAGCTGACCTTCGAAGTCCTTGTTCAATCGAATCGGATACTTTTAATAGGATTCACTCGTACTATTATCATACCGGGAAGCATAACAATCAGGCTCACCACCGTAAAGGTTAAAAGATTCAGCGTCAAAATGATTTGCCAATCCCAGCCAATAGGCACATAGCTCATATAATAATCATTCGGATTAAGCGGTATTACTTTCAGGTAATACTGAATAAAACAAATACCAAGGCCAATAAAGTTACCCCCTATTAAACCCTTTAGGACCAGGCTTATTCCATTATATGTGAATATACCTCTGATCTGTCGGTTGGTAGCGCCGAATGCTTTCAATAATCCTATCATCCGAGTGCGCTCCATGATAAGGATCAAGATGATAGATACCATGTTTACACACACGACTAATAATATGATACCCAGGAAAATATTCACCTGCCTGTCGATAAGGAAAAGCCACTCAAATACCTGGATATATTTGTCACTGATCTTTTCTACAAATAAGTCAAAGTCCAGCAGGTCATCCAATAAAGATTCAGCCTTATCAACTTGTTGAGTATTTTTTACAAACACCTCCATGCCTCCCGCCAATGAGTCCGGCCAACTATTAAGACGTTGTACCAGTCTTATATCTCCCAGGATAAATTTATCGTCATAATAATCAGAAAGATTAGTTTCATAAATACCGACCACCTTAAGTTTTCGTGGCCGTGGCGGTTGCATAAAAAAATGCACTATAATATCATCATCTATAGCCAATTGAAGCTTATCCGCTATGATACGGCTAATTACCACCTCCTTGGAATAACTGTCAACTGAAAAATCCACAAAACGTCCTTCTACCAGATTATCTCCAAACCTGGAAAGGTCGAAGCTCTTACCCACTCCCTTGAATACAACTCCTAAAATCTCTTCTTTGGTTTTAAGTAACCCGGCCTTATGGCTGTATTCCTGCACATGATCAATCTGATCAAGTTCGCCATAGGATTGAAACAAAATGTTATTTAAAGAAATGGGTACCTCATCATAAGAATTGCCCAATGTATATTTGGTAACCTGTATATGAGCACTGAAACTATAAATTTTTTCTGTTACAGTACTCTGAAACCCTTTTAAGATTAAAAAAGAGACGATCATCACTGCCAATCCAATGGCTATACTGCCAACAGCTATTTTATGAATAGTAGCAGAAAAAGTACCTGTTGCTCCTTTGCTGACCTTTTTAGATATAAAATAAGAAAAATTCAAAAGGCTTTTACTGTTTCAGTCATCCTCCAAATTAAAGCATTAACCATCTAAGAACGTCTGTATTACGTTATCTATTTTTTGGGTGTTAAAATTTATCAACTCCAGCAGAATATTCTCCCGAACATTCAAAAAACAATTAGATCATACTACAATTCAGAAAATACAGATAGCACACACGCAAGTTCTGCACAAAACGTAGTTTTGGCAGGTTACATGTTATATACCATGATAACCTTTAAGTTTGGTAACTAAACACATGAAATTTCTGTTGATGATCACCTTTCACAATCAATTGTTATCTATTCTCCTCATTTTCATTAGCCTAAGCTGCAGACATACACAGCCTGAAGCTAAACTATTGACTGTAGGGGCAGCACGTACAGGACAATACCTCCCATTAATCATGAATAAAAAAGTTGCTCTGGTCACTAATCACTCTGCATTAGTCGGAGATATTCATTTAGTGGACACCTTGCTCACATTAGGAATCCCTATTACCAAGGTGATGGCACCTGAGCACGGCTTTCGCGGAGATAAGTCAGATGGAGCTACCATTGCCGACGGTCGGGATGCTAAAACAGGTATACCCATCTTATCCATCTATGGTAAAACAAAAAAACCAACCCAAGAAATGTTACAGGATGTAGAGGTAGTACTCTTTGATATCCAAGATGTAGGAGTACGTTTTTTTACCTTTATCAGTACGATGCACTATGTGATGGAAGCCTGTGCGGAAAACAATATCCCATTTATTGTACTTGACCGCCCAAACCCTAATGGCATGTATATAGATGGTCCGGTATTAGATCCTGATTTCCAGTCATTCGTTGGTATGCACCCTATTCCATTGGTGCATGGCCTGACTATGGGCGAGCTGGCTAAAATGATCAACGGAGAAGGGTGGCTTACAAATAGCATTAAAGCTGATCTCACAGTCATCCAGATGAACCAGTATGATCATGCTACCATCTATCCATTACCTGTCAAACCCTCTCCTAATCTGCCTAATGACCTGGCTGTAGGCTTATACCCTTCCCTGGCTTTGTTTGAAGGCACAGCAATAAGTATAGGACGCGGTACTTATGAGCCATTCTTGCAGTTTGGCCATCCATCTTTTGAAGGTACTTTTAACTATAGTTTTACTCCTGTGTCCATTGAGGGCATGTCCAAATATCCGCCGTTAGAAGGTGAAACCTGTTATGGAAAATCTCTGATGTCGCTCAAAAAAGCCCCGTCTTTCACCTTGAAGTATGTACTGGAGGCTTATGAGATATTTGAGAATAAGGAAAATTTCTTTAAGCCTTATTTCAACAAACTACTGGGGCAATCAAATACCATGGACCAAATTAAGGCAGGTCTGTCGGAGAAGGAAATCCGAAACTCATGGCAGGATCAACTTGACTCTTACAAAGAGATGAGAAAGCGCTACTTACTGTATACAGATGTTGAATGAAATTATTTTTTCCACCTAGTTCTAATTAAGGTTTGATCACATACAATTTTTCCTTTGCATCAGCAAAACTTGGCTCTACTCCTGATTAAAAGTCTTTCCGATTGCTTTAATTTCACGTACGAACTAAAACCTGACAACATCTAATGAATGAACTGCGGATAATTTTTATGGGCACCCCGGACTTTGCAGTTCCAAGCCTGGATATTCTGGTGGAAAACGGCTTCAACATAGTAGCTGTTATCACAGCGCCGGACAAACCTAAAGGGCGAGGACAAAAGTTGGCTTCATCACCCGTAAAAGAATCTGCCGTAAGTCATAACATTCCCGTTTTACAACCCACTAATTTAAAAGATCCGGCTTTTCTGGAAGAGCTCAGAGATTATGGAGCTAACCTCCAAATAGTAGTAGCTTTCCGAATGCTACCTGAGGTTGTTTGGAACATGCCGAAAATTGGAACTTTTAATCTTCATGCCTCGCTCCTACCGCAGTACAGGGGTGCCGCACCTATCCATTGGGCCATTATTAACGGAGAAAAAGAAACTGGTGTTACCACGTTTTTCTTAAAACATGAAATAGATACCGGTAAGATCATTTTCCAGGAAAAAGAGCCGATCCACCCTGATGATACAGTAGGCAGTCTATATCAAAGGCTCATGGAGAAAGGTGGCCGACTTGTTTTGAAAACTGTTCAGGCCATAGCAAAAAATGATTATCCTCAAGTGGATCAGGTGGAATCTAATACACTCTTCAGGGCGCCCAAGATCTTCCGGGAAACATGTGAGATTAATTGGCACCAGCCAGCAACAAAGGTATATGATTTTATTCGTGGCCTTTCTCCCTATCCGGGTGCATGGACAGAGGTAAATGGAAAAGTGACAAAGCTGTTCAGGGTTAAATTGGCAGAGAATGACCAACTCCCTGATTTGCAACCTGGAGATTTTCTTGCTGACAACAAGAAAACACTTTATTTCAAGACCTCTGACCACCTGTTGGAAGTTATGGAATTACAATTGGCCGGTAAGAAACGAATGACCACTGAAGAATTATTAAGAGGGTCAACGTTATAAAAGTAGTCTCCATCATCTCTACATAAGTGCGACCATAGTCTTTGACAATTAATTTGTATTGTCGACTACTTGTCTTAACTTACTTATTCTGCTATTGGTCAGAATATTAAAGCTCAGAGATGACTGGATTATATCAACTTATTTATTCAAGTATTCGAACCCCCAGTTGCACTGATGCTGAGATTGAAGATATTTTAAGATCCTGCAAAAGAAATAATTCTAAAGAGGAGATCACCGGTATTCTTCTACATTCGAGGAATAGATTCATTCAATACATAGAAGGAACAAGTGAAATATCTAAGCTGTACGAAAAAATAAAATTAGATGATCGCCACTTTAATGTTACACTCTTAGCCTATAGCCCAATAGAAAAACGAATTTTCCCGAGCTGGCAAATGGGGTTCAAGGACATCGATAAGTTAGGGTTTTACACATCCATTACAGAGAAAGACAAAATTGTTTTTAACAACATGATCAAGGGTGATATGCCGGAAATAGGTATAGGTATTTCTCTCCTGAAAAAATTCTTCGAAAAAGCTTAACAAGAGCACAAAACAGATATTGCCATACTTATTTTAACAGAAGAGATCCATATCTTTTTTATTTTTTTTCAAGGTTTATCCAGTCTTTAAAAATTGATTTTACTCTCTGATAATGAGTTATTTACACATAAATACTCTGTATAAAGCACTGAACTTTGATAGTCCTTTTAATAATTCCCGATGCCACTGAGGCAACCCATTTCCATGTATCCTCGTGTTGTGATGGATTGAAATTAAATGAAATAATACTAAGCATTATGAAACACAACCTAAGCACTACCCTAACACGTGCAATTTTATTCCTTTTTAGCATGACAGCTCTGCTTTCAGTTCAAAGCTGTGGAGACGACGACGATTCAGTCCCGGAAGGATCTGCAAATATTCGATTGGTGAAAGTAGACCCTTCAGAGGATAAGTTTTATGTGAAAAACTTTGGTACTGTTGCCAAAGATATCAGCGACTATTGGATATGCAACTTAAAAAGCTATGAGCAGTTAAGTAACTTATCATCAGAAGACCTCACATTAGACCCGGATGAAATGATCGCAATAGACCGTTCTTTCGACAATAATACTTCTGACGTAGGTCTTTATAATGACAATACTTTTACTTCTGCTACCGCGCTCATCGATTTCATGCAGTATGGAGCAGACCTGGGTACTGATGGCAGGGTAAATGTAGCTGTTGAAAAGGGCATCTGGACAGCAGGTGAATTTGTAGAAGGTGCAGCGCTTTACGATTACACCGGTAATGGCACACAAAACGGAGCCAACTTTTGGACAGGTACCGGCACGCTTGGTACACCTAACGTCAGGTTGATCAAAGTAGATGCGGGTGCAGATCAGATCACATTGAAAAACTTTGGCGACGCACCTCAGGACCTTACGGATATATTTCTATGTAATCGGTTTAGCTATGAAAAGATCAGTGCACTATCTACGGCTGATCTAACACTAGACCCTGACGAAACAATAGTGATCGACAGAACCTTAGACGATACGTCTTCAGATGTAGGACTGTATAGTACAAATTCATTTACTTCAGCCGAAGCTATGATGGACTTCATGCAGTATGGCGAAGATGTAGCAGCCGGCGGTAGAGCAAGTGTAGCGATAGAAAAAGGCATATGGACGGCAGGTGAATTTGTAGAAAACGGAACTCCTTACGACTATACAGGCGATGGTAGTCAAAATGGAGCCAGCTCGTGGACCAATACAATTACTCCTAATGTGCGTTTATTTAAAGTAGATGCCAATACAGATCAAATTACGTTGAAAAACTTTGGCAATGGACCACTGGACCTTACAGACATATGGCTTTGTAACAGGTTTTCCTATTCCAAAATCAGTGACCTATCCAGTGCAGACTTAATACTTGATCCTGATGAAACGATTGTAATTGACAGAACGTTGGATGATACATCCTCAGACGTAGGACTCTACAGTACAAACTCATTTACTTCAGCCGAGGCCATGATGGACTTCATGCAGTATGGTGAAGATGTAGCAGCCGGCGGTAGAGTAAGTGTAGCGATAGAAAAAGGTATCTGGGCAGCAGGTGAATTTGTAGCCGCTGGAACTCCTTATGACTATATAGGGAATGGCAATCAAAATGGAGCCGGCCAATGGCAAGGAGAATAAAATTGTAGAACTGATCACATCTTGTTCCAATACAGCTGTTGATTTGTGAAATAATCAAAAAAGGCCTCTCAAGTTTGCGAGGCCTTTTTTGACTGATTGTCACGTGCTAAAACAAGTTGACACAAAATCGACTTATTGATAAAACATGGAAAACGGAGTATGCCAGCAGCTGAGTAGGAGTACGTAACAGGACTACCATTTATACTACTAAATTTAGTATGCAGCTCAGAAAATGCCCATGGAGAATGAGATCCATAAAAGATTCTATGACTCGATAGCCCCTCTATGTGCCTTGAGGCTCATTTACATTTTAGACTAAACAACAGATCAAAATCATTCTTAAAATAAAACAGGAGTAAGTTCTCAAATGACAACATATGAAGTAAGAGTGACTCAAGGATGAAAATAAAAGAGATAGCAGATGTCATTACTTAATGTATAAGAATTAGTTCATTTTCACTTAGCTTTATCTCATGAAGGTATCTATGATTGCCGCAGTAGCAGAAAACAACGTCATTGGAAAAGATAATGACCTTGTTTGGAATTTACCCGACGATATGAAGTTTTTTATGCGTAAGACCACAGGTCACCATGTAATTATGGGAAGGAAAAACTTTGAGTCTATTCCGGAAAAATTCAGACCGTTACCAAATCGTACTAATATCATTGTTACAAGAAACCAAACATACGACGGAGGGGATGCCTTAATCGTCGGCTCCATTCAGGAAGCGTTGGAAATAGCCAAAAAGAATGAAGAAACGGAGGCTTTCATTATTGGGGGAGGCCAAATTTATGAAATGGGCCTCCCTTTATCGGATATTATGTATATCACTGAAATAAAGGCTTCCTTTACAGGAGATACTTTTTATCCTGTATACCCCTCGTCGGAATGGAAAGAGCGTGAACGTATTCCTCATGAAGTAGATGAACGACACGCATATCCCTTTGATTTTGTTACTTATGACAGAACGTCTTATAAATAAAAATGCAGGAGTAAATATTACCTCTGCATTTTTATTTATACGTCATTAAAAGTGGGTATTACCTATACAGTAATAACTCCTTCCCGTAGAACATCCTGGTAAAAGTGATTAATCTGAGTAATAGGCATTGAGAAGATGTTAGGTTGCTTTGTACCCATTAATTCTGAAACGCGTTTTTCTATGCTGGAGTACAGAAGCGCCTTCGTCTTAATTAGTAAAATCGTCTCAGAAGTATCCTGAACTTCATTGTCCATCCACCTCAATGTCTGAATTCTGGGGATAACATTAGCACTATTTGTAATACGTTCCTGAATAAGTACACGACCAATACTCCTTGCCTCTGCAGCATCTTTGGTAATGAGATAGATCAATACCATAACACTTAATTGTTGCGCCCATAGAACCCTGAATCCATCAAAGATTTACGCATTAACATTCTGGCCCGATGTATCCGGGTTTTTACCGTACACAAAGGAATATCCAATACCTTTGAAATTTCTTCATACTTCAGCCCCTCAAAATCCCTCAAAAAAATGGCCCACTTGAATTCTTCTTTTAGCGCATTAAATGCGTTCATAACCTCGTCACTAAAGGTATTCCGAAAAACATCCGGCTTCACAGGTGTTTCATAATAGTTAATATCATTATTCTCATCCGTCATCTCCACAAACGGTCCTTTTTGCTTTCTTCTATAATTATTAACAAACAGGTTATACATCATTTTAAACAACCATGACCTTGCGTTGGTACCGGGTTCATAATAGTTTTGATATCTAAAAGCCCGTAGAAAAGTATCTTGTACCAGGTCCTGGGCGTCTTCCTCATTATTAGCAAGTTTTACAGCAAAATGAAACATAGCATCTGTATGCTGTAAAAATTCTTCTAGATGTTGCTCGTTTGGAGATGAAGTTAATGTATGCATAGCCAAATATTTTACATGATAGTAATACTATTATTTTTAAACGCAATATACTGAAAAAAGTTATGAAGTGTTTCAAACTAACGTGCTATACTTTTAATTTTGATGATAGAAGGAAGAAGGCCGTGTTTTAATAAGGTTTTCTATCACTTATCCGGTTATCGAAAAAGGTCTAATCACTTAAAAAAACAGCCAATAGCTATCACTTGATAGATTTATATTTCTAAGAGTTTGTACCGGCCGGCAGGATAAACCATAGCGATTGATACTCGCTCAGATTATCGCAGCTTCTTTCAGGGATAGTGTAGTATAAAAGTTCTTCTCAGACTTTTGAAATGACTTTGTGAGTCAAGTAAAGGAAGCATCGTTTTTGACGGGTATTGGATTGGATACTAATTTAGATGGTTTTCAGGCAGAAAAGCCAAAATCACTGCTCCACCAATAATCCAAGATTAACCACGCCAGCTGCCCAATAAAGATTGGCGATGTTTTTATAATAAGTAGCGCGAAGTTTGAACAATTTGGACTGTGCAGCAATCAATTTTTCAATCTGGACATTGATCTTGAAAAGATCACTTTCTCCATTTTGCAGGTTAAGCCGTTCAGCAGCCAAAATAAGTTGATAATTATTGGCCATTTCCTCTTGTTGTATCAACATATCACCGGTATTTACAAGAGAATTAAACTGCCCATTGATATTGTTAATGATCTGACGCTCTGCAAAATCCCGTTGAAAGTTGTTCTCTATTAATTTCAGTTTGGTCTGATTAAGTTTGGCTCGTTCTTTCCTCAAAAAAATAGGAAATGAAAAATCCACTCCTACTTTTAAATTCTCCGTTAAGGTAATATCATTACGGTCTCCCTGAGCGTTGAATGGCTGGTCCAGTAGAACATAGTTCAAATCCAACTGTGGCTTGAGGTTTTCCCTTGCCAGATCTCTGTCTACCATCAATGACCTGTTCTTAATATCCAATTTGCGTATTTCCGGATGATTTTCTCGCGCCATTTCTACCAGTTCATTTAAAAACGCATCTTCAAACGTAAGCGTAGGCAATTGTTCCGGCCTCACATTATCTGCAAGTTCAAGCGGTGCACCATCGGCATTCCACAAGTTATTGGATAGTGTCAGGGCTGCTTTAATACGATCAATATTCGCCTGCTGATAATCGATCATCCTGGTTTGAAGCGTAATTTTAGCCTGGATCGTATCGATAGCAGCTGTTTCTCCATAATCAAAAGCTAATTTGGTACGGTCAAAGATATCCTGGGCCACACCAATACTTTGCTGCATCAGCAGGTAGTTATTGTAGGCGAAATACCACTCCCAATAATCTTTAGCAGCTGTCAGCAGTATTTTGTTCATCTCCTTGATCTGCTCTGCCTCAGCCATATCCTGAAAAAGCCGGGCCTGCTTTACTGTAGCTCTTCGCTGATCGATAAAAAGGCCTTTACCTACCGGAATAGATACTCCGGCAAATACCTGCTGATTATTTGTTTTATCAGAAATCTCATTCTCATCACTCACAAAGTCACCAGTAGCTCTTTCTACCCCTACTTGGGGATCAATGGGAAACCAAACGGGGATCTTCAACCCAACTTTAAGACGGTTATAATACTCTATTTCTGACAAATCCTTATAATCCCATGAACCTTCCAGCTTTGGATCAAAACCACCACGTGCCAGTCTGACTTCTTGCATGGCCTGGTCCGTTAATAGCTCCGCCTGCTTAACTACCGGATGATTATTCAGAACTAATGCATAGAAATCATCAAACTTAAGTACCGTGATACTGTCTGACTCTGTTTGTGCGAATAGGTGAAAAGAAATACAGCAGCAAAACAATATGCCTATCAGTCTTCTCATTTTGCCTTGCTCTTCTTGTTTTCTTTACCAGCTTTGTCTGACGAGGGTTCCTCATACAAACTAGGTGGAAAGCCATTCAATTGTCGCCATATTTCATACCATATAGGCACATTATCAAGCATTACCCAGCCCTTTGTACCTGAACCAAGCCTAAGTTGTTCCGGCCATTGTTCATCATCAGGATCAGGAGTAACCAATATACGAAATTCATTTCCCTGGGTATTGAAATAATCTATGACCTGTACCACTCCACCAAAAGTACCTACTGAAACGCTGGGCCATCCGGAAAACTGCAAAGCAGGCCATCCATCAAATTCAATTCTTACTTTTCGACCAATAGATAACAAAGGGACATCCATGGCCTTAACATACATTTCTACCGCTACATCCGGGTCAGCGGGCATAATGGTCACTACAGCTTCCCCTTCTTTTATTGTCTCTCCTATCCCCGCTTGCATTGCCCTAACCACAAAGCCCGATTGTGGAGCTATTACCTGGTATTGCTTGTTTCTGATCTGCATGTTGGCATATTCGTTTTTAAGCTTGGCTAAAGAAGCTTCCGCATCAAAAAGTTCCGAAAGTGTAGCGTTAAGATCGGATTGGGCCTTGCTGATCTTATCCTGATATTCCGCCTGTACTCCTGCAAGGTTTACACGAGAATTAACAAGTTCTGCTTTAGCTTCCAGGTATTTATTTTCTGAAGAAACGACTTTCATTCGTGACTCCTGGTACTTGGATTCTATATCCTGAAATTTGGTTAAAGCTATATTGCCAGCGTCATATAAAGTCTTATTACGTTCGTATTGATTGCTAAAGTTATTGAATCGAACTTTCTCCGCAAGGTAGTCAACACTATCAGAAATAAGTTTAAAACCTGTCTGTGCCAGTTTATTCTGGGCTTGTTCATACTTCACGGTGAGGCCGTCGTTTAATGCTTTTATCTGGTTCTTAAGTGCATCAACCTTGGCTTGCTTCGAAATAATACTATTTGCTTTCGCCTCTAACTGCTCTTCAAGGCGGATCAGGAGGTCAGGGTCAAAATATTTATCCTTTATCTCACTAAGTGTCAGAATAGTATCATTGATACTAACAAACTCACCTTCGCGAACTTTCCAGCTCTCTATACGCCCTGCTATGGCAGATTCTACAGATTGTGGCCTGTTACTGGGTGTAAAGGCGGTAACGTTGCCTACACCTTGAATGTTCTGCTGCCATGGTACAAATAATACAATGAAAAAAATTGCTCCGATTCCTAAAAGTACACGTGCTAACCTACGCCCGGCACTGGGCGTTTTCAATGTTTTTAAAGTGTAGAGCTCTTTACTTGTTAGTTCTTCTCTGACTTCCATGACAATCAGTTAATAATGTTGTTTAACTCGCCGGACTTAACCAGTCCTTCAAAAGACCCTTCACTTTTTATGAGCCCTTTTTCCATTAGTACAACGCGGTCACAAGCGGCCATAATCACCGGGTCATTTGAGACCACAAGCAACGTCCAGGGATGTTCTGGCCTCGTGAGCATGTTTATCAAGTTTAAACGTTCTGATTTTAGAAAATCGTTAAAAAAATCATTCAATATTAACAAATTAGGGCGCTTGGCAAGACAGCGCGCTAAGATAATTTTATTTACCAAACTATTAGATAGTCCTTTACCACCACTCACCATCATAGTATCCAGCCCCTCAGGCATCGCATTAATGTCATCAGCGATACCCACCGTATTGATTGCCCAAATGGCATCAGCTGCCTGTGCATGAGGCTTAGCTAATAGTATATTTTCAATAATACTCCCTTCGAAAATGTCTTCCTGCGAAACGTTCTTTCCTATCTTATCCCGAAGGTTAGTCAGATCCAGATCCCGCAATGAAAAGCCGTCCATGGTAATGATCCCCTGGTAATTCGTATTCAGTCCTGCTATGGTATTCATAAGCACGGTTTTACCAGAGCCTCCACCTCCGGCAATACAAATATGCTCCCCACCTTCTATCGTAAGATCGATCCCTTTCAAAGCCTGTTGTGACTTGTCCGGGAACTTATATTTCAAATCCTTCATCTGAATACCAAAACCACGATACAACATTGCTTTCGGCATGTCCATTCCTCCGCTTTTTTCTAGTGGCAGATCAGTTACATGTGATATTTTATCCACTGCAGTAAGCATGTCATAAATGACATCCATATACATAATTATCTTTTCTACAGAACTGAGTGTGAGGATAATAATCACCTCTGATGCAACAAACTGGCCCAATGTTATTTCACGTTGAATCACCAGGATAGTGCCAATGATCAACAAACCTCCGGTAACTAATGCCTTAAACAGCAGAATAAACGAATACTGACTAATCAGTACTCCGAAATGTACTTTCCTGTTTTTTAAATAGTTGTTTACATTGTAATCCGTCTTTCGAATGGGTAGTGCCGTATTACCGGATAATTTAAAAGAGTTAATGGTACGTGCGAGCTCTTCCAACCAATAAACTACTTTATACTTAAATTTAGATTCTTTTATAGAGGAATTCAGACCGCGGGGTCCGGTATAGTAAAAAATCAGTGTTAATGCTATCAAAAGGATTAAACTAAAGAACACAAAGAATGGATGATAAAATGATAGCAATATCAATCCAAATAATATCTGGATAACACCCGCAGATAAATCAATTAAAAGCTTAGGCAGTCCTTTTTGTATGGTCAGCACATCAAAAAACCTGTTCATCAGTTCAGGTGCATGGTAGTTTAACAAGGCTTCAGCCTTAATTCTGGGTACACGAAAAGCGAATTCAAAGGCTGCTTTGGTAAACACTCGCCGTTGTAGATATTCCACCAGGGTAATCTGCATGACCTGCAAACCTCCCGTAGCCAATACACCTACAATTACCAGCCCTATCAAAACATATACAGAGCTGAATACCACGCCTCCTGAAATAAGAGATACTGTAGCCTGGATACCCAAGGGCAACGTAAGACTAATAAGTCCTATAAGCACAGCATACACATACACATAAAAAATGTCCTTCTTTTCCTCAGAAAGCAACCTGATCAGACGTTGTACCGGGTTCAATTTCTTTTGCTCTTCCCCGTCGTCAGGATCATCGCTGACCAGGCTTTTGTAAGAAAATACGCCTAAAAACGACACCTTACCCATCTCTTCGTATAGAGAAGGGAAATAATCGTCAGAGCACTCCTTAACTCGAGTATCATTTTCCAAAAGTTGGAGTACCTGGGTTTTCCCTTTCTTTTTGAAGAAAAGAACTGGTATCCTATCCCCTTCTGTTTCCTCAAAAGCAACCAGTGGAATCTCCACTCCCTGGATAAAGGCTCGAAACTCTTCTCTTTCAAGGCTATTATCAAGATAAATGATACGCTGTTTATTCGCTGCCTCTATCAGGTCTCTCTTAAACTCAGCAATTTCATCCATCGCATACTCACGGGGCGATGAATCAATTTCAGTCAAAGTAAGCCCGTCAAAGTCCTGCTCAAGCATATACGCAGATTCCCTGATAATCTGTATGATCTGATTACTATTCATGATATGAAAAGAAGGAGTTAGGCGTGTATAGCGTTAAAAACGAGCTGTTTCAGGAAGTCTTCATTCTGTTTGTAGATATCTCCGTTGCTTTTTTTAAAATTACTAAGTGAAGGTAGGTGCTCAGCATAAAACAACTGTTGGTGACCTGTCTGCAAAGCCGTAGTTACTAAAGAATGTGGATACTCGAAATCAGGGTTAATCTCCAAAATGTATGAAGCTATCTTTCCACATAGTGATTTAAAGCCTCTGAACAGCCCCTCCTTATTATCTTCATCCACTTGCTTAGTCAGGTAGGTTTTATCTGATTCTGCAATAACAATTCTGTAAAGTGCCTCTTCATCTATTTGAGGAAATGATGCATCCTTCTCCTTTTTCTCCGCAATGATCCTTATGGCTATTTCTAACCTTCTCTTCGGATCATCTATGTTTTGAGTACCAAAGTCTATCCGATATTCGATCCAATTCCAGTACCAGGCGATAAGATAAACCAGTAATCGGTGTTTATTTTCAAAATAACGGTAAATAGATGCTTCCGTAGAATCGATCCTTTGCGCTAATTTTTTGAAAGTAAATTTTTCAAAACCTAATTCGTCAATCATCATGATGCTGTCCTGCACGATTTTCCTGCCCAGTTCAGTCTCTTGTGGATCCCTTAAAAAGAGATTCTCTTTCAGCAACAACTGTAAAATTGCCATGTGCCCGTTTGATTATTAAAGATACTAACCTATTTAAAAGTATTACTATCAATTATGATATTCAAATAACGTACCAATGTTCAAAAAGTTTAACCCTGATACATTTAATTTCATTTCTGGTAATAGATCATAATATCTCTCAGTAATTAAAATGTAATGTATTTAACAGAGCTCTTTAAAATTTTTGCCCCAATAATACCTTTAATAATCCATTGTTCTCTCCCTTTTTCTTCAATACCAATAAAAAATGATGGTATGCTTTGAAATATACATGTTCAAAAACACTACCAATGAGTGTCGCTAAACCTGCCGACTTCCCTTTGGCTCCAATAATTACCATATCTACTTTATTATTTTCTACCCAGTCATTTATAGCATGACTCACTTCTTTGCTATGATCTATACTGGCAATATGGGGCACTACTTCTACTGACAAGTTGGCATTCTCCAGGTATTCATCCAACTGATGCCTGGCATACTGGTCCAGTTTGTTGTTGATAGCTGCTCTTTTTTCTAAAATGCCGTCTATTTCATGTTTCGTTTCAAAAACCTGCCCCAGGTATTTAGTGGCATCCTGGTACACATGTAAAGTATGTAACTTACACTCTCGATATTTTTCGGCTATAGCCTGGCTCATATCCAGTGCCAACTGTGAATAACTGGAAAAATCAACAGGTACCAAAGTAGCATGAATTGAGTTAATCACTTCTTCAGGCACTATCAAAAGGCTGCAAGGTGCCTTTCGGGCCATTTTCTTCACAACACTGCTTGGCATCTCCTTTTGCTTTTTTCCCAATAAAAAAAGGTCAGCATTCACATCCGAAGCATATCTCAATAATTCGGTTACAACATTACCTTCCTTTACGCAAACCTTTTTTTGTATATCCGCTTTGAAATTCGCACTCAACCATTCTTCTATCCTGGATTGATAATGGTTTAATTCAGGAAGGTGTAAATCCGGAATGTCATCCAATACCTCTTGAGGGATATCCGGTTGATTGGTTATGTATACAAAGTGAATGATATCGGGCTTAAATTGCTTTGCCAGCTGTTCAATATTTTTTAAGATAAATGTATCTGTCAGGGACATATCAACCCCCACTACCCATGTTTTGAAAAAATCCATTGCCTAAAAATAATAGTATTACTATGAAATTATATAGATAAACAATCATAAGTTTGTAATGTTTCACATATCTATATCATGAGCTCTGATATTATACTAAACAATTTACTAAATCCGGCCGTACTTTTCTTCTTTCTAGGTTTAATAGCCGTTTTCATAAAATCAGACCTGGAAGTACCACAACCTATTCCTAAGTTCTTATCACTATATCTTTTGCTTTCTATAGGGTTAAAAGGAGGTATAGAACTATCTCATAGTGGTATTAATGCCCATGTCCTTACTACATTAGGTATAGCCGTACTGACATCATTTGTTATTCCCGTGTATACTTTCTTTATCCTTAAAAAACGGGTAAACATCTATGATGCAGGGGCTATAGCAGCCACATATGGATCCATAAGTGCTGTTACCTTTATTACAGCCACAGCTTTCTTAAAAGATTTGGATGTAAGCTATGGAGGGCATATGGTGGCGGCCATGGCCCTCATGGAATCTCCGGCCATTATTGTCGGTGTACTTTTGATCAATATTTATACTAATGGTGGTCAGCAAAAAATGGGATATGGCAGTATCCTGAAAGAAGCATTGACAAATGGTTCAGTAGTATTAATATTAGGCAGTTTGATCATCGGCATATTAGGAGGAAGTAAGACTGCAACCGCCCTTGAGCCTTTTACAGGAGGTATTTTCAAAGGAATGTTAGCATTTTTTCTTCTGGACATGGGTTTGTTGGCAGGTAAAAGAATACGAGCACTACGATCGGCCGGGAGTTTTTTAATTGTATTCAGCCTTATGATACCCATTTTTAATGCAGCCGTGGGAATTGCTCTCTGCACTCTTTTCCACATTAATACCGGAGATGCATTATTGCTGGTGGTATTACTTGCCAGTGCATCCTACATTGCAGTACCCGCAGCCATAAGGTTAACCGTGCCAGAGGCCAATCCCGGCCTTTATGTGCCTATGTCATTAGCCATTACATTTCCGTTTAATATTATTATAGGTATCCCTACTTATTATTATATCATCAATTGGTTAAATTAAAGGAAAGATGAAGCATTTAAAACGAGTAGAAATCGTCACAGGAGCTCTTGAAGCTCCTAAAGTGGTCCAAATATTGGATGAATATAACATCACTGGGTATACCATGATTAAAAATGTAGAAGGCCGTGGTGACAAAGGCATTCAGGATGGTCAAGGGCTACACAACGCGTTTCAAAACATTTATTTAATGGTAGCCTGTTCAGAAGACGAAGTGAAATCTTTCACTGAACCGCTCAGGGCACTATTGAAAAAATCAGGAGGTGTATGTTTGGTGAGTGATGCCGAATGGCTGATACACTAAAACATCAGGATACTTGTAATGAATGTCCGTCCGGATAAACCATGATAACACTTTCTGCACAGTACTGGTTTTTAAGTTTTGTTGCATACGAGATAGCGTCATTGGCTTTATCAAATACGCTGAATTGTTTCCTTATGTTGAAGAGTTCTACCGCCTCTATTCTTGGTCTTACCAGAATAACTACACAAGTCTCAGGCTTAGGGTCTCCTTCAATTACAATCCAGGTCATAGAAATTTGATAAACACATCATTCCGTATTTTCAGGTATTTTTTGCACACCATTTTTTTTCAGAAAGATCTTTACAAACTCGGGATCTAATTCCAGCGCCCTCTTGTAATCATTTACAGCTTCCTGATACTTATCTGCCACCATGAAAGCACGGGCACGATGCATATATGCTTTTGGTGAAAGTGGTTCTTCTTCTATAGCTCGGGTAAAGAAGAAAATGGCTTGCTGAAAATCTCTCTGGGACATAAGTGCTTCTCCATGACGAACGAAATCATTACCTGATGCCATGAATGAACAACTGAGAGAAAAGAGTAGAAAGACGGAGGTATATCTGAGAGTGCGCATAACTATTTATTATGATAGTATTACTATAAATACGTAAAAAGATAGTCATTGGTTGCAGTTTAGAGCGCCTTTCTCCATGCTCTACTCCAAGTATAAAAGAAGTAACAGATAAGCGATTATACTATTGCAATTAGTATAATTATCATTAACCGCAATTGAAAACATGTACGGGAAAAAGGCTTACAATTCAGAGATAAGAAATGCAAACTAAATCAATATTTGCTTCTGAAGATTATGCAAGACGGCTATTCAGACAGTAAACGCTACTCTAACGAAATTAGGGTTCTGACTTATAAGGTAATTACCTGGTTCTCCCCCTATATCAGCCCGCTTAAAAAGCGAAGTAATTAAATAATCAACACCACAAAGTGAGATAATTATTTTATCACCTCGATCTCTATGGTACCGTTAATTTTTAGTTGCGCACCTTGTTCCCCCAACGTTGCTAATAGCTCCTTTAAAGAATCATTAACATTTTTCAACTCCACGATGCGCTGTCTTGAATGTGATACATCGCCGCTATTCTTCTCCTGGATGCAAAACATTTCAAAACTATGATAGTTGATCTTATCTTTGATAAGGGCTTTGAGTACCTTACCAGCGTCTTTAGCGGAAAACATTCCTTCTACCAGTTTAAAATCATACTTATTTTCCTTTTCATGAAAGGTCAGTGTTGTATCAGTCATTTCTGCGATTATGTTTAAATGCTTTACATTACTAATTAATAGCATTACTATCATTGAACACGCTAATTCATAAAAAGTTGCAATAACCTGTATTTTTTTTTGATTTGCTGATGATAACCCAATACACTTATTTATCACAATACATCATCTAGTGAGGTACCTTTCGCTTCTTTAACATCCCTCCTTTCACATCTCGCACACCATGTATTACGACGAAAGCTGCAGGGTCCGTATCATCCACAATACGGTTAATTTTCAACAATTCCAGCCTGGTAACTACAGTATATAATACATCTATCTTTTCCTGGCCTTCACTATTTTGACCATATCCTCCCCTGCCATTTAATACGGTCACACCTGTATTCATTTCTTCGAGAATGATTTGTTTTATTTCATCGCTTTGCGTGGAAATTATGGTTAGCCCGAGGTATTCTTCGATACCTTGAATAATAAAATCCATGGTTTTAGAAGCCACGAAATAGGTTAAGATAGAATATAAAGCGAGTTCTACACTCAATAACCAGGCAGCCACACCAAATATCACCAGGTTGATCAATATAATAATATCACCCATAGAAACATTCAATAATCTGCTAAAGTACAACGCTAATATCTCTGTTCCATCGATTACACAGCCTCCCCGTACGCTTAACCCAATACCCGCTCCCAGGAAAAACCCGCCAAATACAGCAGCCAGCAGAGTATCTTCCGTAATAATGGGAAATTCTAACAGCGCCAGCACTACAGACAGCAATACTACCGCTAATGTTGTTTTAAGTACGAACTTCCTGCTCATCTGAAGGTAGCCTATGATAATGAAAGGTATGTTCACTACCAGGATTACATAAGAAATGTCTAAAATCGTGGTTTCAGCAATAAGGAGTGATATACCTGTTGCTCCACCATCAATGAAATTATTTGGTAAAAGAAATCCTTTTAACCCAAATGCAGCAGAAAATACTCCAGCCAATACCCAAAGTATTTCTACTACAGCACGACCCACCGAGGTGTTTTTATGATCATTCATAATAAAAAAACCAGGCCAAAAGCCTGGTTCTGTAATAAGTTAAGTATAGTTCATCTGCTAACGAAAATTACTCCCCTTGCCCTAAGGAAAACCCTATGCGATCGCCGAATTTATATAAGTTTTCGGTTTTGATGACATCAAAGCCACCTGCATTTAACTTCGATAAGAGCGCCACTATATCTTCGTAGTTGACTTCCTCATACTTGGTGGGTTTACTGGTCAAGTCCGATGTTGTGCATACAAAACGACATCTCCAATGATCTGTGCAGAACGTTTCCGGTAGTCCATCGGGGTAAACCTTAACCCCACGGTTAGTAATCATTTTCAATTTCATTCGATACGCATTCAACGCTTCCAATGACTTTCCAAGTTTATTAGCATCATTTTCCGGCCAATCAAGGAAAACATCTACCCCAACTAGTTTCTTAGTAGTGGCTTTTCGTTTAAACTCAGGAATTTCCATTTTCCCTGTACCTTCTATCAACCTGCTGGGTTTCAAATGCTCAGGCTCCATGCCCAATCGCGCTATGACTTCATCAGCAAAATCCTCAGTGGATACCTTTTTCTTACTTTCTTGTGTAAAAATATCTTGTGTATGATAGCCTGACTCAATAGTAGCAAGCCATGCATTTTTAACTTTATCAGCCACATCTGACTGACCTATATGTGCCAACATCATAACAGCCCCATTGAGCAATCCTGACGGGTTAGCCACATTCATACCGGCTATATCAGGCGCTGATCCATGAATAGCTTCAAACATGGCTATATCTTTTCCAATATTTGCGGACCCGGCCATTCCTACCGAGCCAACCATTTCGGCAGCTACATCAGATACAATGTCACCGTACAAATTAGAAGTTACCACCACATCATAATCTGCAGGCCGGGTTGCCAGACGAGCGGTAGCAATATCAATGATCTGAACATCTTTTTCAATAGCAGGATACAGCTCGCCAATTTCGTCAAATACCTTGTGGAAAAGACCATCGGTAAGCTTCATGATATTGTCTTTAAGCATACAAGTAACCTTCTTACGACCATAGGCCTTAGCATACTCAAAAGCATAACGCACTATTTTTTCACAACCTGGTCTTGTAATAAGTTTTAAGCATTGTACTACATCCTGTGTTTGTTGATGTTCGATCCCCGCATACAGGTCTTCCTCATTTTCACGGATAACCACTACATCCATGGTAGGGAAATAGGTCTGCACGTAAGGGGATAAAGACATGACGGGTCTTACGTTGGCAAAAAGCCCCAGCGACTTACGCATGGTAACATTTAAACTTTTATACCCCTTTCCCTGAGGTGTAGTAATAGGGCTTTTCAGAATAATTTTATTCTTCCTGATCACATCCCAGGACTCCGGTGTAATACCAGATGAATTACCGGAAAGATAAACTGCTTCACCTACATCAATAAAAGTAGGTTCAATGCGCGCCCCTGCAGCGTCTAATATGCGAAGCGTAGCGTCCATAATTTCGGGCCCAATGCCATCGCCTTTGGCAACGGCAATCTTCACGGCCTCCTTTTCATTCAGCTCAAAAGAATTAGACTCAAGTGAAAGGCTTTTCATAAGTTCTACATTTATATTTAATAGTATTACTATCAAAGAACAAACCAACACCCCGGAAGTTCAGATTTTACATAATTTATTTATCATGGGGAATACTTATTCAATACACTCAACTTCAAACCAAGAATAATTATACCTCCATCAAGAATTATAAAGAATACGTATGTGTTTGAAGCTTAAACTATTTTATGATTCCCCCAAAATGATTAACATGGGCCTTTCTTTAAAGGGTAAAGCCTGTAAAAGAATGTCTTACATGAATAAAACACAGCCTCTTTGACAGGTTAATAAATGACTGAAAAACAATTATGGCAACGATTTAAAGAAGGGAGTGAAGAAGCCTTTTCCAACATATATCACACCCATTACAATGTATTATATAATTATTTAAACAAAATAGGCAGGGATGAAAATTTGAGCAACGACTGCATCCAGGACTTGTTTTTCAAACTCTGGCGTGACCGAGAGAAATTAGGAGATATACAGTCTATTAAGTTTTACCTTCTTACCTCAGCCAGAAGAGCTATTCTCAAAAAAATTAAAAAGGAAAGGGCGTTTGATAAAAAAATCAAAGCAGCAGGATACCACGAAACGGACATCACATTTGCACAGGAAGAACTATTGATCCATGATGAAGAAGCAGCTGAGCTCAAGAAGAAAATAGCCGACTTGCTAAATTCGTTGCCCAAAAGACAAAAGGAGGCCATTTACCTTAAATATTACGAAGGCCTCTCTTACGATGAAGTAGCTGAATTGATGGAAGTCAATTATCAATCGGTCGTAAACCTCATTTATAAAGCTTTCCAAACATTCAAGAAGCATGACTTATTACAGTCTCTAAAACATTGGTGCATCTTTCTTTTACTGCGTCATCTTTTTCAACAGTAAAATTTATTCAGAAAAAATTTAGGGGAGAAGAGTATAGAACACAGCCATGTGTCTCTTCCATAGTAGGCAACAACCAAATAGTATTGAAATCAACGTAAAATGAAAACGCCAGAAGAATTAATATCGGATAGTTCTTTTCAGAACTGGGTGCACAAAACGCATCGTGGAGACCAGGAGTTTTGGGAAAGGTGGGTACAAGACCACCCTGAACAAAAGGACCAGGTAGAGATTGCCATTGCAATGATCCGTGGGATCAATTTCAAAAAAGACGCCGGCCTCTCTAAAGAGGAAGTTAGTGCTCGATTTGCTGAACTCAATACCTCTATCGAAAATAGAGCAACAAAACACATTACTTCAATAAGCTGGAAAACACTGTACAGAGCAGCTGCCATCTTCATTGGAGTAGCAGCAATAGGGTTAGCACTCTGGAACAGTGCTATTTTCAGTAATCAAAAAGAACATCGCACTGACTTTGGTGAGATAGCATCAGTTACATTACCAGATGGTTCCGAAGTATTATTAAATGGAAATTCAACACTTATTCACAGCAAAAGTTGGAGTGAGAACGAACCAAGAGAAGTATGGTTAAAAGGGGAGGCTTTTTTCAATGTAAATAAGCAATTAAAAAAAGATAAAGATGGAAACCCTGTCTCCTTTGTAAAATTCATCGTCCACGCATCAGATTTAAACGTGCAGGTAATTGGTACTGAGTTCAATGTAAGGGACCGGCGAGGAGAAACGTATGTAGTATTGAATTCAGGAGAAGTAGAATTAATTAAAGCAATTACAACGGACACTTCCGTGATATCTATGGTTCCCGGAGAAATGGTAAAAACGATCAAAGGTTTTGCATCTTTTGAAAAGAAAAAGGTGGACCCCGAAAAGTACATTTCCTGGACAGGGAATAAATTGATATTTGACGCCACCCCTCTGGATGAGATCATACTCATTCTGGAGGATACTTATGGGTTCAAAACACACCTTAAAGATGCTTCGCTGACAGACAAAAAACTTACTGGTGAATTATCAGTAGAAAGCGCAGATGACCTCATTAATGCACTTTCAATTGCTTTAAGTATAAAAATCACAAGAAAAGACAAAGAACTGGTTATGGATAACTATTAATTATCCAAGCCAAGCAGTTCGTCTATTACAATTAATGAAAGGTATAAGCCTATGAAAACACTGTACAAACTAAAGATCTTTTTGACCTTAATCAACCTATTTTGCTTGCATATGCTGACGCAGGCTACAAGTGCTCTGCCCCTGGCCCAAAATGTAAACTTATCCAATGAATACCTGGTAAGTAACCAAGGCGCCGTACCATTAATAGAGGCCCTGGAACAAATCAAAAAAACGCGAAACGTAGACTTTCTTTATGAACAGCATAACCTGAAAGATAAGTACATCATACCAGTAGAGGACAAAAGCAAGCGTAGTATTGAAAACCTACTCAAAGAGGCCCTGGGAACATTTGGTCTGATGATTAAAAAAGTAAAAAAGAATACCTATGCCATTGTTCCACGATCTGAAAAGAAAACACTGAGAAAGATCAAAGCAAGGGCATACAATCAAGGGGGACTTTCAATAGACCATGCAATAGCCAGTACCAAAACAAAAGCCGGCATGCTGGAATCCTTATCTCCTGTAAAAATAATACTCCAGGATAAGGTAGTAACAGGCACAGTCACCTCACAGGAGGATGGGATACCACTTCCTGGCGTAAACGTACTAGTGAAAGGTACAGCATTGGGAACAATTACGGATATTGACGGAAGTTACAGTATTTCAGTTCCAAACACAGCCAACGTTTTAATCTTCTCATACATTGGTTATTCACGTGAAGAAGTAAACATAGAAGGTAAAAGTGTAATAAATATCGCTATGATAACTGATGTTCAACAACTTTCAGAAATAGTGGTGACCGCTTTAGGCTTTGAAGAAGAAAAAGATCGACTTGGTTATACCTCGTCTAAAGTAGAAGGCCCACAGCTTGTGAAGTCCGGTGAAGGCAATGTTATTAACGGTATGGCAGGGAAAGCATCCGGAGTACGTATTACACGCAGTGCAGGCGATCCCGGAGCCGGATCTCATATACAGATAAGGGGCGCCAGCACTATTGACAGGGGTATCCAACCTTTAATTGTTGTAGATGGCATCCCCATAAGCAATGCTTCAGGCTCCGGTACTGGCGGAGTACTTCAGCAATCACGATTGAATGACATTAACCCTGATGATATAGCACGTATGGACGTGTTGAAAGGATCATCTGCCGCTGCACTTTGGGGTACACGTGCCGCAAACGGAGTAATTATTATTACCACAAAAAAGGGACAGGCCAAGGATAAAGTAGATATTGCTTTCCGGTCTACTTTTTCGGTAGATAAAATATTAGACCGACATGATCTGCAAACTACTTTTGGCCAGGGAAGTAATGGTTCATTTGTTCAGGATGATCGTCGGTCATGGGGAGACAAGATCTCTGACCGTGAAGGCGGTGACGACCTGGTAGATGAATTCGGGCCATCTTTTGTAGCCCAGGATGGCACTGAGTATTATAACATTATACAAAAACGATCTCGCAATATTTTTACAGAATCTAATTATGATGCTGTTTTTCAAGACGGACATTATTGGGATAATTCCCTGAGTATAAGTGGAGGAGATGAGAAATCAAACTTCTTCTTCAGCCTGAGCGATTTTGAACAACAAGGCGTAGTAAGAAACAACAGTGATTATCGTCGAAGCACACTTCGATTAAATGCAGAGCGGCGCTTTAATGATGTAGTCAAAATCAGATCCAACACTACTTACATCAGAACGCAGTCCAATCGCATAAGAAGAGGTAACAGCAGCAGTGGATTACTGATACCTCTTCTAAGAACTCCACCCGATTTTGACAATTCTGATTTCATTGGTGATTACTTTGCTTTTCCAGGCGCCTCACCCGTCAGGGATCGTCAAAGGGCTAACAGGAATCCCATTGGTGCAAGTAGTAACCCTCGTACTAACAACCCGTTATGGTCTATCAATCGACAAATTAATGAAGCAAATGTAAACCGTATCATTACCAGCGCCCAGATCAATATCACTCCCACCAAGTGGTTAGACATTGTATTACGTGGCGGTGTAGACAGCTTTACAGAACGCAGAACAGGGTTTTTCTTCCCCTCCTCAGCAGGAACGGATAACTCGACTGGTGCATTTAATGATGAAATCAGACAGGACCTGGAATTTAATACGGATGCTATGGTTATTGTAAAGCCTAAGTTAAATAAAGCTTTTTCGACAGAAATACTAACCGGTTTTAACCTCAACAATCGTCGATTTTTCGATGCCGGAGGTGGAATTAACAACTTCATCCTGCCTATCGAATTAAGAGATTTCTCCAATGCCCAGGTAGAAAATACTACTTTGTCTGATTTTGAGAACATTAATCGAACAGCAGCCTGGTACAATTCTGTTAATGTTGATTATAAGGGCCTGCTTTTTGTAAGTTTAACAGGACGTTTTGAATCTGCCTCCACCTTCGGAGAGGAAGCCGACAATAGTTTTTTCTATCCATCTGCAACGGTCGCCTGGCAACTATCTCAACTTCCTGCTTTGAGGGGTTCCCGAATCTTCAGTTTTGCGAAAATGCGTATGGCCTACGCCGAAGTAGGTGTTCAACCCCGTAGTTTTAGAACGACCAGTGTGTATGTAGCGCCAAACTATTCAGATCCTTTTGGCGGTAACCTTAACAGTTCGACCTTTGGAAACGGCGTT
Organism: Fulvivirga sp. M361; assembly: GCF_007097395.1. Lineage (GTDB taxonomy): Bacteria > Bacteroidota > Bacteroidia > Cytophagales > Cyclobacteriaceae > Fulvivirga. The sequence goes on from NZ_VKDC01000011.1 coordinate 66,183, forward strand.
TTCGTGCCTAGCTCCACCATCGGTAACGCAGAATTAAAACCTGAAAGAAAAAGAGAAATAGAGCTGGGAACAGACCTCCGTTTTTTCGATCATAAGTTAAAGGCCAGCGTTACACATTACCGAAATAAGATCAGTGACATATTATTTAATGTTGAAATACCAAGATCTGCCGGGTATGATCAGATCTATGATAACGCCGGTAATATGGAGAACAGGGGCTGGGAAGTGGAATTAAGCTATGATATAATTAATAAACAAAATTTTAGCTGGTCAGCAGGAGTTTTATGGGACCGCAACAGGAATGAGGTAACTTCTTTGATAGGAGGCACAGAAACTATAAACCTGGGTGGACTCGGGGGTGTATCATCCCGGGCGGTAGAAGGCTTTCAACATGGTGTACTGTGGGGAGCCCGATGGGCACGTAATGATGATGGATCAATTCGATTGGATGAAAACGGATTTCCTCAAGTTGCAGCCACTGACGGTGTTATAGGTGACCCTAACCCGGATTGGAGAGGAAGTGCATTTACCAATATATCATTCAAAGGTTTTACATTGAATGTGTTGTTTGAAACCTTCCAGGGAGCCGACATAGCCGCTGGCACAAGAGGCGTTTTACAAGATCATGGATTAACTCTTAACACCGCTAATGAATCTGTGGCTCCCCGGGACTTACTCACATTTAGTGGTGGTGTTATCCCAGCCGGAGCCTCTTTTAGAGGGAATATTGAGAACTTTGGAGCTGGGGATGTAGCATTAACCGAAAGCTGGTATAAAGGTTCAGGTGGTTTTTTTAATGGATCTTTTGAACAATTTATAGAAGATGGATCATGGACCAGATTAAGGGAAATTTCATTGAGTTATACGTTGAGCTCTGAAAAATTCCGTAAGCTCACTAAGCTCCAATCCATAGAACTTTCAGCAACGGGTCGGAACCTGGTTATATGGTCCGCCTTCAAAGGAAATGATCCTGACACAAACCTGACGGGAGTATCCAGTGCACGTGGCATTGACTACTTTAATACTCCGGGGACACGTTCCTATATCTTTACCCTTAAAATCAAGTATTAATCTCATAGTTGGACCTATTATGAAGAAATTTACACTATTTATTGTTCTGTTTTATGGAGCACTCACAGCCTGCGATTCGCTGGTTGACGGACTGAATGATGATCCCAATCGTCCTACGGAAGCTCCCTCAGATAATATATTGACAGGAACAGAAGTAGCACTAATTCAGGCATTGGAAGGTGACCTTGCCCGCCGATGTGGAATGTGGTGCGGTTATTTCGTGGGAGAAGCTCAGCAATATGAGGGTTTTTACAATTACCTGCCCACCGCCGGTGATTTTAATGCAAATTGGGAAGATATTTATGCCAATGTTGTCAGAAATTCCAGGGTAACCGCACAAGTAGCGGAAAGTGAAGGCAATACAGGCATTATTACAGGTATCAGCAATATACTCTACGCTTTGGGTATAGGCACTTCTACATCTTTATGGGGAAAAGTACCTTTCTCGGAAGCAGGTGATTTTGATAATTTCCCAACACCATCCTATGAAGAGCAACTTGACATTTATGGAGGTCTACAAAACCTGTTGGACCTGGCGATCATTCAACTGGCTTCCGGCACAGGTCGGCCCGCAGCAGGAGCAGATATCTTTTTCGATGGTGACCCTGAGCAATGGACACAGGTGGCTTATACTTTGAAAGCAAGATTTTTCATGGAAATTAAAGATTATCAAAACGCATACGATGCTGCATTAATGGGAATAAATGATCCGGACAATAGTATGCAGGCAACTCATAACACTTCTCAAGGAACGGAAAACCTGTATCACCAGTTTCTGATAGGTAATCGGGGAAATGACCTTAGCGCCAGCAATACCCGGCTCGTTGAGCTGTTAAACCCTGCATCTCCGGAATATCGTGGCAATACCAAAACGAATGAAACCGAACGTTTTAATTTTCTTCTGGCAGTATCTGGCAGCAATACAGTGCTTAACTCAGGTGGAATTTTCGCAATCGACCAGTTGTTTCCCATTGTATCTTACCAGGAAAACATCCTGACATTGGCTGAAGCAGGTACAAGGGCAAAAAGTTTTGATACAGGTTTAGGTCACCTGAACGAATTCAGAAGTTTTATGGCCAATGGAGGATATATCAATAACGGCCCACTGGATTATGATCCTTACGACGCATCAGATTTTAGTGTATCAGGCATAGAAAACGCAACAGGTGTACTTTCTGTAGAAGATGCTCTCTTAAAAGAAGTGATTGAAGAACGATATATCACTTTTTTCGGTCAGATCAATGGTTATATAGATGTCAGAAGGACATTGGATGAAAACGAGGTTAACGTTCAGGTTTCTCCGAATACCGGAGACAGGTTCCCCCATAGATTTCTATATCCGCAAACTGAAGTGGACCAAAATCCCAACACTCCTGATCCAATCCCCAATATCTTCACTGTTACACCAATAAGTCAGTAGCACATTAAACTTATCTTTATGACCTATGATAAAAAAATTAGCCTCTTCTTAACGCTAGCCACTTTACTTACTGCTATTGCCTCATCCATAGCTCAGGTGAATGAAGTTGGTAATACCACATTTAAAATAACCGTGGAAGGTGAAGAATTAAAAATCCCATATTATTTCACAAAACCCCTGGATGAACTCAACAACGATGTCAATACCCTGGTCATCTCTCAACATGGCACCAACAGGAACGCTGCGGACTATCGTCTATCCATGTTCACTGCTGCTGTTGAAGCTAATAAAAAAGACCAGTCACTGGTAATAGCCCCGCAGTTCCTGAGAGAAATTGACATCAATACGTTCAATTTGGCTGATGATTATTTGTTTTGGTCTAATAACGGATGGAAAGTCGGAGATCTCTCGCAGAACACCGACAGTAATCCGCGTCCCTCCAGAATAAGCTCTTTTGAGGTTATGGACCTGATGATTATGAGCGTTTTGAACAGTGGAAACTTCCCTAATATCGATAAAGTCGTCCTTGCCGGATTTTCTGCCGGAGGTCAGTATATAAATCGTTACGCTGCCTCTAACCTTATACACGACGAAGTTAAACAAACATTTGACATAGAAATGGAATATATGGTAGGCGCTCCTTCTTCTTATGTTTATATGAACGACGAACGCAGAGTAATGGGAACTACAGATGAATTTGAAGCCGGGGCTCCGGGGTCATGCCCTGAATTTAATGAATATAAATATGGATTAAACGACATAAACACCTATTTGTCCATTACCGGACCTAACGCTATTATTGAACAATACAAGACACGCAAAATACTGTACGCCGTCGGTAGTGAAGATAATGATCCTGATGGCAATGCTGTGGACAACAGCTGTCCTGCTGTATTGCAGGGTGAACACAGACTTGAACGGGGCATGATCTATTTCAACTATCTAAAACACTTTTATGGCCCTGAGATAGAAGAGCTTCAAAGTTTTGTCAGCATACCTGAAGTAGGACATTCCCACAATCCGCTGTTCCGTTCGAAAGAAGTACGTGACTGGATATTCAACCGCCCTGGTGTAACTACCTCTAAAGACAATCTGTCTATAGGAACATTTTCTTTGAGAGCTTATCCAAATCCGATGAAATCATTTTCAGAGTTGTCCTATTTTCTCCCTAACCATGAACATGTTTCTTTAAAAATAGCTGACCTGAATGGCCGTGTCATTCGGGAGTTGGTAAATACCGTTCAAACGCAAGGTCCTCATACCGTGCGATGGGAAACAGACAGTCAACCAAACGGGCTATACATTTTACAGTTACAGGTAAAAGATAAATTAAAAACAATTCCCATTATTGTAACGCAATGAACAAACCATTTTCTAAGAGTCAAATTACTGAGCCTACATTATTATTAAACCAAAAAATATGTCTTGAGAACATTGGTAGAATGGCTGAAAAAGCTTCGAAAAATGGTCTGATTTTTCGGCCTCATTTCAAAACTCATCAGTCTCATCAAATTGGAAAATGGTTTCGTCTGGCTGGAGTAAAAAAAATCACGGTGTCATCATTGAAAATGGCAGAATACTTCGCTGAAGCCGGCTGGAAAGATATCACCGTTGCTTTTCCGGTAAATATCCTGGAAATAGAACGTATCCAGCGTCTGGCTGCTGCCATACAGCTTAATCTATTGGCAGAGTCTCTTGATACAATCAACTATCTGGAAAAAAATCTGAGGTCATCCGTAAACCTCTTTCTAAAAATTGACATTGGATATCAGCGCACAGGAATTCATCCTGATAAAAAAGAAAAGATTCAAAACTTGCTGAATCGCATTGATACCTGTACTTACTTACAGTTTGCCGGGTTCATAGGTCATGCAGGACACAGCTACAAGGCACGGTCTAAGCAAGAAATAGCTGACATTCATACTTCAAGTACTGATGTGCTAAAAGAACTTAAAAAAGAATATCAGGGTAAATTTCCAGGCATGATCATTTCTACAGGTGATACCCCTACATGTAGCGTAATGGACAATTTTAGTGGTATAGACGAAATACGCCCAGGTAATTTTGTATTCTATGACCTTACACAACATGCCATCGGATCCTGCCGTCTTAATGACATAGCCGTGGCTATGGCATGTCCCATTGTTGCCAAACATGCAGACCGAAATGAATTGATAGTATACGGTGGTGGAGTTCATTTCTCCAAGGAGAAATTAACCATACCTACTGATAATCAAACCCTAAACGGTGTAGTTGTACACTTAAACAAGACCGGCTGGGAGTTTACCAATGGTGGAGAAAATTATGTATCAAAACTTAGTCAGGAACATGGCACCCTCAAGGTTGATCAGCAGGTATTTGATCGCTATGAGGTAGGTGACTTGATAGGTGTCCTTCCCGTCCATTCGTGTATGACTGCTAACCTGATGAAAAGTTACAGGACCCTTGAAGGGGAATTAATTGCACGGCTCTGAAATCAGCCCTTTCTCGAATTCAATTTTATTATCTTATTATAAGGTCACATAACGCAAAAATCCGTTATGAGTAAGGTATTTTAAATCTTTCACTTTTTTCTTTGAAAAAAAGAGTATCAAAAAATCTTTAAGTTCTCTATTAAAGGTAGTTGGCATTTATGCCGGTTATTAACCTTAAAAATTGATACCATGAAGAAACCACCTTATATGTCATTACAATACCTTTCCGCCTTTATAGGTATATTGCTTTTATGGGGATGTAGCGACGACGAACCAACAGTAGACCGTCCCGAACCCACCATAACCTTTCAAAACAACCTTGAGGCTGACACCCGACTATGGGGTGAAGAAGCAGGTATACTAGCGACTGTAGATGCTCAGGCCGGTTTAAAAACTCTTGTTGTGACAAAAGACGGGGTAGAGATCGAAACGATCCAATATCCGGAAGGTAAAGCCGGTGATGAATATGAAATAAATGAAAGTATACCACTGGATGCAACCATTGGCACTGAAATCGTCTACGGTTTCACCGCTACTGACCGATTAAACCGGGAAGTACCCAACACATTTACCATTACCGTCGGTACACCACCGGCGCCACAATTGTCATTCCCAGGTTCTGATAACGCTCTGTTACAAGCTGGAGACTCTATAGATATATCCTTATTACTCGACGCGCAAGCAGGTATATCTGATGTCTTTATCACCAAGGACGGAGTGCCTTTCGACACAGTGGCATTCGATAATGGCACATTTGAAGTAGGCATTGATTACAGAGCTGGAATAAGTGCCAGTCTTTTTGTAGGAGATATGGTCACTTATGGTTTTCAACTGGAAGATATACTGGACAGAAAAACAGAAAGCATAGATTTCACGATTGAAGTAGGCACACCCGCACCTACTTTCACCATTATCGATACACTTATCGTATCTCAGAATTATAAGTGGATAAAGGGAGATATCAATATTGATACTACTTTACTATCCAATGAAAGTTATGCATTAACCGGGATTGTAAAAGTGACTAACCGGGCAACATTAACTATTGAAGCCGGCACTACGATATATGCTGACACTACAGGAGTATCGACACTCGCGGTTCAACAAAACAGCAGTATTATGGCTGAGGGCACTTCTGATGCTCCTATAATCTTTACTTCGTTGAATGATAATCCTGAACCCGGAGACTGGGGTGGTATACATCTGAATGGGTTAGGAACGGTAACTGCACCTAATGCCTTGCTTGCCGCAGAGGTAGGCGATTATGGTGGCTCTAATAATGCTGACAATTCCGGCACAATGAAATATATAAGGATAGAATATGCCGGCAGGTCGGTAGGAGGAAGTACCGGTGCATTAAACTTTAATGGTGTTGGTAATGCAACTGTGGTTGATTTCGTTCATATTTTCAATCCTAATTCACATGGAATACGGTTCAGGGGAGGTAAAAGTGGTTTAAAGCATGCTCTGGTAACAGATCCGGAAACACGTGCGATACGATGGGATAATGCATGGACCGGTTATGGACAATTTTGGACAGTCACCTACAGTCAGGAACCACCCTCAAATGATACAGCGATAGAAGGTCGTGATGTGGGATCCAACCCTACCATTTCCAATGTCACCGTTTTAAGCCTTGGTGGAATCGCCTTAGATAATACCCGCGGTATACGACTCAGAAGCAATACACATGGTAAAATATACAACGCTATCATAACAAATACTGAGCGTGGTGTACGAGCTGATACCGGTGCAGAACCTGATATCACCAATGGAGATCTTGTATTCGCCAATAGTAGAGTATTTAACAACCCCGAGGGGAATTATCGTAATGACGGTGCTGAGTTTGAAAACGGTTTTGATAATTCCAGTACACCTGTGACCTTAACCGGATATGTAGGCTCTGACGCCACCGGCGCTTTAGACCCAACTACTTTGTCTCCATGGTTCTCATCTGCGAGCTATATTGGAGCTGTAGAAACAGGCAATGACTGGACAACAGGATGGATTAAGGAATAATTGCAGTAAGAGAAGAATGCTTGACAGATGGATCAAAATTGAATATAATACACTTTACTCCAACGATACAAACACCATGATCAAACGAATTACTAGCTCCATTTTTATCCTGTTATGTTGTTTAACCTGTGCATTTGGTCAGCCCACCGTAGCCAAAGAATATGTATGCCAGATTGAAAAGCTGAGTAAAAACAAAGCTATAAAGACGGCATTGACACATATCACAGAGCTGGAACCTCAGACCATAAAGGACCTCATTTTACTCACAGAAATCCCAGCACCCCCTTTCGAGGAAACGGAGCGAGCAAATAAATTTAAGGCTATGCTGGAAGAAGCTGGCGCTGATAAAGTAGGGAATGTTCTGGCTTTACGAAAGGGTAGTAAAGGTGAAAAAGTGGTTGCGTTAGATGCTCATATCGACACCGTTTTTCCCAGAGAGACTGATGTCAGGGTCAAATATCGTGGAGATACACTGGTAGCTCCCGGTATTGGTGATGATACACGTGGCCTTGCTATGATCCTGGCGGTACTAAAAGCACTCAATAAAGCGGAAATAAAAACAGAAGAAAATCTCCTTTTTGTGGGTACTGTTGGCGAAGAAGGGTTAGGAGATCTCCGGGGAGTTAAACATCTTTTTAGTGAAGAAACGGATATTAAGATCGACTCATGGATATCCATAGACGGCGGTAAAATAGGACGTGTAAACCATGGGGCATTGGGTTCAAAAAGATATCGCGCACATTTTAAAGGTAAAGGTGGTCATTCATGGGGTGCATTTGGGTTGGCTAATCCGCACCACGCATTAGGAAAAGCTATCGAGTATTTCGTAAATGATGCACTAGTATATACGAACCAAAAAGGCGCGAAAACCTCTTACAGTATTGGCAGAATCGGGGGAGGAACTTCAGTAAACTCCATCCCTTTTGAATCCTGGTTTGAGGTAGATATGCGATCTCTGGATCCCAATAGGCTGGAAGAAATCAACACCATCTTCCAAAAGTCTGTTAAACGCGCTGTTGAGGACTACAATGCTTCCGGTGTTAAAGACAAAGTGACTCTGGAGCTGGAAATGATCGGAGACAGACCTTCCGGTATACTTTCTGCGGATCTCCCTCTCATTCAAAGAGCAGTCGCTGTTACAACCCATTTTGGTGTAAAACCCAGGCTAACGACAGGTTCAACAAATGGTAATATTCCCATTTCTTTGGGTATTCCCGCGATTACACTGGGAAGAGGCGGTAAAGGCGGTGGAGCCCACTCTTTAGATGAATGGTGGCTTAACCAGGACGGTGCCAAATCTATTCAGCTAACGCTGCTTATTTGTGTAGCTGAAGCTGGATTAAATAAATAGTTGTCTTATATAGTTATAGTTGGTTATGAACAAATTTTCAAAGAAGCTCTGTCTTCTATTATTCCTCAGCGTCAGTACACATGTAATAGCACAAATTGAACAAGGTCCCGGAAGTTTTCTCTACAATCAATACGAACCTCTAAAGGACAAACCGCTTAAGGTTTGGTATTATTCGCCGAAAAAAGACCCTTCTGATCTACCTGTTTTAATGGTATTGCATGGCACAACCCGCAATGCAGATGTTTATCGTGATAACTGGATCGGATTAGCAGATAAGTATGGCATTTTGGTGATTGCTCCTGAGTTTTCAAATGGCCATTTTCCTAAAAGTCGTTGCTACAATCTGGGAAATATGTTTAACGAAGAGAACATTCCGATTGAAGAGGCCAAATGGTCTTATTCTTTAATAGAGCCCCTGTTTGATCATATTATTGGAATGATTAACGGCAACCAACAATATTATGCCATGTTCGGTCATTCTGCCGGTGCACAATTTGTGCATCGGTTTGCCATGTTCAAGCCGGACAACCGGGCCCATACCATTATATCTTCTAATGCCGGGTGGTATACACTACCTGATTTACAGGTCAATTTCCCTTATGGACTACGAAACACAACCGCTTCAGAAGACCAGCTTAAAAAAGTATTCCAGAAAAAAATGATCATCCAATTAGGAGAAGCAGACATTGACACTAATCATAAAAGTCTTAGAAAAACAAAAGAAGCGTTACAGCAGGGGGAGCATCGCTTTGCCCGGGGGCAGTACTTTTACCAACAAGCTGTGCAAATGGCTGATGCCCTTAGCACTGACTTCAATTGGGAAATAAGAACGGTTCCAATGGCCGGCCATTTTAATAAAGATATGGCTATACCTGCAGCGACGTACTTATTTCCGGAATATCTTGTCCATAAGTAGTATTTCACTGTTCAATGAGTGAGCAACAAGCAGCAGGTAATAGTGTATCATAAAATTTTGCCTGCTGTTGATCTAATTATCATTTAATTGTTATGTTCATTGTCAATGATGATTGAAAAAAAGACATAACACTAATACCTTATTTTCTTCAAACAGGGCCTTTTCCAGCAATTTTAGTTTTCAGAGAAGGCCTAAGTAAAACATAGGGGTATAATTGCTATCGCTTTATAGCAGGGGGTTTCTTTACTTTTTGATAATACGAGTGGCCATCAAATCGTTGACCATCAAAATGTAGGTTCCACCCGCCAGGCTACTCAAATCGATGCTATTTGATCTTTTAGTCAACAGGATGTCTCCTACAATTGAATAGATCTTCAAAAGGGGGTCGCTCCCTGATTTTAGTTCTACATTCAGAACATCCTGTACAGGGTTCGGATAAATACGGGAGCTAAAACCTTCGGTATTATCAATGGATGTTATACTGTTTTTAAAGAACGAAAACCTATCCAGATTAAAACCGCCCGTTGATGTTACTCTCAAAATTGCATTGATCGCTGCTCCGAGAGTAATGTTGTTCACGGAAAATGTTTTATATACATTCCAGTCTGAGGTACCTGATACATCAACAGTTGCTATTTCCTGATCATTAATACTAACCTTAAGGTCTCCCACAACCTCCAATGCAGAGGCAGCGGATACATTCATTTTATAAGTGCCGGCATCAATATCTACCGTATATTCAAGCCATTCATCATTGTCAAACCAACCCACTACAACACCATTATCAGGGCCACTGCCAAGATCCACATTATCTCCGGCTCTCAATGCAGGATCACCATCTTTCGTAGTATTGTCGCTATAAGATATACCTTGTCCGCCCAAATCATAATTTTCTGCTTCTATAACTCCAGGTATGTCGGAAGCTTTCCCCTGAAAAGGAGCCTGAGGCTCAGCTGGTGGGACAGATACGGGAACAGGGTATTTAGTTCCAGGGGTGGCCAGCATTTGTGAACCGATACGGATGCTGTTTGTTCCGACCGAAATATTCTCTAATGGCCCTATCTTAGGATGAGTACCCACCCTATCCAACAGGTTGAAATCACGGTTTACAGTAATAGGATTACCCTCTTCATCTGCTATACTTTGATTGGCAAAAGGTATTACACCCACTAATGCCTCGTTTACATAAGGACTGGTGATATTTTTGAATGAATCATCAAATTCAAAAGAAAAGTCAATACCCGTTTCAGTATCAGTGATCTTATAAGAAAAGTTGAACATACTGGTAAAGGCATGTGTATGTGCTGTAGCCGGGTTAGTACCACCGATGTACAAATTGTAATCTACCACATTTCCCGCACCGGAGTCTGCACTGAAATTGACAGGCCCAGAGCCCCCGGCAAATATGTTGTTATACATCTGATTGTATTCAATTTCCACTTTTTGACCATTGTTGGTTTGTTTGAGTGTATGTGGTTTTAAAGTATAGGCATTTCGCGCACCGGACCCACCATTTCCAAATTGCTGTATGGCAAAACTAAAATTGCTGTTTACAAACAGATTATGAGCAAAAACGGATCCTCCTGAAAAAACAAATATGGCCTTATCCGTTCTGTCTATAATAATATTATTATCTACCAGGGTGGGCCCTATGTTTGCCTCCAAAAATAATGCAGTGGTCGTCATCGGGCTTCCCACCAGAAAATTTCTTGTAATACGGGTTCCCTGATTCGCAAAATCAATCCATATGCAATAAGCCTGGGACTCATCGCTTTGCGTGGCAATTACATTCCGTATCAGGTTATTTTCGATAAGTACGTCTACACAATTCCATATTTTAATCCCGGCAGGCTCATACCCGCCAAATTCATTTCTGAAATTAATGTCCTCTATCCGATTGCCTTTTATGGCAGATCGGGTCATCCCCTTCTGGCCTGCAATACCATACTGCCCACATCGTGTGATGATATTATTTCTTATTACATGATCTCCAAAAGCCGTGATATCTTCGAAAGAACCCTGGTCATCAAAAGACTCTCCCATCATTATCCCAGCCGTTTTAGAGTAGCTTACTTCACAGTTTTCAATGATCCAGCCTTTTCCCATTTTTGAACCTACGGCACCTTTTTGAGTAAGCGGATTCGGGTCAGAGTCTCCTTCATTAGGCGCCTGCCAGTTCGGTGCGGCATGCAAAAACCTTAAGCCATCTATTGTTATATAATCTATGTCCAATGCTGAAGTGTAAAATATAAGCTCCCGCACATTGATTTCTGTCAGTGCCGTATTTGGGTCCTCCTTTCCAAAATTAGCGTAGAGTATTGTTTCACTACCTTCTGTAGTGGTATACCAGCTGTACGGTTCTTCTTTTGTCTGGTCCAGTGTTTGCAACTCGTTCAATACGCCATTATTAATATAAATATCCCCTCTATGATGCCACTGTCCATAGTTTTGAAAATCACCGTCTACCCTCAATTCATAAGGATTGTAACCATTGAAAAAGGATGAAGGCAAAGTCACTTTCCAGGTATTATCACCGTTATCCTCCCAGGTGTTGATCACTTCAGAACCTTTAACAAATACTTCCTCACCGTCTGCAGCTTTGAACGTAATTCGGTTAGCACCAGAGGTCCCTCCAACAGGAGGGTTGACATATTCCCTGTAAGTACCTTCATGTATAATGATAACATCTCCCGGAGCAGCCATGCCGGCAGCCTTTGAAATAGTCAAATAAGGGTCACTAACAGTTCCTGCATTGGAATCACTGCCGGTTTTTGCCACATGTATTTCCCCGGATCTCGCGTTTGAACAGGACGCTGAAAGAAGTAGAATGAACAATAATACATTGATTAAAAGTGTCATAAGGTTAGTTTTAGGTTTGCAAGTAGTATTTCAGGAGTGTTGGATACCGGGGCCAGCCTACCTACTCTTTCATTATAAATGCAACAACTTTCCTGAACATTAAGAGACAAGGAATGGCCCAAGACCAATACCAGGAGTGAGAATATAAGTCGATGTTTTACATAATAGTCTTTTTTCATAGATTGATCATTTAAAATTTCATCATGACGAGTGTGCCCATATCGGCCAAAGCAAGTGTAGTGAAATGCTTTTTATCATAGGTCCGGGTTAAATTGAACAAACAAATTTCCATACCTCCCTGAGTCATTGGTTTGGTAGAATAAAGCCACTCTAATTTGAAATTGGTACTGTTCTCAGATTTATTCCCCGATCAAAAATTTCAATAGCCTCCACACTATCTGAATTGATGTAAAAATCTTGAGAAGATTGAGAGAGATAACCTTCACCAAAATGAAATTCTTCCTTGCGGGTTTTGCCATTCTTAAAACGGATCAATGCATAGCTGTCTTCACTTTTGACGTTGACATGTAAATTACCAACGTTATCACTCAAGGAATAAAACGTCAATTGGCCACTATTTTCGGTTGATATAAGAGCAGGTTTTCCATTGATATGGATCATCGATAAAGCTCTTCGGTCTCCGTCCAGAAGTAATCCGGAAAACCTGGGTGGAACAGGACTAAAGTTGCCATTTCCGTCTCCTTCCAATACTAACCCAAGTGAGGCGTCCTGGATCCCTCCAATCAACTCGGTGCTGTAGTCATTGCCCTGGATCAGAACATCAAGATTTCCATCATAATTAATATCATATACCTGGATACCTGTGACAGGTGAAATTTGAGCTGGGGCGGGCAGTTTTCTGACCCTAAATTTTGAACCTCCAAGATTCTCAACGTAAAGGGAAGAGAGATTGTCCGCATAACACATCAATGCACCCTTAAGTTGGTCCTGAGGAAAGAGGGTATTAAATTCTGCTTTTCCAAAAGATTTGTAGGTGCCAAAGTTTCTTTTGATATGAGGTAGTTGGGATACTATTGCATCACGGGTATGTAATGGAAATGCCTTTCTGTCTCCATTTTCATCCGGGTGATATTGAGAAATGATCGGGTCTACCGTACCATTGTTATCAATATCTTTACCATAAAGTTTCATTGGCTGATCAGGTGTCGCATTATATCGGGTGTTCTCTCCAAAATTCCCCAGGATATAGTCAGTGTCCATATCGTTGTCAAAATCACCGGACGCTATGCTATTCCACCAACCATTGGTATTCATCAGGCCAATAGACGTATTATCAAGTTTCTCGAATTCACCGTAATTATTTCTAAGACATGTAACTGGCATCCATTCACCAACAATAATAATATCCTGCCAGCCGTCATTATCAAAATCTGTCCATAATGCAGAACTTACCATACCTACGTCCCTAAAGGTTTGTCCCTGCTTAAACTTACCGTCTTCATTTTCCAACAAGTAGCTATGTGGTCTAAGTGGGTAGTATCCGGGCATTACCCTCCCTGCTATAAAAAGGTCAATATCTCCATCTTTGTCATAATCAGCTCCGCTAACAGAAGAACCACTCATGTTGATCTGCGGAAGTATCCCTTTGGATTTAATAAAACCTCCCTGACCATCATTTATATACAACCTGTCTTCATACATGCCTAATTGAAATGGGAATGAACTACCACCTGTGGTCACATAAAGGTCGAGGTCATCGTCATTGTCAAAATCGAATAAAAGACTGCCCGTGTCCTCCAGTGGCTGATCATATTGCAAATCATGTTCCTCAAACTGACCGGACTGCTGCTGGATAAAGAATTTTCCAAAAAAGCCTGAAGCCCCTCCAACAAAAAAGTCATCTAAATCATCCCCATTTACATCCCCTACGGCCAGGGATGGGCCCAATTTCGAATGCATTTTCAAAAGAAGTGGTTGTATATTGAAATCGACAAATTCATTCTCCTGATGGGTAAATGAAAGACCAATATCGCCTGTCATTTCTTTCATATGAAAGGTATGGGAGGGGGTAATAGCATGTTCCGGATTGGGAGCACCATTTTTATGATCAATGGTTATTAATTGATCACTCCTGACATTCCTCAGTACCTCACTTTTCGATCCGGGCCAAGTTACGCTGATACTATCTATCACTTCTGATGTACCCAACCCAAAGTGAACAGTCGCATCCACTGTTGAACCATAACCGCGATAAAGAGATTGATAATGATATTGTAACTTACCTTTGCTATGCACATAAATTTTAGTTCCAAGGCCCATTGGATTCATTTCCGGCCCTTCTAATCTTACCTGAATAAAGTGTTTTTTTGATGTATCCAGCGTATTCTCATAGACATGGGCGACATCGTTTATATTATTTACAATAAGATCCAGATCACCATCTTTATCCAGGTCAACGAATGCAGCGCCATTTGAAAAGGAGGGTTCTAAGATGCCCCATAGGGAGGAGTGGTCTGTAAACCTGAGACCTCCCTCATTTTTGTACATGTAGTTAGGCACATATATGCCGTCCATGTTATTATAAACTTCTGCAAGGTTTTTTGATTTGGCTGTCTCATTTGCACCCTCATCACCACGATAATAATTGACGAAGTCCATATCGGTCACGTTTTTGACAAAGCCATTGGAGATGAAGATATCTTTTAGGCCATCGTTATCGAAATCTGCCATGAGGGGAGCCCAACTCCAATCGGTCTGATATACGCCTGCCATTTGACCGATTTCACTAAATGGCAGCAACTCCTGTCCCGGGCTGATACCATTGTTTAATTGCAGTGTATTTCTCATGAATTGAGGCAGATAGCCTAATTGCTGCATTCGGCTGTATAAATTATAATTCATAGGTAGTAAGGTTGCCTTTTGACGTTGATTGTTCTGGGGCAACATGTCCAACGTCATGATATCCGGCCAACCATCATTATTAATATCAGCCATGTCTACTCCCATAGCATTTTCCGTAGCGTGCTTGAGATATTTCTTACCTTGTTCTAAAAATTTTCCGTTTTTTTGATTGATATAGAGCAGGTCATCGGAGAAAAAATCATTGGACACATAAATATCCGGCCAACCGTCTCCGTTTACGTCATTGATCGCTACACCAAGGCTCCATCCATCAGCTATAATCCCTGCTTCCTGGGAAGCGTCCATAAAAACAGGGTATCCATTTTCACCTAACCCATTATTTCGATACAACAGGTCTCTGGTTCTTCCCGCTATCATGGAGGAATTCTTAGGGGCTGCCACTACTTTAGAGAACAGGTCAACCTTGTTTTTTATCAAATAGGCATCCAGATCACCGTCAAGGTCGTAATCCAGGAATGCCGTGTGCGTTGTAAAACCATCATCACTAAGTCCAAATAAGTCAGGCACTCTCTCAAATTGCACATCAGCATTTTTCTGACTTTTATTCAGGAATAGAATATTCTGACATCCATTTTTGCAGTTCACGCCTACACTCAGGTATAGGTCCTGCCATCCGTCTGCATTTATATCTACTACTGAAACACCCACTACCCATTCTTTCGTGGCAGTATTTGATGTTTCAGTGATATCAGCAAAAGTAAGATCGCCTTTGTTGAGGTAAAGTCTACTGGAGACCATATTACCTCCAAAGAAAATATCAGGAAGACCATCATTATTAAAATCACCTATACCCACCCCGGCCCCGTTATACACATCATAATTACTGACTATATTTAGTTCGTCATTTTCCGTGATCAGGTTATTGAAATCAATGCCAGTCGAATTTGATGGTTTAAGAATAAAGAGCGTATCCTCCTCCTGCTTCCGCCATTCATTACATCCTGAAATGATAAAAGCTAACAGAATAATCAAAATTGATGATATGTTTACTCCGGACTTGATCATTGAGTTTCACTCAGTATTTGAAGTTTATCATTGTTTTTGGCGACTACGTATAGGGTGTTTGAAGCTCCTTTAAGTGAAACAATCCCCCTTACATCACCTTTAACCAGCACTCCTAGCTGTTCTCTTGACACTGGCGTAAATTCTCCCGTTCCTTTGCCAAGAAATAACTCTCCTGCACCGGCGTCAGATTGACCGAACTCAGCTCTGAATGGAAAGAAATTACCTGCTATAAATACATCAAGGTTACCATCTTCATTAAAATCATCTATCACTATTCCATGAACTACTGAAAACTGAGCATTTACCGGAAGGAGGGACAGTTTGAATTTATGGTCTCCCAGGTTTTCAAGTAAACTGGTTTCTGTGGTAAACACTTCATAAACTGAGCTTTCTTTAAGCAATTCAGCACCAACGATATCTTCCATCCGGGCATCCGCAAAATCTGCGTATTTGAGGAATTTTTTTGATATATAGTTCATTTGCGAGGTTAACTCATCTTTAGAGTGAACAGGATATGATACTCCGTCATAGTACATACATAAGATCGGGTCAACCCTTCCGTCTGTGTTAAAGTCGAATGTGTACAATTGAAGCGGTTCAGATGCCGAACATTTGATTTGAGTATTTCTCCCCAGGTTCCCCACTATGAAGTCAATATCACCGTCATTATCAAAATCACCGGCTTCAATTTTTTTCCAAAACCCATTTGATTTTTTAAGGCTTAACGGATCGAGTTTTTCCAAAACTCCTTCATGATTTTTATATATTGTTATTGGCATCCAATCACCGATCACCACTAAGTCCAACCAAGAGTCATTGTCAATATCAACCCAACTGGCATCTCTTACCAAACCCAGGTCTTGAAACAAATTGCCCTGATCGCCACTCAGCAAGTTGAATCTTATCTCTGATGTTCCATCAGAGCCTGTATCATTTATTAAAAGTGTACTACTTGTGGCCATTGGGTAACGGCCCGGAATACTGCCTCCACCAAGGAAAAGATCAACATCACCATCTTTATCATAATCCGCTGATGCTATAGCACCTGTATTGATCATATGCCTTGGGAGAGCATGCTCTATTTTATTGAAACGCCCTGCACCCATATTACGATAAATTCGTGCCTGGAAAGCTCGTGGGTTCCGGAACTCATTACCTCCGCTGGCTACATATAAATCCGGTTTACCATCTCCATCAGCATCTAAAAATTCACAGGCCACATCTTCAAATAAACTGTCCATCTGCCAGGGGTGTTGTATACTCTCTGTAAACCCATTCAATGTTTGCAAAAACAATCTTCCTGCTTGCCCACTGGCCCCTCCTACAAAAAAATCTTCTAATCCATCATCATTCACATCAGCCCTGGTTAAACATGGCCCCAGCCGTGATTGCTGGCTGATTAAAAGCGGTTCATATTTAAAGTCCACAAAGTCATTTTCGGTGTGGGTGAATCCCAGATTAAGCCGATCAGAAATATCAGAAAAAAACGGTGTGCGTTTATTAGTACTTACTCCCCTGGCCCTGCTTGCTTTGGATTGCTCACCTGTAAACACCTGGTTAGAGGTTATATTTTGAGAGACTGTCACCAGGCTATCAGGGCCCGGCCATAGTATCCTGATTTCATGCACTATAGAATCAACCCCTAATCCAAAATGGATCATATTATCTACGGAAGATTGATACCCACGTACCGGATATGCCTCCCTGTATTGCTGATGATTCTGGCTTTTTACATAAATTTTAGCCCCTAAACCAAACGGATTCTTATTATCCCCCTTGAGCCTGACCATAAGGTAATGGGTGTTGGCAGAAGTATTTTCATATACTCCAACCGGCTCATGTATATTGCTTACTATGAGGTCCAGGTCTCCGTCATTGTCCAGGTCGGCATAAGCGGCGCCTGTCGATACTATTAGCTCCTTAAACCCCCAATCAACGGTCATATCACTGAACTCAAGACCATTGGTATTCCTGAAAATATAGTTGCTTATTTTTGTTGAAGGCATCTTTTGTACCAATTCCTTCAAGGGCATATTTTTCCTGTAGGAATCTGTTGTTGAAATATCCCGCCCTTGCGATCTTGCCTCTTCCATGGCCTCGGCTACCTCATAGTTGAGAAAGTCCATATTGGTGTAGTCTCGCACATAACCGTTTGAAACAAAAAGATCCTTTAGTCCATCGTTATCATAGTCAGCCAGAAGGGCGCTCCAGCTCCAATCCGTATTTGATACTCCGGCCAACTGACCTATTTCACTAAAAACCGGATTGTCATCCAAGCCTGCTCCAATATTAAGGTGAAGCATGTTTCGCATATTTTGATGATGATAACCTACCCGGACAGCCAGCTGATATTTATCGTATTCATCGGGGCCTTTTAGTAGTTTCAGGCGGTGATTGTCTTTTGGCAGCATGTCAAGTGTCATGACATCAGGGCGAAAATCATTATTGATATCCGCGATATCCAGGCCCATGGAAAATTTAGAAAGATGATCGAATGCTTTATTAGTAATGTCTAAGAAAGTCCCGTCTTTGTTATTGAGGTATAAATAATCTTTTTCCTCATAATCATTAGTGACATATACATCCGGCCAATGGTCAAGATTAATGTCGCTGACAACAATCCCAAGACCAAAATTGATACCTCCTCCAAAAATTCCTGCTTCGGCACTTACATCGACGAACCTGTTATCGTCATTTCTGTACAGCCTATTACCAAACTCTGGATGCCGTGTACTTCTCAATTTATCTACATTCGCATAGGAAGAATAAACTATCCTGGCGTGGTTAAGTAAAAACATATCCAAGTCACCATCCAGATCATAGTCAAAAAATGCGGCCTGTGTAGAAAGTGTTCCCTGTGCATCCAGTCCAAAGTGTTGTGCTTGTTCCGAAAAAACAGGTATTCCATTTTTATCCAAGCCCTGATTAATAAACAATTCATTGGCCCTGTCTTCTGTAGACCCTGAGTGACAAACGTATATATCGAGTAGTCCATCACCATTTACATCGGCAACACTTACACCGGTAGTCCAGGTTTTTCGCCCTGCTACACCAGCCTGTGACGTGATGTCCTCAAAACGCATATCACCTCGGTTAAGGTAGAGTTTGTTTTCTACGACGTTCCCTGTCAGATAAATATCCGGTAACCGATCGTTATTGAAATCACCTATTCCTACTCCCCCACCGTTGTATAGGTATTCATAGGACATGACATTGAGTTCCTGATCTTCCTCAAATGTATTATTGAATGAGATACCAGTAGTTGAGCTATTTAGTTTTACGAAAAGAGTATCGTGACCTTTTTCCTCCCCACAAGAGAAAAGTAGCGTTATTGAGAACAAAAAAAAGATACGCCTTATACACATACAAAAAAACAGCTACTACAAAAACAAAAGAGTAACCTGATCATTAAAATGATCAGGTTACTCCAAAAAGATCATAATTAGAAAACTACCACCCCGGATTCTGCGGTAACAGGTTCGGGTTTTTATCTATTTCGGCCTGGGGAACGGGAAAGAAGTAACGTTTATCATCCCAGGTTCTGTCTCTGCCAGGGAGATCAAATTCAGAGTAGGTAAATCCCGCACCGCCATCTATTCTATACGGAGACTGATTGTTTTCCCGGTCCAGGTTATAATTCTGAGCCTGGGCCAAATCCACAGGAAGCGCCCTATGCCCACGCATGGGTGAATTCAAATAGACCGGTGCAAGCTTCCACCGTTTAAGGTCGAATAATCTATGTTCCTCAAATGCCAGTTCAACCCTACGTTCGTTGATAATTTTGTCGCGCATATCGGTCTGTGACAATCCAACGGTAAGATCAGGCTGCCCTGCCCTGGTACGGACTTGATTGATAGCGTCATACACAGCTGCGTCGGGGCCTGAAGCTTCATTTCTGGCCTCTGCAAACATGAGTAGGATATCTGCGTAGCGGATAAAGACATCGTTGCCATCATCTCCTTGGTTCACGAGGGCATTTGTATTTAACTCCTCATTTTGAATTTTACGCCCCAAACCATAACCTGTGGTGATCTTATTTCCGGCACCGGGTAAATCAATGGCATGCTGGCCGTCATCGGTCAATTGTTCAAAAGTGTCGTCATCATCATTCCAGATCTCCACCCTAAACCCTTTATATATCTGTCCATTATAAATTACTGTTGCCTCCAGGCGTTTATCACGGTTTTCATAGGGGCGATTGGGATCATAAATAGAAAGTGGGTCTGTAATAGTACGTCCGTCTGTAGTTTCAAATGAGTTAACCAACTCCGCTGTTGGGAATAACCCTCCCCAGCCACCACCATCTGGTCCGGCATCTGCTATTTCCCACATGTAAGAGGTATTGGTAGTCCTGTTAGGTGCAGAAAACTGCCTGTCCCAAATGATCTCTGCATTCCCTTTGTCCCTGATGACCCTGGCAAAATCCGAATGCAGGCTATAGGCATTTAAATCAATCACTGCTTTGGCTGCATCTGCTGCGGCTGTCCATCTTGCAGCATCGCCTCCAGGTGTATGTAATGGACTGGCCAGGTAGAGTAAGGCCTTTGCTTTTACAGCCATGGCTGCTCCCTTTGTAGCCCTCCCTGACTTCACATCCGGATTCGGCAAGTCCGGAATGGCTAAATCCATTTCAGAGACAATAAAACTAATCACGTCCTCAAAGCTGCTACGGCTCACAAGCAAATCATCATTCAGTGTATACTCCCGGTCAATGATAGGCACATCCCCAAAAAACTTGGCTAATTCAAAATGTGTAAACGCACGTAAAAACCTGGCTTCTGCCTTCATTTGAGCATTGATATCGGGATCATTTGTGGGTACTTCATCCACTCTGTCAATCAACACACTAGCCTTTCGAATTAACGAATATCCTTCTCGCCATTGTTCCGAAAAATGAGCATCTGATGATGGCGTGATGGTGTTTTTAAGATAATTTTGAATGAATGCGTCCAGCTTTCCGTCACAATCATCCGAAGCGCAATCGAGTGATGAAAAACTTCTCGACCATTCATTGCCCTGAGGCTGGTCCAGCCGGGCTCTACTCGACAGCAGGTTTCCATAAATACTATTGAGAAATAAGTCAACCAATATTGGATCATCCCAAACCGCACTTTCATCCAGTCTGTTTAACGGTTCCTGGTCCAGGAAATCATCATTACAGGATAATGCCAGAACGGTACATAAAAAAAGTAAAGTATGTAGTATTTTTTTCATCTCTTCAAAATTTAAAACTGAATACTGGCTCCAAAATTCACTACTTTCATTTGTGGAAAATACCGTCCGTCTGCGTTGGAATTTTCAGGATCACCAAACATATCGGTAAAGGTCAAAAGGTTTTGACCCGAGATATAAACGCGCATGGCATTAGCCGAAATTTTCGCTACCAGGTTTTGAGGAAGGGAATAACCAAGTTCAACATTTCTCAGCCTCAGGTACGAAGCATCCTGCAACCAAAAACTCGACTGTTGATCAGCATTCTGTCCTGGGTTGACCAAAATCCTGGGCATACCTCCACCTGTATTTTCAGGTGTCCATCTGTCAAGCCATTCCTCTGCAGCGTTACCCCCATTAAAGAACGCCCCTATAGCCTGTTGTGTCAGATATTGATCCACTCTTGAAGCCCCTTGAAACAAGAAACTGAGGTCAAGACCTTTATAACTTACACCTCCTGTAATGCCATAGACCAACTCGGGGATATTACTTCTGCCAATAGGCCCACGGTCCTCATCATTAATGATGTTATCATTGTTAAGGTCTTTGTACCGGATATCTCCCGGAAAAATGCCTGAAGAACCATCAGGGCCTGTAGTACCTCCTAATGCTGTTTGGTCGGGAGCATTGTCAATCTCTTCCTGATTTTGGAATATACCTATGGCCTCATAGCCAAAAAATTGGTTTAAGGATCTGTTTTCTCTTGATAATCGGTCCGGAACACTTTCTGCTTCTTCCAGGTTTATCACTTTGTTCCGGGCGTAGGTAACATTACCCCCAATGTTATATTGGAGGTCTCCGATTTTCCTTTTATGTGTTAAAATTACTTCAATGCCCCTGTTATGGACTTCACCCAGATTTTCAGCGGGAAGTATCGCTCCAAAAGTCTGAGGTACTGCGAGGTCTCGTCTGGCGAGAATGTCTGTCCTGACATCGTAAAAATAGTCTACATCCAGCGATAGTAATCCGTTGAAAAAGTCACTTTCCAATCCAACATTAAATTTCGCCACAGATTCCCAGGTTACATTCGGATTAGCAATAGCACTGGGAGTAAGTGCAGGAACCAGTTCGGAAACGCCATCGTTTAAAAACGAATAGTCTCCCAAAATACCATCTACAGCGGTAAATGAGGCAAAATAAAGGAACCTGGAGGTTTGATTGTTTATCACTAAATTATCATTTCCAACCACCCCGTAAGACGCTCTCAGTTTCAAAAAATCAAGCCAGGAAACACCTTTCATAAAATCTTCAGAAGATACTACCCAACCTGCGGCAACGGCAGGGAAGAGGCCAAATCGTTCTCCTGACGGGAAATTTTCCGAGCCATCATACCGGAAACTAAACTCGAATAAATACTTTGAACTGAGGTCATAAGTAAAACGACCGACCAACCCTCGCCTGGCAAAATTCTCTGCTTCTCCGGTATAGGTCTGAGTGGCAATATCCGTGTTGAAAAAAGCATTGTCGATAGCCTCAGCAACGAAGTTTTGGGCAAATCCTGAGAACTGATTATTCATGGTTTTTGCCTGTGAATAAATCAACAATCCCGAAACGGAACTATTACCAAAAGAATTTGCATAGTTCAAGTGCAACTCGGGTGTAAACCGTTGGCTTTGGTTAAACGACTCCCTCAACGTAGGGGGCCTAAAGGGAGTGGGTTGTCCCTGAGGTGTGAACTCTATCACCCCGGTATTCCAATTTTTTGATGACGTATAGGACCTGTCATAAGCAACTACTCCTTTCACCTTTAACCCCTCAATGGGCAGCTCTTGCTCCAAAGACAGTTTACCCAGAAAAACGGTTTGACTGGAACGATTGTAGCCATTTTCATCGGTGATGCCGGCTACTGTGTTCTGGTATGGACTTGTTAATCTGAAGGTGCCGTCTTCGTTATAGGGACTGACAATTGGAATATTTCTCAGCAACCCAAAGAATAAATTATCGGTAGTTATATCAGGTTGTTCCGTATTTTCTAATCTGCCTGATAAATCCATTGACAATTTGGCGGTACTGGTTACCTGGGCATCAATATTTGAACGAATATTGTATCGCTTAAAATTATTATTATCATATAACCCATCCTGATCCAGGTAACCCGCAGATACAAAATAACTTATATTCTCTGTACCCCCACTCACGTTCATATTATGCTGGTTCATGGTACCATGATCATTAAGGGTTATGTCATACCAGTCCGTATCGGGGAAGTTGAAAGGATCATCTCCGTCAATATGACTCTGTATTCTATCGTCATCAAAAAGTATTGCACCACCGGCATTTACCGAAGCCTCATTTTGTAATCTCAGGTAATCTGCTGCCCCAACATATTCAGGTAGACGTGCCGGAGATTGGAAACCCAGGTTATAGCTATAGCTAAACCTTGTCTTGCCACTTGCACCTCGTCTGGTAGTCACCAGTATCACGCCGTTACCGGCCCTGGATCCAAATACAGCGGCCCCGGCATCTTTAAGCACATTTACAGACTCAATCTCATTTGGGTCCAATTGCGTGAAATCTGATTGACTCCTGGGGATACCGTCAATTACAAACAATGGCCCGGCATCTCCGGGAGTACCAATTCCACGGATAAAGATATTGGCATCGTCCTGCCCCGGCTCACCACTTCTTTGCGTAGTAATAATACCCGGAAGGTTACCCACCAAGGCATTGCTAAGGCTGGCAACAGGTGCCTTCTTTAATTTATCTCCACTAATAGAAGCAACTGAGCCCGTCACATTGACCTTTTTCTGAACACCATACCCAACTACGACTACTTCTGTTAATGTTGCAACATCTGGCAATAAGCTTACATCTACCTGTGTCCTGTTAGCTAAAGGAATTTCCTGTGTGAGATAGCCAAGAAATGAGACGGATAAAACAGCATTCTCATTTGAAACTGTAAGCGTGTAATTCCCTTCTACATCTGTCGTAGTCCCATTTGTAGTTCCTTTTTCCAGCACAGTTGCTCCGGGAAGGATACTACCATTCTCATCGGTAACTTTTCCCGAAACCGTGAGGTCAACCGCCTGTTCAAACACCAGAGGCTGTGTAATGGATGATCCGGCCATACTTGTCTCACCTGACGCTGATGTATCAGCGTCAGACCGACGCCCCAGATCAAGCGTACCTTTTCTTTTAAGTTTTTTCACATTCTTCTTTGAGTCACTTGTGGCATAGACCACATAGTGCTTGCCATCTATCTTGTCAAATAGAAGATCATAGGGTTTCAATACTTTTCTCAGTAATTCATCGGCATTGTCACCTTCCAACTCCATTTCTACTACCTTGCCGTCTACGGCATCCAGGTTGTAGGCAAATTTGATGTCAAATCGCTCACCTATTTGTTTAAGAACATCATTAAGAGGTTGTGCTTTTTGCATTTCCGGTTTGGCATTAAGCGACGGGCTGGGTCTAACGGAAGCAAAGCTCTGTGCATCAATTTGCATCGTAGAAAAGAAAATTAATACCAACAGGATCTTACCAGAACGTTGTAAGTGTTTGTTCATAGATTTAATTTTAGGTTTAACATGGATAATCCTGTCAGTCTCGATGCGTCCAAGCGAAGTGGATTGACAGGGTTATTTCTTTACTAATTGTCTATAATAATCTCATTTTCATTTTTGGTTATTTCCAAATCGAACGAACGAGCAATTACACGCAGAATCAAGTCCAGGTCAGTAGATTGGATCTCTGCCTCGAAGAGCATATTCTGAATTTCATCTCCCTGAACGATTACATCGTAGCCATATCGATCCTGTATTGTTTCAAAGACTTTACTTAGGGGTACACCATTAAAAACCAACGTCCCATTCTTCCAGGAAGAATATAGCAATGTGTTTGTCACTTTTTTTGTAATCGTATTATCTGTTTCGGATACCTCTACCAAATCTCCGGGACGCATTGTAACAGATTTTGCGTGATCGTTAGTAGAAGGAAGGTTGATCTGGACCTTCCCTGACTCCAATACCACCTGGGTCTTTCCGCGACGATTATTCATGTTAAATTCGGTACCCAGCACTTCCACCTCAATACGATTGGAATGCACAATAAATTTCTGATCGCTTTGAGTATGCACAACAGAAAAATAAGCCTCACCCATCAGGTTTACATGACGTTCATCATCGTGTAGCCAGGAAGCTGTGAGGGCAAGTGTGGAATTAGCATTTAAGGTAACATGTGATCCATCCGGTAGTATTACCTCCTTTGTCTCTCCAAAATTCGTAGTGTATAAAATTGTTTCACTACGGGTATAGTGAAAATAAACAGTAGTAGATACTACGATCAATGTTATTACTGCCGCCAATTTATAAACCCATTGGAAAGGAGAACCCTTTACCGGAAGTGAGTATATCACAGCCTCTTCGACAGCATCATCGACCTGATCATCCATCTCTTCTCTGGACAAATTCAATTCATCAGACAGCGCTTCCATCTGTATCTTGGCTGCAATCTTTTCATAAATAGCGGTCTCATCCAGACCGGACACAGAGGTTTTAAAGCCAATACTTCTAAGGAGTGTTGATGCCTCCATTACATCCTCCTTTCGTTCCGGATGTTTAGCTATCCATTCCTGCCAAAATTGATTTAATTCCTCTGTTGGATTAAAAACCCAATCCTGAAAATGAGAATCCAACAATAGTTGCATAAGAGGTGAATCGGCTTTTTTCATATGGATAGCATTATATTCACTAGGGGCGCAAAAAGTTGAAACGTCCTCAAAAAAAATTCACTTTTTTAAAAAATCATCATTTATTCACTCTATTGAGGTGCAATTGATGCATTATTAGCAGCAAAGAACATAAAATTGATACGCTTATGGTTGTAAGGGTTTTGACTTTAACCCACTCTAATGGAAATTCATTTTATGTGTAAAATCACCTAAAAAGGAAAGATAAAGCCAGAAAGGCTATGGCTTACAATTCGAAAAGAGAAAGGAGCAAAACAAGGGACATCTCATCCTTAAGGGTGATCATAGCCCTGTAGATAAGATTTCTGACAGATTTAGGGCTCATAGCCAATAACGCTGCAATCTCGGTATTGGGTAAACCATCAAAAAAACGTAACGTGATGGCCTCTTTTTGACGCCGCGTTAGCTTATTGAGTGATTTGAGCAGTCGTTGTTGCTTCTCTTGCGTAATTTGCCGGTTGATAAGTTCAGTCTCACGTGAGAAGACAATTTCAAAGTCATAGTCCTCCAGAATATTCCGACTTAAGGGTAACTTGCGGCTTTCTATGAGTTTTCGGATCACTTTTCTTTTGATCCTCTTAAAGAGGTAGAATTTTACTGATTTGACATGCGGCAAATTCTCACGCGATTTCCATAGCTCAACAAAAAGATCCTGGATACTGTCTTCAATAAGCTCCTTATTATTTGTGATTCGACTGGTATATAAAAACAGGTCTTGTATGTAAGTATCGTAAAGCGCTTTGAAAGCTGGTTCACTACCCGTTTTCATGGTACTCCATAGTACTTCAGCAGTCGCCACTGACTGTTTCAAAGTATTTTTCGAAGAATCAATATGAGAAGCCTTAGTCTCCAAAATTAGGATAGATCAACTGTATTTAAGAACAAGACTGAGATACTAAACATGTCATATTTAATGAAAAATTATGTCAAATTCAAATGTGTAAAACGTTTGCACGGCTAACTTAATGAAATTTCATCCGTTGTCAGTAACCGAATTATAGTTGATGAAGCTATTCCGTTCAATGAGTAGAGGTAGTAATGGATGACCAGGCGATGATTTCCATTCATTTGGAAAACTGTGTGAATATCAGACCATCAAATCAATGTCAAAGTACTAATCGAACGGTTGTTTTCTATGCTTTGAATGAGCTACGAATACATTAAAACGCCTAAAAACTTCACATTTATTACGAGAAGAGAACCGTAACTATGCAATTTATGGATATGCCCGGTTATACAAACACACCATATGTCAAAGTCCTCTCCTCTTTAGGAATGGTTAGACCAAAATTATTTACCTTCATCCGCTTATTGAGTAATGCTACGGTAATAATATAATGGAAGCAGTAAATATGGTGGACTTATTGATTTTGGCGGGTGCCGGAATTATAGCTGGTTTTATTAACGTGGTGGCCGGAGGTGGCTCATTGATTACCCTGCCCCTTCTCATTTTCATGGGTTTGCCTACTGCAGTAGCTAATGCTACAAACCGGGTGGCCATTTTTTCACAGAATATTTTTGCCGTTGCCGGCTTCCGTTCAAAAGGGATCTCTGCATTTCCCTATAGTCTCTACTTGGCAATATCCGCATTAATGGGTGCCATCATTGGGGCAAAAATATCGGTAGATCTGGATGATGAACTTTTTAACAAGATCATCGCGGCTGTAATGATCATGGTGGTGGTATTAACCATATTCAATCCTAACAGGAAAACGGATGGAAATGATGAAAGAACCGATGTCAAATCTACCGTGATCGGTGTGATAGTATTTTTCTTTGTAGGCATTTACGGAGGCTTTATACAGGCAGGCATAGGTTTTATTATGATAGCCGCCTTGACTGGGGTCAACCGTTTCAGCTTGGTAAAAACGAATAGCGCCAAAGTATTTGTTGCTCTGGTATATACTTCTGCTGCTTTGGTAGTTTTTATCATTGAAGACGTCATAGACTGGCCGCATGGACTGGCTTTGGCAGCCGGTAATTCAACCGGTGGATGGATAGCCAGCAGGTGGTCTGTTAAAAAAGGAGATAAGTGGATCAAACGTTTCCTGATCGTGACGGTAACGGCATTAGCGATTAAGTTGTGGTTTTTCTGATCTGATTTACGCAAGACCATCCGCGTCGCACGTCACATTATGTGTAATTTCATTGCCGGAAAACTTAATTATTCTTTAATTATCAGTGTATCAGTCAACAATGTTTACTTAAATTGGGTTTTTAATATTAACAGTGGAAAAGGTAAAGTTGGTGAACAGAGGTTTTTTAGTCTTATTTTTTTGCTTATACATTGGTCAATTGTTCGGACAGACAAAAAAGCCCTACGCGCTTCCGGAGCACGTGTCTGTACAGGATTATTCCGATGAAATGATCATCGTTCGATTTCAGGAAGGGTATAGTGTTAAATCAGCGAGGAATAGATTTACAGGAAGAAGTGGTCAGCGTGAATTACGACCTGCCATTCAACACATTTCTACCACTGAAACTACTACCGGCAGGACGGCTGCACATCCGTTAAGCAGTATTTATAAAGTTACTCTGAAAACAGGTGAAGACCCGATTGTAGTAGTGAATGAATACCTTCAACGTGAAGATGTATTGTATGCAGAACCCTACTTCAAACACAAACCATTAATTGTTCCCAATGACCCTGAAGCAAGCCTGTCCGGTGGCAGGCAGGATTATCTGGAAGTGATCAATGCTTATGACGCCTGGTCCGTTGAAAGGGGTGATACAAGCGTAGTGATCGGAATACTGGATACAGGCGCTGAAATTATGCATAGCGATCTAACCAATAATATTGCCTATAACTATAATGATCCTGTCAATGGTGTGGATGATGACGGGGATGGCTTAGTGGATAATTTCGCCGGGTGGGACATAGCCGATAATGATAACAACGTGGCGGCAGACGCGGACAGTCACGGCACCAGGGTAGCCGGCACGAGTTCAGCCTCGACGAACAACGGGTTAGGCATAGCGGGTGCAGGCTACAATTCAAGGTTTTTACCTATTAAGGTATTTTCCAGCTTTGGTAATTTCTTTTCCGACGGTTATTCCGCCATTTTATTGGCTGCAGATCTAGGGTGTAAAGTGGTCAATCTTTCCTGGAGAACTTCCGGTGCATTTTCCCAGTTCGCCCAGGATGTGATCAATTATGTTGTTCTTGAAAAAAATGTGGTGGTGGTAGCTGCCGCCGGGAACAGTAATGTGTTGGAAAACACCTTTCCCGCATCTTATGATAATGTACTTTCTGTTGCAGCTACTACTGTAAATGATGAAAGGGCACCTTTTTCTTCTTTTGGATATAACGTAGACATGACCGCCCCCGGAGTGAATATATTCAGCACAAATAATTTCAATAGTTATGGTAACATTAGCGGTACGTCCTTTTCTTCACCATTGGTGGCAGGAACAGCCGCACTGATCATGGCACGCTTCCCGAACCTTACCGCCCAACAAGTGATGGAACGCTTGAGAGTGACGAGTGATGATATTTACTCTGTTGGTTCGAATATGGCTTTCGATGGTTTACTGGGGAAAGGACGACTGAATATGCTTGAAGCGCTTACCAACAATTTCTCTCCTTCTGTTCGCATCCAGGATTTCAACTATGACAATGGTACAGGGCCCTACGCCTTTTATGGCGACACACTGACCTTGAACGTGCGCTTTCAAAACTTCCTGTCACCCACCTTTAACGCAACCGCTACTATCAGTTCAGCATCACCCTATGTCCAGGTATTAGCGTCAACGGCTAACCTTGGAGCTATTCCTACTATGAGTGAAACTAATAATTTCAGTCAACCTTTTCGCATTTTATTGAGTGATGATTTACCGAACAATGAAGTCATTGTGTTAAGAGTAGATTTTGAAGATGGGTTTTACCGCGATTTTCAACATATCACTATCACCAGCACACCGGAATATATCACTTTTGATAATAACCACCTTCAGCTTACTCTTGACAGTGACGGGGATCTGGGGTATAGCAAAGAATTTTTAATTGGGGGTATTGGATTCAGCCAGGGGGATGTAGATCTACTCGATAATATTGGTTTAATAACTGCCATTCATCCGGATACTGTGCTCGATAATGCTCCAACAAATCTTGTGCTTGGCACAAAATCGAAAGATTTTATTCAAAATAAGCGCATCAGGTTTTATAATAACTCAGTGGCCGACAAAGATGCGCGACTGACATTTATGGACCGACCTGAAAACGATAATTCGCTCGGTCTGAACATAGATCAGAAAACACTGGCCTGGGACAGCAGCAGTTTTATCATCCAGGAATACCGGGTCAGTAACACAGGTACGGCAACGCTGAATGATCTACATCTCGCCTTATTCGCAGACTGGAATTTGAACAATCAAAACTTCAATCGAGCAGACTGGCATGATCCACTGAAGTTAGGATACGTTTTTGATGCACTGTCTGACACGTTGTATACCGGCATTGCACTGTTAACAAGTCAAACTCCAATCCAATATGCCATCAATAACAAAAATTTCAATGGAAATGCTACCGATATTCCTACATTGTTAAACGACAGTGTTAAATTCAGTTTAGTGTCGCAGGGCATTGGCAAGGAGACTGCCGGCACGAACAATACTGGAAACGATGTATCACAGATCACAGGTGGTACCATTACACAGTTGGCAACTAACCAAAGTGAAAAACTGGCTTTTGCCCTGGTGAGCGGTAATAGCCTGGCTGACTTGATCAGTGCAGTGAATGAAGCACAACTTCATTACAACGAGTACCTCAGCTCCCCTCCATTACTTGAGGTATTTTTCGCCTGTTCCGGCGAACAAGCCATTGTGAATCCCTCAAATGGTGAGACGTTTGAATTTTATAATGATGTTGCGCTTACAGACCTGGAATTTACGGGACCCGAATTTACCAGTCCGATATTGACAAATGATATTGTATATTATGCTGTAAATAAAGACAAAAGCTTTGATGGGGACATCGTACGTGTCATCGCACGCCCTAAACTTGTGCACGCTGACTTTAGTACTGATTCTTCACCACTTTTATTGGATGAAACCGGCGAGAACAGCGTTCAGATCACAGATAGAAGTATTGATCCGGTGGCGTGGGAATGGAATTTCAGCCATGGGTTTCAGTCGAATGTACAACATCCTTTGATCAGTTATACAGACAAAGGCTCTTATGGTATCGAGGTGACCGTAACGAATGATCTAGGTTGTACGGAAACTATAAGCAAATCACTGGAAGTAGATTACCGCAGTAACTTACCGGATCTAGATGACTTTATGATCTGTAAAGGTGAAAACATCCGTTTTGATCCTGCCAACGCAACCAATATAGAAGTTTACAGTGATGGTGATTTACAGCACCAGATATTTTCGGGTACTGAATATATTTCGGGCCTGATCTTTAAGGATACGATTTTTTATGTCATCAGCCTGGATTCTACTTATGCCAGTAACGTTAAAAATGTAGAAGTTGAAATAAGTGATGTTAAGGCAGATTTCATACATAGACCTGATACATCAGATCTGACCAACCCACATATTATCCAACTGGAAAACCGGAGTCTCAACAACGCACTTTTTTTCTGGGTGGTCAACGATGAGTTACTTAAGGTTAATGCCGATGCTACCTATGCATATGACATTAACACACCGTTTGAACTTAAACTGATCGCTGAAGATATCAATGGATGTTTTGACGAACGTATAGAAATAGTAACACCATCTGCGGCAGCTAAACCTGCATCGATGACTACTGAACTTTGTGTCGAGGGAAGTGCAGTTTATACAGCCATGGAAAGTAATTTCTTCAATTTTTATGCTGACGCATCTGCCAATCAGCTCATAGGTAAGGGAAGTATATTCTCATTGGAAGATATAAGTAAGGATACGATGATATACTTCACGGACAACCAGCTATATGGTGAAAGTGAAATCGGAAGTTTCCAGGTAGGCGTATCCAACGTCAAGTCCATGTTTAGTCTACCTGCAAAAGAATTAAACCTGGCAGCAGCTAATCATGTGACCGTCTCCAATGAAAGTGAAGATGCTTCTATTTTTACCTGGAGGGTAAACGATGTACAAGTTTCTACAGAACCATCACCAATCTTAGCATTTAGCGAGCCCGGAGAGTATTTGGTTGAATTGATCGGCAGTAATGAAGCAGGTTGTGAAAGCCGTTTTAGCCAGTCGTTACGTGTAGTTAGCATCACTTCAACCGATGTACTGTCAGAAGGTGTGATCACTTTTTACCCCAACCCTGTAACAAATCTGCTTACTGTAACTGCCGAACAACCTTCGACCTTCACGATCTACAATACCCAAGGGAAGCGCATGCCACTGATCAAAGTCTCAAACCAGACCCTGAATCTTTCTTCTTTATCGCCAGGGATCTACGTACTGGAAATAAGGCATGGCAATGACATGACCCGCCAAAAGATCGTGAAAAAGTAGTTAGTTGTCTTGTGCTGAAAAAACTTTTTTAAGTAAATCCGTTGTCCTGGCTACCGGATCTTCACGTATATTTTTTTCCTCCTGAGCGACCAGGTAAAAAAGTCCTTCAATCGCTTTATTAGTAGCATAGTCATTGAGGTCAGGATTTACTTTATCTACAAAAGGCACTTTATTGTAAGTAGTAATAATGTTCGAATAGTATTTGGTAGCATTTGTCTTTTTTAACGCACTTTCTACAATGGGTCCGAATTTCAGTTTGAGTTGATCAGAAGTAGTACGTTGAAGGTAGTTGGTCGCAGCATTATCTTCTCCCTTTAATATTCCCCAGGCATCTTGAATGGTCATCGCTTTGATGGCACTGACAAATATGGGTTTAGCCTCTTTGGCTGCCTCTTCTGCACCTCTGTTTAATGTCATTACAAACCGATCCACTTCTTTATCCAACCCTATCTGCCTAAGCTTATTTTCCACTTTTTGTACATCAGGCGGGAAAGGTATTTTGATCTTTGGGTTCTTGAAGTAGCCATCCAGCTTTGATGCCTGGGACGATCCTTTGGAAGCCCCGTTAATAAGTGCTTCTTTAAGGCCGGAAGCTACCTGATCGGCGGTCAGCTCATTACCAACCAAAATATCATTAATGGTTCCCAGTGACTGATTGATCTGAGTAGTAGTACAAGCAGCCAATAAGACAATAACAAAAGACAACAGATGGAATACCTTCATACGGTTTATAGATTTTAACTTAAAAGTAGCAAAGATCCATGATCGCCACTAGAGTTTTAAGGTAAAACCAAAATTCAGGCCAAATCCATACGGTTGAATATAAAAAGGTGTACTCAAGTCATCAGAAAGTTGTAGTGAATAGTTAAACGTAGGCTGTGCCAGGAATCGGAATCTTCTGTCATTGGGGTATTCTAACCGGTAGAACAGATTATAAAATAAATACAGATCAGGTTCCTCAAACAAATCTGTAGACTGTTTTGTCAATGACTTATGTATTTCCATTCCCGTACCTATAAAAGAGGCTACTTTTTCACCAGGTAGCCTGTACATTCCTCCAACCTGAATACCCAACGTTTGGATCTGGTGCTCATAACTTCTTTCCTCTTCACCTAAACCAGGGGTAATTACAAGAGCATCTCCGGCAGTTCTTGATGCTACACTATCCACCGTCTGCAGATAATAGTTAATTGTTTGTGTCCGTTGAAAATATAAAGCGCCGGCAAACAGGCTGAGCCTGGGATGGACAACATGTGTAATTCCAGCCTCTACCCTTACGCCCATTCTTTTAACGGAAATAGCCGGTATTTTCTCCACCGCTCGGATCAGCTGATCATCATTCTGGTTGGTTGTTACACGGTTATAGGTAAACGTAGGCATAAACTGCGTATAAAAAGTAGTGCGGCGCGCCGACCAGTCCACTTTTTCCTTTTTACGGATTTCTTCTTTCGGTCCATCCGTTGTGGTCACCCCCACTCTGGTAATTGATGTGGGGGAAGGTGTATCAAAGGTATAAGCCCAATCCAGGCGCCTGAGGGCATAAGGAGTGAAATCATGCTTGCTCCAATGATCCCTGTCACTGCTGTTATTATCAGAAGATTGCCCATTTGAACTTTGCACTCTACCCTGAGTGTAACCAGTTAATAAAAGCGAATTGTCAACACGATCTGTCGTCTGTTTATCAAATGGGTCATCGTTTTTACTCAGAACACGGTCATTCCTATCCCGGTCAGCAACTGCCAAACGGTTTTGCAGATGACCAACGCCCTTTTCCGACCTTGAGGAAATGTCGTCTGGCTGAGATGTTTCTGTCATTACCCCGGGTGTTTTATCATCAGACCTTTCAACCGCTTTGTTTTCATCCATTACCCCGGTCATGTTTGCATCAGTCACCTGAGCGGCACAATCCATTTGACGAGTGGTTTCCAAATCACTGGTAAGGTCATTATCAAAACCCTGCTTTATCGCATTGACATCGGCCAAAGCCACACGATTATCAGGGGCCCTTTTCACCCCGGAGGACTTCTCATTTACTTGATTTATCTCTTGCTGCAATGGAGAGGAATTAAGATCATTATCCGCGATTTCAGGATTCATATTATTCAACGCCATCTGCTCATTTAGAGTGTTTAAATGCTCTCTATTCGACCCATCCTCATCTGTAATAATACTTACAGGGGTGTCTGCTTGTGTTTGATTAGCATCTATCCAAACCCATGTGACAACCCCTGTAGTCAGCAGAAGTAATACTACGGCTGCGGGTAAAATAAATCGATACCAGGGCGTTTTTTCTGTTGGCAGTTCTTTTTCAATGAATCCCCAGGCATCATCGCCCGGGTCTTCTTCATATCCTCCTAACCTGTCCCTGAATTGGTCTTCTACATTCTTTTCAGCCATATTTTTCAAATTTATCAATCCCTAAAAGCTGCAATTTTTCCTTGAGCATTACCTTGGCCCTACTCAATTGAGATTTTGAAGTGTTTTCAGTAATATCAAGCATTAGCGCAATTTCGCGATGTTTGTACCCCTCAATTACATAGAGGTTAAATACCATGCGATACCTGTCAGGGAGCTCATTGATCAACTCTAATAGCGTACTATTATCCAGTTGTGCTACAATGTCACTTTCCTTTTCAGTAAAATTTTCCACAGTATCTACGCCCAGATAGTCATGGTGGCGCTTATTCCTGTGATAGTAGTTGATAGAGGTATTAATAGAGGTCCGAATCATCCACCTTTCCAAATAGAGGTATTCTTCTACACTGCTGATGCCCTTAAAGATTTTTACAAAAGCCTCCTGAAAAACATCTTCTGCTTCCTCCCTGTTGGCAGTGTACCTTCTGCATATTCCCATTATGCGTGCTCTGTATAGATCAAATAACATTTTTTGGGCCCGTCGGTCATTTTTTCTACATTTTTCAAAAATCCGATACAAATCCTTCATAACAACAGTGTGTCACCCCTCTCACAGGAAGGATGACACACAGTTAAAAGCCTGTTGATCAATTTATCATTGTATTGTGATATCCACTACTGCTTCATCACAGAACAGTACGCCATCAATTTCTTCACATATACGGTAAACCAGTGTATCTTTTGTTTCCTGTGTACCGATCGCAGGTGAATACCACAAAAGTTTATCGTCCATCCATGCCTGACCATGCTTAACATTCGTGACAATTGATATGTCGGCATTAG
Source organism: Fulvivirga sp. M361 (assembly GCF_007097395.1). GTDB lineage: Bacteria > Bacteroidota > Bacteroidia > Cytophagales > Cyclobacteriaceae > Fulvivirga. The sequence goes on from NZ_VKDC01000011.1 coordinate 101,730, forward strand.
AGAGATTCGTGAATTGGTCATTATCCATTACTCCGAACGTATAGGTATCTCTTTGCCCTAGAACTAACAGGTTATAGGCATCATTTATTCCCTGCACCAGGTCAGATTGCGCAGCTTTAAAGTTAAAGGTGACCGTTGCTATATCGCAATTCTGATTTTTACAAACCTCATATGTCATAGAATCACTGTACGGACCTTTGGTCGCATCATAAAAATAATATAGTTTATTTTGTAAAATGTCGGCTGGTCCAAACTTGGCCGCTTCGATGATCCTTACAATATCAGGTTCAGAATCACCAAGGCAGAGCAAATCATTCACTAAAATATCGACTTCGAGATCCCCCCAAGGATCAGTAGCTGATGGTGCAAGAGGCAAATAGTAATTATATACATCATCCTTGGCCTCAAACTCACATTGTGATGAAGTAAAATTAAAGGTAACCTTTGCCCTGTCGCAGTCCTGATCTTTACAAACCTGATAAACCAGGGAATCACTGTATGTACCTTTACTCAAATTTGGCCAATAAACCAATCTATTCCCTTGCTGGATAGCTGCATCTCCAAACTTGGTGGTTTCAACAATACTGACCGCATCGGGTGCAGAACCATTGAGGCAAAGAATATCATTCACTAAAATGTCAACTTCCAATGCTGTCTGACCATCAAGAGGTAACGTGTAATTATAAACATCGTCTTTAGCTTCAAACTCACAAGCGGGTGCTTCCACGGCAATATTAACAATACCGTAAGAACCGCTGTCAGGTTCATTGACACGATTGACTTTATATACAAGGGTGGCAAATTCAAACCCCGATCCAGGGAAAAATCGAAGTTTTTTATCTTTTATATCCGCCTCTTCCCCAACACCAGGTGTTTTAACAATAGAAACTTCCAGGTCAGCAAGGGATACATTACACAGAATGTCATTAGCAAGTACATCCACAGTGACCATCTGCCCGTTCGTTAGAACAGCATTGTCTTCCAGCGCAAAAATAGCACACGGGAAGTCACTTTTATCCTGGGAAACAACGATGTCAATAGTACCGGATTTGATCACCTTATCATCCGTATCTATAACATCAAAGCCTACCGCATCTTTGCCTTCTAAAAAGTCCTCATCCGGTTTATAGCTGAACAGGTTATTTTCAACATTTTTAAATTCACCGTTATCAGGTTCATCTGTAATCTTCACAGATACAGTTTCCTGCGTTTTCACAATTCTGTTAAAATCAATGACAGATGAGCTATTAGCAAGTACCTTGATGTCTCCTGAAGATAGCTCCACGCCATTATCTGAGCTTAAAGCATCTTCTTCAAACGTATCGCACCCATAAACGGAGATCAGAACGATAAGTATGATAAAAAGAAAGCTGTACTTAAGCGAGTTTTTAAAATTTGGGTTTTTAATAGTTTTCATGATGGGATTAAAATTAGTTTGGGGTTTCAAATAGCCTTGACAGCCCTCCCTGAAAAACGGTTGCACCCTTAGGCAAGATTTTTCTTTTTTTACGAAAACATAATAGTTTGATGCATAGGTTTTCACCACAGAAAACGGCAAATGTTCCTTTAACTTACGGCATAGTTCCCTAAAGGGTTTGGCAAAAAGCCTACCTCCAGTCCACGTGAATAGCCTTTTTCATCCAGGGCAATCTGATGAGTTTAAAGGACCATGGAATTTTATCCAGCAACATGTCATAGGCGCGTTCTTCCACTTTTATCGACCAGGCCTGTTCACTCTGACGCAAACGACCGTCTCGTATTAAAAAGGAGCCCCTGAAATTGGAAATACTTGAGCTTTTGATAACATCCCAATTCTGTATGGCACCCTGAAGCAAACCCTCACTGGTTTCAATCTCTTCTTTCGTAAGTAAAATGTCTTTTTCTACCGGGACAGCAAACGGCATACCACACATCAGCTTGTTCAGTGTCATTTCATACTCCTTGCCTTCCTGCTGACCATACACCAAAAAATGCAGTAAATGGACCGCACGCTGCACACTATATTCATCTTTAAAACCCTTGCGATCGTCTGACAAAAGATTCAACAGTTTAAAATAACGACTTAAAAAGGGATATAAAATGACCAGTCCGGCATTCTTAATATAAAGTGGTTCGCGAGATATTTTTTCATCGGTTGTTTCCAGGCCATCGGCAAAAGTACTTCCAACTTCTTCCGGCTTTTCAGTACTAGTGAGAGAAGGGGATCCATCCACCAGTTTAATAATGGCCTCCTCCAGTTCGATTTCAATGTCTTTGAAAATCAGAGTTAGATCAGCAGAAGGAAGCGTTTCGAAAAAACCCTTACTCTCGGCAGAAAACGTTCGAATGAACGACTCTACCAGCTCGTTAAGGCTAAAAGTCACTATCTGCTCTATCTCTTTATTGATTAGCCATTGGCGTATGAAATAAATAGTGTCATCAGCTCGCCGGGTCATTTCATCTAAGCTTATTCTACCTATTTGCCGTACCTTATCATTGATCACTACTGTCCTGAATGCCTGTATCCTGGAAAGAACATCGGCTTTCGTTTTTTCTGAGAATTCACGATTAATCCTCATTACCAGCCGAACCATCTGCCCAGGGGTTAAGTCTTTTACAATCTGTTCCAGGCGCTGCGGAAACTGTTCTGCAAACTGTACTGTGTATTCTTCTATTGACGGTATATGCTCCACAGGGTATATCCCAAAAACAAAGAAATGACGTAGTACAAAATCATCATACACAAGGTTGAGGTTAGCCTTATCCACCGAATCAGCAGTGCCTGCTTGCTTTTTTAAAGTTGTAAGGACTTTTGAGAGATTAGAGGTACCACGAGCAGTCTGGATGGCTTGCTCTATAAAAGCGGTGGGTAGGGAAAGCTTTTTACTTAGTACATCTAAAAACTGTTTAACCAATTCTTCTACTTTGATTGTATCGGCTCTACCATGCTGCCTTTCTTTTTTTATCAGTCCATCCAGTACTATTTCAAAAATAACCGGTTTTAAAGTAGAGACAGAAATATGGCGCCAATACTCCTCTTCTACCAGGACCATCATTTCTTCTACTATTTGTTTAAATGAGGTAAGACGGGTGGGTGCCTGAGATTTTACCACGGCCCAAACATCTGCTTCTGTCAGTTTTTCTATCCATTGTAACTTCCTGGATCTGACAGACCAGTCTGAGAATAAATCTTGCAATGAAACCTCCCCCACCGACAGGCTAAGTAATACCTGATCTGCCAGCGTTTCCTTATCCTTTTCTAATGATCTTTCTCCTGTCAGGTCCGATTCTGATCGTTTTTCAAGTTCAATTTGCTTATCAGATACTTCAGGCTCTGACAGGCTTCCAGTGTCCGCTTCATATTGTAACTTCTCTTCATCACTTTCCGAATCCGTTTGATATAGTTCGGCAGATTGGTTTTCAGGTGCTTGTTTCTGATCCTCAGAAACTGATCTTTTAGTTGTTTTTAACTGTTCATACTGTTCCTCGATGTAAGTAGCAATAATACTGGTACGCGATGCAATCAATGCTTCCTGTAATTCAGTATGTACTATGCTCATTAAAGTAACATGGTCTATAGACTCTCTTTGACTTACTACGGTAAAGAACTTTAGTAGCAATTCTTCCGAACGTAAAACCAGCTTTTTCTCTGCAATTACGAGTTTGATAGTTTCTTTCCAGAATATCTTTTCCAGATACTGAGAGGTAGAGGTATATTTTTTAATAGGCCGAAGACGATAGAGCTGTTTAATTTCTTTCACCAAGGGTCTGACAATCGCTATAGCACTTGTTGAATGGTAATTTATGAGGGTAAGAAGGTCTTCTGTTCCAAGTTGCGCGATCAACCGATGTAACATCACAGGTTGTTCAACTGATTCTAAAAGTATATCCCGGGTTATTTGCGGGTCTTCCATATGGATTTCTTCGAAGCTTTCTATTAGTGAAAAGGAAGGTGCATGAAACACTTCAGGGGCCCACCATGGTAATATCCCAGTAGTAAGAAATGTCTTGATCAATTCTTTTTTCGACTGAATTGGTGAGACAACCTCTACTTCGGCCTGATCACCAGTCTCTACCTGTTCGATGGTTCTCAACAAGTATTCCTGTAATTTGACTCTCAGGTTATATTCTAATTCAGACTCTATACGAACCAGGTCCAATTCACCCAGGTCAAGTTCTATGCCTGGTATCCTTATTACTACTTCTTCAGGACATACATCGTCAAATACGCGCTCTACAATATCTATCAGGCGTAATTTGATAACCTGCATTAAACGCTCCTGAACCTCCCTGGCACTTTCTTCTTTAAGAAGCTTAACTTCAAAACGATAATTACCTATATGGTGCGCGGTGTCTTCCATGAATAATGATAAGTGGAAGATAGGAATGAAGCAGGTTTAAACAAACTGCACTAATCTTTATCAGACATTTCAAAATAATTGAAACGTGCCATACTATTCTCACTCTGTTACCGCCACATGATCAGTGTCCTGTCTAAGGTCTACTATAAATCGGGTCAAATCATCAGTAACCTGACCTAATCGCTCTTTTTCCTGTACATCCGCCGTACGCTTCACGTCGAGCCATGAATAATACCGGGATTCAAATTCTCCCATCTGATCTATCTCAAGCCAGTATATTTTTGATGCAACGCTGGCAGATTGATGCTGAAAGATGATCTCCTCTACAATGGATCTGAATTCCGGGTTATTGAATCGCGCGGTCCATGCAGGAAAGATCATAGAGATACGATAGGTATAAAAGTCTTCTGGTACTAACGGGCCATCTTCTGTATTACGGATATAAAATCCAAGCTTTTTCTCATAGGGAGTAACTACATCTGCATCTGACAAAAAATTGAATAATTTTTCTAAACGTTCATGGGTTTTTTCAACAGAAGCTCTTGCATCTACACTTACCATCTCAATGGATTTATCTGGCGTTTTGAAATGTATCTCAAAATCTTTTGAGTTGGTGATCTCTACGGAATAGTTGTCATATGAACTCAGATGTGGCTTAAGTTGGCCCATAATAATCAGCCGCTCGTCATACGTGTAGAGTTTAGCGCTTCGCAGTACATAATTGCCCCATTCATCCAGCAGGTACAGGCCAAATTTCTGATCCATCACGTTGGGACGCAATAATACATGCTCTACCAAATGCAGCCCTTCACTACCCAGGTTCATATCTCTAAGGAACCTTGTGAGTACTATAGCAGCCGCAGCTGCATCATTCGAAGATCCATAAGTAGCTATTTTCTTCCATTGAGCATCGGACCGACCTTTGAAGATCAATAACACCTGTTTTTCACCGGGAAGTCTGCCTACCTGATAATGCTCAATGTCAAGACCTGTTCTTAGAAAAGTTTCCGTCAGTTTTTTTTCAGAAAATATGTCAGCTTTTTGGAGTAGTTCATCCTGCTGATTTTGACTGTAGTTAGTGAGCCCTACTTCTTCCTCATCTATGAAGTCAAAATTTTTCTCTACAATATCATCTTCCAGAAACAGGTCTTTCTCCTTTTCCGGATCATGTCCTACCGTTTTTCTTTTTCCGGACCTCTTATCTGCCAGAAGTGTTATACCTCTTGCTTCAAAATGCTCCAGAAAAGAGTTTTTCACATAGCCTCTATGTCCATTTTCCTCATTTAATGAATACGAGCTTAGCCCCAGAAGCACGATCAATTTGGCTTCCAGCCCTGAAATGTTGCCGGGATCAGAGGGTAGTTTCATGTAGTTAAACCCCCTGGTACGATTCTTATTGATGAAGGGTAAAAATTCCAGGAATTTAGTTTTATTCTTTATGAGATACTTCTGAAAATCATCATCACTAAAATAGTAATTGAACTGCAAAAGTGAGTTTTGCGAAAATTCCTCACCGTGTACCGCCAGTAAGTAATCTAAAAATCTATTTCTTCTATCATTAAAATCATCACTTATTTCTACTAATTGCGGCAATCCCTCTTTGTAGCTAAGCGAAATTTTCCGGCTATTCCCGTCTTTATCGGAAAGCTGTTCCTTTTTCTGCTCTTTGAAGAGTTTTTCTGCTTCCGGAACACTGCTCAGGTATTGGTAAAAGTAGGTTTTATAAATGTCGCTTTTAATTGCCAGCAGTTTTTTGCTATTAGAAAGTTGCGCCAGGTAGTTCGCCAATATCTGCTCAAAAAGCATAAGATATCCCTTTAACTGTAGCGCCTGAGACTGTCTTTTTAAACCGGGTGAGTTGGGTACTCCCCCTTCTCCAATACCATAATTAACAGGAAACTGGTTTTGAATTGAAAAATATTCTTCAACTTTCAGTTTTTTCCCCCTGGGCACCTCAATATTCTCCTCATTCAAACGATATACTCTGCGGTTAACGGACTTCATTTCGTTCAACGATCTTGTAACGATTTTTTGATCCATCAAAGAATAATTTACACCCGCTTTGAGAAAGCTAATGGTGTGCTGATCCTGACTATCAAAGCTCTCCACTACCAGCTTAGGTAGCTGATGTTCCTTAATATCTATTTGGTTCTCATATTCCTGATCACCTACACTGAGTTTGAGGTTTTTAACACTTGAAACACCTTCCACCTGCATAATGATCTTCATTATCTCAGAAATGAGGATCTTGTCAGGTTTTGGTGGAAGCTCCTCGGTTTTCACGAAGCCATGTCTGAGCAAAGGACCATTAAATATATCCTGAAGTTCATAGCCGCTGCTTAGCAATTCATCCATAGAGTAAAATCGCATTTCCGGACATAGATATTCATCTACCTGAAAAAGTATTTGTGCCAATAACTTTTCCGGGGTTATTGTCCCGTCAATATCTACTTCGGCATGGATGGCAACAGGAAGGGGCTCCAAAATCTTTATCTGTTCTATGTCCTCACAAGTATTACGGTTGTCATAATAAACCTTTCGTGCTTTATTGAGGATCTCCTTTTGTTTTTTTTCATCCCGGATGTTTTCGTCTATATCCAGAAGTATTTTGTAGAGGCCATTAATGGAGTGGGTCTGCCGATCAGCAGGTATTAGCCAAACATTTTTTATCTCGAAAACAGAATCAAAAAGAAGTTTGCGATAATCACTAATAGTCAATGCATTACATGGGAGTATTTCATCAGGCCGGAAAAAGGAACTCTGATCGTTATCGTCATTATAAAGGTGGTCTTCAATATCAAAGTCTGTCCGATATGCCAGATCCGTAATCGCATAGCAAAGCTGTTCGAGGATGGTGACTCCCGGATCATGCTCATTGTAGTCTGTCCAAAAGGCCCCTGTTAGTTTTTGAAGAAGCTGGACTCCTTCAGCCCTAAGTTCATCATAGCGCATGGCCTGGTTATCGGACTGCTGCTCGCTGATATGTAAGGGTTGTTCCATAAAATTTCTTTGCGTTCGTTGGTTCTATTGACTTCGGAATGTTTTAAAGGCATATTATTGGTCCAGGAAGTTGTCGAGCTTATCACGTAAGTTTTTCTGATCACTTCCCGATCCATCTCGCAGTTGATGATTGGCCTGTTCATTGAGCTTACCTATCAGCTCATATACTTCTTCAAAAGGCAGCTTACTAAGTCCTTTAAATATAAGGTTGCCTTCCTCTACGGTAACTGATAACTGTATTTTTTTCATCTGAATTTTTATTATTGCTCAAAGCTGTCATCCATGAATTGGTCAAACCAAAGTTTCGAAATATAGTAGCGGATGTAATAGTTACCTCCATAACTACAGCGTGTGCTCATTTCAAGGTTATAATTATATGTATCTCCCGTCCAGCGTAATTTGATCATGTTACATCTCACGCCATAATACCCTTGTACTATTCTAATCTTGTTTCTCGACTTACCGAATGTGCTGATAGCATTAGCATGGATCAGGGCATATTTTCCTGTTTTCTTTTTACCCACACCGGCCACAATTTCCAGGGCATGACATCCGTTCAGCTCTGTCAGGACCGGATGCCATTTGCCATCAGCCAATACCTTTCCGGTATAACCGGTACCTACGCGACCTGTCATGCCTACAGCTCCTTTTACATCCAGCTCATACTCCGGGTTCGTATTATTGACTCCTACCATCCCTTCTTTACGTAGGGTTACAATACTATCACCCAGGTGATTATTAATGTTTAAATTGGCATCACCACGATTAATATTAAAGCTCCAGGCCGGACTTTTATCTTCTATACTTTTATAAAAACTCATGAGTTTTTCTGACGTACCTATCGGAGATAGCATTAGGCCTTCTTCCAAATTTTTGGACATGCCATCATCCACTTTATTGATCATAGAATCTATGAGGTCATAAAAGTGTGACTCGGCTGGAAGGTTACCTTTTTTAAAAAAGTTTTTTAGCGTATCTCTGTTTTGTAAAGGCATAAGAGTATCTGTATGGCAATTGTAATTCTATTCTTCAATAATGAAATCATGTCCAAGTTCTAAGTAATCAATACCTGCTTGTCTTGATTTTTGCTCTTCTTTATCCACCAGTACCGAAATCTGATGAACCGGAGCAGGCACCAATACGGACCAGGGCTTGGTGGCACTTAGAGAGGACTTTGCCTCACCTTCCCTTGCTGTATCAATCAGCTGGTAGTTACCCTGAAAATCTTTGGCCACCTGAAGCATGGAAAACTTTGTAATGAAGTTTACATAGGGCAATGTTCTCATAAAGCTAAGTATATCAGAGCTATGTACTGTCCCTCCTAATTCTACTTTTTGATTTTGAGAAAGTAAGGTACCGGTCAAATATTTATTGATCTGCTCATTCAGCTTTTGAATATGAAAGCCATAATTAAACCCATCAGTAAATTTTACAGCACAAATAATTTTTATCCTCTCGTAATTCGGATTTCTAACTTCCAGTTTCACAAACGGTGAAGTGAATAACTGAATATACGACTTTATTTCAAGCAATAACTCACTACTCGTCATGGGTTCGGTAGGGTCCGCAGAAAAACGGGCATGAGGAGTAACTACTATCAGTACATTACCAGGTTTATCCAGCCGGTTACTTGTCATATTGGGCAAGCAATTCACTTTGTAGAGCTGATCAAATTTTTCTAATATAATTCGCTCAAAATCCCAGGCACTTACTGCCCGTTGTTTATGATGGAGTCGTTCTCCTATGCGCGTATAAAATCGCAAAGGCTCTTCTGCGGGCCTTCCTAAAAACGAAGGCAACGGCTGTTTTACGGTCTGGATGCCTTCAATATTTTCTGCTGATCTGCTAATAGTATAAGCCGGCATAGGCTCATGCAGATGCTTACCGGAAATGTCAGAATCCGGGTCCAACGTAGCCGTGATGACCTGGGTGGTCACGCGTAATATGTTTGAAGCAGTATTGATATTTGCACTTACCGTGGCTCGTATCCAATATAGATCAGGGTCAAGAATGCTGTTACCATTACTAATCTCCGGTGGCACTTCTAAAAGCACTATTCCCGTCTTCAAAAAACGGTTAGTGTCATCTCTGAGTATCTTGGATGGGGCCAGTACATACCATTCATCTCCTGCCAGGAAGCTCCATTCTATAACAGGCGGGTCTTCTTCCGAGGAAACAGTGTACTCATCGATCATTTCAAAAAAAATGGTGAGCAATTGGGGAGGTTTTAGCCCCTCAAAACCAAGGACCAACCCTCCTTCAAAATTATATTCCGGCAACAGGTAAGTGCGCTGTTTTGAATTATCCGGATAAACCAGGTTTTGCCCAAAGGGGTGTATGTAGAAAAATTTACCCCGACTTTCATGGGTATCAGAAGCATTTGAGTGCTCCACCAACGATATGGTCGATGACGAGCTGTAATCAATAGATATTGACTGGATCTGAGGAGCGTAGGGAGCTTTTGGAAGCACTTTTTTACTTTTCTCTTTATTTTTCAATAATCCTCCACGCGTATTTTCAATGGTGACTTCCGAAAGAATAGCAGGGTAAACATCATGCGCAAAGCTATGTTGCGGGCCGGTCAACTCCAGTTTTATAAAGCCTCTCTCAGAAAGTGAGGTGTAATTGAGCGTTTCGTTGATCACATCATATTGAGGGGGTTGTTTGATGTTTTTGATATCTACGTTACTAATAACTGTTTTTGCCATGAGCTTACCTTCCGGTGCGGGGTTAGCCATACTCCCTTGTTGCTCCGTCCTGAATAACTTAAAGGTCTGCTGCTCTGACTTTTCTTGAGGCTTCCATCTGCCTGCATCTAAAATAGAGAGGTTGGTTTCAAAGGAAGCATTGTTAATATCCAGATTATATTCAGCGTAATGCCCGGCAAAACCGCTCTTATGAACCGGTAAATCAAACCATTCAATGTTTATTTTAAGTTCATCCAGTGATTTATTGAAGATCTCATTATTACCAATAATAAAATAAGACCCCAACTTAGGCATGGGGCCAAAAGGCAAAAATGGGGTATCAGCATTCAATTGCCCTATATTATTGAACAGGTCTAAACTCTTAAACCCTGAGACTTTCGTATTAAGAGTAATTTGCTCTACCTCCAAATTAGACAGTAATGAATAAGGGTATACATAAGAGTTACTGTTCAGAACAAACTTCACCAAAGGCAGATCTGTTTTATAGTCGCCTGCATGTATGTTGCTGTCGAAACCACATAGCTCAGGCTCTGAAGAAAGCATATCAAAGTTAATTCTCAAACTATATTGATCATCCTGTCTTGTGACGACATGCTGTCGAATGAGATGCCATCCCTTATCGGTTGTAACGGATATCATAAAGGACTCAAGGAATACTTTGATGAATACTTCATCAACGCTACTTTCATTAAGTAAACTTAAATCCTTGATAAAACTTAGAAACCCACTGTAGGCCCGTTCTCCAAACTGAAATATGATTTCAACTTCACGTAATCCTTCTTTCAGATACAGGCCAGGTGAAGCTACTGTAAACCCTACTTCAGCATTCTGCATGGTTTTTTCATCGCTCCCTTTACCGCTCTGGTCTTCTCCGAAAACAGCAAACGACTTTCTCCGTTGAGCATTGTCTGTATCAGCACCGTAAAGGCTTATAGGAAAATCCGCTTGCAGCACATTGTTCACCAGTTGCTTTTCTTTCCCCTTAATATTGAGTGTCTGTTGGTCAATAAAAATTGTTTTGATCTGTTTTATTTCAGCTCCGTTTACCAGTAATTCTTCGTCGCCTCTGTATAACAGATCATTGCCACTATCATCTTGTTCACCTATAAAAACCGTACCCTTTGGCACTCTGGCGTAAGGTACACCTTCATCCAAGGTGAACTGAAGATAAACCTGGTCAAAGACAACAGGCTTCACTTTCTGCCTCAGTACTTTAGAGTAATAAAAATCTATGTGTCTTCTTGTAAGCTGGTTGATATTGCCTTGTGCCCGTTCAAATAGCTTCAAAAAGGTTATGTAAAGTGCTATTTCCGGGTAATGAATATCGTTGTCAAGTGATTCGTTGAGGTACTCAGGAGTCTTCGATTTCAGGTATAATAACGTCTCATAAAATCCCTGGAATATTTGTTGTAACTCACTGGTTATACTTTCTATACGGTCTTTTTTTGATCGCCCCTTGTAAGCACTCATATCGGGGCTTACCTCTTCTAACCCCCATACGTTGCTAAATTGAGTATAATCAAGTGCTATAGCATGCCCCAGCGCTTTACGATCCGGAGCTGCTGAATCCAGGGCCTTCAATTTTTTTAGCGCCACACTCAACTTGGAGCTAATGGCATTAGCAATTTCGTTTCTGATATTGACCTGAGAGAGTGTGAACTCTTCGATAGATCTTAGCCTGTTATACCATCCTTCAAACTGACATGCCACTTCATGTATTTCCTCAAAACACTTTTGAAGGTATTTTAGCTTGCGTTCGGGTTTTTTATACAGTTGTGATTTGTAAATATAATTCTTGAACCGCTCTTCCATAGCGGCAGGTTCAGAGTCTATGATAGATGCCAGTACTACAGTTTCGTCGGTGAAAAAATAGGACCAGTCTCCGTCTATCTTTTTCTGTTCATTATAAAAATTAATGAGTCGGGACAGGCCAGACGTAAAAACGAGCATGTCTTCAAAAGAACGCTCATCTATTTTGACATACTCCGGATCCAGCGCCTGAAATTGCCTGCTCTGCTGACTGGTACCAGTACTTTTATATAGTTTAGGTCTCATGCTTCTTACACTGCTACGCGCGGAGTATCAGTCCACCTGGGGTTTAAATCGTACGTCTGTTCCTTCTATTATATAATATGGATATACCATGTTGCTTCTTTTATTGGTCTTTCGAATTATATAGATGAGCTCAATCATTAATAGTCCGTCATTTTCAGTATCAGGCTCAATTTTTATATCATCCAAAATGATACGCGGCTCATAATACAATACTGAAAATTCTATCTTTCTTTTAATCTCATTGATCAAGGTACTATCGATAGATTCAAAAACGGAAAAGGTAAGATCACATCCATAATCGGGTAGCATCACTCTTTCACCTGGTTTGGTGCTTAATAGTATTAAAAGGCTTTCACGTATGTCTTCTTCCTCTGACACGAGTACAACACTACCTGTCCTTTTGTCAAAGGAGGGAGGAAACTTCCATCCTATTCCAAGAAATGTCTTTTTATGTTTCATGTACTGTTTTTTTGAAGAAAATTAAATATGTTTCTGCTTCCTCTAGCCAGGTCAGTCAGATTGAAGGATTTCCATTGCACAGAAGAAATTGGGTTAAATGAGAGATATACGAAAGACATTCCGTAGTTTATTGAATATCTGTGCAAAGCCAAGCTCATAGTACAAATCATTAGTTCTGTATTTAGCCTCCTATCATTACAGTGGGGCACCCCGGTCCAGTTACTGTTCCTCCATGAGCTGTACTATCACCCACACGAACAGCAGGCTTGCCTCCTATCATAACAGTAGCCGAGCCCTTTATAACAGTATCAGGAGGACCGGTACATGTTGCCATATCACCTACCACAGAAGCAGGCATGCTACCTATCATGACAGTAGGTACTCCTGGTGAGCTTATTGGCCCACCTACGTGAGGGACCGTTCCCGTCATCATCGGGCATACATGCATATCTGTAAGTCTTGCAGCTGGGGGCATATAGTTATTATTTTAGTCTATTATTTTTCCTAATTAATTTGAACCAGTCCACCTTTTATAGTAGTCATGGCAGAGCCTTTTACTTCAGCCTGTGCACCTTCGGCAGCAAACTTGGCTTTTCCCTTCATCGTCACATTTACGCCTTCACCTGAAAAGTCTTTAGTCGCATTAATTTCAGTACTGCCCGTAGATTTTATAATGATACCTCCCTTGGCAGTTAGCTTAATGTCTTTGTTCGATTCAAGTGATATACCCTCACTTGACATCTTCAACTTATTTTTGTTATTCTTATCCTCAACAGTTATGCTCTTTTCTTTATCATTCAGTATTACGGTATTCTCTGCAGGAGTTTGAATGGTCAATATCTTATCCGTATCATTGAATTTTATCTCCAATCCTGCTTTGGTAAAAATAGATTTAGTACCATTTCCATCTTCCGGCACATATTTAGGTTTCAGCGCTTTACTATACATTGAGCCAAGGATGATTGGAGATTGCGGATCATCATTTAAAAAGCCAACCACTACTTCATCGTTAATCTCCGGAAAGAAAAATACTCCGGCTTCTTTAGAAGCATAAAAGCCGGATAAACGTGCCCAAACCGGCATATTATCCTTTTGCAATGTAGGGACAGTTACCTGTACCCGATGGTTTCCTTCCGGGTCATCGTGGATTGTTTTGACAATACCAATATGCAAACCAGTAATGGAAGGTATAATACCAGAAGCTGGCGGTGATGTTATAAAAGGCACTTCTTCAGCGTAAATCTCATCTGAAATCCCCATAGTAACTTCCGTAGTCCAGTCACCTTCCTGAATACTGTGTGTGACTTTACTTATAAAAGCCTTTCCATTAAAGTGATCACTTAAGCCTTCTATTTCAATGGTAGCTCCCGGAACCACCTTGGCATTCCCGCGAATACTCATGCTTCCCTTTACCTTAGATAATCTCGAACGGCTTATCCTGGAGCTTGCCCAATTCTCCAATACAGCCTTTGACATAGTCGTAGGACTTTGGAGAACAAATTCGTTCAACCCAATTACATCTGACAGCGCATTCGACTTAAGTTTGCCTTGCGGCACCTCTCCTATCGGTTTGCCTTTAGCCGTTACCAACTTTTGAGTACTCATATCCCACGAGTTGGAAACAACATTTTTATATTGATTTCGAGCGTCTATCTCTCCATTAAAGTTTATAAGTCCGGTACCATAGTCTACTTTCAGGGCACTGGCTCCACCAACTTCAGGCTTTTCGATAACCAACTCTCCGTCTTTCGTATTGACCAGCATACCATTGACCTCTGCCCTAAGTAATATAAAATCCCAGTCTGTAGCATTATGCTGAATTAACTCTTTATGCTTTACACCAGTATCTTTTATCTTAACTTTTAGCCCGGTATTTTTTGCCACCTCTTTGATGATGTCGCTATCTTTCTTATCATAAAAAACGGCATTTTTGCGTCCTACAGTAGCTTTTACAGCCTTATCTTTGCACTCTACAATGACATAAGAATCACCACTCCTGCCTACAGTTAAGCTATGCTTAACAATAATTCCTTTAAAGATCACTTCTTCCTTTGACTCGTATCCGACTTTGATGATGATTTCTTTAGCCGGGTCTAAAAGCCCTTTATTACTAAGCGAAAAGTCTTCTGCTTCTGAACCTCCTCCATCAAGATATTCCAATCGAGCGTGAGTGATCTTATTCAAGCTGCCGGATACGCGGATAGAAACACAACTGTAATGATCGGGGATCTCCTTGCCGCCAGTAAGTACACTGTAAGTGACCAGAGTAGATTGGGTAAGTGCGTTTTCAGCCATCCGTTATTTCTTTACCGGTGGAAAAACTAATTCGGACCCAGGCTCCAGGTTTCTGAAATTCACAAGATCATTAATCCTGGCCACCTGAAGGTAGTAGCCGCTATCACCGTATATCTTTTCACATAACATGGGTAAGTTATCGCCCGTTTTAACGGTAACGACGTGACTAAGGTCCGGAGATGATTTCGTCTTAAGCTTGGACTGGGTCTCAGGATCCAGGGCATTTTGAAAAGTAACCTGTGCTTTCGCCCTGATGGAAGTACCATCCGGTGAAAACAAAGAGTGAACTATACTAAGACTCGTCAAACGGCCGGAAAATTCAAAGGCCTTCCCCCATTGCAGGGTTACAAAAGGCGGTTCGTGCTGATCTCCCTGATAATAATAGGTGGCCTTTTTAAACTTTTCTATTTCGTCGTTTACATTTCGTATCTCACCGGTGGCTCCCGTGCCATCAAAGACCAGTTCGAAACTAACTGATTCCGGCCCTATATTTTTAAATTTATTTTCAGGCCCGATGGTATCCGGTGCTTGTTCCTGACTATAGTTAATGTTATGGGTGTGTGAAATAGAGGATGGGTTTATCATGACATTGACCTCCAGCCTTTTTGTTCTGAACTTAGGATCTTCATAGCTGACCACCTTCAGTTTCTGCAGCTTTGAATCCGAATCTTTCTTTAGTATTCCTGTTGCCATTACCTTTCTTTTCTAGCTTCTATCACTCTTAGAACACGATCAACACACTCTTCTATGATTCTTTTTTCAGCCATTGCATCCCTGGCCTGTGGATACGACCTCACGGGTAAGTTATGGCTATCCGTTACCGTTAGTTTTACTGTTAATTCTTTTATCTCAATAGGCATATATAGTTATGCTTTAACCTTTGAAAGATTGACTTCCTCAAATTTTTGGTAGGCAAATTCCATGCTTTCAACAAGTAACTGGTTTTTATCCGCTCCAAAACCACTGATTTCTTTTTTCACCGGGTAAGCCTTCTCAAAGGTCCATGACATAAGAGGCTGATTGAGATCACCCAGGAGCATTACGATAATATTACGCAACCTGACTGGTTGCGCAAAACCCGTCTCCAATGTGCTATTGATCCAGTTACTAAACTCTGAACTGGTCACTACCACGCCGCGTTTTAGGACTAAGTTTGGATACTTAACAGGCTGGGGAAGCCGGTACATAAACCGATTTTCCCCACCCTCTTGAATATCCTCTGTCGGAACTTCTACGGATATACCTGATACCTCCTGGAAACTTGCGTCATAAATAGCATCTCTACCCGATTTTGCGCTTTGACTAAGGCTTACAACAAATTTGAAACCTGGAACAGGATAATGTATAGCCATAGACCCTCAACTTATCCTAGTTCCTGAACGATACCTTCATGTGCCAGCTCAATGGACTCTAAGGCAATCTCATTGGCGTCTGATTTCAGGTCCGGACCAGAAACTTTAACGGGAAAAGCATTTTCCACTCTCCATACCATTACCGGTGATTCCTCTTCGTCCAGTAGTGAAATTGTCACGGTCTCTCTTCGGTCAGGATTGGTTTGCACTTCTTCAAACCACTCGAAAAAGCTCAAATCATCCTTAAATACGCCTTTTTTCAGTGTAATGGTACCATGTTTTTTCAAACCTGGTATTTTCTGGGTAACCAGGGAAGGATCGTTCCCTGCACGGTATTCTATGAATTGCGTTTCCATCTCAAGTCCTGTTACTTCCTGGAAACCTACGTCTATGTCACCCCACTCTACAGTAAAGTGAAACTTGGGAACTGGCCATAATTCTTCTGCCATAATATAATGCTTTTAATAGTTGTCGATTTGTTACTTAAATTACTTATGAATGGTGGTTATGATTCCTGCATTTTCTGCTGGAAAGTAATCACGATAAATTCAGCAGGCCTGGCTACGGCCACTTTTACTGTAATTCTCATAATACCGTCCAACACATCATTAGGTGTCATTGTCGTTCCTATACCTGCCAATACTTCATAAGCATCTCCAGGGGTAAGCCCTACCAATCCGCCTTGCCTCCAGATATCGTTCAGGAAAGAAGAGATCATACTTCGCACTAACACCCAGGTGCCCGAGTTATTGGGTTCATAAACATAGGCTTTCGCTGCGGCCTTGATAGACTGTTCTATGAAAGTGATCGTTCTTCTTACATTGATGTACCTCCAGTCCTGGCTGTTACCATCCAACGTTCGTGCTCCCCACACTTTTGTGCCTTCGCCTACAAATGAACGTATAGCATTGACAGATTTACCTGTAACCGTCACATTAAGGTCTTCCTGATCATCATGTGTAAGCTTGATAACCGGTGATATAACGCTATTCACACTTACATTGGCCGGTGCTTTCCAGACTCCACGTTCACCATCCACCATAGAATAGATGCCTGCCATAGCTGCCGAAGGTGGCAAGATGTTAAGGTGAGTTCTAATACCTTGCATCACTTTTTTAAAGGCCGGACTCACTACATTTAAGGTCTGTGACAGGCTTTCAACATCCACATCAGCCTGGCCTAACTTTTTCAGTTCCGCCTTAATCTCTTCAGCTTTTTTTGCATTTGCCGCCTGCTGATCCGCTTCTTTAGCAATCACATCCTGCAACAGGTCCAGGTTAGAGATATTCTTAAAGTCTACTTCGTCACTTTCCACCACTGCGGTATACACCCATGGGTAATAGGCCGCACCATAGGCAAGAAAGTTAGATCCTACACCTTCTCTGAATTTAGTGATCACATCATTTTTATCGTATGTACGGGACTTGATTCCATTATAAACATCCAGTATCGCGAAACGACTTTTCATTTTGTAACCACAATGTGTAAGCATTTCCTGCTGTAAAGAGTAGCAATCACCTTCTTCCAGCATTACTGCTTCAGGTACTACCAACATGGTAGGTTCATCTTCTCCGATCAGTGACTGAATACTATCTGATAAAGCTTTTTTACTTATGGTGTTTGTTTTTGCCGGAACTGCGGCAGCTTTGCTTTCGCCTTTGGCCCCTTTGCCATCTTTACTTGCTTCGGCTGCAGGAGCAGCATCTGTAGCAGTATAAGTACCGGCTGATACGATAAAACAGGTACTGCCTCCGTTGGCAAAGAACATCCTTATGCTATCATATAATATAAATCTGGAGGATGAGTCAGGTACCACTTTATATCCTTTACCTGCCACTTCAACATCGAAATTTTCATCTCCTGAAGCGCTCTGGATATTGAACGTAGTTCTGGTACCTCCACCAAATATGTTGTGGAATTCAGTTAGTGAACTGATTCGGACGGGCATATGGATCAATGACTGACCATCTCTGCGTGCTTTTTCCGTATATCCGATAAATGCCGGTACCGCCGTAGAGATACCTGCTACGGAATTAGGAAAGGCGTTTTTTTCTTCAATGTAAACGCCTGGGGTAGCTAAGGTTTGTGCCATAGTTGAGAGTTTATTTTTGAACTGTTTATATATAAATTAATATCTCAGAATAAATTTTAGAATTCGCATCTCGCGTCTCCGGTTTTATTGAATCAATTGGTGGTACAGGAAGCCTTTTTACCAATACTTTGTTGGCAGCTGTCCCTCCATTCTTTTTTCTTAATTGAAAATGAAAGTTTGAATATTCCATCAAAGGCAAAGCCTCATTTGAACTAAAACTTAATGCCATTTCACCATCTACCAACTTCACTTCTTCCGGAGTACTAAAACTTACTCCTTTCTTTTCGCTGAATATGGTAGTACCCTTCATATCTTTTACATATTTAGAAACCACCATATACTTCCAAAAAGTAGACCTTGCCCGAAAGTTGATATTAAAGTTATAAAAGGGAAGTGGTTGACCAATATCAATACTATTCAAAAGCTCTTTTTTCATATCATATGTAAGTTCTACCTGAACTAAAGCCAAAGGAGGCTGTTTGATACGATCAGCCATTGCCACGAAATTTTCTTTTTCCTTGTTGTTAACATAAAATGAGTATTTACCCTCAGGCAAATTAGTGAAGCTTGTACTTGATGATATTTCGGGATTAACCTCCTTTTCAAAAACTAAATTGCCATTATCATCCCTGAGTTGTAACTCACCGGTTCCATCCGCAACCTTATAATCAAAGTAATTAGGTCTTACATGACAGACATCCTTTCCGTTTACAAATTCGTCCTTATGGAGCCTTGTAGTTCCATCAGAGGAACCCCCTGGATTCTTAAAAAACAGTATACTATTACGGTGTTCAGTAGGTAAATCCGTGATATTTCTGAAATAAACATTGTTCGTAGTCATCCAGAAAGAAAAGGTAAGGTCTATCTTTTCCAGCTTATATTTAAACCCTTCAATGCGTTCTGCATCATGAAGAACATGCAATACGCCATCTTCCTGACGCAATAAAAGGCCAAGTTTATTAATAAGTTGTGCTGTGCTCCTGGAAGGTATAAAATTGATATCTCTACCTCCACGACCCGCATAGTAAGTGTGTGTTACGTTTATAGTAAATAAGGACTTAAACTGAAATTGGAGGTCAATCATAAAAACTAGAAATTGGTGCCAAATCCTGAAAATGGAACGTCATTACTGGTAAGTACACCCTCCTGGAAGGTCACCATTCGTACTTTATATAAGATAGACGGAAGGTATTTTCCTCCTATTGTACCCCAAAGGTGACTAAGGTTTTGTAAGTCCTGGTTAACAATTTCGAACGTTAATTTATCTACGCTATTATCCAACTCAGGCGTATTACGATGGTTCATCACTTTATGGGCCTGAAAAAAACTGATAACTGCTGACAAATACCGAAGACCTTCAGCATAGTTGCCATCATTGAATGAAGCTGAGAAAAGCAGGAAAAGGTTCATGTTAATAGGGCGATACGTATTCCCCGAATGATTTTTCTGGTTAACCGTTTCCTGCTGTAAATTTACCAGGCTCAAAATAATCTTATCCGGTTCCGTCACAGCCATAGAGCCATCCGGGTTCACAATATTGGAAACGATTACCTTTTCCTCTGACTGACCAAAACGCTTGGTGATGTAGTCATTCGCTAATTCCGCTATCACAGAAACTGCTGAATAGATCATATATTATAAGTTCTGAACATGCAAAAGACTTATAATCTTAATGCATTTATTTAATCTTATTTTGCCAATTATAGACCTATTAATGCATAATAATAATATTCTGTTATGTATACCGTTATATTATGTCAAGGTAAGTCTTTCTCACTCAAAAACTGTCTACTTACCCACAAAAATATTATTGCACCAATAATGAAGCCTCCTAACAAGAAGACTATCTCACGCGCACCGGTAAACTGCATAGCAATAAATATTAATGCTACCAATAGAATTATCAAAAGCGCTAACCCTCCCTTAATCACGATGTTAAGCATTCTTTTAAAACGACATCCGTACCTATACAATACAAAGAAACCGATCATACTAACACCGAAAACCGCACCAAAAATGCCAAATAACGGCCGTGGATTTCTTAGAAGATAATTTGGGTTTTTAATTATTCTAAAGGCTAACCCTAACCATCTTCTCCATGAAAGTCGCTTACTTCTGGCAGTAACTGCCGCCAGTTTTAGTTGATCTTCACTCAAAGCAAACTTTGCTGCCAGTAGTTTCCAAAGGTCCGGGTAGCCGTTGTCATAGCCTAAAGCCCATATTCCAATACCTCCTAGTTGTTTCTCTTTGACCCAATCATATTTCTTGGCCAAGGTCAAACTATCTTCATACCACAGTTGTCGATAGTTATTTTGTTTATCACGATAAACGTAAAACTTACTTTTACTGACTTCATCTTCACAGCATGGCAGTTCTCCATGTTCTTTTCGTATATTTCTGTACATCGGATAACGTACAAATCGCTTTACTTTAGAAGGAAACTTGAGATCATTAGTCTCCCACTCCGCGCCATAATAAGGCAGACCTAACAGAAGTTTGTTGGAAGGAGCGCCCCCTACCAGATATTCATCCACTGCATTTTGGAGGTTATATTCCCACCAGGTCTGGCCGCTATTAAGAGGGGCTACAGGGCCGGCTACTTTACTATTGGCACCATAAAATTCGTAGCCCATTATGATATACAGGTCTACATGACTGTTAAGTTGCCTCAGGTCATACACACGATCAAAATCAATGGGAGGAACGGCAAGAGTGATCATGTAGTCCTTTTTAGCAGACCGTAAGCTGGAAGACAGGTCTATAATAAAATTGGTAAATTGCTTACCGCTAAAGGAGGGGATACTTTCAAAATCAATATTCACCCCATCTGCATTCCGCTCTCTAAGTAAGGTAATTAACGTACTGATAAAATTTTGCTGAGCTTCAAGGTTAGATAAAAAGGTAGCATTATTTGTAGCACCAAAATTGGTTACGCTGAGTAGTACTTTGGTATCATGCTTATGCGCAGAATCCACCAACGCTGTAGTTTTCCAATCGTGTATAGTTTTATATCCGCCTGTGCCCGGATCTAGTTCATAGGAAAAATACGCTACTGCAGACAGCAACGAGAAATTATAGCTCTTATAAGCGGTGCCCATCCAATAAGGGTGCCACCCAAAAACTTTAGAAGTACTATCAATAACATGTTTTTTCTTATAGGCGTTGCCGTGTGTCAATAAGTAGTATTTCTCCCAGGCATTTTCAGAATTGTAAACTTTCTTGGGTCTTCTTTTTTTAACAGAGAGCACCCTGTTTTTAAAATAAGTAGTGTCAATAAATCCCTGGGCAGTAACTCCACCACCTTCATCCAACTGAGCATCCTGATTGACTTCCATAAGTGAATCCAGCAGAGCTTGTTCATCCTGTTGTGGTTTGGGTCCTGATTCGGTCGGTCCTTCTACATAAGTGGTATCCGGCTTCTCTTCTTCTGCCTGTTGTGGCGCCTGCTCCTGACGCCTTCCGCTCTCTATCAGTTCGTTGATCTTCCCTTTGATAAGATCTTTCGATACGTTCCTCTCTTGCTGGGCCCAGGTGTTTGAAAAAAACATTGTAAAAATTAAGAACAGAAGGGGTAATCTCATGCAGTAGGAGTGTTAAAAGCCTTTAGAATTTTTATGCCCTTTTTCAATCATTTCCAGTTCATTTTTGAGCATTTTTTGCAACGAAGAATTAGCCTATCAAAATCCAATACTCTTATTAAAAAAATCAATGAAAAACTATCTATAACTTCATTGAAATAAAAACATATTTTTAAGGATAATTACTCTAAAATAAAACCACAGGCTGAAACAAAGAAATTATAAAGAAGCTTTTTTTTCAAAAAATAAAATCATAAAATGGTGATGATCAACTTCACATAATTAAATCAATATTAGATATATTACTAAAATTTTCCTTTTTAATCAGTTAACAAACTTATAGCCAGACACTTAATACCAACCCTCCTATGAACAAACCTTCATGCCTTACTCTTTGGTCCATTGGTCTTTTTTTATCCTCTATTTCTTATGCTCAGGAGGTGGATACAACAGCTTCCAAAAATGAGATGATTACCCGCTTTAAAACACTGGATGTAAGCTATCTGGGAACCACTCAAAACTGCATACCCTATGACGTATATGCGCTCAAATATTATAACTCCTGGATTCTTACGATCATAGAAAAAGAAACGTTAGGCATTTTCATAACACGTCCTCCAAGAAGTGACGAACAGATACATACTGGTTCTCAGTATTTTATGCAGGGAGCCTCCTATTTGGTTGAGTTTAAGAATTATCTAAAAAAGAAATCCAGACGTAAAGTGGTCAACGACCTGGAGCTTTACGGTTTTTATAAATTAAATCGTTTGGGAAAACGAACTATGCGCGGGTTACTCCTGATAGAACTCCCTGACACCCGTGAACAGGCAGAACCTTCATTCTTTTTATTCAAGTTTTTCCATAATCTATTCTCCAAAGCAGAGATGCCTGAAGACGATAGAATTAAACCCAACCTGGAAGAAAAAATTAAGCCTGCAGAAGACAAGGTAAACGAACAGTTAGATAAAATTAAGTGATATTACCTGGTCCTATGACCAACTTCTTGAGCTTTTATAATTCTCTTAGTCCATATTTTTCAAGAAACTTATCCAATTCGGATAAACTTGGGTTTTTAAGGAAATCAGTGCCATAAACTACGGTAGGAAATTTCAATTCTCCATTATACAAATCACGCACTGCTTTTTCAGCATCCTTATTGGTTTCAACGTTAAAATCATCAAACTCCACCCAAATGGATTGCAGGTAATTACGAATATTGGATGATTTAAGGCACCAATCAGCGCCGTAAAGCTTAAGTTTTTGATCAGACACCGGATGTTAGTTTTAATGGTTTTGAAAGCACAGGGTGAATTTTTTCAGCATTATTAACAATAAATGGGGTAACAGACATCAATAAAATAGAAACGGCCAAAAAGATCTGGTAGTTGTTTTTACTTATCAATTCATATTCCAAACCACTTTGCGCCAGAACAAAAGAAAACTCTCCTATCTGGGCAATAGAAAACCCAATGGCCAGTGCGGTAGACCAGTTCATCTTTAAAATTTTCGCTGCCAGTATACCCGCCGCTGCTTTAATCAGCAACGCAAAGAAAAACCAAAATACGATCCAGAGAACATCGGTAAGGAATATTCTGTAGTCCAACAACATTCCCATAGAAATGAAAAAGAAACTCATAAAGACATATCTAAAAGGCAAAAAACATGAGATCGCCATCCGGTTATAATCGGTCTCAGCGATAATAAGGCCCGCGATAAAAGCGCCCAACGCTAATGAAAGGCCTAGTTTTTCAGTCAGCAGCGCTATTCCTGTTACAATAAAAACGGTAGCGATGAGAAATACTTCCTGGCTCTGGATCTTCATGACGGTTTTCAAAAAGAAAGGAATTACGAAACGTGCCAGTGCATAGGCTATACCTCCCATAAGTACCAATTTGCCTAAAAGCCATAATAACTCTTCCCCGGCATTTCCTCCGGCCCCAGCCAGTAAAGGGGTAAAAAGCATCAATGGCACAATCATGATGTCCTGAAAAAGCAAAATGGCCAAAATAAATTTTCCATGCTGTGTAGCCATTTTATTACGGTCCTGAAGTGTTTTGACCACAATAGCTGTGCTGCTTAAGGCATAGAGGAACCCCCAAAAGAAGCTTTCCTCTATTGAGGGACGCATCATCAACCAAATAAATCCCGCCGTAAGAAAAATTGTCAATAACACCTGCGATGCGCCACCGATAAGCACATAATTTTTAATGCGTTTTAGGTTGGCAAAGGAAAATTCCAACCCGACAGTGAATAGCAGCAGGATAATACCAATTTCAGCATAAACCTCTACTTCATCCATGTCAGCAAAATAGCTGGTGGTATTGGGGCTTAGCAATACACCCGTAATCAGGTAGCCTATGATGTATCGTATCTTTAGAAATTTACATACGATAATAACCGCTGTAGCTACACCAAAAATGGCGCAAATGTTAATAAGAATATGGTGTTGCATTTTTTAGGACTAAATTCAAAAGGATAACAAAAAAGAATGATAGAAATCTCAAAGTGCCAAAATACTCTTAGATTGCTTCAAAATTGGGCGTTTTGTTGATGTAATTTATGGTGGAATGGTATCTTTTTAATAGAAAGTAGAATCTCCGATATGAATGCTTAGCAACCAAAACCATCTTTCAATTCCTTGATACTGCCTTCAAAATTAGCCCTTCAGTTTAGAAGAGTCTGTTATATCATATCCCACTACTTAGCTAAAATACTATTTTAGCCACTAGCCCAACTTAATCGGTATCCGAAGAGCTATCCTCTGCATTTTTTTTCATCTGCAACGTTAAATCAAAATCTTCGACTATGCTATCAAACCATTTCTTCATACCTTCATATGAGGCGGACTCCTGTAGGGTAGAGAAAATTTTTTGAAATTCTTCTATAGAGTTGGCTCCTTTTAATTCCATCGGAAGGTTATGAAGAAAGTCACTAATCCAGAATGTTTTTTTATTTTTTAGAAAATGTCCTTCCTCTCTCAACACAATGAAAGCTTTGTACAATATAAAATATAGAAATTCTTTATGATTCATTCGTCATTTTTTTAAAAATCAGGAAAATAAGAATCGTCTGGTGTATACCTCTTATATGGAATATCGACATCCAGTCCTCTTCTTCGTATCTCATAAACTCTAGTATTTCCTTGGACCACACTACCTGTCTTTGTATTAATTTCCACAAATTCGCCATTTTTTGGATTTTTCACACTTTTTATCAACTCATCATCCGATAATTCTTTTATTTTTTTGTAGCCAGCAGACTTTGTGATTAGCTCCTCTGAATGCAAAAGTTTAAAATCTTCAGGTTTCTTTGTAAGTGAACTTCCCGACCAAACAGCTCTTTTACTACCGACAGGATCGACAATCACCCCCTCCACTGTTCCATCAGCCCTCTTGACCACATCACCAACCTCACCCTCTATATTCCTTTCTTCTAGTTTGCCTGAAGCCAACAACACCCACGGATTAACTTCACCCTCCAATTTAAATCTACGATTCTTTACACTAAGTCTGAACTTTTTGAATCGCAATTTTTTGGACAGCCGTTGGCCCAGATCATCAAATGTTTTCGCTCCCCTGGCAAAGCCTTTACGTACGCCCTTCATGGCCACTTTGCCATTTCTGGCCAGTGCCTGCGCTCCGCTCTTACCTACCTTAGCTAAATCGGTAGCAGCCTTTGCAGTTTCTTTGACACTTTTCTTAATACCGGACTTAGCAGCTTTTATGCCTGTTTTTACGGCTCCCTTTACTCCTTGTTTAGCTACGGTTTTTATGGCAGTCTTAGCTCCTTTTAAAGCGGCTTTTCCTCCGAATAATAAGGCAAAAACAAGCTCTATGGTCAAAACAGCCAGCCCTCTTGCCAGCTTTGCTGCGCCCTCTACCAGGTTACCCGGCCAGGCGGCACCCAGGAATCCTCCGAAATATTTAGTGGTTTGGTAGATGCCTTCAGCAGCGAAGTAAGCGCCAATGATCTGCAGGAGTAAGGGTAAGGCTGCCATTATCGCACCACCTGTTAAAATATTGGCCAGTATCACTCCTGCTATGCCGGCAATCAGACCGGCAATGATCGCCACTTTATTTTCGCTGAACCATTTGACTACAGCATCTTTCATCACACCAACCAAATGGCCAGCTCGCTCCATGGGGGTATGAAAAGGACCTACCATGCCGTCTTCTTCCTGCCCCGTGGTATTGGTTAAAGTTGTATTGGTCTGAGTAGAAAGGCTCGTGTCAGCAACATTGTTGGATACCACTTGTTCATTCAAGGTTTGTTCGGATTGGATAGCGTCCTTTTTGACCGCTTCCATGTTATGTTCGTCATCCTCTGATGCACCAAACTCTACTACACCACCTTCACCCAAAGCCGCTACATGCTGCATGAGTTCATCTTCCAATCTCGCACCGTCTAAAACCTGGTCGGCCTCCACCTCACTGGATTGATAGGAGTCTTTTTGCAGTAGCTGACTATCTTTTGCTTCGAAATCTGTAGTACTAACGGATAATGCACTACTTGAAGACGCACTAGCCAAAGCAGGTAACGGGCGTTCATTGGGCAATGGTTTGGTTACGTCCTGCCCAAGGAGTTCTTCGGACATCTGACCAAAAAAGTGCTGAGGGGATAGCTTGGCAGATAATACCAGGTTGGTTATGCCTTTCAATATTTTCACCAGGCCATTTACTATAAACGCCACTACATCCAAAATAGCATTTAATGCGGCCTTATAAGCTTCCAGGTAAGCCGTGATCAGCTTACCCACTACATCAAGCAATGTGGTCACTACTTTTTTCAATCCTTCTGCCAGTCGGTCCACAACATCAATCGCTGCTTGTATTGCGCTTTCAATTAAGCGTTCAAATTTCTCCGCTATGGCTGGAAATGCGGCAAAAACCACGTTAACCAGCGCTTTTAAAACTTCTCCAAACGCCTGAATAAAACCAATAACTAAATTTTTAGCTACATCGATCAGTGCGGATACAGCCACTTTGGCTGCTTCTATGACTTTATTGACCAGCTTAATAAGACCGTCAAAGATATTGTTTACCGCTTGTTTCAGTTTATCAAATACACTCCCTATAAAGTCTGTCGCTTTGTCCCACCAACTTTTATCTTCCTCTACCTTTTCCTTTTCCTTAGCGGCCTTTTCATTCGCTTCCAGTGTGGCTTTATCCGCGTCCTTTTGCGCATCACTCAACTTGTTAGTGATCTCTTGGTCTGTGGTAGCCATTTGATCCTGAATCTGCTTGCCTGTGTTTTCTCTTGCAATGGCATTCTCCTGCTCATATTCAATGAGTTTTTGTTCGTTTTCAGTCTGCCACTCTTTCTGCAAATCAGCTGTGTCACTTTGAGCTGTGCCCTGTGCTTCTTTTTGTAGTTTGGAGGTCCGTTCAATCTCCGAAGCAAGCTCTGCATCAAAATCCACCTTTGATTGAACAGTATCTTTCTCCAACTGCTTTCCAGCTTCGTCCAGCTTTAATTGCTGTTCATCGATTTGCTGCTGTATGTTGGGTTGTGCCTGTGCATCAAATTTTTGCTCGACTTCTTTAAGTTGTTCTTGCGGGGGTACAACGTCTATCTTTTTGAATGCTTCTACCTTATCCGGGAATGTACCTACTTTTAAAACCTCATCATCTACTTTAGGAACGATCTGATCCAGGCCTTTATCCTGCGCCAGGAAATTGTCTACTTTCTTTTTTTCTTCAACAATACGTTCATCCGCCTTTGTTTTAAATTCTTCTGTCTTACCAGGATCAGAAGCACCTTCCAAAGGTATTTTCGGGACAGGACCAATATCCACTTTTACAGCGGGGAGTTTATCCGGAAAATCGGTAATGTCATCAGGCGTCTCTTTCAGTACCTGATCTGCTGTTTTTTGCAGGTTAATGTTTTCATCCGTTACCTCCGGTTTTTCTTCGTTTTCCTTCTGAAAGGAAATTGCATCGGCTATTTCAGGGAGTGACTTTTCAGGTAATTTTCTTTCTCCTGCTTCCAAACCGGTGGGCGTTGGGACCTCGGGCAAGCTCTTTTTGATCTCAGACTGTTTCTTATCTGTTTCTTCCCGAACATTTTCTGCAAGACCCGGAGCTTTTTTAAGTAAATCGGTAGGTTTATTTTTTAAAACCTCCTTAAGACCTTCCGTTTGGTCAGGGTCTTGTTGAGGCCCCGGAGCTTTTTTACCTTCTTCCTTTAATTGCCTTTCCTTATCATCATCTTTATTCTGTTCTAAAGGCAGTTTCTCTTCCGTCTCATTATCGCTGGTTACTTTAGGACTGTTCTTATCCTGAGTTTCAGTGGTCTTGTTTGCTAGACCGTTTTGTTGTGGAGAAATCGAAGAGGGTATATCTGTTTGCCCCGGGGTATTGAAAATAGCGCTATCTCCTAAAAATGTATCCGAGAGACCGGCAGGTACGGTCATCTCCCATTGTAACTCAGGAAACTGCTGTTGGAGTAACTCAATAAAATCTGGTGAGCCGAATTTCACATTATGCTTATCCAGCCTCCGCTCAAAACGCTTAAATTTTGATGCCATCCAGCTTTTTTCACGTCGTGAGCGGGCCATATTTAAATACGCCAGCTTAAGTCCGCGATAATATTGACGCGCTAATCTGACGCCTCCCTGTTCCAGGTGTTTTGCCTTTAACTTTTCTTTATGTTGGGTGATTTTATCCTGTGCTCCTTCTATTTTCTGACCAGGCAATTGCTTTGCATTCTTTGTATCCTGAAAACCACTTTGAATACGTCGTGTCTTCTCTTCATGATTGCGTACTGCAGTATTAGCTGATTGTCTCAACCTGGCCTTTTTTCCTGAGCTATTGGAAAGTGGCTCCAGGCTCTCTATGATTTCAGCAACACTATGTTCTTCGATATTGACTTCTAAAAGGGTCTGTGATTCACGAGCAAAGTCCTCCAGTTGCTTTCTTTCTTCGACAGAAAGGGTTTCCATAGCCTTGTGTTGGTCATCCAATGCACCGGCCTTATCCCGAAGCATTTCTAATGGGTCCGAATAAGCAATTTCAGAAGCCATCTTTTCTAACCTTTTTCTTTGTTCTGTTCCAGCTTGATCAAAGGTGCTATAATACGTTTATCCAATACCTGTTTCTTATCACGACTCGCGCTTATGCAAGCCAGTTTCAGGATATTAGCAATATTGGCACCGGTAAGTTGATACTTGGTGGCCAACTCATGAGGCAGTTTATCGGAGTCATATTTGAAGTTAGCAGGCAGCAGCCTTTCCCACAAGATCTCACGCTCATGTTCGGAAGGTGGCGGAATGAAAATCGAGGTCAGTATCCTTCTTTTAAAAGCGCTGTCAAAATTTTGGTTATAATTGCTGGCCAGGATGACTAACCCTGGAAAACGTTCTATTTTTTGCAGTAGATAAGCTACTTCCTGGTTAGCATAACGGTCTCTTGCGTCTTTTACTTCCGTACGTTTTCCAAAAAGAGCATCTGCTTCATCAAAAAAGAGAATACATTGCTTTCCTTCCAGGCGTTGAAATATCTTTTCCAGGTTCTTTTCTGTCTCCCCAATGTACTTAGAGACAACACGTGAAAGGTCAACGCAGTAAACGTCCCTGTTAATTTTCTTACCCAGAACAGCTACTGTCATTGTTTTGCCGGTACCCGGAGGTCCGTATAATAAGGCTACATAACCGGGCTTTACTTTACGTGCGAAATCCTGATCGCTGTACAACTCCGTTTTATGGGTAACGAAGTCCATCAATAGTTGAAGTTGATCCAGCACACTTTCTTTGTGTACAAGGTCTTCGAACTTGAGAGAGGTATCCAATAGGATGGCAGGGAAATCTGCGCTCACTTCTATACTCACCTTTTGCCCGTTCATGAGCCATCGATAGTACTCGTCATTGATTTTAATGAACTGGTTCTCCAGACTATCCATACTTTCCATCTGGCTTACCAGTACCTGCTCTTTAAAAAGGCGACTGTCAATTAATTGCGCATAATAAAAAGCTCTTTTTACCGGATTCATGCCCGCTAATAAAAACAACACCGTACGCAGCGTCGGCACTACACTGATCTGTTGCTTTTCTTTTCTCCCACCAGCCCAATAGATCAATTGATCGTTGGCCCATAACGGCATAAGGCTTGCAGGCTGAAATTGAGAAGTAAAAACAAGCGCCATCATAAAGCTCTCTGCTTCAGACAAATCAAACTCCTGCTCCACTTCATGCCATGCACTTTTTACTACCCATACTGGCTTCGAACAGATCTCTTGAAAAGGTTTTGTCTCTTTCTTCTCTTCTATTTCTGCCAAACGCTGTGCAATGGTTTCTTTTACCCACTTTTCACCAAGCTGAAAGGATTTTATGTTGCTTGCCAATCGTTCCAGGTCTTGCTCCACTTGCTTGGCATCACGAACGGACGTCTCATTATGTTGAATAAGTTGCTTTTTATGGGTAGGTGAGGGTGCTAGCATTACTACAAAGAGGAATATTATTCAAAGCTAATTTAAGTGCATCTGATTTTGAAAATACAACTATTTTATGAGCCTTTTACTTTATTTCAGGTATAATACCGGTTATTGGTTATGTCTATTCCAGGCTTCACATAAGAAAGATGACACTGATGAAAATTCTCTCACTTCCAGGAGGCAAAGCACTTCATAAACACTATTTCACTCATTAAGACCTATCAGATATTTACTCTCTTTATCATCGGGCTAAGGTTAGAAGCTTCCTTCACTATTTGTCCTGATTACAGTAATGATATCATTATTTTCGATTTCCGAAGTACCTATTAACAGAATGTCGTCATCGTCAACAATAAAGAGTGATCGTGCAATATCGTTTCCTTCACCGCCAAATGTTTCAGACCAATTCAAAAACCCTCCGAATGTAGACTCTGCCAGAAAAATATCTTTGTTATCTGTAGCAGGTTCTTGCAATCCGGTTATGATAAAGTTACCATTAGCCGCTACCTGTACGCTGTGCGCTTCTTCATTAAGAGGAGTACTTATCACCACTTCCCAGGAAAAGCGTATTCTTCCTATTGTTTCCACTCCTAACAGTAATGCATCTGTATCTTGTCCAGCTTCCTGGATAGAGCCGGCTACTACCCATCCCAGTGAGGTTTGTCTTAAGTCGTATGCTTTTTCGTTGATACCATTGTTTTCTCCAAAAAAGGCTAATTCATTAGATTGACCATTTTGTGCTATCACTCCGACTATAATTGCAGCATCATTATTAATATCATTCTCGACAGTACTACACCATAAAATACGGCCATCTTCTGTTTCAGCCATGTTTCCAATACCGCCAAGGTTTTCCAAAAAACTAACAGAAACTGTCCAGGCACTATCACCTGATGCATCTACTTTATAAAAATAATTATCCTTAATTACACCATCCTGCGTTACATTTCCTCCAATGACATAACCACCATCTTGTGTTTGCAAAACCCGTTGGCCTACTTCATCAAAGTTTCTTCTTCCCAGAGTCAGGCTATCAAGGAGGTTTCCATCCGTATCAACCCTAAGAAAGGCGTAATCCAGATTATTATTTGCGTCGGTAATGAAACCTGTGATCAAAATATTTCCATTTGCATCCAATACTATACCCGTTCCACCATCATCCCGTGAACCTCCATAGGTACGTTGCCAACGGGTATCTCCGTAACGATCTGTTCTCATTAATAGAATATCTGTGTTTCCGTCAGAAACAGTAGAACCTATTAACAAATTGTCACCATCAGGAAGCACCTGAAGATCATAGCCATCCTCGTCAAAGGCAGTACCATAAAACTTTTTAAAAAATGGATTACGCTCAGAGGCAAGAGGCTCTTCCTTCTCACATGCTATGCAAAAAAGAACCAGTGCCATCAACAAACCGATTTTTTGTTCGGATACTTTTATCATTTAAGGGAGGGATTACGCATCGGGTTATGTAATAGCATTTTTGGAGTTCATGATGTTTTCAAAACAGTGCATGTATCTATGGCTTAGATCATTTTGGATCAGCTAATTAAATCTCAGACTACTTAATAACCGTTATACGTTGTTGAAACTGCTCCTTGCCTGCCTTAAGTCTGATCAAATACATTCCCTGATCACAAGTACTGACATCTACCAAGGCACTTTTACTTTGAGCAGGAATATATCCTGAAACAATTTCTTTACCTTGTAGTGTAAGAATAGACCAGTAAACAGGCTCATTAATCACTTCGTCACCAAACAGCACCTGTAGTTCTTCACTTACCGGGTTAGGAAAAAACTGAATACCGGCCTGTAGTGCTTTTCCTAAACTCGTTATCTCACTTTGCCTAAGTTCTACGTCAATCGACTTTTCAAAGGCCTGAAATACCTCTGCCAGAGGTAATCCAAAGGTATTCTGCTCCACTCCATGTACTAACTGCACTATGGCTACTACACTAAATTCGCCGGCAGTAGCATCACGATGCACTTGCCATATTTCTTCCATTTCCAATGACAGTCCAGCCCCTGCTCTCCATTGGCCGGAAGCTACTCTACCTCCTTGAAACGGTAAATACTGTAAAAAGACGTTATTCAAAATCTCTCCTTCAAAATCTACCTCTTTTTCAATAACCGCCAGTGTCATTGACAATGACAGATCTTCTTGTCTTTCATCCAATAGTCTGTTAGGGCTTTCATTTCTGACTGCTGTGGCATTTACTTGCAGATTATTGTTGTCCAACACGGAGAAGTTGATATCAATATCAAAGGGTGAAGGAGTAAGCGATTCGCGGCTATACTGCTCCTCTGCCCATCCTGCATTGAAGCTTGTTGTATCCGTTAAACGACCATTCATCACAGAAAACCCGGGACCATCAAATCCATAGAAGAAACGACGCGTTAAGTGATCATTCGCTGTGTTACGTGGGAAAAATGTGCTATAGAAAAAAGGATCATCTCCGTCTTCCGTGTGATACTGGATGTAAATGACATCGTTTCTTGGCATTGAGAAATCACTTACGAGTTCTCGCTCTGTAGTAACATCTGCCTGAGTAACGTTGGTAAAGTGCTCTATCAACACAAACCTGTCTTTGTCTCTAATGCTCACGTTATCAAATGAAAACCCTGTAAATTCGCCTGTTCTATTCCCCTGGTCCAAACTGGCAAAAGCTATTCTGAATCTAATTTCATTTCCAGCGGCTACTTGCTGAGCGGAAGAAAGGTTAAAGGCAGCTCTAACCCACTCCGTATTATCAGTAACACCGGCCCAGCCAACAATAGACCCACCCGGACCGGCTGAGATACTGTTGCTGGTGTACCAATTCAACCCTCTGTCGATATCCCCTAATGTGATCCAGTCTGTATTTACAGCCTCCTGGATCTGGTATTGCAATACTACCCCTTCCAGTGCCTGAGTATTATAATGAATATCTAACTCTAATAAGGGGTCAGTCCATTGGTCGAGATTTACACAGGGGCTTTCCACCCAGGAAAATTCATCATTATTAAATCTGCCGGTGGCCGGATCAGAAGTAACCCATGCAGGTTGACCCAATACATCAGCAATACGCCAGCTACTATTTCTGGCCTGTCCATTCGCCTCATTATTTTCACTGGTAGCAATCCAACCGCCATTTCCATTATTAAAATCTTCAAAATAACTGTTTGAAACGGCGTCTATCGCTACCTGATCAAAGACCGTTACTTTTTTGATAAGCGTATCCACACACCCTATAGAACTCTCCACAGCCAGGACTACGTCATAAACTCCCGGCTGACTAAAATTGTGACTGGTATCTCCACCAGGCACTGAAATAAAAGTTGGAATTCTATCATTAAAATTCCAGAAGAAAGACCTTATCGTATCATTTTGAAGTATGTTACCTGCATGTGTCACGTTCTCAGTAAAAAAAGCTTCACTGTTGCAGTCAGTATTAAAAGAATAGTCCACTTCCGGAGTTTCTCCCACCTGTATAAAAAAACTGGTTAAGCCACTTGTACATCCACCAAGAAGATGAAATCTCTCTACCGTAAAACGTGTAATACCCGCCTGGTCTGTTATTACTGGTGGCAAGAAACGATTCCCCCTGGCTAATTCAAACCCACGATCATCTCTCCAGATCAACGTTGTTTCGACCTCAGTTGCAAAAACCACAGAATCAACTTCATCCCCTAAACAATATCGATAGGCAGGAATGTTCTGTACCTCTGGCAAAGTCATGGGAAATGCCACGGGTTGAGGAATAGGTACGATACGAAAATCCAGTGAATCTCTATTTTCACAATTGGAAATGTCCCCTAAAAAATCGAAGAATAACCTATACCCATCTACATTGGGACCTAAGTCAGTATCACTAGGGTTAAAACTAAAATCTGTTAGATTTACCTGAACATCAGTATCTAAATCTAACAAAGAAAATCGTTTGTTCGCGAAAGTGTCTCCCGGACCTCCCAACAAAAAAACCGGAGGTGAATCCACACAGAATACCGTATCCACAGGCTCACGCAACACAGTCCTGAATTCTAATTCCGGAACCGACAAAAACTGAATGGTGTAAGAGGTCTCTATATCACTTACCACAGTATTAAAACCCGTTATCTCGTCTCTGCATTCAATCCTTGTCCTGGTTACTTCTATGGTATTACACTCCGTTCCAATCACCTCACATCGTTGATTTGGCTCACAACTAAATTCACACTTATCCTGATTTTGAAAACAATCGAACTCAAATGAAAAACAGGGCCGACAACCATATAAATCCGAACATTCCTCCTGTAGTTCAGTAAAAGTTACCGTCCGGCAGATGTTGTCAATAATGGGCTGTCTTATACTGGATTGATAGCTGATAGTTACTGAGGTGGAGTTGACACCTGGCAGGAGCGACAACCTTGCGGCATCAACGTCAAACAGAAAGCCTGTGGAATCCTCCTGCATTACGGGATCATAACCAGGGGAGATCACACCACTTATTCCACCTCCTACAATAGCTAAATTACTAATGGTAGTGGTATCCGTCAGATCAGGAGGCCTGAAAAAGATCGGAATTCGCGCAGCATCATCTTCACAATAAGAGGGTAAAACCCCTATTTCTTCTTCTATCCGGGGCCTTGGTAAAATCGTAAAACGTAAAACGGCAAATCCAGCGCTACACCCACTTTCAAAAGCTGCATATCGTATCGTGATATTTCTACTGGCTATATTACTTGCAAATTGATCTGTACTGAATTGAAAGTCACCCTGGTAATTGTCAATGGCTATTGAGTCCCGTCCATTGATCAGTATTGTAAGCAGACCACCTAAGGGAGAAACTCCTACATCTGTAAAACCCGCCACCGGCGATAAGGATTGGTTTTCAGAAAACCCATCCATGGTGATGCTAGGGGCTGCTCCGGTAATCTGGATCGTATTCACTTCGACTACATTAGAAAGGCCAATACACTCTCCTGTCCGATTTAGCTGAGCCGAAAAGTTAAAAGGAAGCGGGATACCGGCATCGATCAAGTTATCCCTGACAAGAGTAATGGTATTCCCACTGATATTAAACATTGGAGAAGTCAATTGCACGTCATTTGCAAAAAACGTAAGCTGATCGCTTGCCGTTATTGGAGAACTATCCAATCTGACCACTCCTAAAGTTATTGATTCTTCTGCACAAAATTCTGCTACAGTACCACTCATAATCGGCACACCATCTTCATCCACCACCTGCAAGCCAGGGCCTTTGGCAAGCCTCATTCTGGCAAAAGTACTGCCAGGAGGTAATGCAGGTAGTTCTGCATCATTCCTATTAATTTGATTGACTCTTGTTATGGTGTAAGTAGCCGCGGTATCCAGGTTTGGATCTGTCACCCTCACCTGTAACCCGGTAACGCTAACTGTATCAAGCGTTGCGGTATTTGCCTCACAAATGCCGCTGGCTGGAGGGGGACATAAACGATAATTGACCTGAATTCTTCTGACATCGTTGTCTGGATGAAAAGCGATAGAGGGACTCTCTATATCACCGGCAGATGCGGTAATACCGCCTTCGTCCAATACATATTCAAAACCAGCCGGAAGTTCCAATAATAGACTATGAACATTTCCAGAACTCGAAGTATTAATAAAATTGTCAGCTATACCCTCGGAGATTACCAGCGGATCGAGTGTGGTAACTGCACTTGTATCCACACATATTCCTGAAGTGATGGGATTGTTTACCCTAGCGTATGGGCCAGTGGTAAAAGTGTAGGTAGTAATTTCTAAAGTATCTTTGTTTGTTGCTTCAAAATTTCTTACTGAATCCAACTGTATAAAGTAAAGTTGAGTTGGATCCAGAATATCTTGGGGTGTGATGGTTATGACACGTTTATCAGTATCAATCGCTGCATCGAACAATACATTAGCTCCATTTTCATCTGTCTCACGAAAGATAATAAGTGGACCAATATTAGCACTTAATAACTCAGTACCGTCTATGTCTTCAAGTCCTGCATTACTGGTAAGTATAATAGGTGCTCTCACCGAAGCACTCGTTGTGGGTGCACTAGAGGTTATTGTAGGTTTTTGAGCCAACAGGCTCGTATTGACAACAACAAAAATAAAGAGGGTTAAGCGTCTCATGAACAGTTAGTCCATTTTTATGAATCTTACTGAAAGGCCGTTTACTTTCTCCGGAGAACCCAGCTCAATAAGGTCATCTGCTTCCCTTATGGCAAAAGAAACCCCATCCGATGGTTTTCCCATTTCCTCGTCCGATGTCCATGCAAAGCCGGTCGACTCAATGAGACCAAATGTGTCAAACGTTCCACTTCTTCTACCCCCCAATTCAAATTCGAATCCTGAATTTCCTCCAACCAACAATGCATTGACAGAAGTTGCGCCTCCCCCCGTGGCATCAATCAATGCTTGATAATCATCACCTGATGGTAATTTCCATCCCTGGGGGGCGATAAGTTGAGCTACAAACCAAGTGTACAACCTACCATATCTCGCTTCATTTGTAACTTGATCATCATCATAATACCACGAAGAAGTAGAATCTGCTGTATTAGTATTCAAGTTAAAGTTTTCAGCAAACCACACCTGATCGCCAATACGCACTACCTGGTAGGTTTGACCATCTCTGGCATCAGTGGTAGAAGTCAATGCTGCTGAAGTAATAGAAACATTAGCAGAGCAGCCATGTGCATCACGTACACGTACGGTATAGTCCTGTCCCATAAGGCCTTCAAATGTTCCTGATGTTTGAAAGTTTGTATTATCAACGGAGTACTCATAGGGCGCTGTACCGCCTGAAGCCTCTGCGGTAATGGTAAAAGCATCTGCCGTAGCTTCAAGGGATAAATTATCTGTTATAGTAACTACTTCAGTGTTCGTACAGTTGTTTGCATCCCGTACTGTAACGGTGACACTCCCTGTAGCTACATTACTAAAAGCAGCGTCAGGTTGAAAATTAGTGCCGTCTATGGAGAATTGATACGGAGCAGTACCGCCAGACACATTGTCTAATTCAAGATCAGAACAATCACCCACAGACAGGTCAAAGCTTATAGAGGTGGTGGTGCAATCAAATTCCCCATCATCATCATCGCCACACCCTACCCAGCATAAAGTGGCTAATGCCAATGCAAAAAATGATACGGTTCTTTTGAAAAATGTAAATACTGTTGGTTTTTGGTTTTCCATGGTTAAAAACTAGTGAGTGATTTTTTCTGTAACTACCTTATATCAAGAATCTTAGCATTTTAAGACGTCTTATATTAAAGCCAAAAAGGACATTTAAAGCGAGTATTTCTATTAAATGTTATATATCTTGTTGATCAATCCATAAATTAAACCAAAAGTAACCTACATCCACAAGCTAAGTAAGAAGATGTAATGTTTTTTTCAAAAACGGCGAGAATTACTTTGTTAGCAGCTGAGTTTGTATTCCTTATAAGTGGCCTTAGACTGGTTTTTCTATTTAATCATATGAAGAAAATACACATCTGTTGATAACACTGTTAAGCGGTAGAATTGGCTTAAATTACACCGGCATTTATGTGAAGAGTTTAAGGTAAATAGCTAAATATCAAAGCATTTACGTGATTTGGTTACAAGGCGTTTTCATAGTACT
Organism: Fulvivirga sp. M361; assembly: GCF_007097395.1. Taxonomy (GTDB): domain Bacteria; phylum Bacteroidota; class Bacteroidia; order Cytophagales; family Cyclobacteriaceae; genus Fulvivirga. The sequence continues at coordinate 139,631 of NZ_VKDC01000011.1, forward strand.
GACTTTATTAATTTCAAATGGCCGGCAAACTATAATAAGAGAAAAATTCTTTCCGGCTTGTTGTATATGTTTTCCCAGGTGCTTTTTAAGTAGTTTGATTAATATTGACTGTTATATTTGAGACTTTTCTAAGAAACTTTACCTTCTTTGCTCATTTCTCTCCGAATACCGTTAAGCAAGTCTTGCTCTTTTACTTCAGGAGAAGATCTTTTCAGCGCCATCAAAGTACAATAGCGTAAAATGTTGCCTATAGCCGCACCTGAAAGCTCATAGTCCTTTGAAATTTTTCTCAAATTGATGGTAGATTCAAGTTGAAGCACATCTGCAAATGCTTTCTGCCACAATTCATAGCGTTCTTCCGGACCCGGCATAGGAAAATAAATGATGGATTGAAACCGCCGCAAAAAGGCTTTGTCCATATTGGATTTCAGATTAGAGGCCAGCACTATTAACCCGGGATAGTCCTCCACACGTTGAAGCAAATAAGATACTTCCTGGTTAGCATAGCGATCATTGGAGGATTGCGTTTGCGTTCGTTTGCCGAAGATGGCATCCGCTTCATCGAAAAAAAGTATCCACTGTTTGTTTTCGGCGATATCAAAGATATGTTTCAGATTTTTCTCCGTTTCTCCAATATACTTGGACACCAGCATGGAAAGATCAATATGGTAGACATCCAACGCATATTTATTACCCATGAGGGAAGCTGTAAGCGTCTTACCCGTACCTGGCGGGCCATAAAATAAGGCGCGATAACCACGTTTGAATTTCTTATTCACTTCAGGCATCTGCTCAAGTTTATCATGATGGTCTAACCAGGCATCCAATTCATCAAGCGATTCGTAAATGTCGTACGGCAATACCAGGTCGTCCCATGTCAATCGTGTTTGCAAAAGTTTTGCCGGGAAGTGAGGAGCATAATCAGGTCTGTAATTCTTTTGAAACAGTATTTTATGCAGGCATTCCTCAGTAGGGATAAGACGCGCTGTCATAGGAGGAGTACCGATTGACACCTGGTCAAGTTTTAACAGATTGCCCGCAAATAACCTTCCGTCTTTGTCCAGTAACATTTGTACTTGAAGCCTGACCGCCAGGTCACTGCCAGCTATAAGGTAGACCGCTGTATCACCTGTAGGAATGAACCCACTGGAAGCATCAGAAAAACGCCCTCCTAATTCAGTAAAAATGCTTCCGGTGACAGGGTTTTTTACACAGAGGTTATCCAGGTATTCAGATGCAACGTATGGTAATACGGACAGCGTCAGTATTAGTCGTTCACTCGGATTTAACGAATGCTCAGTCACCATGGTGGCGTAGTTATCTCTATCGGATGACGATATTTCCGGCGGGTCTAATTCTTTTTGCGATAATTGTTTATTCTCCAGTTGATCCGTTCGAAAACCAATGACCTGACGCACCCAGTCGATGTCTCGTCGTAATAATCCAGTTGAATCCATGAATGTAAGTTTAGTAAACTTGACAAGCGTTTAAAAGATGTCGATTAAAAAGATCCATGGCGTAAAGAACAAATAGTAGCTTTTAAACTCTTATTTTAATTGTATCAAACGATCAATCAATTATTTAGTAAATCCATGTTTTGTCACACCTTATTTATTTTACTTAACCAATCACACAAATTCACCACATCTTGCACGAAAGAAGGATTAAACACATCAGTGAATAGTGCATGCATGTTCTGAATGTTATCAATGAAATTTGAGGTACTTTGGGATTGACGAACAAAAAATTTACCAGGAGTATTAGTCTTCCTTCTATAAAAATACCTTTTAAAATAAGTTGAGATTCCCAGTTATAAGGAAGTTGAATAGGTTAATATATCTGCACTGTACTTTCCAAGTCATTTCTATCGGGTCATCAAGTGTTGTTTAAAAGGATAAAATATTAATTGAGCATTGAGCTATCTGATTAACTACCTTAAAACCTTATGCCGCTCATTTAACGCTTTGTTTTTTTTCGTTTAATCAGTTTAGGTTTATAAACAGGTACCATATACCCGATGGAGAAAAAAGCGTTGTTTAAACTAAAATCATTGTCAAGGTATAAGTATCTATACTGCAATTCCTGGTTGTCATATCGGGTTTCTTCGTTAACTACATTCGGAATGCCATAGGAATACCGGATATCTGCCAGCAAATATCCACGACCCAAAACATTTTTAATTTTCACGCCTACTCCTCCTACTATACTATAGTTAAGGGATTCTCTCTGCTCTTTCAGGTCTATAGAAGGGCCGGAAACACTACGATTACCAATCTCTACGTTAACACTATCTGTACGTTCTACTGTTGCTTCTGCACTGATAAGGTAACTTATAGACGCCCCCACCTGAGCATAGTATTTAACATTTCCTTTATCAAAGTTATATCTTATAAAAAGCGGGACTTCAGCCCAAAGCTGCTCTTCCTGAAAGGTAAGTTGTGAAAACCCCAGTTGGCTATTCTCGTATTCATAAAACTGGCCAATAAAATTCGCCTCAATACCCAGGGAAAAGTTTTTAAATAGTGGTATGTCAGCAGTTAACCCTGCCTGATACCCCAACTGAGCAGAATAAGTACCTGGAACGGTCATCATATTATCAAGGCTGAAATTTTTCTGTACATCTACAAACGTGAGATTACCTCCGGCTTTGCCTCCTATTAAAAAGATCGGCTTGGTCCTGAAGCTATTGTAAAGGTTAATGAACTCAGGAGGATCAACCACAGGGTTTATTTCGTACTCAGGCTCTATCTTCAAAAACTTCAGCATCGCCTCTTCTGCGGCCCCTCGTTCATCATAATACAGATAGGATAGTATTAAAAGCTTATGGGCCTCTACTCTCTCTACATCATTAAACCCTCCTTTAAGACAATCATTAAGCAGATCCGGTACTTCTTCTATCCTGCCTTGTTCATAAGATGACCGGGCACTTCTGAGGGTTTTTGCACACGCATTTTCAGATTGCTCACGTTGGGCTTGTGACACTGTAACCCCCAGGAAACTCATCAGAATTGCTATATAAACGGATTTTGATGTCATTAATATTGGTTTCATCTAATTGGGAGTAAGCTTATTTACAGGTATTTTCAAAAGGGATATCTTCGGCTACGTAGAGTTCCCATTCCTCTTTCAACATGTTTCTTTCGAGTTTCTCACAGACTTCACCGGCCATATTTCTGGTATCTGTGGGCCATAACCGAATAAGGTAATCCCGACATCCAGCCAGAAGATTACTGTCATCCGGACTAAATGTTATCGACCAAACCCAGTCTTCATGGTCTTTGAGCACAATGGGAGGATCGAAGAGATTTTGCATATTCCAGATACGCACCGTTTTATCAAAACTTCCCGTAGCCATACGACGATTATCATGACTAAATTCGATGTTATTTACACGTGCACTATGACCTATCAGTGTACTAAGAGGTTTTCTACCTTTAAAATCCCATACACGAACCAATCCTTTTTCATTACCCGTAGCCAGGTAACGCCCATCATTACTAAAGGCTACCGAAATCAACGGAATGGCCCTAAGATCTTGCGTTAAAATACTGGGCGCATTGTTGTCTTTAAGATCAAAAGTCTCTAACATACCGTTTTTCTTAGCTGCCACTACATACCGACCGTCAGGACTTACTGCTATCGCGTTTATTTTCTCATCACTTTCGGCTATGACCTCAGTACGTGTCAGGTCCTGGAAAATAATCCTTTTGTCAGATCCGGAATAGATCAACCCTCCTTCGTTGGAAGTAAATTCTATGAACCAAACATCAGAAGCATTAATTTTCATCACTCTTGGTTTCTTACCAGTTGCACTCAGGTCGTATATTTCTACAAACCCAAAGTCTCCTCCACAGGCAAGCAAGCGATTATCATCACTTAACGCCAACGTTCTATTGATACGGCCAGGGTTATCAGAAATTAATTCATAAGCATTTTGAGGGTCACGGCTATTCCAGCGAAAGATCTTACCATCGCTACCCGCTGAGTAGATGTATGTCGCATTTTTACCTGTCACAAGCGACCTCACATTTTGTGTATGTGCTATGAGACTATTATAATCCGGTAATTCGAGGCTTTTGATCGCGTAATACAGGCCATCATACAGGTCGGGATCAAAGGGTTGTCCTCCATAATCTCTAAAGAAGTTAAAAGCTTGCTTGGCTACTAGTCCCTTCTTCGCTGAATCGGTAAGTTGAACCGACTTGATCGCCATAGACTTAGCGATGGAAAGTAGTCTTAATTGATATGCCTTTTGTTCCTCGGTAAGCGCCACCTCCTTAGCACTGTCAGCGATCTTTTGTTGTACAATGGCATTTTCCTTTTCAATCCGGGCTTGTATAAGTGCCTGGTTAGCCACCCGCTCACTGTTTTCCGCACGTTTTTGCTCTGTAATCGCGAATTCTTTCTGCTTGATAGCCTCCTCTGCATTTTCCTGGGCCCTTTTGGCTTCTCTGGCAGCCAATTTTTCATTCTCAGCAGCTTTGTCTCTTTGTATATTAGCTTCTTGGCGCTGCTTTTCAGCATATACACGCTGTCTTTCCGCGTAAAGTAAAAAAAGCAATGCAATCACAATACCCAGACCTAGTACAATTGCGGTAATTCTAGCAGCGATCAATCTCCTTTTTTGAAGTTTCTCTCTTATTAGCTGCTGTCGTTCATGCTCTTTTTGGCTGTACTCCAGGAATAACATGGTCCGTTCATAAGCTTTATGATGCCCAAGTCCCCAGGCCAGGGACGGCTTCTGCTCTTCTTTCCAGCTTTGGGCTATCTGTAGATCGGGAGGCCTCCATAAGCCTGCTTTACCTTCCTGGTGCATTTCTGCCGCCTCGGCTAGACGCAAATACAACTTTACTGATTCGGCTTCCTCTTCCACCCACTCGTTCAACTCTACCCATATCCTCATAAAACTCTCATGAGAAATATCTATAACAGTAGAATCAGTAAGCTCCACCTGGTAGACGGGTAACAATAATGTGCGACCAGGCTTCCTGAAATGATCAATTACATTTTTCACTTCATCAATTGGGGCATCAACGATAGCTGCAATCTCTGCCAGCTTTGTAGGTCTCCTGACCCCTCGTCCTTCTTCTCCCTTTTCAGTAATGGTTTTGAAGATCCGTTCACAGATTTTTTTCTGGTCATCGTTTAGCTCCCGATATGCCTCTCTGGCATGTTCCGAAAGTGCATTCTGCATTCCACCAATCGCTTCGTAATCTGACAAACTCACGGGTTCATCCCCTACACTTCGGTATTGCCAATAACTCCAGGTACGCATAAGTGCATGCTGCATAATCGGCAACTGGTCAGCATTATCACCTATATCGTTTAATATCTCCTTAACTAAACGGTCTTCGATTTGAGCACCCATTACAGCTATTGGTCCCACAATGGCGCTCTGCTTTTCTTCCCTGGTCATTTGAGGAATCAAGAACTGGCTGTCATTTATCACCTTTGTAAGTATGGGGTACTGTGCACAGTCACCTATAAAGTCAGAACGAATGGTAATGACCACATAAATAGGCACTTCTGATTGGTTAATAGCATGTACTATTAGTTTGACAAAAGACTGGACCTCATCATTATCTACATTGACCTGACCATCCTGATTATATCGAAACAATTCTTCAAACTGATCAATAAAAAGCAGGCAGTTGCTTTTGGATTTCTTATACTTACTTTTGATCACTTTCACCAGCCCATCTTCGTACTCGGATAAAGTTGAATAGTCGACATTTTTTTCTACTTCATCCCGTTCCACAACTTCTTGTTGTCCTAAATAGGGCCCTGATAGTGCATCTGCTAATGATTTTACAGGAGAATCGCCAGGAGTCAAATTATATATCTCCCAGGTATTGGATTTCAAAGTTTTATAATCTCCCAACAAAACCGGGAGTATCCCGCAGGACATAAATGAAGATTTTCCCACACCTGAAGCTCCTACAATAGCCACAAACTTTCTTTCCACCAGCTTTTCTATAACATGGTCTACCTGGTTTTCTCGTCCAAAGAAGAGATGGCTCTCTTCAAATTTAAACGGTCTAAGGCCTGGAAAAGGGTTTTTACTTTCCGCAATAGTCTCAATTTCGTCAAGGGTTGATATCTCAGACATATGGGTAATGGTTATTCGAGTTTTTCTGTAAATGGTGTTAAAATACCTGCATTGAACTTGTTTTTCTTATGTATCAATATAACCTGATCATAAGTAGAATCTTCGGGCAATTGATCAATGCTAGCACTTAAGACTGCTACTCCCAGGTAAGCGCTATTTCTTCCCCAGCTATAAGCTTTGTGTACATCATTCATTTTGCTTCTAAGCCACAACAGGTCTTGCTCTTCCGCCAGGAGGAGTACACCATTACAACAAAGCAAATTTTGTTTATGGATTCCAATGAAATCTTTGTGATTTAATGACATATCTGAGGTAATCACATCAATTTCATTGCTTTGAAGTATATTTTTTACTTTTTCATGTGTTTTATTATACTCATCTCTGGCTATCACATATACACTTTTACGCTCATCTACACTCTCTATTTCTTTATATCCCCTGTTTAAGGACAGGTCTTCCGTTAACTTATTAATAATGATGTCCTTTAGTTCTTCAACAGGGCTTCGTATCAATTCAGCACGGTTTAGTACATTTTGTTCACTGTAAAAGCGCTCAATAAAACGACTTTGCTTTTCTTCTACTTTAAGGTCTCGTTCAGGCAGCCATATAACTCTGGTAAAATCAGGACATTCCGATTCCTCATACTCTTTCGTTAATCCATTGTGGTAGTCTAAGGCAACTTGATACTGAACCTCAGTCATAGAAAGATCCGTGTCACACAATCCGTTATCATAATATTTACCAATCAAATGGACCGATATGCTGCATTTTCTTACATCATTATACATTACATTTTCCAGATCATTCGTCATCCTGGAGTAAGCAATTTCGGGAAGGACTTTGTACCCATGCTGTATCAATCCACGTCTAACATTATCTCTGACAGCAGCCAGGTCATGGCTTGTAAGCGCCAGATAGACACTTTTATAGTCAGTCTTTGGAGGGTTAATATCAGACTCGATTAACACCTTAACCAAATCAAAAATTTTTAGCAAAAAGGCATTTAAATACTTTGGAGAAAGCAGGTCTTCAGTAGAGATCGCTTCACCTGAAGTAGTATTTGTTAAATAAAAATCAAACTTAGGGTGAAGAGATATGGCGGCAGGTAAGTCACTGGAAATCAGAGGTTCTTTTACCAAAGTTATAAGGTTAATACTTTTCTCACCCAAGTCCTTAGCATTGAATTGATTACACCACTTTTCACTGGCCAATGATGCTTCAGATAACACAGCTAGGATGGATGTATCAGAAAAGTCCGTCAGGGATAGAATATCGTCACTTGAAGTAATCTCCACTTTATTAAATTCAATGAAACACTGGTACTCTCGCTTTGCTATATAGGTTATATAATTATTTAAAAGGTCCACCCAACCCTTACCATTTTGCTGATCAGGCGAGTTATCTACCGTCACGTAGACACCATATAACTTAATTCGTTTCTTTGTCATGACCTCACTTGCCCTGACCCTGGAAGTAATTCTAAAGTCAAAACATTCACGTCAGCATCATTTCAGGTTTCTTTTGCTGTATTTTTATACCTGCTTTGCTAAGTATAGAGCGTGGGATCTCATCATTAAATGACATAAGTTCGTTAAAATCCTGCTGCTTTATCCTGAACAAAACGATATCTTCTTTCGCTCTTAATTCAATGTTTGGCATTTTCTTATTAATCCAATCAAGGTTGTGCAGAAATTGGTTTTTTGTATAATCCTCAAAGTGTATTTCATCTGTATAGAGCGAAAGCGATCCACTGAAAATTACATAATAATGCATAAGTCTGACATTGTCATATGTCTCAATGACCTCACCTTCTTTAAACTTCAAAACCTCCATATTTTTTGCAATCTCAGAAAGCACCAATCCCGATATTTTCTCAAAGTCAGGGACAGTATCCAGAAAAGCAATAATGTCAAATTTCATGACTGGCATTTCTTGTTTCTCCCTTGTACGCTCCTCTATTATTTTATGGATCGTCTCACTGGTCATAATGTATCGTGACTGGTCCTTAAAACGCAGGTAATATCCGTCCAGGTCTTCCTTATAAAAATTGTAAATGGCCTCACTCGCTGTCTCACGCAGTATAGAATCAGGGTTCACAATATTTGCTGCAAAGACTGCCTTGTCGTCTGAGTGTTTAGTTTCTGTTAACTCCCTCAACGCACATGCCTTAGTCCATCGATTAACCCATTTATAATCTCTTTGCACCAGATTTACCAAAACCTCATGCTTTTTCATGGGTTCGGTAGGAAAACGAAACTTTAACCTTTGCACCTTTTCCGCATAGTTTGTAGTACTCAGAATAGGGATCAGCATCGGTTTGATCTCATCACTGACAAATACATCTAAAAGTTCAGAGGCAAACTCTGCCTCCTCAACATCACCGCTGTTAATGTTCTTTTTAACCAACTCGACTGATTTAGGGTCATAGATAAGTGCCAGCAACCTGAATATATTCTCGTAGTTGGTCTGTATTTCCTTTTCTAACGCGTTGCTTAACAGCTCAGAACAGCCAATACGTTGTAAGTCTAACAGTGCTGACATATTCCAGATGGCAGTATTACAAACCTCATCCAATTCAGTTCTGATCTGTAAAGACTCCGCATCGTCCAATGTATGGCCACATTTGCTTAACGCTTCTAATACTTCGGCCATAACATTCTGATTAGGATAGTTTAACTTTTTCAGCAACAATTCCACAGCACGTTCTGACCCCACCCGTCCATAGATCTGGACAATTCTTAGTTGCGTTTTTTGATCTTGACCTAAAAGAAAAAAAGCTGTTTCCAACATATGAAATAGTTGCTCACCGGTAGCAACGATGGCCGATACAGCAGCATTACTGTAGGCAGGACTATTAAGCTTTTCAATTAAATTATGGTGCAGGTCCAAATTATCGGAACCCGCCGCCGCAGTAACGGTATGATACCTTACCTCCATGTTAGGGTCCCGAAAAAGTTTATTCAGAAGTTTGCCTTTCATCTCTTCCGCCGCATAGGCAGTCAAAAGTGCACCAAATATTCGTTCATCTGTAAGCTTTGATAGAGTCAATTGCTCTATGTATTTAATTTTTTCTAAGCGAAACTCTGCCCCTCTGAGTTTATTATATACATTTAAAATCAGATCTGCCGTACGTAATACAGGATAGTATTTACTCTCCATAATTTTTTCAAGCACAGGTATAGCATTTAACAAACACAGGTCGGAAGCCTGCCGGAGGGCCATTTCCTGAACATAGGTATCTTCCACATCCAAAAGTTTTACCAATACCTTCTTATAAGTAACCGGATCAAGGATGTTCAAAACATTCATGTAACGTGGCATCTTTTCACGGTCTTGGTCAAATATGCCGGTCACAAGTTGTTCTAAATAACTTTCTGACAGTCTTTTTTCATGCTGTATCAGGTCTTGTTGTTTATCAAGACTTTGTTTTAAAAGCTCTCGATACACTGAATTGATTTTAAAGGCTGCAATGACCCAGAGCGCTACAAATATTGCGATGAGAAACGGGTAGTACAGGAAATCAAACTGCTCAATCTCCGCTATCGCCAGAAGGACTCCTCCTCCCAAAACGAATGAAAAAGCACTTACCGTTCCTTCAACTTTAGACTGCAAGTCAAACCTGAGCAAAGAATTAATAGGTAAGAAATAGAATTTAAATACAGGTACCTGCAGCCCGGTTTTCAAAACATTTCCAACAAGCTTGCATGCTATAATGACGATGAAAAATAAAAAGAATGTATCGGAGGCAATAGTGTGACCGAAATAGAAGCCAACCCCAAAGGCTATTCCCATACCAAGAAATAGCAATGTAGGTAATATTAACAACGCCGCCTTCATGCCATATTGCTGAATAGCCCAGCGGCTTACGAATGCATGTATGGCAAAAGCTGAGACGATGACAGCTCCCATGAAAAGGGATAAGAACCGCAGCATTTCATCGGCACTTTCATCAGCAACTGCATATTGCTCATGCACCACTGAAAAAAAGTAGAAATCAACAAAAATAAGTGTGATGGCAGCGCACATTACAAAAAGGCTCAGAAGCACAAAATACCGGTCTTTCAGTAGTCTTTTGTATTTATTATTGTACCCTACATACTGCGCACTTACCTGTAGCTCATTTAACCTTTCAAACTGAAAAATGATAATGGTCAGAATAATCAGTGCAATGAAACCGGATACTGCTCCAATCACCATAAATTGACTCGTTTGTAAGTCAAAATAGTTTTTGATCCACTCTGCGGAAAACAAAAACCCGGCAGCCGCACTTACGATACCCAGATCAATGGTAGTAGAAACTCTTTTTAACTGCCCGATATCAAAAAGCGCATTCAGCAACCCATTAAAAATCATTACAATGATTATCCCTGATGGAACTACTAAAATGAAGGCCAGCTCTACAATACCCGGACTTTGATATATCTCATATTGATAGTAGAGGAATAGATAAGTACCTGAAAGGAGTAAAATAAAAATACCAGCCAGTTTGGCAAATGATATACGTAGGTGCAAATAAGAATAAGCGATAGTTAGTACCAACCCCAGCACACCCGAAAGCATAAAGGCTTTAGGTAGGTTTTCGCTATCGAATACATCTAAAAATAATACCGTACTGCCTAAATCAAACGATGCCAGGAAAACACCCAGACACAAGCCGAAAATAAAGAGCAAGAGCACACTAGACTCTTCACCGTGATAAGCATTAAAAAACTTACGAATAATGAAATTCATGATAACTCTATTGTTGTCAACATCAGTAGCTTAAAGTTTGGCACCCTGTTCTTTGAATTCACGATGTCAAATTAAATTCATTTTCTTGCCAACCAGGATTGACTCCCCAGCAAAGAATTTAAGTCTTAAAGCTCAAGCACCAACTACAGTTTTATCACTCTAAAATCTTAAAATTAATGATTACTATTCATACATGTTATTATTATATTTCAATCATCAGGCATAAAGCATTGGGAAAATTATAATACTTTACTCTTAAGTAAGATATAGAAATTAAATACTAAAAACAGAACTCACTGTAACACAGCAAATTCACCTAATGAATATTGAACAAGGCAGTGAAATATGCTTAGCTTTTATTACCCAAAAAAAGGTTGAAAATTCTTAGAAATAATTATAGTGGTACATATCGAAAACGAAAATCCACAGTATTAAGAGTTAAAAAAAAGCCACATGGCTTTGGTATCTTGTAACTTTTGAGATATGAATAAAACTCCTCTATGTCACTTCATGACAAAACAGTTACACACATCCATCACCGTTTCTTAAACATTTTGCTGAAATTTCCACTTCATTAAGAAAACGAGATCATTATGTACAAAACAAAAGCTGAGATCATCACCATAGGCGACGAAATATTATACGGACATATTTTAGATACCAACTCGCAATGGATGAGCGTAGAGCTAGACAACGTGGGTATAAAAGTGGTGAGAAAAACCACCATTGGTGATGTACGCGAAGAGCTTCTATCTGCTTTTAAAGATGCTGAGTCACGAGCCGACCTTATACTTATTACCGGCGGACTGGGACCTACTAATGATGACCTTACGAAACCGTGCCTGACAGAATATTTTGAGACTGAACTGGAGATCAATGAACAGGCCCTTACAGAGGTTACCGAGTTTTTTGCCAGTAAAGGTTTTGAATTGACGGAAGTCAATCGTCAACAGGCTTTGTTACCCGTTGGCGGTACCATGCTAAGCAATAAAATAGGAACCGCTCCTGGTATTTGGCTGGAAAAGAATGGGAAAACTTTTATCTCAATGCCTGGTGTTCCTAAAGAAATGCAACTGCTTATGAGAAATGAGGTAATCCCAAAGGTAAAGGCACGCTTTAACACGGATATTATCTATCATAAAGTAGTCAAAACCATTGGCCGGGGGGAATCCTGGCTGGCTGATGAGATCAAAGACTGGGAACAAAACCTTCCTGAACATATCCGCCTGGCTTACCTGCCAAGCCTGGGACAGGTTAAGTTGAGGCTCACTGCTATCGGTCATGATATGGAGCTTCTAAAAAAAGACGTTGAATACCAAATCGAACTGCTTAAAAAACTTGCCGGTCGATACATTTTTGGTTACGATACTGATACGATAGAAATTGTAATAGGCAAACTTCTCAAAACCCACAACAAGACTGTGGCCCTGGCTGAAAGCTGTTCAGGTGGTTACCTCTCCCATATGATTACATCGGTAGCAGGTAGTTCTGATTACCTGAGAGGTGCTGTAGTACCCTACCATAATGATCATAAAATGGAAATATTGGGTGTAAAAGAAACAACCTTAAAAGATCATGGTGCAGTAAGTGAACAAACGGTACATGAAATGGCTAACCAGGTAAGAAAACTCTTCAAAGCAGACATTGGCGTAGCCACCAGCGGGGTAGCTGGTCCTGGAGGTGGAACTGCTGAAAAACCGGTAGGTACAGTCTGGATCGCACTGGCGGATAAAAACCATACGGTAACCAAAAAACTGCAATTATGGAACGATCGTGAGATCAATATCAAGGCCACGGCGATTGCCGCGCTCAATCTTATTCGGATAACTTTATTGAAATCAATTGAAGAAAAAAACTAAAATGGTAATTTTGCGGTGATTTTAAGCGCGTAAATGTACGATTATGGCACTGGTAGAACTTTTAATGCCCAAAATGGGGGAAAGTATAATAGAGGCAACAGTACTTTCCTGGTTAAAAAAGGAGGGGGATACTATCGAACAGGACGAATCCATATTAGAGGTAGCCACTGATAAGGTAGATACCGAAGTACCCTCTACTCATGGAGGTATTTTAAAGGAGATCCTTGCCAAAGACGGCGAAGTAATAGAAGTAGGAAAAGCCATTGCCGTCATCGCAACGGATGACGAGGTTGAAAAAACAACTAATACACCTGCAGCAGAGCCTGTTATGGAAGAAGTGGAGGAAATACCTTTAACGTCTGGCAATGGTCAGTCTCAGGCAAACGGAATGCTTAAAACAAACAGTCAAACATCTTCCGAAAGATTCTATTCTCCGCTTGTAAAAAACATTGCGCATAAAGAGGGTATTGCCCTTACCGAGCTGGAAACTGTACCTGGCAGTGGGAAAGAGGGAAGAGTGACCAAAAAAGACATTCTTAATTATGTGGAAACAAGAAAAGACGCTATACCAAAAATAACACAGGTAGAAACGGTAGCTGGCACCGAACTTGTTGCGACAAAAACAGAGACGAAAGTAAACGTTTCAGTCAATGCCAAGGACGAAATCATAGAAATGGATCGCATGCGTAAAGTAATCGCAGAGCGCATGGTAGATTCCAAACGAACTTCACCACATGTTACTTCTTTTGTAGAAGCGGATGTTACCAATGTGGTTTTTTGGAGAAATCGAAATAAACAAGCTTTTAAACAGCAAGAAGGTGGAAACTTAACCTTCACACCTATTTTTGTTGAAGCAGTGGCAAGAGCCATTAAAGACTATCCGATGATCAACATCCAGGTACAGGGAGATAAGATCATCAAGAAAAAGGATATCAACATAGGAATGGCGGTGGCCTTACCATCGGGTAATCTTATTGTGCCTGTAATTAAAAACGCGGACCAACTGAACTTAACCGGGTTGGCAAATAAGGTGAATGACCTGGCGCGTAGAGCACGTCACAATAAATTATCTCCCGATGAACTATCTGGCGGCACTTTTACAATTTCTAATGTAGGTTCTTTTGGCAATGTTATGGGTACGCCTATTATTCTACAGCCTCAGGTGGGCATTATAGCATTAGGTGCCGTTATTAAAAAGCCGGCAGTCATAGAAACACCGCTAGGTGATACGATTGGAATAAGGCATAAAATGTTTTTATCGCACAGCTATGACCACCGTGTGGTAGATGGTTCTCTTGGAGGTATGGTGGTAAGAAGAGTAGCAGATTATCTGGAGAAATTCGATCTCAACAGAGGCCTATAAAAGTATTGGATATGACGTATAACGGTAACTCCAGTGTCATTATATAAGTTTACTGGTCAATCCGTACTCTACGGAAAGTAAGTTAAATTTGTTCACCATAACAACGATAAGACAGTAAACTTCCCCTTTACTGATAGGCTATATCAAATGATCCATTTGTTACATTAACGGTAGTATTTGAATTGGAAGGTGACTGTGCGGCAAATGTAAAAGTACCTATTATAACCCTGGTGGTTGTATTATGTGAAGTAATGACCAGGCTACCACTTGTGGTATTGAATGATGTAGTACCGGAAGTATAAACAGCCGCATGTTCCGCTCCTGCTGAACCTAATCCATAAGTACCTGTTTCAATATTCGAAGGAATGGTCAATGTAATCGATTTTCCGCTATCATCACCAGAGCTCAATACAAGATCACCGGCATTGAGTACACCACTAATGCTAACCGGTTGAAACAGGACATCATTAATATTGGCGGACACTTTATCCACACCAACTCCTTCTTCATCAATCACAAGACCTACTCTGTTAAAAACACCATTGGTCAGTGAAATCAATGTATCCGAAGCTGTGCTTGTTTCCCGGGCCAAGACCACCTCATAGGTACCGGAAATGACACGGTTAGCAAAGTCAATTTCATTAATAGTTATCAACCCGCCGGCTTCTGAAAGATCATATGCAGTGGTAAAAGTCAGTCCGCTTGCCGGCTTAAAGATTACAATATTATCGGGGGGATCTCCTCCGGTGGATACCAGATTTGTGACAGGGTAGTTTCCAAGAACAAAGTCGTTGATCACAATAACGATACTATCACCTTTATCATTTTGCGCTATCAGGCGAATATTTTTATCGGTGGCCTCAGTCGCTGTGGCCCTGGCTTTTGAGGATGTCCACAGTCCCTCACCTACCCTGGCGATCAGTTGACCTTCAGGAGGCCCTAGTTGTTCACCATCATCACTTCCACAACCATTTAAAGTTATAGCCAATATTATCAATACCTTATATAAACTTTGCTTCATAACTTACATTGAATAACTTCAAATATAGCAAGGAAGGCTTTTAATCACCGCATTAATGTCGTCAGAAGGCCCTAAAACCTTTTAAATTACTCCTTTTATTTGTTCTATGGTCTTCTTAGAATTTCCTATATATATATTTTCTTCTATGATGAAAACCGGTCGTTTCAAAAAAGTATATTCCGATAAGATATAACTTCTATAATCGTTTTCACTCAGCTGTTTATCCTTCATACCCAACTCCTTATACTTACGGGCTACTCTTGAAAAAAGGCTTTCATAAGAGCCTGCCATTTGCTTCATTTCATCTAACTGGGATTCTGTGAGGGGGTCTTTTTTTATGTCCTGGTACTCAAACTCATCTCCTATTGCCAGATCCTTGATAATTCGCTTACAGGTATCACAGGTGGATAAAAAATATACTTTTTTCATATGTATGTTTTTAATGATTCAAAGTAACCGATAATTTGGTTTTAGTCCGCATGATTTATATTTTTAACTGAGCAGTACTACATATGACCAAAGTAATTTCTTTCATTAGCCGCAAGGGCGGTACAGGTAAAACTACCAACGCCATTAACCTGAGTACCATGCTCCATAGTTTAGGGTATACTGTTTCTTTGATAGAAACCGATACTAACTACACCCTTAGTACATTAAGAAAAATGGAGCTTTTCAAATCCGGGGCCAAACAAGACACCGTATTTGAAATACTGGGATCTGAAGACGACAAAATAGCCGGTGAACTGGAAGCGATCAAACAGAAAAAAACGTTTGATTATGTAATAGTAGATAGTGCAGGTAAAACAACTGATGAAGGCATAAAAAGGCTGTGCCTTGTAAGTGATGCCGTAGTAGTACCGACCAGCCTGACGCAAAATGATATGTTGGTAACTTACCAAACGATCACAGACCTTGCTCCTGCCAGGGCGCTTAATCCTGCTCTCAAAATCATTGTATTGCCTAATCGTATTCATAGCCTGACCAAAAATAAAACAATACAAGAGGCTTTAAATAACCTGGATGCTGAAATACTTGATGTAGCTGTTCCTCAGAAAAACCTGTTCGTTAATTTTAGCACCATTCTGGCAGAAAAGCAATATCATGAAATAGCCAAACAAATTTTAACACAACTCGGCAATGGCCAAACGCAAAAATCCGCTTAAAGACCTTGATTCTTTTTTAAAACAAGAAGCGGCGTCAATTGTGGCGCCGGATCAGGTGAATGTCACTTCATCATCGCCAGAGGCACTTTCAGATACAGCAGATGTTATAGTAAAAGAGACTTCAAAGAGCACTACCAAAGAAGATGTAATAGCTTTCCTGAAAAACCTACATAGCACTAACCCTCATGATTTTAGAACGGAATTATTCTACATTATACAAAAAAGCCTTGAAACTTCCGGAATGAAGCATTCTTCTGATAAAATGCTGATGAATACTATACTCTACCTGGAAAATCCACAAAACTGGAAAGAAGCTATAAGGAACTACTGGAAATCGCAGTAAGCTACTTGACAAGTACTGAAATTTGTAAAATGGTAATGCAGGTTGTATCGTGAAAATTCTATCTTAGCAGCCTTCAAAAAAATAATTCTAAAAAGATGAAATTCGGAACTAAGGCAATACATGCCGGTATTGAACCGGACCCTTCCACAGGGGCAATCATGACCCCAATTTACCAGACCTCTACATATGTTCAGGCTTCACCCGGAGATCATAAAGGGTATGAATATTCCAGAACACAAAACCCCACACGTGACGCTTTGCAGAAAAATATAGCTGCATTAGAAAATGGTAAACACGGACTGTGTTTTGCTTCGGGATTAACTGCAATAGATGCTGTCATAAAACTATTCCAACCAGGAGATGAAATAATAGCTGCCAATGATCTTTATGGTGGTACTTACAGGCTCTTTACTAAAATTTTCGCCAAATACGGCTTAAAATTCCACTTTATAGGAATGGAAGATATTGCTGGTATTGAAAAGTATATCAATGATAATACTAAGCTGATATGGCTGGAAACCCCTACCAACCCTATGATGAATATCATTGATATTCAAGGAGCTGCTGCCATAGCTAAAAAGCATGACCTTTTATTGGCCGTGGACAATACTTTCTCCACTCCTTACTTACAAACACCACTGGATCTCGGGGCAGATATTGTGATGCACTCAGTGACCAAATATCTGGCGGGGCACTCGGATGTGGTAATGGGGGCTTTAGTTGTAAAAGATGACCAACTCGCAGAAGATTTGGCCTTCATTCAAAATAGTAGTGGGGGCACTCCCGGACCACAAGACTCATTTCTGGTACTTAGAGGAATCAAAACGCTTCATTTACGGATGCAGCGTCACTGTGAAAATGGTAAAGCCATTGCAGAGTTTTTAGCCAACCACCCTAAAGTGGACAAGGTCTACTGGCCTGGCCTGCCTACGCACCCTAACCATGACATTGCCAAAACGCAAATGCAAGACTTTGGAGGTATGATCTCATTTACGCTAAAGGGCAATGATAAAGCTGAAGCATTTAAAGTAATGGAGAGCTTTCAATACTTTTCATTGGCAGAATCACTGGGAGGTGTAGAATCATTGGTTAATCACCCTGCCAGTATGACCCATGCCAGCATCCCTTATGAAGACAGGCAAAAAATCGGTCTCACAGATTCTCTTATAAGATTAAGTGTAGGAATTGAGGATGTAGAAGATCTGATTTCAGATCTCAATCAAGCCATAGGGTCTTAAAACAAGCCTGGATAAAAAGTATTATCAGATTTATTGAGAGCCAGCTGACACCGGTGCAACATTTGTGATAGGAAATCTCAGAATGAACTCGCTACCTTTGCCTTGCTCTGACATAAGGATAATTTCACCCCCCATTATGTCTATCAGTTTTTTCACGATAGCAAGCCCAAGGCCATTACTACTCTCTCCTCCCGTTGGTTGGGCGCTTAGGGTCGTAAACTTTTTAAATAACTGAGTCTTATCCAGATCGGAAAATCCGGGTCCTTCATCTTTTATCCTAATGAGAATGGATTCTTCTTCCTCTACAGCAGATAATACTACCTTTTTCCCCGCAGTGGAAAACTTAATGGCATTGGATAACAGATTATCCAGAATACGTTTCAAGTACGAACTATCCGTATGAATGTACAGTAACTCAGACACATCTATTTGTACATCTAATCCCTTGGCCTGGGCCTCCGTATAAAAAGCACGTACTTCATTGGTGAATAGATCCATAAGGTTTATCTTGACCTTATGGAGTTTTCTTGATTGATCTTCAAATGCATTTACATCAAGTAAGTCCTGTATCAGCCCTACACCATTTTCGCAAATTTGCCTCAGAAGACCTACATAAGTTCTTTGTTCTTCTGTAAGATTTGTAATATTAAATAGCTCGGCAATGGCACTGACTCTGTTAAAGGGAGATTTAAGATCATGAGCCACTATGCTCATCAGAGTGTCCTTTTCATTATTTAAGTCTGCCAGTTGCCTGTTCCTTTTCTGTAAGCTTTGGTTCTGTACATTGATCTGCTCATTTTGAGAGTTTATTTCTTCAGCCTGAGCAGCTATCTGCCGATTTTTTACCTGCAATTTTAAATTCACCTGCTTTCTTTTGCTACCAATGTACCAGGCACTGACTAACAATACTCCTATCACCACTATAACAGCAATTAAAGCTATATTCTGAAAACGTTGACGCTCAATTAAAGCCTGGTTTTTAGCTTCATTAGCCCTTAATAACTCATTCTCTCTTTCTTTTTTCTCTATTTCCAATCTACCTTCATATCGTTCTATTCTTCGTGCTGCCTCAGCGTTTACGAGTGCTTCTTTTAATCTCGTATACATAATGAAATTTTCATAAGAATCGCGTAGATCTCCCAATTGCTTACTTATTTCTGAAAGGTAATAGTAAGCATCCATTTCAATCGGCAGTTCCCGGGTAATAGCCGTTTTGGCCACTACTTTGCTTAAGTAATTCTTTGCTTTAGTTAGTTCTCCATTGCTTAACAAAGCTTTAGCTAACTGTAACCTCACCTGGTTAGTAAGGTTTTCATTACCGCTGGTTGCAGCAGTATTGAGAGCCCTGTCTGCATATGACAAGGCTTCCTCATTCATCCCCTGAACTGAATAAAGTTGAGAAATTCCCAGGTTTATACGAGCTATCCCTATGGCATCATCAATACTTTCCGCCTTCATCTTAGCCTGGAGGTAATAATCAAAAGCCCTGTTGTAATTTTCCATGAGCTCATAAATAGTAGCCAATTCGACCAAAATGGAGATCTGACCATCTATATCTCCAACTTTGGAACGGATTTTAAGTGTTTTCTGGCTCATTTCCAGTGCCTTCGATAGATTATTTTGACTCTGATACAACTCTGACAAGCTCTTATAGGCATAAGCAACGCCTTCTATATCTCCTACTTTCTTGAATGCCGCTAAAGCCTTATAGTAATGACCATAAGCCTTAAAAAAATCACCTTGATTTAAATGTATTCTCCCCAGGTTATTAACCGAATGAGCATATTGAAGTGAATCTGAATGTTCGAGGGCTTCATCTCTGGCACTGGTAAAAAGTTCAAAAGCCTTGACATTGTCTCCCTTGTAATGGAAACCGACTCCTTTAAAATTTAATGCTTTGGCAATATTGCGATCTAATCCTTCACGGGTTATAAGGTTAATAGATTGATCAGAATAAAATATAGTACTATCAGGTTGTGATTTTCTATATTCCCATGCCAGTTGTTCATATAAAGAAGACTTCTCTGCCAAAGGAGCTTTAGCAAGTTGCAGACGTAAGCTATCCAATGTTATGAGATCTTGCCCCCACAAAGTAGCTTGAACGCTCGAAAGCATAAACAGACTTACCAAAAATGACACCTTCATAGTTAGCTTCAACTTCCTTAAAAATAGGAATATTATAAAACACATAAATCTATCAAATAAACTTATAGGCCTACTTCTGATTAAAATGATAAGTAATATTTGATAAAGCATGTATTAAATACGAATGAACATCAAATTGATCAACCGTTGATAAAATAGTGAGACTGACTAAGCTTCCTTTGAATTAAATTCGAATGAATCAAAAAAGACCTAACCACACACAAAATGCTAAAACATTACCATTACACCCTGATAATTATACTTGTATTTATACAAGCATTAAGCACATACGGTCAACGCAAAAATAAAACCAAACCCGAGCAATCCGTATCCTTTAACACTGAAATCTATTCAGGGATGGAATGGCGTAATATAGGTCCGTTCAGAGGTGGAAGGTCAGCGGCAGTTGCCGGTATACCCGGCAATCCTAATCTGTATTATTTTGGTGCTACCGGTGGCGGTGTTTGGAAAACAACCAATGCTGGAAATACCTGGGAAAATGTGTCTGACGGCTTTTTCGGTGGTTCAGTCGGTTCCATAGCAGTAAGTAATTGGGATAACAACATCATCTTTGTCGGAGGTGGGGAAGTTACGGTAAGAGGAAATGTGAGCCATGGATATGGGATATGGAAATCTATGGATGCGGGTAAAACTTGGACCAATGTCGGGTTAAAGAATTCAAGACATATTCCCCGTGTATGTATCCATCCAAAAGACCCTAACCTGGTATATACTGCAGTATTAGGTGACCTGTATAAGTCTTCCAACGAGCGTGGGGTGTATCGCAGCACTGATGGTGGGGAAAGCTGGGAAAGGATTCTCTTCGCCAATGCAGATGCCGGAGCAGTAGATTTAATTATAGACCCTAATAATGCCAGGATACTGTATGCCTCTACGTGGAAAGTACGCAGAACCCCTTACAGTCTTGAAAGTGGTGGCGAAGGTTCCGCTTTATGGAAAAGTACGGATGGAGGGGATACCTGGGAAAACATCAGCCAGAACAAAGGTTTACCTGGAGGCATCTGGGGCATTTCCGGGATCACCGTGTCAGCAAAAAACTCAGAACGACTTTGGGCAATTATAGAAAATAAAGACGGTGGAGTCTACCGGTCTGATGATGCCGGAAAAACGTGGACGAAGGTTAATGACGACAGAAGTCTTCGTCAAAGAGCCTGGTATTACACCCGCATTTATGCCGATACCCAGGATGAAGACAAAGTGTATGTTATGAATGTACGTTACCACCGATCAAAAGATGGAGGTAAAACCTTTGAAGCGTTTAATGCCCCTCACGGTGATCACCATGATCTATGGATTGCCCCCGAAAACAACCAGAGAATGGTCATTGCAGATGACGGAGGAGCTCAGGTAAGTTTTGACGGAGGTATGAACTGGTCTACTTATCATAACCAGCCAACTGCCCAATTTTATCGTGTTACAACGGATGATCATTTTCCCTATAGAATTTACGGAGCGCAACAGGATAATAGTACTGTACGCATCGCGCATCGAACAACAGGGCAATCCATAGGAGAACGCGATTGGGAAGCCACGGCAGGGGGTGAAAGTGCTCATATTGCTGTAGATCCTGATGATAATGACATAGTTTATGGTGGAAGTTATGATGGCTTTCTAACCCGGGTAAATCATAAAACCGGTGAAATAAGAGCTATCAATGTATGGCCGGACAATCCTATGGGGCATGGTGCAGAAGCTATGAAATATCGTTTTCAATGGAACTTTCCTATATTTTTCTCCCCACATAATAGTGACAAGTTATATACTACTTCAAATCACCTGCACGTCACTTATGATGAGGGGCAATCCTGGGAAGTGATCAGCCCCGACCTTACCCGGAATGACAGCAGTAAGTTGGGGTCATCAGGAGGGCCAATTACAAAAGATAATACCAGTGTAGAATACTATGCTACTATCTTCGCGGCTGTTGAATCACCAGTCGAAAAAGATGTGATATGGACAGGTTCTGACGATGGATTAATACATATAACTACAAACGGTGGTGAAAATTGGAAAAATGTCACTCCGCCAAATATGCCTGAATGGATGATGATCAATAGCATTGAAGTTGACCCTTTCACTAAAGGTGGTGTTTATATTGCTGGTACACGATACAAACTAGGTGACTATCAACCATACTTATATAAAACAAAAGACTATGGTACCTCCTGGTCACGTATTACCCAAGGAATAGATAAAGAACATTTTACACGTGTAGTACGTGCAGACCCTAAAAGAAAAGGACTGTTATATGCGGGCACAGAAAGTGGCATGTACGTATCATTTGACGATGGCGTAAGCTGGAAGCCTCTCCAAATGAATCTACCCGTAGTACCTATAACAGACCTGACTGTGAAAAATGATAACCTCATCGCTGCCACACAAGGCAGAAGTTTCTGGCTACTTGATGATCTTACCCCCCTTCATCAACTGGATAATACTGTTGCACGAAGCACACTACATCTATTCAAACCTATGGACAGCTACAGGATCACCGGCAGCAACACTAAAAAATCTAAAACACAAGGGCAAAATCATCCTGGAGGTGTTATGATCCACTATTATATAAAAGATACAACAAACAGTGATACACTTCGAATTGAAGTACTGGAAGAAAATGGAAAACTTATCAAGGCTTTCAGTACAGCACCTGATGAAAAGGCCAAGGAAGGTGAACTTGATGTAAAACCTGGCTTTAATCAGTTGATATGGGACATGAGGTATCCTGGGGCCGAAGGCTTTGAAGGCATGATACTATGGTGGGCATCATTAAACGGCCCTAAAGCCTTACCAGGAACTTACAAGGTAAAAATGAATGGCCTGGGTAAAGTTTATGAAGCTACGTTTAATATTCTGAAAGACCCACGATCTACATCGTCCGAAGCTGATCTTAAAGCACAATTTGAGTTTCTCAATGACGTCATCAAGAAACTAACAGAAACCAATCAAGCTGTAAAAAACATCAGAAAAGCCCGCGAACAGATCACGGCCTTTACATCAAAGCTAGACAAGGATCAGCACCAGGATATTAAAGATATGTCAAAAGAAATACTGGACAATATGAAGGACATTGAAGAAGCGCTTTATCAAACCAAAAACAGAAGCGGGCAAGATCCACTTAATTTTCCCATACGACTAAATAATAAGCTAGGCCATTTAAATTCATTGCTGGGAATGGGTGATTTCAGACCTACCGAACAGGCGATAGCATTCAAAACAGAAATTACAGCAGAGATTGATTTTGAGTTGAATAAATTGAAAAATATCTTTGATAAGGATATACCTAAATTTAACACTCTGGTAAGTAACAAGAGTATCGATGCTGTGGTATTGGAAAAATAATACATGATGTAAATCTTCAATCCACATACAATATAAATATTGTATTTTAAAAACACAAATTACTGAAAATCAATTATTTAAAATGAATTTCTTTGATTTGGCATGGTCATTGATAACTTAACCATTGAACCAAATGTAGAATGCCATGAAAAGGATTACATTGATAGTTGTCGCTTTAATAACAGGAGTTTCATTTCAAAGTCCGGCCCAGCATTTCATAGCGTCATTCGGAATAGAGCATTCCTGGGGAGTGCCCGTTCATACACGTACTGTCATCTATGACTCATATTATGATCATGACTGGGTACATACCAGGAGAGTAGTCAGACACGGGAGAGTATTTTTTGACGTAGTACTTCAAAGAGGAAATAGTTTTATAGAGCTTCACATCGGTTCAGAAGGACATATTTACAATACATACTACAGAGATTACTACCCATTACATGATCACGTGTGTTCTTATAGTTGTGGATATCACCCAACCTACTACAGAAGTCATTATAATGGATGTCACAGTCATAACCACCATGGCCATAACCATGTAGTGTATCGCAGGAATGTACATAACCATCATAAAACATACATAGTACGTGATCATCATAATCATAAGAACTATAGAAGAAAGCCGGTACATAGAAGATTGGAGCAAAGCAAAAGATCAAGACAGCACTACCCGGAAAGAAGAACCACGTATCAATCCTCTGTCCGTAAAAGAGAACATGTTGCACCGCAACGGCGGAGCAACATAAAACGTTCTGATAGCCAGAACAGCAGATCTGCCCCGAGACAGGAAAGCAGCGAAGACAGGGCCCGTAGGTCACGTGTCAGGTCTTACTAACTAATTAAAAAAGCCCGATGAAAGCCGGGCTTTTTTAATCAATTCTATTTTAGAACACCGTTCGGTACACCTTCCCTTAAAACGCTTATCTTAATTTGTACTTGAATTGGTTTAACCTTGACCAATTACTATCAAACTTTTCATAATCCGACGTGATGTTTGAAATCAAATACCCTATTTTGGTATAATAAAGAATTTGGAGCAGCACGACCACAGGTAAGGTCGTCCTAAAAAAATAGCAAGATTATGGATGGAATGTTGAAAGAAGGGTCTTTTGAAAATAAAACGATCATTGTTACCGGTGGAGGTACGGGCCTGGGTAGAGCTATGGGTGAGTATTTACTTAAACTGGGTGCAAATCTGGTGATCACAAGTAGAAAGATAGAGGTACTGGAAAAAGCTGCAGAAGAAATGACTTCAAAGTCAGAAGGTCAGGTACTGCCCATCCCATGTGATATAAGAAAATATGATGAGATAGAGAATGTGCTCAGCGAAGCTGAAAGTAAATTCGGGAAAATAGACGGAGTACTCAACAACGCAGCAGGAAACTTCATAAGTCCAACGGAACGTTTGTCTAACCGGGCATTTGACATTGTTATTGATATTGTATTAAGAGGGACCTCAAATTTCACATTAGCTGCTGGCAAAAACTGGATAGCAAAAAAACAAGCGGGTGTATTTTTAAATATTGTAACCACTTACGCCTGGACAGGCTCAGGTTATGTAGTACCTTCAGCCTGCGCCAAGGCAGGTGTACTGGCTATGACCAGGTCTTTAGCTGTAGAATGGGCCAAGTATAATATCAGAAGTAATGCCATAGCACCTGGACCTTTCCCTACCGAAGGCGCATGGAAAAGACTCTTTCCTAAGGAAGTAGCTGATCAGATTGATCCGATCAAAAGAATTCCCGTACGTCGTTTTGGTGAACACCAGGAGCTGGCCAACCTGGCAGCATATCTTATGTCAGATTATGCCGCTTATGTTAATGGTGAAGTAGTTACTATAGATGGCGGCGAATGGCTTCAGGGAGGTGGTGAATTCAACGGACTGGAAGCCATTACTCCGGAAATGTGGGACGTACTGGAGAAAATGAGATCTAAAAAGTAATAGTTGATTAAAATCGGAACGCCAAACTCAAGCTGAGGTACCGGTGTATTCGTCCCCCTACCACTTCTTCACCTATCCTATATGCGGTAAATGAAAAAGTGGTGTAGTAATTAGAATAAACGAAGCCTATTTTCTGCGTGAACACAAGGTGATTGATCTCTTCCGTATGGGGGCTATCATCATTGAATAAGCTCCCTTCAATTAAGATATCACTAAGCACATAGTCCGCATTTATTGAAAAAAAGGCAAAGCCTTCTTCGCCATCTCCCGGATAAACACCAATTTTTGGAATGAGATCAGACACTCTGCTATTAATAATGGCTGAATTCATAATATCATTAAACTTACCCAATCGCAACAACACCTCCTGGCCTACCTTGTTTTTACCGTTGCCAAGTTGTATTGCAGAATTGGTCATTATCTTGATCTTTTTAGCCAGTTTCCAATTCTTAATCCTATTATAAGAAAGGTTCATCACAACTTCATTCCGGATCTCGTATTCCCATCCTCTCGGTTGTAAGATACCAAAAGCTTCATGCCACCACTGCTGAAAATTACCCACTCCGGACATACTTCCTACTAAACCCAACTCTATTCCATATTTGTTAGCGGTATTTTCACCTGGAAAGTTCAATGTTTGAAACCGGAGATAATGCCATCCCGCATAAGGTCTGTCAAACTGTTCAAAGTCTATACTTCTGATTCCATCAGGAGTATAGATCTGATGACCATAATGATACCTGGTAATAACTTTTAACGAATCTGATCTTTTACTTCTAAACTGACGGTAGAATTTACTTCGGGACTTTATCAATCTACTGTAAGCAGCGTTGGATCCGGAAGTATAGTATCTGTCAGAACCGTAATAAAGGTCATTATCATAAATGATCTCCACTTCTCTGTCCATACGGTGGCTTTTATTCACCGTAGCTTTATTCTGGGCTATTGAATTTATACAGAAAGATAATAGGATACAGATAATTGTTACCCGAAGCAACGATCGCATATCAACTAACCAACTAAAGGAGATAAATGTTAAATTTGATGCCTAAAGATAATAAAGTTTAATGCATGTATCTGCACGAAAGACTGGCTAACGAGCTTCAAAAAAGAAAAGAAAGTAAAAACTATCGTCAGCTGTCTGTAAAAAGTGGTCTCTTAGACTTCACTTCAAATGACTACCTGGGATTAGCACATAACCAGGAGCTAAAAGACAACATACATAATACTGACAAAGAGCTACTTAACGGCTCAGGAGGATCCCGGTTACTTTCCGGGAACACACTTCAGATCGAACAAACCGAGGCATACCTGGCACAACTTTTTGAATGTGAAAGTACTCTTGTGTTTCAAAGTGGGTATATGGCAAACCTGGCACTGTTCTCTACATTACCTCAACGTGGAGATACCGTTCTTTATGACGAGTTATCACATGCGTGCATCAAAGATGGCATACGACTCAGCCTGGCCACCAAATACAGCTTCAGGCACAATGATTTGGACGACCTCTCACAAAAACTCAAAAAATCTTCCGGGCAGGTCTTCATTGCGGTTGAATCTGTTTATTCCATGGATGGAGACCATTGCTCTCTGAAAGACCTGGTAGCGCTAGCAGGTAATTATGATGCTAAAATAATCCTGGACGAAGCTCATGCTACCGGACTTATGGGCAAACATGGGGGTGGACTATCGATGCTATTGGAACAGCACACTAATATATTGGCCAGGGTATACACTTTTGGAAAAGCCATGGGTGTTCATGGTGCGGCTATTGCAGGAAGCTCTTTGTTAAAAGAATACCTTGTAAATTATGCAAGGCCATTTATTTATACTACTGCGCCCTCTCCGCATGCAGTAAGTGCCATAGATGAATCATTCCGATATTTGAATCGGAATATCCATCTGCAAACCCAAATATCAAAGAAGATCCAACTGTTCAAGGAGCTGTTTAAACAAAAGTGTGACGACAAGTTCACATCTACAAGTAGCCAACATGCTATCCAGGCATTGATTGTACCGGGCAATGAAAATGCCATCAAAACATCTATTCATTTGGCCAATAAAGGCTTCGATGTACGACCTATCCTTTCTCCTACAGTAAAAAAAGGAAGTGAACGGATCAGAATATGTTTACATACATACAATTCTTCAGAGGATATATCACGTTTGATTGATAGTTTAGCGGACCTATGAATTACTTTATAACAGCCATTGGCACAGATAGTGGAAAAACCCTTGTTTCAGCGATAGTAGCTACGGCAATACAAGGCGAATACTGGAAACCTGTTCAGGCTGGTTACCCAACAGACACGGATACCATCAAGAAGCTTACAGATAGTAGCATAAAATGTCATAATGAGCAATTTATTCTCAACACTCCGGCCTCTCCCCATTATGCCGCTGAGGTGGATAATGTGGTAATAACTATGAATGACTTTGTTTTACCTGACTCAAAAAAAGACCTCGTCATAGAAGGCGCCGGCGGTACATTGGTGCCACTAAATAATGAGAATTTTGTCATTGACCTGGTACCTCAGTTGAACGCATCTATTATACTCGTATCCAATCACTACCTGGGTAGTATAAACCATACCATGCTCAGTTTAGAACTCATTAAACAAAGAGGGTATCCACTAAAAGGTATAATTTTTAATGGGCCATCAAATCCATCTACTGAAAAAATAATTCTACAACATACCCAGGCGCCCTGCTTGCTGTCCATTCCACAACAGGAAAGTCTAAACTCGGGTATAATAAATAACTACGCCCAATTATTAAGTAATAGGTTGGATGAATTGGATTGACAAAGACAAAAACACTATCTGGCACCCTTTCACCCCGTTAGAAGGTGTGGATGATCCATTATTGATCACTAAAGCCGACGGAGTCTACCTTCATACGGATGATGGGAGAAAGATCATTGATGCCATATCATCTTGGTGGGTAAACCTGCATGGACATGGTCACCCATATATTGCTGATAGGGTCTGTCAACAGGCAAAAACCCTTGAACACGTAGTATTTGCTGGCTTTACCCATCAACCCGCCATAACACTTGCCGAAAATTTATTGTCAATTCTTCCTGAAAATCAATCAAAAATATTCTATTCAGACAACGGCAGTACGGCAGTGGAAGTCGCATTAAAAATGGCCTTTCAATTTTGGTTCAATCAAAATAAAGACAAAAAGCGAGTAATAGCTATTGATGGTGCCTACCACGGCGATACCTTCGGAACTATGTCCGTTGGTGAAAGGGGTGATTTTACCAAGCCTTTCGTTCCTTTTTTATTTAATGTTGATTACATCGACTTTCCTCAAAGTGGTATGGAGGAGCTAGTAATCCAGCAGTTTAAAGACTTAATAAAGACTAACGATGTAGCAGCATTTATTTTTGAGCCTTTGATACAAGGAGCTTCAGGTATGAGGATCTATGAGGCAAAACTACTTGATGAGTTAATAGCTATTGCCAGAAAACATGATGTGATATGCATTGCTGACGAGGTTATGACCGGCTTCGGACGTACAGGCGAGCTATTTGCTTCGGATTACTTGAATAACAAACCGGATATATTATGTCTGTCTAAAGGAATAACGGGTGGTACAATGGCCTTGGGAGTTACTTCCTGCACTGAGGAGATTATAAAAGTATATAGGTCCAGCAACCTTAAAAAGGCTTTCTTACACGGGCATTCCTTTACCGCTAACCCATTAGCCTGTACAGCTTCAAATGCCAGCTACGACCTTCTTATGAAACCTGAATGTCAAGCATCAATAAAAAGAATTTCACGTTTAAATCAGGACTTTGTACAGAAGAACGTTTCCAGGCCGGCGTTGCGAGAAATCAGAAGCCTAGGAACAATCATGGCACTGGAATTTGAAACGACCAATGACAGCTCTTATTTCAGCGAAATGCGCAACGTACTTTATCCGTTTTTCCTGGAAAAGAATATATTGCTAAGACCCTTGGGTAATTTAATTTACATTATTCCGCCATACATTATTACAGATGAACAACTGTTAAAAGTGTATGAAGCAATCGAAGAGTTTCTGGATACCCTTTAATTCGCAGTTTTATCTGGCCCCTTCTTGTATTCCTCCAGTACCTTGCGCAGATCAGCAGCATCTGCTGTATATTCCGGAGAATTTCCTTTTTTCTCAGGAAATGTTTCCATATGCAGCGTTTGCGTTGGGAAAGCAAAATTAACACCGAGTTGATCTGCAAGTTTCACGATTTCGAGCAACACCTCATGCCTGGACCTCAGCTCTTCCGTCCAACTAGGCACTTTGAAGAATATATAGAACAGGATATTCAATGAGGAGTCCGCCATATCGTTAAAGTGAATTTCATAATAGTCTTTCCGTGTTTTTGGGTGCTTTTTCACAATTTCTTCCAGCCCTTCCACAAATACTTCTATCAAATCCGTTGGTGTATCATACGTAAGCGCAATATTGGTCATAAACCTGCGGTAATGCCTTAACCCATGATTATCGATGGTTTGATTGGTGATCAAACCATTAGGTATATACATAAGGGAATTTCTAAAAGTCCTTATCCGTGTAGAGCGAAAGCCTACCTCTTCTACGGTACCATCCACATCTCCGGAAGTGATCCAATCGCCTACTTGAAAAGGACGGTCAACAAATATCATCAAAGACCCAAAAAAGTTCTTTATAGTATCCTGGGCTGCCAAAGCAAAAGCCAAACCACCAATGGAAATACCGGCTATCAGACCTGTGATATCGAACTCCAGATTATCAAGAATGAATAGCCCTCCTACCACCACCACGAACGTCTTTAATACCTTTCGTAACAAGGGTACAAGCTGGTCATCCAACGTGCTTTCTGTCTTTTCCGCCAGCTTTCCCATGTAAAAGCTGATGATATCTACCAAGCGATAGAAAAAGACGATAGCAAACACCGGCCATATGGCCTTTAATATAAGTATCACATACTTATTCATAGTAATAGGTAGCTGTAATACTGGTACCAGAAGGATGAGTATTGGAAATATAACCAGAAAGCTGACTGGTTTTGCTACCGGAATAATGACTTCGTTCGCCAACTTTTTATAACCAAGTCGTAGCAACAACTGAATGATCAGTTTTTCAAAAAAATAGGTGAAAAGCTTATGCAATATAAATGACAACAGAACAACAATCAGTAGGCCAAACAATTGCCAAATATGTAGCCCAAGGATTTTAGTTGTTCCATAAGAAGGGGCTATCTCCAATAGCTTATCCAGTCCCAAAGGGTAGGTATCTTTATGCCATACTTCGATCTTGCCAATGGTCTTGGCTGAAAAATACCACCGTATACCTCTTTTTTCGACATAAAGATCCGGATACTTCTTGGTTAAATAATAACGATGTTTATTGGTTACAGAATCCAGGTAATCCCGGCTTCTTGGGATATCATCCAGTTCAACAAAAATTCCCTGGCCATCAAGTACTTGTTTAAGCTTTATTGCGAGTACTACGGCTCGTTCCTGATCAACATCTTTCGGGTTGAACACCTTTGCTGCTATAGCAGGACGATAGCTATCCTCCTGTAAGTACAATAAATGTGTTAGTACTGTATTATATGGCGTCGCCAAGCTGTATTCAAGGGTATCTTTGCTTTGTCCAAAGGACCATTGAAAGAAAATGCCTGACAGGAACAATAAAACCGTTTTTCTTAATATCATGGTTAAAAACTTAGTTTTTTAAATGTATTTCCTGAAACTACAAAAACCTCATATTTACCTTTAGATTCGTAATACATCATACCCACTTTACCATCACTGTCTATAGGTCTTGAATTGATCAACACGCCGTTCGTATTATAAATATATGTAAACCCTTGAATCTGATCTGATATGGCAAATACCTGATGATTATTAGAGAAGTTATAATACTGCACGGTCAGTTCTTCTGTATTCAGATAATCCTTGGAAAGAAGTTCATTTTTGTCTCGATTCAATAAGACCAGCCTATTCAGATCTTGTCGCGCTATTACATAGTCTTTACCTAATGCATCATTAACCAGGTTAAACATTGACTCTTGTGTCGGACGATAAAGCTGATCAGTACTTACTATTTCCCCTGCTAAATTAAATTTTACCAAGCGGCCTTCCCTGGACAGCAGGCTCACCAAAGTTTTTTGAAGATCTGCACCTAGTTGTATATGTGCATCTCCATTATATCTTCCATCAACAGAAAATGGAAATCCAGGAATATCTTCCCCTCTACGGTTCATGGCGTGAACCTTTCCATCACTCTGTATCGCCATTATGATATCCTTCCCTCTCACCCGAATGTGAATGGGCTGACAAGCCAGCCTGCCCTGGACCTCTCTTGGTGTCCAGCCTTCCAAATTCACCCCCTCTTTATTGTAGAGGTACATTCCCCCTCGCTCATCCGTTAACATGAATCGATAACGCTTGCTTTTATCATAATCAATGACAGAGGCATCATCAATTTTATAATCTATCCTCAATGGGAAATCGTCCACATCATTCCCTAACCGATCGATTATATATAGGTAATTCCCCGTTGCAAAGAAATACTGAAGTTTACCATTCTTATAATAATCCACCTGATCCACGTCACTAACCATCGGGCCATCAATTTCTCTTTCCCATAAAACCTCACCTTTAGTCGATATCAACATAATATGGTTAGAAGAATCCTGCAAAAGCACTTCCTTACTATTATCTAAATGACTTTTGACAACAAGCGGTTTAGTGATCAAAGGATAATTGAATGCAACAGTTTTCTCGGCATCGAAGATATCTGCTGTTGATGACAAACTTGGCTTTTCATAGTGAAAAGCAATACTAGAGTAAAAGTTGTCGTCCAATGCACTGAAATCAAATGACAGATATTTCACCCCTTTGAACACTTGACTGTTTTTCCGAAAGAGCTCCTTCCAAAATGGATTGCTGTATTGAACCACCCCTTCCCATGCTACCGGAGTATTAATTACAAGTTTGAAATTGGATTCCTCCTGTGTATTAACACTGAACTTGTTGTAAATTAATGATCTCCCTAAAGTATTCTCTTTTTCTATATCAGTCATCAAATCTTTCAATGTTTGAATACTTTCTGCCATTACCAGATACTCATCAAAAACTGCATAAAAGGTATCTTCAAACCCTGTAAACATTGGACCAAAAGCATGCATTGGAAAGTTAGTCACATTTAATTCACGGATAACAAGCTCTCCAAAGCTTTCCTGGTAAACGCTATCTCCTTGTGCAATTGCCAATCGCTCTGATAAATCATTTAATTGACGCATAGCTTCAGTTAAATCATTAGTATTAATCATTATAAGCTTATGATCATTACTTACTGATGACGGTATGTTGGTCAGGGAAATTCCAGACCCAAGCCAGGCGAACATACCATCAAAATCAAATTGATATTTCTCGGCAAAAAGAAGTCGCTCCGATACAAGCTCAGGGTGAATACTTTCCCAGTACTTTTTCAACCTCTCATGCCAGTCAGGCCCGTTTTCAATACCCAATTGATAAAAATGACTTGCCTTGTTACTTACATAGTACTGAAAATTATTCTTTTGAGGGCTCTGTGATAGGAAAGTATTTAAAAAATCATCTCCGTCAACTTGAGTGAATCCATTCAACAGTATCTTCTCATTTTCAATGGTTATATCATAGAACATTGATTGATTATGATGATCTAAAACATCATCTGACTCGCTTTGAAATGCGTTAAATAATTGATTAAAATTGGCCGTGTTTATGTAAACATTTCCATCATCATTAGCGAGCTTAGGGATTTTAAGCATGTCACGGTTCTTATTGAAGAAACCTTCATTTTGGTCATTATCAATCAATCTCACCACATCTTCAATTAAAAAGGGCGTGAAGCTGCCAATAAAAAGGTTTTCATGAATGAGATAGGAAAACGTAGACGCCTGCTCATTCCCTTTTAATTCTTTGATTTGATAATTCTGATAAGTTCGGTCGACTGATTTTAAGTTTCCAGTACTGATAAAAAACTCAAGTATTTTATCTGCATTTTTTTGATCTTTAATGCTACTGACATCAATATAAAGAACAGCATCAAACTGGTTATTGCTAATTTTGTGAACAGAAACCAACATACCGTTAGTAATACCTGCCGAAAGTAAGTCTTTCTCACCTCCAAGGCTATCCAGGTTCATTAAAGACTCATGAAAGTTTTTCAAAGATGTTATCCGCTGAAATGACTTCCACAACTCGCTTTCAGCCAGTTTCACCCAAGCTTCAAAAGGCTTCTTATTTTCATAAACCAATGCAGCATTTTCAGGCACCAGTTCAGTTACATCTACATTTAATGGTCTATAATATTTGTCAAATAGTAAATATCCGGAAACTAATAATACAACTGCTGACGTAACCAACCAGGCTATTCTATTCATATGGGGAAGGTTTGTGCAAATAAATCAAAATAAATATGCCGCTGCAAAATAAGCCATGCAAAAGGTCTATTTTCAATACAAACCGCTAGATAATGGGTTCACTTTTTGGCTTTAAAAGCGAACAAATATTCTTTACTGTCATCCTTCAAGTAGCAGTCCCTCTACTTTCATCAGGGTTGATGTTTTTTTGCTGTGGGTGCTATAGGGGTGGGAT
>NZ_VKDC01000110.1 GCF_007097395.1 Fulvivirga sp. M361
TATCTGGTCGGTTACGGTTACCGTCCAGGTTTCCGTATCCGAGTTGTTATCATTATCGGTAGCCGTGATTTCAATTTCATATACATTGTCAGTATTGGCATCTACCGGTGACAAAAAAAAAATATCTACCATGCTGACCACACCGGTGGTGCCGTTGATCGTAAAGTCCGCCGCATCTGCCCCGCCGCTGATGGTATAGGTCACATTGCCTATTGGCATATCACCACTAAGGTTAGGGGTCACCGAAGTATAGACCGAATTTTCATTGACATTGGCATTAGCGATGGCATCAATGGTAAACGATATAGTTTCTACCAGATCGTTTACAGTTACCGTCCAAGTCTCTGTATCCGAGTTATTGTCGTCATCGGTAGCCGTGATTTCAATTTCATATACATTGTCAGTATTGGCATCTACCGGTGACTCAAAGTCTCTGACTACCATGCTGACCACACCGGTGGTGCCGTTGATCGTAAAGTCTACTGCATCTGCTCCTCCACTGATAGTATAGGTCACATTGCCTATTGGCGTATCACCACTAAGGTTAGGGGTCACCGAAGTATAGACCGAATTTTCATTGACATTGGCATTAGCGATGGCATCAATGG
>NZ_VKDC01000111.1 GCF_007097395.1 Fulvivirga sp. M361
CATCTGATCATCAATGACAAAGGAGAGATCATCGCTTTCTTTTTAACCAAAGGTAATGTAGATGACAGGAACCTTAAAGTGATGAAATCCATGACCGAAAACATGTTCGGGAAGCTATTTGCTGATAAAGGCTATATCTCTAAAAAGCTCTCCGATCTGCTTTTTGGAAACGGCATACAACTTATTGCAAAGCCCAAAAAGAATATGAAAAACGTCAACCTGAGCCAGACCGATAGGATTTTACTTCGAAAAAGAGCCATCATCGAATCGGTCAATGATGAACTCAAAAATATCTGCAAACTACAGCATACCAGGCACCGCTCGCTTGGTAATTTCCTGATCAACCTGATCAGTGCCCTCTCTGCTTATTGCTTCTTCCCTAAAAAACCTTCTCTTAATATACAATTTGAAAAAAAACATGGACAATTATACCTGGTCGCTTAAACGATATTCACGTTA
>NZ_VKDC01000112.1 GCF_007097395.1 Fulvivirga sp. M361
CACAGCCTGAACCATCACTCACCTCAAAGCTATACGTCAGCGTAACTGGACTGCTCGTGCTATTCGCCAATACATCGCTGATCACATCTCCATCCACAAAGGTCAATCCAACACTGCTAAAACCTGTCACTCCCGCAGTGCCACTCACACCCGTCAAACGCATCAAACTGCCCGTAACTGCACTGTTCAATGTGATCGACGTCGAGGAACCACTGCATAAAGCAGGAACCGTATT
Source organism: Fulvivirga sp. M361 (assembly GCF_007097395.1). Taxonomy (GTDB): domain Bacteria; phylum Bacteroidota; class Bacteroidia; order Cytophagales; family Cyclobacteriaceae; genus Fulvivirga. The sequence goes on from NZ_VKDC01000112.1 coordinate 236, forward strand.
CGTGATCGACATCGTTGGACGGGGCTGAACATCTACACTAGCCAACTGGCCTGCAGGGGAGACCGGACAGCCGTCGCTGGTTGTCACTTCAAACGTGTAACTCACCGTAACCACTCCGTTCGTGGGGTTCTCTAAGATCTCTTGTAGCTGGTCGCCGTCCACAAACGTGTCCCCCACCAGAACACCACCACCCGTGACAGCACCGTAGCTTAC
>NZ_VKDC01000113.1 GCF_007097395.1 Fulvivirga sp. M361
GTGCTTTAGTGGCTACTCCAGCTGCGACGCTAACGGAAGAGGTGTTACCTACAGGAGATGTGAGTGGTAGTGCGAGTATCTGCGAAGGGAGTAGTACCACACTTACGTTTTCTTTGACGGGCACAGGTCCTTACGATGTAGATTATAGTGACGGGACGAATACGTTCAGTCTGAGTTCTATTGCCAATGGCGCTACGGTCTCAGTGAGTCCCGGCAGTACGACGAGTTACAGTGTTACCCGTGTTGCCGACCTGGGCACGAGTGGCCCGTGTCTGGCAACGAGTCTGGGCAGTGCAGCTGTGGTAACGGTGGTTTCAAATCCAGTGATCACGTCTTTCCCTTCTTCCAAGAGTGTGTGCAGTGGCTCGGGTACTTCTTTCAGCGTATTGGCCAGCGGGACGAGTTTAGGTTATCAATGGTTTTTGAACGGGACTCCGATTTCCGGTGGAGCTATTTATGGAGGCAGCTTTACGAGTCCTACGTTAACGATCAGTAATGTTAGTGGATTGGGTGGATCGAACTATTCTGTGGTGGTTACGGAGCAGACGGCCCCAGGCTGTGCTTTAGTGG
>NZ_VKDC01000114.1 GCF_007097395.1 Fulvivirga sp. M361
CATATTGACAGACTAAAAGTTATCCACATTATCCACAAGTTATCAGTCTCCCCCCTGCACCCCCCTCAGTCTACAATAGCAACAATAACCGAATAGTTATATTACTTAAATCTAAAGGAGGCCTTGAGAATAATCGTCACTCGCCAAAAAGGCAAGCGACTGTTTTTCCTTTTTTAGATCATACTCCCTCCTGGCTTAAGTTTATAACTTAGGCCCATCAATATCAGGGAGTTTGCAACTTCCGATCAACTCAATCTTTAACAATCCTTTACCCCCAGAATAATCCAAAGCACTGCTATAAATATAATACTCCGGTTGTATCCATCCGAAGAACCCATCTGTTGATTTTGGTGATGGCATCTTAACTTAGCGGGTATTTTTCCAGTTGTTGGGTAAAAGTTGATAGAGGTCCTTGCGTTTGTGGGACTGCACCCTGGTCA
>NZ_VKDC01000115.1 GCF_007097395.1 Fulvivirga sp. M361
CCCGGAAAAGTCCTTCACACGTTAGCCCCCACCCATTCTTTCCGCCTGAACTATTGCTGTGGAAAGGTAGCAGGGCGCAAAACGCTAAAAAATAGTACTTAACTAGGTCAGTTGTTGAATTGAAGCAAGATCAACACCTGAAAACGCTGTACAAAATCGCTAAAGGTCGGTACAGAATCATTTTGCCGCACTGAAAAATCATTCTGCCGTATTAAAATATGACAAAGACGTACACTAAAATCATTCCGCCGTACCTGGAAATAACACTGCGGCACCCAAAAAGCACAAAGCCAGATGAAAAAAGCATTTTGCCACTCCCGAAAATAACACTGCGTCATCTAAAAACCGTAACGCCGCATACCAAAAGTATAAAACAGCACGCGCCCACGGCAATAGTGCACCGCTGAAGCACTCCATCTCTGCCCAACGCCACAAAGACAACCAATAATCAATGTTTAACCCTTAATGATTTAGTACAATGAACAACAACACGCTAGAAAGTCAACTGCTTTTCGCACAAAACGCCATCGTCAACGCGCTCAACTACGAAGAGATGAAAAACCTGCTGGCCGAATTCGGTTACAACGAAGCCCGCCTCCAGGAAGGCATGCAGCTGTACGAAACCGCCAGCGCCCTACAGCTCAAGCAGCAAAAGGAATACGGCGACCAATTCACAGCCACAGACACCCTTAACACCACCAAAGCCCAGGCTAATCGTGAATACATGAAGCACGTAAAAATAGCCCGCATCGCTGCCCGCAA
>NZ_VKDC01000116.1 GCF_007097395.1 Fulvivirga sp. M361
TATCACCACTAAGGTTAGGGGTCACCGAAGTATAGACCGAATTTTCATTGACATTGGCATTAGCGATGGCATCAATGGTAAACGATATAGTTTCTACCAGATCGTTTACAGTTACCGTCCAAGTCCCTGTATCCGAGTTATTATCTTCATCAGTAGCGGTAATTTCAATTTCATATACATTGTCAGTATTGGCATCCGCAGGGCTTTCAAAGTCTCTGCCTACCATGCTGACCACACCGGTGGTGCCGTTGATCGTAAAGTCTGCCGCATCTGCTCCTCCACTGATAGTATAGGTCACATTGCCTATTGGCGTATCACCACTAAGGTTAGGGGTCACCGAAGTATAGACCGAATTTTCATTGACATTGGCATTAGCGATGGCATCAATGGTAAAGTTGGCGACTTCTATCTGGTCGGTTACGGTTACCGTCCAGGTTTCCGTATCCGAGTTATTGTCGTCATCAGTAGCGGTAATTTCAATTTCATATACATTGTCAGTATTGGCATCCGCAGGGCTTTCAAAGTCTCTGCCTACCATGCTGACCACACCGGTGGTGCCGTTGATCGTAAAGTCCGCCGCATCTGCCCCGCCGTTGATGGTATAGGTCACATTGCCTATTGGCGTATCACCACTAAGGTTAGGGGTCACCGAAGTATAGACCGAATTTTCATTGACATTGGCATTAGCGATGGCATCAATGGTAAAGTTGGCGACTTC
>NZ_VKDC01000117.1 GCF_007097395.1 Fulvivirga sp. M361
CGTAGCTTACACCAGTGACAGTGATCACATGGTTGGACGTCGGACTGTTCAACGTAATGTCTGTTTGGTCACCACTGCATAAACTAGTGGTTGTATTGGTCAGCGTTAAAACAGGATTTGGGTTTACCGTCACGGCCGTGGTAAAAGGGGCCACTCCGTCATCACAGCCCGAACCATCACTCACCTCAAAGCTATACGTCAGCGTAACTGGACTGCTCGTGCTATTCGCCAATACATCACTGATCACATCTCCATCCAAAAAGGTCAATCCAACACTGCTAAAACCTGTCACTCCCGCAGTGCCACTCACACCCGTCAAACGCATCAAACTGCCCGTAACTGCACTGTTCAATGTAATAGACGTCGAGGAGCCGCTGCATAAAGCAGG
>NZ_VKDC01000118.1 GCF_007097395.1 Fulvivirga sp. M361
GTCCGACGTCCAACCATGTGATCACTGTCACTGGTGTAAGCTACGGTGCTGTCACGGGTGGTGGTGTTCTGGTGGGTGACACGTTTGTGGACGGCGACCAGCTACAAGAGATCTTAGAGAACCCCACGAATGGAGTGGTTACGGTAAGTTACACGTTTGAAGTGACGACCAGTGACGGCTGTCCGGTCTCCCCTGTAGGTCAGTTGGCGAGTGTTGATGTTCAGCCCCGTCCAACGATGTCGATCACGAATACTGTCCCTGCTTTATGCAGCGGCTCCTCGACGTCTATTACATTGAACAGTGCAGTTACGGGCAGTTTGATGCGTTTGACGGGTGTGAGTGGCACTGCGGGAGTGACAGGTTTTAGCAGTGTTGGATTGA
>NZ_VKDC01000119.1 GCF_007097395.1 Fulvivirga sp. M361
GCCTCGAATTTTGTGGCGGTCGATGGCAATACCTACACGGCAGACATTACCCCGGACGGTACGGGTGACATCACGATTGACGTAGCCACAGCGGCAGCGCAGGATGGCGCTGGCAATGACAACATGGCCGCCACTCAGGCGGTAACGCTGTTTGATAACACCGCTCCGACAGTGGATATCCAGGGAGAGCCTGCATTAGTCAACAGCACAGCGAGCTATAATGTGACCATTGAATTCAGCGAAGATGTGACAGGCTTTTCGTTGGCCGATATCAGTGTTGGAAATGGCAGTGCCTCGAATTTTGTGGCGGTCGATGGCAATACCTACACGGCAGACATTACCCCGGACGGTACGGGTGACATCACGATTGACGTAGCCACGGCGGCAGCGCAGGATGGCGCTGGCAATGACAACATGGCCGCCACCCAGGCGGTAACACTGTTTGATAACACCGCTCCGACAGTGGATATCCAGGGAGAGCCTGCATTAGTCAACAGCACGGCGAGCTATAATGTGACCATTGAATTCAGTGAAGATGTGACAGGCTTTTCGTTGGCCGATATCAGTGTTGGAAATGGCAGTGCCTCGAATTTTGTGGCGGTCGATGGCAATACCTACACGGCAGACATTACCCCGGACGGTACGGGTG
>NZ_VKDC01000012.1 GCF_007097395.1 Fulvivirga sp. M361
AAAAGGCGGCATAGGCTTAGGACAACTCTTGCCTTTTTGAAAAAGAAGCTTGCTAATCGTTAAATCAAAAACTCAATCCTTGTAAAAGTAAAAAGACCGCCTCAATCACTTTTGAGACGGCCTCCTTCTTTTCAATACTATCTTCAGATCTTTTACGCTGTGGTCTCCACAGAAACGAAAGACCGATTATTTCGTCCCTTTTTAAATATTACGGTCCCGTCAGTAAGCGCAAATAAAGTGTGGTCCTTACCCATTCCCACATTATTACCAGGATGGTGTTTAGTTCCTCTTTGTCTGACAATAATATTACCAGCGATCGCTTTTTGACCACCATATATTTTTACACCCAAACGTTTACTTTCTGATTCTCTTCCGTTCCTTGAACTACCAGCTCCTTTTTTGTGTGCCATTTTATCTACTTATTTAGAAATACCTTCAATTAAAACCTTTGTGAATTCCTGGCGATGCCCGTTTTTCACCTTGTAGCCTTTTCTTCGTTTTTTCTTGAAAACGACTACTTTGTCACCTTTTACATGCCCAAGGATCTTCCCTGAAACTTTAGCACCTTTTACCAATGGTGCACCTACTTCAACTTTCCCCTCATTATCTAATAAGAGTACTTTGTCGAACTCTACGGAAGCGCCTTCTTCGCCGTCCATCTTCGGAGCGTATACGAACTGGTCTTGCGTTACTTTGAACTGCTTACCGGATATGTCAACTATTGCGTACATTGATGATTAAATTATTTTTATCAAAATGGAGTGCAAATTTAGGTTTTTTGCATGGATTTCCAAAAGGTAATTTTAATCACACGTGAGAGCGCTTAAAGGCCAGGCATTATCAAGCAGTTTCAATATCTTGCTTGATTCGCTTGGTTAATACGCTTGACTTGCTTGGTTTTTGAAAAAAAAAGCGCTAACATCGTTTTAAGCCACTTTATCCGATCTTATGAAAATCAATCTTCCGGAAAAATACGCTGATCTTTACCTCAAAGCGCTTACAGAAAAAAAACAAACATTAGAAGCCAAAATAGAGGATTTTAAACAGGAGATCCGTGAAATAGATAATCATATAAGAAGCCTGACGAGTATGCCTATATTCGAAGAAAATTCGCAAATATCTCCCACCCCTCTGCCGGGTGATAAATATGCTTCTGAATGGTCCTGGACTAAAAAAATCGCGCATTTTGAGTCTTTGAAAGGAAAATTAATCATTGCAACGGAAGTGGTAGTTTTCATTTTAGATAAAGAACCCGGCCTGGATAAAGGCAAAGTACGAAGTTCCGTATCTGCCGCCCTGTCTAATTGGGTGAGGAGTAAGCGGTATTTGAAATTTAAAGATCCTTTATCGGGCAATTCTTATTACGGACCTACGGATTGGTTTTTACAAGATGGCAGGCCGCAAATTGATTTCATACCGGAAGAGTTAAAAAACAGACTATTGAAAAGGTAAAGCAGATGTAAGAATTTCTTCCTTTTTTATCAACACATATGCTGTGAATAGCGCTTGCTTTTGTGGAAAACTTTTTGATTTTTTTTCACCCCTCAAAACACGTAATAACGGCATAAGTAATCATTGTGAAATAATATTTAAATAACTGAAAATCAATTATTTAAATACGATTCCATCTACTACTGAGTCCGATCATATATGACTTTGATTTTTATCATGTATTAGCAATCTTTGTGTGACCTATAGGCCTCAATGAAAGGTTACATAGCCGCTCTTAGTACATCCGTAATATTCTAGAGCAATTTTTAAACTTTTTACAGCCTTGTACTTTTTATAAAGGTTAAGTGCTGTGGTATTAGTGAGTAAATTTTAAAAAGAAGAGAAGATGAGTGAAACAGCCACCGAAACAGAATTGATCTTACAAGAAAATAACAAACGGTTTGTATTATTTCCTATTCAGCATAACGACATATGGGAGTTTTATAAAAAAGCTGAAGCCAGCTTCTGGACTGCCGAAGAGATTGATTTAAGCCAGGACCTGAGGGATTGGTCAGCCTTAAATGATGGTGAAAGGCACTTCATTACTCACGTTCTTGCTTTTTTTGCTGCCAGCGATGGCATCGTGAATGAAAATTTAGCAGAGCATTTTGTAGCTGAAGTACAATATACTGAGGCCAAGTTCTTTTATGGTTTTCAAATAGCCATAGAGAACATCCATTCCGAAACTTATTCTTTATTAATCGATACGTACGTTAAAGACCCTGTAGAAAAAGATAAGTTATTCAATGCTATTGAAACCATGGAGTGCGTTAAGAGAAAAGCGGACTGGGCATTGCGTTGGATTGATCATGGTTCATTTCAGGAAAGGTTGATCGCCTTCGCTGCTGTGGAAGGTATATTTTTTTCCGGTAGTTTTTGTTCTATTTTCTGGTTAAAGAAAAGAGGGCTAATGCCCGGACTCACCTTTTCGAATGAATTGATCTCAAGGGATGAAGGATTACATTGTGATTTTGCGTGTTTACTATACGAGAATCATGTAGTGAATAAACTTCCTGAAGATACTGTTATCGATATTATTAAAGATGCAGTGGAAATTGAGAAAGATTTCGTTACAGATGCTCTCCCGGTAAGTTTGATCGGAATGAATGCTGAATTAATGTGTCAGTACATTGAGTTTGTGGCAGATCGTTTACTAAATGAGCTAGTGGGTAAGAAAATTTACAATACCGCTAATCCCTTTGATTTCATGGAGATGATCTCTTTACAGGGTAAAACAAATTTCTTCGAAAAGAGGGTAGGTGACTATCAGAAAGCCGGAGTGATGAAAGGAAATGATGATACACCTCGATTTTCACTGGACGAAGATTTTTAATTTTTTAGACTTTTTTTCATAACCCCAAAACCACCATATAAGTAATGCTAGTAGTTAAAAGAGACGGAAGACGGGAGTCTGTTAAATTTGATAAAGTAACAGCCCGCATTGAAAAGCTATGTTATGGGTTGGACCGGAATTACATCGAGCCAGTAGACATAGCCAAAAAAGTAATTAATGGGATTTATGATGGCGTAACAACGGTAGAACTGGATAACCTTGCAGCTGAAACGGCTGCTTCCATGACCGTTAAACACCCGGATTTTGCCAAATTGGCTGCCAGGGTAGCTATATCCAACCTGCATAAAGTAACCAGTAAGTCTTTTTCCAATACTATGAAAAGACTTTACACTTATGTAGATCCAAAAACCGGGGAAAACGCACCGCTTATTTCAAAAGAAGCATATGGGGTTATAAAGAAAAGCGCGGCGCTCCTGGACTCTTCGATCATTTATGATCGCGATTTCGGTTATGACTACTTTGGCTTTAAAACATTAGAAAAATCATACCTGATGAAGATAGACGGTATGATCGTTGAACGTCCTCAACATATGCTCATGCGGGTGGCTGTGGGTATACATATGGAAGACATGGATGCAGTTATCGAAACGTATAACTTACTTTCTGAAAAGTGGTTTACGCACGCTACTCCTACCCTTTTTAACGCAGGTACGCCTAAACCTCAACTTTCGTCTTGCTTTCTGCTTACAATGAAAGATGACAGTATCGATGGGATCTATGATACACTGAAGCAATGTGCCAAAATCTCACAATCTGCCGGTGGAATAGGATTAAGTATCCATAATGTACGCGCTACCGGATCCTATATAAAAGGGACCGGAGGAGTATCTAACGGGATTGTTCCTATGTTAAGGAATTTCGATATGACAGCACGCTACGTAGACCAGGGAGGTGGTAAGCGTAAAGGTAGTTTCGCCATATACCTGGAGCCATGGCATGCGGATATCTTCGAATTCCTGGACCTTAAAAAGAACCATGGTAAAGAAGAACTTCGTGCCCGGGATTTATTCTACGCACTTTGGATCTCTGACCTGTTCATGAAAAGGGTGGAGAACAATGACACTTGGTCGTTATTTTGCCCTAACGAAGCGCCCGGGTTAGCCGATAGCTATGGAGAGGATTTTGAAAGACTCTATTTAAAATACGAGAAGGAAGGACGTTACAGAAAGCAGGTAAAAGCACAAGATCTATGGTTTGAGGTATTAGAAGCACAAATAGAAACAGGTACTCCTTATATGTTGTATAAAGATGCCGCTAATAAGAAATCAAATCAGAAAAACCTGGGCACCATCAAATCCAGTAACCTTTGTACAGAAATCCTGGAATATACGGCACCTGATGAAGTAGCCGTATGTAACCTGGCGTCTATTGCATTACCCAAATTTGTTACTGAAGACGGTAAATTTGACCATCAAAAACTTTTTGAAATTACTAAGGTCATCACTAAAAACCTTAATAAGGTTATTGATATCAATTACTACCCGGTGGAAGAGGCACGTAACTCTAACATGCGTCATCGTCCTATTGGAATAGGGGTACAAGGCCTTGCCGATACTTTTATAAGCCTTAAAATGCCGTTTGAATCAGATGAGGCACATGGCTTAAATAAAGATATCCATGAAACCATCTATTTTGCAGCAATGAGTGCTTCTATGGAACTGGCCAAAAAAGATGGCTCTTATGAGACCTTTAAAGGCTCTCCTGTTTCTAAAGGTATCTTTCAATTTGACATGTGGGGTGTTACTCCTGACTCCGGTCGATGGGACTGGGACAGCCTGAAAAAAGAAGTGAAGAAAAATGGTGTACGTAACTCCCTTTTATTAGCACCAATGCCTACAGCTTCTACTTCACAGATATTAGGCAATAACGAGTGTTTTGAGCCTTATACTTCTAACATTTATACGAGAAGAACATTATCCGGTGAGTTTATTGTAGTAAATAAACACTTGATGAAAGATCTCATAGCACTGGGAATGTGGGATGAATCCATGAAAAACCGATTGATAGAAGCCAATGGTTCTATTCAAAACATCCCTGAAATACCTCAGCACATTAAAGACATCTATAAAACTGTTTGGGAGATCTCACAGAAAGCCATCATTGACATGGCTGCTGACCGTGGCGCATACATTTGCCAAAGTCAGAGTATGAACATTCACATACAAGATCCGAACTTCGGTAAACTAACGTCTATGCATTTTTATGCATGGAAAAAGGGCCTGAAAACGGGCATGTACTACCTGAGATCAAAAGCAGCTACCAGTGCTATTCAGTTTACTGTGGAAAAAACAGCAGCACAGGAACAGCCAAAAGTCAAAGGCACTATAGCAGAAAGAGAAGAAGCTGCATTGGCCCAAAAGCAAGCTGATATGGTTTGTTCATTGGATAACCCTGATGAATGTGAAGCTTGTGGAAGCTGATACTAAGTGAATAAAATAATTGTGAAAGTCCCGGATATTGTTCGGGACTTTTTTATTGTATACTGTTTATATATCAACCTTTTCACAAAAAATTTTAGCAGCCGTCTGCCTATCTAATGACCAGAACCTTATCCTTTCAATCTCACCAAAAGACCTCACCATATCCGGATATAATTAAATTAAAAAACGTTACTCTTTGACATTTTAATATTATCGTTTAGCTTCGCCTTATCAAAAGAAATAATGTTCTGCAAGTGAAGAATATAGCAAAATATCCTATCTCACATCAGATGATCAGCCGATCTGCTTGCACTACTATTATTACAACTACTATTATCACCCCTTTACGGGGTTAATTACTACATATCGCCAAAGGCATAAGCCGACTCAGTTGTTCTCATAACACGTATTATTCACCACCAAGATCTTAATTATGTTGGTCATTAAATTTGGAGGGACTTCAGTAGCCTCCGCTAAAAATATTGCTTTAGTAAAAGACATTATCCAGGAAAAAGACACGCCACTCATCGTAGTAGTTTCTGCACTGGGAGGTATTACCAATAAGCTGGTAGAATGTAGCACACTGGCTTCCAACGGAGACGAAGAATATCTCAAACTATTCAGCCAGATTGATCAGAAGCATCTGGAAACTATCAAGGAGCTAATATCAGTCAAAAATCAGGGCAAAACACTCAGTAAAATAAAGATCATATTAAATGAACTGGAAGATATCTGCCGCGGTGTATTCCTGATCCATGAGCTAAGCGCAAAGACAAAAGATAAGGTGCTTAGTTTTGGAGAACGGTTATCTGCCACCATTATTAGTGATTATTTTGCTGATCAGGGTATAAAAACTGAATTGGCGTCACCTGAAACCTTCATTAAAACAGACAGTAATCACGGGCGTGCCAATGTAGATTTCTCTGATACACGCAAAGAAATAGCCGCCTACTTCCGGGGAAGCACAGGCTTATGGATATGTCCTGGCTTTATAGCCTCCGATAAAAATGGAGAAACAACTACCTTGGGAAGGGGGGGCTCTGATTATACAGCAGCAATACTGGCAGCCAGTTTAAAAAGTGAAAAGCTAGAGGTCTGGACGGATGTAAGTGGTATGATGACTGCCGACCCGCGTTGGGTACGTGCGGCATATGCCATAGAACACATTTCCTACGAAGAGGCCATGGAGTTGTCACATTTTGGAGCAAAAGTGATCTATCCCCCAACCATACAGCCGGTACTGGAAGCTAATATTCCGATTTACATCAAAAACACATTCCAAAAAGAAGATAAAGGCACTGTTATCTCAAGTCGCATCCACGAAAATGGTCCGTTGATCAAAGGGCTTTCCTGTGTTCATAATGTAGCTCTGTTCAACTTTGCAGGTAGTGGAATGGTGGGTATTCCTAATTTCTCACATCGCTTATTCCGTGCGCTATCATCTGCAAAGGTCAGTGTAATTCTGATTACACAGGCATCTTCCGAACACTCTATTTGCATAGCTATCGACGCGGGCAACAGCGAAGTGGCCGGAAAGTCTATAGAACAGGAGTTTGAATACGAACTAAGCACACATAAGATCAATCCACTGGAAATTGAAAAAGACCTGTCTATCATTGCTCTGGTGGGTTCAAAAATGAAAGAGCAAGTAGGCGTAAGTGGACGTATGTTTAGTGTATTAGGTCAAAATGGGGTCAATATCAAAGCCATTGCACAAGGCTCTTCCGAAAAGAACATCTCCGTGGTGGTTAACGCAAATGAAACTAAAAAAGCGCTTAACAGCCTCCATGAAAGCTTCTTTCTCTCTGAGCAAAAAACCCTTAACCTGTTCATGATAGGAGTAGGAAATGTCGGTGGTACGTTGATCGATCAATTGAACCAACAAAAAGCTTACCTGTCAGAACATCACCGCGTGAATTTGCGAGTCGTAGCGCTTGCCAATAGTAAGAAAGCCTACTTTGAACCTACCGGCATAGACCTGGACCGTTGGAAAGATGATCTGGACAGCGAGGGCACCAAAATGTCAACCGATGAATTTGTGAAAACCATGGCTGAGTTGAATATGCGTAACAGCATTTTTGTAGACAATACTGCTCATGAAGAAATTGCCAATGTCTATGAACAAGTACTAGGAGAAAGTATTTCGGTAGTTACTCCAAACAAAATAGCCTGTACACAAAACATTGAAAGATATCGTTCACTAAAACAAACAGCCCGACGTTATGGGGCAAAGTTCCTGTTCGAAACTAATGTGGGTGCCGGCCTGCCTGTCATCAACACCTTGAATGATCTTATCAAAAGTGGTGATGAAGTACTAAAGATAGAAGCTGTACTTTCCGGTAGCCTCAATTTCATATTCAACAATTTCAATGATAATGTCAAATTTGTTGACATCGTTAAACAAGCCCAGGTAGAAGGGTACACAGAGCCCGATCCAAGAATAGACTTAAGTGGTGTGGATGTTATGAGAAAGATCCTGATCCTGATCCGCGAAAGTGGACATGAAATGGAACTGCATAATATAAAAAGTGAGCAATTTATTCCTGAGGTATGTATGGATGCTCCAAGTATAGATGATTTTTTCACTGAGCTGGCCGGCCAGGAAGAAGTATTCCGGAAGATGTTGGAAAAGGCACGTACTGAGAACAAACAGATCAAGTATGTCGCCACATTTAACCAGGGTAAGGCAGAAACCGGCGTGAAGTTCATTAGCCCCGACCACCCTTTCTATAACCTGGAAGGCAAAGACAATATTGTATTGTTTACCACGAAACGCTATGAAGACCAGCCATTGGTCATCAAAGGTGCCGGTGCCGGAGCTGCTGTTACAGCGATGGGGATTTTTGGTGACATAATGCGTATCGCTCATGAGTAGTAGATCAATCAGGATATTTGCCCCTGCTACAGTGGCCAATGTGGGCCCTGGATTTGATGTATTGGGGCTGGCATTAGAAGGAATTGGTGACGAAATAGCCATGTCACTTACTTCTGAACAAGGTATAAAAATAGCCATACCTGAATCGGACTTGCCTACTGATCCAAAGGTGAATGTAGCCGGTGTTGCAATACAAGCGCTGTTAGATGACCTGAATTCATCACAGGGGGTGGATATGACCATCTATAAAAAAGTACTCCCTGGCAGTGGGCTAGGTTCCAGCGCCTCCAGTTCTGCAGGCGCTGTCTTTGCCGTTAATGAGTTACTAGGCAGGCCTTTTTCGAAACAAGAACTTGTTAAATTTGCCATGGCTGGTGAGGCTGCCTCCTCTGGAAAAGCACATGCTGATAATGTAGCTCCTTCCCTTTTAGGGGGTTTTACACTGGTAAGAAGTTATGACCCGCTGGATGTAATCAGTCTTGCCTATCCGGATGACCTTATTGTGGTAGTAGTACACCCCCAGATCGAAGTAAAAACATCTGACTCCAAAAAAATATTAAGAAAAGATGTACCGCTGGAAACGGCTATTGCACAATGGGGAAACCTTGCCGGATTGGTTTCCGGGCTTGCCTCATCAGATCACTCATTGATCAGCAGGTCATTACAAGACCTTATCGTAGAACCTGTACGATCCATGTTAATTCCGGCGTTTGACCAACTCAAAATAGCCGCCAAAGCGGGTGAAGCACTTGGGTGTAGTATTTCAGGTTCCGGCCCTTCTGTATTCGCACTTTGTAATACTATGGAACAGGCTAGTCAAATTGGCAACGACTTTCAACAGATTTATGACGACCTTGCCATTGAGCAACAGGTCCATATTTCAAAAATCAATACGGAGGGCGCCCAGATTATAAAAGGCTAAGCACACATGCCAGGTTCCTGTCAAAACTAAAAAAAACAACTCATTAAAAATGAAATTTTATAGTACTCATAGAGCAGTTGAAATGACTTCTTTTCGTGAAGCAGTCATCAAAGGTCTACCAGCGGATAACGGTCTTTTTATGCCGGAATCCATTCCTGCGCTTGATCAAGCGTTCTTGAATAACCTGGCGAATCTAAGTTTACCGGAAATTGCCCATACGGTGGCGCTACCCTTTGTAGATGGTGAGATACCCAGTGGGGTATTACAAACCATTGTAGAAGAAACACTGGCTTTTGCGCTACCTGTGGTAAACGTTCATGACAACATCTTTAGTCTCGAACTTTTTCACGGCCCTACCTGTGCTTTTAAAGATGTCGGCGCTCGTTTTTTAGCCCGGTGTCTGAGTCATTTTTCAGATGAAAAGGTGACCGTACTTGTAGCTACTTCAGGGGATACCGGCAGTGCAGTAGCAAATGGCTTTCTCGGAGTAGAAAATGTGGATGTCATCATACTGTATCCAAAAGGTAAGGTAAGTCACTTACAGGAACAGCAATTGACTACGTTGGGGCAAAACATTACGGCACTGGAAGTCGAAGGCACATTCGATGATTGCCAAAGCATGGTCAAACATGCCTTCCTCGATAAAGAATTGAACAAAGCCATCAAACTTACTTCCGCCAATTCCATTAATATAGCCCGCCTGTTGCCACAATCGTTTTACTACTTCTGGGCCATGGCACAGATGAAAGACCACGAAAAAGTGACATTTTCCGTACCTAGCGGGAACTACGGGAACCTGACCGCGGGACTACTGGCCAAATCAATGGGACTCAACATTCATGGTTTTGTGGCTTCATCAAATATCAACGATATCGTACCTAAATACATCAAGACAGGTTCTTTCGAATCAAAACCTTCCAAACAAACCATTTCCAATGCTATGGATGTTGGTAACCCAAGTAACTTCGGAAGGATGACAGAACTCTATGGACAGTCCTGGGAGAAGCTGACGGATAACATTACAGGTTTCAGCTATAATGATCATGAAACCAAAACAGCCATGAAAGAGGTCTATGAACAATACAATTATGTATTGGATCCGCATGGAGCCGTAGGTTACCTCGGATTGACAGAGTACCTCAAAAATAACAATGGTACTGGTGTCTTCCTGGAAACCGCTCATCCGGCTAAATTCATTGATACAGTCACCGAAGTAATTGGAGAAATAGAAATACCCGAGCGGCTAAGCGTTTACCTGGAAAAGGAAAAAAAGAGTACGCTTATAAGTAATTCTTATGGGGCGCTTAGAGCCTGTCTACTAGGGCAACATTAGTTCTGCTGATCATTGGTGTTTGATCTATCAGCTGAGATAGATGACCCGAAGAAAGGGCACCAAAAATTTGTGGCACCCCATCGGTTCTTCTTAAAGAGCACAAAGTAACAATTGCAACCAACCCAAGACCCCGTTTACTTTGTGCTCTGTTGCCAACATTCACTTATTTTATGAAGATCATCTTTTTAGCATCGACGACCTCTCCACTTGCTCTCAATTGATAGAAATACATTCCCGGAATCAACGCTTTGGTTATGATGACGTTGCTTTTAGTCCCTTTCTCTAAGCCCCCTTTTAATACTTCCTTGCCTGTTTTATCCATTAGAGACCAATCCATCTGTTTGGACAAAGCCTCTCTAAATTTTATAGTGAACTTACCTGTGGCGGGATTAGGGTAAACCGCTATAAATGGATGGATATCCTCTTCTGATAGTGTTAAGGTTTTGGCGTTCTTCGATGCTTCTTCAATACGCGCTAATGATGGATTACAGTTTTTTTCATCTCCTACTATTCTCCAACCGTTCGTGTTGACCAAGCGGTTCCTGCCGGTTTCACCATGGCAATATTGAAGACCATGAGCCCCCAGTTCCATCTTGTCATTTAAAGAAGGTAACGCGGCCCACCCTGTCAATGTAGCTTCATAGTTATCTACAGAAAGGCCTGATGAGGATAGCATCTCCTTCATCTCCGAAACCTCATCGATATCCCAGGAACCGATGTCCTGATCAAATGATGTGGCCTCTGCGAACATAAAGCTCATATTGGTAACACGCGACACATCCCAGTTCTCTATATTCTGGTTGAACGAAAAAGCCGAATGAAACATATCACCCATACTCGTTACATTGCTTACCTCCCACGAGCTGATGTCCTGGTCAAAAGCAGAAGCTTCAAAAAACATTCCCCACATATCCGTGACGTTGCTTACATCCCAATTTCCTATGTCCTGGTTAAAAGAAGAGGCCTTAAAGAACATGCCAAGCATATCTGTTACATTACTTACCTCCCAACTCCCAATGGGCTGATCGAAAGCAGAAGCTAAACTGAACATATTACTCATATCCGTTACGTTACTTACCTCCCAATCCCCAATAGGCTGATTGAATGCGGTTGCATTTATGAACATACCGGTCATATTGGTAACCTTACCTACATCCCAGTTCCCAATGCTCTGATTGAAAGAGGAAGCTACCCAAAACATATAACTCATATCGGTGACGTTACCAACATCCCATGCACTGATATCCTGATCAAAGGTAGTGGCATCATCAAATAAAAAGCTCATATCCGTTACCCTGCTCACATCCCAATTTCCGATGGCCTGGTTAAATGAAGTTGCCCTGCGAAACATATAGCTCATGTCGGTGACGTTACTGACGTTCCATGAACTGATATCCTGATTAAAGGCAGAGGCATCATCGAACAAAGAACCCATGTCCGTTACAGTACTCACATCCCAATGTCCAATGTACTGGTTAAGTGCCGTGGCCCAACGAAACATAGCATTCATACTGCTTACATTTGAGAGGTCCGGAGCATCAGAAGCCAGTATTGTAAGGTTTGTACAGCCTGAAAACGCAGCTTCCATAGATTGCCAGGGATTGGTCCCCCATTGATCCACGCTCAGGAGTTTTTCCTTGTCATTTTCATTGTTAAAGTAGAGGCGTGGAAAATTACCCTGAATACTTACCCGGTAAGTACCGGCAACAGGAAAGGTGAGCACTGCATCCCCCCTAAAAGGACCAACCTTTCCCGTCAGGGAAGCATCATGTATATTGACCCAACTTACTGAATAATTATACCCCATTCCCTCAGTCGGTATTCTGATCTGATTGTTCAAAGTCTTACCTGGATGATCTGTTTTCCAGGTAGTAATGAACGGAGTGCCCTGTTGAGCAAAAAGTCCGGGGCCTAAAAGACAGAATAAAATAGGATAAATGATCTGTTTCATTTCTAATGAAGCTTAACTATGGTTTAAAAAATAATCTATTTACTTATTGAACTTTTGGGTGTCAGAGATCTCTACATGACGAAATGACATTGCTAGTCAGGGAGTTAAACAAAAAATACATGTACCTTCTCTCTACTATAAGGAAACAACAGGATGAACATTGAAATCCATAAATCAATCTTTTGCATAGTTACAGGCAACTTTAACTATCGCAATTCTGCCAATTTTAAGAGAATTTATGGAGTTATCATAGTACCTGTGGTAGGCAAATGGTAGACATGTCAACAGACAATTTCTTGACTATGCAGTTAACTAATTGTCGTTCAGAGCCATAACTCCATGTAAGGTTTTGTAAAAAAACACATGTTTTTTTGACTTTAGTGGTCATGCACTTATACTTCTATGCCATGTAAAACAAGTAAATAGGTCAACCCAACAAATACATACATCGCGTTTAAAGCCTGTTATTGAAATGATACGCTCAGAAACACCCGAACCCGGATAAACTATATCTATAGAAGATCGTAATTTAAAGGAATATGCGTCTTACACAGTTTCCGGATATCGAATGGTTAAGACCTACGGCTGAAAATAACTTCAGCCATCAACACGATGTGCATAACCGACCATTGCCCCGTCAGGGGTGGCCTAACGTCATATTAAATACCCGGGCAGATGCTATAGAACGTAATGGGATCAAAGGGCCCTTCAGTTTATTTTACAACTTAAACGGGACCAGCCTGGTAAAGGCAGGCGGAAATAAGATTACCATAGGACAGGATACTTTTGGCATTACCAACCCCGGTCAGTATTATGATCTGATCATACCTGAGGGAGAAAAGACTACCACGTTTAATATTCATTTCGGAGAACAGCTTTACCTTGATGTGTCCGGATCGTGTATTCAATCTCACCAAACACACCTTGATAATGGGAAATACGTCAGGAATATTGAATATCATACAACGGTTAGAACTTATTTTCAAGTCCCTTCTATCAGAACCAGTATCCTAAGCCTGTATCATACGTATCAACAACCAGGTGAATACGCTGACCTGGTAGAAGAAACATTATTGGCCGAGCTACTTGTACATTTAAAACTACTTACACAAAAACACCTTGATGGTCTGAATCAAATTTCTTCCTTACGAAAAACAACACGTGAAGAGCTGCTTAAAAGGCTTCTACTATCCATTGAATACATCCATGACAACTATTCCCGTCCTATTACCATTGATATGCTCAGCGCCGTGAGTTGTCTTTCTAAATTCCACTACCTCCGGACATTCAAAGAAGCTTTTGGCTGCACTCCTGCTCAATATTGGCAATGGGTGAGGTTACAAAAGGCTATCAATATGTTAGAAAACAGCACCGCTTCAATTGCTGAGGTTGCCATAGCCGTAGGTTTCACAGAAGTTAATTCTTTTATAAAATTTTTCAGCAAAAATAAGGGCAACTCCCCAGGCGCATTCCGTAAAACCAGAATTAGCAATATTGGATAGTTACATCGTATATTCATCTTTTAACTTTACCTGAAATTTCATCCAAAAGATATGGTAAAGATTGGATTCTACTTACTCTCCGCGCTTATGACCGGTAGTGTGGTCCTGATGTTTTCAAAGGTTTCAAAGGCTACTGGACAAGAACGACAACGGAGTATAAGAAACTTCCTGACAGGAATATCGATATGGTCCGTGTACATTGTTGCTCTTTCTACCACGGGAGTATTGAACGATTTTGGCCTACCACCACGAATGCCATTACTGGTAGTGATACCGGCCTTTGTGATTATCTTTTTTTCCACATCCCGTGCTCAAATGAAAAAAATGATTCATTCCACTCCGAAATCATTTCCGGTATACATTCAATCTTTCCGTGTGATAGTGGAGCTATTGATCTATGGTGCTTTTATGGAAGGTGTTTTTCCGAAAGCTGTTACTTTTGAAGGAACCAATTTTGATATTTTGGCAGGTATATCTGCCCCTGTTATTGCTTTTTTGCATCACAAAAACCGGCTATCCGATAGAGGTGTGTTTTTCTGGAATATTCTATCTCTTTGTATACTTACCGTTACTGTGGTAACATTCATCACCGCTTTCTACTTCAGCACGCATACCCCTGACATCGCATTTTGTAAATTTTTTGAGTTACCCTATATCCTCCTTCCAGCTATGCTACTACCTTATGCTGTTTTTTATCATGTTGTCTCTATCAGACAATTGAAAAGGAAAAAATGATGACTTGAAATTATATAGGCTCTGCCTAAAAACTACACAAATAAAAAAAAGGCTTCACACTGACCTCAATAATTGGCCCTATGGCCTCCATATAAAAACAGTCGTTTGATTTAATTCAAACGACTGTTAAGCATGTTTTTCGCCCTGTTGAAATTTGAAAGTGGAGCCTTACTATTCCAATGGTTATTGAAGCTACACTCGCATCAATGCGACACTGTTTTCAGATAATACCCTCATAGCCGATAGTTTAGAGGTAAATTAGACATCAATCTACAATTGTACCTTGTCATTGATTTTTTCATTCAATACATTCGAAAACTCTTTGGCCCCTATCGCATTTAAGTGATCTCCGTCGCCGTAACATTCTTTTTCGAATTTCATTGAATGCAGATCAATGAAATCTATTTGTTCTTCGAATTGTTGAATCGTCGAATAATAATTCGAAATGAATTTTTGAGGAATTTTTCTATAATATCTGTCATGCACAGGTGTGTTTAAAATAAACAGTTTAATATTTCTTTTCTGACATAATTCGGCTATCTTTTTTAAGTATTTAATTTGGTAAGTTGAAAAATCTTGTTCGCCTCCGGATTCGGCATAATAGTGTCTTTGTATAGCCGCATTAACGGTACTATCGTTTAAACTGCTTTTTTTACTATTATAAAAATATCCAACAAATGAATATCCGTAGATGGTTGAACTACTAAATACAGATTCAACCATGCCTTTAAAAATATCAAATCCTTGTTTTATTGGAATTCTGTTGATATCAATGATCGATTCAATTTCAAGAATTGAAAAGTATCTCAGAAACATAAACTCTGTCTTATCTTCCGAATGAAGGTATTTATCATACGATTTGCTTAAAGAGTGAAAAGATACTCCCAGAATTATTTTTTCTATTTGTGGATTGTTTTTTAATAGAAGTCTCAGCACGTTATATGAATAGAGGAAATGTTCAGATGACTGGGATATATTTAAGGTATGATTAATAAGGCTATCATTTATACCAGCCTGTGTGTGAGAATCACCCAGAACCAGGGTATTAACCGAATCATCAATAGTGAGGCTATTAATATTATGCTTATAAACAAGGCTAACTATTGATATAAATAAAACTATACCAACATTAAAAATGATAAATTTTAAACCAAATTCCTTCATAGTCAAAATTGAAAATAAATAAACTGCTGTTCTTTACCTCCAAACCAAAAAATCGCAAAGATAAATGCGTAGTACATAGCGTATCTGAGCGGTCTTTTCCACTTCAAACCCAAATGAGCAATGGCATATTCTCCTTCTCTACCTAACCATTCAATGATTAAAAAAAGCGTCACCAATAAAATGGTTGTTTTAGGAATAATTTCAGGAATGGTAAAAAGAGAACTTGAAAAGATTTTCAAAATATAGTTCCAGGCATGCCCGATACTTTCTGCTCTAAAAAATATCCAGGCAAAAACGGTCAGGCTAAAGGTTAAAAGTATTGAAAAAGTATCTTTTAAGGTAGGAATCTCCTTTCCTTGTGCAGCAATATCTAAATTATTCCTGTTACTATTGGTCAATAACAATGGTAAAAAGTAAACAGCATTTAGTCCTCCCCACACAATGTAAGTCCAATTCGCACCATGCCAAAACCCGCTGACAACAAAAATGATAAATGTATTCCTGATTTTAATCCAAGTTCCTCCATGACTACCTCCCAATGGAATGTAAAGATAATCCCTGAACCATGTTGAAAGTGAAATATGCCAGCGCCTCCAAAACTCAGCAATATCTCTTGAAAAGTAGGGAAAAGCGAAATTCCGTGTTAAGTTAAAACCAAACAATCTTGAAGTGCCAATCGCTATATCAGAGTATCCGGAGAAGTCACCATAAATCTGAAATGTAAAAAATAATGCACCTAAAACTAAGGTACTACCATTCATATCCTCTGAATTATTGAAGATTTTATTAGCAAATTCTGCACAATTATCCGCGATTACAACTTTTTTGAATAGTCCCCACAAAATCTGCCTCAAACCGTCAGCAGCTTTTAAAGGATCAAACAATCTTTTTTTGCTGAATTGAGGAAGTAGATTAGTTGCTCTTTCAATCGGTCCTGCAACCAATTGAGGGAAGAAACTCACGAATGCTAAGAACTCAATGAAATTTTTAGTGGGTTGCAGTTTTCGTTTATAAATATCAATGGTGTAGCTCAAGGTCTGAAAAGTATAGAAGCTTATTCCAACAGGCAATATAATATCCAGGGAATTTGCCTTTATATCTCGTCCAAAGAATGAAAATGCAGTGATAAAATTGTCAAGGAAAAAGTTGTAATATTTAAAAACCCCCAAAAATCCGAGGTTGATCAAAATACTTATCCAAAGGAGTATTTTTCGGTTGGCCTGGCTTTCCTCTTTTGCAAGTTTAAGGCCTACTGAATAGTCAACTATAGTGCTAAATAATATCAAAGATAAAAATCTCCAATCCCACCAACCATAAAACACATAACTTGAAGTAACAATTAAAAGGTTCTGAAATGTTAAGTCTTTATACACCACAAACCAATGGAGTAAAAACACAATTGGTAGGAATATCATAAAATCAATCGAATTAAAGAGCATATTGCCTGTGTTGATTTTTACATTTTATAAGTTATGTAGTGACATTTTAACAAGGTGTGTAATTCAGTCCTTTATAATTACCCGTATTTCAAACTTTCTGGCATGGGACTAATATTTTTCATTTCAAACTGTATGTCTCTTTATAGGGCTATCAAGTAGGTTTTAATGTTAAACTCTCTTAATCAAGCTAGTAAAGTCAGTTCTATCCATTCTTGACACCATAGGGATATTCCATAATATGAGCATATTCCACGAAGTTGCATAAAGTCTTAATTCTTTTCTAATTCATCAAATCTCAATTTATAATCTTCAACAATGAAATTGTAATTCATCATTGCCCCTTTTCCAAAACAACGGACACGTATAAAGTAGAGGTTCCTCTCAAATCAACAATACAAAGTTAAATGCAACCTGTTCCCATATAAAGAGCAGAAAAACATAATTTGATTTAGGTGATTTTGCTGAGAGTCATTTACCAGATAATACCGGAAGCCGATAAATTTCACGGTTTGAGGTTAATCCAAGGCCATTAAAAAAGTCGTCTGACTGGAGCCAGACGACTTTAATAAGAGGAGTACAGCCTGAATATAGCGCAGGCTAAAAACCAATGTTTATGATCCGGTTCCGGGCATTTTTAATCTGATCGTTCAATTTTTTAAACCTCTTTTCATCATCCCGTGTGTAAGCAGCCACCTTATTGCCTTCCCATAGAAATACTAACTCATCCCCTCGTTCATTTAAATAGTGATCTTTCGAAATGTAGAATAATGGGGAAACCCTGTTTTCTATTATGGCATAAAGCGTGTTCCCTTCTTCACCGGCTACTACTATGGCTTTTTTACCACCTTCCACTTCGTAAGTACCTTCGTACATGGTCAATGTTTCCCGGCTCAGGATTGGGATATCGTAGGGATTATCTTCCGACAGGATAAGGCCTTCGCCGGGCTTCCATTTGTCGTATTCCATATTATAGGCTACTAATCTTGCTACTGCCAGTCCTTTTAATTTGGCTACCAGGTGCAACGCTCCATCAATTCCTGCTGAAATACCAGCAGTGGTGATCACCTTACCATTATCCACAAAGCGTACATTGTCTCGAACGTTGATTTCCGGATAGTCATCCCTTAACCTGCTCAATGCGCTGTGAAAGGTAGTTGCCGTTTTACCAGTGAGTTGGCCGGATTCTGCCAGTACAAAAGCACCTGTACATACTGAAAAGTGATAGTCTACCTCCGTACGAGACCTGATCCATTTAATTACTTCGGGATCACCGGAAGCTGCTCCCGAGTTTCCTCCAAAAAACGCAAGTATTTCGGCATGAGGAGCATCTTCAATACTGTAGTCCGGTATTACCGTCAATATTCCTTGCGAACGTATAGGATCTTTGGTTTTTGATACGGTAAATATCTCAAACCCGGAATAGGACAATACTTCCAGTGGACCGGCAAAGTCCAGTATTTCCACCCTGTCCTGAAGGTAAAAAGCGATCGTCATTTGTTCTTTCATTTGTTTTACCCGTTGATCAGGGGTCATTTCGGTAAGCTTCATGCCACAAACATCACAAGTTCCGGCTGCATTGAATATTTTATCGTCACATTCTAAATTGCAAGGAGGGCAGTAAAAATGAGCAGTGGTTGAAGTTTCGATCCTTGGCTGGGAAAATAGGAAGTTGTATCCTAAAAGCAATAACAGAATAATATTCGTTTTCATTTTCTGGTGAAGTTAGGTGAAATGTATCTCACCCACGAGGACAATGTACCGCAGGATAAGGACATTATTGAAAGGCCCGGGGAAGCTTACCGGTATGTCTTTTCAATATCTCCCGAAGACGGTTGGCGCTTTTCAGCCCTGTCTCACGGGCCACCGCCTCTACTTTATTTCCTTCACTCAATAAGTGTATGGCCGTTTCTATTCTCAGGTTCTCAATGTACTCACCCACGGTGATCCCGGTTACTTTTTTAAATAGTCGTGTTAGGTTCCTGGGACTGGTGCACACTTTATCCGCCAGCTCATCTATTTTAGGCACATTTGCCAGGTGCTGCGACAACCAGTTTTGTACTTCATGGACCCGGCTCTCCTGGTGGTTGCGATATTTAAGAAATACGCTCAGTTGCGGGTCATCTTCTCCCCGTCGTAAGTACACCACCACTTCACGTGCAATATCTGAAGCAAAGCGACTACCATACCGCAGCTCCAACAAGTACAAGGCCAGGTCAATGCCTGAAGAAACTCCTGCACTGGTGTATATTCCTTTGTCCTCAACAAAAAGGCGGTTATCCAGCAGTTGCACCCTGGGAAACTTTGCCCGAAACCGATCTACGTACCTCCAGTGCGTAGTACACTGTGCTTCGTCCAGCAAACCGGACCCTGCCACTAAAAACGCTCCCGTACATACCGAACATATCGTTACTCCTTTAGCATGCTGAGTGATCATCCATTGAAAAAACGGCTGAAGTCCGTCCTGAAAATCATTCCTGGAAAGCAACTCCCACTGAAGCCCGGGAATAAAAAGAATGTCGTCTTTGGACAGCGCCAGATCCTGATAGGGGGTTAGACCGGTAAAGGCTAACCCTCCACTGCTGTTAAGATTGGTATGATGGTCTGTAGCGATGTAATGTAAAGTGAGGTCGGCACCGTATTCCCTGGCTTCATAGAAGATATGGGCCGGGCCGCATATGTCCAGCAGGTGGACTTCAGGAGGCGTATAGAATATTACTTTAGTGGTTGGCATTTTTGATGGGTTTATGCGCTTATTATTCCCATAAATATAACTGTATTACATTTTTCAAATGCCGGAGTAAAGCGGCTGACTGACAAGAGACTAATGAGATAAAGCTAAAATACATTTATAAATGAAGCTTTAAAATGTCGACAAATAGCTTTTCAAAATCCTGAATAGAGGATTGATCACTGTCTATCCGGCCTTTAGTAGCCATAAGTACAATCATCAGCTCTTTTTCAGGAAAATGCCACATTTCACTTGAATACCCGATGGCTTCTCCATCGTGGCCAATGCCCTTAACCCCTTCAAAGGTCTCATGAAGTACTCCGTAACGGTTGTGGATCATACTGTCAACCATAAAGGAAGAAGTTAAGTGGCCTGACATTAACGCATTAAAAAAAGTATAAATATCCATTCCGTTAGCAATGGCACTTGCTTCTCCGGACCAGCGACGCGCATCAAAAAGATTGACTTCTCTTAACTTACCGTTGTCGTATAGATCGCAATACCCTGAGCACAACCCATCTGGAAATGCCTTGATCGTACTAAAAGTGGTACTGGTTAATCCCAGTGGCTGAATAATATTTTCCTTTAAATAGCTTTCATATGGAACTCCGATCACTTTTTCCAGGATCAACTCTAACAGCACATAATTGGTATTTGAATAAGCTTGTCCATATTTTTCTATTACCCGGTCAGGAGTACCTTCCAGTTTTTTTGCGAAATCAAGCCGATCTTCCACCGTCAGTGTTTTGCCTGGCTCATTGAGCACACTTGCTACAAAACGGCCGTTGTCATCATAGTTAGGTATTCCACTGGTGTGGTTAAGCAACTCTGAAATAGTGGTTTCATTGGCTTTCTCCAACCCATCCAGTATTCCTGCACTCAATACAGTAGAAATCTGAGCTTCCAGGTTGATCTTTCCTGATTCGGCCAATTGCATGAAAGCGGTTGCCATAAACGTCTTAGTCAAACTCGCCACTCTAAAGGTATGGCAAGAGGAAAGAGGGGTATAGGAAGCCAGGTCCGCCACTCCTGAAGTGCCAAAGAAAAAGCCATCTGCAGTGGAATGGACCACCGCAGTAACGCCGGGTATTCCATGGGCAACATATTGGTCCAGCAAATTTTGTAGTTCCATCTGTTGTGAATGGTTGGTAACCATTACCCCTACGGGCTCACAGGTATTGACATTGGTTAACGCTTCCGGTTCTTTTTTACAGGCTATGGCCAGGCAGATTATGCTCATCGGGATAAGGATGTTATTTTTCATAGTCTATGAAGATTTACCCTGGCCCCTAAAGCTATTCGGGTGTGAGATATAAAAAGAACACCCGCCTTCCTGGCAAAAGGCTGTTGAAGAACGGAGTTGTAATTCGTAAACAGGCCCAAACGATCAGAAACCGGTACCAAAAACCCCATGAATACATTTACGGTGCATTGTGCCCTTCCCCAATCTCTGTGTTGCTGATACTGCCCATTTTCAGTTTTATACAATGCAGCATCTTCAAACGTGTGTAAATAACCTAACCCTAGTCCTCCTTCTAAATAGATTTTTGAAAATAATCGATACTGAGCTAACAATGAATTGCTTAATTCATACCCATAATGAAGCTCTTTTTGATGATAGGCTGAAAAAGAGACCAGGTATTTAGTGCATAGCCTTTTCCGTTGTTTCCAAATATTTATACCTGCCCCGATCCGGAGCCCAGGCAACCTGTTTAGCCCAACCAACTGATTACTTGCTTTAAAAGGCAGACTAACAGAATGAATGAACACCCCTCCCTGAATAAAGTCGATGCGTTTTTTTGTTTCAATACCCTGCCCGTATAGTGCAGATACGACGAGGCTAAAAAAGATGAGCAAGACGGCTTTCATGTGCTTATGGACAAGAGCGCTGAGACAAGGTTGCTATTGCTGCAGGTTATACCCAGAGCAGTACCTTCTATTAATTACTTAGCTCAGCTCATAGTAAGACAGGCAAAGTATTTGGTTTACTATATATTATTACAAAAAACCAAAGCTGAAAAGGAATTAAAAGACGTACCTTTTACTATATAAAAGTGGATGCTCGAACCTAGGAATGCCATGTTTAACCAACTGCCCATTCAGGTGAATTATTCTCTCCTTTCACACAGTTAAGTGATGAAGGTGGTCCAAAAGAAATAGTGTTAAAATATCATCTAATGGAATGAATCTAAAGAAATAGTTAAATCGTTATCTTTACAAAAGGAGAGAATTATTATGAAACATCAATTTACGGCTAGAATAGAGCGGGATAAGGAGACTGGAGATTATCTAGGTTTTATTCCCAACTTGCCTGGCGCACATACCCAAGCATCAACATTAGATGAGCTATATGTTAACCTTCGAGAAGTGGCAGAGCTATGTTTAGAAGAATGCACAAAGGAAGAACTTGATAACCTACCGGAATTCATAGGCTTCCAACAGGTATTAGTGGGAGTATGAGTAAACTTCCTTTAATAGAAGCAAAAACTTTCGAAAAGATACTTTTGCTATTAGGTTTTGAAATAAAACGTCAAAAAGGGAGTCATGTCTTTTATCGTCACTCTGATGGTAGATATACAACTTTACCTCACCATAAAGGAAAAGATCTTGGTCGCTCGTTGATCAGAGAGATACTAAGACAAATCAATATTACTCCTGAAGAGTTCATAGAATTATTGAAACAGGTTTAATACATAGATCTAGAAAATATTACATTGATTTATAACGCTGCTATCCCGATAATGCCATCCTATTACTTCCTATTACTGCTAAAAGCATTCACTCTATCTGCAGTAACATGCTAACTTTGAAGGTAATCCTTTGATGGCCACCATGAGGATCTCATTGAAAATTGATAGATATCCTGTTATAATTTAATGCATGCACAACATATTGGTCTACACCCGAACAGTCACAACGTGTTAGTAAACCCAAGAATCTGATTAGGTGTGATTGTGGAAGCAGAACGACATCCCATTACTTAGCCCTTACCATATTAAACAGATCCAAAACAACGTTAACCGATGCTTTCTTCCTCATACAATCACACTAAATCTTAGACGTCAATAATTGGTTTGTAAAAAAACATTGTATTTCTAAATACTGTTTCCCGTACCATTCAAGGCTTATCTCACCTTCCTTAAGCCGAAGACTGACCGTTAATGCACCAAATTCAAACTCTGTTGTTGATCCCCATGTAAGCCATCTTACTGTCCTTGGACTTGCAACAAGTTTAGTGAAAAACCAAAATGGGGTGAATGCTATTGGGCTTACCTTATCGGCTTTTTTGTTAATCGTTATGGAAATAATTTCATCCATGCTGATGGCTAGTGCATTGATCTTTCTGCCTCCTATAAATCGAAAGATTAACCCTTTAGTCAATTGATCAAGGTGTGGCTGAATTACATTATTACTCACGTCAAACCACTTACTAAATGCGTTGACAGGTTCAGCCGTTGGTTTAAAAACCCAATTCCATAGGCAGTGTTAGCTATACACTCATTGATGGTCAATTCCCTTCCGTACTTTTCCTTTAATTGCCTTGGTAATTCTCCCGATTGTAGTGCAAATGATTCCATATAAGAACTAAGTTGTGACTGGAAACAGCCACTTACCCCCCCAATGGTTCTTCACCATCATTTTTTTGCCAATCAATTTGTCTTATTTGTTCAGCAGATAGGTTAAGCCCCTCAGCGATATCATGGGTTAATTTTGTTCCTGACATATTGGCCAGGGTGAAATCGCACTCTTCAAAAGAAGACCTCCTCAGGTCTGCCCCGGCCAGATTAGTGCCTGTGAAATAAACACTGTCGTAAATTGAGGCACGTAAGTCGGCATTGGAAAGATCAGCTCCTGAAAAATCCACTTTAATAAAATCATTCCAGCAAAGATTGGATCCACTGAGGTATGTATACTTAAAACTACAATCTTTAATCTCAGAGCGGAGGAAAAAAGTCCGCTGCATATCAAGGTTACTCATATCTTTATTTTCCAGCCCTGTCCGAAAGATACTGATGCCCGTTGGGTTTTCATCGTCGTATTGTGGCATGGTATCAGGCTTTTCAGGGTGTTCACTTTTACTAATAACTCCCAGTTCTTTTAACACCTTCACGGTTTCATTAAAGCTCTTTTTCGTTTCGGATCCCTCTTTACCAGGAACTGCGGTCTGTTGATCAGAATTTGGCTGATCATTAGAGGCAGGGTTACTACATCCAAACAGCAAAGCAATGCCGATCAAGGTCAGAATTCTACCGATTATTTTCATTCTTTTATGTGTATGGACATTGGTCAGCGCATTTCAACAGGCATTTGATACGCCAGATTTTTATCTCTGTAACTCATTTTTCATCAACGCTTCCATCGTTCTCTAAGATAGGAAAGTAATCAGGGTAAGCCAAACCCGCGTTATTTCTCGACTGCCTTAAGGTTTTCAAGTGAATCTCTAACTTTAAACAGCAGGGTTGAGAAGCGGATAAATAGACTAGCATCAATGACAATGATATGAATATACATGATAAACTTATACTTCATTTCGAAGAACGTGTTCAACTCACCGATCAGGAGCATAATAAGGTCAGGGAATCTTTTAAAGCGGTTACGTTGAAAAAGAAAGAAATGCTGCTGTTCAAAGGTGAGGTATCTTCACATATGCGTTTTATTGCCGAAGGATGCCTCAGAAGCTATTTCATAGATGACGAAGCGAAGGAACATATTGTTCAGTTTGGCATAGAAGGCTGGTGGGTAAACGATCTGTACAGCTATCTCACCCGGACTCCGGCGCAACAGTTCATTCAAGCGATTGAAAACACCACTGTCCTGCAAATTCAGCGGGACACCTTGAACAAACTATACGATCAGGCACCTCCTATAGAACGTTTCTTCAGGCTCAAATTTGAAAAAGCCTATGTGGCTCTACAGGATCGAACGATGAATACCATGAGTAAAACAGCAGAAAACCGGTATATGGAATTTCGATCAAAATACAGGGATATCGAACAGCGTGTACCACAATATATGATTGCCTCATATTTGGGTATAACTCCGGAATTTTTAAGCGCTATGAGAAAAAATGCGTTGACGTCAGGTCGTTCTTAAGGTAGCTTAAGTTTTTTGTTTCCGCATAGGTTTTAGTTTGTACTGCCAATCGAAAAAGGCAGTATACATGAGAAAGAAAACCGTATTCCCTAGGAACAACACCTCTAATCCGATCCATCAGCAGCTGTCTGTCCCGGTCATCCATAATATCGCAAATGAAGAAACTGATCTGTTACAACCAACAGATTATGCAGTGCTATATAACCCTTACATTACAGGAAAGGGCATTCGGAAGCCCATAAAAAGCCTGTTCCAGCTGTCCGCAGAAGCAGGTAGACACTTATCAGTTTCTGAAGTTTGAATTTGTAAGAATATGAAAGTCCAAACTCCGGTTATAAATAAATCAACAACTCAAAAATCCATACCTACTGCTGAGTTTATATCCATTATAGCCATGCTGATGGCTTTGGTAGGCTTTTCAATCAATATGATCCTCCCCGCCTTTAAAGACATTACAGAAGAACTAGCGCTTTCAAACGAGAACCGCGTTCAATTAATGGTGTCTCTTTTATACCTTGGGCTGGCTTTGGGACAGATAATCTATGGGCCTGCTTCGGACTCAATGGGTCGAAAGTCATCGCTCTACCTTGGTCTTATCGTATTTATAGCAGGCTGTATGATCTCCTTTTTTGCACCAACATTATCTGTGTTGATCACAGGGCAAATCATCCAGGGAATTGGTTTAGGCGCCCCGCGCATTGTTACCCTGGCGATAGTCCGTGATAATTTTGAAGGGGACCATATGGGGAAGGTAATGTCTTTTGTGATGCTCGTTTTTATAGTGGTCCCAACTATCTCACCAGCTTTAGGACAAGGCGTTCTTTTTGTAGCAGGCTGGCGTTTCATTTTTATTGTATTTATCATACTGACAAGTGTTATGCTGCTGTGGGTATACCTGAGGTTACCGGAAACATTGGAAAAGAACAAACGAAAACCTATTTCTTTTATTCAACTTAAAAACCGGTTTCTGGAAGTCATTAAGAATAAATATGCGCTGGGATACACCATCGTATTAGGCTTATCTTCAACCGCTTTTATCAGCTACTTAAATTTATCACAACAAATATTCCAGCTACAATATGGCCTGGGACCATTGTATCCAATGTATTTCGCCATTTTATCGCTTTCGTTAGGCTGTGCATTATTAGTCAATAGTCAACTTGTGATGCGGTTTGGGATGAATTATCTATCGAAATCAGCCTTATGGGCAACCAGTATCAGCGCTTCGGTTTTTGCTATTGTGACCATTGTGACCAACGGGTCTCCACCATTTTGGGCATTGATGGTCTTCATGATGCTGGTTTTATTCTGCTTTGGCATCCTGGTGGGCAACTTAAATGCTATGGCACTGAAACCATTGGGACATATCGCCGGAATAGGAGCTGCTATCATAGGATCCATATCCACTATGATCTCAGTGCCTTTTTCTATTGTTGTCGGAAATAGTTATTCCGGATCCGTTCTTCCCCTGGTATTAGGGTTTGCCCTATTCGGGTCATTGGCGCTTGGCGTTTATTATTGGGTCACCAAAGACAAACAAACTGTGTAAAATGAACATCTTTGAAACAGACATTAGTTATGGGTAGATGGCAGCAATCCGTTTTTTAATTGTATGGATAAACAATTGATGTTCGTTGATGGAAGTGTGAATACAATACGCAACATTGGATATGGAGCCTATTTATCGGTTTCTGAACATGAACTTTCCATAGATTCCCTAAAGTCAAGAGTTCAGGTAAAGCGCTTCGAAGATACCTCATCTACAAAGCTTGAGTTGCAGACCTTGTTATGGGCCCTGACAGAGGTTTGCGAAACGAATAAAAAGCTGGTGGTTTACACGGATTCGCAAAATATTATTGGATTACCTGGAAGGAGAAGTGACTTAGAACGAACCGGCTATCGCTCCGGGAAAAATAAGTTACTGAATAACCATGAACTCTACCGCCAGTTTTATGATATAGTGGATATGCTGGATCCCCATTTGATGAAAGTGCCGGGACACCAGCCTTCAGGGCAACGGGATGTCATGGGTCAATTATTTAGTTTGGTGGACAGAGCTTCCAGGCAGGCGCTTAGGGCAGCATATGTATGAGTTATTGATAAAAAATTTCAATTTGCATGATCAACCGGCAAGAGACCTCCGGAATATTAATAGTTTGGCTAAGAGGGACTATTGAGAGCAGATAAGGAATCACGCGACACATAGAAAATATGTATTCAGATTATTTAAACAGGATTGGGTTCAAAAAGAAGATCCAGGTTAACGAGGAGACCTTACAGGAGCTGCACAGGCAACATGTATTGAATATCCCTTTCGAGGACCTGGATATCCATTATGGCATTCCAATCCAACTAGAGCCAGAGGCCATCTATGACAAAGTGATCAGGAAAATGAGAGGTGGGTTTTGTTACGAATTGAATTACCTGTTCTGGCAATTACTGAATGAATTAGGTTTCAAGGCATCGATGATATCGTCGAGAATTTACGATCAAGATCAAATACTAGGCCCCGAATTCGATCACATGTCGATCGTAGTTGATCTCAAAGACAAATGGTTGGTGGATGTGGGCTTTGGAGACTTGTTCATTTCACCCATCAAAATGGAGGAAAATGTCATTTCCAGGGATTGGTTCAAAAGCTACAAAATCAATAAGTTAAATGAGCATGATTATACATTGTCCGAGTCAATCGATGAAAGTGTTTTTACCAGGAGATACCAATTTAATATCCAACCAAGAAGTATAGCAGACTTTCAGCCACAGTGTAAATTCAAGCAATATTCCAGTGAATCACATTTTGTAAAAAACATGATCTGTACATTGCCCAATGACAAGGGTAGGATTACCATTATTAATAACAGGTTCATAGAGAAAAGGGAGGGAGTAAAAAAAGAGTCCATCATTGATGGTGAAGAAGAATTATTTGGAATACTTCATGAAAGGTTCAAAATCAATATTAATAGTAAACTGTCTTAAATGCATATAAATGAGTATTCATTGAATATCCCATGGCTTCATACACAGTCCAGGTATCATGGCATAAAAAAGAACGTGGTTTGTTTCTGTCAAAACAATAAATCGATTTCGTGTAAATAGAACCCCAAAAAGGCTTTAATGCCAATTTGGGGTTACTACACGTCCTACTAGCTAAAATCTTATTCTACTATGACTATCTTATAGGCTCAATAAGCTGTAAGTAATCATTAGAAATATCGGATGAGATGAAAAAGTCGTCCATGCAACTCATCTTTCTCATTATTGCTTTATTATTTTTTGTTCATAATTGGTCCTTTTCGTGACCAAACGTAAAACATACATCCCTTTTTTCAGACTTGAAGTATCCAGGTTTATCCCGGTTGCCTCATAGGCCACAATTTGCTTCAATTGTAGCACGCCGCTAACTGTTGTAATGGTCACCTCCACTGTTTCACTGTCATTAGAGGGTAGATAGATGTGGAGTCTGTCCTGCATAGGGTTCGGATGCACGTGCAGCTCATTGTTGCTTGACCGACCTACACCTGTTATGATATTCATAGTGATCTCAAAGTCATCCGATGCGGTAAATTCATTTTCATCCGTCACTAATACCTTTATCGTTACGGGTCCGGCCTCACGGGTAGGAGTACCGGAGAAACTACGCGTGGCAGCTTCAAAGTTCAGCCAGGACGGTAACACATTACCATCACTGAGTGTGACGCTGTAGGTTAAGGGACTTCCTGTATTTCCAAGTGCAAAAGCATTTTCAGGTATAACAAATGAAAACTCCTGCAGTTGAAAAGCTACCTGATCGCCTATTCCATTATTCACCTTGGGGCCATTCGTAACGCCAATTTCAAAATCATCTGATACAAAAAATCCACGCTGGTCTGTAACGGTTACTTTTACCGTAACCGGCTGATCATCAACAGCAGGCGTCCCTGAAAACTCACGTGAAGTCTCATTGAAAGTAAGCCATACAGGCAGTTGATTATCATTACTGAGTGTTGCACTATACGTTATCTCATCCCCGGCATTCCCCGGACTAAAGGTATTTTCGGGTACTGTAAACGTAAACGGACGGAGCTCGAATGCTTCCTGGTCTTCTAAGGGATTGGCCACGGCCGGAGCATCAACCAGGGTGATCATGAATTCATCCGGCACACTCTGTCCATGCAGGTCCGTAGCCGTCACTTTCACCATTATGGAAACATCATCACTTAATGGAGTTCCTGTAAACCGACGACCATCAAACGTAAGCCATTCGGGAAGCATGGTATCATCTGCCAGCTTTGCTGCGAAACTAAAAATATCTCCCAGTTCATCTCCGGTATCAAAAGCAGTTTCCGGTATGTCAAAAGAGAAGGTACGCTGTCGTGCCATGACTACATCTGGAATACCCTCCTTCCTGAAGGGAGGTACATTAAATTCATAAGCTCCCATATCAGGGATACCAATACGCCAAAACCCCCTTTGGTCAAACGCCTGTGTTAAAAAAAAGCCGGCGTTCAAGGCAGGACTATCACTCTTCAAGGCATGCGTAGGAGTGTTGCCGCCATTATCTGCTAAGTCTTCCAATAAAGGATCTACCGGACCTTCAGTAACTCGTGTCGCCCCGTCATTCGCTTCACTTCTTTCTTGCGTATCGCCATATAGGTCCCCTTCTGTGTTGGTATTAAATGACTGGGAACCTATGTTACCAATAAGGTTATGGCCAAGACTGGTGATGCCACCTCTTATATCATCAAAACCATCATCCGCCCGGTTACCTGCGATGATCGTGTTCTGGATCTGTACTCGTTCACTCGGAAGACTTGCATCAAAATACAACCCTCCACCAGTTACCGACTCATTATTGAAAATGGTAACATGGTCTAGTTTTACAGCTAAACTGTTACGATTCAATAATATTCCACCAGCTGAGCTAGTCGAACGATTTCCGGATATGGTAGTGTTATTTATATCAATAGGAGCACTGCTTAAAATATGTAAACCTCCCCCTGATCCGGATGACCCCAGAGCATTGTTATTAACAATAGCCGTATTGGACATGTGCATCTCAGTATCCCTACCAACAAACAGACCTCCACCAAGGCCATCTGCGGTATTATCAGAAATATTCACATCATTGATATACAGTGTATCGAGTGCAAGACGGGCATTGTCTGAATTCACAAATATGGCACCTCCCCAACTATCTGATGAGTTATTGTAAAACCCGGACCTGGTAATTGACCAACGTCTCCTATTGTTTGCTCCGAGAAAAAGGGCCCCGCCTGATTGTGTGGCGATATTATTTCGAAACGTACAACGAAATAGTATAACATCGTGGGTACTATAAAGCCCGCCACCCAGTTGCGCCTGATTGTCTTCAAATACTATTTCTATCAATCTCACTTTTCCAATACAACTGAGCCCTCCGCCTCTGGCATTGCTTGAATGTGCGCCTCTGATGGTCATATTATACAGTTGCAGATCATTATCATTAAATCTATTCGTATACTGAACAATGACGTCTACATTATCTGACGGGTCATCAATGACGCCTATGTCCCCACTTAAAATAGTGGTGTGCAGACTTACATCCCGGTCCTCCAACGAGGTTTCCGTTCCATCAAAACCACCGTAAATACGTAACCCGGGCCTGAATACACTGAATTTTGAGCTTTCTGAAGGAGTCTCTCCTCCCGGCTTATAAATGCCTTCTGCGATCCAAATATCAGATCCATCTTCGGCTGCTGTTAAGGCATCGGTCAAATCGTTAAAAGCATTGGCCCATGAACTTCCATCATTTGTTCCTTCAGCATCGGCATCTACAAAATACAATGTTGATCTGGCCGGAGTAGCGGCAAAAACCACATTGGATGCAGCAGATATACCCTGATCATTTTCTGCCGAAATGCGATAATAATACGTAGTTTCAGGTTTAAGTGAGTTATCAATATATCTTACTGTACCTCTACGAATGTGATGTATTATTTCGAAACCATCATCAGCGTTTAAAGATCGCTCAATGATGTAGCCCGTCCTTGTATTAGAATTTTCCGTCCAGGTAAGTTCAATGCCTACAGCGCTATTGGGAGTAGCTGCTAAATCAGCCGGTGTATTAGGAAGTGTTCCCGATGTCAGATCAATTTGGCTGTCACCACCTGAAAACCTTGTGATGAGTCGATAATAGTATTTGGTATCCGGGTCCACGGCGGAATCTTTGTATGACCTGGCATCATCAGAAAGTGTAGCAATATCTGTATAATCTGTCCCATTATCAGACCTCTGAAGCGTGAAACCTGTTTCATTACTGACCTCTAACCATGACAGTGATATGCTGTTAGCACTGGCTATATCATTTATAAAAGGTTCAAAAATAACGGCATCATCAGAGAGCCCAATATTCGTATTATTTCTTTCCTGAAAAGTGATCCCTTCTGTACCGGAAGTATTTTCAAGGCCTTGTGTCCATGCCGGTCCTTTACAATCTTTACATTGAATCTCTACCGTATTCAAACGTTCGGAAAGTTTTATTTGAAAGCTGACAGACTCACTAAACGAATTAAAAAAGCGGACGCGGTCGAATTGAACTACAAATTTTCGAAAAGGAGCAATACCTATGGTTTGATAGGAGATTGTTCCTCCCCTTTCGGGGTCCAGGTTTTGCCAACTTCCTGCAATAACAGCATTGGGAGTCCTGCTATCGGGGATTTCCTGTCCCCCACAACAAAAACGCCCGGGCCTTAAAAAGGAAATATAACCGTTGGAGCCTATATATACACTGGTATAGGCTTGTCCAAAAAACTTGAAGGGAAAACCAATATCTGCTGATCTAGATTCTTGACTTTTCAAACGGACAAATTCAGGAAATGCCAGATCCTCGTAAGAAAACCCCGAAGTATTTGCAACGTAGCTTTCTTGTGACCAACTTATTAAAGGTGAAACAAATAGAACTATCCATAAAAAATGTCGCATAGACGATTACTTTTTGTACTTCTGAAAAATGATCCTGGTGAACCTGATCTTAGTGTGGTTGTGAATAACCCACTTCCAGCTATTATTATCAATGACCAAGGTTGGTCATTTTTCATTCTTCTGATGTCAGGAAATCAGGCCCTGGTAGCTTGGTACAGATCATCTCAAGGCTATCGGATAATAGAAAAAGAAAGGGATCTCAGAACAAATAATTGTTATACCCAAGAAAGCAGACCAATCTATATATAATAAACCCGCCGTTTTAAGAAAATAAGCGATGAGTTGGACCACACAGTAATAAGGATGCTGGAACACCTCTTTTCGGAATACCAACACGATCCTAACAAGGTGTTCGTGTATAGATCGGCTTTAGAAAGTGGTTTGCTTTAGAGTTTAATCACCGTGACGCAGGCATAGGGTGATCTTTAAAATGGTATATTCGCCGCTCCTCACTGATAAGGTTCCGGTGTCTCAGTCCGTGCCCCTGCCCTTACACGGCAATCCCCACATGGCCGGGGGTCTCGCTGTTTGAATTTTAGCAGTGATTCAGGAATAAAAATACTGTTTTTCTGAACAGAATAGGCTCCGAAAAAACCTATGACGGGTTCACCTTCATCTGCTACATTGAAAATATTTCCTCGAATACTGATGGGAGGAGGATCGAAAAGCTCTCCATCTATTTCATCCAGAACTTTCAACCTGCTGTTGAAATCGAAAGCTTCTTCCGGTACGGCATATTGTTCCACCTCTACATGATACAACTTCTCTGAAGGCACCCCCTCACCGGTAAATCGCAGCCCGTTGTCTTCAATAAAACCGACGGGTAATGATATCCGCTGGCCATCATTCAAATTAGTTGAAAATGCTGTCTCAATTTCGGCCCGGTTATCTTCCAATATCCAGCAATCGCGTGCGCCGTTATCTGTCGGGTCAAAAGGACAACATGTTTGTGACGAAAGATTATCTTCTGCGGTAGAGATACGGTATATTCCATTGATCCGCCAAAAATAGTAATTGTCTTCACCGGGAGGGTCTTGCCAGGAAGCGATTACTTCCACTCCTGAGGGCTTAATAACAGGGTCCAGGCTGGGTAATTCCTTGAACAAAAGGTGTAAAGAATCTAATGGAGGTGTGGGCCTTATCGTCTGTGGTAAGGAGCGGTATACTTTGTTATCATCCGTACAGATCTCAAGAATGTAGGTATTGCCTATCTCTCCCTTAAAAGTGGCGGGTGTCCAGTAATTGGTCAATACCTCTACGAAGTTCAGACCTATTCCACATCCGGGGGGGATGATGAACACATCTTTTCGCCTCACCGATTCCCTTCTTACAGGCGTCACCTGACCGTTTTGATCAATTATCCGTACCTCGGCATCAATATTAGGGGTAGCTCCATCATCTCGTATACCGGAAAATTTCGCCAACCTGGAAACACGAAAAACATGCGGGCCAAAATCATCATCAATAAACCCTTCGACTACCAGCGTATTTTCAAAAGCCGAAGGTTTTACATCTAGTGGAGTAACACAGGCCGATAGTAATACCAAGCTGGCAACAGCCATCGCTGAAATAGCTGTAGTGACAGGACAGATCGTTTTAAAATTCCTTCCCGGAAGCTTCGAAGCTGTTTTCATAAGACTGAACGTGCTACATTATCTGGATCTGTTTTACTATTGATAAGGCTCAGGCACTTCTACTTGTGCACCTGCACGTATACGGCAGTCACCACATGGGTTTGTAAACCGCTGCCGGAACTTCAGTAATTCTTTCGAAATAAAAATATCTTTTTTCTGAACTGAATAGGCCCCGAAAAAACCAATCACCGGCTCTCTGACATCATTTATATTGAATATGTTACCTCGTATACTTAACGGAGGAGGGTCGAATATTTCTCCATCGATCTCATCCAGTATGTTAAGGTTTTGATAGAAATTAAACGCACCTTCAGGGACCTGATAGTGTTCCACTTCCACATGATACAGCTTTTCTTCCGGCAGCGTCAGGCTGGCAAACCTAAGGCCGTTATCTTCAATAAAGGCTACCTTGGTGGATATCCGCTCTCCATTCACCCGGTCATCAGAAAAGGCGATTTCATTTCCCTCCAAGTCCCGTTCTATGATCCAACAGTTCCGTTCTTTATTATCGGTAGGATCAAAAAAGCAACATGTACCACCGGGAAGTCCTTCCTCAGAAGTAGAGATCCGGTAGGTCCCGTTGATCCGCCAGAAGTAATAGTTAGCTTCTTCAGGCGGGTCCTGCCATATGGCCAGCACCTCCACTCCTGATGGCTTTACGATATCGTCCAGGCTGGGAAGTTCTTTAAAAGCCAGGTCCAGGGCCTCTAATGGAGGGGTGGGTTGCATAGTCTGGGGTTCCGAACGATAAACTTTACCATCTAGTGTCCTGATCTCAAGCGTGTAGGTATTACCCACCTCCCCTTTAAAACTTCCAGGGGTTCTATACGATGTCTGAACATCAACAAAGTTTATCATGATATTACACCCTGGAGGTTCATTGAAAAGGTCTTTTCTCCTCACCGTTTCTCGCCTTAATACAGTCACCTGACCGTTCTGATCTTCTATACTTACGTCAGCATCAATAAGTGGTGTGGCACCTCCGTCACGTATACCGGCAAACCGGCTCACTCTTGAAACACGAAAAGAATGTGGTCCAAAATCATCATTAATGAACCCTTCCACTACCAGGTAATCTTCAAAATCTGAAGGTTCCTGATCTAAAGAAGTGATACAGGCGGCTAAGGATAACAGTAGCGCTATGGCCACTGATAAGATCATCACTTTATTTTTTAGAGGTATTCTTTTCATCACATCAAAACTCTACTTCATAACTGATAGAAGGAAACGGTGCCCCTACTACTGAAAGCTTAAATGCACCTGGTTGCTGTCCGGGAAAGTCCTGGAAGAATACAGAAAAGGGGTTTTTTCTACCATACAGGTTATACACTGCCAGCGTCCATTTACCTCCAAAGACTTTCCGTTTGCTGGGAAAGTTAAATTGCAAAGACACATCCAGGCGATGGTTGGCAGGTCCTCTGAGATTATTCCTTTCGCCATAGAAAGCCAGTTCTCTTCTGCGGTACTGAAATTTACCTTCCGGAATGGTGAAAGGACGGCCTGTGCTATAGTTAAATACACTGGAAAAAGTAACATTCTTTCCCAGCCGGTAATTGGCAATCAGATTAAGCACATGGGGAGTATCAAAATTGGATGAAAACGTTTCTCCATCATTTATCTTTTCTTCGTCAAATGGCCCGTTAACTTCTCTCAGACTCCTTGAGTAGGTATAACTGACCCACCCATTTAATCTGCCATAATTTTTATTGATAAAAAGTTCTACACCATATGCTTGACCTGTTCCGGAGATCAACTCCGTTTCCAAATTAGGGTTAACAAAGAGGTCTGCTCCATCCTTAAAATCCACAAGGTTTTCCAGGTCCTTATAAAAGCCCTGGATAGAGGTTTCTATTCGATTATTCTTAAAGTTTTTAAACAAGCCCAGCGAATACTGAGATACAATCTGTGGCTCCAGGAAAGGGTCACTTAGCTTCCATACATCGGTAGGGGATACACTTGTGGTGTTGGTGATCAGGTGAATATATTGATACACCCGACTGTATCCACCTTTAATGGAAGTACTTTTATTTAGTTGGTATTTCAAAGCCGCACGTGGTTCAAAGCCATTATAACTTTGTATATCTTCCCCATCAAACTCCCTGGTAGAGATGATGGTATTTACACTTTTGGTTCGGTTAGGGTCATATTCATTGACCGTACCAGGTCCCCGGTTTTTAAAATCGGAATACCTGAGACCATAAGAAAGTCCAAGCGGACCTATCAAGTCAATATCATGTTGAAAATAAACACCCGATTCTATAGCATTCTCGGCATCAATAGTAGCAGGTAATACACTTGATCCGGGTGCAGGCATGAGCTTACCCAGTTTGTTTTCGAGAAACTTGGTCTGTACACCTACTTTGATGGTCTGCTTCTGTGAAGGGCTGAAATTAAAATTCAGGTTTAACTCATTATGTATGATCTGAGTTTCCAGGTCAAAATCATTCAACGGGGTATCATCGATAAGATTGGAAGTATAGGTGCTTCTGACTCCACTGACATCAAACGATAATTGCTCATTTATAGTAGAATTCCAACGAAATACCTGGGCTGTATTCTGCCACCGGTTCTCTACATTGTCGGCAAATTGAAATTGATCACCACTGATATAAAATGAATATTCCAGGTTGTTTTTCTTATTAATAATATAATTCACCACAGCATTGGCATCAAAAAACGACGCTGTACTGTTAGCAATATTAGCATCTTTGGTTTGCCTTAAAAGCCAGTTTGGGTAGGCGATCCTGCCAGCCACCATCACGGAAAGCTTTTCATTCACTACAGGCCCGCGTATTGAAAATTTGGAAGCCGTAGTACCTGCCGTAACATCCCCGCCCCACTGTCGGAAATTACCTTTTTTATACGTTACATCTACTACCGATGAAGCCCTGCCGCCATAGTTAGCAGGAATGGCTCCTTTGTGAAGGGTCACGTCACGTACCACACTTGCATTAAAACCGGAAAAGAAGCCAAACAAATGATAGGGGTTGTACAAAGTGGCGCCTCCCAACATTACCAAATTCTGATCTATTCCACCGCCACGCACATTGAAACCACTGGAAGCCTCTCCCTGAGTGGAGACTCCGGGTAGTAATGTCAGACTTCTCAGGACGTTCACTTCACCTCCGAGCGGTGGCAAAGTTTTAATGGATTCAATCTTAAGAACTTCTTTACCGATAGTTTTACTGGCTACATTTTTATCCGCTCCTTCTGATTGAAAAACCACCTCATCCAACTCCAGGATATTTTCCTTCATACGAAAATTGACATTACCTGGTCCTTTGAGGTCTATTTTTTTTACCTGGGTCTCGTAACCTATGATACTGACCTGTATGATGTACAACCCTTCATAAAGGCTAAAGTTAAACTTGCCTTCCTCATCGCTACTCATCCCTATGTTTTGACGCTCAATAAAAACATTGGCCCCACTGATCCTTTCGCCGGTAGCACTGTTAAAAACAGTTCCGGTAACGTTATATGGGGGATCCGCCTTTTTACCATAACCAATAAGAATACTGCGCTGCGCAATGAGGGGAGAACAATACAAGAGAAGCATGCCAAAAACTATGTTTCGCATTTTAGTCGGGTTCGGTTCAGGTTAAACAAGTATGATGCTATTCACAATTATGACTAGCCACTCATACCAATAAAAGAGTAATTAGGATTTGGCCTGTCAGGGAAGATACAAAAAAAGAGTATTTTCTACAGATGTAGGGATTAAAAAATCAAATTATATCCCTAAATACGAGGGGTATTTTATACGAACGGCGATACAACCGTCTGAAATTTCCAATCATAAAATCAGAGGTGCATCAGATTAGCATTAAATGGTAAAGGGCCATATTATTATGAGTGCTACGGCCCTTTCAAAATCGCAGGTGGCTTTAAAAAACTAGATCTTTTTGGTAAGAGCGTCTATTTTATCCTGGGCATCAATACGGCCAAGTACCAATGATTCCTGGTAAAGTGTAAGCGCTTCCTTATACGATTCTTTCTTCTTTTTTGGTGCCAGTTTTGTACGGTTGGCTACTTCCTCCATTGCTTCGGCCCGGGCATAATAGGCATCCGCTTCCGTAGTTTTGGAAGTCTTTCTTAGCTCTTCTATCCGTGCTTCGATCAAAGCTAATTCTTCCTTTCTAAGCGCTATTTCCTGTTCTTTTTTCTCCAATTCATCCGACTTCAGGTTAAGCGTGGTGATCAGGTCTTGGTTTTCACTCTTGTATCCAACCACCTGGTCCTGAAGGGATTGAACTTCTTTATTTCTAGCAGCCAGGTCTCTTCTCAGTTTTTTAACCGTACCGGTATAAGCGTTACGATTAGCATCAGATTTTTCCAGTTCTCCCTGTAAAGCATCCAGCTTCTGTTCAGTCTGACGGATGTAAGATTGGATGTTTTCCATCCTGGTTTTGTAATCTTCATAATTGGTGCCCACTTCCATATCCATGGACAGGTCGTTACGGGCAGCATCTACAGAATCCATCAGTGCTCCTACTTCCTGTAAAACAGTCACCGCCTTCCGGGCCGTTTCCAGTTCATATTGAAGGGAATCTACTTTAGATTGTAATTGAGCACTTTCTTGTTTAGGTACACAGCCTACTAAAGTGGCAAAAGCCGAAACAAATAGCATTAAAAGATAGTGTTTCATGATTTCACGGGTTGATTTCAATAAAATTATAAATCTCACAAGGCAGTCAGAAAGGGGATTCTTTAAAAGCAGACTTTTATAAGTCAAAATGCTTAAAAAGACTTTTAAGCCTTTCAATCGGATATTCCGATTTGTTTTCCGAGTTGATTCAGTAATCGGACCTTTGCTTTCATCGCAGGTAATAACGTGACCCCTATTTCGGCTTCTGTCTTACAGTTTTCCAGAAATTCCTGGCGAATGATCTTCAGGTCAAAATCATTAATCAAACGCATCACGTCGTTAGTATCCTGGTATGTGTAGATAAGTTGTATGGGTATGGTAATTTTTCTTTCCACGATCTCCGCACCTGACAGCGCTTCATCTGCCGCTGTCTTATAGGCCTGGATCAGTCCACTTACACCCAGTTTGGTTCCTCCAAAATAGCGTACTACTACCACCAGTACATTAGTAAGCTGTCGCGACACAATCTGCCCTAAAATAGGGTCTCCTGCAGAATGGTTAGGTTCTCCATCATCATTAGCACGATGTTGTTTTCCATCAGTACCCAATACGTAGGCGTAGCAATGATGTCTCGCATCGTGATACGCTTTTTTCAGAGCTTCCAGTCTTTCTTTGACCTCTCCCTCACCATTTACAGGATAAGCAAAGCCTATGAACTTGCTCCCCTTTTCTTTATAAATGCTTTCGGCAGAAGTGGTTATCGTCTTATAATGACTTTGCATGTATTCAGTCTAACTGGATAGATCAACTATACCATAATAGGTAAGATCACTTCCTCACTTTATGGAACAATATCTATGAATTAAATGTAACTTTTTTTGATAAAATCAGTCTAATTGGTGCAACTTTCAATGCTATGTATCAGTCTTTAAAACAAAAAAATCATGATGAAGTCAGTCTTTACCCTCCTATCCTTTGTTATTGTCAGCTCCTTGGCAATAGCTCAATCTTCTGAAGTACGTGATGTAGCCAAATTTGAGAAGATCTCTTTTGGCACTTCGGGCAAATTATATATCCGGCAGGGGGATGTTCAGAAACTGGAACTCAAAGGTGACAGAGACAACATTGAAGAAATACTAACAGAAGTACGCAGCGGAAAGCTTGTCATCAGGAATAAATCTAACAGCTGGTTTGGCGGGTCAAGTACCCGGGGATTAGAAATTTACGTTACGGTCAGGGAGTTGGAAAGTCTTAATCTTTCAGGGTCCGGTAAAGCATATGGAGAGAATAAATTCACTACGGACTACCTGGAGCTAAAAGTAAGCGGATCCGGAAGTATGGATCTGAAGGCCGATGCAAAAGAAACTGATATCACGATTTCAGGATCAGGAAAAGTCTACCTGAGCGGTGAAGGTGACAGGTCTCATGTGGCCATCAGTGGATCGGGAAGTGTAAGAGCAGAGAATTTTAAAGCTAATTCATTTAAAATCAGAATATCGGGTTCAGGAAGCTGTGAAATCCATGCTGTGGAATCTATTGATTCAAGGATTAGCGGAAGTGGAAGCGTTCGTTACAAAGGCGATCCACGTAATGTCAATGCCAGTTCTTCTGGAAGTGGTAAAGTGAGGAAGATGTAATGTCAGGTTAAAAACTCAATCACAAAGAAGCAGAGGTTGTCTTGAAAGGACAGCCTCTGTTGTTTGTAAAGCTATTGGACAAATACAGACTATCTTTCTCTTTGTAGAATCAAAACTTAACAAACCTGAGCATATCATCTTTTTTATGATAGTAACAGTAGTAGTAGTGTCCTTTAAATTTAAAAACTGTAGAGATCATAGGTTTTGGTGTGACTTCTGATTCAAAAGCTTTGATTTTTTCGAAATGACCCGTTTTTACCGGCTCATTTTCCAAATAATCTAGTGTCTCAGCTTCTAATATAGTGTTAAAGTAAACGTACTTGTTACCCCATGAATTGAGTGAATAAGCTGTGAAAACTGGTGAAGAAACAAAGGCTCCTGCTCCTCCTGGTACAAAACCACCATAACCTGTTGTTATTTCCTTAAAACCTCCTATTGAAAGTTTGTATTTATCATCTATCTCCTCTATGGCCAATGCCACTGAAAGTCTGGACATTTTTCTTAGGAATGTTTTTGTTTCATTAATTTGCATTTCTCTAACACCGCCGCCGCCCTCTTGAAAAATGGGAGAGTTTTTAA
The DNA here is from genome assembly GCF_007097395.1 of Fulvivirga sp. M361. Taxonomy (GTDB): domain Bacteria; phylum Bacteroidota; class Bacteroidia; order Cytophagales; family Cyclobacteriaceae; genus Fulvivirga. The sequence goes on from NZ_VKDC01000012.1 coordinate 40,383, forward strand.
AATTTATCTGCTGATATTTGCTTACCGAGAAAGACTGTATTTCTCTTTTTGTATTAATATCGCGCAACGTTAAATACAATTGTGCGTCACACGTTGAAAGACTGTATATAACATTTTGAAATATGAGCGAATTGGTTCTGTTATATTCACGTTTTGATACAATATGTTCTACCCTCTCCATTCGAGCGAACTCATTTTTAATATCCAGCTTAATGAGCAATGTATAATGCTCATAGTTGTCCATGGTCAGCCAAACAACGTCGTCTTTCATGTATATTTTATGGTCTTTGGAAGTAGCCAAAAAACTGCTCGGAGCATTTTCAGATATAAAAACAGGACTTTCATTAAAGGCCCTGTAAAATGGCACTTTCCTTCCGCTACGCACAACCGGCCCTAACGTGAACTTCATTTTCCTGGGGTAATCACCTGGTTTCAGGGGGTAGATACATACATCTGAGCTATTCCTAATTCTAGTTAAAATGTAGCATTTATTATTGTCAGATATGGAAGTAAAGAATTTTTCATCTTTTCCTAAACGAACTTTGTATTGTTTGTGCACTTTATTTCCAAAAACGATCTCTTGGATAATAATCGTCTGATCAAATTGAGTTGATTGAGCTAAATAGAACAAAGAAACCATATTATGGTGTCTGGTCCCACCTAACAAACGACTTAATTCCGGTACCTGAGCCTCTACACTATTTGATATCGAAAAGTCAGGAGTCATTTCTTTAACAACAATCCTTTTTTTGTCTTTTATGGCTAACAAGCCGTTATCAAAACCATTATAATAAAAAGGTATAATTTCTACACCTTTAAGACTAGCGCCCAAGAAAAAGCCTGAGCCATTGGTAGCCTGCCCAATGGGTATTTCCTTCACCAAAGACTGACCATAAAGTGAACCAAATAACAGCCAAAAAACAACTAAAAAGATAACAGAGCTTCTCATCACGAAAGTATTTTCATTTGATTTCCGAAAAATTAAACCATAATGTTCTTAATGTTTCAAACCTATAAAACTTAAAAATCTTCTTCTCAAAAGATTAGATCAAAAATGCACTAAAAGCACAAGTATTAAGATACCTGAAAAGCAACAAGATGATCTCATTTTACTTGGCCATCATCAAGCGTTTCTTTCTTATCCTACCTACAAGGTAAATGATCGCAACGATGGTAAGGAAAGCACCTGAAACAAATGTAACAGGAAAATTCTCTGCATTATTATCGTATATCCATCCTGAAAACAATGCACCAGCCATAATCCCCAGCTCCAGTGCAATAAAAACGGTGGCAAAGGCCCTTCCTCGTGTTTTCTCATCGCTCAGATCAGTAGTCCAGGCAAACAATGTAGGGGAGTTCATACCAACACCGGCACCGTAAAAAACACTGCCAACTACCAGCATGGCGACGGACGTAGAAAACCCAATGATCAACATAGAGGTGGCATTCAATACAGCCGCTGCCAGAAGTATCTTTTCCCTGCCATATCTATCTGAAGCTCTCCCCGCAAAGACCCGCATGCACAAGGAGGTAAGCGTAAACACGGTAAATATAATGCCCTTATTCTCCAAACCCATGTATTCACTATAATCAGGCATAACTGTGAGTATAACGCCAAAAGGAAACAAGGTAAGTAACATAACTATGGAGGGTGGTATGGCGGAGGGATCGAATATCTCATTTCGCTTGATCTTCACATGTTCAAGGCTAAATCTTTCCGGTTTTGGTAGCGTTTCTTTCATTCCAATGAGGATAAGAACCGAAAGTATAGCAAATGCTGACGACGTGTAGAACATGGCATCCAGCGAATAGGATATGGCAATTTGTCCACCCAAAGCGGGCCCGCTCGCCATACCAATGGTACCAAATACACCGGAATATCCCATCGCCTCTCCTCGCCGGTTTGCAGGTACAATGTCTGCAATATAAGCTACCGTTCCAGTGGGCTTGAACCCTGTTGAAAAACCATGAAATAAGCGAAGCAGAAAAAAACCGGTAATAGAAGATATCATAGGATATAGAAAACCTATGATGAAGCAAACTCCGGAACCGAACACCATGACCGGTATTCTGCCGACCTTATCCGTTAGTTTGCCGCTGAACGGACGGGACAAGCCTGCCGTCAATGTGAAAAGAGAGATAATAAGACCTTTGTATTCCTCCCCTCCCAGACGGGTAAGATACCCGGGCAACTCAGGAATGATCATATTAAAGCTGGCAAAAAACAGGTATGAACTAAAGCATAGCAACCAAAACTGAAGGGTGTAGGTTTTTTGTTTTTCCACCGTTATAAAAAAGTTTACCCAACAACCATGTAAAGTTGTTGGGTTAATGTTATTATACTCCTACTATTACTGTGCCTGCCTTTGGTACCGTCCAACTACTCTTCGGATTCGTTCTGGTATCCCAGTAAAAATGCCTTAATATAATCGTCAAGATCACCGTCCAGCACGTTCTGAACATCTGTACGCTCCACACCTGTCCGGGCATCTTTAATGAGTTTATAAGGGTGTAGCACATAATTTCTTATCTGAGAGCCAAAGTCGATCCTCATTTTGCCCGCTTCTACTTTGTCACGTTCGGCATTTCTCTTTTCCAGCTCTAACTGGTATAAACGTGACTTCAACATTTTCATGGCCCTTTCCCTGTTCGCCAGCTGCGACCTTTCCACCTGGCATACCACTACTATACCGCTGGGTTTATGTGTAAGCTGGACTTTCGTCTCCACTTTATTCACATTCTGTCCCCCTGCACCTCCGGAACGTGAGGTCTGCAATTCCACATCGGCAGGATTAATGTCGATCTCTATGTCGTCATCTACTATGGGGGATACATAAACAGAGGAAAAGGAAGTATGTCTCCTGCCGCCAGAGTCAAAAGGAGAGATCCTTACCAGGCGATGCACTCCTATCTCCGATTTCAAATTACCATAGGCGAATGGCCCGTCAATTTCCAGTGTTGCAGACTTGATACCCGCCGTTTCTCCAGCCTGGTAATTTATTTGCTTTACTGAGTATCCATGGCTTTCAGCCCACATGATGTACATGCGATTAAGCATGTCAGACCAGTCCTGGCTTTCCGTACCTCCTGCACCAGGGTTGATCTCCAGGATAGCGCCATACTGATCTTCTTCTCCACTGAGCATCTTTTTGAACTCAAGGTCTTCTACGCTTTTGATCGTTTTGGCATACTCCGAATCCATCTCTTCTGCCTCCACGTCTCCCGCTTCATAAAACTCCTGTAGTGTTTCCAGGTCTTCTAATAAGGCTTTCACCGTACTAAAGCTATCCGTCCACACTTTTTTAATTCGTATTGCTTTCAGCACCTTCTCTGCCTCTTTAGGGTCATCCCAAAAACCAGGTTGTGCCGTTACCAGTTCTTCTTCTTTTACCTCTTCTACTTTTTTATCGTAGTCAAAGATACCTCCTCAAAGCCTCTACACGGGCTTTCAAGTCTTTCAACTCGTCTGTTGTCATATCAATTAAAATTTTCGCTAAGGTAAGTAACCACCCGATCCCATTCAATGGAATTGAGCTTTTACTAAAATTATAATTACTCCTGTTTTGGAAGGGTAAAATAGAAGTAAGATCCCTGGCCTAATTTGGATTCGGCCCAGATATTTCCACCATGTTGTTCAATAATCCTTTTAACAATGGATAGCCCTACACCTGTACCTTCATTACCATTGGACATGGAAGTCTTAAAGATCACGAATATTCGCTCAATTTCTCGCGGATGAATGCCACAGCCATTATCTTTTACAAAAAATTTCCAATGGTCTTCTTCATCCATATACCCCACTTCTATTTTGCCATTTGCCTTATCAACAAACTTGACGGCATTGCCAATGAGGTTCTGGAATACCTGGTACATTTTAGTTGGATAACCATAAACGCCAGGCAGGTTTCTTTCAATAGCAATTTGAATGCCCTCCGGGCGATCAATCACTTCATCCACCGTGCGGAGCAATGTATTCAAGTTAATGTAAGATTTAACCTGTTCAGTAGTGGTAGATTTAGAATATTCCAATATGCCATTAAAAAGGGTTTCCATTTTTTTGACACGTGCCTGCAAAATAGTGAGATATTCTTTGGCCTTGGGGGCCATGTCATTGCCAAAATCCTGATCGATGAACGTGGCCATGGATGAAATACCTCTCAATGGTGTTTTCAAATCATGTGAAATAGAATAGGCAAATGCTTTCAGGTCTGAATTAGCCGATTGCAGATCAGCAACCAATTGTTCCAACTCTTCATTTTTATGCTCTAGCTCCAGATCTTTAGTGTCTATGGCCTTTCCTAATTGCGCATTTATTTTCTTTTGAAGAATGTCATTTTTGCGTAATTCCTCAATAAGTCGCTGATCTGCAATCCTTTTATCTCTTTGCAACAGCCCTACCCTGTAGCCTAAACCCAGGGAGAAACATAATAGCTCTAATATATTCCCAACCTGAATAAAATAGATGGCTTGTTCAAAATCAAAATACTGGAACAAAACCACTCCCAACAAAGAGAAAAACACAAATAATGCGGACCCGTAGATAAAAAAAATGGCCAGCCGGTTCTTCGTTTTGTATAGATAAAACAGGAATACCAGGCCAATGAGAATGTTTAATAAAGCAAAATTATTCGTTATAGCGGATACCAGGGGCCGATTGTGAGTAACTATAAAAAGAATTACTTCGAACACAAAAAAACCATACCCCAGCCTTACCATCCATTTAAACAGCTTATCCCACTTTGGTGTCAAGTGCCAGGTTTCCAGAAAGTGCCGGGCAAACTGTATATAGAATACCTGTACCAGCCCCTCAGACAACCATAGATAAATATTTATGCCAGGATATTCAGGAAGTATAAATTCATGTAAAATTCCTTTAAACCATAAAAAATAGAGTGCTATAGTAGCGGCATATAACGCAAAATAAACATAGATCCTGTGCGGATACATGAAGAAGAATATGATGCTATAAATGATGAGCAGGCCTAGTATACCATGAAAAATTGCCTGGAGCATTGTTTCCAATCTTCTTCCCTGCCACCATTGCTGAGGGGCACAGATCATTGGGTCTAAAACCGGTGAAAAATGAAGAGAATTAGACACACGAACATAAAAAGTGACCGTTTCTCCTGTATAAGTCTTAATAGGAAAAGTGCTCATTTTCCTACCGTTCGGCAGTTGTTTCTTCGACCCTGCTACCAATTCACCGGTTTCATAATGAGCCAGCAGGCTATCTTTGAAAATATACAGTTCGGCAAAATTATTCTCCCCCAGATCCAACAAGAGGTCCTGATCAGCTCCTGCATTACTTTTGATCCGGAATACTCCCCAGTAAGTGACATTCTCCTTTAGATCCCCCACTTCATTAAGAGGATAGCCTTTTATGGTTTTTGAAAGGATACTTTCCAGGCTAAGCTCACCAGTCGAATCAGGATAAACAAGGCAATGATCATTCAATGATACGGGATCAACGACATCAACATTCAGAACATATGGAGTCTGTGCGGATGATATCGTACATCCCAGGATAAAAAAAATCCATAAAATAATAAGTCGTTTTGCCGGCATCCGTATTCTATCTCTGACTTGCAAAAGTACTTTTCAACTACATCTTATAAATGCTTTAATACCTACAACAGGTAATGGTTAATGTCATATTATCTAAATGATCTACTTAACCCTAAAATCTAAAATTTGCATCCGATGCTTCTTTTTATTACACTTCCATCTTTTTTTACCTATCACTCTAAGCAATAGCCCAGTCGCAACGAATGCACCGCTTATTGTTGCCGTTTCACTACTCACCCTAAAGGATTCATTCATGATCGCGGTCTGATTGAACTGGTCTATTACTAAGAATAATGGCCCTGCTACCAGGAAGATCCCCGACCAGTTTTTAAAATTAAATATGGTGAAATTTTTATTACGAATATCAATTTCTTCTATTTCATCTAACTTTATCCTGTAATAATGGAATCTTATTTCATCATTACCCAATCCGAGGATAGATGCTGAGGTAAAAAAGCGTTCTCCTTTCAACCTAAAGCGTATGGTTTCTCCTTCATTAAAGATGATCTGCTTTCGGGGTTTATTTACTTTACTCAGTACTAAGTAGCGCTGCGCTTGTGTTGGGTGGTAAAAAGCAAAAAAAAGAAGAAGAGGTATCAATCGTAAAAACACGTACGGCAAGTTTGGTTTCTATGAAAATAAAAAATGCAACCGGTGTGATTGCATTTATAAAGTTGTAAATAGCTTATCACGTAAAATGACACGATAAACGATACCATTCAACGACTAAATTTTATGGATCCAATCGAATTTATCTTCGATCCGACCATATTTTATATCATCCAGTGTTTTTAGCACTTTATTAGAGAATTCACGCCCTTCCACCGGTGGTAGAGAGTAGTCAGTACCTTCATGGCCTATCGATTCTATCTGGGCTATGGTGGCTGCTGTTCCGGCTCCAAAGACCTCTTGAAGTCTGCCCTCCCTGGCAGCGGCTATTATCTCATCTACGGCTACTCTTCGTTCTTCTACTTCCATGCCCCAGTCACGGGCCAGTGTAAGCACACTATCCCGTGTGATACCATTAAGAATGCTGTCTCCTAACGAGGGGGTTACCAGCTTACCGTCCATGATAAACATGACATTCATGGTGCCGGATTCTTCTACATACTTATGTTCTTTACCGTCAGTCCAAAGTAGTTGGTCATAGCCATCTTTCTGGGCTAGTTTGGCCGGATATATCGCCGGGCCATAGTTACAGCCTGTTTTACAATAACCACTACCGCCTTCTGCTGCCCGCGTGTAATGTGTCTCTATCTTAACTTTTACGGGCTTAGAATAATAGGCACCTACAGGACAGGTGATAATCAAAAAACGAAAATCTTCAGAGGGTTTTATGCCTATGAAGTCATCATCTGAAATAAGAAAAGGACGTATGTAAAGTGAGGTACCGGGAGTAGAAGGTACCCAGTCTCTATCCAGGTCCAGAAGCGTATTAAGGCCTTCAAAATAAAGCTGCTCTGAAATGAGAGGCATACACATTCTTTCGGCAGAAATATTAAGGCGTTCCAGGTTTTTGTCAGGCCTGAAGACTAAAATCTCACCTTTATCATTTTTATAGGCTTTTAGTCCTTCGAAAATGGATATACCATAATGCAATGCCGGACTCGCAGGGCTAATACGTAAGTCTTCATAAGGCTCGATAAGTACGTCTTTCCAGGTCCCGCCCTCATACTTTGCCACGAAAAGATGGTCTGAGTATTGTTTCCCAAACTGAATATTATTAAAATCTAACTTACCAATGTTGGAATGGCTGGTCTTGTTCACCTGGATGTTCAACGTATCTATCATACTATTAAAATTTATGTCCTCCACCTCACAGCGGCTGTTTTAACAGGTCAAAAATACGTAAAAGGAAAGTATTATTTGTTAGGGTGCCAGGGTGTTTCTGTAATATCCAGCTCCAGGGCCACTTTCCTTGCCAATACGAAAAAATAGTCTGATAACCGGTTTAAGTATTGGATGACCACGGGATCCACCGGCTCTGTTTCATTCAAGGCAATGGTCAACCGCTCTGCACGACGGCAAATACAACGTGTGATATGACAATAAGAAACCGACTGATGTCCTCCCGGAAGTACAAAGTTTTTCATTGCAGGCAGACTTTCATCCATTTTATCCATAGCTTCTTCCAGTGAACTAACGTGTTCCATAGATAACGTAGGCACTTTCACTTTGCTATTACCAGGTTCAGTAGCCAATATAGCCCCGATGGTAAACATTTTATCCTGGATGTTTTCAAGCAGGTCTTTTCGATCCTGGTTAACCGGCTGGTCTTTGAGCAGACCAATGTAGGAGTTTAGCTCGTCCACTGTCCCGTACGATTCTATTCGGATATGGGACTTCGACACTCTGGCCCCTCCAAATAAAGAAGTTGTTCCTTTATCTCCTGTCTTTGTATATACCTTCATAATCTCATCATCCAATAGTTGCCTGTATTTCGCGGCGTGTCACATTATCATTCAAAACATCCGTTTCAACCAGCCCATCCCGAAGCCGGATAATCCGGTGTGCATAGTGGGCTATATCATCTTCATGGGTCACCATAATGATCGTATTGCCCTTGTCATGCAACTGTTGAAAAAGCTCCATGATGTCGTATGATGTTTTGCTGTCCAGGTTACCGGTAGGTTCATCTGCCAGGATGATAGAAGGATCATTTACCAAAGCCCTGGCAATCGCCACCCGTTGACGCTGACCTCCTGATAATTCATTAGGCCTGTGATCAGCGCGATCTCCCAATCCTACATTTGTAAGCGACTTAAGGGCTATTTCTTCTCTTTCAGACTTGCCATAGCCGGCATAGATTAGCGGAAGTGCCACATTTTCCAGCGATGTAGCACGTGGAAGCAGGTTAAAGGTCTGGAATACGAAGCCAATTTCTTTATTCCTGATCTCAGCCAATTCATTTTCCGTCAGATCGCTTACATCATTGTTATTCAAAATATACGTTCCTGCAGTGGGTGTATCGAGACAGCCTATGATGTTCATCAAAGTAGATTTGCCGGAACCTGACGGCCCCATAAAAGCAACGTATTCGCCCTGGTTAATTTCCATGGTGATCGACTTAAGCGCCTCCACGGTTTGGTTACCCATTTTGTAGATTTTCGAGATATCGGTTGTTTCGATTATTTTGGTCATGGCCGATGTGTTAAGCGGATCAAAAATAGTAAATGCCAGGTTGCATCACTAATTACGTGATTGAATAATAAAGCGGTGGCAATTATTCCTTAAACGGTCAAAAGAAGGATTAAGTGCCTAATAGTTATTGCAGTAATTTGATGGTCCAACCAGGCCCGATGTCCTACTTGTTAAGGTTACGTCACAAAAAAGGCTGTCTCAAAAATTGAGACAGCCTCCTATGTTCATCAAAAAATAAACATCATTCTTTTGTGCTATTCACCACAATCTATTGCGGACCCTCTTGTATCGCCTGTTATGGTCCATCCTTTAGTTCCCTCCAATACGTTTCTTGCTGTCTCACCTAAAGCACAGTAGGTCAACTCAGCAGCACCCAGTGTAACATTAGAAGGTACTGTAGTCAGTTTCGACCAGCCATCTAAGGTAGCATCGTAGTTCGATTGGGACAGGCCGGAGGAACCTAACATATCTGTTGCATCAGTCAAAGATGATATATTCCAACCACCCAGATTCTGGTCAAAGGAGTCAGCATTTTCGAACATAATTTTCATGTCCTTCACCTCACTAACATTCCAACCTGAAATATCCTGGTTGAATGTAACAGCACCGGAAAACATAAGCCCCATATCTGTCACTGAACTCACATTCCAACCTCCTATATCCTGATTAAACGCAAAGGCAGCGGCAAACATTCCATTCATATCGGTCACCTTACTCACGGTCCAATTTCCTATGGGCTGATCAAAAAACTGCGCTCCTGAAAACATGCCACGCATATCCGTCACTTCATCTATCGTCCAAGTACCAATGCTTTGATTAAAGACGCTGGCCTCGGAAAACATAAAACTCATATTAATCACGCTACTCACATTCCAAGTTCCAATGGGTTGATTAAATGCACTAGCACCGGAAAACATACTGCTCATGTTGGTCACGGCACTCGTATTCCAACCTCCAATAGGCTGATTAAATGTACCAGCATCGAAAAACATAAAACTCATATTGGTCACTTTACCAACATCCCAACTTCCTATGGCCTGATTGAATGAGGTAGCATTGGCGAACATCACTGACATATCTGTCACAGCACTCACATTCCAAGTGCCAATGGGCTGATTAAATACACTAGCACCTGAAAACATAAAACTCATCCCAGTGACTGAACTTACATTCCAAGTGCCGATAGGCTGATTAAATGATGTCGCCACCTCAAACATAGAATCCATAAATAGGACTGAGCTTGTGTTCCAACCCCCGATAGGCTGATTAAAGGAAGTAGCTCCTGAAAACATATTACCCATATCTGTTACCGAGATAGTATTCCAACTTCCTATATTCTGGTTAAAGGAAATGGTTTCCGTAAACATAAAACGCATACTGGTCACCTTACTCACATCCCAACTACTGATGTTCCCATTAAATACGGCTGTACGAGCAAACATACTAGACATATTTGTCACATTACTTACATTCCAATTGTTAAGATCTCCATCAAATGAAGCTGCACCTGAAAACATTCCTGACATATCGGTGACATCAGATAAGTCAGGGGCATTGGTAGCATTATAGGTCAGATTTTGACAATTGGTGAAAGCACCACGCATAGATTGCCATTTCATATCCCCCCATTGTTCAATACTTTGTATCTGATTTCTGTCTACTTCACTATCGGAAAAGCGTATCGCAGGAAACTCTCCGGTTATCTTTACTGTATAAGTATTAGCCGTTGTATAGGTATGCGCTGCATTCCCTTTTACATTAACATCAGTACTACCATCGCCCCAATCTACCGTATAGTTATAGGTATAATCTTCCGTGTTGACCGGAATGGTAATCGACTCATTCGCCGAGGTGGTCTGCCAGGTAGTAGTAAAGGGGGAAGTGGCTACAGGCCCTTCCGCTACATCCGTTAGTGTAACGGTAGCTGTAACAGTCATCGCTTCTGTTCCCGCGGCCAGTTGAATTGTCGCGGTCAACTCGTTGTTAGTTTCAAAATCGAATAGTAATGCATTGGCTACGGTCAGTTCTCCTGTATTGGCATCAATGGCCATGGCTCCCTCCGGGTTTTGCTGGGAAATGATAAAGGTCACATTGCCGGAAGAAGCGCTTGCCTGCACTTGCCCCAGTACCTGATCAGAAGTAGGGTTTTCAGGAATGGTAACATTAAAATCTTGTGCGGTAATGCCTCCACCACCGGCCACACCTGTAACGGTAAAATCAGTCGCGCTGGTAACCTGCTGTGCTCCTACAGTCACAGAGATCTTTCCTGTGGTAGCCGCTACAGGCACTTGTACCGTCAATGATGTTGTAGAAGCGGTACTTACCGTAGCCGCTACGTTATTAAATAAAACGATATTTTCCGTTGGAGTAGCACTAAAATTGGTCCCGTTAATAGTCACATCCGTACCTACAGAACCTGAAGCAGGAGTGAAATTGGTGATCGTCGGGGGGGATTCGGGTTCAGAAGAATCATCATCACCACATGCCTGGAGGCCATAAAGAAAGGCCCCAAAAAGAGTTAAAGCTAGTATACGTTTCATATTTACCCATTAATGTTGTTTAAGTAAATATAGTCTTCGAAGCTTAATAGCCAGGTTGAAAATTAAAGGTAATTTTTATCGTCTCATGAACAAACACGGGCATTCTCGCAAAACTTGCTGATTTACAGAATATTACGATCAATGGTTATCAAACTACCAATGGAAAGATTTATGATGCTTTCTCTAACGACACACCCAAATCAGCCGTATTATTCCCTGGCTTTCCCCAAAGTAGTTGCAATAATAAAGTCAGACGAGCTGGTAGCAGATTGCTCTCCCACTTTAACCATGATCCTGCCTCTGGTAGCACTCTCAGGAACTTTAACCGTCAGCAAAGTAGATGAAGCCGTACTGACAATAGCCAATTTACCACTAAAGCAAACCGTATTTTCAGAAACGATTGTACTAAAATTGGTCCCTATGAGTTTAACTTCCGTGCCGGCGGCCCCTGACCTGGGGCTGAACGTTGAAATAGTCGGAATTAAAACGGAATGAGACACATCACTATCCGTACAAACCTTGATGACGAAAAGACCCGCCACTAAAAAAATGGATGCCAGCACTTTTTCCATCGCAAATTGTTGTAAATAAAAATTTGTAATGGAAACTACAGACAATTATGATTGGGCCAATACCACTTCATGGATCCGGCCAGGTTCATTTGATATTGGGATAGCCTTAGTTGATATTCGTTCCTGATCAAACTACCTTGACATGAGAACAACGCATTTATTTAATGGCTCAGTAAGTCTGTGGGTTAAGGTTTTGTAATACTTTAATCTGCTATTTGTGCTTTATTGGATGCCTTCAGAAAGCTCAGCACGCTTTGGATCACCTCATTTTCTTTTAAAATTCGTGTATGTCCAAGGCCTTGCGTTGTGATCAGCCGGGTTTCGGGGTACTTTGACTTAAGTAGTTGAGCGCTATTAATACCCACCTCTTTGTCATTTTCATCATATATAAGCTGAAGCTGAACGTCCCTGGTGTCAGCAATAATATAACCGGCCGAATACTCATTAAAGTCCTTTCCATAGGTACGTTTGATATAGTGGTAGAAGTAAGGTTCACATTTCACACTTGCGCCTATCTTTTTTCGAAATTCAGTAACTATTTCTTCTGAAATGGCCGGGCTGGCAATCATGGTGAGTTTATTGGTGACTTTGTGATCATTGACCGCATGTAAAGAGGCCACACCACCTAATGAATGCCCAACGACCATTTCAAATTTTCCGTATTTTTCTTTAAGCATGGAAACAATATTGGCAAATTCCATGAGGTGGGACCTTTTCCCATCAGACAGCCCATGACCGGTAGCATCAAAGCTGATGACTTTGAAGCCCGCCTCAACAAATACTGGTATGAATTTTCTGAATTGCGCCGCTCTCCCCATCCAACCATGAACAAACAAGACGGGTTTACCTTCTCCCCATTCATAAACCTGGATCCGTTTACCTTCAAAGTTGATCTGTTGTTGGGAAGCCTGGCTGATCATCTCTTTTTCGGGAGGAGGAAGTTCATACCGGGCAGTAGAGAAAAAGATCTGCACAAACCAACGATAAGCCAGCCAGGGTAAGATCCGCTCCACGACAGGAAAAAGACTGGCGGTCAAAACAAGTACAAAGGGTATTTTACTTTTCTTTTTCATGAAGATTAAGGTCATCTATTGTTCAACAGGTGTCATTAGGTTCATTACATTTCTGACTTCTTCCGGTGGTACCGTCAGTTTCCTGGCCTTTAAATCGAACCACGCACCTTTATAAGTAAGTTCAGCGGCCAGTTGGCCATCTGATTTGTACACGTTATGTTTTATTACCCATTTTCTGCCGTCTGATGAAAGTTCCAATAACCGGCAGTCGTAGGTTACTTCTTCGCTCAGCAGCACTTCCTTCAGGAAATTGGATTGCGTTCCAAAAATGATGGGGCCAACATTCAATTCAAGTAGTCTGTTGAAAGACAAACCTTGTTGCTCAAAAAAACGGATACGTGTCTGGTCTGCATAGTCCAGGTACACGGTATGGCGTAAATGCATATTGGGATCTACATCTGACCATCTTACTTCAAAACTTGTTCTAAATTCATTCATATTTAAAGACCGTTCGGTCTGTTTTGAGGCAAAAAAATAAGTCCTTAAAGGATATTGTTAACTTCTATCAGTAACCCGTATATCTTTTGCCCTATACAACATCTATTTTTTAATAATCCTTTTCTATCAAATTAGTTTCAATATATCCTCTCAAAAACCTTGAAGCCGTGTCGAGGCATTCATAATTATCCTTAACCTGGGCCATTATCAATGCACCTTCCAACGTCATAATAATAAGACCTGCCATCTCTTCCACTTTAATATCAGACTTGAACACACCGGCCTTTACTCCTTCGTTCAATTTGATCTGCACATAAGTTTGTAATCCTTCAATTCCCATTCGTGCCTTTCTCTTCAATTCGGGATGACTATTGGTGGCATCCATCGCCGCATTAAATATGGGACAACCTCCGCCTTTCACAATAGGGTCTTTGGCAAAGGATACGTAGGCGTCAATTATTTTATGAAGCTTTTCCAGCGGGGTCTTTGCCTCTTTCAAACTTTCCCGGAAGCGCTTGAAAACGCGATTATAATTATAATCAAATGCTTCTGCCGCTATTTCATCTTTATTTTTAAAATGATTGTAAATGCCCCCTTTCTGTAAATTGGTGGCTTTCATAATATCATTTAAGGAACACCCACGGTAGCCATAAGCATTGAACAGCTCTGACGATTTTACAATGATCTTTTCTCTTGTTGTTAATCCTTTAGACATAGTACCGACCGGTTGGTCTCTCAAGATAAGACATAATATTTACAAGTCAAAACCCGTCCTCCTTAAAATCTGAATTCAAATTGTTTTTCTGTAAATGTAAAGTCCTTCAGATCATAGGTCCGTTCAGCAAAACGGACGTGATTATTCTTGTCCACCGCTATTACTGTAGAGCATCTTGATCCATATCGCGGACTTTTAATAAATATGGAAGACAGCACTTTCTCTTTATCCAGACCTATCCCTGTATCGGGCAATTCATTTTCAGGCGCCATTTGGTTGTCATATAATAGATCAAACAACACTTCCATATCCAGACGGTTCGCATTAAGGGCTGTTTCAAGTTTGACTTTACCCTTGTCTACTTTCGGCCACTGAGTATCTAATAACGCATTACTCAACCCATGGATACCGGCCGGCACAGGATGTACTCCTTGCTGATAATTGCCGTAATAATATAGTTGGTCCGGATTGCCACAGATGAGGTTAAAACCATTGTATTTCATTCCTTCATCAGCTATAGCTTGTAGATAAGCTTCCGTTTTGAGATCTTTTTTCAAAAAGTCACTCACTAGTTTTCCCCTGGAAGGAGCGTCCGTTTTAATATTATATGGGTCACGAAAATTGGTGAGCATTGCTATTTTTCCATGGTGGTTCATCCCCATCCAGGTACCACCGGCTTCTATATCTCTTCCTGCAAGTATATTGGGTTCATCTTCCCAGTAACCTGCCTCTTCTGTAGGTCTATCGTAAAATTCGTCGCGATTGGCAGCTATTACAAGTTTGTAATCAGGATGTTGTTGATAAGAAAATAGGATGAGGCACATAGGGTAACTTACTTTTTCTGTAGCAAGTTTACGAACGTCCCGGCACTTCAGATGATGTTATGCAAGGTTATTCTGCTTTATGTCAGTGCGGGAACCAGATTTTGATTGCCAGAGGACACTTTATGGACTATTCAGGACAATGAGAAGAATGGGATTAACCGCAGAGGCGGAGAGGCGCAAAGGGGTAATAGTAAAAACTAAAAGAGCCGCCTTGTCCGAAGGCAGCTCTTTTTCAATTTATTAGATATTTTTATTAATACCTGTAAGCGTCTGTTTTGAAAGGTCCTTGTATTTCCACTCCGATGTAATCGGCCTGATCTTTCGTGAGGACGTCTAACTCCACACCTATTTTGCTCAGGTGAAGCGCTGCTACTTTCTCATCAAGGTGCTTAGGTAGTGTATATACCTTGTTTTCGTAGTTTTCAGAATTATTCCAAAGCTCTAACTGGGCCAGGGTTTGGTTAGTGAATGAATTAGACATTACGAATGAAGGGTGTCCGGTAGCACATCCTAAATTCACTAATCTACCTTCCGCTAACAAAATGATATCATTTCCATTAGCCATAGTATATTTATCTACCTGTGGCTTGATCTCATCTCTGGTAGCATTATCATTTAACCATGCTACGTCTATTTCATTGTCGAAGTGACCAATGTTACATACAATGGTTTTGTCCTTCATTGCTTCAAAATGACGACCATGTACGATGTCTTTATTGCCTGTAGCCGTTACTACTATGTCAGCTTCTTTTACTGCGTCATCCATCTTTTTAACTTCAAAGCCATCCATAGCTGCCTGAAGTGCACAAATAGGATCAATTTCTGTTACGATTACACGGGCTCCCGCACCTCTTAATGAAGCTGCCGAACCTTTACCTACATCACCGTATCCGCCTACAACAGCTACTTTTCCAGCCATCATAACATCAGTAGCACGTCGGATAGCATCTACTAAAGATTCTTTACAACCATATTTATTGTCAAATTTTGACTTGGTCACTGAATCGTTAACGTTTATAGCAGGCATTACCAGGGTGCCATTCTTTTCTCTTTCTATCAATCTCAATACTCCTGTAGTAGTCTCTTCGGAAAGTCCTTTGATACCACTGACATATTGAGGGTACTTATCAAACACCATATTTGTTAAATCACCACCATCGTCAAGGATCATATTAAGTGGTTGACCATCTTCAAATACCAAGGTTTGCTCGATACACCAATCAAACTCTTCTTCCGTCATACCTTTCCAGGCATAAACAGGAATACCTGCAGCGGCTATAGCAGCAGCAGCGTGGTCTTGTGTAGAAAAAATATTACATGACGACCAGGTTACCTGTGCTCCCAGGTCAATCAGCGTCTCAATTAAAACCGCTGTTTGGATAGTCATATGAAGACATCCTGCAATACGTGCCCCTTTCAGCGGCTGATCGTTTTTGTACTCTTCACGAATGGACATCAGTCCCGGCATTTCGGCTTCAGCCAACTCAATTTCCTTACGTCCCCACTCAGCCAGTGAGATATCTTTCACTTTGTACTTTAACTTTTCTTCGATCATTTTATTGATAGTTTTTAAATTTCAAAAGTTTACACAAAACTAATAAAACCATCCTAAAACTCTTAGCTTTATCTAAATGTTAGTAAATTTTCCTTTTTTCAACCTTCAAACAGACTTTATTCCTAATTAGACTTCTAACAGAATATTATAATAGGAATTTTTCCCATGGCACATTTGGATAATACGGACCACGAGATACTCAGGCTTCTTCAGCAAGATGCTAAATTGAACGTAAATGAGATAGCACAAGAGTTACATCTCACTAAAACCCCAATATACGAACGAATAAAACGACTGGAACGCGATGGTGTCATAGACCGTTACGTTGCTTTAATAGACCGGCAAAAGATCGCTACTTCCATTATTGTTTTTTTGACTGGCTCATTGACGGTGAACAAATTTGAGCAGACTCAAGAGTTTTACGACGCGGTAATGAACATCCCCCAGGTGCTGGAGTGCTATCTGCTAGGAGGTGATCGTGACTTCCTGCTCAAGATCATCGCCAAGGACCTGGACTCTTATCATGAATTTTATTCCAATAAGATCGCCTCCATACCACATGTAGGGGAAATACGAAGCCTTTTTGTACTGAAAGAGATCAAAAGAACTACCGCTATCCCCAACATGACCCTGTTATAACAGGGCTCTGAAGTATCGTGATGCCATAAAACACTGAATAATTAAGAAACTTTAAGGGGCAATAGGTTCTATCTTTGGCAATTGTTTTAACTTTGCGGCTTATTTTTCATCATCATGATAGCAGCGAATAACGTTTCTTTACAATACGGCAAAAGGGTTCTTTTTGACCAGGTCAATATAAAATTCACTGAAGGCAATTGCTACGGTGTTATTGGTGCTAATGGGGCCGGGAAATCCACTTTCTTAAAAATACTGGCCGGAGATATTGCTCCTAACTCCGGTCAGGTGACATTATCACCTGGCAAACGGATGGCAGTGCTTCGGCAAAATCACTTCGAATTCGACGAAGAATCCGTATTGAACACCGTGATGATGGGCCATAATACACTCTGGAGTATCATGCAGGAAAAAAATGCCATCTATGAAAAGCCTGATTTTTCAGAAGAAGATGGCATACGGGCATCAGAGTTAGAAGCCGAATTTGCCGAAATGGACGGATGGAACGCAGAGTCGGATGCTGCTGCCCTGCTCAGTGGCCTGGGAATTGCCGAAGAGCATCATTACCAGCTTATGAAGGACTTAAGTGGTAATCAAAAGGTACGAGTGCTACTGGCCCAGGCTATTTTTGGGAACCCTGACATACTTATATTAGATGAGCCTACCAACGACCTGGACATTCAGACTATTTCATGGCTGGAAGACTTCCTGCTGGAATTCAAAAATACGGTTATCGTGGTTTCTCACGACCGTCACTTCCTGGATACAGTGTGTACACACGTAGCGGACATCGACTTTAAAGCCATTAAGCTTTATACTGGTAATTATTCTTTTTGGTACGAGTCCAGCCAGCTCGCTATTAGTCAGCAATCTTCTGCCAATAAAAAAGCCGAAGAAAAGAAAAAAGAACTCCAGGAGTTCATCGCACGCTTCAGCGCTAATGCGTCTAAGTCCAAACAGGCTACCAGCAGAAGAAAGCTGCTAGAAAAAATCAATGTAGAGGATATTCAGCCTTCTACCAGGCGGTATCCTGCGGTTATTTTCCAGCAGAAAAGAGAAGCGGGGGATCAGATATTGCAAATAGAAGGGCTTGCTGCCTCTACTCAAGGTAAAACGCTGTTCAAAGACCTTGATCTCTTTGTGAATAAAGGGGATAAAATAGCAGTGGTTGGCAAAGACAGCCTGGCCATTTCCACCTTTTTCCAGATATTGGGCGGAAATGTAACACCAGATGCCGGTACGTTTAAATTCGGACAAACGATCACCCCGACCTATTTGCCCAACGATAATTCGTCTTATTTTGAATCTGATGATAACTTGATCGATTGGCTGCGCCAGTATTCCGAGGAGGAAAAAGACGAAGTCTATATTCGTGGGTTTCTCGGGAAAATGCTTTTTTCAGGAGAGGAAGTATTCAAAAAGTGTAGTGTATTATCCGGAGGTGAAAAAGTACGGTGCATGCTATCAAAGATGATGCTGGCAGGAGGTAATTTACTTCTGTTGGATGAACCTACCAACCACCTCGACCTTGAATCCATACAGGCACTAAATAATGCACTAAAAGACTTCCCGGGAACACTGCTGTTCACTTCGCATGACCACACCTTCACCCAAACGGTAGCTAACAGAATTGTGGAAATAGGCCCTAATGGCTTTATTGATAAGCTTATGACCTATGATGAATATATTTCAAGTGAACGTGTGCTGGAACAACAGGAAGAAATGTACGGATAATTAACCATCATTTTTTCTTCTTCTTTTTTTTCTTCTTTTTTCCACTGTCTTTTTCTCCAAAAAGCTCCGTGTCTTCTATGATAGAAGCAATGATGGAAGTTTTACCATCATCCATACGTGTCCAGGTAGCAGCAATTCGCCCTTCATGGGCAACGATGTTTGTATAATCACCAAAAAAGTATTTCTCATCTGGTGTAAATGGTGTTTCGCTGATCTTAACATTCTCAAAAGAACGGCCTCCATTATTGGAATAGGCAAGGTATACATCCGTTTGATTATCCTCATGGGCTCTCCTGTCATAATAAAGTATATACAGGTAACCTGTGGTATTATCCAATGCCATCCAGCTCAAAAACTGATGTTTACCGGGTTCATCATCATTTACTCTTAATGCTGGCGTCCAGGAGTCTCCCCCATTGGCAGAACGCATAAACCAAATGTCTGTGTCCTCTTCACCATTTCTTTGATCAGACCAGTTCAGGTATAACATTCCCTGATATTGTGTTGGACTGTTATCCGCTATGAGTACCGGCATACCATTAGAACGATTTACTCCCGGAATAGTAAACGCCCAACCTCCGGGTTGATTCCCAACTTTAATATCATTACGCAACCAGGTTTTACCTTTATCATAAGACCTGTCCAGGTAAATTTTTTCATCATGACTCCATGCCACGTAATAGTTCCCCTGAGGGCCTATGGCAGGCATAGCACCTTCTGCCGTATTGTCGTCATCCACACAATCTCCCGAATATTGGTTGAGTCGAACAGGTTCGGACCATTTTTTGCCATTGGAAGAGGTAGATAGTAATATATTACTTTGACAATCGGGGTCTTTACTACCATAATCATCAAATTGGGTCCAGGTAACAAAAATATCATTGGTATTCAGATCCACTACCGCCCACTCTTTATCCTGATCTTTAGGGTGATTAAAGCCTATCGAAGCGCCATCACTCCATGTTTCACCTCCGTCTTCTGATTTTTGGCATACGATCCTGTCCAGTATTTCTTCACTTTGCCAGTTAGTACCTTTCGGGTCAGATAGGTGAAAATAGTAAAAGTCTCCTTTTTTATCAGAGATCACTACAGGATCGCCCCAAACCCCCATAGAAGAGGTCAACTTTTGTTTGGTCCATGTCTTGCCACCATCTTTGGTAACATAAACCTTATCTAAAATAGCAGAACCCACAATATTGTCCTTGTCTTTCAAACTTATAGCAATACTAGGTTCAGCAGGCGCGCGCTCACCTTCCTGCTGTTGATCCAGTACAATATTTTTAAATTGGCCATGGGTTGAAAAAGTGGCAAAAAGTAAAAAAAATAGCAGGCAGATTCTCATAGTAGGCAGGCGTTTTCCACAAATATAAAAGACCATAGGTGCCTGCCATGGATACTCCTTATAAATATTACTACTATTCTCTCACGCTACAGTTATGATTTATGCTCCGGGTACTGTATCCAAGCTATAAAAATCAGTCTATTTTGAGATTAGCACACGGTCGAATTCTTCGAAAGAGCCATTCGTTAATCTCAAAAGGTGCAGGCCTGAAACTACTATACTTTCAAGTCCAATGGTCGATAAAGGTGTTGTTGGCAAAAAATCATCCCACATGATAACCATGCCTTTACTATCATAGAGTTCCAGCCGCACATTTGTATTAATGAAGCGATCATCGAGAGTTATCTGAAGTTGTTCTGCCGCTGGATTCGGAAAGACGTGTATACCAGTCCTGTTAGTATCAAAAAAACTTCTGATAACAGGACTGTATTCGAAAGCACCATCAAAATCATATTGTTTCAGCCGGTAGTAGTTAATACCGTTTAACGGGGAGGTGTCAATAAACTGATAGCTGATAGTTTCTTGTACTGTCCCGCTTCCTCCCACAAGGCCTATTTCAGAAAAGTCTAAGCCATTATCTGATCGTTGTACTTCGAAATAATCGTTATTCCATTCACTTGCAGTCCTCCAGTTCAATATGATTTCCCTGGCTTCACCAGTAGCAGTAAATAATGTCAGTTCTACAGGAAGTACCTGACCGGTAACCAAGCTAAACAGATCGGGATTATTGTTCAAAAGGTCGTTTTCAGTTTCCTGTCCATTACTGCCATTAACATTTCCAGAGATATTGGGAGTCGGGTCAAAAACATAAAAATGTCCATTCCCATTGGTCGTCACAAAGTTGATGTTGGTAACTGCTCCTGCCAACACAAGATCCCCACCATTGATATTTATATTGAAGTTCCCGAACCCGTTGGTATCTCCCCCCACAACTGCTACTCCTCCGGATTCTATCGATAAATTTCCATTTTGAATGTTAAGACCGCCTGTGATAATGAGTGTATCACCTGATTGAACCGTCAACCCAAAATTACTGGTGCTGGTGATATCGCCTTCTCTACGAATGAATCCATCGATAGTAATATTTTGGAGATTAGCTGCACTGGTGACTGGTGCTGCGCCGCCAACCCAGCTGGAGCCATCTATCCATAAGCCCGATGCCTCGTTGACAGAGCTTTGACCGTAGACTGCTGCTTCAAACAACATCAGTACCAGGTGAATAGACAAGTACTTCATAACTGCCGAATTAAAGCCAAACGTAAAATTATCTATACATCGAACGGACATAAAGGTAAGCGTGACTATCCTTTAACACGGAAAGACACACGTTTGTCAGAAGATCGACAAGTTTGTTTTTGTAGTAAAGAGTTCCAGTACTTTCATACCGACAAGTGAGTTTCCTTTTTCATTCAGCCCGGGGCTCCAAACAGCTATACTAAATTTGTTAGGCAGAATAGCTACAATCCCACCACCTACGCCACTTTTACCCGGCAGACCCACTCTAAAAGCAAATTCCCCGGCCTCATCGTAAAAACCACAAGTCATCATAATAGCCGTAATCCTCTTGAACTGACTTTCACTTAGGTATTTTTTTTTGTTTATAATACTTTTGCCATGATTTGCGATCGTACAAAACGCTTTTGCCAGCTCCTGGCAGCTCATTTCCAATGAACAGAAGTCGTAATAAAGTTCCAATACGTCTTCTACATCATTTTTTATGTTACCAAAAGATTTCATGAGGTTGACAATAGCGGCATTTTTGAATCCACATTGTTTTTCAGACTTTGCCACACCAGCATTATACGCCACCCCTTGGCTACCACTGATCGCTCTGGCAAATTCAAGAAAGTACTGTTTGGGATCATCGAAAGCGTCAATGAGCATGTCCGTTATCACTAAAGCCCCGGCATTAATAAAAGGGTTCCTGGGAATACCTTGTTCATATTCAAGCTGCACCAATGAGTTAAAAGGGTCACCAGAGGGTTCGACATCTACTCTTTGATACACACGCTCGCCTAACTTACCCACAGCCATACAAAGCATTAGCACTTTGGAAATACTTTGTATGGAAAACTGTTCCTCAGCGTCTCCCATAGCAAAGGACTCTCCTTCCAGAAAATGTAAGTAGATACCAAACTTGCCAGGGTCTACCTTAGCCAGTTGCGGAATATAATCTGCTACCTGCCCTTTGCGGATAAGCGGTAAAACTTCATCATAGATAGTAGAGAGGGTTTGTGCGTAATTCATGGATTAGTGATTTGGCTAAAGTTAACTCAATGGATAAACCCAAGGAATATCCTATTGAAAAGGGTGATATTGATTAAACCTTTGGTTATAAAAAAGGCTCAACACTAGCCAGTGCTAACCGAAAGTCATCATAAGCACTTTCTACAACCTTTTTTGTGACCTCTTGGTCCAGTGTAAGCTCAAACTTATCCTGCCAGCCGGGAATTAGCACCCAAATACTTCCCGAATGTATGGCATACGTTAATGTAGTACGAACAGTGCTATCCAGTAGGCGGTGATCTAAAAGTTGAAAGCTTTTCACTTCAGCAAGTTCCTGAATAGCTGCATGGTCGACAAATCCATCACTTAACAAACGTTGAAGTTTCTCATTTTTAGTGATCTGTTGAAAAGTATTGTCTGTATCGCAATATGCCTTATAAGGCTTTTGGCTATCTGCATTTAAATCATGTTCATCCATGCCAGCTGCCAGTGCAGACATGGATGGCGACCAGGAAAAATCCATGTTCATACCCTGACTCATTACCTGCATGTTAAAAGCTTTTTGTTCTGTCAAGCTCATACCCGGATCACGCTTAAACTTCATACCAGCGACACTGCTAATGGATTTATTCATTTTACTTTTAGGAATTACAAAGGCACTCCCTTGAAATTCTTTTTTCACTTCTACAAGTAATCCATTAAACCCTTGTGTGCTATCATCTTTTGTAAAGCCTTGGTCTTTGCGTACCCGTGAACGCATGATCAAATTAATGATCATCAACTGATTCCCCTTCCAGAGACCGCTTACGACATCATCTACCTTTACGGTAGTATTACGTTTGATATTCAATAACTGAGATCGTAATAACTCCTCTTTACTCAGGTTTCCATCGGGGTCATAATTAAGGCTCGGATCAATAAAAAGCAGTACTTTTTTTACTACTTCATTTTTAAAACGATTTTGAAGTTCACCCAGTCCGATTTTCTTTAGTCGCAGCTTCACGAGGTGGTCTACCAAAAGATATCCTGATATGACGGTAGAAAAAATGGTAACCAAAGCAATGCCAAAAGAGTCAGAGAGCTTGTTTAAGACAATACCTGCTACAACAGAAATTAATCCTACCACTATCATCAGTATCCGGACGAGTCTTTTCCTTTTCTCTCCGTATTTTTTGCGCTGAGCTTCTATGGCAGCAACTTCAGAGGTCAATTCATCCTCGTAAAAGGTATTAAAATCAGGCATTGGCAATTAAGATGTTTGCCACAATTTAAAAATAAAACCCAGGATTCATAACTCCGGCTGATCCATATCTTTCATTTGATAATCTATTTATATCACATCACCATCACAACCACAAGCCACTGAATTATAGAAAATTAATCAAGAAGCTATTTTTTAAACATATCCAATGGAATATTCATGGATTGGTCTTCTCCTATCTCTATGGCTGAACTTCCAAATACTTTTATTTCAGCCTTAATAAAGTCATCTGCCTCAGCTTTAAAAATATTATCTACATACTTCTGGGGATTCCTGTCGATGTAAGGAAACCAGGTACTGTGGATCTGTATCATAATGCGGTGGCCTTTTTTGAAAGTATGAAGGATATCTTGTAATGGAAAATTTACCTCTTCTATTTCTCCGGGTTTGAAAGGTTCGGGTTTGGCAAAACTATTACGAAACCTCCCTCTGAATACTTCACTACGCACCAATTGTTGATAGCCTGGCATTACCACATGATCAGGAGTGACTTTAGTGGGTTTAACATCCGGACCATTTACGTCAATTAACTTGACAATGAAGTCAGCATCCGTACTTGACAACGCTACTTTCAGGCGCGCTACTATCTCTCCCGCCAGCACCACGTCTTCTTTTAATGGACCGGTTTGAAAGGTAAGCACATCAGGTCTTTTGCTGGCATGACGCTGATCATCTGTCATAAACTTGCGTGGAGTAAATGTGACAGGCTCTGTTTCTGATACATAAGGCACGGGTTTTGCAGGGTCACTGACATAGGAAAATACAGCTTCTTTATCCACCTCTTCATTTATTAATAGTTTACCTCCGGAAGCAAATCTGAGTTTCACAGGATCAATGTTGGCAGGAGGCCAGACATCAAACTTTTGCCATTTATTAACACCGGTATCAAACATATAGGCTTCCGGCAGGTTGGCAACGCCCTCTCCTTTCAAGTGATAATTAAAAAAAGTACGTTCTATGTTTTTCTGATAAAAAGTGGAGATGCTATCACCAAAATAAATATGATTTACCGCCTGGTGTCCCTTCTCTCTTGCCCAGTCCCCATGACTCCAAGGACCCATCACGATGCTGTTTTTAGCTTTTGGATTATTCTTTTCTACGGTTTTATAGATATTCAACGGCCCATACAGATCCTCCGCATCAAACCAACCTCCTACAGTCATTACCGCATGGTCTATGCCGGACAAATGAGGCAAGATGCTTCTTTTCTGCCAAAACTCATCATAATTAGGGTGCTCTACAGTCTGTTGCCAAAAGAAGTTATCAGGTAGTAGCTTCTCTGTCACATTTTTCAACGGTCCAAGCTCCAGCCCATAAGAGTAGCCATCTTTTGTGTCAGCATAATTCCTCATAGCGCCCCATTTGTCATCATACCAGCTTTCTGAGGTAGGTTCTGTTTGATAACCAAAAACAGGATAAGCCGCTAAGTAACTTTGCAAGAACGCCCCCATGTGGTGAAAATCGTCAAAAAAGAAATCGGAAATAGGTGCCTGGGGAGAAGATGCTACCAGTGCCGGATGCGCCTCCGGTAAAGCCGCCGCGGTATAGAAACCAGGATACGATATTCCCCACTGCCCTACCTTGCCGTTATGCCCCTTCAGGTTTTTCAAAAGCCAATCAATCGTATCGAAAGTATCAGAGCTTTCATCAATTTCCTTTTTATTCCTGCGATTATTTCCTTTGATATGCGGTCTCATATTATCATAATCACCTTCTGACATCCAACGTCCGCGAACGTCCTGGTATACAATAATGTAAAGGTCCTTCATCAGGTGGGGTGACGGACCTATGGATTCGCGCATCTGACCTTCACCATACGGACGAGAGCTGTATGGCGTACGCTGCATCAGAATAGGGTACTTTTGGTTTTTATCTTTAGGCATATACACCGTAGTATGCAGGTTAATGCCATCGCGCATAGGCACTTTGTATTCAAATTTGTCATAATGCTGCTTCACAAACAGCGAATCTTGTGCTGTGGCCGGAGGGATAGCGGCCATAAGAATAAACAACGCGTTTAATGCAATTTTTAATGGGTTTTTAGACATGGTTCTAGCGGTTTTGCAAGGGTTGATAATCTTTGAAAGGAGAAAGGTCTACAGCTTTGATCTCACTACTGTAAGCAGCCCAGTCTTCAACATAGAATTGATTCACTTTTTGAATAGCCTGCTCTAAATGCTGCTCAGCATGCTCTACAAGTCTCAGTTGCGTGTCACCAGGCGCTTCCCGTGCACTTCCCACATAGTATCTGGCAGTATTCAGTCTTGTGGAAACAGACGGAATGGGAGAACGGACAATCCCTTGGTTATCGCTGGTATCTTCTCCAACAAATGGAACCATCAAAGCATCCAAACTATCTTTTAACTGTTCGCTTGTTTCAATGAGCATTTTGAAACCGGCTTTATCCTTTTTCTTCATTCTCTTCATATAATCTTCCACTATCGTTTTAGATTCCACAAGGCGAGTCATGGCCTCGGCAGCAATGGACTGACTCTTTTCCAGGCGCTTTAACATAGTTCTTTTTGCACTAAGTACTGAAGTGGGCATAGTCACCCTTGGATCAAACATCACCTCTATTTCTGTAGTGTCACTCATTTCACCATAAGTCAACGTTAACTGGTACTTGCCAGGCAATACCTGCACGCCGCCCGATTCAGGTGCATTTTCCTTCGCCAGTTGTCTGGAGATAGCAGGTATACCTTTCTCGTCCAATTGCCAAAATATGCGCTGTATCCCTTTTTCCTTGTCCAGTTTCTTTTTCAATGTACGAATTAGTGTGCCTCCGCTATTGAAAATCTCTAAAGTAAGGCTATCATAATTCACTGCAGAAGTATCTTTTTGTACTTCTTCCGCCACGGGTGTAGCTACCTTGGGCCTGCGTTTTTTTGATTTACCTTTTTCCGGGACTTCCACCTTCGTTTCATCTTTTTCCCCTGGTTTGTTGACGATATAAGATATCATGGCCCCGGCCGGGCGATTTTCTCCGTTGAATATAGCGTCTGCACCAAAACGGGTACCGGAAGGCTCCTGGGCTAACCATGTGTAAGCAGTTGGTGGTGTAAAAATCTTTACCTGTTTTTTCAGCGAGGCGGCCCCTTCACTAGCCAATATTCGAAGAGGCCTGATATCATCAAGTATATAGGCAGCCCGTCCAAATGTAGCAATTACCAGGTCATGTTCCCTGGGATGGATCACCAGATCTTTTGTAGAAACTTTAGGAAAACCACTGGTCCACTGTGTCCAGGTTTGCCCGGCGTCAATGGTTACGAACAAACCACCATCAGTGCCTAAAAACATTAAATTGGGCTCTTCCAGGTCTTGAACGAAAGAAAGAGTATAGGTCCACACCTGGCTTTCCTTAACGAGGTTGGTCCAGGTTTTACCATAATCAGCAGTATGAAATAAATAGGGTTTAAAATCAAAATTCCGATAGTTGTTTACCACAGCGAAAGCTTCCCCGGCATTGTAAGTAGATGCTTTAATTTGCGCTACCCAACTACCTTCGGGCATACCTGCTGCTGCAGGGGTAACATTACTCCAGGTATCGCCGCCATTGCGTGAGATCTGAATGTAGCCATCATCCGTACCCACCCAAAGCAATCCTTTTTCTATAGGGCTGGGAGCTATAGTCAGAATAGTAGTATGATTTTCCGCACCGGTAGCATCTGTCGTTAAACCACCGCTTTTATGCTGCTGCTGTTTTTCGGGATCATTTGTGGTGAGATCCGGAGAGATAATTTTCCAGGTAGCTCCTTTATCTGTACTTATATGCACAAACTGGCTACCAAAATAGAGTGTTGAATTATCAAAGGGGTCTTGAGCTATAGCCGCGTTCCAATTAAATCTTAGCAACTTATCCGGGTCAGGATGGGTGGGTCGTATGATATAGTAATGCCCTGTCACCCTATCATAGCGTACTACAAATCCTTGTTGCGACATAGAGTAACCGTATCTTGAATCATCAGGGTCAGGGATCACATCAAAACCGTCTCCAAAAGATAATTCCTGCCAGTAAGCATTACGGATCCCTTGTGTCTTCCATACATAAGCCGGCCCTCCCCAGGAGCCGTTGTCCTGCATTCCACCGTACACGTTATAAGGGTATTCCAGGTCCACATTAATATGGTAAAATTGAGCTAGTGGAAGGTTTTCCACAAATCGCCAGGACTTACCTCTGTCACGGGTAATGTTTAATCCCCCATCATTTCCCTCAATTATATAATCCGGGTTTTCAGGGTGTATCCACCAGGCATGGTGATCAGGATGGACCCCATTATTTACACCATAAGCCGGCATAAGTTGTTTAAAGGATTTACCGGCGTCTTCGCTTACATTCACATAGGTAAAAATGGTGTAGAGCCTGTTCTCATTCTTGGGATCAGCGTATATTTCTCCATAATAAAACGGACGATTACCTATTTCACCTGGTTTGTCATTTACCTTTTGCCATTTAAAACCACCATCATCTGACCGGTAAAGTGCATTTTTTTCAGATTCCACCAGGGCATATACTCGCTTGGGATTACTACGCGCCACTGTGACCCCTATTCTGCCTAAGTCACCTTTCGGAAAGCCCTCCTCCTCCGTGATCTTTTTCCAGTTTTCTCCACCGTCAACGGTGACATATAACCCTGATCCGGGTCCGCCGGAATGAAACGTCCAGGGCTTTCTTCTATGTTCCCACATAGCTGCAAAAAGTTTATTAGGATTAGAAGGGTCTGCAACCAGGTCTGCAGCACCTGTTTTCTCATTTATGTACAGCACCTTATCCCAGGTTTTACCTCCATCGGTAGTTTTAAAAACGCCACGTTCGGGATGCTCCCCCCAAGGTGACCCTATTGCACCCACATATACCGTATTTGGGTCGTCCTTATGAATTATGATCCTATGTATATTTCTTGTTTTTTCGAGGCCCATTAAGTTCCAGGTTTTCCCTGCATCCAGACTTTTGTAGATCCCATAGCCCCCATTCAGACTATTTCTGGGGTTGCCTTCCCCTGTACCAGCCCACACCACATCAGGGTTGTCCTGCTGAATAGCCACTGATCCGATAGACATAACTTTTTCATCATCAAAGATCGGCTTCCAATGTATCCCTCCACTTTCCGACTTCCACAACCCTCCTGAAGCTGTACCAGCGTATATTACATTACCACTATTATGAACTACATCTATGGCAGTAACACGCCCGCTCATTCCGGCAGGGCCTATACTTCTGGTTTTCATTCCCTTCAACAACTCCATATCCAACATCTGAGCATGGACTAAATTGACTACAAGAGAAAAAGAGAATACCAGGAAAATCTGAATTGATTTGATCATAAGAAAAAATTTATAATACCTAAAATGAGCCAATGAAGCTGCCCATCCAACTAAGATTTATGGAACAAGGCTATTGTTTCCATGAATGGCAAGTATGACGATTGGCGGTAGACCAAACCTGGCCATAACGCAGTATATCAGACAGATATTGTTACATCCGACCTTCCTTCAAGATCTAAGTGAGAGATAAAATCACAAAACTAATTTTTCAAACACCTTATCCATAGCACGAAAAGACAAAAGCCATCTTCTTAAACCTGGATTATGCCGTTTAGGCACACTGCCATAGAAAGTAAACACCCTGCTTTTTCATAATCAGCTTTTAAGGGACCTGCTAACAGGGTGGTTTTAGCAAATGTTGTCTGGAATTCGGATCAGAAGATAAATTTCACTTCTTTAAAATCGTACATTTGTGATCCATTAGCACGTTCTATTTCCACTTGGCCATTATCCTGAACGTCTACAATCCTCCCACTGAAAACTTCACCGTCATCATACAGCCTGTCCTCTCTAAACCCTAAAAGATGAGTGAGGTAATCCCTTTTTAAAAGAATGGTCTCACCGGATTTGAGTTGTAAATACCGTTTTTCAATGGCATTGCAGACTTCTTCAAGTACTATTGACAATTCCTGCCTCTTACCCAATATTGTTTTCAATGAGGTAGCCGTCGGGAAAATAAAACGCGTTTGATTTACGTTAAGCCCAACCCCAATGATGGAGTTTTCTATGAATGTTCCTTTGAGGCTATTCTGAATAAGTATTCCACATACCTTCTGATCCCGGAAGTAAATGTCATTAGGCCATTTCACTAAAAAGCCTGCCTTCAAATTATTCAAATAATCTATTATCCCTAAAGACACCACCATGGTCAGCTCAAATTGATGGCCTGCTTGTAGAAAATCAGGCTTTAATATCAGTGAAAATGTCAGGTTTTCTCCAGGCTCGGACTCCCACATATTTCCACGCTGACCATGCCCCCGGGTTTGATTATCTGTAATTATCAGGGTGCCTTCAAATAACGGACCGGACTTAGTCAGTTCAACAGCCTCTATGTTAGTGGAATGACAAGATGGCAGGAAAACGACCTTTTTTCCCAGAATTAAGGTTTTGGCAAGAATTTTATACAACTATTTATGTAGTTTTGATAGATACAACCAAAGATACTTAATGGATGTAAATAGCGATTTATCACCTTCCGAAAAGTTGAGTCAGGCAGTGGTGAGGGGAATGCAGGAGAAAAAAGCTTCCGACATAGTTTTAATGGACCTAAGAAGTGTTAAAAACACCGTAGCAGATTTTTTTGTTCTATGTACCGGCAGTTCAGACACTCAGATTGATGCTATTGCTGAATCAATTGATGAAGAGGTGAATAAAGAGCTAGGTGAAAACCCTTGGCATCAAGAAGGTAAAGATAATAAAGAGTGGATGCTAATGGATTATGTGAATGTGGTTGCTCATATTTTCAGGAAAGAGAAACGTGAGTTTTACGCTCTTGAAAAGCTTTGGGGAGATGCATTGATCCATTCTTATCAAGAAACCTATTAAAAAGTAAACGTTAGTAAGTTAAAGCCGTTAAACAAGAGATTTAATTTTAGAAGAGGAAGATGCCAGATAAGAAAAAAATAATACCGAAGACGCCAAAGCCAAATTATCAGATTTGGATAATAGCGGTACTGATTGCGCTTATATTCGGTGTAACTTATTTCAACGGTGCTAATTCGCTACCGGTTGTTTCCAGTAACAGGCTGGAGAATATGTTACTAAGCAATGATGTGAGGAGAGTAGTGTTGATCAGGAATCAGAATTTTGTAGAGATCACATTGAAATCAGAGGCTCTGGATAATGCAAAATATAAGTCGGAACTGGAATCAAACAGCGCCTTCGGCGTAGGTTCCGGGCCGCATTTCAAATGCAAGTTTGGCGACATTGCCAAATTTGAAAACGATTATGACGAATGGAATGAAAACCTGCCCAAAGAACAGCAGGTAGCCATGGAATATGACGAGCGGTCAGACTTCACCAACATCATATGGCAGTGGGGCTTCTTAGCATTTATTTTATTTGGCTTCTGGTTTTTAATGCGTCGCATGACAGGTGGTGCAGGACCTGGTGGGCAGATCTTCAATATTGGAAAATCAAAGGCCGCACTTTTTGATGCTGAGAATAAAGTAAAAATCACTTTTGGTAACGTAGCAGGACTGGACGAAGCTAAGGAAGAGGTAAAGGAGATCGTGGATTTTCTTAAGAACCCTGGGAAATTCACAAAGCTCGGTGGAAAAATTCCTAAAGGGGCCTTATTAGTAGGCCCTCCGGGAACAGGAAAAACATTATTAGCTAAAGCCGTGGCAGGTGAAGCAGCGGTACCATTTTTTACACTTTCAGGTTCCGACTTTGTAGAAATGTTTGTTGGAGTAGGTGCTGCAAGAGTACGTGACTTGTTTAAGCAGGCAAAAGAAAAAGCACCTTGTATTGTATTTATTGATGAGATTGACGCCATAGGGCGATCACGGGGAAGAGGACAAATGCCCGGATCCAATGACGAGCGTGAAAATACATTGAACTCACTGCTGGTAGAAATGGATGGTTTCTCTACGGACTCCGGTGTCATTATTCTTGCCGCTACTAACCGTCCTGACGTATTGGATTCCGCCCTGATGCGACCCGGACGATTTGACAGGCAAATTAGTATTGATAAACCGGACATTGTTGGTCGTGAAGCAATATTTAAGGTGCATTTAAAGCCCCTTAAAATGGCAAAAGTGGTTGATCCCAGAAAACTGGCTGCCCAAACACCTGGTTTTGCAGGAGCTGAAATCGCTAACGTATGTAATGAAGCGGCATTGATCGCTGCGCGAAGGGATAAGACAGCGGTAGACATGCAGGACTTTCAGGATGCCATCGACCGTGTAATTGGTGGGCTTGAAAAGAAAAGTAAGATAATCTCACCTGAGGAAAAGAAGATCGTAGCCTATCATGAAGCCGGACACGCCGTAGCCGGATGGTTCCTGGAACATGCTGACCCTTTGGTGAAAGTGAGTATTGTTCCCAGAGGTGTGGCCGCACTTGGCTATGCTCAATACTTGCCTAAGGAACAGTTTCTCTATCAAACTGAACAACTTATAGACGAAATGTGTATGGCGTTGGGAGGGCGAGCTGCTGAAGAGCTGACGTTCGGTAAAATATCAACAGGAGCGCTGAGTGACCTGGAAAGAGTAACAAAAATGGCTTACAGCATAGTGAGTGTTTATGGTATGAATGATAAAATAGGCAACCTATCATTCTACGACTCCAAGCAGTCAGATTACAACTTCACCAAACCTTACTCTGAAGCTACAGCAGAAACCATCGATGCAGAAGTAAGAAAGCTGATCGACTCAGCTTACGATAGTACCAAAGCTTTATTGAGTAAGCATGGCAAAGAGCTGGAAGTGGTGGCCCAGGAGCTATTAGAAAAAGAGATCATATTCCAAACGGACCTGGAAAGGCTTATTGGTAAAAGACCGTTTGTACACCAAACCTCTTATGAAGCTTTTACCAATAATGGGCATGAAGAAGAAGAGCCTGCAAAAAGTGAAGATGAAGTTGTGCCTGAAGTATTGACTCCTGATACCGATAACCCTTCCAAGGAAGAAGAAACGGTAGATGTAAAAAAAGAAGATTAAAGATCAATTATATATAAAAAATCAGGCACATGTATGTGTCTGATTTTTTTTTGCCCGAATCTATATGCTCGCAGAGGTATCATCATTAGACAATCAATACATCTATTTTGCTTCTGATTTTCATTTAGGTGCCATCTCTAAAGAAAATAGCCGCGAGAGAGAAAAAAAGATAGTCCGATGGCTGAATATGATACAAAAAGATGCTCATACCATATACCTGATGGGAGACATCTTTGATTTCTGGTTTGAGTACAGGCAGGCCATTCCCAAAGGATTTATCAGGTTACAGGGTAAGTTGGCAGAGTTGACAGACGCCGGGATACCTGTGGTTTTTTTTACTGGCAACCATGACATGTGGATGTTTGACTATTTTCCCTCAGAGTTAGGTATACCAATATACCGTGATGAGCAGGTACTAAAAGTAGGTCAGCAAAAGTTATTCATAGGCCATGGAGATGGCCTTGGTCCTGGAGACCATACTTATAAATTACTCAAAAAAGTCTTTCGCAGTCCTTTGTGCCAATGGTTGTTTGAAAGAATACATCCAAATTTGGGTATAAGTATTGCAAACTTCTGGAGCAGAAGCAGCCGCATCAGAAATACCGGTGGCAAGAGCGAGGACAAATTTCTGGGAGAAAAAGAGTTTCTGATACAATATTGCAAAGAGCAAGAGCTTAGGGAGCATCATGATTTTTATGTGTTCGGTCATAGACATCTTCCATTAGAAGTCCCTATTGGAGAAAGTAGCAAATACATTAACCTTGGCGAATGGGTAAACCATTTCACCTATGCAAAGTATGACGGTAAGAATATGCAGTTACTTACTTTTGAAAAGGATCAGTAGGATACTGCTGTTCCTTTTGATGACAGCTTCTGCTACATCGGCGCAGGAATATCAACTGATAGATTCACTCAGGATCGGATCTTTACAGAAGGCATCGATTGACAAATTCAATAATATTTACCTGGTAAGCCAAAATGGTGGTATTGATAAATATGATATCAATGGCACATTACTAACTCATTTTTCTCCTAATAAACCTGGAGACGTTACCTTGATAGAAGCCTGGAACCCACTGAAGGTCTTTGCTCTCTACGGAGACTTCCAGGAGTGTTTATTTTTAGATCGTTTTCTGGTCGCGGAAAACCGGTTTTCTCTTACGCCTATCTCCAGTTACATTGGCCTGGCCACAATAAGTGCTGATAACAACCTTTGGCTGGTGGATTATAGTGATTTCAGCTTAAAAAAATACGACCTGCCTTTTGGCCAAGTGACTATTCAACGGCCTTTCGATCTGTTATTAGATCCAAATGACTACGACCTGACGTTTATGAGGGAATATCAGAACCTGCTATTTCTATCTGAATCATCAAGCGGTATTTTAGTTTTTGATAATCTGGGAAATTACCTGAATTCAATTCAAGAAGCCGGGATTGATTACTTCAGCTTCTTTGAGAATGAGCTTTACTATCTGAAAGGTAATGTGTTGTACTTTCAAGATATTTATAACCATGCAAAACGAGAAGTAGAAATACCAAAAAGTGCACACTTTGCTTTTTGGTTTGACACTCAACTGGTCTTGGTAACAGATCATAATTTCTTGATCTATGCTATTAATGAATGAGATTTAACGTCAATTGGGGGATTCATTTGTTCGTCAATAGTAGGAACTTCGTTTAAGTTCTGATTGATTCAAAAGCTTCCCTTTGTTATGGTGTTAAAACTATATTAGAGGGAAGTTTTTATATGGCCTCATATTCCGGATTCCTGACAGGTTAGACTATTCTACTCTTATTTGTTGATTATTGATCTTAATTGTCAGGACAATCACTATTGCTTTGTCGTATATAGCAGCTAATACAGCGTCAGTTGGAGCCTTCCTAATATGGGAAGCGTCCATAGTTTCACTACAGTATGATACTTTTCTACTCTAAGACGCAAGTCGTAGGGTGTGATCAGGTAAAGCCAGTATTTACAAGAAGTCGAGACCGCGGTATTCTTCAACCTCAACTTCTTAATAAGTTCTGATTTATTCTGAACTTTCCATCATGAATACCTGACCCATTTGATTAGCTAGAAAGTCCAATACACTTTTTATTGGCTATTTTATACTTAATACATAGCACTATGATCATTGCAGGCACCAGGATGCACAGGAATCTTCATCATTATGAAATATCATTGTTTCATAATTCCTTACATCTTCTCCACCTTCTATTAAATACTGGATAGTTAACTCTTTGGTCATACTAGGCACAACTACTCCCCATTTCTTAACCCCATTTTGTTCGGCGAAAACACCTGTGTTCAACCATATGTCCTGCATCTCTTCCCCGAACATAGCATCGTCATCTTCTACCACTACCATGAGTGCGGTTACAGGGTTATCAGTCACCATTTTCATAAACTCATCTAATCCATGTTGATAACTGGAGGTTGGATTACCTTTCAAAAATTTGAAGTAAGCCACCTTATTCTCAAGCAACTCACTCTCGTGTACTTTCTTTTGCATTTTTTACTTAGTGTTTAATTTATATTTGATTTAACTGGCTTCTGACTGATTTTTAAGATTTCGAATCTCAATTTTCATCTCATCCAATTGCATTAGATTACGGGCAATCTCTTTATCTTTTTTGAGTTCCTGGGATATGTCCCTGACGTAGGCAAGAAAAACAGCCTTATGATTGATAAATACTTCAGTCAGGTACAATTCTGTCTTAAATATACCACCAGTCACATCTTTGGCCTTTACTTTTCTTTTAGCATTCAGATAGGTAGGACAGTTTTTAATATCTACATTAAGAATCAGTTGATTGAAGTTATCAGGCACATCATTTTCACCTGTTATTTTAAAAAGGTCCCTGGCAGCCTGGTTGAAATCAAGTATCGATCCATCGGAAGTAATGTGTAAAATGGCATCTATTGAGTTTTCAAAATAGGAACGGGATTTTTCTTCCTTGACCAAAAGGTCCTTTTTTAACTGGTCCATTTGCATCATACTTTTTGCCAGCTCACGATCCTTTTTCAGCTCATTGAGAATGTCACGAATGTAAATAATGAAGAGTTTTTCATTTCCAACAACCGCACTGGTGAGGTACATTTCCGTTTTAAAACTGGTCCCCTGGTCATTAACCCCTTTTACTTTTCTCTTTTTGTTCAAATACACTTCAGGAGCCTTTAGGTCCACTCCCTGGATGATGTCATTAAAATGATTTGACTTCATTTGTGTTTGATCGAACCCAAATATTTGAGTTGATGCAGGATTACTGTCTATTATGCGACCATTCTCATCTGTAGTAATAATCGCATCTACGGAGCTCTGAAAGTAAGACCTGGCTTTAGCTTCGCTCTCCTTCAGAAGGTTATCTTGTTGTTTTTTTATCGTTATATCACGAAGAAAAAGTATGAAAACTTTAGCTGCCCCTATTTGACTTTGACTGATGCGGACCTCAACAGGGAATGTGTTTCCATTGTTCTTTATTCCACTAATCTCTCTGGCTTCAGCGGTTAATTTGTCTTCTCGGTTATAAAAATCTTCTGCTTCTAATATCTTCTTTATACTTTGCCCAAATACTTCATCCGAGCTATAACCAAACATTTCCTCTGCTGCAGGATTAAACTGATCCACTAAACCCTTACTATCCACAGTTATAATAGCATCAATAGCATTATCAAAGATCATTCTCGTGCGGGCCTCGCTGCGCGTCATAGCTTCCTGAGTGGCCTGAAGTTCCTCCATATTTTGACGCATTTCCTCTTCCTGAGCCATTAGCTCTTCAGACATTTGTTGAGATTCTTCTAACAAATGCTTGGTACGTGCACTTGTTTTGATATTGGAAATAGTAGCGGCTATATTCTCACCAACTTTTCGGACAAAATCAATCTCATGTTGGTCAAAATGCTCAAATGTGGCTAGTTCTATAACTCCATATGATTTGTCATTCACCGTTAATGGTGAAACCAAAAGGGTATCAGGCTTAGCTTCACCCAGGCCTGAAGTTATATTTACATACTCATCAGGAATTTCTTTTAGGTATAAGTATTCGTTTTCTAAAAAAGCCTGCCCTGCCAGGCCTTGACCAATCGCTATTTTCTTGCCTACATATTTCTTTCTATCGTAAGCATAACACCCCATTAACTCAAGAAAAGGGTTTTCAGGTTCTTCTTCATTTAATATAAAAATGCTCCCCTGGTTTGCTTTTACATACTTGACTAAAGAACTGATGACCTTCGTTGAGAAATCTTCCAGTGACTCATAATTATCTCTTAGAATATCGGCGAATTTCGCTAACCCGTCAGAAGTCCAGTTACGCTGCTTTTCAGCTTCAGAGGTCTCCATCATTTTATGATGCATTTTTATAAGAGACTCAATCAATGGATTAGCTTCTCCATTATTATTGGTCAGTTGAATGTCCCGTTCACCTCGCTCTATACCCTCTACAAATTCAATGGCGTTGTTGATTTGAACATGAAGTTGAGCCATCGATTGGTTAATATGTCTAACTTCTTCTGCCTTAAGGATCTTATACGGGAATACTCTCATTTTCTACAGGAAATTACTATGCTGTCAATCAAAAAAGCCTATACCGCTCTTATTTAAGAATAAGTGATACGACAAATGTTATGTTCCGAAATGAACTCAATCCGCTTTTGAAGGCTGATTCCATCATCCGGTTGTATAATTTAAAACTAGTAGATACGATACAATTTGATAAAAGGGATGTCCCTGATTTTGCACCGGATAATTACCCTTATAGATTACGTAGTTAGATATTCGCTTTTAACCGGTTCGGATGGAGGCAATAAACTTTTGCCGCTCACAGCTGTTTTTTATTGTTGAATGTTAAGAAGCTAAGTTGTTATACGTCAGACAGCAAAGTATTTACTATTCCGTAGCGGGCCGGACAATGAAGGAAGTTTCTAAAGACAACTTTTAGCACTGCTCTTACTTTTTGTATCTTCATTAAAGATGTCGTTTTACACCCATGAAATTAACCAGAGAAATACAGGCTCCCTTGTTCAATGAAATAGATATTTTCGATAGAAAAATCGACTTGAATGATTACAGGGATAAAAAAACATTGATTGCTTTTTTTCGTCATGCAGGATGCCCTTTTTGCAATTTACGAGTTCATAACCTGATGAAGATCTCACAAGAATTAAAGGATAAGGGCATGGAAATGATATTCTTTTTCGAATCCAAAAAGCACATTTTGTTGCGTAGCACTTTTCACGAAGAAATATCACCAATACCCTTAATAGCCGATCCGGAAAAGAAATGGTACGACGCCTACGGACTGGAAAGTTCAGGTTATATCTCCGCGGTAAGCCACATTACCACTTTTGTGCAGACAGCTTTCAAAGCCTATCAAGAGAAGGTACCCATGCATATGATGGCGGATGGCGAATCAATCAAAACTATCCCTGCAGAATTCCTGGTGGACCATGATCTTGTGATCAAAAAAGTTCATTACTCTAAAAGTTTAGCGGATCGTATAGATATTGAGGAAGTCAGAGCTTTCGCAGATTAGCTTCGAAGGACAAACTTCACGGAAGGCCTGATACTGATAAAAAAGAGAAATGCCTCTGGTCGGAGGCATTTCCAAGGTCAAAAACTCAAAATAAATAGGATAAATTCTTAATTCATCCAATAACAACACTGCCAATATAACAAGAATATCTGAAAAAGAGTTTATCTATTTCTGAAAAATTATCAGCAGGTTGACATACCGTAAACATAATATCTATGCC
Organism: Fulvivirga sp. M361; assembly: GCF_007097395.1. Lineage (GTDB taxonomy): Bacteria > Bacteroidota > Bacteroidia > Cytophagales > Cyclobacteriaceae > Fulvivirga. The sequence continues at coordinate 78,741 of NZ_VKDC01000012.1, forward strand.
TGTGAAAACTTTTTCAACCGGACGGTTTAGAGGTGGATCATTCTACTTTAGGACACGTACGGCCTAGTTGAGCTTTGTTATCTCACTATAGCCAACTAATTTTCCTGACTTATTGAACGTCTCTGTTCTAACCATCCCTACATTTTTTGAAATATAATCTACACCTGTGCTTTCAATGTTCATCAGCATTTTAGTGGCGACTTTATAGCTAATTTTATAACATTCGAAGGTGCCTGCCGGAGTAGTAATGTTTTCCTTGCTCTCAACCTTTCTATCCGTAACCGTAACTTTTACGGTCATGGGCAGGTCACCGGTTAAGATCACTGAACCGTCATCCAGCGTCATACCTACCTCAAGACCGGAAGGTATTTCAATATTATCCATTTCCAATTTCATATTCATATCCTGAAATGCTTCCAGTTGTTCATCAGAGATCAATCGTGTCATGTCCAGCGTTACCACACCTGCTGCACAGCCCATCTCGATATTTTTGTCATAAACTACTCTGTCCTTCTTATCATAAAGCACCATGTGCAAACTGGCATCCCAACCGTCCCCATTAGCTTTTAACTCTTTTATTTCATTTTCCTGCCGTCCTTCTATTTTTCCTTTTCCGTTATAATTAGTGAGCTCCCACTTACTACCTTCCTTAAAATTAAAAAAAGGATTACACTGGGCATATGTTACCACATTGACCGTCAAACAAATAGCAACAGACAGAAGTAAATTCTTTTTCATAGTGATTAATAATCTGGTTTAGGAGCATAAGGTAAAATTATTTAATGTGTGATTAAAGTATTGATTAACAATTCCTCACAATTTGATTAACTTATGTTCGTTATCGGCCATATTTGTGCAATAGAGAACAGCCAGACAGCAAGAAATGTCTCTCCGGACCGTGACGCAGTTTGGCATCATTTTAGTCATATAGCATATTTTTAAACCTAGACGTAATGACTTCAAGCAAAGAGATTGGTAAAATTTTAATGATTGATGATGACGAAGATGTCTTGCTTGCAGCCAAACTCCTTCTCAAGAAACATGCTCACCAGGTAATTATTGAGAAGAATCCCAAGAAAATTCCTTTCCTGCTCAATAATGACACCTATGATGTTATCCTTCTTGACATGAATTTCAGCAAGGACATCACCAGTGGTAAAGAAGGTTTTTACTGGTTAAGCCAGATCCTGGAAAAAGACCCTTCCGCCGTTGTTATTCTTATCACTGCTTTTGGTGATGTGGAAATGGCCGTCAGAGCACTGAAGGAGGGCGCTACTGACTTCGTTTTGAAGCCATGGCAAAATGAAAAACTGCTGGCTACTATTTCTACTGCTATCAAACTCAACAAAACATACAAAGAGGTAGACAAGCTCAAAAAAGCCAAAAAACAGCTGGAAGAAGATATCAATCAACCTTTCAAAGATATCATAGGGCAGAGCGGGTCTATCAAAAAAGTATTTAACCTTATTGACAAAGTCGCTAAAACAGATGCCAATGTACTGATCCTGGGGGAAAATGGTACAGGTAAAGAGCTTATTGCCAGAGCTATCCACCAGCGTTCAGAACGTCACGACGCCAGTTTCGTCGGAGTGGATATGGGAGCCATTACGGAATCGCTTTTCGAAAGTGAACTTTTCGGTCACAAGAAAGGCTCTTTCACCGACGCCAAAGAAGACAGGCCCGGAAGGTTTGAAGTAGCCAATGGCGGCACATTATTTCTGGATGAAATAGGGAATCTCAATATGCCGCTGCAGTCTAAGCTCTTAACGGCGCTCCAAAACCGTGAGATCACCCGGATCGGGTCTAATAAACCCATGAGCATTGATATACGACTCGTATGTGCCACTAACATGCCGCTGCATGAAATGATCCAGGAAAATACTTTCCGGCAAGATCTGCTTTATAGAATCAACACCGTTGAAATCACCCTGCCTCCATTGAGGGACCGGCAAGAAGATATCCCGCTGCTGGCCGATCACTTTCTACAAAAGTATAGCAAAAAGTACCGCAAAGAGATCAGTGGCATTTCAGAAGAAGCATTTTTGAAACTGAGAAAGTACAGTTGGCCGGGAAATATCAGAGAGCTACAGCATGCCATAGAGCGGGCTATTATCATGTCTGATAACGCCTACCTGGAACCTGAAGATTTTTTCTTTCTCACCCAAAGTAAGTCCGGCAGCACTCAGGAAGTTATGCCCAGTGATAACCTGAACCTTGATGAAGTAGAAAGGTCTATCATACAAAAGGCCATTGACATACATGACGGTAATATCTCCAAAGCAGCAAAGGAACTGGGGCTTACCCGGGCTTCACTGTACAGGAGGTTAGAAAAGCATGGACTTTAATAACACCAAAAAAAACATTCTTTATCGTGTAGGACTGATCATCCTTACCACCATCATGCTATGCAGCCAGCTTTTTAATGACGGCTTTATCGTTACAGAGCTTTTTTTCTTTGGCCTTCTTATATTTCAGGTAGTACTCCTAATGAAATACACTCAAAAAAGCAGCCAGGAGATCATTGACTTTTTTAACTCCATCAAACACGATGACCTGGCACGTTCTTATAAAACCAATTCAAAAAATGAAGATGTTAATAAGTTAAACACAGAATTAAACCGTGTACTGAAAGATTTTAAGGCATTAGGTAAGGAAAAAGAAGCTGAATTTCAATACCTGAAAAACATCGTGCAGCATATTGGTATTGGCCTTATTACATTTAATAAAGAGGGGCAAGTGCAGATTATGAATACCTCGGCTAAAAAACTGCTCAGGGTAGGTAATATCAAAAATGTATCTGAACTAAAAAGTGTCAATAGTCAGTTGGTCGATACCTTTTTCAGGCTGCGCACGGGAGGGCGCGATCTACTTCGATTTGAGATTGGTGGAGAAATAGCTCAAATGGCTATTTACGCTATTGAGCTTACCTTACGGGGCAAATTATACAAGCTCGTTTCAATACAAAATATCCAAAATGAACTGGAAGAGAAGGAGATGGAGGCCTGGCAGAACCTGGTACGTGTACTCACGCATGAAATAATGAACTCGGTAACCCCCATATCCTCTCTGGCCACTACCGTAGAAGAAGAACTTAGTCTACAGCTTACCAGTGAGGAGGAAATAACGGCTATTCCCAATCATGAAATTGAAGACATTCACCTGGCGATACAAACCATAAAAAAAAGAAGTGAGGGTCTTATTCGATTTGTACAGGATTTCCGCAACCTGACCCACATACCCAAACCGAAAATTGCGGAGATAAGTGTAAAGCAGCTATTGGATGAGTTGGTAATGCTCCACAAAAATGAAATAGAGAAATCAGGGGTGACAGTAACGATGAGTGTGGATCCCGAAAACTTCACGATCAATGCCGACAAGGACCTCATAGAACAGGTATTGATCAACTTACTGAAAAACGCTTTACAGGCTTTTGACGATCATACTTCAAAACTAATCGAGTTAAAGGCCTTTTTTGATGAGAAAAGCCGTCCGATCATTTCGGTAAAAGACAATGGGAATGGTATTGATGATGAGGCACTGGAGAAGATATTTATCCCCTTCTTTACCACTAAAAAAGCGGGTTCGGGTATAGGTCTGAGTTTGTCACGCCAGATCATGCGTCAGCATCAGGGTATTTTGGGAGTAAAGTCAAAAGTGGACGAGGGAACAGAGTTCTTTTTGAGGTTTTAATTATTTTCCTAGCTTTACGGAATTCGTTAAAAAAGCACTATGAATACCACCGAACAAATCACTAAAATTCTGGTAGATAAACTTGGAATTGCCGAGACAGAGGTCACCCCGGATGCCAACTTCGTTAAAGACCTTGGCATCGATTCATTGGACTATGCCGAATTAGTGATGGAGTTCGAACAAACCTTCAGTATTCGTATCCCGGATGAAGATGCAGAACAACTACAAACCATCAATCAGGCAGTAACTTATATTGAGGCCAAGATAAAAAGCTAGGTTAGCATTGTGATGAAGCTGTTTGTTCATTTTATGAACGCACTGCTTATTCTAACTTAATTCCGTTGTTTCATAATAATTACACAATTTCACCACTTCATTCAGGTTAAAGTTTTTTGTGGGTAATCTTTCCTTGTTACCGGCCATGCTTTGCCAATACCAGCTTCCCTCCTCCGGATCCCAGCAGATCATATATTTATGCTGGCCCTTGAGCACAATGTCATTTTCATACAACTCCGTTTCTGCCTGATCCAGGAAACCGGTAAATTGTAAAAGAATATGATTTTGTTTTATAAGCAACCCTTTTTTGCATTCAATCTGGTTAAGTCGCACCATCAGGTTATTCTCCTGGTCCCAGGCTTTAAATTTAAATGGTCGGATAAGCATACAGGCAAATTAGGCAGACTCCGGACAAGTACAAAAGTCATCACTGATCTTTATTTCCTTCAGGCACCCGGGCCTTGGATCCCTGATGACACTTCAGTATAAAGATTACCTAACTATTTACTGAATGGATAAACCGGTATCGAGGTTGCCTCATTAAAATCAAATTAGCACCGGCTATCTTAAAAAATAACTCAACCCGTCAGTTTTCGAAATACCCACTCCACCGGCCCGGATCCTTTATATTTCATGATCAGAACAGAAGAAATAATACAAATTGTAATAAATGCCAAAGCATATATAAATGAAAAATGAATGGTATAGTCCCCCATTTTCTCCGGGTCAATAGCTTCAATTATCCCCATGCCCAACACGACATGCGCTACATAAAATGTTAAAGCCAGTTGCCCGGTATTTCTTAGCGTTATTATTGTCCGGCTTGTTTCAAATTTTCTCGCTAGTATGATGCAGGATGAAATAATAAACAGGGCAATACTGCTTCCTGAAATCATATATAGCGGTAGTGGCGGCATAGGGCTTGTCCCCAGCACATAACTCAGCTCTTTTTTAAGTTCCGGATCTCCTCCTGAAAAAAATGAAACAGAAAAGATGGATAACACCTCAACGAATAAAAATGTAAACAGACTGCCCCACATCACTTTTTTAACCACCGCCTGACGATTCAACTCCATTTTCCCAAACCACAACCCCACTAACATGAAAGCACTCCAGGGGACTACCGGGTGGAAACCATTATAAAAAAGGTTTCTTATAAAGCCACCTACGGTCCAAATATCCCGGTACTCCATTTTATCATAGTCCCAACCAGTATCATAATTGTAACATAACATGATCAGCGGGTAGAGCACTACCAGTATACAAGCGCTTATCATCAATACCTTCTGACTGCTTTTCAGCAAGATCAAAGCGATCACCAGGTAAACTCCATAAAAATGTAGAATATCTGCCGGCCAGATGCTGAGGTACGAAAGACCTATCAGGAATAGTACTATAGCTCTTCTGAAAAGCCTGGCCTGCTTCTTTTTAAGTTTCTCCGCATCATTTTTCTTTAATGCTTCATTAGATATCAAAGCTATTCCAACTCCGGCTAGTACAACAAAGGTAGCTGCCGCCTTACCGCTTAGTACGTTTAAAAAATTATTCAGATCCGGATTGCCTTGATCACCAAACACCATTTTAAAATTGACGATGATCATACCGAAAACGGCCAACGCACGTGCTACATCAATCCCTGTTATTCTTGTTTGCATACATTTCTACCTTGACTCACAAAAGTAGAAATGTCATCAATGTCAATTATTGTTCATTTTGGACATCTTTTACTTTACAGGAATGTAGATCTCTGTCAACAGGTCTTCTTCCGGAGTGCTGTCTGTATCATTCAAATAAAACTCCAGTGTAGGTTTGTCCTCAAATTCCAGTTGGACCTGCGTCATCCAATGTCCATAAATTTCATTATATGTATCCTGGCAACTTTCATGACTTCCTTTATGTACAAATTTGGCATATTTCTGTTTCTGAATTCTTTTTACTTTAAAAAGGCCTCCCAGTGAAAAATCTATTGGCTTTTCTAATACAATAGCCGCATTATAACGACAATTAATCGTTTCAGTAATTTCATTATCGTCCAGTACCTCTCCCAGCACAATACTGTCTTCATGGAGTAAATCGTATTTCAAGGCATAGTCTATTAATTGCCTCCAGGTGTCTTTAATGCCGTAGATGTTATCGTAAGTTCCCTGAAAAGTTAAGTATACCACTTCAAGGTCCGGAATTTCTTCTACGTCAAAACTGAACGCAGAATGCGGCTCCTCGGGAATAGAAATAGTGCTTCGTGTAATGTACCGCTTATTAAGTTCATGTGAACTTCGAAAAGCAGAAGGCGAACAATTAAAGTGCTTTTTAAATGCTTTGCTAAATGCTGCGATATCACTGTACCCCACGTCACAAGCAATTTCAGTGATGTTATTTGTAGAAAATTTTAGATATTCAGCTGCCTTTTCCAGTTTTATTCTTTTTATGTATTGACCAATAGTTTCATTATGTAAGGCCTCGAATATTCTATTGATATTTCGATAAGAGTAAAACGAAATATCCTCTATATCCTCAACACTTAAGTCTTCCTTAAACTTTGCCTCGATAAATTCAATCAGCTTTTTATACCGGTCCAATTGTGTAGAATTTTTCATGATAGCTAACAATCCTTTTAATTTAAGCTGTGCCCGAAGCACTATCCATTCACAGGGCCACGTACTGATCCAACAAGTTGATAAAACAGTGGCGATTCACCAATCATGAGTTACCGTTTTAAACAATCTCTTTATAATACGGCTACTTCATTCAACCACAGCTACCTTCTATTTAAGGATTTCAGCGAATGAGTTTTGTCTAAAATGGACAAACGGTGGCTCGAAACTGCGCAATACTTTTGTCAAAAAGTAAAATAGCTACATGAAATATTTCGGCTTAAAAGCGATTCTATCTTTACTGCTCGGTGCTTCAATACACTTTGCCTTTGGCCAGCATCCGGATAAAACAAGGTCTTCTTAAAAGATGGTACCTGGACAAGTACAAAATAGCCAACAAAGCGTATCCACCCTCCAGGGTAGAAAAAGATGATTATATCCTTTTCAAGGAAGACATGACATTTATTTCCAGGTCTGAAGGAAAAATGGAAGAAGGCAGTTGGTCATTTAACACTAATGGAAGTTACATCGAGATGCTAGACGGTACGGGTGAAAAAGTAAAAGCATATGTGATCACCATCACAGCCAACCTACTGATACTCCGGTTTGATGTGGAAGAAATACGGGATATGCAGGCAATTTATCAAGCGCATTAATGATCCTTTATTTAATGAAACCGGCCCGATTAATCACATTCCTTTTTGTTTCAGGGCAGGCTTTTTCTCAGACCGGCATTGTTCTCAATACCGTCCCATTTGATACCAATGATTCATCCGTTCACATACATGAAGTCATAGATGTAAGAGCGGATAAAATCTTAGGCTATAAAGAAAACAAAAACAGGACAAAGGATACTTTAATATTATACGGTGGAGCCTCCAGCGCTATCAAACAATTTATGAATACTTCTTTTTCTCCTGCTCCATGGAAAAAGCCCATCTGCATTAATGTGAAAGTACTTGAAGTTGATCAAGCTCAAACTAGTATAACTGAACTGACATCGAGAGTTTATATGGAACTTACTTTTTTAGAAAAACAAGAGCAGGGATTCAAAGTATTATATAATATCAGGCATCATGACGACCAGGCTTTTCCATTATCCGGCAGAGCTGAGTCATTTGAAACACACGAAAAACGCATCCGGGCAGGGTTGGAATATTGCATGAGAAATTTTATTCATGCGAAAGAAAACGGTTTTCAACCTCTGCCAATCGATAGTTTAGGGGGAAACAAAGAAAATGCGTCAATACCGGATAATCCAAAATTAAGAAGATGGTTCAACTTATTAACGATAAAAAAAATACGTAGCAGGTATAATCAAGGATGGACAGTAAGTTATATCGGTTTTGCAGATGACAATAAGGATTTCATTAGTCCCTTTGTTATATCTTACGGTCAGTCTAAAGTCAGGTCTGGCACTATACCTGATAAATACAGCGCTATTAACACATACGCATTAAGTACAGGATTCAACGGTCTTCTCAAAATAGCATCGGGAGTGTACGCTAACATAGGGTTAGAAATACCAGTTGGCATTGAAGCGCTGGAAGATAAGCAAAGCAGGAAAACCAACAATTTCCTTATAGGCATTAATACGCGACAAGGAATAAGAATTATATCCTTAAGAGACTTTGGAGTAGTTATTGGCGCTACTTTCTTTCAACAAATACAAACTTCGAAAATAAACAAAGCAAATCTTGGTTTTGAACTGGAGCTAGGGATCAACTTCTAAAAAGACAGCATAGCCTGACAGCCCAACCACACAATGTTTTAAACAACTCAACCGGGATACATCAATCTTATCATCGGATCAAATACATCGTACCGCGATCTGCCTCCATACCTTTTTGATCGACAGCTCTATAAAAATAGGCTCCCATTGGAGCTACGATACCTGTAGTTGTATAGCCATCCCAAAATGTCTCTTGGGTAGACACAACATTCAGCCGCTTTATCAGCACACCACTCTTATTAAAAATATCTACGGTTCCTGTCATATCATCAGGAAGCTCAAAGACCCACCTTTCTCCTCTCTCAGGTGAAAACGCCTTTTGCTCTTTCGAACATTCATCACCGACAATAACAAATGTTTTAGTAAGCGTACAATCACCTTCATCCGATAGCAAAAGTTGATAAGCCCCGGGCTTAATTCCTGATTTGATGTTTTCCCTTATTAGAATGGAATCAGGTAATAATAGTATGCTCAATTTATTATTCTTTACCCGTTGAATCAAGTCATCAGGAATTTGTATAGAACCTGATTTACACTGATCTGTGACTTGCAGGTCAGCTTCTGCGAGGTTTGCAAAACAATCATCTCCGCCAGGAAAAGTAAATGGTTTCACCGGGACGATTTTGGTAAAATTATTAACAGGTTTTTGAGTACTTAGGTCAGGTATTTTCTTCTGAATACGAGGTAGCAAAACAGGAGCCTGACCATTATGATCAGACTCCATGGTAACAGGTATATGTGTTGAATACTCCTCTTGTTGTAATGAAGAGGCCATCGAAGACCCTCCTATAAGCTGCTCTTTTTCTATTTCATCTTCTTTATTTTCATTTGTGATGTCGGATGGAATTGTTGTTTCATTTTTAGACTGAGCACTGATAATTTCCAGCTTAGTGTCTTCAGTCTGTACAAACTCTGACTCCGTTGATATCAGTGACCAGGTAGACAAAACAGCTACAGCTAACCCCCCAACTCCCAAAGCTATCTTACCATTTCGAGGGAAACTGGAATGGACCTGGTGGTCCATAAAAGTTTCTATATCCCCTTTGACTGTTATCAACTCGTGATCGACAATGGCCTCTTGTACAGCTCTGTGAGCAGCTACTTCTTGTCGAAGAGCGCTATCAGAGTTCATCTCTTTTTCGAAAGCATCGGCTTCTGCTTCACTTAACGCGTTGTTTAAATAAGCTTCAATTTTCTCTATGTACTCGTCCATCGTCTATTGGGTCAGTTCATTTCTGAATTCAGTCTGCATCTTGACTTTCTCTATCAAGGACTTTTTACATTTATATTTTTTTGACTTGGCTACATCTTCCGACTTAAAACCCATTTTCAAGGCGATCTCAGTCATTGAAAGGTTTTGATAATATGCCAATACCAGTAACTTTCTACAAGTTTCTCCCAACTGGGCAAAAAGTAAATTAACTTTCTTTTCTCTTTCCGAGGTCAATACCTGCTCAAGAACGTCTTCCTCGTCTGTCAGCTTGCCAGCCACTTCCTCCAGGTCGGTAAGCCTGCCGTCTTTCTTTAATTTATTGATCCAAAGGTTCCGTGCTATGGTAAAAATAAAAGCTCCGACCTCATAGCTTTCGTTATACCTCCCTAACTTCAACTGCCTGTAGAAAACTAAGACAGTGTCTTGAAAGACATCCTTGGCGTCCTCTTCATCTCCTCCTCTGCTCCTAACCATAGAAGCAATTTTTTTAAATTCACTCTTGTACAATAGCGCTATGGCTTTGTCATTTTTTCCAGCACGGATATACTTCAAGATCTCTGTATCTCTCCTTTTCAAAATGGTCCGTTTATTACGGCTACAATGTCAACCCTTAAAAGTAACCGCTAATAGAAAAAATTTATGGCCTGTTACTCATAATTAAAAAAAGGGCATATTAGCAAAACAAAAGCCCTCTGTCTATAGTAAAGTGCAATTTGAAGTTAAATGAGAAAACCAACTCCCGTTTTTATTATTCTCATTTTCTGTCTGTCAAAATTTTCTTCCATTCGGGCACAGCAAGAGGAACTATTACCGGTCCGCTTTTCCCTGTTCACGGCAAACTACCCTATGCTAAACCCTGCTTTGATCAATATGAAAGACCCCAGATCATTGGCCATGGGCACCCAGCTGACCGCTGGCGGTTTTGATAATGTATATTCCTTCTATGTAAATGGAGCGCTAACTATTTTTCCTAATGGAAGGCCTTCCCATCGTCTGGGTATTTCTGTCATTGGGGATTGGGAAGGAGAGTTGATCTCACGGAGTTGGTTAAAACTAATGTATGCTATTGAAATACCCATTTCCCAAAACGTCAAGATCGGAAGTGGGGCGCATATAGGGCTTATGAACTACGGTGTGCAAAATACGGCCTTAAGCGCCGGTGGCTCTGACATTGCCCCTGTCATCTCCGTAGGTCTGAAGCTCCGTAATGACCACGGCCATCTAGGCATTGCCATCAATCAGGCTAACCAGGCCATACTGGTCCCTGTGGAACAGCCCATACGCTTGAATCGTCATATCAATTTAACTTCTGACTATGACCTGCAAATAAGTAACGCATTGGTATTGACACCGGCATTATGGTCACGTTGGCTGAGGGATAGTTTTCATGAATACACCTTGAGTCTGGAAGCAAAATTGAATGAGGTATTTTCTTTTCAAACGTTATGGTTTCACGAAAGAAATTTAAGTTTCTCAGTAGGAATGAAAAATATCCGGTTCATCCAAGCTGATCTCAGTATTCAGTTTTCTTATACCGTACCCTTTGGGCCTGAAGTATTTGATCAGTTCAAATTATATGAAGCACATATGGGGTTGAATGACTTTTAATTTATTTCATCCATGCACGGTTACTTTTGATGATATGCCATGTAGTCTAAGTATAGAATCAAATTTTTAATCTATTGAAATGAGACACTTATTCACAATTTTTTTAATCTTGGGCGTAGCTTGGCTCAATCTTACCCAGGCGCAACTACCCCCACCCACAGACTGTGATATTCAGGTCAGGACTGTAGCCTCCAATGCATCCGTAAACGTTAGGTTTGAGTTGAATTGGACGTATGGGTGCTTTGGATACATGAAACCTGTATATGTGCAGGAATCCATAGGTAACGATCAGAATTTCGTCACATTGGATACCATAGAGAACAATCTTTATACGGACCTGCCCGAACGCCAATATGGTCAAACCTATTATTACAGGGTCTATTATCCCGAAGAAGACCGTTACTCTAACATTACCGAAAAGCGTGTACCCAATGAATACCCTGTGAGCATTCCATTTCGCAATGCGCTACGTAGAAACTTGCCCAACGCAGTTACTTCCAACGGAGAACTCATTATTACTGAAGCGATTAACACCACCGGCACACTGGATCTATTTAATCAAAATATTAGTGATATCCGCGGGATAGGTTATTTTATCAACATGGACAGTATTATTGTAGATGAAAATCCGATCTACCACTTTCATGGTATATCTCAGTACCTCTACCAAGACGGTACTCCGCCGATTGTATCAGTGAACAATACTTTTCTTACTTTTCTGGATTTTAACTCTGTAGACGGCTTAAAGGTCTACAACGATTTTCTTTTCGATAACTTTCAGAAGATCCGTGTGAGGCTCCAGGTCCAGAATTTTGAAATAAGACCCGGGCTTCATGGTGGTGGAACACATCAATTCATGATAGCCCAACCGGGTGATCAGGTCACCGTAAGCCTCACCCAGTACATAGGGGGATCAGGTCTATTCCATGACGACAATCGGTATCACTGGTACAAGGATGGCGCTTTCCTGTCAACCACGGAAGATATAACATTCACTTTGACATCAAATGCCACCACAACAAATGCCGGGGCATATTATTGTGAAATCACCAATGTCAATTACCCCAAAGTAACGTTACGATCGGATGTATCTGTTTTGAGCGTGGCCAACAGCCCTGATGATCTCCCTACCACTCCTGTCAATGATCCGATAGCAAAGGAATACCTTCGAAGACATTCGCATGGCGCGTATTTCACTTCAGACGGTGATTTGATACAAAATGCAGTCAAAGCACTAAAGTATATCTATCTTGACCGGGTCGAAGATTCTGATTCTCTCAAAGCACAACTAAAGGACCTTTCATTTCTTGAAGAAGCTATCTATGCAGAGGAAATACAGATCTCACACTCTACGGCTGAGATCATGCCACCACTCACGGGATTTAGTCAATTACGTATTGTAGAACTCAACGACAACAAGTTGACCAAAATTCCCGCTCTGGCCAACAATACCGCATTATCCATTGTAGATGTAAGTAATAACCGACTCACCTTTGAAGACCTGTATCCGTTAAAAGACCTGGATATCAGGCGCCTGAAACTTTTCCCGCAAAAAGCATTTAACGACGGGGGGTTAATGGAAGCGTCCCTGGGTGATCCTGTTACGCTTGACTTAGCGATCAGTGATCCACTACCGGGTAATGTATACGAGTGGTATAAAGACGGAGTATATGTAACGAGTACGAACGAAGGCCGTTTGGTGATACCAAGCCTCTCGGCCAATAATGAAGGGCTTTACCGGTGCCGGATCATCCATCCGGAGTTTCCGGGAAACAGCATTCTCTCAGGAGTATATAACGTGAAAGACATCAATGGTCCCGGCCCCGGTTTTTATACCCTGAATGATCCGGTCTTTGCCGATTGGCTCAATACGAATTTCGATGGATTGATCGTAAATGGAAATGAACTGAATATCTCAAGGGCTGCGGAGATCACAGAACTTCACATAGATGGGATAACAAAAATAACAGACCTGGACGGCCTGCAACATTTTGTTTACCTGAAAAAGTTTACAAGTAGTCATTCATCCGTCCAAAGCGTACCTGATCTTTCTAATTTGGCTATCAATGAGTTGTTTATCCTTCAACATGCTAACTTATCGTTTACCTACCTGCAGTCGCTGGAAGGTCTAAAGTCAGATTCAATGCTGATCGAAAACACTGATTTTATTTTCCAGCCATTGGAACCCTACGAGAATTTGAGGCCATCCATAAGCGGCTTTGATTTTGGTGATAAGATCACACTAAAGAATAACTCTTTGAAGTCAATGCACGAGCAAAGTACTTTCCATTGGTACAAAAATGATGGACTCATACAATCCGGCAAACCCGACTCTCTTATGATAGAAGAATTCAGACGTTCAGATATTGCCACCTACTCAGCGAAAGTAACGAATCCCCTGTTTCCCGGAGATACATTACGTTTTTGGCCTCGTACTATTGCCAGCAGCAACAAACCTTCATGGTGGCCTGCAGAGTTCAAAATAATAAACCCGGGCCTTGACAGTACATTCTTCATGTTATTTGTTGAAAATAATCACTTACAGGCAGGGGCTATAGAACCAGGTGATTACATGGGTGTTTTTTTTGAAGATGAACAAGGTGCCTTACAAGTAAGCTCAGCCGGGATCTGGGATGGAAAGTTCTTAAGAGCGCTAAGTATATTACAAGGAGATCCTGACGGCATCGATCCAAAGATCGGTTTTGATAAAGATGAGCCGTTCAGGTATAAGCTGTGGGATCCCCTCATCGAAAAAGAGTATAATGTTATGGCGGAATACGTACAGCCTGCAGAAGCCCTACCCTTGTTAGAGTCTACAGGATGGGTTATAGCTGAAGAATTTCTGGATAGAATCACTTTCCATACCGATGGCCTGTTCCATCCCACCAAAGGTAATGATGTAGCTGATGATGAAGGCAAGGGCTGGAATTGGTCCTTGATCTCTAATATTACAGGCAAACAGCTGTCTTATTATACACTCAAAGATCCTGCTTTTGCCAACTGGCTTGATAGCAATATCAATGGCTTGATCGTCAACGGAGATCAACTGGACATAGCAAAAGCCACTGAGATCACAAGTATGAATATTGGCACTACCAGCATAAAAGACCTGGATGGTTTGCAATATTTCACTCAACTTCGTGAATTTACCAGCAAATCCAATATCCAACGAGTTCCCGACCTTTCCAGGCTGAATGCTCTCGAGACTTTCGTAGCTACCGGTGCCAATCTGTCTTTCAACCAACTATTGGGACTGGAAAATCTCGTTGCTGATTCTATAAACATTAGTAATGGTCATTTCGTATTCCAGCCACAAGAACCCTACCGGACACTATTCAAATCTGATGGGAGATTTTTTGATTTGGGTACAGATATCACTCTTAAGAATACTTCTCTCAAAGATATACATGAACAAAGTATCTGGCATTGGTATAAAGATGATGTGATTATCCAATCAGGACAAGAAGATGGGGTCAGTATTCCTTTCCACCAACGGAGCGATGTAGGTATTTATTCTGCCCGGGTAACGAACCCATTATTCCCCGGAGATACACTTCATTTTGCATCGATTTTTCTTGCGATTGATAACATCCCTTCCTGGTGGCCCCATGAAGTACCTGTTCATGGTGCCGGGGACGCCTATGGAGATGCCTTACTGACATTCAGTAATAATGACCTCTTAATCGAAGGAGGCATTGAACACGGTGATGTAGTAGGTGTATTTTATGAAGATGAAAATGGTGTTATGCAGGCGGCCAAGGCTGGGATCTGGTCAGGAAAAGAGCTTAGAGGTCTCTTTCATTTGCAGATAGATGTGGATGGCGTAGACCCCAAGACAGGCTTTGAAGAAAATGAGCCATTACGTTACAAACTTTGGGACCCTGTACGGGAAAAAGAATACGATGTTCAGGCAGAATATAGTGACCGCTGGCTTGCTAATTCTATTTTCCAGGAGCCGTCAGGTTTAAATGAAGAAGAAGGCTTAAGTTATACTACCGAAGTACATAATGACGGATTATTCCACCCGTCAAATGCTATACTAGATGCCGAAAATAAAGTAGTTGGAATAAATTTTGCGTTTTCTATAGTAACAAACCTGGTAGGTAAAAATACCCCTCCATGGGAAGTAATATCCGGAGGTCCGGACAATCAACTGGTCATTATACCTGCAGATGTCTCAGCAGATATACAGGGACAGCCTTTGGAAACAGGCGATTATATAGGACTCTTCTTTGAAGCAGAAGATGGAGCATGGGTTTGCAGCGATCTGGCCCAATGGACAGGAGAAAGCTTAGCGCTGAATCCGTGGTTATCATCAGGCAGTATCCCAAAGGACGGATATGCGCTCAATGAAACGTTGAAAATGAAAGTTTGGAAACAGGACAGTAGAGAGGAGTTCATTGTGGATGTAATTGTTTATGAAGATCAGGTGCCTTTTGATGCCACTGGCCTGTTTAATCCTAATAGTATGAGCAAGGTCAACGCTATTCAAGCTGACCCTCCCTGCACTACTCAATCTATTCCATTATACCCTGGATGGAACCTCATTTCAAGTTATATCATTCCGGAAGAAACTACTATGAATGATATTTTTGAAGGTTTCAATCAGATAATCGTAAAAGATGACCTTGGAAGCATTCTTTACGCTCCGCAAAACGGGATCACAACAGGTCTATGGGACCACCGTCAGGGTTACCAGGTATTTGTCATAACGCAAGATACACTCCATTTATGTGGCTCTCCTGTTCAGGACGGTTCTTCCATTGATGTTCCCCTCAATACATATCCTTACTTCCTGCCTTACTGGGATGCACAGCCTGCACCAGTGAATGAAATAATGGCGTCGGTAGAAGGAAAGTATGATTACCTGCAAAGAGTGAAGTATGATGTCAGGCAGCGACGTTTTATTGCTGATAACTACATCCCCTCACACATCATAGATCCACCTATAGACCAAATAGGAAGTATGGAACCTGGACTCGCATACAAAGTTAAAATGAATGGCCCGGCACGGTACGCATTCCCAAATGTGTCTGTCCAAAATGGCAGAATAGCAGATATCTTTACCAGGACACACGATCATAGCTTCCGATACTACGGTCAGAGCCCTCAAAAAAGTCTGGACAATACCATTATAATTGTACCTGCAGATGTTTTGAAAAAACTGGAAGGTATTGAGTATGGAGATGAACTAGCCATAAAAACACCTTCAGGGAGTGTTATGGGCATAGGTATCTTCTCTGGCGAGTCTATGGCAATAACTGCATGGGATGTGGAAGGATTAAAGCCTGGGGATTTATTACAAATAGAGGTATGGCATTCAGCATCCAACGAGGTAGAAAAATTGAAAACTTCGTTTACAACAGATCAAGGTTATCAATCCGGAAGATTGATGAAAGTATCAGATTTGAAAAATGCACCAAAGGGAAATCCAATGTTACCAGCGACTGAATTCATGGCATATCCAAATCCCGCTACAACGCAGTTACATGTTCGTATACCCTTTAATAATAATGAAACGGGTGTAATGAATATTACTGACGTAACCGGTAGAGTGATCTGGAATGGTGACATTAAAGCGGTTAATGATCCTATTGACATTGATGTCTCTGACATGGAAAAAGGTATTTACATGCTTGAGATCAATATGAGTGTAAACGATACCACATGGTCAGTAGTCAAAAGAATTGCAATTGCCGATTAATGGAATCTATATTAGTTTTAAAGTAGAAAAATAAGGTCACAGGGTATGATCACTAGAAATCAAATTATTTCAATACTCATTATCTTCCTGAGCGTCAGTTCCGCCTACGCTCAGGAAGTACCCTGGACCTTTACTCCCTCTGCGTTATCACATACTATATTCATCTCTAAAGAAAACGTACCCACCATTAGCCAGGTACCACTGGATTCCGGTGATTACATAGGTGTTTTTTTCCTGGATGATAACCAAAAAGCTCAGAATGCTGGTTTTACGCAATGGAAGGGAAACGACACATTTATAACCGCTTATGGTGACGATGGCATTACGGACGGGTTCCAACCGGGAGAAGTATTTGGTTTTAGGATCTGGCGTAGGGTGAACGAATGTACTCTATTGGAATTTGACGTAGATTTTTTAACCGGAGGAATTTACAATAGTGCAGGGGAATTTCAAACCAATGGGATCAGCGGAATATCAAAGTTAGCAGGAACTCCCATCGGGATTACTTATTCGACAGCTGCGTTATGTACCGGTGATCCGATACTGGTACCTGACGTTCCGGACAACACAGAACAAACCTTTTTCTCTTCTTCCAATGGGTTATGGCTCGATGGGAACACAGGTACCGTTGATCCTGCACAAAGTGAAGCAGGTATTTATACCATTTCCTTTCAATCAACCAACTGTCTGTTATCAGATGAATTTGAAATTACCATTCGGGAAGCCCCCATTGTTGACCTGGCCACCCTTTTTTCAGGTTGTGACTCGGTATTTATCGACGTTGGTGAAGACACAGAATATAATTATCGTTGGGTAAATGAAGATACGTCAGATGGGATAGGCCAATCAGCAGAAATAACCATTAAAAATAGCGGAAATTATACTTTGCGAGTTACTAATTCCAATCAATGCACGCTGGAAAAAACAATCGAGGTCCTTGTCAGTTCACCCATATCCATTGACAATATCAATCTTGAAAAAAATTTCATCCCATGTGGTACTGAAGGAGAGCTTATTATAAAACTTGAATCAACGACCGGCAGTATTCCTCCGCTTAGCTTCACAATGGAAAATATAACAGGAAATGTATTTACTTCATCCAATGGCATATTTGGATCACTTCCGGAAGGTAATTATCAACTTACAGTTTCTGACTCTTTAAAGTGCTTATCGGAGTCTTATAGTGTTGAATTCAGAAATCAACAATCTTGTAAAAACGCCGTACTCACTCCAAATAATGATGGTTCATTGGAATCACTTTATATTGAAGAAAACGGACTGGCTAAGATCTATGATCGTAATGGGGTAATCCGAAATGAAATCATTATTCCTGCATATTGGGATGGTAGAAATGAATCCGGAAATGTATTACCCATGGGTACCTACCTGATCATAGTCAACGGCACAAAAAAAATGACCGTCACTATTGTTAAATAAATAAGTCAAACCTGGCTATCCAAATCATGCCTTTTTAAAGAACCCTATGGCATTCCTTAACTCATGAGCAAGTACCTGACATTCATATAGGTTATTCCGCCCATACCTCTCTCAGTTCCTTTTGTACTTGGCATATCTCTTCCAATTTTCTCGTTTTACCGGCTTAGTACTACGATAAGCCGGGCAAATTGATTGATTGTCTTTTTTCATCATATCAGAAGTGTATCGTGTATATCCACGACTTGAACTGCATGAAAACAGCATGGACAGGGACAAAACTAAAATAAACCCTACACGGCCCCGGTTTACCAATGAGTCTCTCATTTTAAAGGGAGGTGTTTCTGCGGAACGATTTGTATCATTGAATTTATTCTTAAAAGAACACACGTTTGACAGAGCCCCGATGGTTACAGCTTAGTTTAAAACTACTTGCATTATCCCTAAGGGCAAATATGAAAAATAATTTATGACATAGTCAATGACCAAGGTTGGTTATTTTAAGCTTATGGTACTGGATAATGCTTACCAATGATTCATCACTCTTTTGAAAGGTTACATTAACTGACCCAATAACCATTTCAAGAAAATAGCTCAATTGCCAGCATATGATAACCGTTTTACCTGTCGTATTTCCAGATTCCTTCATATCATAAGCTCAGATACACTGGAAATGTGATACTTTAACCTTGCAATATCATTCTTGGGGTATCGTGGATATTAAGCTATCAGTCTGGATCAATCGAGTGTTAATACCAATAGAATTAAAACAACCTATTGATTGCCGGAAATCTAAGTTTTGACACTTTTTTTCTGAAGAGCATAAAATATGTCAATGCATTAATCAATAAAAAAGCCCTTAGAATAAAATCCAAGAGCCTTTGATGTTCGAAGGATTCCGATTACATCCCACTTTTGTGACTTCCACAGGATTGTGAAAATAGCCGTTAAACTGCCCCCAAAGCATTTTTTTGCAGTTCTTGTGACAAACAAATGAATAAAATATTTTATTCTATTTGACATAGCCCGGAAACCATTTAGTAACTTTACTCGTTACTAACGGATAGCATTACTACATGATAAAATCATTTGGCGACAAAGAAACTCAGAAGGTTTGGGAGGGATTTCGTTCAAAAAAACTTCCAAATGAGATTCAAAATATCGCTAGAAGGAAATTGAGAATGATCAATAACGCCCAAGATATTAATGATCTTCGAATACCACCGGCTAACCGATTAGAAAAACTAAAAGGTAATCTAGAGGCATTTCACAGTGTAAGGATCAATAAGCAATGGAGAGTCATTTTTATTTGGAGTGATGATAATGCATTTGACGTGGAAATTACAGATTACCATTAAACGAAAATGATATGGAAAAATTAGCTAACATACATCCAGGAGAAGTTCTTAAAGAAGAGTTTTTAGTTCCATTGAATATATCAGCTTACAGATTAGCGAAAGCTACTTTTATTCCACAAACCAGGATCAGCGAAATCATAAAAGGGAAACGAAGAATTACAGCTGACACAGCCCTGAGGCTGTCAAAGTTCTTTAGTACTACGGCTAAATTCTGGCTTGGTCTTCAGGACGACTATGATCTTGAAGAAGAAAAATCAGATAAAATAGAGCTCTTAAACGAGATTAAAAGTATCACTAATGCCGCATGATTCTCAGTTTCATGAATTCTTTTAGACAGATTGTATGAAAAGAAAGAATACCTGGACTGGCGTTCTGCTTTCGAATAATCTGACCAATTAAAAAGTTTGAAAGGATTATTTCTATCTTCCAAGAGATCAAATTTAATCTTTAATCGCTCTTTTAACATAAGTGTTTAATGTCTTCAGATATTTAACCACACGGGTAAGCTCCAACCTTTTAGTAATACCACCCTTAGTGAAGGAATATCCGCGCAAAAAAATCTCAAAATTATTAAGAAATGAATAATTGACGTCATCAAAGGCTATAAAGCTTTTAAATTCAGCCAAGCGATTAATAAATCCCTGATGGTTCCTGATCGTCCCAGGAGACAGATCAGTTCTTTTTGCTAAATCCAATTTAATGAATTGAGAAAAGGATTGGTATTCTTGATTCAGTTTTCGATCCGCGATTAAATCTGTGACGGAATATTTTCTTCGCCTGGCGATATACCATTGTTCATTATCTTCTATACGCCTGAGCTCATTCTTAATTCGGATATTAAAACTCTCCTTAGCCGGATGATTTTTGACTTTATTGCGTTTGGCATCCCATTGTTCGGGCCTCAAATGAGTACCTGTCCCCACCAATTTTCTTTTGCTACCATAATATACTCTGATATGTATAGCACTTTCCCCTCTCTTATTAGCAGAATTATTGTAGTTGTATACCGGTGTGATCTTAGCCAATTTCAATTTGTACGGCACTAAATAAATGAACCTGTAAGTTAAAGGTTAGTATTTTTGTGACAAAATTGTGACAAAAACCTGGAATACGATGGGAAGGCATAGAAACAAAAAGCCCTCAAAATTTAATTTGAAGGCTTTTTTCTTCTACAGGATACCGATTCATCCCACTTTCGTGACCTCCGCAGGATTCAAACCTGCAACCTCTTGAGCCGTAATCAAGTGCTCTATTCAGTTGAGCTAGGAGGCCATTTATTTTGCGATTGCAAAGGTATATAATTATCTAGCTGAAAAAAAGGTACTTTTTCAAAAAACCTTATCTTTGCCGCCACAATAATTCACAGGAATTTAGGTTTAGGTAGGTATGATCAAAAAGCTTTTTCTTTTATTTATAATCACCAGCATATCTTTTGGTTCAATGGCAAGTGACGGGGACAAGCCTCATTCAAAAAAGTTGTCGCCCATGAAAATCCGAAAAAGAAATGCAAGACCTGACATTCCCGGAACATTTCTTATTGAACTGGGCTGGAATGTACTTCAAGACAACCCGGATGCTATGAAGATTTCCACCATAGGGTCACGTTCACTGAATTTGTATTACTTCTACAATATTGAACTGCCTATAGGTGGTGGGCGTTTCGAGCTTATGCCCGGTTTTGGTGTAGGGCTTGACCGTTATAAATTTGATGATGATATCACTCTTACTGAAAGTAATGGTAGTAACGGTGTCGTTTCTATAGACACGCTGGACCTCGACGACGTAAGTAAGTCAATGTTAGTGGCTAACTATTTCGATATTCCCGTGGAGTTACGCTTTTATGCTAACCCAAATGATAAACGCAGAAGTTTCAAAGTGGGTGTAGGTTTTAAAGCTGGCATACGATTCAGCTCACATACCAAGATCAAATATGAGGATGACGGTGATGCCATCAAGAACAAGAACAAACGCAGCTTTGGTTTAAATCGCTTCAGGTACGGTGTCACCGGACGAATTGGCATTGGTGGTTTTAACGTGTTCTACTATCAAAGTCTTTCAGATCTTTTCGAAAGTGGAGAAGGTCCCTTAGAATCGACAGCTACCAATATTACCGTAGGACTATCCTTTACTGGTTTTTGAAAAACTCTCATACTCTTTCAAATAAACAGGTAAATCGCACCAAAACAGGTGCCAAAGCCCAGAACAGAGCCAAGCATCACTTCTTTGGGGCTATGCGCGTTGAGCAACAGCCGTGATGAATTGATCAGTCCTGAAAGCAACATCATAAAGAACACGGGCCATAAGAGCCTGCTATCAGGAAATTTAATCTGAATAGAAAGTAGTAATCCTGTAACTCCCCAAATACCGGCAGCGTGAGCGCTTACTTTAAAAAAAGTGGTCACTATAGCAACGAGTAAAATAGTGGCGGTAATAGCGCTGAACAGAACAATCAGTGTCTCACTCAATACCAGCTTATAAGAAAAAAGGTAAACTGTCAATGCGTAATAAGCCGCTACAAAAAAAAGTGGCATTATCCTTTCACGTCTGTCTTCCAGTTTCATACTGGTAATAGAAGCTGTAAGTCTAAGCATACCTATGCTCAAGGCAGGTACCAGAAAAGTGATAATAAAAACCATGGTGAGAATTGATAAAATACTCTCAGCATCTATGGGCCTGAGCGATGAAGGAGCGTACAAATACAATATGATCATTACTAACGTAGACATTAGTAATGGGTGAAACGCGTATGAAATTATTTCAGCTCCCTTTTTTAACACTACAGCTCTTTTCTTAATCGGGCGACGGGTATGCCCAACTGCTCACGATACTTTGCCACTGTACGCCTGGCTATATTATACCCCTGAGCTTTCAAAAGTTTCTCCAGCTTATCATCAGACAGAGGTTTGGCTTTATCTTCATCGTCAATGAGTTTTTTCAGCTCATTTTTCACTTCTCTACTACTTACATCCTCACCGGAATCAGTGGCAATACCTTCTGAAAAGAAATACTTCAAAGGAAAAATGCCAAAATCTGTTTGCACTGATTTGCTGTTAGCCACCCTGGAAACTGTGGAGATATCCATATTAATAAGGTTAGCAATATCCTTTAAGATCATTGGGCGTAATTTACTCTCATCTCCCTCAAGGAAATAGTTATACTGAAAATCAACGATGGCCTGCATAGTATTGAGTAAGGTATTCTGCCGTTGCTTGATAGCATCAATAAACCATTTTGCAGCATCGAGCTTTTGCTTCACAAAACTTGCCGTCTCACGCAATTTTTTATCCCTTTTATTACTCTTATCATAGGCCTGAAGCATTTCAGAATAAGATCTACTTACCCTTAGTTCAGGAGCATTACGGCTATTCAGCGCTATTTCAAGTACTCCATCATTATTAGTAAGCATAAAATCAGGTATGAGGTACTGCGTCCGTAGCAACCCTGCAGAACTTCCTCCTGGCTTTGGGTTTAATTTCCGGATAAGTTCTATGGCATCTTTGACAAAGTCCTCGTCTTCGATATCAAGCTTTTTCATGATCTTGGAGTAATGCTTTTTAGTAAACTCCTCAAAACAGTTTTCCAAGATCTGTTTTGCTACGTAAACGTCTACATTCTGTTCATCATCTCTTCTTTCTAACTGTAGTAAAAGACATTCCTGTAAATTCCTGGCTCCAATACCGGGAGGATCAAAATTCTGTATTTTTCTGAGTATCTCTTCTACTTCATCTATATCGGTCTCGATGTTTTGTGAGAATGCCATATCATTGATGATGGACTCAATTTCTCTGCGTATGTATCCGTCACTTTCAATACTACCTATAAGCTGATTGCCAATAGCCTGTTGCCTGTCATCCAGCTTAAGAAAACCCAACTGGTCTTTCAGCTGCTCATTCAGGGTATTATACATGGCAATAGGCATCTCTTTATCCTCCGAGTTATCTCCATCCCCCTGCATTTTATATCCGCTGAGGTCGTCATCTCCCAGGTAATCTTCTACATCCAACTCATCATTATTATCCCCAGCCTCTTCATCTCCATATTCATCAGCAGAATCCTCAGGTTCATCGGCACCTTCTTCTAAGGCGGGATTATCTTCCATCTCTTCTTCTACACGTGTTTCCAGTTCTGCTGTAGGAATTTGCAACAGTTTAATAAACTGTATCTGTTGAGGAGATAATTTCTGTTGTAAACTTTGGGTTAAACCAAGTTTTTGCATCCGGTAAAGACTATTAAAAGATGTGCAAGTTAAAGATGTCTTAAAGTTATTATATTTCCAGCATTCTTTGACAAAAAGCTCAAATAATCGTTTTTTTGCCGCTTATTTCGCAAAATCAAACTGTAAATCTAAGCATTTTAAAAAGGTGAGGCCGGGTAAAAGAACCAAGATAAATGAACTACTGAGCACTGCTCCTGTAGGAGAAAAGGTAATCGTAAAAGGATGGGTACGCACCTTTCGGAATAACCAATTCATAGCATTGAATGATGGATCTGCGCTAGAAAATATCCAGGTAGTGGTAAACTATGAGGACCTGGACCCGTCCATACTTAAAAGGATCACTACCGGGTCGTGTGTGTCCATTACAGGTGAAGTAGTGGAATCACAAGGTAAAGGTCAGAAAATAGAAATTACTGCCAAAAAGGTCGATATTTTAGGAGATGCTGATGCGGAAAAATATCCTCTGCAACCTAAAAAACATACGCTTGAATTTTTGCGGAAAATTGCGCATCTAAGAGTAAGGACAAATACGTTTGGCGCGATTTACCGTGTGCGTCACGCGATGATATTTGCAGTACACAAATTTTTTACAGAAAAGGGATTCTATAATATCCATACTCCAATCGTTACAGGATCGGATGCAGAAGGTGCCGGGGAAATGTTTCGTGTTACCACACTTGACCCTGCCAATCCGGTAAAAACAGATAGCGGTGAAGTTGATTACAGCAAAGATTTCTTTGGAAAAGAAACCAACCTGACTGTATCTGGTCAGCTTGAGGTAGAAACAGCGTGTCTGGCATTATCCGATGTCTATACATTCGGCCCTACCTTCAGGGCTGAAAACTCTAATACATCAAGGCACCTGGCAGAGTTCTGGATGATAGAACCTGAAATGGCTTTTTATGATATTCATGATACGATGGACCTCGCCGAAGAATTTCTAAAATATTTGGCGAATTATGCGTTGGCCCACTGTAAGTCAGATCTCGAATTTTTGGATAAAAGAGCAACGGAGGAAGAAAAATCAAAACCACAGGTTGAAAGAAACGAATTAAGCTTGTTAGAGCGACTACAGTTTGTAGTAACTAATAGTTTTGAAAAAATAAGTTATACGGAGGCCATTGACATATTAAGAAACTCCAAGCCTAATAAGAAAAAGAAATTTCAATACCTTATCAATGAATGGGGCGCAGACCTTCAATCCGAACATGAACGCTTTTTAGTTGAAAAACATTTCAAAAGACCGGTTATACTCTATAACTACCCTAAAAACATCAAGGCCTTTTACATGCGTCAAAATGATGACGATAAAACCGTGGCCGCCATGGATGTACTATTTCCCGGTATAGGAGAAATCATTGGGGGCTCACAACGAGAAGAGCGTTATGATGTATTAAAGCAACGTATTGAAGAACTTGATATTCCCGAAAAAGATCTTTGGTGGTATCTGGAACTAAGAAAATTTGGTAGCGCACCTCATAGCGGATTTGGCCTGGGGTTTGAAAGACTCATCCAATTTATAACAGGAATGGAAAACATCAGAGACGTGATACCTTTTCCAAGAACACCTGAGAGCGCTGAATTTTAATTCAGAAAAGATTGAGAAACTGATTTTAACGTTTCAAAAATTTATAGGTCTCCTTGAAAGAACCCTGATCGTCCCGGATGGCGACAAGGTAATAACCCGGTGACAGATCTTTGACCTTCACCATATATTCAGAAGCTCCAATGGGTCTTATATCTGCTTCTACTACACTACCTATAATAGTGTGGATGACAATTCTTGGTGATTTAATCGTTGAATTACTAATTCTGACTTTAAGGTACTCTATAGCAGGGTTTGGGTAGAGTTTTATCTCATTTGTAGGAGTGAGTTCTTCATTGGTAAACCTCTCGAGCTCACCACTCTGACCTTGACCAAAAGAGGTATTTACAGAGACTAATACACAACCAATAAAAAACAAAAGTACTATTTTCTTCATATCAACAGGGGATTAATCAACAATCAAAATGAAGCAAAAATCAGTCCATTATTTTGATCAAATTATAATTTTTCCAACTGTTTTCCGTTTACAGCTTTAAAGTAATACGCATGAACTGGCAATTTGTTCACCTCTTCTGCCAGTTTATCTGTGATTTTTTTTGAATGCAGCAGAGATATTAGCGACTATATCGCTGGCAATCAGCCCTGTTTGTCCTCTTTCTTCGCAAGCTATGTCTCCGGCCATACCATGTATGAACATGCCAATTATTCCCGCATCTTCCGGTGCATATCCTTGAGCCAGTAATGCCGTAATGATGCCGGTAAGTACATCACCACTACCAGCCGTAGCCATACCAGGGTTACCTGTTACATTAAAATAAACATCTCCTGCAGGTGTAGTCAACGTGGAATGTGCCCCCTTTACTAAAAGAATTACATTATACTCTTGAGAAAATGCTTTTTGTTTTCCAAGGCGCTCAAAGTCATCTTTCCAATCTCCGGCCAGCCTCCTGAATTCTGTAGGATGTGGGGTCAGTATAGAGTGCTCCGGCACCATTTGCAGGAGTTCACGGTTTTCTGAGATAAGATTCAGTCCATCGGCATCAATTACCAAAGGTAACTGTGCCACTTCCAACGTTTTTTTAATGCTTTCAAGAGCATACCTACTCTTCCCGATTCCGGGGCCTATGCCAATAGCTTCATAATTATCAAATGAAGGGATATCGCTGAGCTCATTATCCTGATTATCAGCAATAACCATTGCCTCAGGTACTGCTGTTTGAATTATAGTATACCCACATGCAGGTGTATAAACTGTCAGCAGGCCTACTCCCGATCGTAGTGCCGCACGAGCGGCTAGTACAGCTGCCCCTACCTTTCCATAACTCCCTGCCATGATCAATGCTTTACCATATGTCCCCTTATGATCATACTTTTTCCTTGATTTGATCTTATCCTGTATGTAGGAACGGGACAGCGCAAAATGCGAAGTGGGTTGTTCTTCAATAAAGCTTTGATCCAAACCAATAGGTATTGTATACCACTCTCCAACGTATGGAGCATTCTGAGGAAAAAAGAAAGCCAGTTTGGGCTGTTGAAAAGAAACCGTATGATCAGCTGTGAAAATAGTTCCTTGTGACGATTGATCGGCAAACAGCCCTGAGGGAATGTCTACTGCCACTTTAATGGATGGAAGTAAATTTAAATGAGTAATAATCTCCTGATACAATCCAGCTACCGGCCTGCTCAGTCCCGAGCCAAAAAGAGCATCAATGATAACATCTTCAGGTCCGGGTTTGGGTAGGTCTTCGACATCTTTTACATGAGAAAATCCACTTGACTTATTCAAATTGGTAGTAAAGTCTTTTGAACCAGCCTCAATGTTCCCCACCACATAAACTTGCACCTTGTACGTTCTTTCCAGCAGTAGACGCGCCACAACTAATCCATCTCCACCATTGTTGCCTGTACCACATATGACATGTACGACGTGAATGGGGCTAAAATGAGTAACAAACCAGTTCGTGAATGCCAGTGATGCACGTTCCATTAAAGCAATGGACGGGATAGGTTCATTTCGAATGGTAAATTGATCAGCCTGCCGGATTTGTTCTGCTGACAGTATTTTGATCATCGGTCCACTTCTCCAAGTACAATATCTATTGATCCCAAAATGGCTACCAGATCTGCAATTAGATTTCCCTTGCCAAGTTCAGGTATCACAGATAAATTAACAAAGGAACAAGCCCGGGCTTTACATCGAAATGGGATGTCACTCCGGCCATCCGATCGAAAAAAGAATCCAAGCTCTCCTTTCGGATTTTCAGCACGTACATAAAAATCACCGGATTTAGGACGTACTTTCTTTGGCACTACTTCCTGGGGGTTGAACTCCCTGGTACGCTTGTGGTCCGTCTTCAAGCGATGGAGACATTGCTCTATGATCTTAATAGATTCATGAACTTCTAAAACACGTACATAAGTTCTATCCCAGCAATCACCTACCGCTCCCATTTTACCTTCTCCAATGGGTATATCAAAATCTAATTCAGGATATACAGAATACCCATCTACTTTTCTAAGATCCAAACGTAGTCCGGAAGCCCTGAGCATAGGGCCCGTAACTCCATAATTAATAGCCACGTCACGTGAGAGTACCCCTACATTAGCCGTACGTTCTATAAATATCTTATTTTGGATCACGATCTCCTCCAACTCTTTGAGTTTAGGCTTAAAATAACGCACAAATTCCATGCATCTCTCCTCAAACCCCACTGGCAGATCATAAAACAACCCACCTATCCAAATATAATTGTAAAGCATTCTGGCACCGGAAACCCATTCCAGCAGGCGTTGGATGTGCTCTCTATCACGCATCATCCAGAAAAATGGGGTAAAAGCCCCAATGTCCATAGCATAAGTGCCTATCGCAACAAAATGGGATGACATACGGTTTAATTCAGCTACCAATACCCGTATGAATTCCACACGTTTGGGTATTTTATCTTGAATGCCCAACATTTTCTCTACCCCCATGGCATAAGCATGCTCCGAATTCATAGCTGCCAGATAGTCCATACGATCTACATAGGGGATGATCTGATTGTATGGCAGCGACTCAGCATGCTTTTCAAAGCAACGATGTAAGTAACCCAGATGTGGAACGATGTCTTTGATCAACTCACCCTCTGCCAGTACTTCAAGACGTAATACCCCATGGGTAGAAGGGTGTTGAGGGCCAAGGTTAATGACTACTTCCGTCGACTTAAGTTCTTCCTCAACATATTTGTTTGGCTCCGACTTTACAAGATTGTCGTCTTTGTATTCGTATTGGATCTTACCTGCCATTAATACTCCACTTTTATTCCACGGTAATACTCCTGATGCTTGTAGTCTTTTCTTAACGGATATCCCTCCCAATCAGCAGGAAGTAATATTCGACGCAAATCCGGATGCCCTTCAAACGTTATACCGAAGAGATCATACGTTTCCCGCTCATGCCAGTTGGCTGTTTTCCATATGTCTGAGATCGTATCTATCTTTGCATTTTCTCTATCCAGTATCACCTTAAGCATAAGCTGAAAATCAAAAGGAATAGAGTACAGGTTGTAGGCTACTTCAAATGTATTGGCCTCCACACCGTTATCAATCCCGCTAATACAAGACAACATATCAAAATAAAGCTTAGAGTCTTCAAAAAGCACCTGACAAACCGATCTTAGATCCGTGTCTGGCACTATTAGCGCTGTCGGAGATGATTGCTCGTCTATGGTCAGAAATGACGTCTTGTCTAACTTATTCTCCAGTATTTTTATAATATCTTCAAGCTGCATGTTCAGGCCTTTTCGCTCATCATCTTTTCCAGGGCTTTGGGTGCCATACGCGACTCACTACGTATTTTCTCCTGAAGCTTTAAAAATCCACCTATCAATGCTTCCGGTCTGGGCGGGCAGCCAGGCACATAAACATCTACGGGTATTATCCGGTCTACCCCTTTGACCACATGATAGCCGTGCTCCCAGTATGGTCCTCCGCAATTCGCACAGGATCCCATGGAGATCACATACCTTGGTTCTGGCATTTGTTCATAAAGCCTTCTCAACCTGTCGCCCATTTTAAACGTAACAGTACCCGCTACGATCATAACATCTGATCGCCGGGGACTGGCAAAGGGAACTATCCCAAACCGATCTAAATCATAAATAGGTGTTCCGGCTGTCATGAACTCTATGGCACAACAGGCCAAACCAAACGTCATGGGCCACATCGAAGAGAGGCGGGCCCAATTGATGAAGTCATCCACTTTGGTAATCATTACTCCGCCGCTGTTAAATTGCTTATCCAATAACCCCATCGTGTATTCTTTTCATTTCTTTGCTTTACTTAACTTTCCCCAGTGTAATTCACCAAATTCATCCTTCTGCTGCTCACGTATGTATGAAAAAATTGGATAGAAAGACTTCATAATCACTAAACTATTTATATCGATCGTTAATTTTCTCATACAATTCTTTGGGCACAGGAGAATTGTATTCCTCTTTTTTAACAGACGGTTTAGGCCAGTCAAGAAACCCTTTTACCCAAGCATATGCCAGCCCAAGGCCGAGTATAGCGATAAAGATAAACATCTCAGTTAACGCATACCTCCCCCACATCCCATTCGTACTTTCTATTAATGATTTGTTGCCAAATATTGTGGCCCATGGGAAAAGAAAAATAATTTCCACCTCAAAAAGTAAAAAGACCAATGCAACAAGGTAAAATCTAATGTTGATCCGCCCCCAGGCACTCCCCATGGGTTCTTCACCACTTTCATAAGTGGTCAGCTTTTCTTCGTTAGGTCGGGAAGGACGGATAATCCAGGAGGTAAGTAACCCTCCACACAAAAAAACCAACCCTCCTACAAAAAAAAGCAGCACTTCTCCAAAGCCTGAAACTGTCAGTTGCTCCATATCTAATCAAAGATAGAAAAAGTACTTTGAGCATGTTAGCCACACTGAATTAATTATAAGTAAAAGCTATCTTACCATTGGAATAAATGATCTGGAATATTATCCTTCAAATCCCCTAATGGGTACCTTTGACTTAAATAAATAATCAGAAGTTATGAATAATCAAGCAATAATTGACCAACTGAATTTGCTACTGGCAGACTACCAGATCTACTATCAAAACCTGCGTGGCTTCCATTGGAATATACAGGGAAAACACTTCTTCGAACTGCATGCCAAGTTTGAAGAGCTATACACCGACTCAGCGGAAAAAATAGATGAAATTGCGGAACGAATCTTAACCATTGAAGGAGTCCCGCTTCATTCCTATGCTGACTATATCGATACCGCCAATATCGCTGCAAAAAAGAATGTACATGACGGCGAAAAAGCTGTCGGTGCAATTATTGAAAACCTCACTGCGGTATTGGAACTGGAACGCAAAATCAAAGAAATGGCCGCAGAGGTCAATGACAACGCCACGGAAGATCTTATGTCTGGTTTTATTGACGAACAGGAAAAGACCATGTGGATGATGAAGGCCTGGATGAAATAAACCAAGGGCCTTTTTCAGCAACAAACAAGGCCCCTTTATAACTAACTATAATATTGTGTTAGGTTTATTCGGGCCTTTTCTTTCTTTTATGTCTGGCGTGCCTGAGGCGTTGCATTCTGTTGACGACTTTTAACATGACACTGTCGAACTTAGGTTTTTGAACCTCATTACACACACTGCGTAATTTCCTTAAATGCTGAAAGTTATACCTTTCTAATTCAGCCTGTTTAGTAACTACCGCACGGATCAATTCTTCCACGGCTGCCGTATCAGGTTCTTCTGCCAATAATCGGGTTAGTGCTACACGGGCACTATGCATATCCTGTGTCAACGTTTGTATAGATTTAAAATGTTCGCGCCGGGCGCCCTTAAAAAACCTGATCTGTTCTTCGTTAAGGTTTAATTCTTTTCGCAGGTAACGTTCTACCCTAAATTCATCGGATAAGTTGACGTGATCTTTTTTAATCGATCTTGAAAACCAAAGAAATGATAAGGTGATCAGATTAATGACAATCAGTACTGCCACCGTGAATACCCACCTTTTATTATTTATTTTTCTCATTCTACAAGTTCGTTAGTATAAATCGAAGTCCACTCCATATTATATTCGGAGGCCAGTTGCGCTACATTATCGGTGTTATCCTCTTCCTGGTTCATCGAAAAATTGAGATAAGTAAAAACGTTAAAAATAGTAATGATACACAAACTTGCCAGGCCCCACTTTAATTTGAAAACAGGCTGTTCCGATACCTCCATCCTGGCTCTTAACTTTGAGTAGAAATAAGAACCTGCTTCCAATCGATCGACCTGATCTACACTAGCCAGTGTTTTCTCCACTTCATTTTTGAAACTTTCTTCCATAATCAATCTTTTTCGCTTTTATAATATTCCCTTAAACTCTTCCTCAGATTCATTTTAGCCCGGTGCATTAATGATTCCACAGATGAAACAGTAGTTTCCATAATTTTTGCTGCTTCGGCATAGCTTTGCCCTTCTACTTTATGCAATAAGAAAACAGTACGCTGCTTTTCCGGTAACTCATCTATCTTGGAAAACAGTAACGTCACTCTCTCTTTGTTTTCAAGTTTTACCCCAGGATGCATCTCATCCCGATGATACCGGGCCACGTACTCTTCCTTTCCGAATAGAGAATATACGAACGCCCATCTTTTGTTGCGATTGAGCCTCCGTATATATTCAAGAGACTTATTCACTGTGATACGATATATCCAGGTACCCAGTCCGGATCGCTCCCGGAAGTTACCGATGGACTGATAAACCTCAATAAAAACTTCCTGTGCTAAATCTTCTGCCTCAGACCGGCTTCTGAGATAACTATAACATAAATTGTAAACCTTGTTTTGATAATATGTCACCAGCGTTTTGAAGGCATCTTCATTGTGTTTCTTCAATTGATTAACTAGATCATCTTCTTTCAACCCTGGTGACGTCAGTTGCACGTTATTTATCGCCTCTTTGTCCCATTGATCGTTTCATTCTTTTGTGACCAGTCATTCTACCAGCATGACTATCAAAAAACAGGCGCTGCTCTTCCGTTAATTCAGCTCTTACTTTTTGACGATGTGCTACTGCTACCTTCATCATTCGGATTTTTATCACACCCATCTCGTCAACCAGTTTGTTAAGATCATTCAAATTGGTTTTTTCAGTGGTAGAAAGGGTGTTGAGTCTGGCCTCTTTTTCACGTAGCTGGTTTCTCAAAGGAAGCATTTGCTTCTGCATATCCACTCTCAAATCATTCAGCTTTTCTTTTTGAGTATCTGTCAGATCGGGTATTTGGTCTAATAGTGCACCTCTCCGTGAAACATTATCTCTCATTCCCCGGCCCCTCTCATGCTGCTGAGCATAAGTAGTTGTAAATGCCGATATCATGATAAATAATATGGCACCCGTCATTAATAATTTTGAGTTTTTCATAACATTATTTATTTAGTTCAATGTTTTGGATGCCATCCAACTGAAAAACTTGCGGCTACAACTAAAATAAAACTGAAAAATAGTAGTAGCACATAAACAGGCAGGCGATTAACTTTATTAAACTACCCAATAAAAACCCAACAAAAGAGCCCCAGGCAGCCTTAAGCGCTTGTTTTGAATTTTTACCTGCCACATACTCACCGATCAACGCACCTAACAAAGGTCCCACGATAATTCCTACCGGGCTGAAAAACAGGCCAATGATCAATCCTGCGAAAGTGCCTATCACCCCCAAACGGCTCCCTCCATACTTCTTTGTACCATATGCCGGGATGATATAATCCAACACGGTCACTGCAATAGTGATGAGCAGCCAAATGACCATGAATTTAGTGGAGAAAGGCGCTTCCGAACGCAACTGTAGCAGTAACAACCCGGTATACGTGATCGGCGGACCGGGAAGTATTGGAAGAAAACAGCCTATGATGCCTACCAGCATTAAAATTCCCACAATAACAAACAATACAATATCCATACTTCTACTATATTAGGACAGTGGACATCAAAAAAGAAATTCTTAAGGAACATTCCAAACAGCAGGTTGTTAAAATCGCCAATTATATAGCAGACGATAAAGAGCGGTTTGAGGAATTATTAGACCTTCTATTAGATCAGGAATATAGGATAAGCCAGCGGGCGGCCTGGGTAATGAGTCATTGTGTTGACACCCATCAGCACCTGATAGTACCGCATTTAAAAAAGGTAATTTCAAATCTTAGAGGCCCTATACCTGTAGCTGTTACCCGAAATACATTGAGAATACTTCAATTCATTGAAATTCCCAATGAGCTACTAGGTGAAATGGCAGATATTGGCTTTAAGATCATGGAATCTGGCAATCAACCTATAGCTGTAAAAGTTTTCGCCATGACTGTACTGGCTAATATTTGTGAACAAGAACCGGAACTCAAAAATGAACTGGCACTCTTAATCGAAGACCAGATGCCCTACGGATCCGCTGGATTTAAAAATCGAGGGGGAAAGATCCTAAAAAAACTCAGAAGCCGGGCTTAATTCACCTGCTGCTCGGTCATGTTAAAACCAAGCTCTGCGAGCTCCTGTAAAATAGGATCATAAATCTCCTTTTTTATAGGGATTTGAACACCTGGTTGATCAATCTTGCCTTCCATTATAAGCCGGGCGGCAATTCCCGCCGGTAAACCTACTGTCTTGGACATAGCAGTACTACGTGAATCATCTCCTACAGCAATCAATGTACTGTTAATCTCTTTTTGAACACCGTTTTCAAGGTAAATAAATTTGTGCCACATAACAATCATATCTTTATCCTCTTCCTTCAGCGTCCATTTCTTCTTCAGGATGTGTTCAAGTAATTGCGCAGGAGTGCCATTATCTAACCCTATTTTGGTATCATCAAACATGCCTGCCCATTTTAGCCGATACATTTCCGGGCCATCCAGATCTACTCCCATGTAATGCGCCAGTTTTAACTCTACAGAATCAGAAGGGTTGTATGACAGGAATGAGTTAATGAAATCCCTGTGTGTCATATCACCCACAGCTTCCATCTCATAAGTATCATCTGTAGCGCCTAGCTGAACAAAAATATTCCAGGCACGACAAAAACCCGGTCTCCTGAAAGTCCCACGATACATAGTTTTAATATCACGAAGTCCATATACGTCAAGGTATTTTAAAGAATCACGGTTAGCGTATCCTTCGAAATAGCCATAACCTGGTATATGG
Source organism: Fulvivirga sp. M361 (assembly GCF_007097395.1). GTDB lineage: Bacteria > Bacteroidota > Bacteroidia > Cytophagales > Cyclobacteriaceae > Fulvivirga. Next base: position 113,298 of record NZ_VKDC01000012.1, read on the forward strand.
ACCTGCTCCGTTCTACGAAAAAGTCTGTGATATGGAATGTATTTGGACTTTTCTTCCTGTATGAATTTAACAATACCCTGACCTGCCAATACCACGTTTCTTGGGTTCCAGGTAAATTTATACTCCCAGGGATTTTCCTGATCTGCATCTGGCGCCAACAATCCTCCGGTAAATGTCTCGAAACCGATAAGCTGTGAACCTGCGTGCCTGATCTTATCAATCACCTTCATCGCCGACATATGGTCAATACCCGGGTCCAACCCACATTCATTCAATAAGGTCACTCCTTTTTTCCTGGCATCTGCATCAAGTGCACGCATCTCATCGCTCACATAGGAGGCCGTGACAAGGTTAACACTATGTTGCACACACAAGGTAGCTACCAAAGGATGAAAACGTGCCGGCAACATAGAAATTACAATGCCGGCCCGGGCAATTTCCTGCTCCCGTTGGCTTTCATTATGGATATCAAACTGAAATGCTTCACCAGAAGACTGTGGCGGGCACTTCTCTCGGGCCGACTCCAATGAATAATCTCCGATTCTCACTTTCCAGCCATCACTGGCATGGCCTAACAGATAGGTTATCAAAGAGGTAGCAGACCTTCCGGCCCCAAGAACAAGGATTGTTTTCATATGATCCAAATGTATATCAAGGGCGACCAAGATAAAAGATTTGTCAAGCTTATTTGGCAATAATCATACATAATATTTTGATGCCCGATATCTAGTGTTATATTGCAATTATTTGACAATAAATGGATGTTAAAAGTCTATGGAAGGTTTTAATACCTACACAAATGAAGGCACTCTCGATCCATATTTTTTAAAATTGATCAACCGTGCAAGAAGTGTTACTAATTCAAGTTATTCCCCCTATTCCAATTATCGCGTAGGCGCAGCTTTGTTACTGGAAAATGGACAAATTTTAACAGGATCAAATCAGGAGAATGCATCATACCCTGCCGGTTTATGTGCGGAAAGAGTAGCCTTATTTTATGCTGCTTCATCGTATCCTGATCAGGTGATCAAAGCTGTAGCTGTTGTGGCAAGAAGCGCCAGGGAAACAGAATTTAAGCCTGTATCTCCTTGTGGAATCTGCCGGCAAGTGGTTTTGGAGTATGAAATGAAACAAGGTGTTCCAATTCAATTGATTTTTCAAACACAAGACAAGCAGTGGATCATCACTAAAAATAGCAGGGTATTACTTCCCTTTTGCTTTGATAGAGATAATCTGTAGGCACATCTATTAAGAGTATAATATTTAACAATAAATTGTAATTTAGTCCATCTCGGTCTTTAGTATTCAGGCGTTAATATGAAATTTGATCTCCGAAACCTTAGTATAAAAGCGCAGGCGTTTGTTATTTTTGGCGTTCTCACCTTATTGTCGATCATCAATTTTCTGGTATTGAACGATGCTGTAAGAAGGCATCAGACAGCTTCGCAAAAAATGGATATTGCGGGAAAAACCAGAATGCTATCGCAACAAATTGCATTGATAGCAAATCGTATTGATGGAGGTGATGACGATCTGAAAAATGAATTAAAAAAAGCAATAGACGAACAAGAAAACATTCTGGGTGCATTTGAATTTGGCGGTAAAGTACCTGGATATAATTCTACTATGGAGCCTCTCACCGGCGCTGCAAAAGCTAGTTTGTTAAAAGTTGTGAAAGGCTGGAACACCTATAAAGTAAATCTCGAAATACTTTTAGGTGCCCGACAAGCTCCCAACCAAAAAACTAATTCGGATGAAAATAACCAGGATTGGGACATTGCTACGTCAAAAGAAGAGGCGTTAGGCTTTATCAATAAAAATTCTGAGACGCTGCTCAGGGATTGCAAGGAAATGGCAAAGACCATATTAAGCGAATTAGAAGAAAAGGGCAGTCGGCTGAACTATTCCCTCATTTTCTTTTTGGGAGTTAACCTTGTCATTTTAATGATAATTGTTTTCACCATCATCCATTACTTTTTCAAACCGTTGAAAAACATCAGTGATACTGCCAAAAAAATAAGCGAAGGTGATCATGAGGTAATTTCTCAATATGCCTATACAAACGAGGTAGGCTATATTTCCAATACGCTTAACGAGATGGCCAAAAGCTTAAGAAGTGCGACGGCTTTTGTTGAAAAAATCGGAGACGGAAATCTTGATGAGCAATTTGAAGGAGCAAATGAAGATGAGCTGAGTAAAAACAGCCTGATAAAAGCGCTCATTACCATGCGTGAGCAAATGAAAGAGGTCAGGGAGGAAGAGCAAAAAAGGAAGTGGTCCACAGAAGGGTTGGCGCTGTTCTCAGACATATTACGTTCTACAGACGTTGATTTACATGAACTTGGCAGAATAATAATTGCCAAACTCGTTGAGTATTCCGGTGCTAATCAGGGTGGGTTGTACCTGCTGAATGAAGAAAGTGAAAAAAAATTAGAATTGATCGCTCTTTATGCTTACGACCGGCATAAATACGATGAAAAAGTAATTCGTTTGGGAGAAGGACTTATAGGACAGACTTTTCTTGAAAAGAAAACCACCTTATTGCTTGAAATACCAGAGGATTATATTCGTATAGGTTCCGGATTAGGATATGCCGAACCTAAATCGATCATTATTGTTCCGTTGATGGTCAATGAAGAAATCTTCGGTATAGTAGAACTAGGCTCTTTTAAAAAGTTTGAGCCTTTTGAAATACAGTTTGTAGAAAAATTGGGAGAAAACATAGCCTCTACCATTTCCAGTGTAAAAGTTAATCAGCGCACGAAACAACTTCTCGAAGAATCTCAACAGCTTACGGAACAGATGCAGGCCCAGGAAGAAGAAATGAGGCAAAATATGGAGGAGTTAACCGCGACTCAGGAAGAAATGCAACGCACAGAATTAGAATTATATTCACAGCAAACTGCTATTAATGCCAATGTGGGTATTGCAGAATTTGGTTTGGACGGAAGGTTAACTACAGCCAATGCTACTTACATTCAAAACCTGGGATACGTTAAAGATGAACTTTCAGGCATGTACTTTTCTCAGATCACACCTAATGCCGAATTATGGGACAAAGTAATTAAAGGACATGAAGCAAAAGGGTGGTATGAAAAAGCCAAAAGAACAGGCGAACAGGTCAAAATGCAATCTACGTTTGTATTGGTTAAAACTGAATCAGATAGCAGAGTAGTAGAATTAATCACAGAGTTCGACTTAGAAAATGTTACTGTAGAGAAAAGTAATGAAAGCGAAATAGATGATCTGTTACGTCAACAACTTGAAGAGCTCAACATCACTCAGGAACAGATGGATGAACAAATGAGGGCCGTTGAAAGTAAGTTCCAGGTTTTTGATAACAACCTCTTCTATCTTATTTGTGATCATAGTGGTGCCGTAATTGAGGTGAATACCAGGATCAAAAACACCTTCAATATTGAAGGTCAAATCGGGTCAGAATTCAACTTAGACATCATTTTCGAACAAATAGAACTCGATGAAGGTATAAAAACAGCTTCTTTGAAAAATAATCAGGTACCTGTGGAGGTAATTGTAAAAGTATTAGAAGAAAAAGAAGGAGTTAAAACCTTTTTAGTACTTTGGGACTTAAATTAATTTAGTATAAAAAAAATTCATTATTATACTATTTATCAAGCACATCAGAATTTCTGTATGATATAATGAAAGATATTGACATAGCTGATCTAAGGAAGATAACAGAGCTCGTAAAACTAAAGCATGGGTATGATTTCACTAATTACGCCATGTCGTCTTTTAAAAGACGACTTGTCAGAATATTAGAGCTATACAACCTTAGTATTGAAGCATTAATCCGTAAGCTGCAAGAACCTTCTTTTGTAGAAGAATTCCTCAATGAAATCACAGTTAACGTGACCGAAATGTTTCGTGACCCTTCTTTTTGGAGAGTTTTGAGGGACGACATTATTCCAGGCATACTATTAAATCATAATAAGATCCGGATATGGCATGCAGGATGCTCATCCGGAGAAGAAGTTTTTTCAATTGCAATTTTGTTAAAAGAAATGGGTATTCTCCACAATGTACAGATCATCGCTACTGATTTGGATACCAATATTCTTGAAAAAGCTAAATCAGGTTCATATAACATCAAAAGTATGGACCTCAATGAGAAGAATTACATCCGATTTCAGGGAACCGGGTCTCTCAAAGATTATTACAAGGAAGTAAATGGTAAGGCGATTATGGATGAATCACTACTCATGGACGTATCATTTAGAAAGCATGACCTGGTAAAAGGTGATATCTTCAATAAGTTTGACCTCATCTTGTGCAGAAATGTCATGATATATTTTAATCAAACCTTACAGAACAATGTCCTAAAGAAATTTCATGAAAGCCTTTTCAAGTACGGATACCTGGCAATAGGATCTAAGGAATCTCTTATTTGGTGTGACATAGCCAATAAGTTTATTGTTGTAAACAATGAAGAAAAAGTTTATAAGAAGATCAAAGACTAAGCGCAACAGCATACTTAGGGGATGAATAAATTTAAACTAAATAGCAAATACAAGGCTGTAGTTATTGGAGGTTCTGCCGGAAGTTTTCAGGGAATTGTAAAAATACTTTCTAACTTACCCCCCAACTTCCCGCTACCCATTATCATGTGCTTACATCGTCTGAAACATGTTAGAAATGGTTTTGTTGAAGCCCTTTCGCTTAAAAGTATCGTTGAAGTAACTGAACCTTTTGATAAAGAAAACATAAAAAAAGGAAAAATATACCTGGCTCCGGCAAACTACCATATGAGTGTGGAATTAGGTCATTATTTTAGCCTGTCAACAGAAGAGATGATCAACAACTCGAGACCAGCGATAGATATTACACTGGGAACAGCGGCTTATGTATATCGTGACAAATTAGTAGGCATTCTACTATCAGGGGCCAATAAAGACGGAGGCCTTGGTATGAAATATATTAAGGACCGCGGAGGCATCACCATTGTACAGGAACCCTCCGAGTGCATGATAGATACCATGCCCAGGGCAGCGATGAATGCCACTAATATCGATCATGTGCTCAAGATTGATCAGATCGTACAGTTTTTAAAGGAATTACATAAACATTACATTTCATGAGGTTTGATAACAGAAAATTAGGCTTATCACTTGTATTGATATACATTGTTTGTGCCATATTCGCAGCATATGTTTCTTTCAGTCTGTCAGATGAACTTGTGACGTCAGGCGTACTAAATTTGTCAGACCTGTCTGCCGGAGAAGATTTTTTCTTAAAAATGTATTTGGCAACAAGTCTTACATTATTGATTGGGCTGGGCAGCCTTGTATATCTGTTGAATAACAGAACAGAGGATGTTATTTATGTTGAAAAGAAAAAAGAGAAATCGACTCAATCCAATGATGAAGATAACGACGACGATTATCATGATCTGGACATAGGTCAGATCAGGGAAATCGCTGAGAAGGGCAAGTCGGACCAGAGTCAGTTGATTCAGGATATATTAAATGCTGTTTGTAAGGAGTTAGAAGCTGGCTTGGGCGCATTTTACGTCGCTCGTAAAGAGAACGGCAATAGACAACTGGACATGACCGCTACTTATGCACTTGCTCTTGGAGAATCACAAAAGCCATCTTTTGAATTCGGTGAGGGGCTTGTCGGCCAAGTAGCTTCGGAAGAGAAAGTAATTAACATAGATGATATTCCGGAAGGTTATATTAAGATAGTATCCGGACTGGGTCAGTCTACGCCCAGATATTTATTGATCATTCCTGTTAAATTGGAGAAAACACTCTATGGAGTGGCAGAAATTGCCTCATTCACTCAGTTTGATAAAGGAATAGTATCCAGTGTAGAAAAAGCATTTAAAGTAGCCATGGAACAGTTATTGACTGAACCAAAAGCGCCTAAGAAAAGTAAAGGTGCTGCTACAAATAAAGGAAGTAAAGAATCATAAAAACATCGATTGCGCATGTTCAGAAGATTGAAAATAAGCACAAAAATAACAGGCCTTGTTCTCATCATGGTGGTTATGACGCTCATAGCCATCAGCTATATATCTTTCACACTGAGCAAACAGGCTATACGTGAAAGGTATGATGAAAGCCTGATCGTTTTGACAAATCACAACGCAGACAGGCTGGATAGGTACTTTGGTCAGATCAAGGCTAACCTTGAATTTGTCATTAAAACTAAAACCATAAAAGATGGAGCAAAATCTCAACCGCAAACTCAGACCGCCTCATTGAACTTCTTTTCTGCCCCCACAGACGACCCCTTTGCCGTAGGCGACGACTCCTTTGTTGCCGAGGATCAAAGTAACTCCGGAGAAGATCCCGGTTTCGATACTGTTCCTGCAGAACCAGAGGTCAGTTACGATGTCAATGGGTTTCTGAGTGATATAAAAGCCGCACAGGGATATGCAGATATACTTATTACAGAACCTAATGGAAAGATCACACATAGCACCAATAGTAGCATAAAAAGCGGAGATAATTTTACAGACCCAACAGGACAAACGATCACTGAGGTAAAAAAAGGACTGCATTTCAGTCAAATTGTCAAGGTTGAAGACAAGTACTTTATGTACGCGGGTCTTCCTATTTCGAAAGATGATACCCAAAGCCCTTTATTTCTTGTTCGAATTGACGTGGCGCAGATTTACGATATGGTGGAAGATACTGTTGGACTGGGCGCTACCGGAGAGGTAATCTTGTCCAAGCTGGATCCCTCCAGTAAAAAGGTTAGCTTTTTAAATCCTTTAAGAAACCGTGAAAGTAGTACGCTCTTTTGGAAAGACCTCGGCGAAGCAGAAGTTTCACTAGCGGCTAAAAGTATCATGGAAGAAGCTGGCTCAGGTATGGGTACTGATTACAGAAATCAACGGGTACAGGCAGCCTGGTCTCAAATACCAACCGTGAACTGGGGCATTTTAACCAAAATTGACGACTACGAAATCTCAAGGGAGATCAATACATTAAGTATGCAATACCTCATAGCCGGAGCCATGTTATTGGTATTGGCCGTGCTTGGTTCATTACTTTTTTCACGTCACGTAACCAATCCACTAAATTCATTAAAGACCACATTGGAGCTGGTAGGAAACGGAGTACTACCTGAAAATGTAACTCAAAAATCTAAAGATGAAATTGGCCTGATGGCACAAAGTGTTAATTATCTGGTACAAACACTCAAAAAAACCGCTCGTTTTGCACAGCAGATCGGCGAAGGCAACTTCGACGCCAATTTTAAGCCTATTAGTAATGACGATGCATTGGGGAATGCGCTTGTAGGTATGAGGGACAACCTGATTGAAGGCGAAAAAAAGGATAAAGAACGTACCTGGATCGTGACAGGTGTAGCAGAAATTGGCGAGATACTTCGTGCCCATGATGAACTTGAACAACTAGGGGACGAAGTCATTCAATATATAATAGGTAAAATAAATGCCGTTCAAGGGGCATTTTATGTCGTCAATGATGATGACGATGATGAAAATTACCTGGAGATGAAATCTAGCTTTGCTTATAACCGAAAGAAGCACCTTAAAGCGAATTTCAAGTTTGCCGAGGGGCTGGTAGGTCAGGCAGCGGCAGAAATGGACACCGTTTTAAGAACGGAGATCCCTGATGACTATGTATCTATCACTTCAGGTATATTGGGTGATCAAAAGCCAAGCGCTATCCTTATCGTACCGCTTATAGCGGAAGAAAAAGTATATGGTGTACTGGAATTTGCCGGTTTCATCAAATTTGATAGCAGCAACGTCAAATTCGTGGAAGAGCTCAGTGTTATACTGGCAAGAACGGTATTCAATATAAAAATCAATGAACGTACACGTAAACTGCTGGCTGAATCACAAGCGATGAGTTCCGAGCTCCAGGAAAAGCAGGAGATCTTACGCCAAAATGCAGAGGAAATGCAAGCCACTCAAGAGGAATTGCAAAAATCAAACGCTAAGCTCGAAGAACAGATTGAAGAGGTTAACAGAACCCAAAAAAGAATGCAGCTTCTGCTGGAAAATGCTTCTGAGGTGATCACGATCTATGAAGAAGATGAAACCATACGATATATTAGTCCATCTGTAGAACCTATTATGGGGTATACTCAAAAAGAGATGATGGGGGTAAGTGATGTGGACAAAGTTGGCGATGAGTTCAAAGATGCATTTAAAAACATGTTCAAGCATTTAATAGATTATCCTGAAGAGCAGGTAACTATTCAATACGAGTATAAAACGAAAGAAGGCACTTACATCTGGATTGAATCTACAGGTACTAATTTCATGTCAAACCCTGCCATCCATGGTATGATTGTCAACTCACAGGATATTACTCAACGCCGACGTGCTGAACAAGAGCAACGTATGAGGAGTAAAATGCAGGCACTCTCTGAAAACTCTCCTGATTTGATCACTCGATTGGAAAAAGAAGCCATTTCTTATATTAATCCGGTCATAGAAGAATATACCGGGCAAGCTCCGGATAATTACCTGCACCACAAGTTTGATGAACTGGACCTCAACTCAGCCGTGTTAGACAAATGGCTTGAAATAGTGGAAGAGGTCAATTCTACGAATGACAAGGTGGCCACGGAAATGGATTTTCCTTCTGAAATGGGGGATAGGATCATGCAGGTGAATGCCATCCCGGAATTCGATGAAAATGAGCTGTTAGAATCTGTTTTAGTCGTATCTCATGACATTACCGACCGTAAGGTGATCGAATTAGAGATACAAAATAAAAACAAAAAGATCGCAGATAGTATTAATTATGCAAAGCGTATTCAAAATGCTATACTGCCCAATAATACTGTCATCAATCGTATATTACCAGATTCATTTATCTTGTATAAACCCAAAGACGTGGTGAGCGGTGATTTTCCATGGTATGTCCAAATGGGGGAAGATATCTATATGGCTGCAGTAGATTGTACCGGACACGGTGTTCCCGGAGCGTTGTTATCATTGATTGGATATTTTCTACTCAATGACATCGTACGTAGTAGAAAAGTATCTGACCCGGGACTGATCCTAGATCAGCTGGATGAAGGAGTGACCTCTACGCTACGACAAGATCAGGATGATTCGAAAACGAAGGATGGTATGGACATTGCTCTTTGTAAGATCAATACCAAAAATCGGAAAGTCGAATATGCAGGTGCACATAGGCCCTTGTACATCATGAAAAAAGGTGAGATGGAAGAAATAAAGGGTAATAAGTTTGCCATAGGCGGAGGGATATATAAAAACCAGACCAACTTCACTAATAGTACGATCAGTCTGGAAAAGGGTGATTCTATTTATTTCTGCTCTGATGGCTTCCCTGATCAATTCGGGGGCCCTGAGAACAGAAAATTCGGACCAAAACGAACACGAGAATTAATTACCAAGATACATCAAAAAACAATGAAGCAAGCTTACAAGATCTTCGATAAAGAGTGGGAAAATTGGAAAGGTGAAGAAAAACAAACTGACGATGTTTTATTAATAGGTATAAAATTTTAGACATATTGATTAAATGCGTATTTTGGAGGAATCAAGCGAAATCCTTCATTTATCATCAAAGAACTCAAGGAATTACGAATAAATTAAATAAGACCTTATGAAGTATATTTTCGATTTGCACAAAACCATGTTGGACAACCATCTAATATTGGTTTACGAGGGCGAATTCACACAGGAAATAACCAAGTCTGTATTGGCAATGGCTGAAAGAAACATGGATTCATCTGGTGAAGAGTCTAGCATCAAAAGAAAGGTATTCAACGTTATGGTTGAATGTCTTCAAAACATTGTTAAACATGCGAACGACGTTCAGAACAATCACTCTGCCATTTTCATGGTAGGCAAGCAGGAAGATGAATATCTTGTGGTATCGGGCAATTCAATTGAAAAAGCGGGTATCGATGATCTTAAAGAAAAGCTTGATCAGATCAATAGTCTTGACAGGGATGGATTAAAAACTCTTTACAAAGACATTATAAAAAATACTGAAATATCAGACAAAGGCGGAGCTGGTCTTGGTTTTGTAGATATGGCTCGTAAATCCGGCAATGCATTGGAGTACGAGTTTTCTCCCATTGACGACAAAACTTCTTTTTTCTGCCTTAAATCATCTATTTCAAGGGTCTAACTACTACAACGGCTTAGATTTTTTAAACAACATTCAAATGGAAATATTAAATTTAGAAGGAACAGAGGATACCCCAAAAATCATTCTTGATCAGGGTAATGGAATCTTTGAGATTTCCGGAAGGTCCTTACCAGAAGATTCTGCAGAGTTTTATCAGCCTGTATTGGATTGGATATCAGAGTATTCTAATTCTCCTAACCCTTCAACTGAATTTACCTTTAAACTGGAATACTTCAATACTGCTTCATCAAAACTAATTTTAGATGTTTTATCTGCATTAGAAGATATCGATGGTATGTCTATCATGTGGTACTTTCATGAAGATGATGAAGATATGGAAGAAGCTGGTGAAGAATTTTCGGAGTTGGTTGAGATCCCCTTCGAATTCAAAACATATTAAAGCTGGTTTTACCAGATTTTTTGAACTGAACAACGCTCTTTACAGAGCACCCGCTAATACATGAGTGAGGAAATCCTTAAAGCGTTAACTCAACTTTTTGCCATCATCACCAAACAGGATGGCGGTGTTACCGAAAAGGAGAGAAAATTTGTTATCAGTTTCTTCAAACAGGAACTGGACCAGGAATCGGTGAGCGAATACCTGGAGCTTTATGACAAGTTTTCCGGTTACGCCAGTGATGAGGGAGAAGAAACGGAAAAACCTAAAAGGAATAGTAAACTAACCTCTGTAAGGGACTCAGTTAAAACTTTAGGTCTTTGCAAAAAGATCAATAAGACCCTTACTCAAAAACAAAAAGTAGTAGTACTGATCAAAATCCTGGAATTGGTGGGTTCTGATAAGAATTTCACATCTCAGCGAATGGAGATCATAAATACCATAAGTACGGTATTTAACATTGTAAAGGACGAATATGAACTGATCGAAAGTTTCGCTATTCAAGATGATGTCAAAAATCTGAACTTTGGTGACATATTATTGGTAAACGCTTCCGGTGATCCAAAGGAAACCTCTGTTGAAAACGCAAAGCACTATCAAAGTGAAATTCGTGGCAACATTGTTTTTCTAAGGGTTAACAGTGTAGACATGTACTTTACAAAGTACCTGGGTGAAGATGAAATTGTTCTCAATGGATTCATAATGCTCACCAACCGTATTTACTTGTTTTCCCACGGTAGTACTATTAAAACGCCACTTGGCGCCGCCATATATTACAGTGATCTTATCAGTTCCTTTAGTGAGGAACTTCGCACCACAAAACTTTCATTCAACGCTGATATAGAAGAGTTTCGTTTCCCTAACGGGGGGCTTGGGTTGAGAGGCGTTAAGATTTCTGAAGGTCCGGGAAAGCTAATTGGTATAATGGGGGCCAGCGGAGCGGGAAAAACTACTTTGCTCAATGTACTGGCGGGTATTGAGCAACCATCCATTGGAGATATTAAGATCAATGGTTTTGATATCAACACTCAGAAGGATAATATCCATGGGGTCATTGGTTATGTTTCCCAGGATGATCTTTTGATAGAAGAACTCACGGTATACGAGAACTTATATTATAATGCTAAATTATGTTTTGCCGGCTATTCTAATGAAGAGCTCGACAAACGCGTAATGACAGTATTGGAGAGTCTTGGTTTGGAACAACGCAAGGATCTCAGAGTAGGAAGTGTCCTGGATAAAACCATTAGTGGCGGGCAGCGGAAAAGGTTGAATATTGCATTAGAATTAATTCGAGAGCCTGCGGTGATGTTTGTGGATGAACCTACATCAGGACTATCTTCCAGAGACTCGGAAAATGTGATTGACCTTTTAAAAGAGTTATCCTTAAAAGGTAAACTCATATTTGTGGTAATCCATCAACCGTCTTCAGACATCTATAAAATGTTTGACAAAATGTACATGATGGACACTGGTGGTTATCCTGTTTTTTACGGAAATCCCGTAGAGGCCGTCACCTACTTTAAACGAGCTACTAATCAGGTGGACAGCGAACGTGGCCAATGTGAAACATGCGGTAATGTAAACCCTGAGCAGATTTTTAATATCATTGAAGCCAAAGTAGTTGATGAGTATGGTCAGTTAACGAACAAAAGGAAGGTTAACCCTAAAGGTTGGAATGAAAGTTTCAAAACCAATTTCGTTATAGAAAATGTAGAGGATGTAAATGAAGAGCCTCCACACTCACTTAATATTCCCAACAGGCTCAAGCAGTCCGTAATTTTTACTACGCGCGACTTATTGAGCAAGATAAGTAACCGCCAGTATTTATTAATAAATCTGCTGGAAGCACCGCTTCTGGCTATTATTCTGGCATTTATTATTCGCTATAAAAGTTCACCATATGGTGATGAGTATATTTTCCGCTTTAACGAAAATATACCTGCCTTTATGCTGATGAGTATTATTGTAGCTCTATTTATGGGGTTAACCGTAAGTGCAGAAGAAATAATACGGGACAGAAAAATTTTAAAAAGGGAGTCATTCCTGAACCTGAGTTGGAATTCATACCTCATCTCAAAGCTCTTTATTCTTTTTCTGATGTCTGCCATTCAGACCATTACCTTTGTCATAATAGGACATTTAATACTGGAAATAAGAGGTATGACCTTTGCTTTTTGGCTCGTACTCTTCACAAGTTCATGCTTTTCAAATGTACTAGGGCTTAATATTTCAAGTGCTTTTAAAAGTGCGGTGACCGTTTATGTAATGATCCCGTTGCTTCTTATTCCACAAATGATTTTAAGTGGTTTGCTTTTTAATTTTGACAAGCTCAATAACCTTTTAAGTACCAAGGGAAAAGTACCTTTAGTAGCTGATATAATGGCCTCTCGATGGGCATATGAAGCCATGGCAGTACATCAATTCAGATATAACACTTTCGAAGCCCCCTACTACAACCTGGAAAAGCAAGAAGCACAGGCAGACTTCAATTCTGCCTATTGGATAGAAGAATTAAAGAAAAAGAGGCAGTATATCAGTGATAATTATAAAAGTGATAATGACTCTATCCTTAGATTGGTGGACAAAGACCTAAACCTCATAAAAAATGAGCTGAAAAGGACAATGCTTACAGAAGGATTAGATGACATAGATCTTAAAAAACTGTCAGCCACCACATATAACGAAACTATGGATAAAGCTCTTGAAGCTTATCTGATCAACGCCAAGAAGTCCTTCCAAAAAAGCTATAATGAAGCAGTGGCTAAAAAAGACAAGATGATTGTTTTTTTCCAAAGTAGTAAAGATTACGATTACGACTTAAATGAATATAAGAACAGGTACTTTAATGAAAGTTTAGCGGACCTGGTGAAGAATATATCGGAAACCGATCGGATTATAGAATTTGAAGGAAGGCTTGTACAACAATTTAACTCTATTTTCGATGACCCTGAGCCAACACACGCGCTGGATTATAGGGCACATTTCTTCGCTCCACAAAAACATTTTTTAGGCTACTGGTTTGATACATTTTATTTTAACATTCTGATTATCTGGTTGATGACCATTATGTTATATGTTGCATTATATTATGAGTTATTAAAAAATGGGTTATTTGCACTTGGAAAAATTAAATTCGGCGGAAAATCCAACTCATAATAGACAAAAGACAAACACGTATTACAAAGATTTATATTTGTAATACATTTACGAATTCATATTTTTGTTAAGGTCATCAATATTTTTTAAAATGAGGAAACTAATTTTTGGATCGTTAATTGTTTTTGCTGGTGCCTGTAGTTCAGGGAATAAACCTGATGAGCAAGCCTTCCTCGAAGCTCTTGATTCAACGGCCGTCGAAGGGCCGGCAATTTCAGAAGAAGTGATCAGCAGTGTCCTTCAGCAAATACCTTCTCCTCTGGAGATATCCGTTTTGCTAAAGGAATCCGGGACAAAGTATAATAAGGCTTTGTTAAACAGTCCTGATAACTTATCTAAGTATAACAGTAACTATCGCAAGGCGCTTAATCTGGGTATTTATGGAACCGATCTTGGCTACACCAATATCTATGAACAAAATCAAGACGGCCTGGACTATATGGGTAGCATCAAAGAGCTCGCAGACGGACTTAACATCGGCCAATTCTTTGATATCGAAACCATAGGTCGCCTGGCTACCAACAGTGCAAACCTGGATTCTCTGCTCTTGATCACTACTCAGAATTTTAATAATATCAATCATTACCTTCAAGAACAAAGCAGAGCAAACCTCAGCGTACTACTACTAACAGGTGGTTGGCTTGAGGCCATGCACATTACCTGTCAGGTATCAGCACTTTCCCCTGGAAATAAGGAATTGCAGGAAACCATAGGTTCTCAAAAGATCATCCTGGAGAATATTGTATTACTATTATCTTTCTATCAGGAAGTAGATCAAAATATGGCATCACTTTTGTCAGATATACAGGAACTCCAAAAAGAATACGAGTCGATAGAGATCGTTACAACCTATAAGGAGTCGACGTTTGAAGTCATTGATGGTGTGATGGTAATTAAGGACAATAGTACCAGTGAAGTGAAGATTACAGATGAAAATATTAATAATATTAAAAATCTGATCGGATCAATTAGAAACAAAATCATTAGCTAAGGAGAAATTTATACATCATATGAAGAGTTTACTACATTCAGTATTAATAGTAAGTATGTTGGTAATGTTCGCTAATACTACTCAAGCACAGTGTAATCCTGAACCGTTCACGTCAGGTTGTATACCCAAGTTAGCATCGGGGTTTAATTTTCTCAAAAGCTACAAAATAGATGGCCAGGGAGGCGCTAAGACCAAAGTAGAGTACTCATATGTATTCACAAAAGGGACGCAATATATGATCAATGTATGTGCTACGGGTGAAACTACAGATGGCATCGTTATTAGTTTGTATGACAGCAACAGGAATAAGCTGGTAAGCAGTAAAATCAACGACCAGTATATTTCGGCAATTGCTTACCCTTGTAATACTACAGGCATATATTACATACAATACACCTTCGATGAATCGAACCAATTTTGTGGAGGTAGTGCCTTAGGGTTTAAGAGATAAACTAAAAAAAAATTATTTTTTGTTAAGCAGGCTTTTCTCACAGAGCCTGCTTTTATTTTTCCCAAAATGAAACAACACAGTCTCAATTTTGGATTTACTGCTCGTTATTTTCAACTTGGTGAGCTGAATAAAACGACGAAAAATATTTTTTTCGTGTTTCATGGTCATGGTCAACTAAGTAAATATTTCATACGGAAATTCTCTTCACTTGACAATGGCACAAACTGCATTATCGCTCCTGAGGGGCTCTCCAGGTACTACCTGGAAGGATATTCAGGTCGTGTAGGCGCTACCTGGATGACGAAAGAAGATCGCTTACGGGACATAGATAACTACCTTAGTTATCTCGACGCCCTTTTCCTAAAATATGAGGCGGCCCTTCATGATAATGTCAATATTATAATTGTTGGTTTTTCACAAGGTGCGGCAACTGCTTCTCGCTGGGTCACTTCCTCACCTATCCGATTTGATAGCCTGGTACTATGGGCTGGCATTTTTCCTCCTGACATGAACATTGACTTTGCTTCTCAAAAGTTGAAGAATAAAGTGGTAAAATATGTCTACGGGGAAAAAGATCCGCTTCTCACCGCTGACAAACTGGAAGAGATGCATAAAATTTCTCAACAATTAAACATTCAACCTGATGTGCTTACGTTCAATGGAGCACATGAGATTGCACCGGAAATATTTCCCAGCGTCTTTGATCTACATTGATCTATTAACAGTGGTAGCGCTGGCCTGGGCAGTAGGAAGTACCAATAAATCTGAAATATTCACATGTGCCGGTCTGCTAACAATAAAATGTATAACATCAGCGATGTCGTCGGCTTGCAATGCATTAAAACCTTTATACACATTGGCAGCTCTTTCCCTATCTCCTTTGAAACGTACTTCTGAAAATTCCGTTTCTACCAGACCTGGATTAACTGCTGATACTTTTATACCATATTTATTAAGGTCAAGTCTCATCCCCTGGTTCAGTGCATCTACAGCAAATTTGGAAGCACAGTACACATTACCATTAGCGTAAACTTCTTTGCCTGCTATAGAGCCAATGTTCACTACATGCCCTGATTTACGCACCACCATTCCGGGAATGACAGCCTTTGATACATAAAGCAATCCCTTAACATTAATGTCCATCATGGCATCCCAATCATCAAGATCCCCATCTTCAAAAGAAGACAGGCCATGGGCATTTCCGGCGTTATTCACAAGTACATCAATGCCCTCCCACTCAGAATCTAAAGAACCTATGGCCTCATTGACCTCGTTTCTGCTCCTTACATCGAATGACAATAAACCTACTTTAGTATGGGCCGAAAGTTCTCTTTTTAGTTCATCCAGCCTGTCTTGACGCCGACCGCAAATGATAATATTGTAACCCTTTTTAGAAAAAAGACGCGCTGTAGCCAAACCGATTCCTGATGTGGCTCCTGTAATTAATGCAATGCGATCCATTATTGAAAAAGTAAGTACAAAGTTACTGTATTCGTATTTAAGCGATCAATCCCTGCACTGAGTGGGTTTATTTTATCGCCTAACATATTACTCACACCTTTAGAGAAACGTAATTCCGGAGAAAATTTGAATAGTGGATAATAAACATCTAACCCAAAGCCTAACTCAACGGAAAGGTTAAACTCATTGATGGGAAGATTATCTTCACTCTGACCCTGTAAATCATTTTTACCTGAGGCCTCAAAGCCAGGTTTGACACCCCCGATGAGATACATCCGAGTATTTCCCCTGCGCTCTGACTTATACTTTAACACTAAAGGCAGTTCAACCACAGAAGTTTCTACTGCTTGCGTCAATTGTTCCGGTTGATCTAAGAAGGTATATATTACTTCATGTTCATAAAAAGCTATCTTAGGCAATACTCTTATATCCAGAAAATCAGCCAGTTTCATATTAACGATGAAACCCAATGAAAACCCCGGACCCCACCTTGTATCTATTGAATAGATATTATCCAGGTCACGTGAAAGAAATGCATCCGAGTATTTTAACTGAAACGTAGAGGTATGAAGCCCTATCAAAAAGCCATAGCTCAGAAATCGGTTGTCATAGTTCGGATTGTTAACATCCACATTTCGTTGGCTGAAAGCAGTACGGGTGATAAGTGAAAATAGAAGAAAGAGTACTATGACTACTTTTCCCCTGTGTAAATGGAGCTTATCCCAAATGTTAGTGGCTTGCATTGAGTATTGTTAAATCCCGCTTTCTCCAAAACTCTCAAAAAATCATTCCCATCAGGAAACGCCTGAACGGATTCCGGCAGGTATGTATATGCTGCCTGGTCTTTTGAGACTACTTTACCAATTTTAGGTAAAATTGATTTAAAGTAAAAATTGTAAATGTTTTTGAAAGGAAACTTTGACGGTCGTGAAAATTCAACAATGACTGTTTTTCCTCCCGGTTTTAACACCCGGTACATGTCAGCTAATCCCTTTTCAAGGTTTTCAAAATTCCTAACTCCAAATGAAACGATGACCGCATCGAATTTATTGTTGTCAAACAGCAACTTCTCAGAGTCTCCAAGTTGCAGATCAATAACATGATCTAATTTTTTACGTTTCATTTTTTCTCTCCCCACCTGAAGCATCCCCTCAGAGATATCTACCCCTATCACTTTCTCCGGATTTAAGGCTAATGCTTCAATAGCAAAGTCACCGGTACCTGTAGCAATATCAAGTATATAGTTAGGGTTATCCTTGCGTAAAAGCTTTACGGCCTTCTTTCTCCAGAGTATATCTATCCCTAAACTTAAAAAGTGATTAAGAAAATCATAATTCGCGCTGATGTTATTAAACATCTCGGCAACCTGTTCTTTTTTCGTTGCTCTCTGCTCTTTATAAGGTACTACCGTCATGCTATACTTTTAACTATTTAACCCACAACTCCGCACGGTGTTCTAAGATCGGTTCAAATATCTTACTATCAATGGCAAAATCCTAATCCATTATTTGGAGTATACTATGGAATGGAATTTTAGTTATAGTATTTCAAACTACAAAATACCTCAGGTCTTTAATCCGGGTTAAACTATCAAAATAATATACTCTCATATTATAAAAGCTCACCTGAACGATCAGGTGAGCTTTTAAGGATTATATAAATTTGAAATACTTTCTGTGTATTACAAATCTTTTATGAAGTGATATTTCTTATGCCACCTCTTTACTCTGCGCTAACTTATCCAAGAATCCTTTATCAATATTTATCTTGGTAGCATTTGCCAGGTGGTTATAAAAAACTGCCATACCAGACATTGCGATTATTTCCATTACTTCTTCATCACTATATCCTGCTTGCTTTAAGGCATCAAAGTCCTCTTGAGAAGAAGAATTAGAATCCTTTGCCAATTTAACTGCATAATCAATGGCCATTTTCTCTTTGGCATCTGCAGTCTCACAGGTATACGATTTGATCAAAGAATCAATTTGTTCAGGTGTAACACCTATACTTAAACAAAATGCATGGTGGGCCGCCTCACAATAGTGACATTCTTTAAGAGAGGAGATCGCTACAAAAATCATTTCTTTTAATTTCCGGCTAACCTTTCCATCTGTCAGAATACGATCCATTACGGGCCAAATACCTTCCAAAGATACAGGTGATACCGCCCAAACTTTAAAAAAGTTAGGCGTAAAGGGAGCATTTAATGCCTTTCGAATCTTATCAAAAACCTCATTCAGTTCCTGAGTCAACGAAGCATCATCTACAATACTACTGATCTCTTTCATTGGGGTGATTATTTAAGTTATACATTAGTTTAATAATAAAATATATATCAGTTCAACGCTATAATCAATTAGAAGGCCAGATATATACCATTATGTCTTTATTTTGACTTTGCCCATGCAATTACCTCTTCTTCATCTGTAGATATAAAATGTTCATAGTTTCGATCACCATCCTGTCCACCCTGCACCAGGTATTGGATCGTAATTTCTTTGGCGAGACTAGGCACAACTACACCCCATTTTACAAGACCATTCTGGTCAGCCAGGTCACCGGTCATGATCCAGATATCCTGCATTTCTTTATTAAACATTGTGTTATCATCTTCCACTACTACTACAATGACATCCACGTTAGGCAGTGCCATATTGTCTTTACACTCTTGAAGGCCTACCTGGTAGTTTTCCAAAGCATTGCCTTTCAAAAATCTGAAATAAAGAATATGATCGTCAACGATTTTAGTGATATGAGCTTTCTTTTCCATGGTGTTCTATTTATTACTGAATAATATGTTACGTTTATGGTTATTCTTCTCGGTTTAATACTAAGATTTTTTCAATTCCTGTAGTTCAGCCTTCAATTCATCCATATACATTAAGTTCTCGGCTATCTGGTGTTCTTTTTCCATTTCCTTGGAGATGTCCCTTATGTAAATGAGATAGTTCGTTACTCCTCCCAGGTCTTCCTTATTCATATACACTTCCACATTGACTGGCTGATTCTCGCTATTAGTAGCTTTGGTCCTTCTTCTTTTTTTGAAGAAAAAGTCCGGATTTGCTACGTCGAATTTTTTTACAAACTGCTGGACCTGCAGGTTCTTTCCTTGCATATCGAAATCGGTGATCTTAAATAATTCCTTCGCTGAGCTATTCAAGGAACTGATCTTACCATTCTCGTCGCTCACTACTATAGCATCATTAGAATTTTCAAAAATAGCTTTGCTTCTTTGCTCACTTACTTCTAATTCCTGCTGTTTTCGCTGAATGGCTTCTTGAGTAGCTTGCATTTCTTCCTGATTCTGACGCATTTCTTCCTCCTGGGCCCGAAGTTCTTCCGTCTGTTGCTGAGAATCTCTTAATAATTTACTGGTCTTGTCATTTATCTCAACATTCGAAACGGTAGATGCAATATTTTCGCACAACTTTTCTATCAGCTCGATTTTATAAGCGGGAAGTTCTTTAAAAGAAGCTAATTCAATAAGACCGTATACCTCATCATTCATCTTAAGAGGTACTATAAGCAGGTTTGACGGTGGCGCCTCTCCCAGGCCAGAAGTAATATTGACATAATCACTGGGGACTGCTTTAAGGTGTACCGTTTGCTTTTCCAGGAATGTTTGCCCAATCATCCCTTCGCCGATGTTAATTCTTTTCTTAAGGAATTTTTCTCGATCGTAAGCGTAGCAGGCAACTAATTCGATCCACGTATTATTTTGTGATTCATCTTCTCCTTCTCTATTTACTATGAATAACCCTCCCTGGTTGACTCCGGTATATTTTACCAGACTGGAGATTATTTTACTACTCAAACTCTTCAGGTCCTCATTATCCGCTCTTAACAGATCGATAAAGCTTGTAAGGCCTTCTGAAATCCAATTTCTCTCTTTGTCCTTAACTGCAATTTCCTGCATTTTAGCTCTCATGCTCATAAGGGCATTTTCCAAAGGGTCATGAATAGTTACCTGTTCCTCACGGTTCTCTTCCTGGGAATAACTTACATCAAGGTCACCATCTTCAATACTCTTGACAAAGTGGGTGGCATTGACAACAATTCTTTTGATTGAATTAATGGCCTGAGATGTTTCTCTGAGTTCTTCGACCTTCTTTATCTCCACAGTTTTTGAAAAACTATCTCCATCAATATCTGAGAGACCATGTCTGATTTGAATGATGGCCTGAATCACATGCTTCTTTCCCAGGATATATAAGAGAAGTAAAACAGGCAGCGCTACCAGGATCAATTCATCTTGCCAGGTAGTAGCGTTATAATTAAAAAGGTAAATAATTACATTAACAGAAATTAAAACGAGGAAGCTGAAATTCCAGTAAAACAGAATGGATCGATTGAGTTTCATTTATGTGTTTTAATCAGAAAATTAATCCAACTGAAACCTAAGCATTGATCCTGATCCTTTTATTAAACCAATGGTTCCTACCACCTCTAAAAGGACCAATACCATGATTATCAGGGCATACCAAATATATGTGTATAATTTTACTTTTAATACATGATTAAAATCATATATTTCACTCTCTTATTTTTCATTTCGCAGGTTCAATATAAATAAAACGTTCATGCACTAAGGAACACCAACAGCCATGAAAGTCGAGGCTTTTAGCCAAACGGTATCTTAGTACCAATAAAACTTAACGACTTTCAAGATGGCTGCTAATGAACTTCCCATTATTTTATCGTGTGGATGTGGCTTAGATGTCCACAAAGACACGGTAGTTGCTTCGATCAAAGGTACCGATATCCCATCACAAACGAAGACATTTGCCACATTCACAGATGATCTTTATTCACTTGTTGGATGGCTTCAAGGCTATGGCATCTCCCATATCGCCATGGAGAGTACGGGTGTTTATTGGAAACCTGTCTACCATATTCTGGAAGAATTTTTCGAAATCATGCTGGTCAATGCTCGCCATATCAAAAATGTTCCCGGTCAGAAGACGGATAAGAAAGATAGTGAATGGATTACCAAGCTGCTGTTAAGTGGTTTACTCAAAGGCAGTTTTGTGCCTGACCAATCCATCAGAGAACTCCGCTTTCTTCATCGTCATAGAAGAAAGCTGATGGGTATGCGTACTGCCGAGAAGAATCGGTTACAGAATATATTAGAAGATGCCAATATTAAATTGGCCAGTGTAGTGAGTGATGTGTTTGGTGTCTCGGGTATGGCAATGGTAGAATCGATGGCACAAGGACAGACAGACCCATTAGTGCTAGCTGCTTTAGCCAAAGGATCGCTGAGCAGAAAAAAAGCATTACTCATCAAATCACTCACAGGGAAACTTACCGAGCATCACCAGTTTATGCTACAATTTGTATTGCAATCCATCAACCATATCGATGATCAAATAGCTCAATTAGAAGCTCGGATGGACCAATACACCTTGCAGTACAGGGAACAGATGCAGTTGCTACAGTCCATTCCAGGGGTATCCAGGCAGATCGCTACGGGTATTATCGCTGAAATCGGTGTAGAGATGGAAGCCTTTCCATCACACGCTAATCTGGCTTCATGGGCTGGAATATGTCCTGGAAACAATGAAAGTGCAGGCAAAAAGTATTCTTCCCGCACCACCAATGGTAATAAATATCTGAAAACCACGCTGGTGGAAGCCGCATGGGCTGCTAGTCGCTCAAAAGTTAATCCTGTACTGGCCGATAAACACCGAAAAATCGCCATCAGAAGAGGACAGAGAAAAGCTACCATCGCCATTGCACACAAAATACTCATAGCTGCATATCATGTGATGAGAGATCAAGAACCTTATCAGCCTCATACACAAGATTGTGCTGTTCTGGAGAAAAGAAGATTAAAAAGAATCGAAAGGTTAGAAAAGCAATTGAGTAGTCTCAAAAATACGTCTTATAACTAAAGGTCGTGCTTTTTTTGGTGGTTTGACTCCCCCGGAAATAAAACTGACAACAGACGTGAAGAACCAACAGTTGATGCCATAGAGCTCGTAGAAAAAATTATACTCTTGTTTTTCAAAAACTCATTAATTCAATGAAGCAGCATAGACTTTCAGAAAAAAAAGCATCAGAATACGTTCTTCTCGAATTACATTCCATAAAAATTCGCTTGCCAACTTACAAAACAGATCACTCACACCAAATCTATTTTGAATGAAAAAATTATCCGTGCAAAAAAATGGCAACTACCTTACTAAAGATTTATAGATAATGTTGATCTCCTCTGACACATAGAGTGAACTAAGGTTCCTCTAACCTCTTATTAATAACGGGTTAGGAAAAATATCTAAGGGTAGAGAATCCCTATTAAACCTAAGAATGGTTATAGAATGACCTATTACAGGTACAAAAGAGTTTACTTTTATTTTTCTGAAATTAATGAGGTAACTTTATTTACCGATGACTTTAAATTCCACTCTCCTATTTAACTCCCTACCTTCTTTTTCATCATCATTACTGGCCAGAGGTCTTTCTTCACCATACCCGGCAGATATTACTCTTCTCGCATCAATACCTTTACCCAACAAATAATTTTTCACAGCATTTGCTCTTCTTTGAGAAAGCGATTTATTGTAGGCTGTGGTACCAATATTATCCGTATGACCAGATATTTCGATCTGAATGCCAGAATTTTGTGCCATCATAGCTTCCAGCTTATTCAATTCATTGTACGACTCGTCCTTGAACGTGGCCTTACCGAAGTCGAAATAAATATTACGAAGTACTTTACGAGTACCTACTGTTAAAGTGCGCATACGTATCCTGCGTGTAACAGATTGTGGTTTATCGGTAGCAGCAGGAACGTTGACGTCAATATTCTGGAATACATATCCTGATTTTTCGACTGATAATCTATATTGTACGCTTTCAGGTGAAGTAACCTTAAATTCATAAGTGCCTCTACCTGCTTTTGATTTTCCGGCAGCTCTTCCATTTTCTTTCCCCTTAAAATTAACCTTAGCGTCTAGTGGCTGGTTGTTTTGATCAACAACGCTAACGGTAATAGTTACAGGCTGATAGTCTATAGAGGCTTCAGGCAACTCTACTTTTTCTATTGGAGTAGTATTTTCAGGTTCTTCAACTTCCGTATCTTTCGGAGTGATATTTTTTGAGGCTATCTCATCACCAATTTCATCTTCCTGAAGAATCGTAACCATGTAAATGTCCGTGAAACCTTGTCCATCTTCACGAACAGAAGCGTAATAACCTCTTTTACCATCCTCAGTACTTACGAAAAAGACATCATCATCAGGCGTATTAATAGGAAACCCAAGATTAACGGGCTCGCTCCATTTCCCTTCGGCACTGTCATATTCGGATTTAAATATATCATAGCCTCCCATTCCTTTTCTACCTTGAGTACTGAAATAGAGTGTCTTACCATCATAATCAATGAATGGCCCGTCGTCATCATATTCTGTATTGATTACCGGCCCCAGATTCCGGGAACGTGTCCATTCACCGTTTTCATCTTTAATACTATAATAAATATCAATCCCACCTTGTCCTCCGGGTCGGTCGCTGGCAAAATACAAGATGCTTTCATCCGGAGATATGGAAATAGAGCTTTCTTTAAATCCTTCAGAGTTTATGTTCTCATCCATAGGTTGTGGATAGGTCCAAGTGCCATCTTCTTTTCTGAAAGCTTCATATATATCACCGTTGTTATCATCCTTGTACATAAAAAGCTGATCACCTTCTGCCGAAAGCGCAAGGTTAGAATCATGAAATTCCGTGTTAATTACATCACCGATATTGGTAGCGGGTTGCCATACACCATTCTTTTTCTCACTTATGAAAATATCTTCGTAGGGTTTATTATCAGAAAACACATTTTCGTTTAAGTTACCATCACGTCGACGGGTGGTAAAGATCATCAACGTCTCATCTTTGTTTACCACAGGGGCAAAATCATCATATTCTGAGTTTATAGCACTACCTACATTCACAATGGAAAAGTGTGCCGGATTCGCCACAAATTCTATAGCATTCTGACACTCATAAATTCGTCTTTCCACGTCGCCCAATTCTGTTCGGTCCCTTCCTCTGTAACCATCGCGTTCAGTAAGCTTTGTCTTGTAGCGATTATAATAGGCCAATGCCTTCTCAAACTCCATCCCGTAATGATAACTCCTGCCTATCCAATAGGTAATATCAAAACGGTATTCTGAATCTATCTCTAAAACTTTAAGGAAATAATCCACAGCCCTGTCTTTCCCCACCGTACGCATATGAAAGTCACCGGCACGATAGTTAGCAACTATGTTCTCCGGATCCGCCTGAACGGCCTGAACATAAAGGTCACGTGCTACATCCATGGCCTGTGTGGCTTCCATTACTAATTCTGCCTGTTCTACTAATTCCTGAGCCAGTTTTTTACCTTCATCCCCTTGCGAAAATAAAGAGGACGAAAAGCCTAGAAAAATCAAGGTAAAAAATATACTCCTATACCTTCTATGCATTTTCAATGATATTTGTTGTATCTAATCAAATCAAAAAATATGGACTCACCATCTAAAAATATCAATATCACAATATTTCAGCAATTATAAAATTAATCGTTGATTTGAAGTATTACTTTAAGTCTAAAAAATTACAAGCTTGTAGTTAAGTTGTTAAATATAGCTATTGTTTTGCATTATCACAATTAGCCTTTTTAAAGAATGAAGATAAAAAAGTCGGAATTTATAACTAGCAGTAGTCAAATAGAACAATGCCCCTCTACTAATTGTAAGGAATTTGCATTCATTGGCAGGTCAAATGTAGGTAAATCATCACTGGTCAATATGTTAACCGAGCGTAAAAGCCTGGCAAAAGTATCAGGTAAGCCTGGCAAAACACAGCTTATTAACCATTTTCTGATCAATGATGAATGGTACCTGGTAGACCTGCCAGGTTATGGCTGGGCCAAAGTATCGCAAACCGAAAAACAGAAATGGGGAGAGATGATCCATGACTATATTTTAGGACGAAAGAATTTGGCTTTTTTGTTTGTGTTGGTGGATTCAAGGCTCCCCCCTCAGCCTATTGATGTTGAATTCATTAATTGGTTAGGAGAAAAGCAGATCCCTTTTGGTATAGTATTTACCAAAGCAGATAAGCAATCCAAGAATAAAACCCAATCAAATATCGCTAAGTATAAAAAGCAGCTTTTGCAATATTGGGAGGCCTTACCCGCTAATTTTGTCACATCATCAGTGAGTCAAGCCGGACGAGATGATGTACTTGATCACATTGAAGAACTTATCTGATGTACAAGAGGGAAGAATTATCTAGTTTTGTGCCAACTTAATTGAAGGTATGGATTATAGTGAAATAGCCTCAGTATCGGGAAAAGGAGGCTTATATAAAGTAGTAAAGCCCACCCGCACAGGAGTAATATTAGAATCGCTCGATGAACAGAAAAAAAAGTTAGTAGCAGGCGCTACGCAAAGAATATCAGTGCTCAGCGATATTAGTATATACACAACTACACAAGAAGGGTCTACACCACTTGGCGAAGTCTTTCAAAGGGTCTTTGAAGAATTTGGAGATGATCCAGGCGTAACTTCCACTTCAGCACCAGACGAATTAAAGGCTTTTCTGAAACATGTGCTTCCTGAATACGATTCGGATAGAGTATATGTAAGCGACATAAAAAAATTAGTCAACTGGTACGCTCATATTCTGAAACAGGTGCCGGATTTATTAAAGAAAACCGGTGAGGCACCTAAGGAAAAGGAAGATGCCGAGCCAAAATCATCTTAATGAGTTAACTTCCCTGATCATAAAAGATTTGGCCATTAAGCCAGATCTGTTGCCAGAACCATCAAACGATTTACAACCGCTTAAAACAATATTGACGGCTGAAATCAATCGTATGCTTGACGAAGACTTAGGAAGTCTTCTTAATGCATTATATAGGATCGACATTGGTGAAACATTAGTAACACAAGTATTGGCAGAGGAAAACCTGTCAGATATAGCGCCAAAACTTTCCGACATGATCATAGCCCGGGAATTATTGAAAATAAAGCTAAGAACGGAGTATGATCAAAATACTCTGTAGACCTATGTATGAAAAGACTGTGCCTTTTCTACCATTTCTTTAGAACCTATAAACAACGGTACACGCTGATGAAATTCCTGTGGCTCTACTTCCAGAATACGTTGTGTACCAGTGGTAGCAATTCCACCTGCCTGCTCAGCTATAAAGGCCAATGCATTACATTCATATAATAATCGTAATTTACCATTGGGTATTTTAGTAGTAGGCGGGTAGATATAAATACCTCCTTTCAATAAATTACGGTGAAAGTCTGCCACCAGTGATCCGATATATCTGGCAGAATAATTATTGTCTTTACAAAACTGGATGTATGATTTTACAGACTCAGGAAAACCATTGTACGAGCCCTCATTTATTGAATATGTTTTACCAGTAGCAGGTATGATCATATCAGAATGAGATAGAAAATACTCTCCTAAAGAAGGTTCATAAGTAAAGCCATAGACACCATGCCCTGTAGTGTATACAAGCATAGTAGATGAACCATACAAAAGATAACCTGCGGCCACCTGTTCAATTCCTTTCTGAAGTACATCTTCTTTTTTTACCGGAGAACCTACGGGAGTAATTCTCCTGTACACTGAGAATATGGTACCTATGGAAACATTGACATCTATATTAGAAGATCCGTCCAACGGGTCTATTGCAATAACATATCGTCCCTGGTTTTTCAGGTCCGTAATTTCTTCATCTTCTTCAGACACAATTGCACAGGCCTCACCTCCTTTTGTAAGCGCTCTGATAAAACGAATATTTGCCAGTACGTCCAGCTTCTGTTGGTCTTCTCCCTGAACATTTTGAGTACCAATAGCACCTGATATGTTAATCAGCCCGGCTTTATTGATCTCTCTGTTCACCACCTTTCCGGCAAGAGCTATATCCCGTAGTAGTTGGGACAATTCTCCTGTAGCATACTGAAACTCTTCTTGTTTTCTCTTTATGAACCTGTCCAGAGTAATACCAATGGGAAGGGCAATACGCGAATCTTCCATATTTAAACCAACACTTTAAATTGTGAAATAATAACTGCTTCTTTGGAGCAAATTTAACTATCATACAAACGTGTGCAAGTATGAAGGTGTTCAAATTTGGAGGAGCGTCCATTCGGTCTGCTGAAGCCATAAAAAACATATCCAACATTATTCGTTTACACAAAGGAGATCAGCTGTTGGTAGTAGTGTCTGCCATGGGTAAAACGACTAATGCACTTGAAAAAATTGCTATTCATCGTTTATCGGGAAAAGCCATTCGTGATGAATTATCCTCGCTGGAGCAGTTTCATTTTAACATTGTAGAAAAATTATTTGACAAACCCGGGCTGATAAAAGAAAAAGTAAAACTTATCCTGGAGCAGTTAAATATCAAAACTCCTGCTGATATAAATTATGATCAGCTATATGACCAAACCGTATCGATTGGGGAACTGCTATCTTCCACCATAATTTCAGCATACTTATATGAGGCGGGCATTTCGACAAAATGGGTGGATGCAAGAGAATGCATCAAAACGGACCATACTTACAGGAAAGCAAAGGTAGACTGGTCAATCACCACCAGTTGCATTAAAAGTGCTATTCCTGCCATATTAAATAAGTATGTGATCATAACACAGGGTTTCATTGGCAGCACGTGGGATAATACTACTACTACATTGGGTAGGGAAGGATCGGATTTTAGCGCTGCAGTTTTTGCATCTTGTCTGAATGCCAGTTCAGTCACCGTATGGAAAGATGTACCCGGAATATTAAATGGCGACCCGAAACTAATAAAGGACGCAAAATTACTTTCACAACTTGCCTACAAAGAAGCAGCCGAAATGACATATTACGGCGCCAGTGTTATTCACCCCAAAACCATAAAACCATTAGCCAATAAACGTATACCTCTATACGTAAGAAGTTTTTATGATCATGAAAAACCCGGCACCAAGATATTCGACTGTAACACCTCTCCTGCTATACCAGCTATAATCATCAAAAAAAACCAATGTCTTGTGTCTTTTAGAGTAGTTGATTACTCTTTCGTTCATGAAGAACAGTTAAGTGTTATTTTCAAAGAGGTTGCTTCAGCAGGTCTGAGTATAAATATAATGCAAAACTCAGCTATTTCTTTTTCGATCGTTCTGGATGTTGACCATGAAAGAATTGAGCAAATGATCGATCGCCTGAAAGGTAGATTCCAAATAAGATACAATACCGGTCTTCAACTGGTCACTATTAAAAACTACACTTCCGATCTGGTAGATAATCACAGAAGTAATAATCAGATCTTATTAGAGCAAATCTCCCGTAACAATTACCGGGCGGTAATGGCCGAATAAGGACCTGGTCATGCCTTTTTGTGCAAAATCATTAAAAAGCTGTCTATCGACCGGCTCAGTATATCAAATACTTCCTGAAATCCTTTCCCTCCTCCAAAGTAAGGGTCTGGTACATTGGCATGACGATTAACAAGGTCGTATTCTCTCATTAATCTCACTTTATTGGCATAAATACCCGTTTCATCCAACGCTTTCACATTACTGAGGTTGGCACGGTCCATCACGATAATATGATCAAAGTTTTCAAAATCCTCTCTTTTGAATTGCCTGGCCCTGTGATTGAGTCGAATCCCGTTTTCAAGTGCATTGGCCCTGGTACGCGGGTCTGGTTGCTCTCCGATATGATACTGGCTCGTACCACAAGAATCAACTTCCATCTTTTCAGTCAGATTATATTCTTCCAACTTTGATTTAAGGATACCCTCAGCTAATGGCGACCTGCAAATATTACCCAGGCACACAAACAAAACTTTGATCATTTTTTATGTTATAAAGACAACTTAAAAAGAAAATTAATTTTTTTAAAAAAAGGTGGTTACCTACGCTTACCTTCTTGTATAAACGTTTACATAGCACTTTTTACTCACCTGTTTATTAAGGTTAGTTAAGCCGTCTTTACTTGTAAAGGCGGCTTTTCTTATTATATACCTTCCAGAAAAAACAAGCTGAAATAAAAAAGGGGACCTATGCCCCCATTCAATGTTTATTAGTTTTCCCTGAAGCTGAAGCCCAGTCCAACCGTGAGTGTCTTATATTCCTGAAGTGTATAATCTGCATGCAATGTCAGAATAGCAAGTTTTAGCCTGAAACCGGCAGTAGCCCTTGGCCCACCTGCTTTAAAATCAAGATTTACCGGATCAACAAAGGTTTCCGATGTATTATCGATCTCCACCGTATATTCTCCTTTCATCGCCAGGTCCGATCTTACCCTGTTGAAACCTAGCCCTCCATACAGCGTAAGTACACTGAACTTTTTTGAAATAAGGCCTTGAATCGTTAACGTCCTCATTCTGAATTCTCCTGTTTGGTCTTCATTGGGGTTACCGTCCGAAAGATCAACATCTGCCTTAAAGTTTGTATAACCAACAAAAGCAGACAGGTCAAAAGGTAAATTTTTCATCCCGGGAATATGTTGCTTCACATCGTGCATAACACCAAATCCAAGCAGTTTCACCGAACCATCGCCATCTTCAATATCGACCTCCGGAGTCCATCGTATTTTGATGTCGGTATTTTTTATAATACCTATTCCCAGTTGTGCCATAGGTAATGGGACAGCACTGAGCCCAATTTCATCTTCCAGATCCAGTCCGGGAGGTCCCTGAAAGGTTTCACCGGTAGAATTCTCTCTATATTGAGGATCTATATCAGGGCCAAAAAAAGTGGGCACCTGACCATCAGGTAAGGTGCTATTCGCACCAGCGTCTAACGTAATTGTTCGCAGTTCACCAGGGTTATAAAACAGGTCATCATCTGGTATAAATGCTACATTCGCAGTGACTGTCAGGTCCATTCCAAAGGGTTTATGTGGTGCAGCCGTATTGTACCACCCGTTACTAAGGGCGGTCCCAAAACCGGTCATCATAGGATTAACATAACCTTCTATTAACTGATTCGCATCTTCAATACCACCCTTTAAAAGAACATCAAAATCATTTTGTGCACTCAAAAACGGGGTATAGCACAATGTTATCATCCCCAAAATAAAAATGCTTTTCTGGTAAAAATTAGTCTTCATAGTAAAAAGTTGATTTTCAGCTACAATATAGCAATTAGATTTAAAAAATGTGTCTGATACTCTGAATCTTGGATATCAAATCCAACCTTAAGGTAACCTCACAAAAAACCGCTTTTTATGTTGTCAATGTAAAAAACGAAGTTTATCTTTACGATATAAATTCGTAGTTAATAAAAATTATTATTTAGTAATAATTACTTTGAATACTCTTTCTCAAATAAAAGAACTGTTGACATCCGTTGGGTTAAAGGCCACTCATCAACGTTTGGTGATCCTTGAAGCCTTACGAAAAATGGATAATCATCCCACTATTGATCAAATTTATAATCAGGTTTCTGAAGATAATCCGAGTATTTCGTTGGCAACAGTATATAAAACTACCGAAGCTTTAGTAGAAAAAGGGTTGCTTGCAAAGGTATCGACTCCGGAAGGGTTGATGCGATATGACGCCCGATTGGACAGCCACGGTCATATCTATTGTATAAATACAAAGGAGCTGGTGG
Organism: Fulvivirga sp. M361; assembly: GCF_007097395.1. GTDB lineage: Bacteria > Bacteroidota > Bacteroidia > Cytophagales > Cyclobacteriaceae > Fulvivirga. The sequence goes on from NZ_VKDC01000012.1 coordinate 144,469, forward strand.
ATTTCTATGATGATGAGTTAGATCAACTTATCATCGAGTTCTTTAAAAAGAAGAAAGTAAACAACCTAAAAATAAAAAACATCTCTGTCAGGATCAACGGAGAAAAGCTGGACCCCCGGAAAAACGTATTAATCAAATAATGTTTCATAAATTAAAATCTAATTAAAGTTATGTCCCTAGTAGGAAAAAAAGCGCCTGTTTTCACTGCTCCTGCCGTAGTTAATGGTGAGGAGATCATTGAATCTTTTTCTTTGGAAGATTTCATTGGCAATAAAGAGGTAATGTTTTTCTTTTATCCAAAAGACTTCACGTTTGTATGCCCTACGGAAATACTGGCGTTTCAGGAAAAATTAGCTGAGTTTGAATCACGAGGAGTACAGGTAGTAGGATGTTCTTGCGATACGGAAGAAACCCACCTGGCCTGGCTAATGACTCCAAAAGATAATGGTGGTATTGAAGGAGTGACCTACCCGCTGATAGCAGACTCTTCTAAAACTGTTGCTTCCAACTTTGGTGTTTTAGCAGGAGACTGGAGCTATTCAGAAGAAGGTGACCTTACTTTTGAAGGCGCTCCTATCGCTTTCCGTGGTACTTTCTTCATTGATAAAGAAGGTATAGTACGACATGAAACGATCAATGACCTGCCATTAGGAAGAAACATTGACGAAATGATCAGAATAGTAGATGCATGGCAACATGTACAAGCTCACGGTGAAGTATGCCCTGCTAACTGGGAAGAGGGAAAAGAAGCTATGACAGCAACAAGAGATGGTGTAGCAGAATACCTTGCTGCTCACTAAGATTTCATAAATACGTAATTAAAGGCCCTCCTCTCGCGGAGGGTTTTTATTTTTACGCCGTTTATGGGTTTGATCATCTACCGTCTTTCTATTTTTTTCTATCGCATTGGTATCCGGCTGGCATCTTTATTCAGCCAAAAGGCGAAACTATTTTCACAGGGTAGAGTAGGTATTTTTCAAAAGTTAGAAAAGTGGGTTGGGCCTGACCCTGCGCCCATCGCCTGGTTCCATTGCGCCTCACTGGGAGAATTTGAACAAGGCCGCCCAATTATTGAATCTTTCAGAGATCAATTTCCTGAGGTACGTATATTACTTACCTTTTTCTCTCCTTCAGGTTATGAAATACGCAAGAACTACCCAAAAGCTGACTTTATTTGTTATCTGCCTTTAGACACAAAAGAAAATGCATATGAATGGGTTAGGATCGTAAAACCAAAAATTGCCTTCCTGATAAAATACGAGTTCTGGCATTTTTATATACAAGCACTGAAAAGGAACAAGACACCGGTTTATTCAGTATCCTCTATTTTTAGGCCTGATCAAATCTATTTTAGGCGATTTTCGGGATTTCAAAGAGCCATCCTTAAAAACATCACCTATTTCTTTGTACAGGACAAACGGAGTAAGGAATTACTATCAGGTATTGGCATTGACAAGGCAACCGTAAGTGGTGACACACGGTTTGACAGGGTATTTGACATTTGCAAGGACATATCAGAAATACCCGGTTTAAGTGATTTTATTGCTGATAAAAAAGTGATGGTCATTGGAAGTTGCTGGCCACAGGATATGGAAGTATTGTACCCTTTCATTCAAAAGAATCCACTTAAATACATTGTAGCTCCCCATGAAATTGAATCCGGGTTTATTCAGGAGATTATTGCCCGTTCTAAAAAGGCTTGTGCTCTTTATTCAGCAGGTATTGGCGCTTGGAAGGACGCCGATGTTTTGATCATTGACAATATAGGTATGCTCTCCAAACTCTATCAATACGGTCATGCAGCCTACGTAGGAGGTAGCTTTGGAAAGGGCCTGCACAACATACTGGAAGCAGCTACTTTTGCACTGCCTATTTTCTTTGGTAACAAAAACTACATCAAGTTTAATGAAGCGGTAACACTTGAAAAAAAGGGTGGAGCTTTCCCGATAGGTTCGTATGAATCGTTACAAAACACCTATAATGACATTATTAAAACGGATGGCCTGGAGTTACGTGGTAAAATTTCCCGGGATTATGTCAAAGAGAATTTAGGCGCTACTATGCATATTTTGGATCATATCAGAACGGCGATAGAGAGATGAATGGCTTAGTGTTAAAATCAACCGGTTCATGGTATAGTGTTTTGGCAGAGGACAACCGTGTTTATCAATGTCGTGTCCGTGGTAAGCTACGGATCAAAGGAATGAAAACTACCAACCCCGTAGCGGTGGGTGATCAGGTCCACCTATCGGCAGATAAAGAAAATCCAGGTCAGGCCGTCATCCAGGAAGTGTCCCCACGTACAAATTATATCGTCCGACAGTCTGTGAAAAAATCGGCCCAGGCTCATATTATTGCCGCCAATATTGACCAGGCGTTGTTAGTAGTAACCCTGGTCTATCCGAGAACTTCCTTGGGTTTCATTGACCGGTTCCTGGTAACTGCCGAATCATTTCGAATACCACAGGTACTTGTTTTCAATAAAACGGACCTATTATCCGATGAAGGAGTTGCACTTCAAAAGGACATTATGGCCATCTATGAAAATATTGGTATTCAATGCCTGGAAACTTCAGCGCTCACCGGGAAAAATATTAACGATGTGAAAAATTTACTCTCCAATAAAAAGACCCTTTTTTCAGGTCACTCAGGAGTTGGTAAATCTACCATAGCCAATCTTATAGCGCCTCATATCACCCAAAAGACGTCCGAAATCTCTGACTTTGCAGAAAAGGGAGTCCATACCACCACCTTCGCGGAAATGTTCCAGCTGGATGCTACTACATTTCTTATTGATACTCCTGGCATCAAAGAACTTGGGTTAGTAGAAATCGAGTCGTTTGAACTGGCTGACTACTTCCCGGAAATGCGTGAGCTACGTAATGACTGTAAGTTCAACAACTGTCAACACGTACAAGAACCGGGCTGTGCCATCAAAAAGGCATTAGAAAAGGGTGAAATTGAAGAAAGCAGATACCATAGCTATGTCAGCATGCTATACGGAGAGGATAATCGGAGATAGTTAGTCCTTTATAAAATATACATTCTTCAATATTATCCCTGCAAAAATATATCCGAAGTCTTTCAACACCTGGTAGACTTCGTTATCGACTAAAGCCTTTGCATCAAAGTTTTCTAATTCAAGTAGTATCAACTTCGGTTGATATCGGTTCAGGTCAAGTGATCGAAGAACATTCATGTCATGCCCCTCTGCATCAATGGACAAGAAGTTAAAATGTTTAGGAACCTCGTGGACATCCAGAATTGAAGTCAAAGACCTTGGTTTGACTACTTCTCTTGACGTTATTTTTTGGCCTTGCTCCAAAAACTGTTCAACCCCTGTCCTTTCAACTGTAGATAATACATCGTTAGTCAAACTGAGATATTCTAAGGGTTTCGTCGAATCTGACACAATAGCACATATTGCCGTATCCTTTGGTCTTGAAAATTTATATTTCTTGATCAGCTTTTTATTCCCATCAATACAAATACCTGACCAGCCTCTTCGGTAAAATAAAAAAGTATTGGAAAAAAGTGTCGGGTGATTACAGCCTACTTCTACATAATACCCTCTATCTGTAATTTTAGGTTTTAACAGGGATTCAATTAACCTGTCTTCACCCGAAAACCCATAAGACAACTTGACGCTCCTGCCTAATACCATCCTTAACAAAGACTGAAAAATGTATTTCACTACCTGTAATACAGTGAATGGATTTTTCCAAGTGTAAAACTGCCTGACCGACACTTTTATTTCATTGAGAATGACTCCCCAGAGTGTAAAAAACGCTCTGGTTGAAGCCTGTTGATATAAAACTTTGTTAAACCAGTTTTTCACGATAAATTCTGAAAAGCAGGCGAAAGTAACGACCAATGGTCCTTATGGCTAAAAACTGAGCGGCTTTCTTCCATTCATAGATAACCCTTTTTACCAGCACCTCACGTTCCTCGTGTGTACGTATGAGCCCTTTTGCCTTTTGCAACACCAAAAAAATTGAATGTATATCCTTACTACCCAAGCGATATTGTTTACCTGACTTTGAATTTGTGGTTTTTCTCTTTTTTACCAGGATAAGATCTGTATAACAGTATTTAAAATATCGGGAAGATCTCACCCAAAAATCAAAATCTTCAAATGTAAGGTGTGGATCATATCCGTTCAATTTGTCCAACACCTCTCGCTTAAACATCATCGTTGGCGGACAAATATAGTAGCGTTGAAGAACTTCCTTAAAAACATCTCCATCACAGACCTCCTCAATGGCACCACCGTCCTCATTAACCACATAATGATTACGGATGACCTTGCCACATTCGGAAATAATTTCCGCGTTGGTAAAATTGACTCCATATTCCCCGTCACTTTTTTCCAGGCTTTGCACACCAAACTCCACTCTCTCAGGCATAAGTACATCATCAGCCGCCAGATCTACAATATACTTTCCTTTTGAACGTCTGTAAGCCAGATTGAATGCTGCACAGTTGCCCATATTAGACTTAAGTTTTATGAATTGTATTTCAGGAAACTCTTTTAATTTCTCCTTTATGATTTCCGGGCTGTTATCCATACTACAATCATCCACTACTATTAACTCAATATTTTGATATGTTTGTTGCAAAACAGATGTGATCGCCTCTTCTACAAAACGTGCATGGTTGAAACACAAACAGATGACTGAAACCAATGGCTGACCGAACATAAATACTACTTGTGATTAAACACCATAAACATAATCAAATTGATTCTGAGAAATGGGATCAGTGTATAAATGAATCAGCATTTGGTAACATCTTCTGTACCTATTGGTATTTAAGTATTATTCATCCTGATTGGGAGGCCCTTATTTTTGAGCAGGACAAAAAGTATAAGCTAGCTATTCCATTACTCCATACCAGACGAGGGGCTTTCAACCTACATCGCACCCCTATATTGGCACAACGCTTAGGCATATTTGCTTACAACCTGGAAATAGCGGATTATATATATGCATTCCTGGTATATGTTAAAAAAAAATACAGCGTATTTCACTACCCTCTGGATTTGAAAATGGTACTGAAAGATAAACAAATGCACCTGGAAAAACTTCCTAATTATTTTTTAGACCTTAATAGCAGTTACTCAGACCTCTTTGCGGCTTATCGAAGAGATAGAAAAGCCAGGTTAAAAAAGGCCAAATCTTTTGAATTACACGTTGAATTCACTGGTCGACCTGACATATTGCTGAAGTTATTAAAGGAAAATGTAGCAGCCAATATTTCCGGCGGAATAGGCAGCCGGACCTTGTCACAAATTAATCAACTAATTTCTGAGAGCGTGCAACAAAAAACGGGTTTTGTAGCTATGGTCACCAACGAAAAAAACAACCCATTAAGTGCCGCGTTTTTTATAAAGTACAAAAATCGTTTAACATACCTTTTTGCTGCTAATAACAAAGAAGGAAAGCATAAAAATGCTAATACGCTGCTTCTTGACTCGGTCATTAATAATTATTCATCATCACCTATTATACTTGACTTTGAAGGCTCATCTGTTAAGGGGATCGCCGATTTTTATGTGGGTTTTGGAGCGAAGAGGGAGTATTACTATAAACTAATTTACGAATCTGCATTAGCTTCAACCTTTCTGAAATTCAGAAGAATGCAACTTTCTTTGGGAAGGTAAAGTTTATCTGCCAATCATACATGCTGAATGAAGTTTTGCAAAAAAATTATCTGATTCTTACGATTATAAATTGATAATTTAAGCTTTGTAATAACAAAACAAACATTGGTAATTACGGAGAAGTGCATTTTGCAAATGAAAACAGTAAATTTTAAAATCCTGCAGATGAGGGCCGCACAAAAGTTTCGGGGTAATAAAATTATAAAATTGACAACGATTTGGGAGTAATCACCAAAGGCAGTCTAAAGTACACTACCCTTCAATACGCAGGGGTTTTCATTAGCCTGATCAATGCAATTTTCCTTTTCCCGAGATTTCTAACCACAGAGGAATTAGGATTAGTAAGGTTATTATTCGCTTTTGCGTTCGTACTTGCACATATTGCCCAGTTTGGGGGGGACAATGTAATCATAAGATTTCACGCTCAAATCAGGGATAATAGTACCACACTACTGATAGGCGCTGTTTTCTCGACTATCGGACTGCTAATCACCAGCTTAATTCTTTTAACATTCAAAAACCAAATTATAACATTTTATAATTCCAAATCGAATTTATTGGGTGACTATTTCTATTGGCTGCTCCTATTTATCTTTTCCATTATTTTCTACCATCTGCTGGATGCTTTCTTGTCCACCCTGTTTAAGAATACATTTACGGCTTTTCTCAAGTTCATTCTTTTAAAACTGTTCCATCTAATAGCTATTGTAGCTTATTCCTATGGCTATATTACTTTCGACACGTTTATTCAGGTTTACATCTGCGCTCAGCTGATCATTACCTTTCTTGCACTTGGTTATATCATCTACATAGGTCAAATGCCAAGATTAAGTAAAGCTAACTTTGGTTATTTAACTACTACAATGAGTTTCAGTTCATTCGGACTGCTAACTGTTTTGAGTAAACTATCACTTATTCTAATTGAAAGGCTTGATATATTGATGCTTGGTAAGTTCATGGAATTAGACTCCGTCGCGATCTATTCTGTAGCTTTTAGCCTGGGAACCATTTTGGTGATACCCTCGGAAGGTATATCTCGTATCATTACTGTCCTTATTGCCAAAGCCTTTGATAAAAGCAATATCGAACCGGCAAGAGAATTATATAAGAAAAGTGCACTCAATCAGTTTTTTGCAGGGTCGTTGCTATTTGTTCTTATTAGTATCAATTATCCGTGGTTGTTAACATTCCTACCTACTGACTATAGGCAAAGTGAAAATGCTTTTCTTTTCCTTGGACTAGCTAAAGTCATTTACATAGGTCTTGGAGCCAATGGGCTAATAATAGTTAATAGCAAATATTATAGATGGGATACCTATTTTTCCTTGCTGTTATTGATCATGACCATGCTTACAAACTATTACTTCATACCCCGGCTGGGCATTACAGGTGCGGCTCTTGCCACTTTCTTATCATTTTTGGCATTTAGTGTTGTAAAACTCTTATTTGTCTACATTAAGTTCAGGCTGTCCCCCTTTTCGCGGAATTATCTCAAATTGTTCATCCTTATATTAGCTTCTTACATTCTCCATAGTTTTATTCCTGCATTTCATTCATTATTTCTGGATAGCATAATAAAAAGTATTTTTACAGTGATGTTTTTTTTAGGCATTGCCTATTTCGGAAAAATATCTCCTGAAATCAATACCTTTATTCAAAAAGCGTGGTCATACTGTTTGGGAATCCGTCGTTGAAGCAGCCAGGAATTGTACAAAACAGATATATGTTTCATGCACTCGTCAGAAAAGTTTTGTAATTATTTTCCTGGTCATCGTCTTCGAAAGAAGTAGACGCAAGTGTTAACAAAACAGCACCCTTACCACACTTAATGTCTATCCAATGATTTTTGGGAAAGTAAAGCGCTCTTGCCGGGCTGTCCAAATGGAAATTAAAATTCTTCCCCTCTCTGTTCTCTAATTTGACCTCAATCACGCCATGCATACATATTAATACCCGTTCCGTCCTGGTGTGACTATGTCCTCCCCGCCAGGTCGCTTCCTGAAAGTCGTATATCCAGTACATCCTTTTCACCTCGAACGGCAGCCTGGGGTGTTGCAGGTAATTCAACTTTCCTCCCTTGCTTTGAACAGTATCAAGGTCCAGAATAAATGGATGCATAAATATTAAAATTATAAACTAGCTGATTTTTGTCTTCACTTTATCCCACGGCTTAACCTGCCAATGAACGTTTCCAGTAGAAAGATGGTTTTCCTGTTTATCATAAATTTTAACTTCACATTTTACCACGGTACTTTCCGAATTCGTCAACGGTTGGTAGACCTGTTCGTCCAACCAGTGATCATCTATTTCAAAAACCCCATAAGCATCCATTTTCCCCTGGTAATGGTAGTCCATTTGCAAGGTCTGCATGATAATTCTATATTTTTTTGGGTCTAATCGTGATACTAACAAAAACCCGGTAGTGAACTCAGAAACCGTAGCCAGAGCACAAGCATGTATCCCTTTAATATGATTAAAATTACTTCTGCGATAAGGTAAAAAAGTTTTTATTCGGGTATCTGATATCTCTGCTATCTTAAACCCATGTGGCTTGTTGAAAGGGATCATTTTGAAAAGTCCCTGATTTAGTAACCAGAGGTAGAACTTGGAATGTTGCGCTTTCCTGGTAATTTCTGTCGTATTCATACTGCTCACTTATGTCATGCGAAAGATAGTAATTTTATCTCCCACACTGGTTTGACATTGCCAAAAAACGTTACTTCACCTGACTATGTTAAGTTTTTGGGAAAAAGAGTCTTTTGTTCATTATGACTACCTCATCGTGGGTGGTGGTATTGTAGGCTTATCCACGGCATTATCCCTGCGTGAAAGAGATCCTTCTGCCAGCATCGTTGTCCTTGAAAGAGGGGTATTTCCGACCGGGGCAAGTACCAAAAACGCTGGATTTGCATGTTTTGGAAGCCTTACCGAACTGTTGTCAGATATACAAACCATTGGAGAAAATAAGGCATTGGAGCTAGTCCGGTCCCGTCTGCATGGGCTTAAAAAGCTAAGAGGCAGGCTTGGTGATGATGCTATAGATTATCGGAATTATGGCGGGTATGAGTTGCTAAGCGCGTCGGACCTGGCAGCACTGGATAAACTGAATGAGGTCAATAACTGGCTATCACCTTTATTTCAGGGTCCTGTATTTGAAATTGACAATGATCGGATAAAGGATTTCAACTTCAATACGACAACAGTAAAAGCATTAGTCTTCAACCCGTATGAAGGCCAGATCGACACGGGAAAGATGATGCAGGCGCTGATCTCATTAGCGCAAAAAAATGGAATAAATATTCTGACAGGAACTGAAGTGGTATCACTGGAGCAATCATCTTACGGCGCAGAGGTTACTGTGCAATCTATCTATAAAACACGTACCACACTATATGCCAATAAAGTAGGCCTTTGTACAAATGCTTTTACGAAAGAACTTCTACCTGCCATAAACCTTAATCCCGGAAGAGGTGTAGTGCTGGTAACCAGACCCATTACCGGTTTACGGCTTAAGGGCACCTTTCATATGGACCAAGGGTATTATTATTTTAGGAATTTTAAAGACCGGGTCATTTTTGGTGGTGCCCGAAACCTGTTTCTGAAAGAAGAGCAGACCACAGACTTTGATATAAATGAAAAGGTCCTCGATGCACTTAAGCAACAATTGGATAATGTGATCTTGCCAGAAGTTAAGTACGAGGTCGACCATACCTGGACCGGGATCATGGCTTTTGGGAGGGATAAGCAGCCTATTCTAAAACAGCATACAGACAGTATTTTTACAGGAGTCAGGTTAGGAGGCATGGGTGTGGCCATTGGGTCCAATATCGGAGAAGAATTAGCAAGTATGATGTGTCCGTGTACTCCTTAGGCATTGTGCTATGAAGCCAGGCATGTAGGACTTTGTCTCCGGTTATATTGAAATCACTTCTTTAAATCCTCTATTTTAAAAATCTTTTTATATCTTCATGGGCTACAAGCGCGTGATGTCAGAAAGAAAAGAACCTTCCTTAGTACTATCTTTATTGCCAGTATTTTTTCTCATCTCACTTCTTGCGGTTAATGTAATCATCTATGGGGGAGATTCTTCCTACGGACCTAACCAGATTGCACTATTACTAACGGCCGGTTTCGCTGGGGTATTGTCACTTCGCCTGGGATTTACCTGGCCTGAAATAGAAAAAGCCATTGTTAAAAGTATCAGTTCGGCCATGGCTGCCATTCTCATTCTTTTAATGATAGGCTCACTCTCCGGCACCTGGTTGATAAGCGGGATTGTCCCTGCCATGATCTATTATGGTCTTGAAATATTAAACCCCACCATTTTCCTGTTTGCCGCATGCATCGTCAGCGCCATTGTCTCTGTTGCTACAGGTAGTAGCTGGTCAACCGCGGCTACCGTAGGAATAGCGCTTATTGGCATTGGCAAGGCTATGGGAATAAATGATGGAGTAGTAGCCGGGTCCATTATTTCAGGCGCTTATTTTGGAGATAAAATGTCTCCACTTTCAGACACTACCAATCTTGCCCCGGCTATGGCAGGCACAGACCTGTTTACCCATATACGGTACATGTCGTTCACTACAGGGCCATCAATAATTATATCACTGATCATATTTCTGATTTGGGGCTTTACGCTTGAACCCAATGCTGACCTGGGCAATGTGAATGCCGTGCAGCATGCCATTACCGATAAATTTAACATTAACCTTGCCTTATTCCTGGTCCCGGCAATCGTCATATTTCTGATCATAAAAAAAATGCCTGCTTTACCGGCCTTATTGATCGGCACACTGCTAGGTGGCATATTTGCCCTGATTTTCCAGCCCCAGCTCATCTCAACCATTTCAGGCATCACTAATGACCCTTTAAGATCGTCCTATGCAGCGGTAATGCAGGCGATGTTTGCGGACGTTAGCATTGCCACCGGAAATGGGATAGTAGATGAATTATTAAGCTCAGGAGGGATGTATGGCATGTTAAACACGGTTTGGCTGATACTTACCGCTATGATTTTTGGCGGTGTAATGGAAGGCACCGGCATGCTGCGAAGAATTGCTCGGGAGATTATAAAGTTTGCCAACTCTACCGGATCTTTGGTGGCTGCCACGGCAACTACCTGTTTCACGTTTAATGTTACTGCTTCTGATCAATACATTGCCATTGTAGTCCCCGGAAGAATGTTTTCCAATACATTCAAAGAACGTGGGCTGGCACCTGAAAACCTGAGTAGAACACTGGAAGATTCAGGAACGGTTACTTCCGTTCTTATCCCCTGGAATACTTGTGGCGCCTATCAATCCTCCGTATTAGGCGTAGCTACTTTTGCTTACCTCCCTTATTGTTTTTTCAATATTATCAGCCCGTTTATGACCATCCTTTTTGCTTATCTTAATATCAAGATAAGACGGCTAGATACTAAAAACTGAGGTGTTCGCAGAAACTATTTCAAATGAAGAGATCAATGAACTGGATCTCAAAGGTTATGAGGGAAAAATCACCGTGGTGGATAATACTTCAGATTTAGCCCCTGTTTTCAGGAAACTTAAAAAAGAAACATTTGTAGGTTTTGACACGGAAACAAAGCCTTCCTTCAGAAAAGGGGAATCAAACAAAGTTTCTTTATTACAACTGGCCGGTGCCGATGAAGTTTTTCTTATCCGGTTAAACTACACCGGAATTACCGACCAGTTGAAAGATTTCCTGGCATCAGACGTCTTGAAAGTGGGCGTTGCGCTACGTGATGATATCAAGGATCTGCAACGACTACGGCACTACAAGCCACAAGGATTCCTTGAGTTAAACCAAATTGTAAAAGATATCGGCATTGAAAGTAACGGCTTAAGAAAATTGACCGCTATACTCCTCGATTTCAGGATCTCCAAAGCCGCACAAACTTCTAACTGGGAGAACGCTGAATTAACCCCCAAGCAACTGCAATACGCCGCCACAGATGCATGGGTGTGTTATGAAATGTATAAAAAACTGGTAGATCAGGGGTATATCTCTTGACTGCATTACTTACTGAAAAGAAGGAATTAAAGTTAGAAGAAGTCACTACAGCGGCAATATCGTAATGTGAGTTCAGGATAATTATTATTACAAGCCACTATTTATCGTCTCGGCGTACCTTTCAATAGGCCTTTGGGTCGGGAAAGGTGCGGCTGTCTCCTTATCGTGTGAAGAAAAATGAGCTGGTCCACGTTCAGCGATCAGGAGATTACTTCACCTCTCCGCGCGCAGCCCTACGCTGGGTTTAGTAATGACGATCCCTGTCATAGGTAGTGTAAGCTTTTTTGTGAAGAGCGATAGTTCCTTAAAATTGGAGATCATGCGATCCAGGATCATCAGAAGCAAAAAATCCCCTGAAGACCTGGCTCCAGGGGATAATTCGTTGTCTATAGTTGGCTTTATGTCTGTAAATGTAGGACGCCGGAAGAATTTAACGAAGCCTACTTCGATCAGCCTCTCATTAGCACGACAGATGGTATATAATGCCGACAATTGAATACAGAACATAACAAACTTTGATAAACCTTCAGCTAGAAATCAATTCTTCGCCAATAAAACAAAGTTTTGAGTTTCGTACACTACCGGATAACTTATATCACCAACAGCAGTTTTTGGCGCTAACCAGTAATCTGCCTTAGAATGCTCAAAATGATCAAGGTCCGTTTTGATAGTGGTTCTACCAGTGAATAATCTTAATACCCTGGGATCCCTGAAGGCCACAACATCGCTATCATTCAAATTTGCTTTTATAAATGCATAGGCATTTCTTAATTCAGCAGTATAAACTTCATTGCTGTTTTTATCAAAGTAACCAACGGTTTGATTGATACCGATATAGGTGTGAGCTATCATCATCATACACAATACTACATATGACCATTTTTCGATACGACTCAACTTGAAAACCGTTACGAAACCTTTACCTAAAAAATATAGATAAAATGGAATGATCGGTAATAAATAACGATATCCAGGAAAAAAGGGCCAGCACATAAGAACCAGGCAAATAAGACTGAAGTAAGTAATCAACGAAGCTTGTCCTCGCGCCACTACATATAAGCCCATAAGGGTAAGCAAAGAAACCGGAAATAGTGTCCCCCAGCTCCTGTGCAGATTAATGTAATATAGCCCCATGCTTAGGTAATAATCAAAATTGTTAAATATGCTCTGCCATGTTAATGTGGAGAGCATATCAATATTATTGCTTCCCCCCTGGGGCAATAGCAGATAATTCATTGCCAGCAATACGACAAAAATAATGTAAGGGCATAACAGAAATAACCACTGACGCAGCGTAAAGGACTTCCAACCTCTGGCCTGGTGTTGAAGTTGATGCGTTAATAAAGCGGGAAGCAAGAAAATACCAACATCTCTAATCCAAAATGAGAAAAAAATAAATACTCCAGTAAGTACCTGACCTCGAAAATGATTATCTCTTGTTATGGATATAAGGCTAAGTAAGCTGAAAAACAAGTAAGGGAACTCGGAAAAAATACTATCGGAAAATTGTAAATAAACCGGATGAAAGGCCACTCCAAATATGACCAGCAACGCCAAAAGCTTATTCTCTGTACTTTGACCTATTAATTTATAAAACAATGGCACTGATAAGATGAAAAATAACGTGCAATAGCATTTCAGCAACACAAAGTCCATCCCGACAAAATAGTAAAGAACTGATATTAGAACAGGAAAACCATAAGGATAAAGATAAGGGCCAATAACACCCACCGAATGTAGTGTGGTAAATAGGTTTTCTTTATAAAGCTCATGAGCAGTTCCATTCAAAATAGCTTTAGCCTGGGATACGTAAAGGGCAAAATCACCTCCCCAGACATGTCCGTCATGGATACAAAGCAAGCTAAAAACACCTACTGCAAACATTATCAGCAGTAATATACTACGTTGAAATAACAGATTATTAAAAGTCGACTTCAATGCTACCAATGCTGATCCCTTTGCATCGGGGACGTGAGATATTTTTGTCATTACTTTTCTGAAGTATTATGAAAAGTCATTTGATCTCTAATTCATAAAAATCCTGAACAATGGCACCGGCACCAAATCCTTCTTTATACGCAATTAGTCCTGTATTTAAATACCTGCCTTCATTTTCATTCGATATACCAAAGTTAAAATAGCCCTGGTCATCAAATACCTTCTCTATTAAATGATCCAGTAATAAGTCCAGTGCACCGATTTCTCTTCCGGGTTTGCTATTTGCTAAATACTGCGTATGCACAACATTTCTATTTTGATAAATTACAGCGCCGGCGAGAATATCTTCTTTTTTCTTTGCCAGGTAAAGCTTTATGTTATTAGGAAAAAGGTACGCTAACCTTTCTATTTCTTCTAAACTATGTACAGGTTTGGCAATATCATTTGACGCCAACACATCTGTCAATAACCGCCAGAAACCGGTGTAATCGGAAGATTCGGTCACTTCAATAGTATCTCTTTTGGCTTTATTGACCATCCATTTCCTACCTTTTGAATATCGGACTCTTTCAACCAGATCTATCGTTGAAGTTACATCCCGTCGAATGAGTTCCGCGTTATTCATAAATAAAGCATACCGATCTTCTTCGGCAGGTTTAATGTGATAGATGTAGGGCATGCATTTATAAACGAGCTTCTGAATATCATTTGCTTTTAAATAAAGTTTGAGGACATCAAATGTACTCAAAATCAGTTGTGTAGTAATTCTGTCATCTACAACAAAACCACCAAACGTCAATCCTTGGTGTGAATAAAGTATACCACCTTCTTCATTAGCAGGCAGCAGAGCTATTAATCTATTTTTTTCATTAAAAAACAACAGCGAAAAATCCTTGAATCTCTCCGAATGATACTCCATGTAATCCCGATAAAAAAAGAAATGTGCGTTTTTTGCCTTCCTTACAAAGCCATCCCACATACTTTTATGCTCATCAGCATACCTGACAATTCTCATAATCTAGGCTATTCTGTGTTTTTAAAGATAGTCTCTTATTTTATGCAAACTATTATTGGGTGGCTGGTATGTTTGATATCAGTGGATTTATTGTCTTTGACCTTTTTAGATCACTTCAACCTGGTCGTGATTTCTACCCCGCCCTTGCTCCGGTTGAGCGTACACTCAACCCTCAATGCATAATTTTTAACTCAATTGATATCATACAAGTGTAAACCCAAAGCATGAAGACAATGCTATATATCCAAACCGGATGGACATCCTATACAGTTTTAGAGGGTGGTACTACTGTGTTCATAAAACTAGATTGAGGAATGTCATGACTAAAAAGCATTTGCCTCATAAGATAAAATGGGGAAGCCTTTCTAATAGCCGTCACTTACCAAAGGCATAGCAACTGTTTTTATCTTTTGGATACATGAGCGATTGATAGAGCGCTTATGTCTACCCCTGCCCGCTTATATGTTTTAAAATCTATTTACAATTTCCGGGTGCCTCTTTTTGTTTCTATTCCTGATGCCAAGGTGAAGATCTTTCATGGTAGGACAAAAGACTTCTCACATTTAGAAAAGATAGTGAATGAAGAAGAATGTAATAGAGCCTGGAATCCATGGAGTCAAAAAATATACTCTAAAAAGAAACTTCTAAAGCCGAGGATATTAAAGTACATTCCGAAAAGGGTCATAGACTTTTATTTGTGGGGTAAACAGAGGTTTAATTAGGATCATTATCCTACTTTCTCATACTCAACTTAGTTTGGGCTACAACCCCGCTTCGATCAAGATAAGATACAAATCCTATTTCACAACGGACACTCAGTAAATCAGGTTTTGTAAAACACTTAAAATATACCGGTTGGGCAGATTAATGATGATAGAAAAAACAGCGAATACTATAAAACCACTCTTTAATACCCAATTGATCCGTGACGTACTCTCGTTCTTCTGAATAACAGTCAAAACACCTAAGAACAAAAGGATTGAGAACGGCGCCATCATCCGATAATCAAAGTCGATCGCATGGATAAGCAATTTTAACGTTGAAATGGTCAATAAGTAAAAAAATGCCATATTCAACAGAAGTCTGGACTTATGGGATAGACTCCGTCGCCCCTCATGATATAAAAGAACAAAAAACAATACGATCAAAACAAATTGAAATGCCGTAATCCCATAATATACTATGTCCTTACTTTCCACATAGATGCGGGCGAAGCCAATGGCATTAAGATAAGTCATAAAGAAATCCACCTGACCTAAGGCGGACATTCGCACATTATGAGCGCCGAAAATAGCGCCTGAAACATTATAATTATAGATAAGATACGTGCCTATCAAAATCGTGGCTACAGACAAGGCCATCAAATATTGCTTCACCCCTTTTAGATCCTTTTTCCAGAAACAATATATCGCCAGCCCACCGATCAACAGGAGAAATACTAACCCTGCATACCTGAGTAGAAAAAGAGCCAGAAGGCAGCTACATAAATAAACCCAATTTCGAGAGGAATCAGGCAGATCATATTGCTTATAAATAAGGTAGGCAAGTAATATCACAAAAAACAAAAATGGCCCTTCGGACCAGGTATGTGAAAAAATTTCAAAAGAACTATAAGAAACAAACGTCAGCGCCACAAACCAGGCATTATCGTTATACCAAAGGTAGAGCAGCAGGAATATCAGCGTCAGGAATATCACGTTGACCAGTTTCGAAGCCCAAAGCGATGATAGTCCGGTCGTCCTGGAGGTTATATGGATCAGGAATGAATACCCTATCGGCCAGTTGGCAGAAGCCACTTTATGCTGATTTGGTCCGGGAGGGCCAAAGGGCACTTACCCTTCCTGGTGATCACTTATCTTCTCGGCTTTATGCAAATAGGCATAGGAATCGGGGCTGGTATAACGATCCGGTTGTGATATAACTCTTAAGAAAACGCAGGCTACCACTACAAACCAAAGTAAGACTAACTTTATCAAATGGATGTCAGGTTTATAAAGGTCAAGTTTAAGCATTAATTCAATACTTTTCCGATGGTTATCTCGTCTTATATATTGATCACATTTCAGGACGCCACAGAACAATATTTATATCAATCCGCGCCAAATAATATTCCGTCCGCGGGATTTATGTCCCTTTCCGGTGAAATAAAATTTTTTCCGGGGAGCTCTATACCCCTTCCGGGGAGGTTTTTTGTCATTCCGGGGGACCTTATACCCCTTCCGGGGAGGTTTTTTGTCATTCCGGGGGACCTTATACCCCTTCCGGGGAGTTTTTTTGTCATTCCGGGGAGGTTTATTACCCTTCCTCGGAGGCTTTTTGTCATTCCGTGTGGCGTCCTGAAAAAAGTTTGTGGCGTCCTGAAAAATATTTTGATCTTAAAAGGAAAATTGGAACAAATTATTTTCCACTAAATGTGTTCCAGGGCGCGCCCGGCACCTACTTCCTTCATCCTTAAGGGTTTTTAAATCCACGAAATATTGACCTATATTTAGTGCCAGGAAAGGACACTTTTATCTTACTCCCGTGAACGAAGCATTACACCAACTACCCTTTACCAAACAGGAAGAACTACAGAACATCACCAAGCTGCTCAGCAGCATGAAAAAAGTAGAAATGGTGATCCTGTTCGGCAGCTATGCCCGGGGCGAGTATGTGGAAGACACCTACGTGGAAAAAGGCATCCTCTACGAATA
>NZ_VKDC01000120.1 GCF_007097395.1 Fulvivirga sp. M361
CAAGGAGCTTCAGCTACAACTGGAGTAACCTACGCGTGGAGTGGCCCTGAAAGCTTTACTTCAGCCTTACAAAATCCATCCATCATGGAACCTGGCATTTATGAATTGACGGTAACTCATCCGATGAACGGCTGTACCTCTACCGCCCAGGTAACCGTAGAGCAGAATATAACTGAACCCGGCGCAACTGCCAGTGTCAGTGATGTACTGACCTGTAGTTTGGAAAGTGTCACGCTACAAGGCAGTTCTTTCACAGCCGGAGTAACCTACGCGTGGATTGGTCCTGACTTTAGTTCAGCCTTACAAAACCCATCCGTCACGGAACCGGGCATTTACGAATTGACGGTAACTCATCCGACGAACGGCTGTACTTCCACAGCCCAGGTAACCGTAGAGCAGAACATAACTGAACCCGGTGCAACCGCCAGTATCAGTGATGTACTGACCTGTAGTTTGGAGAGTGTTATGTTGCAAGGAGCTTCAGCTACAACCGGAGTAACCTATGCGTGGATTGGTCCTGACTTTAGTTCAGCCTTACAAAACCCATCCGTCACGGAACCGGGCATTTACGAATTGACGGTAACTCATCCGACGAACGGCTGTACCTCTACTGCCCAGGTGACGGTGGAGCAGAACATAACTGAACCCGGCGCAACCGCCGGTGTCAGTTATGTACTGACCTGTAGTCTGGAGAGTGTCACGTTGCAAGGAGCTTCAGCTACAACTGGAGTAACCTACGCGTGGAGTGGCCCTGAAAGCTTTACTTCAGCCTTACAAAATCCATCCATCATGGAACCTGGCATTTATGAATTGACGGTAACTCATCCGACGAATGGCTGTACCTCTACCGCCCAGGTGACGGTGGAGCAGAATATAACTGAACCAGGTGCAACTGCCAGTGTCAGTGATGTATTGACCTGTAGTTTGGAAAGTGTCACGTTGCAAGGAGCTTCAGCTACAACTGGAGTAACCTACGCGTGGATTGGTCCTGACTTTAGTTCATCCTTACAAAATCCAACGGTTACCGCATCTGGTATTTACGAGTTGACGGTAA
>NZ_VKDC01000121.1 GCF_007097395.1 Fulvivirga sp. M361
GGGTAGCGTGAAGCAATCTCCTTATCGTGTGTCGGCAGTGTCCTACTCTACGTTTACCCATGGGAGAGGGCTCCTTCCTCTTTCTTAGGGCATCATCGCAAAATGGTTAGGTTTGGAGCGGGAAAGGCACGGCCATCTCTTTGAACGGGGAGACTGCCGCGCCTTTCCCACGCTTTGCCCACCAAAAGGCTCGCAGTGACGATCTGTAGTTATAATTAAAATTTACGATGAAATGAAGTGCCCAACGGACTGTTTAAATGGATGCTGGTAACTCATCTGAATAAGTTCTATCCAGCCTTAAGCCAGTTTGGTACGGATAAGAAGATATAAACACCAGACGTCATTGCGAACCCCGAGCGTAGGCTTG
>NZ_VKDC01000122.1 GCF_007097395.1 Fulvivirga sp. M361
CTGTCACGGGTGGTGGTGTTCTGGTGGGTGACACGTTTGTGGACGGCGACCAGCTACAAGAGATCTTAGAGAACCCAACGAATGGAGTGGTTACGGTAAGTTATACGTTTGAAGTGACGACCAGCGACGGCTGTCCGGTCTCCCCTGTAGGCCAGTTGGCGAGTGTTGATGTTCAGCCCCGTCCAACGATGTCGATCACGAATACGGTTCCTGCTTTATGCAGCGGCTCCTCGACGT
Source organism: Fulvivirga sp. M361 (assembly GCF_007097395.1). GTDB lineage: Bacteria > Bacteroidota > Bacteroidia > Cytophagales > Cyclobacteriaceae > Fulvivirga. The sequence continues at coordinate 238 of NZ_VKDC01000122.1, forward strand.
CTATTACATTGAACAGTGCAGTTACGGGCAGTTTGATGCGTTTGACGGGTGTGAGTGGCACTGCGGGAGTGACAGGTTTTAGCAGTGTTGGATTGACCTTTTTGGATGGAGATGTGATCAGTGATGTATTGGCGAATAGCACGAGCAGTCCAGTTACGCTGANCCTGCTTTATGCAGCGGCTCCTCGACGTCTATTACATTGAACAGTGCAGTTACGGGCAGTTTGATGCGTTTGACGGGTGTGAGTGGCACTGCGGGAGTGACAGGTTTTAGCAGTGTTGGATTGACCTTTGTGGATGGAGATGTGATCAGCGATGTATTGGCAAATAGCACGAGCAGTCCTGTTACGCTGACGTATAGCTTTGAGGTGAGTGATGGTTCGGGCTGTGATGACGGAGTGGCCCCTTTTACCACGGCCGTGACGGTGAACCCAAATCCTGTTT
>NZ_VKDC01000123.1 GCF_007097395.1 Fulvivirga sp. M361
TGTTCAGCCCCGTCCAACGATGTCGATCACGAATACGGTTCCTGCTTTATGCAGCGGTTCCTCGACGTCGATCACATTGAACAGTGCAGTTACGGGCAGTTTGATGCGTTTGACGGGTGTGAGTAGCACTGCGGGAGTGACAGGTTTTAGCAGTGTTGGATTGACCTTTGTGGATGGAGATGTGATCAGCGATGTGTTGGCAAATAGCACGAGCAGTCCTGTTACGCTGACGTATAGCTTTGAGGTGAGTGATGGTTCGGGCTGTGATGACGGAGTGGCCCCTTTTACCACGGCCGTGACGGTGAACCCAAATCCTGTTT
>NZ_VKDC01000124.1 GCF_007097395.1 Fulvivirga sp. M361
GTGCCACTCACACCCGTCAAACGCATCAAACTGCCCGTAACTGCACTGTTCAATGTGATCGACGTCGAGGAACCGCTGCATAAAGCAGGAACCGTATTCGTGATCGACATCGTTGGACGGGGCTGAACATCTACACTCGCCAACTGGCCTGCAGGGGAGACCGGACAGCCGTCACTGGTCGTCACTTCAAACGTATAACTTACCGTAACCACTCCATTCGTTGGGTTCTCTAAGATCTCTTGTAGCTGGTCGCCGTCCACAAACGTGTCACCCACCAGAACACCACCACCCGTGACAGCACCGTAGCTTACACCAGTGACAGTGATCACATGGTTGGACGTCGGACTGTTCAACATAATATCTGTCTGGTCACCACTGCAAAGAGATGCTGTGCCATTGGTCAGCGTTAAAACAGGATTTGGGTTCACCGTTACCACAGCTGCACTGCCCAGACTCGTTGCCAGACACGGGCCACTCGTACCCAGGTCTGCAACACGGGTAACACTGTAACTCGTCGTACTGCCGGGGCTCACTGAGACAGTAGCGCCA
>NZ_VKDC01000125.1 GCF_007097395.1 Fulvivirga sp. M361
CCAACTTTACCATTGATGCCATCGCTAATGCCAATGTCAATGAAAATTCGGTCTATACTTCGGTGACCCCTAACCTTAGTGGTGATACGCCAATAGGCAATGTGACCTATACCATCAGCGGCGGAGCAGATGCGGCAGACTTTACGATCAACGGCACCACCGGTGTGGTCAGCATGGTAGGCAGAGACTTTGAGTCACCGGTAGATGCCAATACTGACAATGTATATGAAATTGAAATCACGGCTACCGATAATGATAACAACTCGGATACGGAAACCTGGACGGTAACCGTAACCGACCAGATA
>NZ_VKDC01000126.1 GCF_007097395.1 Fulvivirga sp. M361
ATAAGTTTTATCGATTCAACGCACTTGAAAGTATGTCATAATCGAAGGATACATCAGCACAGAACCTTCAAAACAGTAGCGGAAAGAGGGTTTTGTTCCATTGGATGGTTTTATGGCTTTAAGCTACATCTGATCATCAATGACAAAGGAGAGATCATCGCTTTCTTTTTAACCAAAGGTAATGTAGATGACAGGAACCTTAAAGTGATGAAATCCATGACCGAAAACATGTTCGGGAAGCTATTTGCTGATAAAGGCTATATCTC
>NZ_VKDC01000127.1 GCF_007097395.1 Fulvivirga sp. M361
CATGGAACCTGGCATTTATGAATTGACGGTAACTCATCCGACGAATGGCTGTACCTCTACCGCCCAGGTGACGGTGGAGCAGAATATAACTGAACCAGGTGCAACTGCCAGTGTCAGTGATGTACTGACGTGTAGTTTGGAGAGTGTCACGTTGCAAGGAGCTTCAGCTACAACTGGAGTAACCTACGCGTGGATTGGTCCTGACTTTAGTTCATCCTTACAAAATCCAACGGTTACCGCATCTGGTATTTACGAGTTGACGGTAA
>NZ_VKDC01000128.1 GCF_007097395.1 Fulvivirga sp. M361
TGCCGATGAAGCTAAATGTGCCACCAGCAGGACTTCCGCTCACCAACGTAGTCAAGTCTACAACACCACCTGTCTCGCAGACATCCGTAACAGTCGCGGGAACAGTGATCGTTGAAGTACTTACTACGTTCAACGCTAAGGCTTCTGGAGTCGCAGCACAACCGCCGCCTGAAGTATAGTTTACTGTAACAGAGATCGAACCCGATAGACCCGTGGGATCAAAATCATTGCCTGTAACCCCTGTGCCGGTGAAGCTAAATGTGCC
>NZ_VKDC01000129.1 GCF_007097395.1 Fulvivirga sp. M361
TCTCTTGTAGCTGGTCGCCGTCCACAAACGTGTCCCCCACCAGAACACCACCACCCGTGACAGCACCGTAGCTTACGCCAGTAACAGTGATCACATGGTTGGACGTCGGACTGTTCAACGTAATGTCTGTCTGGTCACCACTGCATAAACTAGTGGTTGTATTGGTCAGCGTTAAAACAGGATTTGGGTTCACCGTCACGGCCGTGGTAAAAGGGGCCACTCCGTCATCACAGCCTGAACCATCACTCACCTCAA
>NZ_VKDC01000013.1 GCF_007097395.1 Fulvivirga sp. M361
GCCATTTTCGAGGTTTTTATCTTCTATCACGGTCTGATTTGCAATAAGCGACTGAGCAACATCATTTTTCAAGTGTATTTGTAATATGATGATAATCAATAAATTGTGCACTGTATTGCCAGTGACCCAGTGACCAGCACCCAGAAACAAACCTTGAAAATGGAATTTTCGAGAGAGCCCTAAAGTAAACATGCGTGGTACTAGTAAAATAGTTGCCGGCAAGGAGGGTATTTAAAAGTCGGTCAAGTATTCCGGAGGCTATTTCCCGGAAATTATACTATTGAAATGAAGGGCTATATTAATTAGGTCTGACTCATTGGAAAATTTTAATTTATTTGTGGCAATATAAGTTTCCATCTGACTCTGGTGGTTGCCAAATAACTCCTTATTGAGTTTGTGTCTTCTCTCAATTTTTTTTAGGGTTTTATTTTGTGAGATATAGAATTTTTCTTTCTTATGAATACTTGAATTCTTTTTGCCCATATCCACCGTAGCTAAATAGGTAGGTTCTTTAGTGACTAAATGGTATTGCTTCAATAAAAGTACTTCACCTTCAAATAATACTTCTGCAATTCCATCTGCGAATTCAGGGTCATTGGTAAGATTAGGTAAATTTACAAACCGGCTTGTGGTATTGGTTCTAACATCTTTCAGTTCAAATGAGGTAAACATATGCAATGGACATACCTTTATTTCATCACTAACTCTTATCTCAAGAATATGGTTTTGCAGATCATACTTTAATAGGTAATTAGTGATCTTTTGATTTGACGCCAATGTAACCGCACCGTGTTGCCATTCTTCTGACAAGTATACACTACCTTCTACTTTTGGCGGAGGGGGAGGGAGTTCCTCTATAATTCCGGCAGGATTAATGGTTTGATCAAAAACAGATACCTGATTTTCAGTTTGACCATACGTAAATAGGGATGTACAGATGAGTATGCAGGAGAACCAGAGGATTTTTACCATAACGGTAAGTTAAAGCAAATCACTTTCTCATTTACCACCCAATTTGTGGTAAATATCTTAAAGGAAAGCCCCTAACTCCTAGGTAAGACCTTAATATCCTGACATTATAAAACGTATTCTGATCTGTCGAAGTGACCTAGAATTTATCCGGTGTCTGGATGATCTTCAATACAATCTCATGAGGATCACCGTCGTTGTCCAGCAAAAAGAATTTCACCATTGGATTGTCCGCAGAAATAGTGTTTTCTATTTTAATAATATCATTATTGGGTAACTTCTTTTGAATGACTTCCTTCAGGTCTTCTAATGCTTCTGCAAAGCTAACTTCCAGTGTACTGGGATTGTATTGAGTTGTTTTCATGATGCTAATATAGTCATAAGTCTAAATTATGAGTCTTGAGTCTGCGTATGTATTCAGGTATGACATAATAATGGGGCAATATCATACATACCTTTCTTAATAATTAAGGTAGTTACCATCGTATCAATGCTGAGGCCCAGGTAAAACCACTTCCAAATGCGGCCAGGCAGACAAGGTCGTTTTCCTTTATCTTACCTTCTTCCCAGGCTTCACTCATGGCAATGGGGATAGAGCCTGCCGTGGTATTGCCATATTTCATAATGTTATTATACACTTTTTCATCAGGCAATCCAAGCTTTTGTTGAATGTAGTTGCTTATACGCAGGTTGGCTTGGTGAGGGACCAATAAGTCAATTTCCTCTTTTTCTATATTATTTGCTTGTAATGCCTCATTAATGACTTCCATAAAACGCACTACAGCATGTTTGAATACCAGGTTGCCATTCATGTGGACTTTGAATCCTGAAGTGTCCAGAATTTGTTCCGGTTGACGTTCTTCATGAGGACGGCTGCTTCCAGGGTCTTTGACAAATAATTCTTCCGCAAACTTTCCGTCAGAATGTAAGTGTGTAGAAAGTATGCCCGGTCCTTCCGTTGGCTGTAACACAGCTGCACCGGCGCCATCCCCAAATATCACTGCCGTATTACGGCCGCGAGTAGTGAGATCCAATGCAGTAGACTGTATTTCCGCACCTACCACCAGTACATTTTTATACATACCCGTTTTTATGAACTGGTCAGCAGTAGATAGAGCGTAAATAAAACCGGAGCAGGCGTTCTTAATGTCCATGGCGGGTATATTTTCTAACCCTAACTCTCGCTGAAGTAATACACCTGATCCGGGGAAATAATAATCAGAGGTAATAGTGGCAAAAACGATGAAATCTATTTCCCGGGCCTCTAAATCAGCCCTTTCCAAGGCCATTCGACATGCCTTCGCAGCCATGTTGGCAACGGTGTCTTTTTCAGGGTCAATGAATCTGCGTTCTTGAATACCTGTCCTCTCTATTATCCACTCGTTATTGGTGTCTATGATCGTCGATAGGTAGTCGTTCGTGACGATCTTTTCAGGGACATGATGACCGAGTCCCGCGATTTTTGAATTAAGCATACTGGATCTTTTCAAATGCCAAATATAATTAAAATAACTAATGTTAGTTAGGCTTTAGCGCATAGAAGTTACGTAGAACGGACTGTATTTCTGAATGGATACCTTTACCTGTAGATAACTGATTTCCACACTCTTTGGATAACCAGCTTATAGATTTTTTAATACACAATTATCATAGATGGAGTGCAACCTTTTTGTTCATTATGAGTCTTATACCATAATCCGTTTATTATATCTACATTTATAGAAAAAATAAATTACCTTGAAAGGAACATATCTGGGAGAATTTGAAGAGGTCGTTTTACTGACCGTAATGGTACTGAAAAATGAGGCGTATGGTAATGCGGTCCTTAAAGAAATTGAAATCAGAACAACCCGGAAGATCAATCTCAGCGCAGTACATAGTGCACTTCACAGACTGGAAAAGAAAGGGTTTCTTAAGTCGTATAAAGGGGAGGCCACGGCTATTCGGGGAGGGAAGAGAAAAAAGCTGTATGACATAACCCCCTTTGGAATCAAGGCACTTCAGGATATCCGGCAGTTAAGGGAAGGACTGTGGGCATCAGTGCCAGCGATCATTTTAGATAAAAGTGACTTATGAATCAGCTTCCGCCAAACTGGATAAGTAAAGTACTTGGAAGGATCTGTCCGGCACATATGTGTGATGAAATTGAGGGCGACCTTTTTGAGTACTATGCTGAGCTATGTGAAAAGAAAAATAGAAGATATGCCAATCGAAAAGCATTTGTTTTTCTGATTTTATCAGCCCCGGGGCTCATTGTGAAACGAAAATATCATCCACCAAACAGTATAGATATGCTTAAAAACTACCTACTAATTGCAATCAGAAATATCAGAAGACAGCTAGGGTACAGCACGATTAACGTGGTAGGCCTGGCCATAGGTCTGGCATGTTGTATTTTTATTGGTGTCTATGTAGTCCAGGAACTGAGTTTTGATAAGTTCCATAAACAGGCTGAAGCCATCTTCAGGGTGAACATTTCATACGAAACAGCAGGAGCCTCGGGTAAGTCGTACACCACACCTACCGCACTTCTTCCATCACTCAGGCGGGATAATAGTAAGGTGGCTACTGGTGTCCGGGTATTTAATGTAAGTATGTTCAGCCCGGTGGTGGTACAAAAAGAGAATACCAAATACCAGGAAGAGCGGTTTTTGTATGCTGACAGTTCTTTTTTCGATGTATTTTCTTTTGAAATGCTGGCAGGTGACCCGGCAAAAGCCCTTGCTGCGCCACGCTCTGTAATACTAACGGCTTCTTCTGCGAAAAAATATTTTAACGATGAAGACCCACTCGGGCAGGTGATAAAAGTAGATGGCGATGATTATAGTATTACCGGGGTACTTTCAGATGTACCTGATAATTCACATATGAAATTCGACTTTTTGGCAAGCTTTAGCTCTTTGAGGGCTTCTCAAAGGGAAACTTGGTGGAGTGCTAATTATGCTACCTACCTGGTATTGACAGACCCTGATTTGGCAAAGGAGGTTGAGTCGGATATCCATGACCTGTATGTGAAAAATTTGGGGGATCAGCTGGGCGATGTAAAAATGGGCTTTGACCTAATGCCACTGACAGATATTCATTTAAGATCTGATATTCCCTCTGAAATGCAACCTCAAAGTGATATCCGTTACATTTATATCATAAGCGCGGTTGGATTATTGATATTGATCATCGCCTGTATTAACTATATGAACCTTGCTACTGCCAGGTCAGCAGAACGGGCCAGAGAAGTTGGCATGCGCAAAGTACTGGGGGCACTCAGAAAACAGGTGTTTTATCAGTTTATGGGAGAATCGATCATTATAACCACTCTCTCACTTATCATTGCTATGGTAATGGTCAGCATTTTTTTAGGGCCTTTTAATCATCTTACCGGTAAGCAGCTTGTCTTTCAAGATATTCTTAGTGGGCCTGTCATTATTGGGTTATTGATCATTGCAGTGTTCGTTAGTTTTTTTGCAGGGGCCTATCCAGCGATTAGTTTATCTTCCTATGCTCCCGGTCAGGTCTTGAAAGGTAGTTTTAAGCGCTCTGTGCAAGGCAGTTGGATGAGAAAGGTACTGGTAGGAGTTCAGTTTTCCATTTCCATATTTTTGATCATAGGTACGCTGGTGATCTATAAGCAATTGCAGTTTATGCGTAATAAAAAGTTGGGTTATACTACTGAAAATGTGCTTATACTTCCTACAGATAATGTGGTCAACCAAAATTTTGACAGGATCAAGACCCAGCTGGAACGAATGGAAGATGTGGTGTCCGTTTCAAGCGCTTCAGAAAGCCCCACCGACATTGGTGGAGGTTACGCCTTGTCAGTGCCTGGTTACGTAGATGAACCTATGAACGTCCAGGCTATAACAGTGGAAAAAGATTTTATTGAGACTATGAACATGGAAATGCTTTTCGGGCGCGACCTGACCGACGCAGACCATAAGCAAGCTACGCTTGAAGAGAGTTCAGACCGACGCTTCTCATTCATCGTTAATCAGGAATTAACAAAAACACTTATGATAGCCCCTGAAGACATCATTGGCCAGCAAGTAAACCTGAACGGCAGGCAAGGTGAGATTGTTGGAATCCTTAATGATTTTCATTTTACCTCATTGCACAGAAAAATAGGCCCGTTACTGCTGTTTATAGAGCCACGTCAGTTTAATAAGATCTTCATACGTATTCAGCCGGATGACCTCCAAAAAACACTGCTGAGTATTGAAGATTTATGGAAACAGATCGTACCCGACCGACCGTTTGTATTTGATTTTATGGATGATGAGTACAATGCAATGTATCGTAATGAAATGCGCCTGAACCAGGTATTCATTACGTTTTCAATATTAGCCATATTGATTGCCTGTTTAGGACTTTTCGGCCTGGTTTCTTTCTCTGTAGAACAACGCGCAAAGGAGATTGGTGTTAGAAAAGTGCTCGGGGCTTCCGTAGCCAGCCTTTTCTTTCTTGTTTCTCGTGATTTTTCGAGGCTTGTATTAATTTCTTTTCTTGTGGCAGGTCCATTGAGTTACTGGCTGATGACACAATGGTTAAATGATTTTGAATATCGTACTTCCGTAGGGTTTTTACCATTGGTTGTGGCGGTTTCCTGTGCTATCGTAGTTGCATTTCTAACCGTGAGTTATCAGTCATTAAAAGCAGCCAATATGAATCCGGCAGAAACGTTACGCAGTGAGTAGTTATTGACTTTCTTGCCGGAATGACGAACGAAAAGTATTATAGGTTGTTATTTTGGCTTAACGTATGGATCAGGTCACTACTATTGCTTTTTTTCGTTTTTCAACCACCAGTGATAAATTTTGGGCGCTGAAGATGATGCAGATGGCGCATCAAAGTCTGAAAAATGTAAAAGGACAACGTTTTTATCGTTTGTTGGGCAGTGGAAAAGGAAAGGGTTTTAATCCTTTGCCCGATTGGTCCGTTTACAGCCTTTTGCAAGTCTGGGATAACCTGGATCATGCAGAGCATTTTTTTGACCAATCACAGCTTCTGACAGACTATAAAAATCGTTCCTCTGAATTGTGGTGTTTGTACTTCAGAGCGATTGCTGCGAAGGGCAAATGGTCTGGCAGTAACCCGTTTGAGTTGGCAAAAACAGACCCTTCCAATAATTATGTGGCTGTTATTACCCGTGCGACGATAAAATGGAATAAAATGGTCTCCTTTTGGCGTTATGTCCCCAAGTCCCATAGGCCCCTGAACGGAGCCAGGGGGCTGATGTATACAAAGGGAATAGGTGAGATTCCGTTAGTGCAGATGGCTACTTTTAGTCTCTGGGAGAGTGAAGAGCAACTAACCTCTTTTGCCTATGGTAGTGAAGAACATAAGGAAGCTATCCGACTTACACGTGAGCTTAATTGGTATAAAGAAGAGTTGTTTGCAAGATTTCAACCCTTTCGGTCGGAGGGAACCTGGGAAGGAATTAATCCATTGCCAAAGCTTTCCCGGCGTAATGAAGATGAATAGTTTATTAACTTACTAATTTTCTAAAAACCGCTTTGTTAAATGGCGCTTTTGGGAAAGTATTCATTATTCTGATGTCATCGAGAAGAGAGGTCTGCTCATCTAAAAAGTCGAATATTTTTTCAATAGGGTTTTTTCCGTACATGATAGTGAAAAGCTCAGGCCCCAATTCATTTCTATGGTATAGTACATTTAAGAATACAGAGTCATAGTAACGGTATTTTTTACGGATGATATTTTTTGAGGGGACCAGGCCTTTTTTGATATTATCAATAATCCTCAAAGAATAACGTTCGGTGTTTTTGAACGAATATCCTGACGAAGGTTTTACCCATGCTCCTGCAGTGCCGATTTTCGTAAGACTGTCGTTGTTCTGATGGTGGAAAGGATAATCAGACATAGGAATAACACCCTGTTCGGATGCCAGGATATTATACTTTTTTATGTCAAGGATTTCAGTGACATATTGTTTGAGCATAGTATCATACTCCTCGTTTTGTATCAGGTCCGGACTGAAAAGTGTGAATTCTACCAGTGCTTTGGTGGCACTAAAAGGTAAAACATAAGTAAAACTTGTAGTGTCTTTCCACCTAAGGCTAAAGTCCATCATTACAAATGCAGAGGGATCAAAGGCAGGAGCATCGGTTTCTACAACCCAGCCTTTAAAATGCTGTAATAACTTGATCGAGGAGGTATCATGGTTGAACTTGGAGGCTATTCTGCTATCAAATGTATGGCGCGTGATCAAATACCTTTTTTGAGCCTGTATTTCCTGCGCTCCATTTATAATATTTACCTGCTCTACTTCCGCCGTTACCCAGTCAATAATGCCGGATGCTCTGATCTTATCTTTAGCGAACCTGTAAAAATCATCTGAATGGATCATTTTGTAGGTAAACGGGTCAAGGCTTAGGGTATACTGTTTTGTATTTGTATCTGTAACCACAGCTTTTCCCCATTTATGAGAAACAACGCCGTCCCAGCGGCCGGCCCCTTTTTCCCAAAAGCACCAGGTTCGATCATTGGCATTTTTAAGGTCTTTATCAAAAATCACTATGGCTTTGTCGTCGAAAAAGGGATCTTCTAACATACACAACGCCAGGTTCAAACCTGCAGCACCTGCGCCAATAATAGCATAATCATAAGTGATGTATTCCATAGAAGTAGACGAAGAAAGCCAGTTGAGCAAGGTAAAGATGGATAGAAATCTGATCATTACCAATCACCTTATATAATTGAAGGACAGCGTGTAAGAGGCAAGAGGCTAAAAACCAGGTAATGAAATTCCGGATGGGAGCGGCACCAGCTTCCCAATGCCAAAAGTCAAAGACCGGTGCGGAAACTTCTAGGAAAAAGTCCAGGAATACCATTAAAAAGGCTCCTGTGATGACCCTGACAGGAAAGCTGTTGGTGAGTTTTGAGGCAATGGTTCCGGTGATCAAGGTAAGAACAGCCCAGTTAACCCCTATCAGTAAGGGGACGCCATCTATTTTGGCTCCCAGGTTGTTTCCGTAGTGGTAGGCCCCAAAAAGAAAATCATGATGTACACCTATCCATTCGATCAACATTCCACAGCTGAAGAAGACCAAGGTAAGTAATGCTGTTTTTAATGTCTTAATAGGATATTGCCACACGAGTAAGACCAGGCAGACCAAGAGGTTTAAAGGAGTTTTGGGAACAAACCATGATTCAAACCCTATGGTGATGCCCACTATTCCTGAGATATGAAAAAGCCAAACTACTCCAATTGAGAAATAGATCTTGGGCCCATTTTGAATGCTAAATGTACTGTTGAGTTTCATGCTTACACGTTCCCGGGTCAATAATCAAATAACAGATGGTTATTCATTTGGTTAACCTGAGAAGTGAATAAAAAAGCTATTATTTTAAAACGAAAAGACCAGGAAAGTGTGCGTTGAAACTCCTTAAGATTGATTGATATCCGCCTTGTCGTATTTCTTGGGAGCATACAAAAAACCGAAAGCTTCGGCATCCTCTTTTGTACGTACTTTATGATGTATGTAGTGCGCTTTGATCATGCGATCCAGGTATTTACTTCTTTTTTTTGGCCTCCACTTTATTCTTTGGTGTACTATGATATCATGGAAAATGAAGTAAAAGGCTCCATAGCAGAAAATACCAATACCGGCCGCTGTAAGATAAGCGGATGGATATACTGAAGTGGATACCATAATAAGGACAATACTGGGTACACTAAATACCACAGCAAAAAGATCATTGCGTTCAAAAGTATGATTGTGTTTCTTATGATGTGATTCATGCCATACCCATAAAAAGCCATGCATGATGTATTTATGAGTAAACCAGGCCACAAATTCCATGAACAGAAAAACTCCGATGACAATCAGAGCGCACAGTATCACGGTGGTTATTGTCATGCAGCTACTTTTTTTCTTTTGAACAGTTGATCTAACACTTCAAAGCGATAGTCAAAGATAGTATTTACCTGTTTGCTCACAAACAACCAATTAGCCAAACGTCCTAAAATACCGAAAGGGACAGCATAATTCACCTCGTCTATCATCTCCACTCCACCTTCTACCGGCTTGAAGCGATGTTGGTGATGCCATAGAGCATATGGGCCAAAGCGCTGTTCATCTACAAAGTAATACGGTTCATTAACGTGTGTGATCTCCGTGGTCCATTTTACCGGAATGGCGGGTAATACATTCACTATGTACCTGATGATCTGCCCGGCGTACATTCTGTCTCTACCCGAAATATATTTTATTTCAAACTTCATATGCTTCGGCGTAATTTCCTTCAGATTTACCGGAGATGAAAAAAAATCCCAGGCTTCTTCCATGCTAATGGGAAGCGTTTGTTTTCTTGTTAATGTATATACCTTCATAAAAATAAAACAATCAGTACTTCACTATGTTCTGGGCCATTTTTGGAAAAATTAAAAAATGAAATGGCAGTACGAGATACCAATATAAGCGCCCCCATAACCCTAATGGACGGAAGGTGGCCCTTTGTAACAAAAGTTTTTTGGTCGGTGTTTCGTTTATTTTAAATTCCAACCACGCTTCCCCCGGAAGTTTCATTTCTGCATAAAGAAGAAGGTGGCCTCTGTCACTATCTGCCAGTAACACGCGCCAGAAGTCCAATGAGTCACCTGCTTTAAGGTCTACCTGGCTTCTTCTGCCTCTGCGAAGTCCTACTCCACCAATGAGCTGGTCCAGAAAGCCTCTGATCTTCCATAAAGTATTGCCAAAGTACCAGCCTCGTTTTCCTCCAATTTGCCAGACATTGTTCAATACTTCGCTTGTTTCCCTATGAAATTCTACTGTTCTGGTATCACGGAAGCATCCATAACGGGGCACATCTACATAATCCAGAAAATTCTTATCAATATGATGATGGGTTATGGCATCCTTCCAGCTTGAGATCACGTTTTTTTGATTGATCTTACTGAAGGCCTTTTCGAGCGCTTCGGCATAGGAAAGGAGTTGTATAGACACAAGTTCCCGGATACCATGATTTTTGACGACGACATCGTTTTTCATGCTGTCTACCAGCTTACTTGCTAAGGTATAGGCAGTAGACGTGACAAAGTAAAGCCATAAAGACGATAGCTTGGGTGTTAGTACAGGCAGTGTAATGATGGTTCGTTTTAGTCGTCGTGATTTTCCATATTGCAATAACATTTCCTTATAGGTGAGTACATCGGGGCCACCAATATCGAAAACCTGGTGATAACATGCCTCATGGTGTAACACCCCCATCAGGTATTCTATCACGTTTCTGATAGCGATAGGTTGACATTTACTTTTTAGCCACTTAGGTGCTATCATGACGGGAAGTTTTTCCACCAGGTCTCTGATGATTTCAAAGGATGCGCTACCGGAACCTATGATCACTGCCGCTCTAAGCACCGTTACAGGTACTTTTGATGTCCTAAGCTGCTCTTCTACATTTTGCCGTGAAGCAAGGTGCTTTGAAAGCTCATCGGCATTGGATATACCTCCCAGGTATATTATTTGTTGACATGAAGTGGTGGAAATGTATGAGGCAAAATTGTATGCGGTGCATTTTTCCTGCTGCTCAAAACTCTCATAGGACTGAGTCAATGAATGGATCAGGTAATACGCTGCTTCAATATCAGTGGGTAACTCATTTGGCTCAATACTCTGACTGAAGTCTGCTTCAATGACGGTAACATTTTCTAAAAATTTTTCACTGAAATCAGACCAATCAAATCGTCTTGAATCCCTTACAATACAGGTGACATGATGTCCTTCTTTTACCAGAACAGGCAATAATCGTCGTCCAATGTACCCGGTAGAGCCTGTGAGTAACACCTTCATGCCAATGCCTCTTTGAAGGTGTTAAGGCACCGCTCACGGGCAGCTTTATGTTCTACGATAGGCTTGGCATAATTCAATTCCTGGAACTCTGGAACCCATTGTCTGATATATTTTAGTTCCGGATCGAATTTCCTGGTTTGTGATTCGGGATTGAAAATCCTGAAGTAGGGTTGTGCATCCGTACCGGTGCCGGCCGCCCACTGCCAGCCACCATTGTTAGAAGCTAATTCATAGTCTAACAGTTTTTTTGCAAAATATGCTTCACCCCAACGCCAGTCTATGAGTAAATGTTTAGTCAGAAAACTGGCTACTATCATTCTTACGCGGTTGTGCATATAGCCGGTCGCATTAAGCTCCCGCATACCGGCGTCCACAATAGGATAACCTGTTTTTCCCTCGCACCAGGCTTGAAATTCATCTTCGTTATTACGCCATTCCACAGCGTTATAATTGGTTTTGAAATTTTCCGTAACCACTCTCGGGAAATGCCATAGGATCACCTGGTAAAATTCCCTCCAATTTAACTCATTAAGAAAAGTACTGCTTTTTCCCTCAGCCTGTTGTGCCAATTCGCGTATGCTGATTGTGCCAAAACGAAGGTGTACACCCAACCGCGAGGTACCATTTACGGCAGGATAGTCCCGGTTTTCACCATATCTTTTAAGTATTGTATCCGAAACCGTTGAAGGTGGTACAACTAATTTTGATTTGGTGAACCCCATGTCTGCAAGCGATAGGATAGGAGCATTGGGTATTTGATAGTAGTTATCATAATAAGAAGCGGAAGGAACTGTCTTAAAATGACCAGGTGTAAGACTATCACGCCAGCGTCTGCTATATGGAGTGAATACTACATACGGGGTGCCATCATCTTTTAATACTGCGTCCGGTTCATGCAATACATGATCCTTAAATGTATTAAAAGATATGTTTTGTTCTTGTGCAATTTCCTCTATCTCAGTATCTCTTTTTCTGGCATAAGGCTCATAGTCTCTATTTAGAAAAATGCCTTGCACATTGTAATCTTCCAATAGTTTGGCCCAAATAGTCTTGGGTTCGCCATAAAAGGTAAGTAGCGCGGCCCCTTTTTCTTTCAATACCTCATTAATCTTCGAGAGATGATGGTGAATGAATGTGAGGCGAGCATCCGACCGGTCTTCCAGGGAATCTATGATCTGCGAATCAAAAATGAAAATGGGTAATACGGGGTGTTTTCCTTCCAAAGCTTTATGAAGCCCTGTATTATCCTCAAGTCTCAGGTCACGACGAAACCAGAATATATTAACAGGCTTTTTAGTCATTAGTACCTTGCAGGGTTTGAATTTCCTTTTCCAGCGCTTCTATGGCCTCCATTTTGGTGGCATAAAGCTTCAAGTCTCCGGAGCGCTGGACTTGCATCGCTTCTTCAAGCAATTTGGATTTTTTCTTTTTAAGTTTTTTTATGGGATCTGATTTGAAAAGTGAGAACATATAAGCTAAAGTTGTTATATCAAACTAACAGCTTTAACACCGGGATGTTCATCGGATTATGTCTGAAGAAACATGATTTTCATAACTGTCCATAATGATCTTAAACCACGCGGTATACTGTTCGGGGTTGCTTTTGATACTCTGTCTCACATTTTTTATAGATGAGAATTTCCAATCTTCTACTTCATCATAGTTAAGTGTAGGGGCCTCATCATAGATAGCGGTGTAAACATGATCTAATTCGTGTTCAATAAGGTTTTGATCCAGGTGAGCACGATAAATGAATTTATAAAGAAATTCGGGCTGAAGGTCAATGCCCATTTCTTCTATCAAACGACGGTGAGTAGCCTGTTCCATCGATTCGTTTTCCCGGGGATGACTACAACATGTATTTGTCCATAAACCACCGGAGTGATATTTGTGCTTAGCCCTTTTTTGAAGCATTAGCTCCCCTTTGGAATTAAAGACCAATACAGAAAATGCCCGGTGCAAAACACCGCGTTGGTGGGCTTCCATTTTTTCCATGGTGCCCAATTGGTCATCGTTGGTATTTACCAATATAACGTGCTCCAAGGCTAAATAAGATTTAGTCTATGTTTGATGTACGAATAAAATAATATGGACAGCTTACGTTGATTGGGTATCCTGATGCGTTCGTTGAGGACATGAGCAGGACGTACTTTCTTTATTTTTTTAAAGAGATTATGGTAATAAACATAGGCCAGGTAAACGCCGAATCTTGCGCTTTGGGGAAGCCTTTTAATACCTTCAAAACCCATTTTAAAATCCTCATCAATATCCTCCTCAATGGTCTGCTTGTTTTCAGCATTGAACTCAGACATTTCAAGGCCCGGGAAATAAGTTCTGCCCATATCTACATAGTCGGATTCAAGGTCACGAAGAAAATTGATTTTTTGAAATGCTGAGCCAAGCTTCATGGCAAAAGGTTTGAGTTCAAGATATTTTTTCTCATCTCCTTTACAAAATACCTTTAAACACATAAGACCTACCACCTCAGCCGAACCCAAAATGTACATTTCAAATTTTTCCTGATCATAGGTTTGGTCCGCGAGGTCCATTTCCATACTGTATAAAAACTGATCGATCAATTCATGATCTATATAGTATGTGTTGACCGCATGTTGAAAACTATTTAAGATAGGATTTAAACTAATGCCTTCTTCAATAGCAAGGTAAGTGTCTTTTTTAAAGCGTTCAAGAAGGGTCTTTTTATCATAGTCATGGAAGGTATCCACTATTTCATCTGCAAAGCGTACAAAACCGTAAATAGCACAAATGGGGTCTCTTAGTTCTTTTGAAAGACACCTTATCCCTAAAGAAAACGAGGTGCTGTAAGAAGTAGTGGCTAGCTTACTGCACTTTTGAGACACGTGATCAAAGAGTTGCTTCATTTTTTATTAACCTGTTTGAGGATTTCTTCCGCCACAACCTGCCCCGATATTAACGATGGTGGGACTCCGGGCCCCGGTACGGTCAATTGACCAGTATAATAAAGATTTTTTACTTTTTTACTTTTCATTGATGGCTTTAATAACGCTGTTTGCTTTAAAGTGTTTGCAAGTCCGTAAGCATTTCCTTTAAAGGCATTATAATCGCTGATGAAATCATTGTGAGCATAACTCTTTTTAAAGATGATATGATCCTTGATCTTCTGATGGGTCAGGCGTTCCATCCGATCCATCACCATTTCAAAATATTTTTCCCTTGTACTTTCATCATCCGATAGATCCGGGGCGGTGGGAATTAAGATGAATACATTTTCCATACCTTCCGGAGCGGCAGTAGGATCAGTTTTAGACGTACAGCACACGTAGAATAATGGTTTTGAAGGCCACTTGGGGTCTTCATATATTTCTTTGGCATGTACTTCAAAAGACTCATCAAAGTATAAATTATGATGGCTTAAGTTCTCTAATTTTTTATCAATACCGAGATAAAAAATCAGACTTGAGGGAGCCATTGCTCTTGTGTCCCAATATTTGTCGTCATAAGTCCTGAATTTTTCAGGTAGCAAGTGCTGTTCAATATGATGGTAATCGGCGCCACCTACTATGAAATCAAAGGTTTTTATTTCCCCTTTCACTTTTAATCCTTTGGCTTTTACTGCATTCATATGGATTTCCTCCACCGGGGTGTCAAAATGAAAGGTGACACCAAGAGAAATAGCTAATTGATGCATTGCCTTAACGATCTCGTGCATCCCTCCCATAGGATACCATGTGCCCAATGAAATATCGGCGTAATTCATTAAGCTGTATAATGCCGGTGTTTTGCTCGGCATGGCGCCAAGGAAAAGTACCGGGAATTCCAGTAGTTGGATAAGTTTTGGATGTTTGAAGTATTTTCTGATATACTTCGACATGGACTGGAAAATGTGGAGTTTGAATACTCCTTTAATAAGTTTTAGATCAGCAAATTCTATTAATGACTGCCCGGGTTTATAAACCAGTTCGTTGATGCCTACTTCATATTTGTAAGCGGCCTCATCCAGGAAAGCTTTCAATTGACGACTACTTCCAGGCTCCAGGCTGTCAAACCACTCGCCTAATTTTTCTACTGAAGCTGGAATATCCACCGGCAGATCATCTGAAAAAAAGATCTTATAGGAAGGGTCTAATCTTTCTAACTGGTAAAAGTCAGCCGTAGATTTAGAAAACTTATTAAAAAAACGTTCGAAAACATCGGGCATCCAATACCAACTGGGCCCCATATCAAAAGTAAATCCTTTAGAAGAGAACTGGCGTGCTCTGCCGCCCGGGGTACTGTTCTTTTCGAATAATTCTACGTCACAACCGGCGTCGGCCAGACAACAAGCTGCTGCTAATCCAGCAAACCCGGACCCTATGACCGCTATTTTTTTTGTCATGCTTATTAATTAATAAGCATAAGCTAACAATTTTTTCTGTATTTCCTTTCTGGCATGGAATATTCTGTTTTTCACCGTCCCGATCGGTATATTTAAATAATCAGCTATTTCATGGTATTTATAACCTTCCGTATGCATTTTAAACGGTGTCAATAAGTCTTCTTTAATTTCATTGATACACTTGGTGATGTCCTTATATTCATAATTTCCATCCGGTGTATTGAAGGTATGGTTATCAGGTACATTAAGATAGTATGATTCCTTGGTGTCGTCCAAAGTAGTACGAGCTCTTTGCGCTTTACGATAATTATTGATGAACGTATTACGCATGATAGTATAAAGCCACCCTTTCAGATTGGTATTTTGCTTAAACTTATCTCTATAGGTCAGTGCCTTCAGGATAGTATCCTGGATCAGATCTTCTGATTCTTCCTGATCTTTTGTGAACTTCTTAGTGAATAATTCTAGCGTTTCATGGAGAGAAGCTATTTTGTGATCAAATTCCATTGCCGTCATAGTGTTTAACATTTATGGTGAAACGTTAAACAAAATTACAAGATTAGATTTCTTATACAATATTTTGTTTAAGTTTTTTTTTGTAAACTTTAAACATTGTGTTTAAACACCTATTGAGGCATTTATATGCAAGTAAAGGCGGAAAGTGTTAAATTTTAGAAGAAAACAACTCTTTTAGTGCCAGAGCGTCCTCAAAGAAGTGTAGATTTTTAAACTGACTCAGACTTTGTTTAAGTTGTGACTGGCCCGTGATATATATGTCGGTACCATTGAAAGTTTCTGCGAGATTTTTTAAAAATTGATTCAGCTGACGTGCAGAGGGACTGTACGATATAGATGCTACCATCATATCCGGTTGAATTATCTCAACACTCTTAACCAGATCATCAAAAGGTACATACTGTCCTAAATAGTAAGTTTTGAATTTCAGCTTTTTCAGCAGGTAATGAAAGAATAACAAACCAATTTCATGCATTTCATTTTCAGGAAGGAAAAAGGCGACTTTTTTCGCATTTTCATCCGTTTTTACATCGAGCCCATCAATGGCTACAATTATTTTCTGACGAATTAGGTTCGTAATGAAATGTTCTTGTATCGGGCTTATATTGCCTGACAACCATAACACTCCTATCTTGGTCAGGAAAGGATAGATAATTTCGAGGAGTGTTCTTTCGAAGCCAATTTTCAGAATAAATCCTGCCAATTTCTTTTCAAAGCCCACTTCATCAAAATCGATCATGCAAATAGTGAGTTGATCAATAAATAAGGCCGCGTCTGTTTTTTCTTCTGAAAGTTGCTTAACGGTATTCGTTAATTCTTTAATGGATAAGTCAGCAATATATGAGATCTTATACCCATTATTATTTAGAATAGAGACATTGAGGATTTTCTTCAGATCGTCATCCGAGTAGAACCTGATATTGGTATCAGTGCGTTTTGGATCTATGATCTGATGCCTTTTCTCCCAAATCCTAATCGTATGGGCCTTAATGCCCGATAACTTTTCAAGTTCCTTAATCGAATAATTTCCCATCTCTATCCCTGATCTAACTGGTAAACAAGCACTGTTCTCATTTGTTTCACATTGTTATGATTATTGTTTTTTGTGCCAAAAAACTTTAATGCGCTTTTACGGTTATCCAGTGGTTTAGCGAAGAGTAAACTTATTTTATCCTCTCGTACGGCTTACAAATGTATAAAAATCAAGTTAATCAACCGTTTTTCTGATGAGTTGTTCGCGAATGTAAGCCTTATTAATGTGATGTGCTTTAAGTCTTCAAATTGCATAAATCAGATACAATTTGTATACTTTTTTGTTGAATGAAAATGCTCTGTTGTCTCATTTTGTGAAAGCGTGCTTTGATGGTTAAGCTTCGGTCTATCAAGGTTTTCTGAATGGATTGGCTCATATGTTTTGTGGTCTCCTCAATTCGCTTCTTCCTGGTTTCGGGCCGTTTTGCATTCATTATCTATTCCAGAATTCTCTTTTACTGATCTTGGAAAAAGTTCATAGTTTTTCCTGGTTCCAGGTATTTTATCTAATTCATTTGCCAGATCCTGAGGAATTACCAGGCTTTCTACGTCATCTAAGGCATTTCAGATGCCATTTTCTGTTGCAATGTGTACCATTTCATTGCCTGCCGCTGCCATATGCCCTTCTTTTTACAACTTTTTTACTTTTTCCTTATTGATCCTGCTCCAGTTGCTTGTTGTTTTACGTTTGGAGAAAAATCGGTAGTAGCTTTCCGGGTCTCTTTTATTTAGGTTTACCGTCAATCCCACCAAAGCACAATGCTTCATCTACAGCCTCATTGTAGTATACACTGGGTGCATTACTGTCTTTTTACAGGATAAGCCATACACTTTTTTCCGTTAGATGGTGTTTCTTGAGCCAGTTTCGCAAAACAGAGGTAATTTTGGCGCGAAATGTATGTTCCTTCTCTTCTTCCGTTACCTGTAAAATCAATATTCTTTATCGTTTTTACAATTCATCCAGGTAATTCTACAGTTCAGTAAGTACTTTTTTCAACATGCCACACCCGTGGTGATATTAGCATCATATTTTAACACAAACCCAAAAGATCATGAGAAATTTAATTGTCATTTTAGGAATTCTAACGGCCATAAATATCACATTCGCGCAAGATAAAATCTCTATTATGGTTAAGGTAGAAGGTATGTTGAACAGGGAAGGACACTTATCTTTAAGTGTTTTTAATTCACAGGCATCTTATATGGAACAGCCATTTAAATCATTGAAATTCAACCTGGCTGATCATGAAGGAAACGCGTTTGTCATAGAAGGATTACCTGCTGGTGAGTACGCTATTGCCACGCATCATGACGAAAATAATAATAGTGAAGTTGATTTTGGCCCTATGGGCCCGATAGAAGGGTATGGGTTTTCCAATAACCCCCCTGCTTTCTATGGCCCTGCGGACTATGAAGCATCAAAGTTCTCAGTAAGTTCAGATACTGTGATGACCATAACTCTGAACTAATGAAGTCGCTTTCAGATACCATACTCATTATTCATATAATAGCGGGAGTCATTGCATTGGCAGTGGCTCCTATTGCAATGGTGGTGAAAAAAGGCGGTCAAAGCCATAAGCGTTGGGGCCTCATATTTTTTTGGTCTATGACAGTTATCTTTGTCACCGCATTATTTTTATCTACGGTAAAATGGATCCCGTTTTTATTAATGATCTCAGTCTTCAGTTATTACTCAGTTTTCAGCGCTTACCGGTGGAAGTTCCAAAAGAAGCTCCATAGGGGAGATACAGTAAAATGGTATGACTGGTTGGCTGCCATTGTAAACGCCATTTTTAATACAACATATGTAGCTTGGGGTATTTACCTGATCTTCATAGATGTACAAGGTGCGTTTCCTTATTTAAGCATAGGTTTTGGAACGTTGGGCCTGCTACTTTCTAAAAAAAATATACAGCTCTTTTTGAAACCACATGAAGCACAAGCCTGGCTATATAGACATATTGGAGGGATGATCGGAGGGTTTATAGCTGCACTAACGGCATTTTCCAGTCAGGTAATGGGCTTTCTTCCTACCTGGCTCCAGTGGAGCTGGCCCTCTCTTATCGGAGTGCCTTTAATCTATATTTTTATCGTCAGACTTAAGCGAAAGATCGATCAATCTAAGGCAGTATCTTGATTGTTATTTACTTTTAGTTATCTAATATGCTCTTATTGCATTCAAAATCATTTTGGTTCCGGCAGCTCAGGGATATCTTTCTTTTGGGCCTGATCGGAGTGCCTTTTAGTTTTTTGATGTGTCCTGAATGCTGGGATGATAGCCTTATGGTGTGGTATTCTATCCTGGTTTGTGCCACATTTTGGATTGTACTGGCCAAAGGGAATGTCTTTGTGAATTATATTACAAATGAATATGTTGACTGGCTTAAAGAACCTGTGAAACGGTTACTGGTCAGTTTGCTTGGCCATTCCGGATTCACCGTAATAGCGGTCATTATTATGGGGTGGTTGTTTAAGTATTTTTTTGATATTAGGGTAGGCAGTCCTTCTGCCACTGTTTCCACTTCCCTGATTATCTCTTTGTTAGCTACCTTGATTATGAATAGTAGAAGATTTCTTTTATCCTGGCGCAATCTTGCGCTCGAAAGTGAGCGAATGAAGCGAGAGGCTATTTCTGCCAAATATGAGTCGCTCAAAAACCAGGTGAACCCGCATTTTCTCTTCAATAGTCTGAATGCCCTTACCAACCTCGTATATGAAGATGCCGACTTGTCTGCGAAGTTTATTAAAAAGCTTTCACAGGTGTACCGATATGTATTAGAAACGCGCGAAAAAGAGCTGGTTTCCCTTAAAGAAGAACTCGAGTTTGTCAGGTCTTATGTCTTTTTGCAGAAAATAAGGCATGAAGATGCGCTTATCTTTGAAATGGATGAGCAGATAGATCAAAACTATTATGTAGTTCCTCTGGCCGTCCAAATGCTGGTAGAAAATGCATTTAAGCATAACGTAGTTTCTGATAATGAACCGCTTACTATTAAAATTTTGCAAGAAAATGAATTTCTGGTGATTCAAAATACCCTTCAAAAAAAGAACATACTGAAAGAAGAATCATCGGGTGTCGGGCTTGTAAATATTAAGGCCCGCTATGAATTTTTATCAGAAAAACAGATCCAGGTATCGGATACCAAAGGTCTTTTTATGGTTAAGCTACCCTTACTCAACGAATCCTAAAGCATCCATTGACCGGACTATGAAAGTATTAATTATCGAAGATGAAAAACCAGCGGCAAAACGCCTGGAAAGACTTTTGTTGAGTTACGATGATTCCATAGAGGTTGTCGCTAAACTGGATAGTGTAAAAAGTGTAATAGACTGGTTTCAGACCGGTAAGATGCTAGACCTGGTGTTCATGGATATCCAACTGGCTGATGGTTTGAGTTTTGAAGTATTTGATCATGTTTCTATCACTGCCCCCATTATTTTTACCACTGCATATGATGAATATGCCTTAAAAGCCTTCAAAGTAAATAGTGTGGCCTATTTGCTTAAGCCTGTAGACGATGAAGATCTTTCTGACGCATTTGCTAAACTAAATACGTTGAAACAGGCGCCTGAAACGGTCAACGTTACTGCTGTAAACAGTATGGACCAGATTGCCGCAGCTATGCAAATGCTTACCAGACAGTATAAGAATCGATTTGTGGTAAAAACAGGAGAGCACATCAGGTCTATAGCAGTTGACGAAATACTCTTTTTTTTCAGTAGGGAAAAGGCTACTTTTTGCACCCTGGACCAGGGTAAAAACTACTTACTGGACTATACACTACAACAACTTATCGATATGCTTGATCCAACCAAATTCTTTCAAATTAATCGCCGGTTTATCATTTCATTACGGTCGGTCAAAGACATTATTAGTTACTCTAATAGCCGTTTGAAAATTGTTTTAGATCATTTTTCAGAGCAGGATGTTATCGTAAGCCGTGAACGGGTCAATGAATTTAAAGCGTGGCTGGATCAATAAGCCAACTGGATGAAAGGATGTTAAGAGATTTCAGGTACCAATTCACTTACTATTTTTGCGGATAAAAGACAGAGAGGAATACCTCCGCCAGGATGAACACTACCCCCGCAAAAATACAACCCTTTGATTTTTGACGAAAAGTTAGCGTGTCGTAAAAAAGCGGCAAATTTACTGTTGGAACTTGTGCCATAGAGTGATCCCTTGAACGAGGACGTACGCTCTTCTATTTTCATAGGGTTGAGCAATTCTTCCGTTACGATAATTTCAGACAGATTTTTGTTGAGCAACCTTGAGAGTTTTTTTATTACCGCTTCTCTTGTTTGAGCGATTATGGTTTGCCAGTCCTGACCTGTGTTACTTGGGGCATTCACCATTACAAACCAGTTTTCATGACCTTCCGGTGCGTCAGAGTTATTTAGCTTGGAAGTGATGTTCACATATACGGTTGGGTCCTGGTAAATGCGTTGTTTGTCAAAAAGATGGTGAAACTCTTCTTTGTAATTCTCACTAAAGAAAATATTATGAAGGCCTAAGTTGCTGAACGCTCCTTTTACGCCCCAATAAAAGACCAGACCTGAGCTCGACCGCTCCTGTTTTTCTATCCTTTCAGGTGTTTTTATTTGAGGTAGCAAATATTTGTAAGTAGGGTAAACATCCATATTGGATACCACGAGGTCAGCCTGTGTGAAACCGTCCTCGGTATCGACACCTGTTACTTTATTCTTATTACTGCGGATACGGCTTACCTTTTTTCCAAATACAAATTCTACACCTTTCTTTTGGGCCAGTTCATAAAGTGACAGTGTGATAGTATGCATGCCACCTTTTGGGAAGTAGGTGCCGAGATTATGCTCAAGATGTGCTATAGAATTCAGTATACCCGGCGCTTTGTACGGATTACTACCATTGTAAGTAGCATAACGATCAAATAACTGGACTAATTTGGGATGTTTTAAATGAATTTGATTTGCGGCATCCATACTTTTAAACAGGTCGTATTTGTAGATCCGGAGCAAAGCGGATAGTACATCTTTTTTGAGCCAGGTTGTCGCTTTGTGCAAAGAGTTATTCAGAAATATCTGACCTGCCTGGTTGTACATCACTTCACTTCGTTGAAGGAAATCAACGACCACGCCTCCATCAATATTTAATTTTTCACTCACCTCGCTGGCGAACTTGTTTTGATCACAAAATGATTTCAATGTGGTACCATCTTCATAAAAATAATGGCATGCCACATCCAGTGTTTCATAATCATAAAAGTCCCTTGGGTTTTCCTTTGTCGCATGGAACACATCGTCAAGTAAATGAGGGAGCGTGAACAGGGAAGGGCCTGCGTCGAATCGAAATCCCTTGGAAGAAATAGCCGTAAGCTTACCTCCCGGATATTCATTACTCTCAAAAACAGTGACGCGATAACCTTTTTGTGCCAACCGGCATGCTGCTGCCAGCCCGGCTATACCGGCACCAATAACAATTGCTTTCAAATTTTACCTGTTTTGAATTCAACAGCAGCCTTTTATATTTGTTTTTGCTTTATGTTGAAAAGATGGAAAATGTAATACACTGTATTAATTGTAATAGTGAAGTATCAGGTAGCTATTGTCAAACCTGTGGACAAAAGTCGGGAATAAATCGATTAACATGGCGCACCTTATTCAATGAATTACAACAAAGGTTATTTGGTTTCGATAATAAGCTTATCCGAACGATTCGTGATCTTACATTAAGGCCTGAAAAAGTGATTCAAAGCACCTTAATAGGTATCCGTGTTAATTATGTAGGACCTGTGGGGTATTACTTTTTGATGCTTACCATTTATGTGTTGTTGGCTTCAATGCTTGACGTTGATCTGTCAAAAATGATGTCTGACGTGAACAGGTCCTTTAATCAGGAAGATCTTTCTGCTCGCCAGGAGCAATTCAGCCAGGATTTGATGCATGTCATCACTAACAATTTTCGCATTTTTTCTTTTTTTATGCTACCGCTTTACATTGTTTCGAACCGGCTGTTATACCGAAAGTCAGACCTCAATTTCGTGGAGCATTCAGTGATTGTTTTTTATGCCATCGGACATCCGCTCATACTTAATAACCTTTCCGTGGTAATGTATTGGATGGTCGGATGGGCGCCTAACCTGATCATTACCTTCATAGGCCTGTTTTTTTATGGATGGGTCTGTACGTCTTTCTATTCTGGAAATAAGGTGTTTGGTTTTTTTAAAGGTGTGTTGGCATGGCTACTTGGCTTCTTCATGTTATTGGTTGCTTTTATTATAGTGGCCTTTCTGTATGTAGCAGTTAACCCTCAGGTATTGGAAGGTTTTAAAGGAAGTTGAAATATGTGGCGGTGTGGTTTTGAACTATTGATACGTTTGCCGCATTTAACATAAAGTTTATGACAACGTTCTACTGCTACGCTATGGTGAAAGTTGTTTAATTTCAAGCCGTTATTACATGCAGGTGGAAGATGAAATAAGGGATTTACTCCAACACGAAGAGGTAAAAGGGCTTGAACTTCTTTTTCATAAATACCATCAGATGGCATTTAAGACCGCTTATTATATACTTAAGGACAAAGACGAGGCCCAGGACATGGTGCAGGAGTTATTCACTAAACTCTGGACTCAACGCACACAGCTTTCTCAGATCGATAATTTCAAAAGCTATCTGAATACCGCCATGAAAAATATGGCATTGGATCACATCAAGAAAAATCTCCAGGTTGAGAAGAATAAAAAAAGTTACCTGCAGTTAGAATGGGATCCGACACAGCCATTAGAACAAGATATTACGAACTATGAGACCTTGAAAGCAGAGATAGAACAGTTTGTGTCAGAGTTGCCTCCAAAGTGCAGGCTCATATTTTCACTCAACCGTTTTGAAGGCCTCACCAATTCGGAAATAGCAGATTATCTCAATTTATCTCCTCGTACTGTAGAAAAACAAATTTCAATCGCTTTAAAATTACTTCGTCAGAAAGCAGGATATCGGACCGATAAATTACTGTCACTAACCTTTGGGCTGATGATAGTGTAAGTTTTTTTATGGGTTTTTACGTATGTGGATGCCATCAATCGTCATGGAGGTATAAATATCGATATGACAGATAGCGACAGTCTTATAAAACTCATTACCAAAGAGTTTTCGGGAGAAATTTCTGATAATGAAAAGCAACGCCTGGAAAATGAACTTTCAGGCAGTTCTGATAAACAAAGGATTTTTAATTATTTAAAAGTACGATGGGAGGCTGCTGGTCGTTTAAAACCGTCGGTTACTGTGGCAATACCATGGGATGATGTAAGGGAGAGGATTATACGACAAGTACAACAGCCTGCTCCTCCTTCACGAATGAAACAGGTTTTCCTGAAATCAAGGTGGTATTATGTGGCTGCTACCATTTTTTTTCTTGTGGCAATGGTGTTTTTACTCACAAGGGAATTTAAAACCAATATGGTTAAACATCAGGCGCTTTATGAACCAGTTACTGTTTTACTTCCTGACAGTTCTACCGTTTGGCTGAATACAGGAGCGACTTTACACTATAGAGAAGATTATAACGAAGAAAGAAGAGCGATCAAGCTTGTCGGGGAAGGTTTTTTTGACGTTATCGCGAACGAAAATAAACCATTTATCATAACTACAAATGAAACTCAAATTACCGTATTGGGGACTTCATTTAATGCGAAAGATCAGGTAGGGGACGCATTTGCCGAGGTAACGGTAGTTACAGGTAAGGTAGCTTTTTATGCCGCTGATAATCAACGATCCGGAGAAATCCTGACCCCAGGATATAAGGGTATATATGATAAAAATACCGGACTATTTACGAAAACAAGGAACACAAACCTGAATTTTCTGTCATGGAAAGACCATAAGCTGATATTTAAGGCCGCATCACTGACGGAGGTGATAACAGTTTTAGAAAATTACTTCAAAAAAGAGATCAAATCACGCAATGATCGATTGCTTTCATGTCAATTCACTATGGAATTTGACTCGCCTTCTATGGAAGAAGTATTAGAAGTACTTGCGATTTCTGCGGGCATCGAATACGAACTTGTTAATGAAACCTACTACCTGACAGGTCCTGGTTGCGACTAGGTAAAATTCAAAAATTACTATGAACAGAATATTCTTTTCGCTGATCATGCTATGTGTAATGCTTCAGAACAGTAATGCCCAGGAATTTTCACCTCTTGATGCTGAAGTTGACCTGAGTTATTCGGAAGTTAGACTGGAAGAGGTGCTGAGCGATATCCGCAGTAGGTTTAAGGTGAAGTTTTCATACAGTAATAATAAGATCCCATTGGGAGAGATGATCAATATTAATGAGATAGGTGTCCCGTTAAGGCAAGGACTGAATAAGCTTTTTGAAGATCTACCCATTGATTATGTGATTTCAAACAATAGAATAATACTTAAATATACCGATCTGCGTCAAACCGTTCGAGGTCGGATCGTAGATGGGGACACTCAGGCGCCCATCGTTGGAGCAAGCGTGTTTGTAGCCGGTACTGAGCCACTACAAGGTGTGAATACTGACCTTAACGGTTATTTCAGAATTGAAAATGTGCGTGTTGGCAGAAAAACCATCCGGATCGATCACATTGGTTATGAGTCTATGGTCTTACCCGAGATACTTATTGGCTCCGGCAGGGAGACTGTTTTAAACCTGGAGCTTGTAGAATCTATCATGAAGATGAAAGAAATAGTGGTGGAGGCAGATGGCACTGATTCGGCCCCTTTAAATGAATTGGCAACGATCAGTGCCCGGTCATTTACAGCCGAAGAAACAAGAAGGTATGCCGTAAGTGTAGGAGATCCTGCCCGGTTGGCTTCCGCTTACGCAGGTGTAAGTGGGGGTGATGATGGCACCAATGAGCTTATCATCCGTGGGAATACACCACGTGGATTGTTGTGGAAGTTAGAGGGAATGGAAATTCCGAGTCCCAGTCATTTTTCATCGGAAGGGGCTTCCAGCGGGGGAATCAGTATGTTGAGTACCAATGTGATGGGCAGGTCCGATTTTTTTACAGGCGCATTTCCAGCAGAATATGGAAATGCGCTGTCGGGAGTTTTTGACATCAGGCTTAGAAAAGGCAATAATGAGAAAACTGAAAACACTGTGCAGTTCGGCCTTTTAGGCCTGGACCTGGCTAGTGAGGGCCCCCTGAAAAAAGGCGGACAATCCTCCTATTTGATAAATTACAGATATTCTACATTAGCTATCTTAAGCTCTATGGGTATCAATATCCAGGATGAAACTGAAAAAAACGTCTTCCAGGATCTCTCGCTCAAAGTTAATGTGCCCACAAAGAAAGCAGGCACATTTTCTGTGTTTGGTCTGGGGGGCTTGAGTAAGTTCACGGAAAGCATTCCCCGGGCCTTTGATGACCTCGAGACATATGATCTGGGTGTTTTAGGGGTAAATCATTTATTCCCGGTTGGGAAGAAATCATTTTTAAAAACCACAATAGGTATTACCGGGACTCAGGTGGATGACAACTTCACAAATTTTATCAATACTGATTCTACGTTCATCAATCATTCGGCGTTTAAAAAATCTTATGTTAATGCTTCTACGTCTCTTAGTAAAAAATTTAGTGCCAGGACGTTTGCTGAGACAGGAGTTATTTACAGGCGACTTTCGTATGATTTCTTTAACCGTGTTGAAAACCCCTTTAATGAACCTGAGTTTCAACGTATAAATTTTTTCAATCAAAAAGGTAGCTCACATACGTTTCAGGGTTATCTCACCTCCAGGCACAGGTTGACTCCCCGCTTTTTGTTAGTGGGAGGGCTACATGTGTTTCATTTCAATTTTAGTGATGAGACCTCTTTTGAACCAAGAGCAGGTTTTCAATGGAATATTCGTAAAAACCAAGTGATCAGCGGTGGTTTTGGTGTACATAGCCGGTTGGAGTCCCTGGAATATTATTTAGCCAATATTTTTACGGAAGGTGGGCCAACTGGTCTTAGAAATAGTGGGTTGAGGAGTACAAAATCCAGGCACTATGTACTTGGATATGAGAGATCCTTTCGTTCTAACTTAAGGTTTAAAACTGAAGTGTATTACCAGGACCTTTATGACATCCCTGTGCTACGCGGGTTCGAAGATGATCCATTTTCAACCATCTTGGTTTCAGAAGGGTTTACCAACAGGGCCCTGGTGAATGGAGGGACAGGTGAAAATTATGGTATTGAGCTATCATTGGAAAAATCTTTCAGTCGGGGGTATTACTTCATTGCCAATGGCTCCATTTATGAAGCTAAATACACAAATCAGCAAGGATTAACGCGAAATAGTCGGTATAATGGGAATTTTGGAACTAACCTGCTGTTTGGTAAGGAATTTAAGGTAGGTAAGAACGGCAAAAACAATATTTTCGGTGTAAATGTGAAATCAACTTTTTCGGGAAATCGGCGATTTGTGCCCCTTGACCTACAGAGTTCCATAGCTGAGGGGCAAGAAGTAAGGATTACTGACAGAGCTTATGAGGAGCGTTATCCGAATTACTTCAGGCTGGACCTACAGCTGAGTCTACGTAAAAACAAACCCAATATTACCAGCGAATGGAGGCTGGATATTCAAAATGTAACCGACCGTCAAAACATTCTCGAAACATTTTATTTAAGAAACACGCAAGATATAGGCGCGGCACATCAACTTGGATTAATTCCCGTGTTGAGCTATAGAATAGAATTTTGATTATTGATCGAAGAAATAAGTAGAAAATATTTAATGATGATTTGGGTCCTTCAACGCTTATGTTGTCATTTCATTGATAATGGCATTCAACTTTTCCAGGTCAGGCCCATAGATCAGATGGACCAGTTTTTTTGTCAAAACATAAACAACTGAAATAAGTGGTATGGTAAACCCCAGTCGTATTATTTTATCGAAAGGTTCGATATGCGTCATGGCTATAAGATCGAACTGTATATTGAGATACAATGCAGCTATACCTAACGGGATAACCACTTCATACATTCGCATGTAAGTCTTTAAACGTCTCCAGACCTTGGTCACCACATGGTTAAATTTCTCCTCAAAATTTATCCGGTTCAGTAAGTAATACTTGATACGATAGTGTATGAATAAAGCGGCAGAGAGTATAATGATCTCGCTACTGATCAGGTAACGGTCCCTCAAACCTATGAGAAAAGTGGTAACGATCAGGGTGGCAGCGGTAAGGATCATGAACAGAGCGTCCCACCACATCTTGCGATTGATCCTGTTTACCGCGTCCTTCGTTTTGACTTCAAAGATATCATTGAGTTCAGAAGCACTGTATAGTACATCGGAAACGTCAAGTTTTGATTTGAGTTCATCCAGTTCCATGTTATGATACGTTCATGATGGTTTTTAATTTCTTCTTAATACGGTTAAGTCTTACGCCTACGTTGGTTTCAGTGATTCCAATGATCTCCGATATTTCCTGGTAGGATCTTTCATCCAGGTAAAGCGTTAATATCCCTCGTTCAGCCGCATTTAATTGGTGAATAGCAGTGTTGAGGTGTTCCAGCTCATACGTTGATTCAGCTTCGTTGCGCGTAGCGTAAGGAGGTAATTCATGCGTACCGAGTAGCCTCGTTTTACGGCGTTTTTTGAAATCAGACATTGCAGTATATAAGGCTACACGATACATCCATGTTGTAATTTTGGCCTGTCCTTTAAAGGAAGGGTACGCCTTCCATAGCTGCAATACTACCTCCTGGAACAGGTCGTTGTGATCACTTCTATGATCCACATACATACGGCATACTTTGTGGATCAGGTTTTGATGCTTGTCCACTAGCTCAACAAATTTGCGTTCGGTTTCCTTCAACGGCTCAACATTTTCCTGATTTATTTGTATGCTAAATAGAGGAATCATTACAAAAACCGTAAATTATTTTTGTAAAGTGTATGTTTTCATTCTTTTTGATTTCATATGAATTATACTAACTTCGGTCACAACAGCCTAAGCAAGATGAATAAAGGGATTAAGTATATGATGATACTCATTATGAGTATGGTATGGCAATATGGTGTTGCACAAGACGATGAAAACGGCTCTCAAAATAGTCTTTTTTATTACAGTGGTACTATAGGAGAGGTACAGAAAGTGGAATTTAACCTTCAGGTGACGGGATTGGTCATTACGGGTTCTTATATACTTGAAAAAACCGGTGATCTGTTTTTATTCAACGGAAGAATGAATGCAGAGAAGTCTGATATGGGTATACGTATTTATAACCAGAATAATGTTTACATAGCCTCTATGGAGGCAAGTCTCTTTTCCGATACGGATAATTTCGCTAAGACGATCAAAGGTATATGGAGAAGCGCTGATCTGAAAGAAGAATTTGATGTGGGCCTGACAAAACAAGCCGAACTGGCCGTTGTGATTGAGGATGAGGTCATCAATGAAGCAGGCTGATCTAACCTGTATTCCACTAGTGTTTTCTTAAAATTAATTAAAGGTTACTGTAACAAAAGTGCATAGATACAAGTCTTTATAGTATCATCCATTACATAGACCATGTTGAATCATGTAAAGTCGCAATTGCGTAAGATCTCATTAAGTGGCATTGTTATTTGTTTTATCATAGTTTCAGTAGTTTGCTGGTCTGAAGTATTTAGTGATTCACAATCCTCTTTTGTTGTTGTAGAGCAGGTCTCGAACCCTGGTTCGGATAAAAGTCAGCATAAGTCGATAAAGGGTATATTACCATCGGGTATATTGGTTATTCTGGTACGCTATTTTTATAAGAAGCGATGATGACCTTTTTAAACTTCTGAAACTACCTTCAGTTTCCTGGCTATTAATAATGCTATCAGGCTGAACGCAACTGTAACATAACCTACAATATCATAATTGACCAACGTTGTTACTTCCGGGTTTATACTGGGTTCTGACTCTGTAATGATCGCACCTGCCATTAGTGCTGCCAGTCCCGAGGCGATCTGCTGTACAGATGATCTTATGCTCATAAAACTACCACGGTTTTCAGGTTTGATAACGGAAGTCACCATTGTAGTGGACGGAATTATCCGGCCGTTGGCAAGGACGAAGAAGGCGCCTGTTACGATCAGTGCCTGCCAGAGAGGAACAGGCCGGAGGTGTGTCACGATAAGAACCGGTATCAATACCAGTAACGCGCTTATGGTAAATACTTTTTCACGCCCATATTTATCCGCCAGCTTTCCTACACGTGGTGACGTGAAGATAGTGATTCCACCACCTATGAGATAAATGTAAGCGAGCTCACCTTCACTGAACCCAACATTACCTACCATATAAGGTGCTATAAACGGGATGATCGTAAAATGACCCAGCATGAGAATAGCTGTAAAAAGAAGCGCCATGAGCGGATTTTTACGTCCAAAAATGGTCTTCAATATTTTCAACGGTGATTGTTTTTGATCTCTGTCAGTCATATGAGTACGCATAGACGGAATAAAAAGGGTGATAAGCAAGCCAATGAGTATGCCGATTCCACCAAGAAATAAAAACGGTGCATGCCAGCTGAATACAGAAGCTAAATAAAGCCCGAGAGGAACGCCGGCTACAGAAGCTATCGAAAAAGAAGCCATTACAAACCCTATGGCCGCGGCCCTTCTATCTAATGGAATAGCGTCACTCACAATGGATAGTACCAACGCACCAAGTACACCGCCAAATGCACCGGCAACAGATCGTGTAATAAGCAGTAACTCGTAGGTAGTAGCAAAAGCGCAGGTTAGTGTACCTCCTATAAAACCAAAATAGATGAAAATGAGGCTTGTTTTTCGATCATAGCGATCAATGAAAAAAGCAGCCAGAAAACCCGAAGCGCCGGCGGAAAAGGTATAAGATGACACTAAAAAGCTGAATTGCGCCGGACTGATATTGAATATGCGCATGAGCTGTGAGCCCAGGGGCATCATGATCATAAAGTCCAGAATATGTGTAAAAAGTGCAGCGGCCAGTACCAGGAGGAAAGTTCTCTCTTTGGACATAAAGGTGGTGAAGGTATTTAAAATTAAGGAGAGATAGACCTGCTGCAGGCACTTAGTTTTTTAATAGTGCGCTGAACGGATCTTGACCACTGGTAAATTCTAATATAGTATCAGCTGTGGCAATTCCGGTAATTTCCAATTCAAACATACCGCTGTGCAGCGATGCCAGTTTCACCCCGTTAGTATAGGTGTCCCAGGACTCCCATGAGAACTCCATCCCCCCAATAGGTATTATATTTACCCACATTTTCCAGGCTACCGGCAAACCTTCGTCGTCTACTATCCATAGATAACTATCACCTGGTGTGACACCACCGGATTGATAGGTGACCAGCAAGGCGTCTCCCCGATCTGTTTTGACTAACTCTCTTTTCGTGCCCGGATCCCTTAATTTAAACGGAGCTACTAACCAAAAGGAATCATTTGCAAAGTATGACCATGCCTTTTCTAATAAGTCCTCAGTTTCTTTACCGGCAACCAGTGCTTCATTTTGGTAAGCCAGTCCTGCCTGTGTCTCTGGATTTAATAGTACCTTATAATCATCCCAGAGTAGTTCTACCAAATTTCTTTTTTTGTCCCAAAGAAAGTGATGACTATCTCTAAACGACCATTTTACAGCTCCAACCTTGGTCCAACCCTGGTAGTTAACGGCAGTCAATATTTTATTTGCCAACTGCTCGGCTTCCACTCCACTTTTACCATCAGGTCTCGGTTCATTGACCAATATAAAGGTAATCAGGAGGGTAGCTAGTATAATAACAATTATAATTAGTATTTTTCTCATGAGAATGTTTTAATAAACGTTCTGATTTCCTGGTACTGGATCGTTATGTCACTTCTTAAACTAATTGAGAGACGGATTTTTTGAAAAAAGACTTTTTAAAACCATTGTTCTTTGTTTTTTTTATACCAGGTTAGTTCACTAAATCGAAATCATATGGCTATCAAAAAACAATTCTTCAAAACAAAACCGACGGCAAAAGTAACACTAAGTATACCGAAAACGGCGGTTAAAGGCGCTAAAAAAGTAGAGCTTTTCGGTGATTTCACTGGCTGGTCCAGTGGTATTAAAATGACGAAACAAAAGGACGGTTCATTTAAAGCTTCCGTAGACCTTGATCCATCAGGGGAATATCAATTCCGGTACCTCATAGACAATAAGAGATGGGAAAATGATTGGAAAGCGGATAAATATGTAAGTAACGGAGTTTCCTTAGAAGAGAATTCAGTGATCGTTTTTTAACGATATCATTTGCAAAAATCACTGTTTAGCCTCAATATTTTGAGGCTTTTTGTTTTTTAGCTCAATACTTAATTTGAACTGAGCCCTTTTTATGGTTACCGCCCGGTAAGAAAATTGAGTAAGCCAGA
This sequence comes from Fulvivirga sp. M361, assembly GCF_007097395.1. Classification (GTDB taxonomy): domain Bacteria; phylum Bacteroidota; class Bacteroidia; order Cytophagales; family Cyclobacteriaceae; genus Fulvivirga. Next base: position 32,018 of record NZ_VKDC01000013.1, read on the forward strand.
TCAATCCTATTAAAACACAAATTGTTCCTAAGATCATCAAAGAGAATTGTCCGGTTTCCACCAACATATTTTGAGAAGTACCCAGGCCGCCAATTAAGCCTGCCAGAACATAAGCTGCTGAACTGATATAAAGACTGGAAAGGGATTTATTCAGCAGATGTATCTGACTTATTTTCTTTTCAATAATGGTATGAAAGGCGTTGTCATGTTCATGGATCAGCATGGAGAGTTCCCCACTCAATGAATTCATCAGGTTAGAGGTAGACATTATTAACAGCCCTACTCCCGGGAGTAATGTAACAGGTATGTACCATTCTGTCATCACACAACTAAGTTATTGAATAATAGATGAAATAAGAGAAAAAAGCAAATTTGGACATGGTAATGCCTGCTATTCTCTTTTTTTGCTTACTGGTTAAACCCGGACCCAATGCCGTTTAGTTAAGGGCATTGGGCCCGGGTTAAAATGTGAAATTAGTCTAAGATCAAAGTTGAATGCAGGTGTATTTACTCTCTTACCCACATTTTAAACGAAGCGGCAGGTAATGTGAAATTTGTTGCGTTTCCGGGAGTAGGTTTCCTGAAGACGCTATCATCTTTTACTCCTTTTTGAACATTGACCGAATCATTATTTCCGATCAACTTCCATTTACCTTCCGGAAACTTCAGGTTTTCAAATGTCAGAGGTTCTTCCGCTACATTTATCAATACCATTACTTTATCTCCTGCAATGTATCCCAGCAATCGATTATCATTCGGTTCTATCCATTGAAAATGATCCTGAGGGACGGCCCCGCTTATTTTGAATACATCTGCATAGTCACTATTTCTAAATTCATTCAGGCCTTTCCAAAAAGCATACATGCCTGCATAGTCGAGTGCGCCATCTTTCTTCGTTTTGCCTACATTATCCCATAGAAACTGATTGGCACGCCGCATATTATATGTGTCGCGTTTGCCATGCAGATACACCTTAACACCATTTGTCATTTCTTTTTCCACTTCTTCCAAAGGGCCATGTGCTTTGCTGCGCATGATCTCCGTGCCTCCATGTAATACGATAGGCCCCATGCTCGTATAAAGCATTACCGCTGCCAGCTTGATACGGTCTTCATCGGCACCGGTACGGCCGTCCCATTCTTCATTTTTAGAGAGCTGATCTGCCAGCGCCCAGTTATCGTGGATGTCAAGGTAGTTAATACCGCTTGCGGTAGTCTTATCTTCTGCAAATTGATTACTCAACCCTTTTTTTACATCTTCTCTCAAATCTCCATGGCCACCGGCATAACCGCGGTCTGTTTCCTTATTTGCGATATCAAAAACCGGCCCTTTGAAAGCGTTGCGACTTTCATCCTGGAAAAAAGTGATGGGAGAGTCTTCTTTGTACCAATCCCAGGCCGGGTTAGCTTCATATTCCGGGTCATTGCTGCCAATCCAAGGCTCGCCATAAACGATCTTATCTTCTCCCAGGGCCTGCTTTAACGCAATCAGTGTTTGTTCATCAATTTGCCCGGCCAGATCGATCCGGAAGCCATCTATGCCAAACTCTTCAATGAGCTGAGTGCACTGGTCAATCAACCAACGCTGTACCATGGGCCTGTTTTCAGTTTTTACCTCGTTACCATATTCACCTATATGATCAAGATCTTTAGTGCGATAGTAGTAGATTTTATCCAATACATTAAAATGAAAAAACCAGCTGCCACCATCCATATTTTCAGCCGTATGATTAGGCACTATATCAATAATTACGGCAATATCTTTATCATGAAATGCCTGGACCAGGTCTCTGAATTGATTTCTCTCTGCACCGGGCTCTGTACCGCGTTGACGAAAGCGGGACTCAATGGCAAAGCAATGAGAGGTACGGTAACCCCATTGGTAATTTTCCTCGCTGATACCTTGCTCAATCATATAAGGATCATCTTTGAAAGAAGCTTTCCATATTTCATCCGGGTAGTGGAGGTATTCCTGGACAGGCATAAGATGTACCGTGTTAATGCCCAGGTCCAACAAATAATCGAAGCCAACTTTATAGCCTTTTTTATTTTTCAATCCTGGCATTACCATGGCGGGTAGTGTGCCTTTTAGATCGTCATTTACCGGTAACAGGTCTGTAAAATCTTGAAGGTGCACCTCATAGGCGATTACATCTTCCATTTTTGGGATGCCATTTTTCAAAGGTGTGGCAGGTATGGTTTTATTCCAAACGCGGCATTTGCCCCAGGTGTCATCACTTACCCGGGCATAAGGGTCGCTGATGTGTATAGGGTTGGTCTCATAGAAATGATTGCCTGGCTCATCGGCACCATGTACTGTGAAATCGTAATATACCCCTTTCAGGTTATCGTCTACATAGGCTTCCCATACGCCATCTATGTCTTTTTTCATATCGAGCACCTGGAACGCCTTTTCATCTTTGGCACGTTGATATAAATACAGTTTGACACCTTCAGCTCTTGGGGAAAATATTCTGAAAACAGTGCGTTTTCCATCTACCAAATTGGCCCCTAAATCTTTGTCAGAATACAATGACCTAAACCAACCGTCGTAGGAACAAACCGTTTTTAACTGTTGGTCAGGTAACTCTAAAAAGTAGACTTTACGTATGTCCAGTTCACCTGCCGGTTTGATCAATGTCTTGGTATCGGTATTGGGCAGTATCGCTTCTATTTTGATCTCTTCTCCCAGGGAGTTGGTCAGTTTATATTTGTTTGGATCAAAAGACCGGTCTACACCTTTGACATCTATCCATATAGTGCGAGCATCGTAAATTTCAGCTTTTAATTCAGGAGGTTCAACGCCCATCATAAAGATCAGGTTACCTCCCTGTACATTGGGGGCTTCTGTTGGAGGGTCCAGCCACAGTCCTTCGTTAACCCTGAATTTAAAAGGGGATGAAGGTTTTATGGCATCTTCCACTGTGAGCGTCCAGATGCCATTCTCATGGTGTTGTAAAGCCCAGGGTGTTTCATCCATACCATGGTCCCATGCATTGAAAGCGCCGGATATTACTACACGTTGTAAGTCATTAAGACCATATTTTCCTTCATCAAAAATGAATATAGTGTTATTATTTCCGGAGCTGTACCCTTGTAAGCGTTCCTGGTCGGTAAACTGTGCCATGGATGGAGTGGACATAAAAGTATTAAGGAATAGAATGGTGACAAATTGAATGATCAAGGTCATGGATATTGGTTTGTTCATTTTAGCAAATGTTGATTTCACCTACCAGGTAGGTTGTGGCTTTTCCGGAGATAAAGACACGGCCAGACTTCAGGCTGCAGTGTAACTCTCCACCTCTTTTGGACCGTTGCTGGGCGTTAAGTATATTTTTGTTAAGCTCATTTGCCCAATAAGGTACCAGGGAGGTGTGAGCGGAGCCGGTTACCGGATCTTCATCAACTCCTGCAGCCGGAGCAAAAAAACGTGATACAAAATCATATTTTTTGCTGCGGCAGGTAGCGATAACCCCCCGGACTTTAAATTGAGCTAATGCCCGGAAATCCGGTGATAACTGATCGAGAGTTTCCTGGTCTTTTACTACAACCAGGTAGTCCGTTTTACCCTTGTAGCATGCGGTCAGAGTGGTGCCCAAGGCTTCTGAAAGGCCCTCCGGTACGGTCACTTTTTGTAGTTCATCGCATGGAAAATCCAGGGTAAGTTGATCTCCTTGCCTGAACACTTTTAATGGACCGGCGTTTTTTGTTTGAAAAACGATCTCGTCCGCTTCATATCCTAAATGATGATAAAGCACGTGGGCAGAAGCCAGAGTGGCATGACCGCAGAGATCTACCTCTACCAACGGAGTAAACCACCTGAGTTCATAATGGTCCTTTACAGGGACAAAAAAAGCCGTTTCAGCAAGATTATTCTCTGCTGCTATTTTTTGCATAACGTCATCCTCAATCCAGGACCTCAACGGACAAACGGCTGCAGGGTTACCACTGAACAACGTGCTGGCAAAAGCGTCGACCTGATATAAGGGCAGTTTATCAATAGCCATTTTCAATAAAAAACAGGTACGCTATTACGATTCTCCCAGAAGCACCAAACGGCCTGGTTCAGAAATATCAACCACTCCGTTCTTAACAGTTACTTCCTGCTCACTGTAATACTCTTTTAACACAGTGCCATCTTTGAACAGGCCGTTTACTGGTATCACTAAATGGTCTGCACTGATATCCAAAGCAACTAATACCTTATCTTCCAAACCATCTTTGGAATACGTTCTTTTGAAGGTGTAAGGAGCATCTCCAATTTTCTCATGAATACCTGCACCTACTGAAATATGGTCTTTTCTGAATTGACCTAGCTTTGCCCAGTGCTCATAAATAGCTTCAGCGTTGTTTCCGTTGGCCGTTGCTTCGGCATCCAGTTCGCTCCAATTCATGAAGGACCTCAAATTAGCATCACCTTTGGTGCCTTCAACCACAAGTGGCCTGCCCGTCTCATCTCCATAGTATATTTGAGTAATTCCCGGAGCAAGTAATAATTTGGTCCCGGCCACCAATGTGCTGTCTCTGTTTACATCATAGGGATGGCCGTCATCGTGCGAAGAGACGTAGTTTACAACAGAATATCCTTTCAGGTTACCGGTATTAAGTATTTCTGAATATTCACTGAACGTGGCCTCAGCACTACGATGGCCGTCGTCTTTAAAGGCAAAGTTGATCAAACTTTCAAAACCATTTTGGTAGAAATTGACCATTTCCCCTTTACCCATGTCAAACTCCTGTCCGCTGTGTAACCGGTAGTTATAGACTTCTGCCATCATAAAGAAAGGTTGGTCATCCAGTTTTTTATCAGGATTTTCTTTTTTCCAACCTTCAAAAGCGGCAACAGCCAGTTCTTTTAGCTCTGCCCATATTTCCGCTTCCGTATGTTTGGCAGTGTCTACTCTGAAACCGTCAATGCCTAATTCCCTGACATAATCTACAATCCATTTCATGATGTAAAATCGTGGTGCTTTGGGCAGACCTGTGCTAGCAAAAAAAGTATCCAACTCCTTCATTTCTTGCTCTAACCTTCCTTCTTCTTTCCATTTGTCTACAAGGAATGCAGGTAATTCTACAGGTGCGTCACTTTCAGTATAAATATCCGGCAGGTTTTCTACCAGTGTGCAGCGTGTGGTAGTTTCTATGTCCTGGAATGCGCAGGTAGGAGAAACGCGGACCCAGTCATCAGGCCATTGTGAGTCTATATCGGTTACCGGACCGGTGTGGTTGACCACTACATCCAGCAGTACCCTGATGCCATGTTCATGGGCGGTATCCACCATTTCTTTCAGGTCCATGAATGTGCCGAAATTTGGGTCTATTGCTGTCCAGTCTCTGGCCCAATAGCCATGGTAAGCATAAGTTTTCCCTGTACCTTCATCAGTAAAACCGTGAACTTGTTCCCACACCGGTGTGAACCAAAGAGCAGTAACGCCTAATTTATCGAAATACCCCTCTTTTATTTTTTCAGTGATCCCTTTAATATCTCCGCCTTCAAAGCTGCGCAACTTGGCGCCATCAGGCTTCCTGTCAAAAGCCTGATCATTGGCCTTATCGCCATTGTTAAAACGGTCGGTGAGTAAGAAATAGATGTTGGCGTTGTTCCAAACAAAGGGCTTTACTTCTTCGGTAGTCGTGGTGGTTTGGGTTTCATCGTTAGGTTTTTGGGTGCCTGTACAAGCCCCCAAAGCGAATAGCAATAGGAATAATTTTGATCTCATTTTTTTGGTTTAGGGTAAATTGAGCCGTTAAGGTATCAAAAAAATGCCTGAAAAAAAGAAGCAAATATCATCTCTTGAAAGATAGCTGGAAAGTGGTGCCTTTTCCCGGGGTTGATCGTACTTTAATATTCCCTTCGTGCAAGTGCATAATTTGCTTTGACAGGCTCAGACCTATGCCGGATCCTTCTTTTTTTGTGGAGAAGAACGGGACGAAAATTTCTTTGATCTCTTTTTCATTTATGCCTGCTCCGTTGTCTTCTACCTCTATAGTTACCTGAGGTTCCCTGTAGGCTTTTAGATGGATGGTGCCACCGGGTCTATTTTTTAAAGCATGACGGCTGTTGGTGATCATATTGATCAACACCTGCTCCATGAGATGAGCATCCATATAGATGGACATATCGTCGGGAGTCACATGTATGGATAGCCGGATGTCTTCTTTTTCCAATTGTGGTGCCATTAACAGGCTAATTTCTTCGAAAAGTATTTTAACAGAAACATGTTCTTGTTGTGGCTTGGCTACTTTCGTCAGTTTGCGATAGTCATCAATGAAGGTGAGCATCCCGTCACTTCTCTTTTGGATGGTTTTAAGCGAAAAACGTATGTCTTTTATCACTTCGTCATCCAGGTTTTCTAATGGCTTTTGTCTGCCACCTTCTTCCAGCATGTATTGCATGGTCTCGGTCAACGAAGATATAGGTGTAATGGAATTCATGATCTCGTGTGTCAGTATCCGGATCAGTTTATGCCACGCCTCGATCTCTTTTTGCTCAATTTCACCCCTGATATCCTGGAAGGTAATGTGCTTATAAGATCTGTCCAGCATAACCATAGACTTTACATCTAAGGACAAAGTCTTTATATCCCCATCCACCTTAAGCTCGACAAGTTTTCGGCCTTCTTCGCCTATTGCATTGATTTCCTTTACGAATTGAGGCACTTTTTCTTTTAAAATAGCCAGGTTATTTATACCCTGTACACTTAAAAGCGATTTCCCCGAGTTATTAAAGAGAACGATATCCTGGTTGTTTTCTATAGAAATTATACCAATGTTTACCCGGTTTACTGCCAGTTTTAAATACTGGAACTGGGCCTCTTTTTCAATTTTAACGCTTTTTATGGCGTTTACTATTTCCTCAAAAGACCCGTGCAATTCTCTGAAAGACCTGCCGAGTTTTGATTTATGAAAGGAGATGGCCAGGTCGTCATGCCTGATGGCCAGTAGAAATTTTGCTAGCTCTTTGTTGGTGTGGTTGATGTAGCGTATCATTTCTATTATCTGTATTACCAGGGTGATACCTAAAATGATCTGGTTGAAAAAAAGTCGCATGTCACCAAAGATCAACGATAGTACGATCATATTAGCCAGAATAAGTACCAGCCTGAAGATCACTTTAAAATTGAATGAATGGTGCATTTGAGAAGATCGGAACGAATATGATTATTGTCAGCTATGAAAATGAGAGAAACCGTTGACATCGCCAAACTAATTGGGGAATTTGTAATCTTTTCCATTTCAATAAATACCATGCCTAGTTATTACGACCCTGATTATCTAAAAACGGTCTTGCAAGCTGTAGAAGAGCTTTTCCCTATACTGGAGAAAGAAACTGCTCTGTCCAAAAAAGAGCTTGCCAGGGTACATTCCTCCAATAAGATGAGTGCGGTCAATTTAGTTTATTACCGCGCGATAAGAGGTCGGGATCTGAGTGCTTTGCAGAATGCACTCGGTTTCCTTGGCATATCCCGGCTGGCACGAGCCCAACGTCATGTCAAAGGTAGCCTGGAAGGCATACGATATATCCTAAGAAAACTTACAGATGACCGGCAAGCAGAGACCCCGGTTCCGGACCTGTCCATACAGGATGGAATGAACATGCTCGATAAGAATACCGAACAGTTGTTGGGTATGTTGAGTGGTGACCGAAGGGTCAGGATCATGGTAACATTGCCTTCAGAAGCTTCTCACGATTACGAGCTGGTGAAAAGGATTGTGGGTGGCGCTACGAACCTGGTGAGGATCAACTGTGCGCATGACACACCGGATGATTGGAAAAATATGATCTACCATGTGAAAAAGGCCGGCAGGGAGTTTAAGAAAGAGATAAAAATTGCTATGGATCTGGCCGGCCCCAAGATACGTACAGGCGGTATGGATAAGCCGCTTCTTATTAAACCGGATGATGCCATTTATATTCATAAAGAGCCATTTACACCTGATAAAGAAAGTGAAAAATACCATATTACATGTAGTTCGCCGGTGGTTTTTGATAGCGTAAAAGTTGGTGAACACATTCTGTTCGATGACGGTAAGATCATGGCAGAGATTACAGAAACTAAGTCAGATCATTTTGTGGCAAAGACTTTAGTGGCTGGGATAGATGGTAAGAAATTAAAAAAGAACAAAGGGATCAATCTGCCGGATTCAAACCTGGACCTTACTGGCCTGACAAAAAAGGATAAGGAAGACCTGAAATTTGTAGTGACTCACGCAGATATTGTAAACGTTTCTTTTGTGAATACGGCTCAAGATATCAAGCAGTTAATAGAAGAGTTAAAAAAACACCATACCAAAGAAGACTTTGGCGTGGTATTAAAGATTGAAACAAAAAAGGCCTTTACAAACCTTATCGACATCTTACTGCATGGTATGCGATGGGGTCCGGTAGGAGTAATGATAGCACGAGGAGACCTGGCAGTGGAAACCGGATGGGCGAATATGGCGCGTTTGCAAACTGAGATTGTGAATATCTGTGGAGCCGCCCATGTTCCTGTAATTTGGGCCACGCAAGTGCTGGAAAGCCTGGCGAAAAAGGGTACACCGGCCCGTTCAGAAATCACAGATGCTGCTGCTTCTTTGAAAGCAGAATGTGTAATGCTAAATAAAGGTCCTCATATTGTGGAAACCATTATCTTGCTGGATGCAATGCTTTCTAATATGGAGGCCTATCAATCGAAGTCATCCGCTATGTCACCCCGGTTGGATGTGAGTGCTAACCTGGTTTGAACTTTCATAACGAATCTTAATGCATGATCCGGGGTTAACTTTTTTTTCTATGAGGTCTAAGCTGTAAATTTTTTGTTTGTAAGTAAAACCCTGGGGAGTGTTAGCTTTTCCAACGACAGAAAACCAACCGGTCTAATAGGTGCCAGAATTTCATAGAGATCAATTAAGATCAAAATTTTTAGAACAACTCTCCACATACCACATTATAATGTATGACAAGTTGTTTGAAAGTTTAACGACATAAAATGATTGATCAGAATATCGACCGGATAATTGAAATGGCCTGGGAAGACCGTACGCCTTTTGAAGCAATACAAATTCAGTTTTCTATTTCAGAAGCTGAAGTAATTAAGATCATGAGAACGGAGTTAAAACCAAGCTCTTTTAAACGTTGGAGAAAACGAGTAAGCAGTGGTGTTAGCCAGAAGCATTTAAGAAAAAGAAATAGTCATATTAACCGCTTTAAATGTTCAAGACAAACCACTATCTCAAACAATAAAATATCAAAAAGGTGAAATTACCTGTTGACAGATCAGAGATAGGAAGTAGGGCTCATATTGACCTTTTGAAGTATGACTTCAGTAGAAAGTGCATGGAGGAGGTTTTACTTTATGTAAGCCCCTATATTTCAAAACGAGTACGATCAACAAGGAAAACTTTCAAGTATCTTCAGACTTTGCCGTTGCTTTGGTCCAAGGCGAAAAGGTTGATCCAGGAATGGGCTTCTGCCCCTTTTATTTGCAAAGAGAGCTCATGACATGAATATTGTTTGGCTCAAAAGAGACTTGAGAACCCAGGATCATTTTCCTTTTCATGTGGCTGAGCAGGCCGGTGAAGAATATATTCCTATATATATTTTTGAGCCATCGGTCATCCACTATGCTGACTGTTCACTTCGGCACTTGCAGTTTGTTTATCATTCCATCAGAGCGATCAATAAGCTATTCCGAAGTTATGATCGAGAAGTTATTATTTTTTATGCTGAAGCAGTAGAGGTATTTGAATTTCTTCATGCACGTTTTCAAGTGAAAAAAGTGTTCTCCCATCAAGAAAGTGGTATTTTGAATACGTGGAACAGGGATAAGGCAGTTTCAAAGTTTCTTGAACAAAACAGAATAAAGTGGACGGAATTTCAAAGGGATGGTATTCTCCGTGGTATTCAAAACAGACAAGGCTGGGATAAGCAATGGTATGCTACCATGCACGACGGCATTATTGAAAACCAGTATTCGAATTACAGAGGCCCCGTGATTAAGCATACGTTTCATTTAAATAGTTCTATAAAAAAAGAATGGGATGAATACCCTCCAGAGTTTCAAAAAGCCGGGGAGCTTTATGCCTGGGAATATTTGAGATCTTTTTGTCAGGATCGTGGAAAAAATTATAGTAGGCACATCTCAAAGCCACAAGAAAGTAGGAGGTCGTGCAGTCGAATCTCTCCCTATCTGGCCTGGGGTAACCTATCTGTAAAGCAGGCGTATCAATTTGTGAAAAAACATTCCCATTATTCAAGTAATAAAAGAAGTTTTAATGGACTGCTTACTCGCTTGAAATGGCATTGTCATTTTATTCAAAAGTTTGAAGTAGAATGTCAATATGAAATACGTTGTGTAAATCGCGGCTACGAGATCTTAGAACATGCGAATGACGAAAGATTAATTCGAGGTTGGAAAGAGGGTAAAACAGGGTTTCCGCTTGTAGACGCCTGTATGCGATGCCTGAAATCTACCGGATGGATCAACTTTAGGATGCGGGCAATGCTTGTTTCAGTACTTTGTCATCATTTTGATTGTGACTGGCGGACGGGTGTATATCACCTGGCCCAATTATTTTTAGATTATGAGCCGGGCATACATTATACGCAATTCCAAATGCAGGCAGGGACTACAGGGATCAATACCATCCGGATGTACAATCCTGTGAAACAATCCCGGGAACATGATCCTTATGGTATTTTTATTCGGGAATGGGTGCCTGAATTAAGAAATGTCCCGACTGAATTCATCCATGAACCCTGGAAAATGACCACTCTTGATCTGGCATTTTCAGGAACCACATTGGACTATCCAGCCCCCTTGGTAGACCTTCAAAAAACGGGTAAAAAAGCACGGGCTAAAATATGGGGACACCGAAAAGAATTAAAAGTGAAAAAAGAAAACCAGAGAATAATAAAATTACATACGAGGGGCAATGCAACTAACCGGAAAAGAACTTGAAAGATCAGAGAGGAAATGGAGATTGAATTTGATCAATTCCATTTCAGGGATCAAACCTGCGAACCTTATCGCAACACGCTCTGTAAAAGGAGAAGACAATGTAGCCATTTTTTCTTCTGTAATTCATTTGGGGTCCAACCCTGCCCAATTGGGGTTTATCGCCAGGCCTCAATCAGAGGTACCCCGGGATACCTTCCGTAATATTCAGGAAACCGGGTATTATACTATTAATCATATTGCAGAGTCATTCATAAAAAAAGCACATTATACTTCTGCAAAACTCCCCAGGGAAGAATCAGAGTTTGTTAGAATGAAGATTGACAAAGAAGTAATTGATGAGTTTCCGGCCCCCTTTGTGAAGGACAGTCCTGTGAAAATAGGAATGAAACTGTTGGAAAGTATACCATTACCGAATGATTGCACCTTAATAATAGGTTCTGTTGAAATGGTATCTTTTCCCGATCAGGCCATCAATGAGTTAGGACAACTTGATCTTGCCAGTAGTCTCGGTGTAGGCATTTCAGGACTAAACACTTATTACAGTTTAAATAAGTTAACAAGCTTTCCGTATGTGAGGACGAATGAACTTCCTGGTTTTGAATGAAAAAAAGTGACTTGCCAAGTAAGAACTGTGTGGTATGCGCAAGGCCCTTCTCATGGCGACGAAAATGGGCGAAAGATTGGGAACAGGTTAAATATTGCAGCGAAAAATGCAGGAGAAATAAGAATGTAAAAAGCGATTGATATCATCTTTACTCCTATCTGGCAACTAAGGGCTTTCCAGGGTTCTGTATATCCCATAGGAATTAAGCCTATCATCCATTTACCTAAGCCGATTGCTTAAAACATTGACCGCAGATTTTATTTTTTCGCTTTATTCTTCCGGTAAACCGTACGAAGTTCTTCCTCCCAATCCACTGACCAATCATAAAGTCCGGACAATGGTTTGGCAAGGCTCGTTCCAAACTCGGTTAACGTGTATTCAACACGAGGTGGTACTTCGGGGTAGACCTTCCGTGAGATCATACCGTACTTCACCAAAGTTTTCAGGGTCTGAGCCAACATTTTAGGTGAAATGCCAATGACTTGCCTTAGCAGATCGCTGTTCCTTTTTGTTCCCTGCATCAGGACTGTTACGACCAGCAACGTCCACTTATCGGCTATCAGTGCAAAGGATTGATGTATAATACAGTTTTCATCAAAGATGGCTCTGGCAGCCAATGATTCCATGTATGAAATTTTTTTTACCTCTTTGTTGATTTTTTTTTCCGCCATTATGGTATGTTTTTCTATTTACTACCTAAAAGTTAGTAACTTACTAGTAAGTACCTACTTTAATAAGTAAATTTATGCTTTTAAATTTGTTAAACAATGTAAATAGTTAAATATAAAATTCGGAAAGAGATGAAAACAAGACAAATGTTATGGGTCGTATTAGTATTTGTAACTATACTTTCGACCGAGGCTCAAAAATCCACCCCCGCTTTTGAGGCCGAAGCCAGGAAAACGGAAAAAGTAAATCCCAGAAGTAAGCAGGGGGACACTGTTGAGGATCTATTAAAAGCATTCAATCTGGGGGCAGAAAATGTACTGGAACTTTTTGATGAGGAAGCCATTATTGAATACCCGTACGCCTATTCATTAGGTACGCCTTCCTCATTGGACAAAACGCAGTATGGCCATTATTTAAAAGGTGCGCTTGCGAATATGCCAGATATAGCTTTTTCAAATGTGAACGTCTATCGGGCAGCACAAAGAAATGTGATTTGGGCCGAATTTCACGGGGAAGTTATTATCCCCTCGACAAATCAGCTTTACAGACAAGACTATGTGGTTCGTATTACCCTGAAAAAAGGAAAGATCATCCACTACAAAGAATATTGGAATCCTATGGCTGTATCTACCATGGGGGATGATAAAGAAGTTAGTAAAATGTTTAATGACAAATCAAAACAATAAAATCATGAAAATAGTAATTGGTGCTGCCGCAGGAAACATTGGCAGCCGTGTAGCCGGAAAAATAGCATCAGCAAATCATTCAGTGGTATTATTAGGGAACAATCTTGATTCGTTACAAAACCTCAGGATACCTAATTCATCTGCTTACGAAGTGGATATGCGTGATGCAGAACAGGTAGTTGCACATACAAAAGGAGCAGATGCATTTTTTTGGCTTATACCTCCAACCCTTGGTGCATCCAGTCTGAAAGAATGGTATGATGATGTGATCACTGCCGGGGTAGAAGCCATCAAAGAAAACAATATTCCACGTGTAGTGGCCATTTCTTCTCTTGGTGCAGGTGCCGCTAATAATTTGGGTACAGTAACTTACGTGGGTAATTTAGAACAGGCCTTCAAAAAAGTAGCGTCAAATGTAGTCTTCTTAAGGCCTGGTTATTTTATGGAAAACTTCTTACTGCAAAAAGAGGATATCCTTAAAAATGGCAGTTTTTCCTTTCCGTATGCTCCGGATCATGACATCCCTTTTATTAGTGCTGACGATATCGGAGATGTTGCAGCAGATTATCTGATGGATGCGCATTGGGCGGGGCAATGGACCAGAAATGTTATGGGGCCGACTAATATTACCCTTCAAGAGGCAGCCAGTATATTCTCAGCAGAGCTGCAACAGGAAATTGTATACAAGCAAGTAACCTATGAGGATATCAAAAATCAATTTGCCCGGTTTGGAGCAAATGAGATTGTGCAAAAGGAAATGGTAGACCTTTATGTTGCTTTGGGGGATCCTAATGGCGCTTATGCTACACCTCGTACAGCTGAAGTTTATACACCTACCACCCTGGTAGACGTAATTCAAAATAAGTTTATTTCAAGATTGTGATCAGCATGAGGTTTCAAAATTTAGTTCCGCTTTTAAAGTTGCTGTCTGGTTCAAAAACCAGATAGCAACTTTGGGTAATAGAAATTATGAGCTTTTAAATGATTTCCAGCTCAATTAGATTATAGTTCATGGTTATTAATATTGTATATAATAAGCAATGTGTGGACTCTACTTTTAGGTTTGGCGTAGTAATACTGAAAGTAATTGCGGGAGACCCTATTTGCACCTTTCATATCCCATGCTTATTCATCCGTCGGTAAAGCGCTGTCCTGGTCAGCCCTAAGGTTTGGGCTGTTTTTGTCACGTTCCCTCCATTGAGTTCCAAGGATTCCAGGATGAAATCGCGCTCCATTTCATCCAGTGTTCGTGAGGCGCTGCCAGTCATTACGCGCTGTCCGGAAGTGGCGTTGATGAATAGTTCAATGGTATCGACTTGATCCTGATCGCTCAAAATGACAGCACGCTCTACCGCATGTTGTAACTCGCGTATATTACCGGGCCAATGATACTTTTTTAGCTTTTCAGACGTACTCTCGCTTATGGTAAGTTGTGGTTTGAAATACTTTTTGCGGTACACCTTTAGAAAGTGTTCTACCAAAATGGGGATGTCATCTATACGCTCTTTCAACGACGGAAGCCTGATCTCCACGGTATTGATCCTGTAAAGCAGGTCTTGTCGAAACCGTTGTTCATAGACCATGTCATATAGAGGCATGTTGGTGGCGCAAACTAACCTGAAGTCCACCGGAATTTCCTGGTTAGAGCCTACTCTGCGTACCGTTTTACTTTGTAAAACGGTGAGTAGCTTGGCCTGCAACGGAGTGGAGAGATTGCCGATCTCATCCAGGAAAATGGTGCCTCCTGACGAAAGCTCAAACCGACCCGTCTTGTCTTGCTTGGCATCTGTAAAGGCCCCTTTCGAGTGACCGAACAGCTCACTTTCGAACAGCGTTTCGGTAATAGCTCCAAGATCAACACTGATGAATACTTCTTCTTTCCGTAACGAACGACCGTGGATGGCACGTGCTACCAGCTCTTTACCCGTACCGTTCTCTCCTAATATCAATACGTCAGCATCAGTCTTAGCTACTTTATTGATCAATTCCTTTACTCTTTTGATGGCCGGGGATTGTCCTATGAAATCTTCATATCCCTGGTTATTATCTTTAGAAAGTACCTGGCTGGTTTCTTTTAACCGGGCCACTTTCTTACGCGATTTTCCAAGTTCTAATGCTGAGAGTATCGTGCCCAACAGTTTTTGATTTTTCCATGGTTTCAACACAAAATCCGTGGCGCCTTTCTTCATGGCTTTTACCGCCAGGTCCACTTCTCCGTAAGCCGTGATCAGGATCACAATGGCATCTTTATCCATTTCCATGATGCGATCAAGCCAATAAAAACCTTCCTCCCCATCATTCACTCCCTTTTTAAAATTCATATCTAACAAGATCAGGTCATAGTTACTACCCGTCATTAATTTCGGGAGAAGCTTCGGGTCTTCTTCGATATCCACCTGGCTGAATTCCTGTTTTAAAAACATACGTGCTGTTTCCAAAACGTCTCTGTCGTCATCGACTATGAGTATGCTGGCATTCGTTTTCATGTCCTGAATGTACGGATATGATCCATAAAGTGATCAAAAATTGTTATGAAAATGATACAATTGAATCGCAAAGAGCATCAAGGGAGGGAGATAAGCACTTTTATTTCGTAATGGAATTTTTTTTAGTAAAGTATCTGCTCGGGTTGTTAAAAGTTGTATCATAAATGATACACTCATGCGTATGTTTATGATACACTCATGTAATTCAAAATAATTAAAAATGACTTAATTTACTGATATTCAGTGTTTTGAATCAATGGCATAGCCTTTGGTATAGGGAGTGTAGCTAACAACGAAGTGATGTTAAGAAATTATCTAAAAATTACGCTGAGAGATCTGAAGAAGAATCGCTGGTTCACTTTTATAAACATAATAGGGTTAACCATTGGAATTTCAGCTAGCCTGATTGTCTATGTTTATGTAAGTCATGAATTATCTTATGACAGTTTTCATAAAGATGTGGACAGGCTTTACCGGGTGGTGTCTACTTCTTTTTCAAGCAATGATACGGAATACGAGGATTCCACCCCATACCCCTTGATTGGAGCATTGAATTCAGAATTCAGTCAATTTGAAGCCTGCACTCAAATGCATCTGGACCCCAGTCCATTAGCGGTAGTAAATGACCAGAAGTCGTTAATCGACCTGGTGATTTTTGCAGACAGCAATTTCTTTGATGTTTTCAGTTTTAAAATAATTTCCGGTGATCCCAAAAGGGCTTTTGGAGCGCCGGGACGAGCGTTTATCTCTGAACGTCAATCTTTGGCCCTTTTTGGGGATGGAGACCCCCTGGGGCAGAAAATAAAACTAAGGAATCTAATAGAAGTGGAGGTGGAAGGCGTTTTTGAAAACCCTCCCACAAACTCACATATAAGACCAGACCTGTTAGTTTCTTATCCTTCATTTTCAGATAAATACGTTTATGGCCTGGACATTGACAGTTGGACCATGCGGGCCAGTGGTTATGCCTATGTAAAGTTAAAGCGTGGCGAAAAGCCTTCAAATACCAGTGCTTCTTTTGAGAAAATGGTGAAGCAATATCTTGATAAGGATGATGGTAGAAATCTTACATTTCAACTGCAACCCTTGGAAGAGATTCATTTTGACCGAAAATGGAATAACTCAGCTACCGATGAAACGTCGTTGTGGATACTGGGTGTTATTGGCATTTTTATTCTGTTCATAGGTTGCGTGAACTTCATCAATTTGTCCACAGCACTTGCCGTGCGAAAGTCTAAAGAAGTGGGTATTCGAAAAAGCCTTGGCGCAGGTAGAGCGCAACTTGTGATACAGTATTTGTCGGATACCTTGATAATCACCACCATTTCAGGAATTCTGGCGGTAGGTATTAGCGAGCGGATCGTTCCATTATTCAACCGGTTTTTTGACGAGCAATTGGAATTGAATATGGTAGATACGTTATTGTTTACCGTGTTCATCATCATTGTGGTGACTTTACTGGCGGGCATATACCCTGCCTTCATATTATCGGGTTTTAACCCTACCAAAGCGTTGAAGAACAATATTCATTCACAAAGTCAATCGTCATTGTTTTTGCGGAAGGGGTTGATCATCCTGCAATTTTTCATTTCTCAAGCGCTCGTCATTGCTACTATCGTCATTGCTAACCAAATGGGGTATTTTATGAGTAAACCACTGGGGTTTGACCGGGAGGCCGTGGTAACACTGGATATAAGCGAAAACGATGAAGAGATCCTTAAACGTTTCAGGGAGCGTCTGCTTACGAGCGAAGGGATAGAGGAAGTGTCCTTTTCTTTTAGCTCTCCTGAAAAAGAAAATTTTATAGAAACACATTTTTACCAGACAAAAGATGGCGTTGACACCCGGAGTGGTGTTTACATACAAGCTGCAGATTATCACTTTAAAGATACCTACGGACTAAATATTAAGCATGGAAGATGGTTTCTGCCTGGCGAAGAAAAGTTGGTCAGGATCGTCTTTGAAGGAGATGATGATCAGCCTAAGCCTGATATTTCTTATATCATCAATGAGACCGCTGCCAGAAAATTAGGCTATAGCAACCCGGAAGATGCCGTCGGCGCCCGGATAACCACTGGGATCGATGAATTGACGGCCCCTGTTGTTGGAGTAGTGGAAGACTATCACATGGGGTCTCTTAAACAGAAGATAGCCCCGGCCATATTAATGCATTTACCCATGTTTTATTTTACGGCAAACGTCAAATTGGCCTCCAATCGAATGTCTGATGGCATAGACCACCTGGAAACCACTTATGAAGACGTATACCCCAATAACCTTTTTGAATACCAATTCATTGACGATAGTATAGAGGAACTGTATTCTACCGAGCAGCGAACGTTTGCCTTGTTTAAGCTATTCAGTGCGCTTTCCATTTTTATATCTTGTTTGGGGTTGTTAGGGCTCATATCCTTCGTGGTGTCCCAGCGCATGAAAGAGGTAGGGATAAGAAAAGTACTTGGTGCCAAAGTATTGGGTATTGTTATGCTGTTTTCACGTGATTTTATCTGGTTAGTACTGATTGCCTTTGTGCTTTCAGCTCCTGTAGCGTGGTATGCCATGGATTATTGGCTGTCTTCGTTTGCTTATCAGATTGATATGGAAGTATGGTTCTTTCTGTTAACGATCATACTTTCTATGGCCATTGCCTTTGTAAGTGTGGGCTACCAGGCGTACAGGGCTGCTATGGTCAATCCGGTGGATGTATTAAAAGATGAATAACAAAGAAGAATAATGTTTAGAAATATCATCAAAATAGGCTTTCGTAGTTTTTTAAAAAATAAGTCGCACACACTGATCAACATTGTGGGGTTGTCACTTGGCATCACATCAGCGCTGGTGATCTTTATGATCATTCGTTTTGATCTGAGTTTTGATAATTATCACGATGATGTAGATCGCATTTACCGTCTGGTAGTAGAAGAAGAGTTAAATGGTGAAATAGATCCTGATACGGGTGTGCCATTTCCCATGCACTTGTCTTTCAAGCAGGACTTTTCAGATGTTGAATTCTTTACTTATGTAGATAATAACATAGGAGATCCGATCATATCTTTCGAGCGCCATGGCGCAGAGGTGAAACTTCAGGAGGATGATCTTACAACTGCCTATGTAATGCCCGATTATTTCCACATTTTCAAATATCAGTTCATTCATGGCAGCCCGGATAAGGCGCTTCAGAATCCACATGCCGTTGTGATATCCAGAAGCCTTGCGGAAAAGTACTATTCAGACCCGCTGTCGGCCATGGGAGAGACGTTTACCGTAAATAGCAATTTTGAAGTGACCGTAACCGGTGTGGTGGAAGATGTGCCGGACAATACGGATATTCCTTTCAATATACTCTTTTCTTTTGAGACCAATAAAAACAGGATGTGGGATTCGTGGACAGCTACCTCATCGTCTGTGCAATGTTATGCGAAGCTCCATAAAGGAATTGATCCTCAGGTTTTTGATGGTAAAATAGCTTCTTACCTGCAAGATCATAAAAAAGAAGGCGAGCGAATATCAAAGAGTACGCTTTTGCTCCAGCCACTTGCAGAAGTGCACTTTAATACAGATTATCCGCCCTTCACAGGTCGGGTAATAACTTCAGATGAAATACTTATTTTGGTGATCATAGGAGTATTACTTCTCGTGGCGGCATCTATCAATTTTATCAACCTGAATACTGCCCAGGCAGTAAAACGTTCCAAGGAAATTGGTATACGAAAAGTATTGGGGAGCGGACGTACCCATCTGGCTTTACAGTTTTTGGGAGAAACGCTTCTGATAACGCTTATTTCTACCGTTATAAGCCTTGGGTTGGCGGAATTACTTCTCCTCAAAACAGAAGTCGTTATTGGTTATTCTTTGCCGCCTACCGTTTATGATTTACAGTTATTTGCCGCATTGATTGTCATGATACTTGTGGTTTCGTTATTATCCGGCCTTTATCCTGCCATTATTCTTTCCAGATATAAAGTAATAAGCGCTCTTAAAAATAAAATAAACGCCGGCTACCGGAATGGACTTTCATTGCGAAGGTCGTTGATAGTGGTTCAGTTACTGATCTCACAAGTTCTTATAGTGGCTGTAATTGTGGTTTCGCAACAGTTACGGCACTTTATAAATGCTCCAACCGGTGTGGACATGGCAGGATTGGTAGAGTTCCGTGTACCTGAACCCGGTAAAGAACGGTTAGAAACCTTTAAGACAAACCTGAAAGCTATCTCAGGGATAGAGCAGGTGACTTTTTCAAATACAGGTACTACTTCCGAAAGTGTGTGGGGAGGTAAGGCCAGGTATAACAATGGAAATGGCCCGGTCAACCAATCTATGCAAATAAAACTCATTGATGAGACTTATTTAGATACCTATGATATTGAACTCCTTGCAGGAAGGAATATTGGTTTTGATACTGTAAGGCAGTTTTTGATCAACGAAATGTCAGTGACTGCATTGGGTATAGAAAGCTATGAGGAGGCGATAGGAGAGAAATTTGATATTTGGGGGAAAGAGGGAACGATAGTCGGCGTGGTGAAGAATTTTAATACTACTTCCCTGCACAATGCAATGGAGCCGGTTGTGATGTGGACACAACCAAAATCCCATTACCTGGGGGCGGTGAAAATGCTGCCGGGTAATTGGCCTGATAATATTACGCGGATTAAAAGTGAATGGGAGAGGTTGTTTCCTGACTACATTTTTTCTTATGGATTTTTGGATGATGAAATTGCCCGGCTATATGAAAATGAGCAACGTACTTCACGAACAGCTATGGTATTTGCCGCTGTAGCTATATTCATTGGGGCTATTGGCCTTTTTGGCCTGATGTCCTACCTGGTGAATACACGTACCAAAGAGATAGGCGTACGAAAAGTATTGGGCGCCAGCATTGGTCAGGTGATACAATTGCTGTCATCAGATTTCGTAAAGTTAGTAGGAGTGGCGTTCTTGATTGCTGTACCGGTTTCATGGTATTTTATGGACCGCTGGCTGGAAGATTTTGCCAGCAGGATAGAGATCAGCTATTGGATATTTCTGCTGGCTTTAGGCTGTTCCCTGGTAATTACACTGCTTACGGTAGGTTTAAAATCCTTTAAAGCTTCCATCATAAATCCAATAGAAGTGCTAAAAGACGAGTAGAGCAGAGGGCATAGAGCATAGAGCACAAGGAAAGGTTATAAAACATAAACTCAGAACTCACGACTCAAGACTAATAACTCATAACTAAATACTAACCACCAAAAAAATGATCAAAAACTACATAAAAATAGCTTTGAGATACCTGCTGAAAAACAAGGTATTCTCTCTGATCAATGTCATCGGTATGGCATTAGGGTTAGCGTGTGTACTGATTATTTTAAGTTATGTGCACCTTGAATTAAGCTATGATAATTTTCATGAGCACAAAGAGTCTATTTTCAGGGTGGCGGTAAACTGGGAGGATGATGGTCAACGTGTGAACTCTGCCAAAAATAATGCGCCGCTGGCACCTGTTCTTAAAGAGTCTTTATCGGGTATAGTCAATACCGTCAGAATGTATCCTTACCCCATAGTGGCCAGTGCTGATAAAGAGAATAAGATCAAAGAATCAGGCTTTACTTTTGCAGACTCCAGCTTCTTTCGGGTCTTCAGCTTCAAGGCTATTCGTGGTAACCTTGCTACGGCGCTGGATGCCCCTTTCTCCGTGGTGCTTTCCGAAGGTGCTGCACTGCGACATTTTGGCTCTACAGACGTTGTTGGTAGTACATTTTATTATGAAGATGAGCGGCGGAAAGCAAACTTTACCGTCACAGCGGTGATGGAGGACCTTCCTCAAAACACCCATTTTCAATTTGATATCCTTGGCTCTTTTAGTACCCTGGAAACAATCATGCCCAGGTATGACAATTGGCATTACCCGCCCATGTACATCTATATCCAATCACAGGACGAGTTGCAATATCATCAGTTAAACCATCAGGTAAATGAATTGACATACAGTCATTTACCTGATTATGTGCAAGCGGAAAATCGTGAATTTATACTTCAGCCTGTTACCGCCATTCATCTGCATTCTGATATGGACCATGAGTGGAAGTCCAATTCGAATGTACTCTATGTCAAATTATTTATCATTATCGCTGTTTTCATATTGATCATTGCATGTTTGAATTTTGTAAACCTTGCCACCGCTAGGTCAAGTCAGCGGGTAAGGGAAGTGGGGATGAGAAAAGCATTAGGAGCCCACCGAATGCAACTGGTCGTCCAGTTTTTAGGTGAATCCACCATTACCACTTTTTTAGCGTTTGTATTATCATTCGGCCTGGCCGAATTAGTGATCAGATATTTCTTTAAAGGCTTTACACATCAGCAGCTGTCTCTGGATTTTATGCTAAATGCTGAAGGTGTAGTATATATTATAGCGGCTTTTCTGCTCATTAGCTTGTTTTCAGGACTGTATCCCGCTTTTTATTTATCGGGTCAAAAACCAGCTCGTGCATTGAAAGGGATGCAAAAGAGCACATCAAAAAGGCTGAATTTAAGAAAAGGAATGGTCGTGTTTCAATTTGTAGTTTCAAGTGTACTTATCGCCGGTACTGTCATTGTTATACAACAGACCCAATACCTTAGAGGTAAAGACTTAGGGTTTGATAAAGAAAGTGTGGTAGCCATAAAAATGACAGACCGTATGGCCCAGAAAAATTATCAAAGGTTAAAACAAGACATCCTTAGAGAAGCCAGTGTAGCGAATGTAGCGCTTTCCAGTGCACTTATGGGGAGCAATGACTTTTATGCGTTCCAAACTTTTCCGGAGGGCGTGAAAGAACAGTCGGAGTACACTTTTAAGACATTGGGGGTAGATGAAGATTTCCTTACCACTTACAATATTAAACTCATAGCCGGCAGGGATTTTTCCAGGGATATTATAACCGATCAAAAAGAAGCTATTATCCTGAATCAGGCCGCAGCTAAAAAGTTGAACTGGACCGAACCACTTCACAAAGAGTTTGGTCTTACGGTGTATACACAAAAAGAAGAAATCAGGCAAAGTAAAGTAATCGGCGTAGTAGAAGATTTTCATTTTGCTTCACTTTATAACCAGGTGGAACCTTTAGTGATCTACATCAATAAACACCCGTATTACAGCGACTTCCTTTCTGTCAAATTACATAAAGGTGATTTGATAGAAAACGTACAGATGCTTCGATCCAAATGGGAGAATTTTAACCCGGAAAAACCTTTCGAATGTTATTTCATAGATCAGGAACTGGATGCTTTTTACCACAGTGAATTACAAAAGTCACGTATATTCATGGCCTTTTCCATACTATCCATTTTCATCTCTTGCCTGGGATTATTTGGTATAGCCGCATTCAGCGTTCAGCAACGTACCAAAGAAGTGGGTATACGAAAAGTATTAGGTGCTAGCATAATGAGCATATGGAATTTGATCTCTAAAGAGTATGTGAGAATTATCCTGTTGGCAAATGTTATTGCGTTACCTATAGTGTGGTATGTATCTGATTATTGGCTGCAAAGCTTTGAATATAAAGTGGAGATCAATGGAGCTGTTTTTCTATTTACACTAGTGGTGGGACTATTGCTGTCACTAAGCACGGTAAGCATCCACGCCCTGAAAGCCGCCCAAACAAACCCTGTAAAGACACTCAAAAGTGACTGAGCAGAGAGAAAATCAAAACTATAAACATTAAAAACAAAGACTCAAGACTAATGACTAACGACTCAAGACTGATAACTCACGATTAACAACATAAAAAATGCTCAAAAACTATTTCAAAACAGCCATAAGAACCCTCTTGCGTAACAGGGTGAATACAATCATTAATACCTTAGGTCTGTCTTTTGGCATTACAGGGAGCGTGATACTTTTTCTGCTTGCACAGTTTTATTTTAGCTATGATGCCTACCATGAAAAAAAAGACAGGATCTACAGAGTAGTGACCAATACTTATTCTGATGGCAATGAAGATAATACTTCAGGGGTCCCAAGCCCGCTGCCGGAAGCAGTTAAAAATGATTTCGGGGATTACCTGGATGAGGTCATATTTATTTCCAACAGAGGGTATGGTCTGGTCAATTTTACGGATGCTTTAGGACAGCAGCAATCTATCCAGGAAGACGATGGAGTCGCTTATACGCAACCTGGGTTTTTCAATATTTTTGATCGGGGAATTACAAAAGGCAACAGGGAAAAGGCGCTGGAAGGTCCTAATAAAGTGGTTCTATCTGAACGATTGGCAAAAAAATATTTTAAAGATAGCGAACCAGTAGGGCAGATGATCCTGCTGAATAAAGAACATGAACTGGAGGTGACAGGAGTAATGGAAAACTATCCTGATAATTCTGACTTTCCGTTTGAAATGCTGGTCTCCTACGCTACGATAGAGGATGAATACCTTGAAAGAACAGGCTGGAGAAGTATTGGTAGTGATGATCAATGTTATATACTGCTAAAGGAAGGGGCCAATCCGGAAAGTATCCAATCCGGTTTCCCTGAATTTGTGGATAAATACCTGGAAGGTGATAATCAGTCCAAGCGGGAGCATTGGCTACAACCCTTATCCAATATTCATTTCAATACCAACTACTCAAATTACACCTATAATACAGTGGCGAAATCGGAGTTATGGGCCATGCTTATTATTGGTGTTTTTCTCATTGTTACGGCATGTATCAACTTCGTAAATCTCTCTACAGCAATTGCGGTGAAACGAGCTAAAGAAGTAGGAGTGAGAAAAGTACTGGGAGGGTCACAAACTCAGTTGGTTCGTCAGTTTTTAGGTGAGTCTTTAGCAGTGGTGATATTAGCAGTTTTGATCTCATTAGGGCTTATCGAACTGGTTTTGACTTACGTGAACCCATTTCTGGACATAAAGCTGGCCATGGACCTGTTTTCTAATCAGCCACTGGTAATTTACATAACTTCTGTTACCCTTTTGATCACCCTGCTGGCCGGTTTATACCCTGCCTTTGTACAAGCACGTTTCCAACCTTCAAAAGCGTTAAAAAGCAGGTTAACAGGACATACAGGCAAAGGTTATAACCTCAGGAAAACATTGGTGGTATTCCAGTTTTTGATCTCCCAGGTATTTATTATCAGTACATTCATCATATTCGATCAGATGGACTACTTTAGAAATAAAGACCTCGGCTTTAAAAAAGAAGGAATCCTTAACGCCTGGATACCCAGACTGCCGGAGGGTGGGGATGAGAAGAGAAAAACTCTGAAATCCCGTGTGGCATCCATTGCCGGGGTTGAGTTAGTGAGTTTAAATTACAAACCGCCATCATCGGGGTCCGTTTCAGCCACCTGGGTAGACATAGATGTTAAACCCAACGGACAGGAATCCCAGTATAAAAGAGTAGACGGTAATTATGCTGACTTGTTTGGGTTGGAATTGATTGCCGGGAAAGGTTTGCTTGACATTGATACAGCTGATCGGGCGGTAGTGAATGAAATGTTTTGTAAGGCAGTGGGTATTACGCCTGATAGCATCGTTGGATACACCATAGGGTTATGGAGAAATTCTGTGCCTGTCGTTGGTGTTGTTAAGGATTTTCATACTATGTCACTTCATAGTAAAATAGAACCTACATTTTTAATCAATGGCATTAGCAGGTATGATAACCTTTCTGTCAAAATAGCTGCGGGCAACCTCAAAAATGTGGCTGATCAGGTAGAGGTGATATGGAAAGAGGTGTACCCGGATTATAACTATGAAGGCAACTTCATGCAAGAGGAGATCAACGAATTTTATGAATCGGAGCAGAAAATGTCTACTATTTTCTCTGTGTTTTCCGGTGTCGCTATATTCATCGGGTGCCTGGGGCTGTTTGGGTTGGTTTCTTTTATGGTAAATCAAAAAGTAAAAGAGATAGGTGTAAGGAAGGTCCTTGGGGCTACGGTTGCTCAGATACTGTATTTGCTTTCAAAAGAATTCGTTCGGTTGATCTTTGCAGCTTTTATAATAGCTGTGCCATTAGCCTGGTGGGGTATGAACAGTTGGTTACAAGATTATGATTACAGGATAACGCCGGGTTTTTTGACCTTTTTATCCGGCCTGGGGCTTACATTATCGATCGCTTTGCTCACGGTAGGTTTTAAATCTTTTAGAGCAGCTACCTCTAATCCGGTGGACAGTTTAAGGGATGAGTAATTCCAGGGGTAGGCTAATAAACGAATGATCATGTTCCGTAATTACATCAAAGTTATTTTCAGGAATGCTTACAGGAATAAACTGTACACACTGATCAATACAGCGGGGCTTACCATAGGGCTGGCCAGTTTCATATTCATCGCACTATACCTATACAACGAAACAAACTATGATGACTTCTGGGAATCATCAGAACAACTTTATCGTGTCGATGCTTCCTGGACCTATGCAGAGGAAGAAACCAGGTATGCTACAGCTCCCTCACCACTGGCTCCGACGCTACTGGTGGAGGCACCTGAAGTTCGGGCCGCTACCCGTATGATAAAGCGATCTGATTTTACGTTAAGACCGGAAACGGACCATTCCAGGGTATTTCGTGAAACCAACCTCTACATCGCAGATGAACACTTCTTTCGTGTATTTTCAGGTCGTCTGTTAAAGGGGGACCAGGAAAAGGCGTTAAAAATGCCAGGTTCTATCGTAATCAGTGAATCAGCTGCGAGGAGATACTTCGGAGATGAATTCTATGCGAATAATGAAGTGCTGGGAAGACATATTTTAGGGGGGAAGGATGGTGGGACGCTATGGAAAATCACCGGTGTCATGAAGGATATACCGGTTAATTCTCATCAAAATTTTGAGATGTTAGTTTCTATGTCCACAAGCTGGACCAGTCTTATGGATGATACGAATTGGTCATGGTTTAGCATGCATACGTATATACGGGCGTCTGATGCTTTACCTCCCGAACAAATACAGCTTAAACTGGCAAAGCGGCTGGATGATATCATCCTGGGGCATGTAGTCCCGTTTTTGGGTGAGCCTGAAACCACATCCGATGGAGTGAAATATCATCTAATGCCTGTCAGGGATATTCATCTCTATTCACACTTTTTGCGTGAGATGCAACCTAACGGTGATATAAAGTATGTCTATGTCTTTGGTTTAGTGGCCTTGTTGATCCTTTTGGTAGCCTGCATCAACTTTGTCAACCTGGCTACTGCCCAGGTAGTACGCAGAGGCAGAGAAGTGGGTGTTAGAAAAGTAATGGGGTCATCTTCTGAGGTGGTGATCCTACAGTTTATATTAGAATCCGTAATGTTTAGTATGGCTGCGCTGGTACTGGCGCTCGGGTTGGTAGAACTCGGTGTGATATTCGCTGAGCAAAATTTTCAGTTCCATATAACGGTAGGGTTATTTGAGCGTTGGGAGCTTATAACCTCTGTTGTTGGAGTAGCTCTGTTTTTTGGGGTATTTGCAGGCCTTTACCCTGCGATCATGCTTACTGCTTTTAGACCTGCTCAGGTATTAAAAAGCAAGGTGCCTATGTCTTCCGGGAAACCATTTTTTCGAAATGCCTTGGTGATATTTCAGTTTTGCATTTCGATTGGCTTGATCATGGCTACCGGTATTGTAAATGACCAACTGAATTACATGAAGACAAAAAACCTCGGTTTTGATAAAGAAAATGTATTGGTGATTCCGAATGACAGGGAGATTGAAGAAGAAAGAGCCGCATTTCAACAAGCCTTACTTTCATATACTGAAATCACCGGAGTAAGCTTTTCTTCCGGTATTCCATCCTTAGACAGGTTCATGGTACGAGACTTTTCTCTTAAGGCGAATAAGGGTAGTCAGGGTATGCGCTGGTTTGAAGCAGATGCAACGTTTGCCGGAACGTTAGGCCTGTCATTTTTGGAAGGCAGAAATTTTCAGGTCCAGGCTACATCTGATTCGTTTGGCATTTTACTTAACCAGCGTGCGGTACATGAACTTGGGTTGGAAGAACCTGTAGGAAGTGAAGTCGTTATCAACCAGGGAAGTGATGATGAGAGAACGGTACAGGTATTGGGAGTGGTCAGGGACTTTAATTTTGAATCCCTCCATAAAAGAGTAAAACCCCTGGCAATAGAATTCTTGAGAGATTATACCTTCAAGGATTATATAAGCATACGCATAGCTGCCGGGAGCACGGAAGAAGCTGTAAAGATCATAAAGGGTGTGTGGTCGGATTTTGAACCCCAGGTACCACTCACCTATAGTTTTTTAGATCAGGATTTTGATGCACTTTTTAAGTCGGAAGAACAGTTAGCACAACTCTTTAGGGTGTTTTCTATACTCGCTGCCATAATCGCGGGAATGGGGCTGTTTGGGCTGGCCGCGTATATGATACAACATAGAAACAAAGAAATAGGTGTACGAAAAGTGCTCGGAGCTTCTACAACCAGTGTATTGATCATGTTACTGAAAAACTTTATGCAACTGTCATTTATTGGCCTGGTCATAGCATCGTGCCTGGTGTTTTTTGGTGTACGTGAATGGCTTAACACCTTCGCCTATCGAACAGATATACACCTGGAAAGATTTATTACCGGTGGGATTGTAGCCGGAGTTATTACGGTAGGGGCAGTAATTTATCAGGTGGTAAAAACTGCATTGGAAAGCCCCTTAAGCGCTCTTAAAGAGGATTAAAACTTAAATAACGACACATGTTTCGAAATATCATTAAAGTCACGTTACGCAATTTCATAAAAGAGCGTTTTTATGCAGTTATCAACATTGCAGGCCTTTCATTAGGAATAGCTGCCAGCCTGTTAACTTTATTATATGTTCTTCATGAAACCAGTTATGATACATTTCACCCGGACTCCGACAGGTTGTTCAGAGTAAACCAAACATTGATATGGAGTCCCGATGGAGGAGTGATGAGTTCTACGGCATTGCCCTTGGCCCAGGTGCTGACGGATGAGATTCCTGAGGTAGAAAGTGCACTTAGAATAAATACACCTGGCAACCAGGTAGTACGTTTCGAGGAAGATCGTTCCTTAAAATCTTACATTGAAAATGATATCCTGGCAGCAGATTCAAACTTTTTTGACTTTTTTGCTTTCAAACTTAAAGAAGGAGATCCTTCTGAAGCGTTAAGAGGCATCAATAAAGTGGTGATCTCCAATGAAATGGCCCAAAAGTATTTTGGAGATAAGCCCGCATTAGGCAAAACCCTCCTTTTTGGACAGGGCAGGGTCCCCATGGAAGTAACAGGTGTAACTGAACCTCAACCGACTAACGCGCATTTTGATTTTGATTTTCTGATGTCTATCTACTCTAACCCAAAAATTAAACAGTTTGAATGGAGCTGGATATGGACCCAGGTGGTAACGTATGTCAAATTACATGACACGGCAGATCTTCCTGGTTTGGAAGAGAAGTTTACTGCAATAGGAGAAAAACATGTAAGGCCCATGCTATCAAGGATAGGAATGCACTATGAAAAACTGGTAGGAGACAAAGGAGGATGGAATTTTTATTTACAGCCGGTGGAAGATATTCATCTATATTCTGATGTCATTGGCAATAGGATCGGCGCGATAAGCGACATTGACTACGTTTATATTTTCACTATTATAGCCTGCCTGGTGATTGTCCTCGCTTCCATTAATTTCATGAATTTAGCTACCGCCAGGGCCACGTTAAGAGCTAAAGAAACAGGTATACGAAAGGTAATGGGCTCACCAAAATTCCAGCTTCTGGCTCAACATCTGGCTGAATCCATCTTTATGTGTGCTATCGCGATGGTCATAGGCCTTGGTTTGATGGAGTTATTGAGAATAATAGTACAAGACCACCTTGGCATTATCATTCACATGTCGTTGTGGGATACGCCTGGTTTATTAGTCTTTATACTTCTCATACCCCTGCTTTTGGGCCTGTTTTCCGGTCTGTATCCGGCATTTTACCTGAGTAATGTAAAGCCTGTCACAGCGTTAAAAGGTAAATCAGGAGCTTCAAGAAAGAGTTTTTTGCTGAGAAATGTACTGGTCGTAGCGCAGTTTGCCACTTCCGTGGCTTTAATATCCGGTACTATGATCGTTTACCAACAACTGGATTACTTTTCCAATGTCGATGTGGGGTATGAGCGTGGAAATATTATTACCATTGACTGGGCACATAAGCTGGGTCCGCAATTAGAATCCTTTCGTGATGAGTTGAAACAGTACAATACTGTTCAGAATGCTTCCATTAGTATGGATGCTATAGGGCGTGGTTCCTATGAAGATATTTTTATGGATCAATCCGGGCAAAAAGAAGTGACCATAGCCATGATGAAAGCGGATGAGGATTTTCTGAATACCTTATCCATTAACCTGTTGACAGGTCGCTTTTTTGAGAAAGACAGGCCTTCCGATGAAAAGGCGGTGGTCATCAACGAAACTACGATGAAACTTTTCGGCTGGGACGAAAATGATGTGTTGGGACAGACCATCGTTTATACGGGAGATGAAAACCTCAATGCCGAAGTGATAGGAGTTGTGGAAGACTTCCATTTCCAGTCGTTGCGTTTACCGGTAAACCCATATCTCTTTTTTAGTACTGAGGCACCGATATGGGGTGATATGAGGGTGGTTCAGGTAAAAACCATGGGAAAAGATACACAACCCCTGTTAGCCGAGATAGAAAAAGCCTGGAAGCGAAGGGCTGACGGCTTTCCTTTCCAGTATAGCTTTGCAGATGAAGAATTCAAATACCAGTATCGGACGGAGCAGCAGTTAGGAGGGTTATTTGCGGTTTTTGCCGGCTTTGCCATATTTATTGCAGCAATGGGGCTCTTGGGCTTATCGTCATACACCATCACAGTACGCACAAAAGAAATCGGTATCAGAAAGGTGCTTGGAGCATCTGTCGCTAAGATTACATTGATGTTAAACGGTGGTTTTACAAGGCTCATCTTACTTTCACTTTTGATCGGCTTTCCCGTAGCCTGGTGGATGATGGATCAATGGCTGGAGCAGTTTGCAAAGAAAATCACCATTCATTGGAGTGTCTTCATTGGCAGCGGTTTGCTGGCTCTTGCCATTTCATGGATCACTGTAGCGTATCAATCCATCAAAGCGGCTACCATGGACCCTGTGGATACACTAAGAGATGAATAGGAGTTGGTATCCCTAAGCATCTCCCGGCGTGGCAGGAGTGAGTATTGTATTGTCCGGCTCGTCTGCGGTCTCCGGGAAGTGTTCTTTGAATGATTGGAAGAATTCTACCACCATTCTGTTGGAGAACCGCCCCGGACTATTGGTAAGAATACAAATAGCTATCCCTTTTTGCCTGTCCAGGGCTATTTCACTTTTGTAACCATTTGCATAGCCGCCATGATATATGAGTGTGTCTTGCGGATATTCCACAATGCGCCAGCCCATTCCGTAATGCCCTTTCCTGGGATGGTCAAAACTACTGAAAGACGCATTTTTTACACTGGTACGAATTACGGGTTTGAATACGCTGTCCAGAACGTTAAGGGGGATTACTTCAGACTTTAAACCCATGAGAGCTTGCATCCATTGTGCCATATCTGAGATGCTGGCATTTATCCCTCCGGCCGCTGCTACGTTATAATAAGACCGTGACAGTCCCACAGGTTTGTAGCCCGAAATTGAACGTCTGTGCGGAAGTGCTGCGTTGGTGTTGTACCACATGTCATCATAGCTTATAGAGGCGTCTGCCATATTCAAGGGTGTAAAAATACGTTCATGCAGTAGTGATGAATAAGAACAGTGTGTTAGGTTTTCCAAAACCGGTTCTATAAGCGAATAAGCCACATTCTGATAGCTATGGATCTCGCCGGGCTTGCGGGAAAGTTCTATGCCCTGTAATTCACTAAGCATGACATCACGCGCCATCCCATCCTCTACCAACGTACTAAATGCCTGGTATGGGTAGCCGGCTGAATGTGATAAAATATGTTTGATGGTGATACTGTCCGTATAGACAGTGGGTTCTGCCTGAAAATCAGGTAGGTGAATTTTGACCGGATCATTCCAATTTAACTTTTCTTTTGTGTGAAGTCCGGCAAGTACAGATGCAAACCCTTTGGAAACCGAGGCAATCCTGAAAGTGGTATGAACGTTGACGGAATCAGTCTGATTAGTAGAAAGTAAGCCTAGTCCTTTTAACGTTACTATAGTACCGTCTATCAGAACTCCTACAGCTGCCCCGGGTATTCCCGATTGTTCGAATTCTAATGTTAATTTTTGTTCAAAAGATGCTATAAAATCTGAGTAAATCGGGTTTGAGATAGGGCTTATGACAGGAATTACAGGTTTTTCTATAGAAAATAATTCTGCCTCATTCACTTCATCTGAAGATAAAAAAATGAAGGAAAGTATGATGATAAATGTGGCTGCAAGGCCATACAAAAATATATTACGCTTTTTCACTATTGCCATTCTCGTTCATGCAAAATTATCTAAACAACCGTCATATGACAATATTATTGCATGTCCGATTTCAGACACTACGTTTCAAAATCGGACGTACTGAATGGCATATGGTTTCCAAATACCCTTCTGTCTAGGGTTAAACCCAACTTCTTGGTTTGGCATATTTATTGGCAAGTAACTGCACAGTTAGCATAATTTGAAAGAATAACTATGATAAAGTTAGTAGATGTAGATAAATATGTGGATTCCCGTTTTCAGCGCACATTCATTCTCAAAGGGATTGATCTGGAGGTGAAGCAAGGTGAATTCGTGACTGTTATGGGGCCTAGTGGTGCTGGTAAGTCAACGATCATGAATATAATAGGGATGCTTGACGAGCCTTCGCAAGGGGAGTATTTCTTTTTCGATGAGCCGGTACATAAAATGAAAGAACGGCAAAAATCGGAAATGCACAAACATCACATAGGCTTTATCTTTCAGGCTTATCATCTTATTGACGAACTCACTGTTTATGAAAACATCGAAACACCCTTATTGTACAAAGGAGTAAAGGGTTCACAGCGTAAGAGTATGGTTGCAGAGATGCTGGACCGTTTTCAAATGGTGGCAAAAAAGGACCTTTTCCCGGAGCAGCTTTCAGGTGGGCAGCAGCAATTGGTTGGAGTGGCCCGGGCTATCATAGGCCAGCCTAAGCTTTTGCTGGCTGATGAACCTACCGGAAACCTTCATTCGGAACAGGGGGAAGAGATCATGGATATCTTTAAAAAACTGAATGAAGAGGGTATGACCATTATCCAGGTGACACACTCTGAAAAGAATGCAGAATATGGTGACCGGGTGATAAGGTTGGTAGATGGCGCCGTAGTATCAGATGTAAAGAAAGAAAACGCGTAATTAAGTTATGAAGAAGCTTCTCCTAATACTGTTTTTCCCGGCATTGCTTTTTGGTCAGACTGAAAACCCTAAAAGAGTTCAGCTCACTTTCAAAGAAGCAGTAAAGATTGGTTTGAATGAAAATGTTTTACTTAAGCAGGCTGGCAACCAATTGGAAATTCAGCAGGCGATACAGTTAAGGGAAAAGTTTAGATACCTTCCCAATGTTTCGGCCACCAGTACTTTTCGTCAAATTGATGGGCAACAGTTTAACCAGGTTCAGGGAGAGGTTGCTTTTACAAAAAGCAACAACTTAAGCGCTGGCATCGATGTAGGGATCAATATATTTGAAGGTTTTGGCAGGATAAAGTCAATTAAACGAGCCAATTATGACTTTCAGGCCCAAAGTGATGCAGTAGAGCGGGCTAAACAACAATTGATTTTTGATATTTCACAACAGTACCTGCAGATATTGCTAAGTCAGGAGCTGTTACGTATTGCGGAGGATAACCTTAATGTACAAACTACCACGCTTGATCAAATACAGGGACAAGTGGATGCCGGTGCATTGGCCAAACCTGACCTTTACACACAACAGGCACAGGTACAACAGCTGGAGGTCCAGAAAATAAGATCAGGCAATGACCTGAGGATCAATAAAACGAATTTGATGCAAACATTACTGCTTGAGCCGGTAGTAGAAATAGAACCCGTAGAACCTAACTGGAACATAGATGAAATTATTGCGACAGGCTATGACTTGAATGAGATGTATGAAACGGCTTTGAAAAATAGGCCAGATTATAATCAAACTGTAAATACGGTTAAATCCAATCAATTGGGCATTGGCGTTGCTTCAGCCGGATATTACCCTACATTATCAGCATTCTGGAGTTATGGAACCAACTACTCTAACCTTGTAGCCAATTCCAGCCAGGTGCCTAACGGCCGGTTTGAGACGATAGGTTACCTCAATGGTGATACCAATCAGCCTGTAATTTCCCGCGATGAAAGTACGGACAGGGTAAGTGAAGAGGTTTCATTTGGCGATCAGTTTTTTGATGCTAACCCTGCTACTGTATTAGGATTAAGACTCGATATTCCATTGTTTGATCGTTTTCAGACCAGGACCAGTCGCACTATTGCCAGGCTCCAACATGATAATGCCATTCTTAATGAAAAGAATTTGAAGAGAACTGTTTTCCTTGATGTACAAAATGCTTATCTCAATTTTGAAGCGGCAAAAACGGATTACTATGCTTCACAAAAACAGTTTACAGCAGCGGAGAAAGCATTAGAAGTGCAGAAAGAACGGTATGAGCTAGGGGTTGGAAACTTAGTTGAACTCTCGCAGGCCAATAATTTGTATGTTCAGGGAGCGGCATCTAAAGCACAGTCAGAGTATACGCTATATTTTCAGAAGGTAATCCTGGATTTTGTGCTCGGTACACTCAATTTTGAGGATATTCCTGATTGAAGTAAAGGGTGTATAACTAGTATCAAGTCATGTTTATATAGTCTTTATGTTCCAATGAACATTTGGGTTAACAGATAATGCGGCAATAAGCAATATCGTGTTATAAACTTTGCCTGCTGAATATTACTTACCGCCAACTTGTTAAATAACCCTGGTTCCCACAAACGTTATTCATAACTTATCTCCGGTTACATGATTTAATCATTGACACAACACAAGATGTCAGGGGGACAGGGAACGACAAGGTCTGCCTGCTCACTTTCAAATCCATATAATTATATAAATTCTCCTTACTTTTTGCTAACTTTGCAATCCCTTTCAAAAGAGTGGGGTTTGCAGCGAATGATAGCTGCTTATTAACGTAAACAAAATTGTTATCCGTTTTGCCCGTGGATGGCATGTATAAAGGGCAATGATTACCATTATGGCAAAAGAAAAAACTACCGCAGAAGAGGCCAAAGTTGATGCTTCATCTGAAGAAAAAGAAGCTCAGCAACCTACTGAAAATGCGGAGACGGCTAAAGAAGAAACAGTAACGGAAGCTGCTGCTGAAAAAGAAGCACCGGAAGCAGAAACTGCTCCTGAAAAAGAAGAAGTGGCACAGCCCGTTGCTGAGGAAAAAGTAGCGGAGGCTGCACCTGTAGCAGCGGAAACGTCTGCTCCTAAATCAGAGCCGGCAAACGATCCTGTTTCTTTAGAAGATTTTGATTGGGATGCGTTTGAAACCAAAGGCTTTGGTGAAGGCTATACCCAAAAAGAGCGTGATGAAATGGCAGCCGTATATGGCGATACGCTCACTACTATTGAAGAGAAAGAGCTGGTAGAAGGCGTAGTAGTAGGAATTAACGATAGAGATGTCATTCTAAATATTGGTTTTAAGTCCGATGGCCTTGTGGCTACTTCTGAATTTCGTGACCTGCCTGAATTGAAAGTAGGAGATACGGTAGAGGTATTTATTGAGGAGCAGGAAAACGCGAACGGACAGCTGGTACTTTCCCGCAGAAAAGCGAAAATCGTACAGGCATGGGATAAGATCACCAAGAGTTACGAAAATGACCTTGTGATAGAAGGTTTTGTGAAAAGAAGAACTAAGGGGGGACTTATCGTAGATATATTTGGTGTAGAAGCATTCCTTCCGGGTTCACAGATCGATGTGAAGCCTATCCGGGACTTTGACGTATTCGTGGATAAAGCCATGGAAGTAAAAGTTGTCAAGATCAACTATACTAACGATAACGTAGTAGTCTCACATAAAGTACTGATTGAAAAAGATCTTGAGCAGCAAAAAGCTGAAATACTTAATAACCTTGAAAAAGGACAGGTGCTGGAAGGTACAATCAAAAACATGACCAATTTCGGTGTATTCATCGATTTGGGAGGTGTGGATGGTCTACTCCATATTACAGATATCTCATGGGGCAGAATTAACCACCCTGAAGAGGTATTGAACCTTGATGATACTGTGAAGATAGTAGTTCTTGACTTCGATGAAGACAAGAAGAGAATATCTCTGGGTATGAAGCAGCTTACTGAACATCCTTGGGATTCACTGGCCAAAGACCTTGACATCGGTTCAAAGGTTAAAGGTAAGATAGTGAACGTAGCCGATTACGGTGCATTCCTTGAGATACAGCCTGGCGTTGAAGGGTTGATACACGTCTCAGAGATGTCATGGTCACAGCACTTAAGAAACCCACAGGACTTTATTAACATTGGAGATGAACTGGAAGCTGTAGTACTTACATTAGATCGGGAAGAAAGAAAAATGTCATTGGGTATTAAGCAATTGACAGAAGATCCATGGACCAAGCCTGATGTGCTGACTAAGTATGCGGTAGGTACACAACACAAAGGAGTAGTGAGAAATCTGACTAACTTTGGCCTGTTTATCGAACTGGAAGAAGGAATCGATGGTTTGGTGCACGTATCAGACCTTTCCTGGACGAAAAAGATCAAGCACCCTTCAGAATTTGTGAAGGTAAGTGATGAATTAGAGGTGATCGTACTGGAGTTGGATGTAGACAATAGAAGACTGGCATTAAGTCACAAACATCTGGAAGAGAATCCTTGGGATACTTTCGAAACTGTATTTACAGTGGGTTCAGTACATAAGTGTTCTGTGATCAATGTAAACGAAAAAGGCGCTACACTTGAGTTGCCTTACGGGATTGAAGGATTCTGTTCGGCTAAAAACCTTGTAAAGGAAGATGACTCCAAAGTAGAAGCTGGTGAGTCTGTTGATTTTAAGGTATTGGAATTCTCTAAAGATGACAAACGTATTGTGTTGTCACATAAGGCCATCTATTCTAAAACAGAAGAGAAGCCTACTCCTAAGCCTTCCGCAGGTAAAAAAGGTCCTGCTAAATCAAATGCAATTAACAAGATAAACAATGAGTCAGAAAAGTCTACATTGGGAGATCTTGAAGCATTGAGCGCCTTGAAGGATAAAATGGAAGGCAAGACAGAAGTTAAGGTTGAAAAAAAGAAAGCTGAACCTAAAAAGGAAGAACCCAAAGAGGTTGAGCCTAAAAAGGAAGAGCCTACTGCAACTGCTGAAGAAAAAGAGCCTTCAAAGGACAAAAAAGAAGAATAAAGTCATTTGAAAAGTAATAGATTTGGGAGGGTGGCATTTAAGCCACCTTTCTTTTTCTATATAAAAAGGCAATGTTCTATTTTTTGTTTGAACAATATGTGAATATTCATAGATTTGCCAACGATTAAGGCGCTGTGGCCGAGCGGCTAGGCAGAGGTCTGCAAAACCTTTTACAGCGGTTCGAATCCGCTCAGCGCCTCTTTAACAGAGTGAGAATGACAAGCGAGAGTAAGTCTTCTCACTTTGTTCTCTAAACCCGCACTCGCTCCCAACTTCACGTAAAAATTATTTGGCTGACAGATTGTCTTTTTGTTTCACACTGTAGATGTGTAGTTATGCATTTGACCTTTATATTAAAGTCAAACAACTAATACATAATTTCCGTACCCTTATAATATTGAATAATGTTACTCAATATATCTCCATTGACCCGGATATAAGATTTGGGAAGCCTTGCATTAAAGGGACTAGAATAGCTATATCTGATATTTTGAATTGGTTGGTATCTGGAATGAGTGAGAAAGAAATTTTAGAGGATTACCCAAAGCTCAAGCTGGAGCATATTAGAGCAAGCCTTTTTTTGCAGCACACAGAGAACAAATTATAAAGATTATAGCAGCCTAAATGAAGCTTCTTTTAGATGCTAATCTGTCTTGGAGACTCATAAAAAAGTTGAGTTCTCAATTTGATCAAGTGTTTCATGTTGATGATGTGATGAAGAATTATCCCGCAAAGGATAGTGAAATTTGAGAATATGCTCAGAAGCGTTAGTTGATGTAACAAATGATGAAGACTTCCTTAATCTACTTTTGAGTAAAGGGTTTTCTCCTAAAATAATTTTACTTAGAACAGGAAACCAAAGTACTCAATCAATTGCAGATCTGTTGATAAAAAGGAAATCTGATATTTCGGCATTTGATAAGGGTTCGGATATTGGGATCCTACAGGTTTTTTGATTTTCCTCATATCAAATAGTATTCAATTAAGCAGCATCAGGCAACAAACCGTATTCTTCCATAAACTTTCTTAACTGGTGTAAATCGTATAAAATGTTCGAACTGGTGCCAGAGGTGACACAAACTTCAAAAAGAACCCTGACTGCAATATCCTGAGGTTTTTGGTTTCGTTTTATTCCCCTCTTTTGCCCTATCCTCTATTCTTCAGACAATAATGATCGGGTTACGTTTGTATATGCATTCAATGAAGTGACAGGCATTCTCCGTCAAACCGGCTATGGCCTTATTTACCAGCGTCTGATACCCAGCACCAAGTACCTATCCCATCCAGGCTCTTTGGCTTATCCTGCATTCACGGAAGGTCGTTGTGGTGGATCACAGGGTTTAGTGTTGTCAGGTTTGCTTATTAGCCAATTCAGCATACTGCTTGAGTAGAAATACCAACATGATCTCATCCTGATACTTGTCTGCTTCAAAATAACTCTTTATACTTTTGAAGCCTGTTTTGTCCTGAAATTCTTTGCCTGTCAATGAGTAGAATCCAATATTCCACTCCTCGAATTGTCTTTGTTTCTGATGACTTTCACATATTATATTAATGTCTGTATGCCGGCCATCGATGGATATTCTACTAAATGTGGTAAGTACTTTTTCTTTCTCCCCTTCTAATAGCTGTAAAAACTCACCTTCTACATAGAGCAGCATTCCGCTTATACCCTCCTTTGCATTATTGGAAGATGAAACCCTGGATATTTCCTTTAGATCTTTCTTAGAAAGCTCAGGCCTGGCTGCACTCTTGTAAATAATACTGTATAAAGATTTAATGATATATAAATTTATAGGTTAAAAAATAATGTCAATCAACAAAAAAATTCTGGTTAAGTGTGCTTCCTGATATTAACTGTCAGGATATTTTTAATACACTTAAACGGCTCTTTAGGTATTATTGCAGCGCCTTTTTGAGGAAAGGCATGACGTTATCTGCCAGGATGCGGTGTCCGTCTGCATTTGGATGGATACCGTCAGGTAAATTCAGGTTTTCATCTCCTGCCACACCTTCAAGTAAGAAAGGAACCAGAATAGTATTGTTATCTTTTGCCAATGCCGGAAAAATGGATGTGAATTCTTTGGCATATTCATCACCCAGGTTAGGAGGCACCATCATGCCGGCTATAATAAAGATGACTTCAGGGTTTTTTACTTTTACCCTATCCATAATTTTTTGCAGGTTACTTTTTGTCACATCCAGAGGAAGACCGCGTAACGCATCGTTGGCACCTAATTCCAATACAAATATGTCAACGGGTTTTTTGAGTATCCATGAAACCCTGGACAGTCCGCCCGCTGAAGTTTCTCCACTTAAACCTGCATTAATAATTTCGCAATCCACCCCTTCTTCTTCCAGTTGAGATTTGAGAATAGATGGATATGCCTGTTCTTTTGACAAGCCGTAACCTGCCGTAATACTATCCCCAAAAAATACGACAGTTTTTTTCTCGGTTTTAAAGCTTACAATTGGAATAATTATAAGAACAAGTAAGAGAACACGCGTACTACTCATAAACTTCAATTCAGGTGTTTTATTTAACTTCTACGTGGAATAACTGAAAAAGTATCAGGTTTAATGAACTTGGTTTGTATTGCGATAGCTTTTCAGTTTTAACATTTCATTAAGAGTTCTTTCAAAATTTAGACCATAAATTAACCCTTGATAAAATAAAAATAACCATTTGATCGCAAAAGTGCGTTTAATAAACATCACTTATTGTTAATTATGTCAATTATACTTTCGGTCGAAAATCTGACCAAATCTTTTGTAACAGATAACCAACAACTTACTGTATTAGATAATGTTTCATTTAATATTGAAGAAGGTGAGACGATATCTATTGTAGGTCCATCAGGCAGTGGTAAAACGACGCTGCTTGGTTTGTGCGCAGGTCTGGATCTGGCTACAAGCGGTACAGTATCTTTAGTGGGAATAAAATTAAATGCACTGAATGAAGATGATCGTGCTTATGTACGTAATCAACATGTAGGGTTTATCTTCCAAAACTTTCAATTACTGTCTACTCTTACAGCGTTGGAGAATGTCACTGTCCCATTGGAATTAAGAGGGGAAAGAAACTTTAGAGAAAAAGGAAAGGAACTGTTGGATCGTGTAGGTTTGGGTGCCAGGCTCGGACACTATCCCTCTCAGCTGTCCGGAGGAGAACAGCAGCGCGTGGCCATTGCCAGGGCATTCATCACCTCACCTAAGATACTGTTTGCAGATGAACCTACCGGTAACCTCGATGAAGAAACAGCGCAGGTGGTAACGGATCTACTTTTTAACATTAACAAGGAACTAAAAACTACCCTTGTATTGGTAACCCACAACATGGAGTTAGCTGAAAATACGCAGCGTATCGTACAAATAAAAGGAGGTAAGTTAATAATGGATAAGAAGTCGATGAAAGCCTCGTGATGGAGTACGTTATAAAAATCAAGAAAAAGAAAAATCACGTTTTTAAAGACAGGTGGGTCTGGAAAATGGCATGGAAAGATGCCCAAAATAATTTTGGGCGACTTTTTTTATTTATTTCTTCCGTGATTATAGGTATAGCAGCCCTTGTTTCCATTAATTCTTTCAATATTAATTTGCAAAGCAGCATTGATGACCAGGCCAAGGATTTGTTAGGGGCCGACTTAGTCATTAACGCTAATAAAGCATTTGAAGAAGAACTTACAGATCAGTTTGATTCTATCGCCGGGGAACAGGCAAGTGAAGCGAGTATGGCTTCAATGGTGATGTTTATGACCAGTACTCCTGGTACACGCTTAGCACGAATAGTAGCCCTGGAAGGTGATTTCCCCTTTTATGGCACAATAGAAACCTCCCCTGCTAATGCAGTTGAGTTGATGAAATCCGGACCCTACGCCATGCTGGATGAAAACCTTGCCAAACAGTATGATGTGAGTTCCGATGACTCTCTGAGAGTAGGGGGACTTACATTTAAGATAGCAGGATCGGTGAGTAAAATACCTGGTGGAGGTGGACTTCAGGCTACTTTTACCCCTTCTGTTTACATTGCTATGAACTACCTGGATTCTACCGGGTTAGTACGTTATGGTAGTCGTGTAAACCACAAGAGGTATTTCAAAACAGATGATCTCAAAGCTACAGACGCGTTGGTAGACAGGATACAACCATTAACACGTAAATACGGACATTCTTATGAAACGGTAGAAGGAAGAAAGAACAATCTTGGAGATGGCTTTGATAACCTGTACCGGTTTTTTAACCTGCTCGCTTTTATGGCATTGATCCTTGGATGTATAGGGGTGGCAAGTAGTGTCCATATTTATGTAAGAGAAAAAAGAAATACGGTAGCCGTCTTGCGTTGTGTAGGCGCTTCCGGCTGGCAAACTTTCAACATTTTTTTTATACAAACTGCAGCGATTGGCTTCATAGGCAGCCTTTTAGGCGTGCTCTTAGGGTTAATGGTCCAATATGCACTTCCAGCACTGTTACAGGAGTTTATACCATTAGAACTTGACCTTGGCATTGCATGGCAGGCCATATTAGAGGGAATGTTGCTAGGGGTAATAATCGCCATACTATTTTCTGTTCTGCCCTTGATCTCGGTCCGTTATGTACCCCCCCTTACCGTACTGAGGACCAATTTCAAACCTTTAAAGAACAGATCAAAAACCAGAATTGTAGTCATCCTACTGATCATATTGTTCCCCTTTTTATTTGCGGCCTACCAGTCGGGAAGCTTTAGGCTTGGTTTTTTCTTCTTTGCAGCGTTATCGTTAGCATTTGCATGCCTGACACTACTTTCCTGGGGATTGATAAAGCTTGTAAAAAAGTACTTTCCCACTCACTGGAGTTTTGTTTGGAGACAGAGCTTAGCCAATTTATTCCGGCCTAATAATCAAACCACTGTTTTAGTAGTAGTGATAGGGCTTGGAGCGTTTTTGATTTCTACGCTTAATATTGTTCAAAACAGCCTGCTCAACCAGGTGGAATTTATCGGTGAAGAAAACCAATCCAATACAATCCTTTTTGACATCCAACCGGAGCAACGTGACAAGGTAGTACAACTTACCAAAGATAACGGCCTTCCTGTGCAGCAACTGGTGCCGATCATTACGTGCAGAATAGAAAATATCAATGGTAAGAGCGTTGAGGCCATCCAAAGTGATACAACAGATGCCATTCCGAACTGGGCAATAACCCGTGAATACCGTGTAACCTATCGCGATACACTGACCAATTCTGAGGAATTGATAGAAGGAGAACTTCAACATGTATCTAATGACAGTATTTATGTGACTATTTCCGAAGGGATGCATGAAAATCTCGAAGTAGAAGTCGGTGACACTGTGGTATTTGATGTGCAAGGCGTACCTATCACTACTTTTATAGCAGGTATTCGCGATGTTGATTGGCCGAGTGATCCGCCTAATTTCATTTTTGTTTTTCCGACCGAAGTTTTGGAAGAAGCACCCCAGATCTATGTATTAACCACACGGATCGATGCACAAAGTAAGGCTACCATTTACCAACGCGAATTGATCACTTTATATCCAAACGTATCGGTGATTGATCTGAGAGTGATATTGAGTACGATAGATGAGTTTTTTGATAAAGTGGCTTTTGTCATTCAGTTTATGGCATTGTTTTCCATTATTACTGGTTTGGTTGTATTGGCCGGCGCAGTTATTAACAGCAAATTCATCCGGCTCAGAGAAAATGTTTTATTGCGGACTATAGGTGCGTTAAAAAAACAAATTCGACATATGACGGCGCTTGAATATGCCTATTTAGGGTTGTTTGCAGGTTTTGCCGGCATAGGCTTGTCCCTGATCTCAGGATGGGCGTTATCTATTTGGTTTTTTGAGGTAATCTTTTTTCCTAATCTGATCAGCCTGGGTGTCATTTGGTTAACTGTTATCTTTTTAACTGTACTGATCGGTTGGTTAAATACCCGTGATGCTGTCAATGGTTCTCCGCTGGAAGTACTGCGAAAAGAAGTGTAGAATCAGTATATTTGAGGTTGGGCTATATTGCAAAGTTCAAATATTTTTGAATTGTGAGACGACAAATAATATTTGTACTGTTGGCGCTTTACGTACTGGTACCATTCATGGTACAGGCCGCACCTCCAGGCATTGTTTTTATGGAAAATAAAGGGCAATGGCCGGCAAATGTATTTTTTAAAAATTCACTTGGCCATGGTAGCGCTTTCTTTGAGAAGAATAGAATACTGTTTTCTTTTATGGATGCTGCATCTCTAGGCCATCCATCGCATTCCCATAACCCTTATGAAGCACAAAATCAGCATGAAATAAGTGTTCATGATGGCACTGAAAAGGTGACCAGTCATTCATATTACTTAAACTTCCTGAATTCAATGGAGCCTGAGTGTATTGAAGGCAAAGAGCCAGGTACAGCAAAGGTAAACTTTATACGAGGAAATAACCCGAACGACTGGATCAGTCAGGCAAGTACATACGGATCGGTACTTTATGGAGGTATTTATGAGAATATAGACCTGGTGTTCTATCAATATCAGGATTACCTGAAATACGATATGACAGTATATCCAGGGGGTAATGCAGATGAAATCGCGCTCCAATATGAAGCGGCCCATAACGTTAGTCTGAAAGAAGGTAATCTGATTGTGGAAACAGAAGTGGGTTATATGACTGAGTTAAAGCCCTATGCCTATCAGGTCATAGAGGGACAAGTACACGAAGTAAAGTGTGTTTATAAGCTTAAAGATGGAATAGTCGGGTTCGGGTTTCCAAGAGGTTATGATAACTGTTATGATCTGGTCATAGACCCCCTCTTGATTTTTTCGACCTATTCCGGGTCGACGTATGATAACTGGGGCAATACGGCATCCTATGACCAATCCGGAAACTTATATTCCGGAGGAATGGTCACGACATTAAGCGGAGGAAACAGTTACCCAATCACCACAGGGGTCTACCAGGAGAGTTTCGGTGGTGGTGTTTGGGATGTCGGGCTGTTGAAGTACGATTCTAGCGGCAGCAACCTGTTGTATGCCACTTATCTGGGAGGTAGCGGAACAGAGACACCTCAAAGTGTGGTGACGACAAATGATGGCTCTTTATTAGTTTTAGGTGCAACCAGTTCAGCTGATTTTCCGGTAACTAATGGCTCAGTTTTTGAGGGCGGGGATAACGTAGTACCCTTAGGAGGAGTGCAATATAATGGAGCTGACTTGTTTGTAGCTAAATTAAGTCCAGATGGGAGCACCTTGTTGGCATCCACCTATTTGGGAGGAAGTAAGAACGATGGGATAAACTTTATTTCCGGAAGTATAGATGCACCTGGAGGACCTGAGGTAGGCATAAGAGAAAGCCCGCTGGCAAGGAACTACGGTGACCAACTGAGAGGTGATATTT
The DNA here is from genome assembly GCF_007097395.1 of Fulvivirga sp. M361. GTDB lineage: Bacteria > Bacteroidota > Bacteroidia > Cytophagales > Cyclobacteriaceae > Fulvivirga. The sequence continues at coordinate 76,087 of NZ_VKDC01000013.1, forward strand.
TTGTTGATGATAACAATAACACTTACGTAGTTTCTAACTCCCTTTCTTCGGACTTTTTGAGCCAGAGTGGTGATAATATCCTTAATAGCTTCAATGGAGGTAACCTTGATGCCGTCGTAGTAAAGTTAACACCTGATTTGGCCGTGTCGTGGGCACGATTTTTAGGAGGGTCAGGAGATGATGCCGCCTATTCCGTCAAGGTCAACTCACTTGATGAAATTGTGGTAGCAGGAGGGACTACCAGTGCTGATTTTTCCGGTTTAAATAATGGCTGGCAAAATACACTTTCGGGTAATGTTGATGGTTGGATATGTAAGATCAATGCAAGTGGAGACCTTGCGAATGAAGGTACCTTTTTAGGCACTCCGGCTTATGATCAGGCATACTTCATTGATCTGGATACCAATGATGACGTTTTTGTTTACGGTCAGACCCAAGGCATTTACCCTGTTTTTGGAAGCGTATATAGTGAACCCAATGGTGGTCAGTTCTTACAAAAGTTCAGTAACGATCTAAGTGGTTCACCTTTTTCTACAACGTTTGGCTCCGGGGGTAATACACCGAATATTTCACCGACTGCTTTTCTGGTCAACGAATGCAATAATATATATCTGGCGGGTTGGGGTGGCAACGTGAATTCTGTACAAGCCCTTTCACCAGGCGGAGGAACTTCCACCAGGAATTTCGTAGGAGGAAATACCCAGGGGCTGACCACTTCCAGCGATGCATTTGATCGATTGACCTCTGGCAATGATTTTTACCTTATGGTACTGTCGGGAAATGCAGAGCGCTTTCTTTACGGCACATTTTTCGGAGGGACAACCAGCAATACTCATGTAGATGGAGGTACCAGTCGGTTTGATAAAAGCGGAGTGGTTTATCATGCTGTATGTGCAGGCTGTGGTGGCAATAGAAATGACTTTCCTGCTACGCCCAATGCCTGGTCCAGGTCTAATCTCAGCAGCAATTGCAATAACGCTTCTTTCAAGTTTGATCTGGCTTCGCTCAAAGCCGATTTTAACACGAACTCATTGGGTTTTGATGATCCGGGGGTTTCTGTCATCTGTCTCGGTGAACCTTTAGTACTTCAGAACAGGAGTATAGGTGGTAGAATATACGATTGGGATTTTGGTGATGGTACAGATATCACTCGTCCCGATACCACTTTTATAGTGCATAACTATAGTGCTGAAGGTATATATACCATAAGGTTACGTGCTTTTGACCCAAATACCTGTATTTCAGAAGATTTTGCTTTTAAGACTATCGAGGTGTTAGCAACGGATTTCGTACTAATGGATGATGCTGAAATATGTTTTGGAGAAGAAATACGCCTTGAAGCGCGAGGCGCCACATCCTACAACTGGGTCAGTGCTGATGGTACGTTTACCTCTTCTGATCAAAATCCTGTTGTAAAACCAGGAATGGATACCAGGTATTATGTCACTTTTCGTGAAGCTCCATGCGAAGTGGTGGACTCTGTAGATATAAAGGTATTGGCGTTACTGGAGGCTGACTTTAATACAAACTCATTGGATTTTGATGCCCCTGGTGTTTCTTCTATTTGTCTTGGTGAACCGTTGGTGTTTGAGAACTTCAGTAGGGGGGGTATACAATATGACTGGAATTTTGGTGACGGTACGGATACAACAAGTATGAATTCCGATTTTATTACACACCAATACGCTTCCGGCGGTGTTTATCTGGTCAGGCTACGTGCTTTTGACCCTACAACCTGTACATCAGAAAATTTTGCTTTTAAAACGGTAGAAGTAGTAGACCCTGAATTTTCACTATTGGATGACATCGAAATCTGTTTTGGAGACGAAATACGCCTTGAAGCAAGAGGAGCTACTTCCTATGCGTGGAGTAGTTCTGACGGTACGTTCGCTTCTGCTGAGCGTAGTCCGGTCGTCCGGCCAGAAGAGGATACAAGGTATTATATTACGTTTCGTACCGCCTTATGCGATGAGGTGGATTCTGTAGATGTTCGGGTAGTGCCCGAGGTAGCGGTAGATTTCACTGTTTCAAGGAATTTTGACTGTTGGACGGAACCCTCCATAGAACTTATCAACACCATGAACGATCCGGATGCTCAATTTATTTGGGATCTGGGGGACGGAAATACCAGTACCGAAGAAACATTGATATACAATTATGAAGAAGCCGGAGAATTTGTCGTTAGGCTTAAAGCGGTCAGAGAGTTTTGTACCTATGAAGCCCGGGAAACTGTGGATATAAGTCGTATAGCAGTACCGAACGTATTAACTCCATCCGTACCTGGTGATAACGATACATTTGTGATCCTTGCTCCGTCAAAGGTTTCGCTTAAAATATTTAACCGTTCGGGACGCGCAATTTATGAAAACGATGATTACCGGAATGAATGGGCCGGAGAGGGTCAGGCTGCAGGAGTGTATTACTATGAAGCTAACATGGAGAATGAAGCTACCTGTAAAGGTTGGGTCCATCTTATTAAATAATCTTTAATAAACACTATATGAAAGTTATTCTTACCTTATCACTACTGCTATTGCTAGGCTTCATTTCCAATGCACAAAAAAAAGATCAACTAATATTACCTTACCAGGAGATACCTGATTATCCGGAAAAATATTCAGCAGGCAGTGTGGCGGCCAGGATGGTTGACGGTCTTGGTTTTCGTTATTATTGGGCTACTGAAGGTTTGCGTGTTGAAGACCTGGCATTTAGACCTACCACTGAGTCAAGAAGCGCCGATGAAACCCTGGACCATATCCTGAGTCTGTCGACAAACATCATAAATGCGGCAAGAAAAGTCCCAAATGAAGGTGGTGTCAATTATAGTGAACTGACCTTTGAAGAGAAACGAAGAAGAACACTGACTAACCTGAAAGAGGCAAGTGATGTTTTACGGAAGACTAATGACGCTGAGTTTGAAACCTTGAAGGTAATCTTTAAACGAGGTGAAAATACTTCTGAATATCCCTTCTGGAACCTACTCAACGGGCCGGTGGCTGACGCTTTAGGACATGTAGGGCAGGTAGTCTCTTTTAGAAGGACCTCAGGAAATCCTTCAAATCCAAAGGTGAGTGTATTTACAGGCAGGCTCAGAAATTAGACTTCATTTAAAAGCAGAGTGCAAAGAGTCCGGGGCATAATGCACTTGACGACTGGGACTGGATGGAGCTAATCAATGATAGCAAAAGTCAGTTTTTGACCTTTAAATACCCTTTTTATGGGAGGTTTTGCTGTTTGAACCTCAAAATCATCGAGTTTATCCCATTTTTGAGGTTTTATCTCGTAACCACAGCTCGATTCGTAATAAACGGTTGAGAAATGGCGTTTTTTAAGTACACTTGTAATATGATGATAATCAAATAACTATATGCTGCGTTGCCAGTACCCGGTAACAAAATTTGAAAATAGAATGTTCGAGAGAGTCCTGCATAAACCTACATATCTCAGGATCTGGTTTTATGAAGATGTCAAAACGATCAATTCCCTTTTATACTACTAAACACTTTCTCAAGTCCATCTACTATTTTTCTCAGTAAATCAAAGTAAAGCGTAATGCTTAACAGAAGGGACATGGACCAGATCACCATTAGATTGAAAGTAAAAGTGCTGAATTCAAAGCCAAGAAAATGCTTTTTTGGAACATAGAACTGTTCCCTGTAATCTAAGATATGGTCAGGGTCCGGGTTCTTGTAAATAGAAAAAATCATCTGAACCAATTCATCTCCTTTTTCAACGATACGATGAGGCTCATTTTTATTCATTACTATTTCAGCAATGGACTCATTACGATATTTAGCTTTGTATTTTTCAAATGCTGTCCTTTTTTCATCGGTATCCGTAAGGTCACGGATAATGGTTTCTTTGGCGTTATCCGCTTTATTATACCTGTTAGAGTAAAATGCTCTTAGCTGTTCCAGGAAGTCGTATGTTTTACGATAGACTGTCGAGTCAAACCGCTCGATGGTCAGGCTTTCCAACTCATCAAACGGTATTTTGCCTAACTGATCCAATTCTCGGCCTATTTCACGTCTGAGCAAGCTCAGGTTTTGTTTCATCACCGCTTCCTTTTCTTCGTCTTTACTCCTGAGGTTATTGAGATTATATTCTAATTTGGATTTTAAGGTGGGCAGATAATAGATCTTTTTATAGTCTGCATCAGCCATTATCTTTTCATAGGTATAGAATATATCCTCATACTCGTTATCCTTAAACTGAGTTACCATGGCAGCTTCAAATGCCCATCGTGATGTCATGAAATCCCCTACCAATGGTACTTTTCCCGTATTGCTCAAGTCAGGGTTCAGTTTGTCAAATTTCACCACTACACCGCTTAAAACAAGTTGAGGTATTAACAGGATAGGTATCAGGATGTAAATGGTTACTGCAGAATTGAACGCCGAGGATATATTGAGCCCGAGGGTATTGGCCATGCAAGACACGGAGAAAAGTATCATCCAATGAGCAAAGACCATATCATGGATTTCCAGGATAGTATTTCCGATTAATACAAAGGTCAGTGTCTGGATAGCAGAAAGCGTGAAAAGAATGAGTATCTTGGAAAGAATGTAACTACTTCGGCTAAGATGGAGGAAGGCCTCTCTTTTTAATATCTTACGGTCCCGGATGATCTCTTCTGCACTTACGGTTAGTCCCATGAACAGAGCGACAATGACGCTCATAAACAGGTAAGCAGGGATGTTTAGGTTGTGATTAAAGGAATAACCGACATCTACTGTGTTGTGTGTATTATAGTACCTTACGATGTAAGACAGGATAAAGGCCAGCACAGGTGCCTCCAATAAGTTAATAAAGAGGTATTGTTTATTGCTGAGTTTGGAAAAAATATCTCTTGCAGAAAATAACTGTAATTGTTTTAATCTGCTGGGGATGTTAAGCGTAGAATGTGGCGCTTCAGAAACAGGTTTAATTTTTTTGATCCTGTTATTGGATACAAACCGCTGATTCCACTGTTCAGGTGATATTTTTCTTTCATTGGTGAAATTACCGTATTCGTTGATCACCCGGGTTTCGATGATGTTAAATATTTGTTCCGGGTTTACATTGCCACACTCAAGGCACTCACCTTCCTCACTATTGATAAGGTTAATAGTTTCTTTGAAGTATACCACGGCTTCGACAGGGTTCCCATAATAGATCTGGTATCCACCGGTATCCAATATGACAAGCTTGTCAAACATTTTAAAGATGTCTGAAGAAGGTTGATGAATAACCACGAATATTAGTTTCCCCTTTAAAGACAGTTCCTTTAATAGGTCCATAATATTCTCAGAATCCCTGGAAGACAGACCGGAAGTAGGTTCATCCACGAACAATACACTTGGCTCTCTCAGAAGTTCCAAACCAATGTTAAGGCGCTTGCGCTGACCGCCACTAATGGTTTTATCTAATGGTGACCCTACCCTTAGGTCTTTCGTCTCCGACAGCCCAAGGTTATCTAGTGTTTTGAGTACTAGTGTTTCTATTTCCCCGTTGGAAAGGTGATCAAAACATAGTTTCGCCGCGTAATACAGGTTTTGGTAAACGGTAAGTTCTTCAATGAGCAGATCATCCTGCGGCACGAAGCCAATGACACCTTCCACTTTTTGTGTTTCATGGTGTATATCAATTCCATTGATCAAGACTTGCCCTTCTGAGGGGTTGTCACTTCCATTCAACACATGAAGTAATGTCGATTTTCCAGCCCCGGAAGCGCCCATTAAACCGATGAGATTGCCGGATTTTTCTGAAATGCAGATGTCTCTCAACCCCAACTTTCCGTTTTTAAAACGAAAAGACAGGTTTTTGGCTTCAAAAGTGATGGGTTTTGCATCATTATTTTTAATAAATTGTGCAATAACATCACCGTAGTAAATAGGTTGGACCTTATCGGAACGTATGGTGGAGCCTATGGCGAATACTGCCTTTTTCCCCGACTTTAAAGGGACCCCATTAAGGTATACATCTGCTGGGCCCATATATTTGATGAAATAGGCATCGACTTTTGAAAAGTGCAGGATAAAAATGTGACCATGCAGCTCGTCACGTTTTAGATGTTTAAAAGTTGGTGTATCATACTCATGTCCATCAATGATCAAAAATTCAGGAAAGTTCAGGTCTTCAGGCGTTTTGGCCTTAATAAAGTACTCTATGAGTTGTACTTTATTTTCTGAAATGTTAAAAGCTTCACCAATGGACTTGACCAGCTCTTTCTCACGTTTGGAAATGTGACCGTCTGCAAGTATAATACTTACAAGTTCGATGATGATGACAACCTTTTGTTTTTGAGTAAGCTCTAAATTAATTCTATTACAGATTTTCTCAATCTGCTGCTGCTCTTCTATCGTGTCTGCACTATTTGAAGGTATAATTGTTTCACTATACTCGTCAAATTGATTTAAATAATCTTGTACGGAGTTTTTATTTAAGTGGTCAAGTAAGAAGCTTTCAATTTGCTCTTTCTCTTGCGTTGTTACTTCATCTTCTTTAGCCACAATCGCAAAAAGTTCAATAATGGCTCTAAGTAAAGGTTCGCTCATACATTCATAAGTTTCGCGGCATTAGCCTATAAATATAGCCTATTGAACAAATAAAAAAAGGAGCGATATTTAATTCGCTCCTTTTCATTAAAATCTTTTTTTGTTACTTCGTGATTCGTGCCCTTATTTCAGCTACTTCTTCTGTGATTTCTGACAGGGTTGCATCTGATAATACAAGATCAGCTCTGTTGTTCTGGATCTGCTCTTCAATATTAAGTGATTCGTACTTAGCGCTTAACCCTTTCAAGTCACTTATAAGACCTGTAACAGGATCTGTCTGTTCAATATTTTCTAATAAAATAATCAGGTCCTTAACGGATTTTTCTTGTTCCAACACAACACGTATCAGCGGTGTCAATACCAGGTTACGACTATCTTTCGGCAGGATATTGTCCGGATAAGAAGCGATCAGGGAGGTAGAAATATACAGACCTTCTACAAAACTTCCGGATATGATCAGGGCGGCTAACTTATTGCGGTTATCATCCTTAAGATAGTTTTCTGTAGTATTGACGGCTTCATTCAAGAGGTAGGCTAACGAATCCTTTCTGGATAGATTAGCTTCAAACCTTTTGATCAGTTCGGTATCGAAAGATCCTGTGACACCTAAGTTGTCAGCTAACTTTTTAGAGGAAGTCATAAAAGTTAAAGCTTCCTGGACTTTATCATAGGATACTAAATAACCAATGTCAGTAGCATATACCCCCAGATTTAAAGCAGCATTGTCATTTCGGGAAGAATAATTATCCACTTTATTGATATCATTGACCAGGGACTCGTTGAACTCCGCACCGGTAGCCTCTAATAAAAAGGGAATTTCCGATGGCGACGGAATATCATAAACAACTTCCTGAATTTGCTCTTTAATCTTCTCTTCCGCCTCTGTAAACTCCTCAGATGCGTCAGTCTGTTCTTCCGTTGACTTGGTGCCGCATGAATAAAAAACAGCCAATAGCAAAAAGAGAGATACTAATCTCAGAGACCTGTAATGCATAGTTTTTCTTATTAGATTAAATTTTTTCAATTTTAATATATTTTTCTCGGCGATAAAAATAATAGAAAATTATTTTTGAATTCACTACATACTGTAGTCTAAAGATTTATTAAACACTTTAACCCTGAAATTTGTTTGTCACTTAGTAGTATAGATTTGCATTATTCCTGTAATGTTGAAATTTCTTGCTAAAGCATTATAACTATTTTTTTGGAAATGGTTATAATCGCTAGATGTCTGTGATAGTTGCACTTTATAAAACGCTTATTAGCTGGTTTGAATGGTAGATACATGTGCTGATATTGTGTTATTAGTAGATGATAATGATATCGACCTTTTTATTAACAAAAAGGTTATCGAGTTTAATAATTTTTCCAAAGAGACGATCGGTGTTACTTCTGTAAAAGAAGCATTGGAATACTTAAAGAAGGCTGAAAAAGAAACTCTGCCTCAACTTATATTTCTGGATCTTAACATGCCTGTACGAGATGGGTTCGATTTTTTGAATGAATTCTCAGATCTTTCGAATAATATCATCAATAGTGTTTCAGTGGTCATACTCACAAGTTCCAATAACCCCAATGACAAGGATAAGGTAGAGCTGAACTCTGATGTACTTCATTTTTTGTCGAAACCCCTGAATGAAGAAAAATTGCAATTGATTCGGGAAAAAATCAATACTGCCTCCGTTTGATGCTATACGAGGTTCCAATTATTTCCATTAGAACAATGGAATTCCCACAACTTGCTGTTGATCCGGCTCCAATCCCGGATAAGACTATCTCAATGTGTTGCCAATCAAAGCTATACCCGAAAGAATAGGGGATAATTATATCATTCTTCAATGATCTGCAGGGTATTTCTACCCTACACTAATACATTTACCCCCGGGATTCGTCAATATTTACCACCCTGCTGACATTTGGTCTAGCGCTATATTTGTTTTGAATATTGAACAAGAGTGATTGACTTCTAAAGCAGTGGCTCTGACAACTTAAATAAATTTATATGAATAAAGGGTATACTATGCGGAGTTTGATTTGGATTTTTTTGTTAGTGGGCAATTCAGTATTGGCCCAGACTATTTTTGTAAGTAAAGATGGGAGTGATGCAAATGATGGGTCAGAATCCAGTCCTTATTTGACTATTAGTAAAGCGGCGAGTGTTGCTGTAGCAGGGGATATAGTTTCTATAGGAGCAGGTACCTATGAGGAAACGTTGAAACCGGCGAATTCAGGTACTACAGGTAATCCTATTGTATTTCAAGCCAAGGACGGCGAGAAAGTTATAATTTCTGCTATGCAGTCCCTTAGCGGCTGGACGCAGGATGCAGGGGCTGTTTACAAGACAACTATAGATTTTCCATCACTGGGCCAAGAGAATTTTGTAATGAATGGCGACGTTGCCTTAGACCTGGCCCGATGGCCCAATAATGTAGATGGTAAGCCTTTTACATTGAACTCCATAAGAAATACAGGAGGAAGTGCTCCTGATGTCGTTTCAGGTGCTTTTTTAACCTCTTCCGAAATTCCCGGCAGCATAGATTGGTCCGGTGGATCGGTCTTTTTTTACGGTGATAAACCGGGCGCCGGATGGATAGCCTGGAAGGCTTTTATAACAGGTAGTTCCGCTGGTAGAGTAGAATTTACATTAAACAAGAATCCTACCTGGATACGGACAGTGCATGCTCCGCAAGACATAGGTGACTTTTATCTTGAAGGTGTAAAAGGAGCGTTGGACTATCAGAACGAATGGTGGTACGACCCGCGTACAAAGGAATTGTTTGTGCAATTGCCGGAAGGTAACGCACCGGAGGATGGCATGGTAAGAATGCGAAGAAGAAGAGTGGCCATTGACTTAAACGATCGCAGTTTTATCGAAGTAAGGAACCTTGCGGTATTCGGAGGAGCTATTGAGGTAAAAACACCGGGTTCTACCGATAATGTTCTGTTTGGTTTATCCTCTTTTTATGGTAATCATACACAAGGGATCTTTACAGGATTTAATGCCAACAAACCCAGTGTAGAGGTTAATGGGGAAAGGAATGTGATCGAAAAATGTGAAATAGCATTCAGTGCAGCGACCGGAGTCAGGATGGCGGGCAGTTTTAATGAGTTGAGGAACTGTTATATTCATGACTTTAATTATTTAGGTTCTTATGATGCGCCCTTAGTCGTGCGATTTGCGGATGATAGTAAAGTAATAGGGAACACTATTTTTAATGGTGGACGTGATGGTATCAACTTCAATGCAAAACGCGCTGAAGTAGCTTATAACGATGTATATAAAAGTAATTTGATTGCTGATGACTGCGGTACTTTTTACACGGTTGGAGGTCCGCAAGGTTCGGAAATACATCACAACTGGTTTCATGATATAGCATCAAGGGGCGACAAATTTAAAGCTACCGGGATTTATTTAGATGTTGACCCGGAAGACTTTAGTGTGCATCACAATGTGATTTGGAATACGGAATGGGCAGGAATACAGATTAACTGGGATGCCAAGGGCCTTGATATTTATAACAATACACTTTTAAATAACTCTGAGGTTATGGGGGCATGGCATAAAGCAGGTACTGCCTTTTCCGAAGTTAATGTATGGAATAACCTGGGAGATCAGGACAATTGGGAGCCTCAGTCTGACAAACAGAATAACCATGTGTTTGAGTCAGATCCATTCGTGAATAGTAGTGAAGGTGATTTTCGCCTTAAAGCAGGAAGCACATCGATCATTGATCAGGGAAGGGAGATACCTGGTATAACAGATGGTTTCAAGGGCAATGCCCCGGACATTGGTGCGTATGAATTTGAGGGTGAATTTTGGCAGGCGGGAATAGATTGGAACCCAAGACTCGGTCCAACGGCTCAGGGGTGCTATGGTTTACCCGGTGAGGATTGTGTTAAAGACTTGAATGACCTGGATGAGGATGGTGTTACTAATGAAAATGATCAATGCCCGGATACACCTCAAGGTGAAACAGTGGATGAATTTGGTTGTCCTGTTGTGGCATCTATTTCAGGGGCAGTTACTAAATACAGTAATGTTTATCCCAACCCTGTAGATAATCAATTGAATATTACCACCAATAAGAAAATCGATCTTATCCGGATACTGGACCTTCAGGGAAAACAGAGTTTAGCGCTGATAGACAATGATTATTCCTTTAATACTTCTTCATTAAAACCGGGAGTATACCTGATAGAAATTAAATTTGCTGATGAAAGTTTTGAAATCCAGAAATTTATTAAAAAGTAAACCACACAGGTTTTGAAAAAAAGGCTGCTTCAATTTTTGAGGTAGTCTTTTTTATTTTATAAAAGCAAAGTCCTTAGAACAAACATCCGGTAATATTGATCGGTTATTGCACTGTTAGCTTAATGGTTTCACTCTCTACATTTCCGCTGGTTGCCATCACTTCAACCTTAGATGGGTTTAAGTTAGCCTGTAGTATCATCAACGCTCTGCCGCTGGAAGTGGTTAACCTATCGTTTTGATACTTTTGTACATTGGCAGGGGCTCCATTGTCTACTCCCAGTAATTTTACATCACCCTTTATATGAAATATCACTTCTCGATCGGTATGCTGTATCGGATTACCTTGTTTGTCTGCTAATTGTACCGTAAAGTGCGCTACATCACGTGCATTTGCCGAAAGTGACGTTTTATCCGATTTAATTAAGAGTTGGTTAAACGCACCGGCTGTTTGGATCGATGCTTCCACCTGGGCCTGTTCCATTGCTCTTGCGGTCAGCTGACCATCCGTATAAGGTACCAACCATTTCAGAATATGATCGTTCTGGTCTTCAAGCTTTTGAATTCCAAGCGATTTTCCATTCAAAAACAGTTCCACCTCAGGTTGATTGGTATATACTTCTACTGCTATATTTTCTCCTTGCTCATAATTCCAATGTTCATTGACCTCTTGCCATCCCCATTTTTGACGTGCAGCCCAATTTTCTTCTTTTTCCATGAGCCGTTCTGCTTTTGGGTCCCATTGGTAAGGTGATTTCTCTAACAATTGTGTGGTAACATATACATGAGGTTCATCTGACCATAGCGCCTTAAACATATGGTAAGAGGGTTTCTTGAATCCTGCGAAGTCCAATAAACCGCTTCCGCTACCTTTCTTCGGCCAACTTTTTGATTCGCCCATATAGTTGATGCCTGTCCACAGAAATATTCCTGAAATGAACTTCTTTTCGATTACGGGTTTCCATTCATGATAGCGGGTCCAGTTTTCCGTTCCAATAAAGGTCATTTCAGGGTAGTTTTGATGCACGTAATCATACACCGCCTGCCGATAACTCAGGCCAACTATGTCCAGTACATTTGAATAGCCAGAGAAATTACCTACTGAGGGGATTACAAGGTTGGCGGTAACCGGACGGGTATCATCCACTTGTTTGACCCAATTGACAAGGCTTTTAGCTGTTTCCGCCAGATTGTATTGGCCTGGTTCAGCATCGCTGAAGTTCTTTTTGATCTTTGCTATGCTTAATGGAGGTTCATCCCAATAGTAGTCTACATTACCTACTTTATTACTACCCCAATAGCCTGTCGAACTTCCATATCTGGGGTATGTCCATTCAATTTCGTTGCCAATGCTCCACATAATAATGGACGGATGGTTACGGTCACGCAATACCATATTTTTCACATCTCGTTCCGACCATTCCGAAAAATGCTCTGTATAGCCGTTGGTCAGCGGGTCTGCTTTTTGTTGATTATAGTTATGATGTTTATCTTTTGGATTGTTCCACTCGTCAAAAGCTTCATCCTGTACTAAAAATCCCATACGATCACAGAGGTCCAGAAACTCTTCAGAAGGCGGATTATGAGCGGTGCGAATGGCGTTGCATCCGCCGTCTTTTAAAGTTTGCAGCCTGCGTTCCCATACACCGATAGGTACTGCACTACCAACCAAACCTCCGTCATGATGCAGGCATACTCCTTGGATAAGTGTGTTTTTTCCGTTTAAGAAAAAACCTTCCTCCTTATCAAAGTGGAAATGCCGTATACCGAATGGGGTTTCCTTTCTATCCACCAATTCCTTGTTAAACAAAATTTCCGAAACTACTTCATACATATTGGGGTTTTCAGTGTCCCAATGTCTTGGGTTACTAATGGTTACTTCTTGCCTTAATTTTTCCAGGCTGCCAGGGGGCAGGTTTATTTCGTTTTGCACATGACCTACCTTCACATTATCGTAATAGATGAAGGTACTTACTGTCACTGTTTTTTTGTTTTTAAGTTGATTTTTAAGGTCTGTTTGTATAGCAATAGTGGCGTTATCGTCGGTTACTTTCGGTGTGGTCACAAATACTCCCCATTGAGGAATATGGATTTTATTCGTTGTGACCAGTTTCACATTTCGATAGATCCCTGAACCGGGGTACCAACGACAGTCAATGTAGGCAGAACGGTCTGCTTTTACTGCAATTTGATTGGAGCTACCGTATTTAAGGTATGGGGTCAGATCATATTTGAAGGGGATATATCCATAAGGCCGTTTTCCTAAATACGTTCCATTGATCCATACTTCAGCATTTGAATAGACACCATCAAATTCGATCCAGGTGATCTTGTTTGCAGCATTTGAGGGCATGGAAAAGGTCTTACGGTACCAGCCGATGCCTCCGGGTAAAAATGCTGTAGCACCCGCTGTATTTTCCTGCGTAAAGGCAGAGGTTACGCTCCAATCGTGAGGTAGCCTTATTTCTTGCCAATCCTTATCCGAAAAATCTGTTTGGTATGCATTTTCCACTGGGCCGTGATGAAATTTCCACCCGAAATTAAAATCCTCTGTTACTCTTAGGTCGGGCTGTGCTTTTGTGTTACAGCCCCATGCTATTAAGCCTATCATTGCGGAAAGCACCAGCTTTCCGAAGTCTATATTATTATGCGTAATCATAGCAAATGGGTCTTTTATGATATTTTCTTCAATTTGAAAGTATGCCATTGAGGAGTATTAGAGGTATATATTTTTTCTCTGATAACCTCTAACTCTTTCCAGAGTTTCTGTTCATTTGGAAGCACTTCAAAATACCGGTTGCAGTTTTTAACATTCCAGTTGTAGTAACTTTTGCCTTTCTGTTTTTCAAGCTGCCAGTCTAAATATGCCCTCTTACCAGCTATGGTATTTGGCCCGTCATAGTTCTGCAGCATTCTGTACTCAATGAAATAGATCGTGCGGATCTCATTTTGCACTTTCTTATATTCAAAGCATAATTCTGAGATATGCTCCGCCTGTTGATATTGAGGAGTAGTGGAATAGGCAGATAAGTTGATACCGGCTTTTAATGCCCGATGAGTAAACGATCCGACTTCCCTGTCGTCTATAAATAGTTTATAGCTTCCTTTAGCAAGCTTTTTAATAGTGAGCTGTTCCTGGTTTAACTCTTGTTGAAAAGGGATAAGATCTGTTTTCTTACGCAGGTCCGGCTTGGTCGGAAGGGGGAGGGCGCCTGAAAGTAAGTTAAATGTCATACCTGTAGCCTGTTTTTCAATTTCTACGGTGCAGTTATCTTCAGCTTCTACTTTTTGACTACGTGCGTTCAATTCCATTTTTGCCCCATTAATCTTCCCAATGCTTGTCTACGATAGCCTGAATGAACGGATAATCTCTGTCCGTTTCATTCAGCTCCATACGTTGTTTTTTCAATTCTGCCTGAAGCTGGCGGATGACTTCTTTGAAATCAGGATCATTATACCTGTTGTGAAGCTCTTCCGGGTCATTCTTCAGGTCATAGAACTCCCATGTATGTGGGGTTTCATTTTCGATCCCTTTATACTCAGTAGCCCAATAGTGCTCTTTGAACTGCTCTTGTGGTAAGTAGTGTTTTCCATAGTAGAAGATCAGTTTGTGATCTTTCGTGCGTATACCAAAATGAGCAGGAACGTAATGATGTATAACGTGCATCCAGTACCGATAATACGTGGCTTCGCGCCAGTTTTCCTCAGGCTTGCCCTTCAATGTATTGATAAAGCTCTTGCCTTGCATATAGTCAGGCGTGTTTCCACCGGCTAATTCGATCATGGTAGGAGCATAATCTGTATTATTGATCAATAGATCACTTACCATGTTTTTATTGATGATGTTAGGGCAATGCATAACGAAAGGCATACGCATGGACTCATCATACATCCATCGTTTATCAATGTAATCATGTTCTCCAAGCATCATCCCCTGGTCTCCGGTGTATATGATCACGGTATTTTCCCAAAGCCCGGCTTCTTTCAGATAATCAAATAACCGGCCCAGATTATCGTCCACACCTTTTACACAGCGCAGGTAATCTTTTAAATACTTTTGATAGGCGAGATGAGTTTGAAGTTTTGGATCATTAATTTCTCCAAAGAATAAATTGGCATAATTACTTTTGCTGTTAGCTTGTTTGTTCCTGGGGGATACGGAGGTGCCGATGTAGCTTAAAAGGCTGTCATTTTTCCCACGTGTGCCTTCTGATCCGAAATACGGTTGGTTGTACATGCTTGCAGGCTCAGGGATCTCAACATCTTTTAAATAATCTTCATAGCGTGGTGCATACTCGAACATATCATGAGGCGCTTTATAATGGTGCATCAGGAAAAACGGTTTTGTTTTATCCAACTTTTTCAGGTAATCAATGGATACATCTGTAATCACATCGGAGGAGTGACCTTTTGATGTCACTACGTTTGTCGGCCATTTGCCCTGACCTTTTTCCCTGAAAGTAGGGTTGAAATATTTCCCCTGACCGGGAAGCACTTTGTAATAATCGAAATGAATGGGCTCGTTGGCCAAATGCCATTTGCCGACCATAGCTGTTGAATATCCTAATTTTTTCAGCTCTTGTGGTAAATACTGCTTGTCTGTATCCAGATGACTGTCCAGGTCCAATACCCCATTAGTCTGAGAGTATTGCCCACTGATGATATTTGCCCTGCTGGGGGTGCATATGGCATTTGTACAGAAAGCATTTTCAAATCGTATGCCATTGGCGGCCAATTTATCAATGTTAGGAGTTGGATTCAACCTTTTTAACCGCCCTCCGTAAGCGCCAATGGCCTGCGATGTGTGATCATCAGACATGATGAAAATGATATTGGGTTGGGTAGTCTGGCCGTTTGCATCGCTCCAGTTATGTTGACAGAGCAGAATGGTCAATCCGATTAGAATTTTTCTTGTCATGGGTTCTATACTCTTGATTTCAGTGGGATTAATTTTTTAAATCTCAAGATCAGGAAATTGCCTCTTACTCGAGCCTCATCATCACAACGATGACGAAGCACGACAGTGGTTATGCCGGAAGTACTGATCATTATCCTTACCTGTCGTGGCACAGACGCTGACAGTCCATCTTTATTGAAGCGAGAAGCATTTGTCTGGTTATTCCATCCGTATCGTGCTTTTGTAGGTTGCTTCACACTTTTTTATGTTAAGACTACTGATAGTTGGTCCTGAGTAGACAGTGCTAAAGTGTTAGTAAATAGGCCTTTGTATGCAAGAGCCAGCGTATTCATGAAATTCTGTTCAGTTTGAGATATCTATTCATAGCAGTGGATGGTCTTATTTTGTCCGTTTCAATATAATGCCGTTGAGCCAGGTGTAAGAATCGTCTTTGTTTGTGTTAAAGGTGACCTTAATAGTATCTTTACCATTACTTTGGAGAATATTTACTACAGAGAGTGGGGCACGCTCCCGGGTGTTTTTGGCATCATAGTGATCCACAATATGATGGTCCGATACGAAAGAAGTACTTTGTAATGTGCTCTTTATTTCCGTTGCTATAGCATATGGAAATTGTTTTTCATGCTCCCTGGTATGGTGAAAGGTTTCCAGAACATACGTTCCTGGTTTAAGCCCGGTGATGGAAAGTTGTAATGGGTTGTTAAATACGTAAGCGCCGTCGGCTCCCATGAAAGACAAATTTCCCATCATAACGGGTTCCCCTTCTGCCCAGGCAATGGTGCTATCGGCAGAAAGAGAGAACGTAATATTGTCACTCGTGGTATACGTAATATTGTCGGCATCCTTTAATGTCCAGGCTTTCCAGTCAAACTCCACGAACTGCTTTTCACTTCCTATATCTATCCGATGTATGGGATGATCATAGATGGCCTTAGCCGCTTTCTCAATTTCATTACTCTTATGAGTAACAGATGATAGTTTAAGTGAGCCGGCTTTTAATTTCGGTGAGGTTGCCTTTATTGTAATAGTCCCGGGATTGACTGTTCCCCGAAGATAGACTGTGGCAACTCCCTCAAGGGGTTCCATTTGTTTGATGTAGTCCTTATGCCCATAAACCAACTGACCTTCTCCGCTGACCTCAAAATGAACTTTATTGGTGGCATCGGTTACTACTTCTCCGGCTTTATCTACTATGTATGCCCTGATCATTTTAATGTCAGAACCACCACTTACCAGTGCTGTTTCAGGATAATCCACTTCCATTTTCAGTGCATACGGTGCACTTTGCTTTGTACGCGTATGTGTGGCAACAACAGTTCCCCTATTAAGTGCTACTGCCTTAAGTTTCTCGCTGGTCCAGGGGTAGTAAAATGTAAAAGATGGATGATCCACATGTCGTTTTTCCTGTAGATTATCTGGTGATTGAATGGCTATCAATTGTTCATTAGCGTAAAGTGCTACTTTAGGAGCATTGCTGAATACACGTATTTTTCCATCTTTTGAAGCTGTTTCGTTCGCTATATGAACAGTAGGGCCAGAAGTCAATTCCGAATGGTACCAATAGTATGAAGGCCTTTTGTGGCGATAGGCAGTTAGAATACCGTAGTCCGTAAGTTTAGCCCTGGGTTTCCATTCCGGTTGTAAGTGATTATAGTCGGCACCTACCCATGCGAGAGCACCTATGTTGTTCTTTCTTTTTTTGTACCTTGAAATATGGTATTGATTGGTTTCTGAATTTGGAGAACACCCATGTTCCATTACCATACAAAAGTCTCCTTCCGGCCAGTCGGTAGAGCGATAATCCATAGTGGCGTATATGTCAGTCAGTCCTGCGTTCAAAATTCCATTCCAGGGACTTGAGGCACTTGCCGTAAGACGGAAAGGGTCTTCTTCTTTTGCAGCATATTGTAATTGTGGTACAGGGCCTCTGTGATTTATACCTGCTCCCCAGATGATGATAGAAGGGTGGTTGCGATGATGTCTGATAGTGACTCTTAAAGCCTGGGTCAGTTTATTCATCCATTCTCCTTCTTCCCATTCTATCCATGTGGCCGGCTCTTCGTACAGCATAATGCCTAACTCATCGCAGGCCTCAATAAATGCGTCATCTTGTGGATAATGGGATAGTCGAATGGTGTTTATCCCGGCTTCTTTGTAACGTAATGCTTCTTCATAGTGAAGAGAGTTAGGGACAGCATCACCGATATGAGGAAAATTTTGGTGACGATTTAAACCAATCATAAAAAAGGGTTCACCATTTAACATGAACCCTTTACCATCAATCAGTTCAAACCACCGGAATCCGAACCTGTTGTCAACAAAATCAACGAGCTTATCACCTTTGTATATGAAAGAGACAGCGCGATATAGATAAGGGTCATCAGGTGACCATAAGTTGAAATTTTCTGTTATCCCAGTGGTTTGGCGGTAGGTGTACTTTTGATTAGCAGGTATCGTATACGTACTTTTCATCGTCTTAAGTACGAACCCATCTGCATCTATTATTTTGGTAGTTACCTGGCATTCTTGCGCTTGGTCAAACTCGTTTACGACAGTGGTCTTTACTGAAACGGTACCGTTTCTTTTTTTTACCGAGGGCGTGGTTATGTGGACACCGGCGTCGAAATCTTCCCAGTTGAAGTTTACATGAAGTTTATGGGTCGTGACCAGATAAACATCCCGGTAAACACCACCAAACTTTAAATAGTCTGTTCTGTGCGGATCAGGAGGAATAGTTGGGTCTTGTGTATTATCCGCTTTTATTACCAGCGTATGTGTTTCTCCCGGCCTTACAAAATCTGTAATATCAAAATGAAACGGAATATAACCACCTATATCCTGTTTGCCTGCAAGCTGACCATTGATCCACAGCTCAGTTTTATTGTGAACACCTTCAAATTCAATGAACGTTTTTTCATCTTCGGCCAGGTCGATGGTGATCTGTTTTCGATACCAACTCACGTCACGCATATAGGTCGGTTGGATCCAATTTTCAGTAACTCCATCTATCAGTAGCGAAATGGGGTCAGGGTTATGAGGGATAGCGACAGTTTCCCACTGGCTATCATCAAAGTCAACGGCAACAGGCTTTATGTTTCCGTTGTCCTTGGCAAATTTCCAGTTCAGGTTTATGTTCTGTTTTTTTCGGTGTGTGTCCGGATAGCCTTCAGGTAACTGAGCTTTGGCATTCAGGAAGCCAAAAAGGACGAGAATGATGCATACAATTCGTTCAGTGTTACGCATTTGACAGGTGCTTCTTTATTTTTTGATTTGAGTTTATACCATTTGTTCTGCCACTTCTTACGAAATGCAATTGCGACTTTAGAGACCAACAACCAGGTTTTGATCTGTATTTGATCAAATCGATCATTTCAAGCGAAAGCTATGCACGTTGAAAAGAAACCCATTCCCACCGTTAAACACGAGGTAGAGCTTGTCCTTTTCTGTGAAAGTACCCGATAGTGAGGCTGAAATGGTTTTCCAGTTTTGGAACCCTCCGGTGGGTACCACTTTCAGTGTGGCCAGCAATGTGCCATTGACTCCATTTTTTCTTACTTCAATAGTCCCTCCATTGGATTGGCAAGCTACTGATAGTTCTATGGAGGTCGGTTTTTTAGTGAAGCGAAGATTATCGAAAATCAAATTATCTCCATTTTCGATATACGCAGCATTCTGGCCTCCGAGTGAACACTTTTCAAACAATACACCATTTTGATCAGAGCAGTTACTTGCTAACATACGTTCAAAAGGGTTGTAGAAGACTTCTTTCTGAAGGGAAACCACATTGATCAAGCCTCCTTTTGACGCCGTATTTAGCGTAGTAACAGGCTTGCCATTCCTGTACATCTTAAGACTTTCCAGGTCTGATATATTAGTGACGCTTAACTTTTTTGCTGCAAATTCTTTCAGGGTATAGACCATACAGTTATCACCATTGGTCATTGCTCTTTTTCCGTCATAGTTGAGCTGTACATCGTATGAGGCCACTATAGCCGATGAATTCTTAGGAATGAATTTTATCCAATCCAGTTTCAGGTCGTTTACTGTACCTTTAAATTTTACTTTAAGGTCCTGCATTCCTTTGGGACTGAATGCTAAGTCAGCTTGCACCGCACGCCATTCCCCTGAACGCATCCGGGGTAGATCGAAGGTGGCCATTAATTTTTCATTCCCGTCATAGATCATCATTTGGCCTCCCGATGAAACAGAGCTTACGTAAGCAAGGACTGATGTGTAGGGTGTTTTGTCATATTCGATCTCCTTAAAAGTGAGCACCGTTTTGGCAGAAATGCCTTTTACGATCCAGTTCACAAACTTATGGCCGCTTCTGGCAACACTACCATTTTCCAGGGTACTGTATCGGTCTATTTGAATTTTATCTTTGGCATATACCTTTCCTATACCACGCTTAGTGGCTTTGATCTCGGGGATTTTGCCGTCCTTGTCAAAAGAGATTTTATCCACACAAACAGAACGCAGGTGCTGATCGCTGGAAATGTCCATGCTATGATAGAACAGATACCATTGGCCATTGTATTCGACGAAAGAGTGGTGGTTGGTCCAACATCCGTCTTTCCATCTTTCTAACACTTTTCCTTGGTATTCAAAGGGGCCTAACGGGCTTTTTCCCGTAGCATAAGCAATTTCTTCTGAACCGCCGGGGGCATGTGGGAAAGTGAAATAATAGATGCCTTTACGCTTGAAAACAAATGGACCTTCTTTGTATTTCTTAGGGAGTTCTTTTATCGCCACAGGTTTACCTTTTACCGATATCATGTCTTCATTGAGTTCTACTCCATATAAGGTCTCACCTCCGCCATAATAGAGATAAGCTTTACCGTCATCGTCAACAAAAACATTTGGATCAATGCCTGTAACCCCTTTCATGTAGTCCTTTTCAGGAACAAAGGGCCCGGCAGGTGAATCTGAAATGGCCACACCAATATTGCGAAATGCACTTCCATCTTTTGGCATCGCCGGGAAGTAGAAGTAATATTTCCCGTTTTTATAATTACAGTCCGGGGCCCACATTCCATAGCTATTGGGTTTGACCCAGGGTACGTTGTTATGACTTATGATCTCGCCATGATCGGTCCATTCGGTAAGATCTTTAGTCGAGTAGACATGGTAGTTGGGCATGCAAAAGCCATTATTACCTTCAATTTGTGTACAAGTAGTGTCACTTGATGGGTAAACATAAAGCCGTCCATTAAAAACGCGCGCCGTAGGGTCTGCAGTGAAGCGGTCGGTGATGATCGGGTTTTGAGCAAAAGTGGTACAGATAAAAGCGCAACAGGAAATAATTGTACTTACCGTTAGGTTGATTTTGCTTGTCATAAAGGTGGTATTAGCCGGTTAAGATGATTTTTCAGAGGTATTATTTCGAGTATAAATATCAGATTGTATAACTTTTCACATAGCGTCAGTTTTACTGGTTTACAGGCATTAAAAAAGAATAAATAGCATAGGTTTCGATTAACTTATCCGGACCCATACGAATTTACGACCCTGTAGCCATGACTCAACATCGTCCATTATTTAAGAATAAGTTTCTTGGAAGAAACTCCATCCATATGCATGAATTGGATGATATAACTGCCTTTAGCCAGATCACCCAGGTCTAGTGAGGTACTGCCCTGACTTAATTCAGAAGTAAGCATTACCTTTCCGGTTAAATTAATAATTTGTATTTCGCCTGGCTTGCTCGTTTTTACTGTCAGTCTTCGATCTGCCGGATTAGGGTACATGATAAAGTTTTGACCTAAATGGCTTTCTATTCCGGTTACTACGTCCACTCTTTCCTGTCCCATAATGGCCGCCCGAAGGACAACAGCGCCTACACCGCCGGATTTTCCATCCGGAAAACTTACTTCAATGTCATTGCTCTCCTTGAGAAAACGGCCTGCAACTTTTATGATTTTGGTGGTGGAGTAGCCGTTGTCAGATTGTGTAATACGGTCAGCAGCGTTTTCCACCGGCACGCTAAGACTGACACCATTTAAAGTAATATTGACATCTTTTGAAGCACCTGAAGGCCTGTTTAATCCTACCCTTACGATCGCATACTTCGCCCTTTTATGGTCAGGTATTTGTACCGTAAACGTTTTGGAACCACTGAATTTCGTGGCAGTTTCCGCAGCGTAATGCGCTATCTCATCTACAATATCATCTTCTTGTATTGTGTTTTGGTACGTAGCAAAAAGAACGATAGACTCCTGTGCACCTATTTGAATGTCATTTACCGATGAAAGGGTAGTTTCTTCAAATACGGGCCTGAAGTCATTTCCTCTGCCAAGTCTCCTGATCTTTAGTTCTTCTATCGAATTTCCTATATCATCAATGTCAATATCTATCGTACCTTCTTCGTTACTCTGGTTATGAAAGAGCATGGTCAATGTATTACCATCTACAAAGGACATATGCTGAATGTCTGTATCGGTGGTAAAAGATTCAACCCTTCTTCCCTTTACTCCATCGAAATACCTGAAGAAATCAATCAATTTGGATTCTGCCCACTTATCACTGTTCTTATCAAAGTTTTCTTTCACCAACAGGCTTGAATAATAGTACGGGTCCCATCGTGAAGATTCCAGGAGAATGAACGGCACCGTTTTCTTGACAATGTGAGGATGGTTCATAAATGTGAGCGTGTTGGCAATAGCGCTGTTTACCATTATGAAATTGTCGATACTTCTTTTTTCCATTTCGTGCTCAAAACCGGAACCGGGAAAGTGTTGGTCTGCCAATGCATTCAACGCATCTTCCCTGTTCTGCGGATCGGTAATATAACCTCCGTGTTCACTTCCTATAAAGCTTAATTCTTTACCAAATTTATTGTAGGTATAGGAAGCCAGCGCATCAAAAACACCATCCAATGGCAGGCCGGAGGAAACACTACCCGTAAAATCCTTGGCGCTCTCATCCCATTTCATATAGTCATACGAGTGAAAGGAGTAGAAATCCAGCTCAAAATTAGTTGCATCAATGAAGTTGGTGATGTTACTCAACTGATCATATTCTTTCCTGTAGAAATAGGAGACAGAATAGCATGGACCGCCTATTTCGGTGGAAATACCCATTTCATCCACTTTTTGTTTAGCCGCAGTATGGAATTCTGCAAAACGCTGATCACCCCAAAATCGCCAGCCGGGCTCGTTCACTAATTCAAAGTAAGAAGGCCTTTGAAAGTCCGTATACTTATATTTTAATAAATGAGCAACAATCTCAGCCGCCGCCTCATTGTTGGTAGGATATTTTTCTTCTTCCCCACCACTTTTGGTATATGTTTCCATGAAGTCAGGATAGGCGGAACGGCGGTCATGTGTTACTAACCCTTGCCGATTTCCGAATATGCCTTTTAAAGCGTCCAACCCATTGTCATTTGGATTCATCTTAGATTTGAAGAACGCTATGTCCATATAGCCTGGCCTTGCAGCATCTTCGCGTAGCCCGTTCCCCCACCTGGTTTCTCCATATACCAGGCCAAGCTGTCTGCCTACAGTCATTTCAAGGTCTTTGAAATAATAGTCAAAACGCGTTTGGTCTTGTATATTCCAATTGATCTCGGAAGAGCTCGCAGCCAGATTAAAGTATTTCTTTCGATCCAATTCAAGCTGACCGTTGATAGATGCGCTGACAGAGGGAGAAACATTCACCTTGATTTGCTGTTGGGCACTTGTGCTATTACCTGAAAAAATCAGGAATACTACAGCAATACCGGCTAAAACACCGACTTTTCTCATAAATATAAGTTTCATACGTGCATACATATCATCAGGGGGTTAATTGTAAAATTCTCAAGGAGTATAACGACATACCCAATCTAACCGGAAGATCACCGAGTTACGACCCAAAATACGTTTGATTTTATGGATAATCACAACCCGTTCATGTTGCCCATTTCAAAATCAAAGTACGTTTAATATGCCTCTCCGGTCTCTCCCCCTGGGAACATTTGTATTCCAGTTTTGTCATTTGACTTTTGATGGGATACATTTTATACTTTTAAACCTCCTGTACAATTAGCTCAATTTTTCCTGGATACTCAATTCAATGGTTTGCTCACCTTGAACAGAATGAATGAATTGGCCCCTTCTTATGGCATATGAACGTTGATTTATGATGGTTTTCCATTCACTGATCCTATCACGGATAAGTGACTGTATTATCTGCTTTTATCGCAGGCACGGATAGGTGGGAAGCGTTATGAAACAGCTCTTAATATGCTTAAATAATATTTTAATGATATGGTGTGCTATTCTATTATAAGCAGTTTTACAACCCAAGTTTGTCCATTCTATCCTTTTCATACCTGCTGTCTTCCGCCGGATACCTGAGCTGCTTTTCAAATCTCCCGGAATCTTTTGCCAAAGCCCAAATCAGGCTTTCACCGGCATGTTTAGTGGCCTGGTCAAATATGGGATCATCAAATGCTTCATGGGCTGACATGATTTTCCACCCTTTGGACCTGAACATTTTAATAAGGTCATCCAGAAACAACGCTGCGGAAAGATTGTGATGTAGCAATAAAGTATGATCTATATGCCTACCTGTTAATGAGAAGGATAAATCTTCATAATATATTGCCCGATCATACAGGTGCTGCAGGTAATAGCTTTTGAATTCATCAATATTTGCATCAGGGTTTTCTTTAAGCCTTTTTCTTAGCCTGCTATCTATGTACCAATCTGATGCATCTATTGTGACATGCCCGTTGCTGTAATGGTAGTGCTTTAAGATCTGACGAATGCTATCCACTTTGGGTGTAGAGCTTCCTTCTTTCAAATAAGGAAACCTGAATAGCTTAACGTAATTGCTATAATTTCTAATCAATGAATCCGTTTTTAGTAACTCTCTCTTGAAATCCGAGACGCTTACGTCCTCACGATTAAAATTGGGGTGAGTGTAAGTATGATTGCCGATTTTATGTCCTCTTTCATTCCAGCTGTTCAATAGATACTTTCCTTTTTCATTCACCAACCCACCTGCTTTAATGAAAAATACTGCCCGGATATCTGCTTTATCCAGTTTGTCAAGCAGCATTTCATTCCACTCTTCGAAAGTGTATCCGGGACGATCGGACGTGCTCCCATCATCGAAAGTGAAACTAATGGAGGGTTGTCCATAGGAGGCAAGTGAAATTATTAGCAGTAACACCAAAAAAATACTTCTCATAATTCAGGTGGTGAAAGGTAATTTCAGACTATGATATGTAAAATATAGATTATTTCCCGGACTTTATCTTTTATTATATTATTATGAAGCCTGATCATTCAGCTATTTTTCAGAGGTGAAATTTTCGAGAAAAATAATTGTTGAATGCTCTGAGTATTGACATGATTATTCGCCATTTTCTTTTCAGCAATTATCAATTGTATTGGATCCATAGACGGATAGAAGGACAACTCCCTTCCTGAGTTTTTAAGCATTTGAATTATCTCAGGTGATAATATTCTCCCCGGGATGTTCTGATTTCATTGCCTTACTACGGATACGTATACCCAAATAATAAATATTACTTGCAACGGAATTCTGAACCATAAATAAGAAAGACCATTTCCGTTTAATTCACCGGTTTGATAGTTTATATGTTCTATGGAAGCTTTAATATTTGCAGGTAATATCAAAATGAAAAACGCAATTAAAACCCAACCTGTAAGTAGTTTATAACTAGGAACTAATAATCCGACCGCAAATAATATTTCGATGACACCTGTGATTAGTACAATTTCTGATTTTAGCGGTAAAAAGTCCGGGACCATTGCAGCCATCCCTTTGGTAAAAGTAAAATGGCCTATTGCGGTAAACAAAAGCATCGAGGACATGGCAATTCTACCTGAGAGTTGGTAGTCAATCCGATGGGTTGCCAATTTGATAATTACAATGGATAGAATAAATGTCCCGATCAAAACAAATAGTGGTTTCATTGGTCAACTTTTTTTCTCAAAAGTGAGGACTCCGCAAGATTATTACAATGAACTCAGGTTAAGAAATTCGCCTGCGAATACGGCTCAATGCTTGTGGAGTAATGCCAATGTAGGAAGAGATATACTTCAAAGGAATTTGTTCAATGAGCTCGGGTCGTTCTTTGAAAAGTTTTAAGTAACGTTCCTCTGCAGATTCATTTAAAAAGGAAAGTTCTCTTTGTGATTTTTTAAGGAATAGATCTTCACTTGCTTTTCTTCCGATCAAATTGCCGACGTGAGTTTCATTATATATGATTTGAAGGTCACTGTATGTTAATCGCCATAGAGTGGTATTCGTAATGGTCTCAACGATATATGTTGAAGGTTGTTGGACCAAAAAAGAGTCGTATGCACTTACAAATGAGTTTTTAAATATAAATGCGAAGGTGAGGTCGTTTTCTTCTTTAGGTATATAAAATCGGATGATCCCTTCTTCAATGAAAGAGAGATGTCTTTCAATTTCTCCTGTATCGAGGAGTTTACATTTTTTAGCGAATTTTTGTTTTGTCAGTTTGGAAGAAAAAACTTGCCAATCACTTTCCGTTAATTCAAAAATTGCTTCAAAATTTTTTCGGATTTGTTCCAATTTTTTGTGTGTATGACGGCTGATAGCCTATGAACCTAAATTAATGGTTTGGCCTTTTAAGGACAAGCTTTATATGTTCATGTCACTAATTTCTATTCATTAATGTTATACACAAGTTTATATAAGTACTACCATGGAGTCCTCATCCCAATTTATATTCTTTCACCCTTACCATTGGTATAGATCCTACTGCCCTTTTTCTAAGTAATTTTCTGCTGCATAAAAATGTCACTTCTAATGATGGACTTTTGTCAAGAAGCTTTATTCACCTCAGGTTTCTTTAAGCATTTCATTTACTTATCTTCTTCTTTTATTTGGTCCCATTTCCAGTCAGGTTTAGTGACATCTGTCTCTACCTTTTCTGCCCGTACCCATGTCCGGAAGAAAGACCGCTTTCCTCCACTTTCTTTTTTCTCCGGTATGCCACCCTCCCTGTCCAGGTTCATGCTCATCCTTCGCTTCAGCGGCCGATCATCGGCGGTCATTTTACCATTATTCTTAACCTTTGGTATCGAAACTTCTCCAAAACTACTATGATCACCAATATGTACTAAATTGTCAATGTCATTATTGCTCAGTACTGTTCTCTCACGTTCTATGGCACGTATCTGGTTTCTATCGTACCTCGTATCCCCATCCTCAATATTTTCAAACACCCCTAGCCAACCCTGTGCGTCAAACCTTTCGTCATGAGGTAAATAGCTTTCGTAGCCCCAAAGATTTGTCCATCGCTTTTTCCATTTGTTATGTCCTTCTTTATACGTATCGTATTTGCTTTCATCCTGTTTCCTTAGATAAGTGTGTATATCACTTCCTTTTACTGTCCTGTGTTCCGTAGTGGGAGATGAGTGGTTGATGGTCTCATCGACGAAGGATACGTAACCATATTCTGGTACTTCTGCATACTCTATTATCCTTGGTTCGTCTATACCTTCCATTACCGATGCTCTGTCATCAAGGAACTCTCCCGGCAAACTCTTGGAAATATGGGCCATATGCTCCTCATTTTCCATGGGGTTAACAACATATTCCGGTCCCACTATCTTCTCCGTATTCAAATAATTAAGGTTTACGAATAATGTATTCCCCAATGTGTCCTTATGAAATACATTATTGATACTTGGTCTGTTCCTGTAGTAATGGACCTCTATCACCACTTTCCACCCAGATTCGGCGATACCGCCAAAATCACTTTTTTGCAAATAGTCCAGTTGTCCTGCTTTTTCCATGGTGGACAATGTGTTGATCACGATCATTTCCTTCAGAGGGCCACCTAATAACTCATAGATCCCGCGCTTGACGGATCCCTTTCCCAGGTTAATGAACTTGCATGCATCTATTAATTCTTCAAAGCTGCCAAAGCTGCGTAATGGAGGTAATATGATGCCGCCCAGACATACCGCTGAATTATAATTTATGTTATTCATCAAAGACATTTCATCTATTTTCATTGTCTTTGTATATATATCCTCGAGTCTGCTCTGTATTCCCTTAGCTAATTCTATATCCTGTTGACCTACTTTTGGTGCAACCATTCCTCGCAGCTCTTTGGTCGATTCTCCGTTTCGCTGGATTACCTTCTTTTGGCTTGTGTCCTTTACACTCGATAATTCTTCTTTTTGCCGTGATCCCTGATCAATCGACCCCTGCTTTGAGGCAATAGCTTTTGTCCCCATTATATCCGCTTCATTCTCTAAAGCAACATCATCATTAATATTCACTTTGCCTTTCATCTGTAGGGTAGGTTCTACTCTACCTTGTTTTTGCTGCACCACGTGCCAGGCTTCATGAGGTAAGTGTTTTTCCTGACCTTTAGCCAAGTGAATATCTGTCCCCTGGGCGTAAGCACGGGCTTGTAATTGAGCGGGCTTATCAGAGTTGTAATGCACCTTTACGTCGTCCATCGAATGGCCGGAGAGGTTTTCAATTCCGGATTTCAAATGATCCGGTAAACCTGTTTTATTTTCTTTTTTTGGAGTGGGTGATTGGGGTAAATCGCTTTCAATTCCGGTCAACGGTTTTTTTTGCACAGTGGTTTCCTGCCTGTTTGCCCTTTCCACTAACTCTGCACCAGCATTGATCCGGACATTTTCCTCTGTTTTTTCAGTAGGTTTTGTGTGATTCTGCTTCCTTTGCACCACATTACCAGCTTCATCAGGCCAGTGTTCTGCCTGGTCAGGAGCAACGTGACTAGCTGTTGCCCATGCAAACGCACGAGCATTAAGTTCGGCGGGTTTGTCCGACGCGCCGGTGTCATTTTCTTTACGTTGAATGGTGTTCTGCCGGGACGCCAATTTCAGGGCCTGAAACTCTGGTTTCCCCGGACCACTATCTGCGGGTTCTGATTGCTTTTGAGCAGCTTCAGAATGACTGCTTTTAGACTGGAAAGAGCCCATTTTATCCTGCGTTTCCCTGGCCTGATGCATTGTAGTGCGACTTTGACTTTCCTGGTTTTTGTCTTCGTGGGTGTGCATTGCGGACTCTTTTCGGGTGGAATTTATTGTAGAGCAGGGTACTGCTTCAATATAAATAATAAAATGAAAAATTAATAGGCTTTAGGATGGTCATTACCATTTGCCTATGAATTTTCGTGGTCTGTTACTGAAAAACGCTTAGCCCTTATCGCAATCTTAGAAGACCGCAACGCTCTGAATTAAAGAAAAGGGCTTGCTCATGCTGCCTTCTTCCCGAAAAAAAGACAGATTAAAAGGAATGGAACAACTCAATGCGTCACTACAGGAATTGGTCCGGTTTGGTCTAAAAACAGGACTGTATAAAGTCATTGTTTATAAAGAGGGAGAATGATATCAAGCTTTTTTAATGGTCGTGCAATGGCTTGGCTTATAGTTCACCACTATTTACCTGATGGCCGACCATTTTTCAGTTGCTCAATTTGCTTTGTATGTGTTTCTATCTGGGTTTTGGATTTTATCAATTGGATGGCTTTTTCGTAATGGTTTATGGCTTTTTCGATGTTTATGTTGGCATACAGATAACCCAATAATTCGTGATAATAATTACTCTCTTTCAAGTCTAGTTTTTTGGTTTCTTCAATGGCTTTTTCGCATCCGTAAACTTTGGCAAAAGCAAATGACCTGTTCAATGCAGTTACAGGCGAATATTCAATTACAATAAGTTGATTATAAAGCTGTAAAATGTGTCGCCACTTGTCCGGGTCTGTAGGTTTTGTGTGCCAATATGCGATGCCTGCCTCCAAATGGTATTTTGAAACCTCGTTGCCCTTACAGGCATTTACCAGGTAATAATTACCTTTTTCAATCAATGCTTTATCCCATAGGTCTTGGTCTTGTTCGTCAAAAAGAATGGCTTCACCCTCACTGTTGGTTCTTGCTTCAAGACGTGAACTTTGAAAGCACATTAAAGCAAGCAATGCGTTGGCTTGCGGCGTATCAGTTAATGGGTTTTCTGTCAGTATCAGGGATAGTCGTGTTGCTTCTGAGCAGAGTTCTTTCCTGATAAACTGACGGTTGGTTTGTGAAAAATACCCTTCGTTGAACAACAGGTACAACGTTTTTAAAACGGTGTCCAATCGCAATTTGATTTCTGTGGCACTTAATGTTTTGATTTGAAAATTATCGTTCCGAAAATTGGTTCTGGCCCTGTGCAAACGTTTTTTAATAGTTTCGGTTTTTGTCAGGAAAGCGTTGGAAATTTCCTCTACGCTGAAACCGCAAAGGGTTTGAAGCGCCATACAGATCTGACTTTCGGTTGAATTCGTTGGATTGCAAACTGCAAAGATCATAGCTAATTGACTGTCAATAATATACTGGTCACTGAGCTCAAAATCCTGTTCGACTTCAATTTTATCAGATGGTATGGCTTTTTTGACTTTTGTTTCAAAAACCGAAAGATGTCTGAAGTAGTCATTAGCTTTGTTTTTTGCAACGGTATAGAGCCATGCTGATGGGTTTTTTGGAGTGCCATTAATTGCCCAGTTTTCAGATGCTTTCAGAAACGTTTCACTGGCAATATCTTCGGCAATCTCAATATGTTTTAAACCAAAATGACGGCATAACACAGCCGTCATTTTTGCATATTCCAGCCGGAACAATTGAGGTAAAAGTTCATGATATGACGATGGGCCTTCCACTATTAATCACGTTTTAAAACCTCCCGTACTTCAATGTTTCCCCCAATTTTAAAGATTGGATTCCCTTTTGCCATTTCTACAGCCTCGTCAATGGTTTCTGCTCTTACAATGATGTAACCGCTAATAAATTCCTTGATTTCGGTATAAGGTCCGTCCGTAACCACATTGTCAGGCTTCACCGTTTTGGCGCTTTCCGGAGCGGGCAAAAGTGTGTTGCCTTTATCCACCAATTTGTTTTGTGCGGCGATGCTTCCCAGCCAATTCATCCTTTCCTGTATTTGTTCAGGAGAAGGTTGGGAATCTGAAATGTCTGTTAATCTGAAAATTAATGCAAATTCTTTCATTTTGATAACTTTTAATGTTCGCTCTATGGACGATTGACCTCTGGAAAAGGGGACACTCATTAACCGTTTTTCCGGATTGTGTTATGTTAAAATAGAGGACATTGGTCTATATGAGGATGGTAGTCGTTCACAGGTTTTATTTCCTTTAAGTTACAAGGAATTTGAAGTAGTTTATCCACTGTGGATTTGCCATGATCTTTGCTATTACTTTTATTTAATACTACCAACCGGCCTTATCATTTGTCTAATTTCACTTCTTTTAATTCGATGCTTTTTTATTGGATTAAGCTCCTGCCGGAATAAGTTAGTATTGGGAGTATCAGAATTTTTCACTCACTAATCCTTTTGGAGATAATGATGAGCTGATGATTATTTCAAAATCAATTACACCCAGTACCAGCTCTTCTTTTGTAAGTACTTCAACTTTCCATATCCCTTCTTTCACATTATTCTTGTAGGTATAACCGCGATAACCATTATCTCTGCCTCCGGTAATCTCATAACCTATATCCTCTATGGTTTCCCAGTTATCGGTGTCATCATTATACCATTTCCATCGATGAAATATCATTTTTTTTATATCGGTTGGAGCAAATATGGATGAGAAAATATAAACTTTTTCATTGGGGGTATGAATGAACTTTAGCCTGTGTTTTCTCCAAAATACATACCAATGGTCTCTTTCGTAAGACACGACATAATGATCGTTTTCCAATTTGATGGTATGTGCTACAATACCTTTATCAAGGGCAAGAGGTACGGGTGGAATAAGCTTAAGGAAATAAAATACGTTGATCAATGCATAAATGGAAAATATGATCCCGGTTAGTTTAACGATACGTATTTCCGCTCGTGCGCCTGGGCTTAGGCGATATATTATAGCAATTAAGATCAGGGTAAAAACTAAACTGGTCAAACCGGAGAAAATAAAAACACCTGTATTCATTTCTTTGGTGAACACGGGTATCATGAAAGTGAAAAAAGTGAAGCTCACGAAAAAATATACCCCGAACTGCAGGTACTTATTGGATATTCGTTTTTTCAGGAATTCATTGGCTAAAAATAATGCGACCAGGATAATAAAGAAGGATGCTGTTTTAGACAGAGACACACTTCTTGAGAAATAAATTACATAGGCACTGGATAGTCCTCCAAAGAAAAACTGAATAGCCAGGGGGAAATATTCTTCATATCGCTCAACAATTGAATTTTTCCATTTATCATCACCCGCTAAATTATAAAGGTAAATTGTAACGGTGAGAGAGGTCATGTGCAGGCATAAGACGACCAGGTCATATAACCGGTCAATGCGTCCAAGAGTGAATGAATCAAAAATAAACCCACCAATAAAAAAAAGAATAGGTGCATATTTTTCATGCCTCCTGGTGAACCTTCTGAGCTGGCTGTTTCTAAGTTTAACGAATATTCTTTTCATGTACTGTTTTTAGAAAATGCTTCAGAACCGGGAGGTCATTTTTTTGGTAGTAGGGTATTTTTCATTCAGTTTGTCAGGAAACAATATTCATATAGTAAAAGCTGGCCAGGATGTTACCTTCATTGTTTCCATCCTCAGATTCGATGAACCACCATCCTATGCCAGACCTAGTACAGGTGAGAGACGTATATTATGAGTTTTAAAGCATCCATCCGTTTACTCGATGGCATACAGTTTTTGCCTTTTATTTTTAATGAAATAATTCAATTTTATTTAATGTAAAAACCATGTTTGAGATATCTCCTGTAACTTCATTTATTCTGGAGTTTGTAAAATATAAGTAGTTGTTGTAGATACTAAATGTATCTGCCCATTTAATTTTATCGCCTTCTGCCAGTGTGTGAATGCTTCCATCTTCCTTTCGATACATGATTTTGTTGTTTTCCAAATCAGCAAAATACAAATTACCCATTTTGTCAAACACCATTCCGTCAGGGGCAGCGGTTTTAGCTTCAAGCTTAACATTTTTTTCCATTTGCCTTTTGTCCTCAACTTCAAGCATTTTAGTGCTTATGGAGTACAAGCTATAACCTGTCAGAGCATGAAAGTAAAGTCTGTCATGAGTAGTATCTAGTGCGATACCATCAGAGTGAACCGTATTCTCCCATTTTTTTCCGTCAAAGGTTAAATGGTCTTGTTCGGCTTTTGTTGACTCATGATCGTCAAGAACTCTTCTGAAAATGCCGGAAGCTATATCCAATATCAAAATGCCTGCCCTTCCTGAATCAGTAAAGTATATTTTGTTGTTCTTTTTATCTATGCGAAGATCGTTTATGTATGAATTAGGGTAATAACTATTTTTATCCAGGATATAGGTTCGTATTAATTGGTTAGTTGTTAAGTCAAAAACAAAAATGCGAGGAGCATCCACCACATTTTTGAATAATGGATTTCTGGTGTCCAAAACGTATAAACTGTTTTCAAACGCGACTACGGATTGCACCCCAACAAATTTGTTGTCTTCTACCGGCTGGTCGACCTCCCATGAGTTCCAGGTCGCATCCGGATAGCTTTTGTGGTTATCTGATGTGATTTCAACCACGGAATTGTCAACACCTTTTCTCCATCTCGGAAAGTTTACAAAAATGCGCCCCTGGTCGGTAACGGTGACTCCGGTAACCTGCTGACCTTTGAATTCAGCAACTTGGATAACTTGTTTTCCAGCTCTATCAGTTTGTCCGGAGGTTGCAATAGCCGTGTTCTTGTCGGTTGCTTCTTTACAGGAAACGACCAATATCAGAACGTATAGCATATAAAGGTTTTTTTTCATTTTGACTCAGTTTACAGGGATATTTGAATTTAATTGACCTTTGAATATGCTCCTGAAGAATACGTTAGCTCATAACTATGCGTATATATTTCGAAAACAACTCCGAAGGGGTCCTCTACATAGCACATTTTATAGGGTTTGTCCTCTGGGAAGTATGCTCTAATGGGCATTCTTTGCTTACCACCGTTGGACACAATCTTTTCTACTAACTCTTCTATGTTTGGATCTTGTACGCAAAAATGAAAAAGTCCGGTATGAAAAGGGTTGAATTCAGGTGCTTTTTTAGCTTTACCAGGAAAGGAAAATAATTCAATTCCAATTCCATCTGATGTTGCCAGGTGTGCAATTTCAAATTCTTCCCAATCTTCGCCAAAAACATCAATGCACATTTGTCCAATAGCGGTATCCCTTTCTTTTTTCACTTTGGAAGGCCCCATAATGATATACCATCCCATTACTTCTGAATAGAATTTTACGGCTTCTGTAATATTTGGAACAGTAATGCCGATGTGTGAAAATGATTTTGGATAATTTTTATTTAGCGTCATATCTTCTGTTTTGAAGTTCAAAATAGGAATATATTTACCTGAACAGCAATAACCTACTAAGAAGTTATATAGTAACTAAAAAGTGTAAAATACTGTATTTCAATGAATTAAAATTCAAATGAATAAAGATAATTATTGCCCGCTTAACCATACAATGAGTCTAATAGGCACAAAGTGGAAGCCTTTGGTCTTATTTCATTTATTGGATGGGCCTTTGCGCTCTGGAATATTACAGAAGAAAGTACCCGGAATTTCAAATAAGATGTTTACCCAAACAGTCAGGGAACTAGAGAGGGATGGTCTTATTTCCAGAAGGGTTTTTCCCGTTGTTCCTCCCAAAGTGGAATATCAGTTAAGTGATAGAGGGGAATCGCTTGAGAATATTTTAAGGAGTCTGGATAAGTGGGGGTTAGAAGATAGTCCTGAATAATTTCAGTGTACGTATGAGAGGAGTACAACATGGGACCCGCCTTGAGTTTCTTTAATTAAATAATATCTTCAAAGATGTACTGACAGTATTTTATTGTGAGGATGTAACGTTTTAGCTAATTACCAACTTCTTTCCTCGTTGCGAGTAAAATGTGATCACACACCAATACTACTTCATTCCGCTGATTGAAAACCTCCACATGCTCAACTACGGTACCCAGTTCAGGTTTTTTGGAGTCTGATTTTTCTGATATGGTTACCTCTACCCTTATCGTATCACCGATATGTACGGGTTTGATGAAGCGTAGTCTGTCGTATCCTTTTGAAAAAGCTTCGGGGTTGATTTCTGTGGCCGTCATGCCTATGGCTACGCTGAAGGTTAGGGTGCCGTGCGCGATGCGTTGTTCGAAAGGTTGCGTTTTACACCATTCTGCGTCCATGTGATGCGGAAAAAAATCTCCCGTCTGGCCGGCATGTATAACAAAATCTGTTTCGGTAATGGTGCGCCCTAATGTTTTTCGGACAAATCCCATTTCATAGTCTTCAAAAAACTGTGATTTTATATGCATAATTAGTCCTTATGTTTGATTGTGGAATCATTTAATATGGAGCTATTACATGCATAGCTCCATTGGTTTCAATAATAGCGGAAATTATCTTCCCATCCACCCTCCATCTACCAGCATAACAGCTCCGTGCATGTAAGAGGCTGCTTCAGAGCAGAGGAATACTGTTGGTCCGGCGAAATCTTCCGGCTGCCCCCAGCGTCCTGCCGGGATACGTCCAAGAATAGATTCTGCCCGTACAGGATCATTTCTTAAGGCTTCCGTATTGTCTGTGCTGATGTATCCTGGGGCTATGGCATTGACATTGACACCTTTTCCTGCCCATTCATTGGCAAAAGCCATGGTTAACTGGCCTATAGCGCCTTTACTGGCAGCATATCCGGGTACAGTAATACCTCCCTGGAAGGTAAGCAATGAGGCTGTGAAAACGACTTTACCTGACCCACGAGCCACCATTTCTTTTCCAATCTCACGCGTAAGAATAAATTGTGCGTTTTGATTGACTTCTATTACTTTGTCCCACATGTCATCAGGATGTTCGGCGGCGGGCTTACGAAGAATGGTACCGGCATTATTCACCAGAATATCGATGACAGGGAAATCGGCTTTAGCTTCTGCGATGAATTTGTATAAAGCGTCCCGATCACTGAAGTCACAGGTATAAGCCCTGAAGTTTTTTCCTACACCCTTTACAGCTTTTTCTACTTCACTATCTTCTTTTTCCAGACTGGCGCTCACACCTATAATGTCTGCCCCGGCTTCTGCCAGGGCGATAGCCATTGCTTTACCAATTCCGCGTTTGCAACCTGTTACCAGGGCTGTTTTCCCATCTAATTGAAATTTATTGAGAATGCTCATCTTTATTTATAGGTTAAATCTCTGTTGTATTGTTAAGACTGACAGTCGAGAAGGTATTTCATACCGGCAGGATTACCTGCTATGGTCTCAAAAACCTGTTGGACATTTCCTAAAGGCTCTACCTGGGTGATCAACTTTTCAAAAGGTATGGTATGTTGAGAGATCATTTGAATTGATTCTTCATAATCTTCCGGCTCATAGACACGCGCACCAATCAGTTTCAGTTCTTTCCAGAAAAACTGGAAAAGGTCAACATTTTTCGGCTCTCCATGGATCGCCACCATAACGATGCGCCCCCGAATGCCAGCAACTTTTGTCATCACGTCCAATGCAGGCTGTACACCGGCTACTTCAAACACCACATCTGCTAATGAACCGCCGGTTTCACCTTCCACAAAGGTTACCAGGTCGGTTTTAGTTGGGTTGATTACTGTAAATCCCAGGCTTTCCGCCAATGCAATACGTGTCTCATTGACTTCGGAAATGATTACACGAGCGACCTTTTCTTTCGCCACCATAGCTACCAGTAAGCCAATTGGACCACCTCCCAGTACCACTGCTGTCTCACCGGCAGCTACCCCGGCCATACGCACATCATGGCAGGCTACCGAAAGTGGTTCGATCAGTGCGGCCAGCTTCATATCTATGGTATCCGGTAATTTGTGTAAAGTGAATGCCGGAACATTCCAAAAGGCTTGCATCGCACCCGGGCTATCGATGCCGATGAATTTCAGCTCTTTGCAAATGTGGCTGTATCCCTTGTCGCTGGGTTTTTCCGCGCGATTATCCAAAGGACGTACCACTACTTTTTCTCCTACGGAAAAATCATTAACACCTTCACCTATGGCATCAATTTCACCGGACATTTCGTGACCTATGCTTTGAGGTATTTGCACTCGCTTGTCCATTGCACCATGGTAAATGTGTACGTCGGTGCCGCAAACGCCACAGTAAGCTACTTTTATTCGTACTTCACCGGCTTGTGGAGGTTCAATTTCCCTGTCCACTACTGAGAAGGTTTTATTGCCTTCATATAATGTTGCCTTCATATCTAGAGGTATAGCTAAGTTGAATAATTATTTATCTGTTTTAAGGTATATTTCTTATCCTACATTAGGGTAATCAGGTTTTACGCCGCCTGCATCGCTCGAAGCATATGCCGCTTCCACTACGAGCATAGTGTTTAAAAGATCGTCTATGGAGGTTTCAAGCAGGTCGGATGAGCCCTCTACAAAACGCATGAGTGATGACATGGTACCTATAAATGCATCAGGAAACCAGGAGCCTGGAATTTCAACAGTTTTCCATTCAGGCGCTTTATCCTCTTCTAAAATGCAGTATTCAAACAGGTCTGGCTGACCCTCCGGGTAGTCCATCAAAAGGCCCATACGTGCATAAATAGAGCCTTTGGTACCTTCCCATTTTACATAACTTTCCTGGTGTTGCCGCCCGAAATTATGATCATGGTTTGTGCTCACCAGTGCACGCATGGCATCACCATATTCAAAAATCACATTGGTCCGGGTAGAAGACATCTTTTTTGCCGGATGCCGAACGGTTTTAGCCATTATAGAAGTGGGATTACCTAGAAACGATCGTACCAAATCGATATGATGGATGCTGTGTTGCTGGATTTCCAGCCGCGGATGATACATTACATTTGGAAAGATCTCCCAGGGAGTGTATACAGTTACACGTACTTCCATATCATATAATTCGCCAACGGCCCCTGAGTCTATAATGCCGCGGGCGGCATTAATGAACGGAGCAAAACGTAGCTGACAGTTTACTGCTGCCACTAATTTCTTTTGCTTGCAGACTTCTATGATCTCCATCGTCTGCTCGTAGTAGTCGCCTAAGGGTTTTTGTATCAGCACAGGTGCTCCATCCGGCAGCTTTTTTAGTGTATCTACGAATTGACTGGGCATCAGGGTCAGGTCATATATGGCGTTTTCCGGAGCTTGCGCTACAGCGTCTTCCACGGTGTCGAAGACGCGTGGGATGTCAAATTTCTTAGCTAGTTTTCTGGCTCTTTCTTTTGTTCTGTTGGTAATGCCGTATACTTCAAAGCCTGCCTGACGATAAGCAGGTAAATGGGCATCATTTACGATCCCCCCGGCACCGATGATAACGATGGGCATGTTAGTGTTAGGTAGTGTTTGCTCATATTTTAATTTCATGTCAATAGGTTTTATTGAGTTTCCATATTGGGTCAATTTGCTGCTGAGCGTTGTCTAACAGCTTTTGTATATTTTTATCGGTATTGATCACGTCAAGTACCAATTGATCAATGATGGTGGCGATGTCTGACCAGTTGCTCATGCGTGGTAGTTCACGGGCATTCTGATGTAACTCCTCTAATTTGTGATAATAAGGTACCTCGGTGTTTACATCAGGGTCATGCCAGGTGGATTTGCGGCATCCTATACCTCCTTCCATGGTCATCAGTTTATCGTTTGCCGGATTGACGGCAAATCGCATAAAATCATAAGCGACCTCTTTCTTTTTGCATCCCACACCAAGTGCGTACATCCAGTAGGCATTGAGCGATACTCCTTTTCCCGTTGGCCCGGCGGGTACATTAGTTATTTCTACTTTACCTTTCACCTTGGAATCCGGATGCACCTCACACATTGAGGCAAAGCCGAACCAGTTCACCATCATGGCCAGCTGACCTTCTGCGAATGCCATACCGGATTTTACAGAGTCAAATTCCCGGGAGTCAGGATGAATAACCTCCGTGTTTTGTAACATATCACGGTAGTATTGCATACCTTCCAAAGCCTGTGGAGAGTTGATTACGATGTGACCATCTTTTGTTAACAATTCGCCTCCACGTGTCCAGAGTTGCAGGCAAAAATCAAAGACAGTGTTATGGCCGTCAGGGTAGGCTGCGAAAACGGTTCCAAAGAGATTTTGCTTAGGCCGATGAAAAAAAGTGGCCACTTCTTTAAGCTCATCCCAGGTCCCGGGAACAGAAAGTTCCTTCCCGTATTTTTCCAGAAAGGTAGATTGCTCTTCTTCTGATTCGAACAGATCTTTACGATAGATCAAACACTCCGGACCGTCATGAAAGGGAAGTGCATAAGTACTTCCATCAAACTCTTGCATGCCAAGTAGGGAAGGGGCCCAGCCCGCAGGGAATTTTTCAGGAGAGTATCGTTTTATAAAAGGCGAGAGGTTTTCCAGGTGATTGTTTTCAACCGCTTCTGTAATCCAGTCCGTGTTAATAAAGGCTATATCCCAATCACCGTTCTTAAGACCATTGTTTTTTAGAATGGTATCGTAAAGAGGGTGCAGGTCCATAGCTACTGCATCCAGTTCTAATTGACACCCCGATTCCTTGCAAAATGCCTCCCAAATTTTTTCAATGGCAGATTCGAACGGATCAAATTTTCGTATAGCTATTCTGAATTTATTGCTGCCGGTCATTTTAATTCGCGATTAGTTCGTTCGTAATAGCTTTTGTGTGTTCTCCCAATGCAGGGGAGCCTACGGATGAAGTAAGCAGGTCGCCATCTATTTTTATAGGACACCGAGTGGTTTCATAGGTAAAACCATCTCCCATCGTTACGGGCTGGATCATATTAAGGACTTTGAAGGCTTCATGTTCCAACAGCCTGTGCCAGTCCATTACTTCTGCACACCAGATATCGGCAGGCTCCAGAACAGATAGCCACTTTTGTGTCGGGGCAGTGCGGAGGTGATCGGCCAGTATTTTTTTGATTTCGTCACGTTTTTCATACCAGCTTGCTACTTCGGTATAGTTTTTCAGGTCTGCGCACCCGAGGAGGTCACCCAGTACGGGAATAGCTCCCATAGCCAGCGCCAGAAAACCGTCTTGCGTCCTGTAAACCCCATAGGGAGCCCCAAGGTAGGCATGTGCGTTGTTAAAAGCTGTTCTCTCTGTAGGAGCTCCACCGTCATGATAGTAGGTGGTGATGGTTTCAAATTGGAAATCAAGGATTGATTCTAGCATGCTTACGCTCACCTTTGTACCTTGCTGTGACTTTTTACGGTGAACCAGTGCGGCCAAAATACCCTGGACCAAATGTGACCCTGAAAGGATGTCTACAATGGCCAACCCCATGGGCACCGGGCCTTTACCGGCATTACCACTGAGCCAGGTTAGTCCGGAGAGTGATTGCAAAAGCAGGTCCTGACCTGGTTTTTTAGACCAGGGGCCTTCTGATCCATAACCGGAAATTTCACCGTATACGATACCTGGGTTAATCTCCTTTACTGTTTCATAATCAAAACCAAGCCGCTCTATTACACCCGGACGAAAGTTATGCACCAAAACGTCTGCCCGGGCAATTAATTTCATGACCTTTTCTTTGTCAGCCTTTTGTTTTAAATCGGCTTGAAAGCTCTCCTTATTTCGATTGATTGCCTGGAATACGGAGGACTCATTATTTATGATGGTATTAGAGACATAGAGTGTACGACAAATATCCCCTGTTTCGGGCCGCTCAACTTTAATGACCCTTGCGCCAAGATCTGCCAGCCTCAGTGTGGCTGAGGGTGCGGATAGAAACTGACTGAGGTCTATAATCAATATATCTTCAAGTGGTTTCATTTGTTTTCTACCTTTATAAGCCAAATTCTCTCATTATATCTTCTGTGTGCTGACCGACTCTCGGAGCAGGTTTGGAGGCAAAGATCCGTTGGTCATTCAGGCGGATGGCACATCGGGTAGTGTGTACCTGTTCACCATTGATCAGGTTTAATTTCTGATCCATTTTCAGTACTTTGTAAGCTTCATGTCGAAGTAAATCGTCATAATTGAATACATCAGAAGCCCAGATCCCGGCAAAGTCCAGGACAGCCAGCCACTCGCTGGTTTTTTTCTCAGATAATACACCCTGAAGGATATCCATAATATCATCTCGTTGGGTGAACCAGGAGGACTTATCTGAAAATGCTGTTAACTCCTTGCAGTCAAGTAACTTTCCTAATTCTGTAAGTTCACCCATGGCCAATGCGATGTAACCGTCTTCCGTTTTATAGATGCCGTATGGAGCACTGAGGTAGGCATGGGCATTGCCTTTACTGGCACGCTGAGGTAGTTTTTTCCCATCGTTGAGATGGGTTGTGATCAATTCAAACTGAAAATCAAGCATGGATTCCAGCAGACTGACCTCTACCAGGGCGCCCTGGCCCGATTTGCCGCGACGTATGAGGGCGGCTAAGACTCCGTGAACAAGGTGTGTGCCTGTGATAATGTCAGCTACGGCCAGACCGAATGGTGTGGGATCATCTTTTGCATCTCCGGACAAATTGACCAGGCCTGATAAGCACTGGACAAGCAGGTCCTGTCCTGGCTTCTTTGCCCATGGCCCTTCTTTGCCATAACCCGTGACCTCACCGTAAATTATCCCGGGATGGATCTTTTTCACTGCGGGATAGTCCAGGCCTATTTTTTCCATGACACCCGGACGGAAGTTATGGGTCATAACATCGGCCTGGGTAATAAGTTTTTTCACTCTCTCCAGATCGTCAGGGTCTTTCAGGTTGGCTGTATAGGATTCTTTATTTCTGTTTACTGTGTGAAACACAAGACTGCTACCATCTACAAACAGGTTTTTGATAGCGATTTTTCGCCCTCCTTCGCCATGTGTTGGTCGCTCTATCTTAATGACCCTGGCGCCCAGGTCAGCGAGGCGCAGTCCGGCAGAGGGGCCAGCCATGAATTGGCAAAATTCCAGTACAGTTATTCCTTCCAGTGGCTTCATCTTAATTAATGTGGTTCATTCTTAGATTGACGATATAGTTTGTTCAAGTTTTCTAATAGCATTTTTTCTTCTCCTCCATGCATTAAATAGTCGCGAATGGGTGCTCCTGCACGGTCCTGGAAGTACATATGACCGTTGTAGCGTGGACGTAAAAAAGACCGGTCGAGTGCAGGTAATGTATTTTTGAAGAAATCCGCGCTCAGTGCATTTGTATTTTCATCCGTCCATGCCTGCCGGTGCCCGGGTTGTCCCCCGCCGTCAAAAAATACGGATCGCTGACATTCCGGAGAAGCTACGTATTCCACATATTTCATCGCAGTGTCGATTTCCTTGCATTTGGCAGACACAGCCAGACCAGTGCCACCTAATGTGGAAATGGCTTTGCCTTTCCCTTTAATGTCTATCATATCATGAAAGTGCAATGTTCTGCGGGCATAACCCTGACGACTGTAGTTGCTGTATCCGTAAGCCCATGGACAGTAGGCGAAACGATCTGTCAGGGTCATGGCTTCATAAATATTGATCGGATTCCAGCCAAAGATCCGGGGGTCCATTTCAAGGGCCAGGGCACGCAGCATTTTTAACGCTTCCACGCCAATGGCATTGCTTACCACCTGATCATCTTTTATACATACATCCTCCCCCAGGGTACAGCACATCATATAAAAGTTCATCAATGTATCCTGGGGAATGCCAGGCATGATGACCAGGCCTTTTCTTGACAACCTCAATAAATCGTCATAATTCTCAGGGAGTGGTAACTCATTTTTCTTAAGTATGTCTGGCCTGCTGGCCGCTACAGGCGTAGCAGCATCGATTGCCAGTGCCCATTGATGTTCATTGGATGAGTAACTTTCGTGCGACCTTCCCACTGAATTTTTATCTAAATCGGCCATAAAAGCTTCAGAGAGATATTTGTCCAGCGGCAAAATGATATTGTTTTTAGCGGCGAATCCGGCCCATGGGTGGTCTATTACTAACAGGTCGTATCGCTCGGCCAACTGGTCAATGGGTTCGTCGGCAAATGCTTGTAGTGAACGTTTTTCCCAGTGAATCTCCACTTGTGGATTAAGTTCTGAAAAACGTTGCCCTGTGGCTACCATTGAAGTAAACCCGCGGGAGTGATTCCAGGTAATTCCCTTCAGTTTGATCTGATGATTGTTCATGATCCCAGTAAATAGATGCAGGCGGAAAATCCGTCCACGGTTTGGCTTTGATTTTGTCTTTGACCAATACCATATTTTGGATGATATCAGCCAGTTATAATTAAGTATTTTAAGACACTTAATTTATACTTACAAAGCTCGTTACTTCAAAAGGCTTAGGCTTGTTTTTAGCCGACACATTTTTATACTTTACCGACAAATGTCCTGTGAAGAGCGGTTCGGAAGACTTTTTTTATACCTAAAATGAAAAGGGTGGTTTTAAACAAATCCGTGTACTTTACGGTACTGACCGGGAGCACAACCTACTTTTTTCTTAAATACACGACTGTAATATTGCTGACAACTGAAACCTGAGGCTTCGCTGATCTCTTTTTGTGTTTTAGTGGAAGTAAGTAGCAATAGCTGGGCCATTTCAATACGCTTATTGTTAATGTATTCAACAGGTAGCAGACCTGTAATGTGTTTGAACCGACGTGTAAAATGATCTGTTGAGTAACATGCGATCTCAGCCAGGTGCTCCATCCTGATTTCTTGTTTGAGGTGGGTGTGAATATATTTAAACACCTCCCTCAGGTGTGAGATTTGAGTGAAGTTGATATTAATTTCCTCTGTTTGTTTGATAAAACGTGAAAGGATCTGTCTGAGGATGCCGTTGGTTTCCAGCGCAGCAATACCATTTCCTTTGTAGAAAGATGAAGCTGCCCAGTTTCGTCTCTGATACACTTTTGGGTCGCTTTGGACTAATGCAGCGTCCTTATTTATTTTTACTAACCTATCGAAAAGTTGGTAATCAAGAGGGAGCGCTTTCACTTCATGGTAAAATGGTACGCTATCGAAAATCTTCAAACCAT
The DNA here is from genome assembly GCF_007097395.1 of Fulvivirga sp. M361. Taxonomy (GTDB): domain Bacteria; phylum Bacteroidota; class Bacteroidia; order Cytophagales; family Cyclobacteriaceae; genus Fulvivirga. Next base: position 119,714 of record NZ_VKDC01000013.1, read on the forward strand.
CAGTGAGCTGATTGGTGAAATGGATATAATATTGTGAAAGTTTATCGTCAGGACAGCCATAGCTGCAATGGACATAGCTGGGAATAAGATATAGATGGCCGGGTTTGAGTTCATACCGTTGGTTATTTGGACAAATATAGCCGCCACCCTCAGTAATAAGGTATATTCTGGTAAATGGACTTACTACATTAGTGTAGTTCCAGCTTTTGTTCAACTCGCAATATGCAGTATTTAGCAGTTGTACTCTAAGTTCTTCTATAAGGTAGGGCACCATGGCTTACTTTGTTGTAATTCCACTTGATACAATCAAAAATATACGTTAAGATCGTATTTGTATAAAAATGTACCGTGTTTTTGCAACAATTCAAACGGCTTGTTTAATAGGTTTGTAGGAAGAATCCAACGTTTGTTTTAGAACTCGAGGTGCTTAATTCAGGGTTGTTAGTAGTTTATTTCAGGATTCAGTGGAGTGCTTTTTTATTGTGGCGTTCTACTGACTTGATGACGTTTAGTGTGAGGTCAAGCGAAAATCACCCTGGTAAGAGGCCTGAAAATTAATTACAATGACACCAAATCCCATAGTAGGTACAGGTTTACATGCCATAGGCGGTATATCCGCAGCTAGTTGTTACATGCCTTTTGAAAAGGTCAAACAATGGTCGTGGGAAGTCTTTTGGATCGTTCAGGCGCTTTTTGCCTGGCTCATCATGCCACTGGTTATAGGTTACTTTACTGTTCCTGATCTGTTTCTTGTACTTCAGAAAGCGCCTTCCTCTATATTCTGGTCAGCTTTTTTATTAGGCGCTACCTATGGTTTTGGCGGACTCTCTTTTGGATATGCTATACGTAATATCGGATACTCTCTTACCTATACGATCTCCATAGGCATCTCTGCTGTTTTGGGTACGGTGATCCCTTTAATGCTCAATGGAAAATTAATTGAGCAGTTCACCCGACCTGGCGGTGGGATCGTTTTGGCAGGTATGCTTATATCCATAGTAGGTGTGGCCCTTTGTGGCAAGGCCGGATTTATGAAAGAGCGGTTTCTTGCTAAAAAATCCGGAGAAAAATCTTCTAATTTCAATATGTCAAAAGGACTGCTGCTGACATTGATAGGAGGGACATTATCTGCTATATGGGGTGTATCACTTGAAGTAGGGCAGCCCATTTCAGATATCGCTGCGGAACATGGCGCCGGGCACTTTGAAGGCAATGCCAAACTTATTGTTTCTTCTCTCGGATGCCTGGCTACTAACCTGGTATGGTTTTCAATAAGCACTATACGTGACGGATCTATCAAACATCTTTTTACTACTAAATTGATAGGAGGGAAACAGTATGCAAGCAATTTTTCGTTATCGGCTCTGGCTGGTTCTCTCTGGTATATCCAGTTCTTCTTTTATGGTGTTGGTCATGTGAGAATGGGTAGCTTCCAATTCACCAGTTGGGCATTACATATGTCAATGCTTATTTTCTTTAGTTATATTATTGGTGTGATCATGAAGGAATGGAAAAGTGTAGATAAAAAGACGTATTCATCTCTTCTGGTGGCACTGGTTATATTGGTGATCTCTTTCGTGGTCATGACTTACGGTAGCTATGTAGGAGAATTATCCAGTACCGGGCATTAACGTGATTTTAGGGTAAAGTGATCCCGTTTATTTGGTCTTTTTCGGGAAGTTTTGATTTACATGCTTCCCTGAAATTTTCGCATAGCGATCAGGGATCATTCCTTGGTATGATGTAAAGCGATTTATTCTACGTCCGGCGATTATGAGATTGCTTCTTCCTATGTTGTCATCGCAAAGATGTTAGCATTCTTGTCACAGAAAGGAGGAGACTACGATTGCACGCTGTCGCTAAAGCTTTAGCATAGAAGCCGGCAGTCTCCTTCTATCTTGTTAGTACAAATGGGTTACACCGTTAGCGTTCTATTAATTTAATACAGTAAGTACTTTGATCTCATTGGATTCAGGGCTTGCCCAACCATCGAAATCTGTCAGGATCTTTTCAAAGGCAACTTCGCTGGTGATATAAGCTGTCGTGTTGAACTTTCCTTCCCTTAATACTTTCATTACAAATTCAAAGTCCTCCAAAGTAGCATTACGGCTGCACATTAGCGTTGTTTCTTTGGCATGTATAGCAGGGTGAGTAAACGTAAGGTCACCTTTGAAAAGGCCTACAAGTACATAGCTGCCACCATGTTTCATATAGTCCGTTCCACCTTCGATAGCCTTTTTGCTTCCAGTGGCATCAAAAACAGTTTGGGCGAGGTGTCCTTCCGTAATGGATTCTATTTGCTCTTTTGGATTGTTTAGGGCGTTAACTATGTGATCTGCACCAAATTGATCTTTTACCATAGCCAAACGATGTTCATTAATATCCACAGCAATTACTTTTGCGCCAAGGTATTTGCACAGCTGGATAATACCAATACCGATGGGGCCGCACCCCATTACCACTACCGTTTCGCCTGTTTTGACATCAGCGCGCCTGATCGCATGAGCTCCTATCGCTAAGGGTTCTACAATGGCTATTTCATTGAGGTCCAAATCATTGGCTTTTAGTAGTAATCGGGTGGGAAGGGAGATAACTTCCTGCATACCACCATCCGTGTGTACTCCGAAAACCTGTATATTTTGACAGCAATTGGATTTACCTGATTGACAGGCGTCACAACTCCCACAGTTAATGTAGGGCATAATAACCGCCTTATCCCCTTTTTTTAAACCTTCCGGGTTATCGGATATTTCCAATATTTCTGTAGCCAGCTCATGCCCCAGTATCCTTGGGTAAGAGAAAAACGGCTGATTTCCTTTAAAAGCATGTAGATCTGTACCACATATACCTACTCTTTTTACGGCTAATAATGCCTCTCCCTCTGTATTCTCAGGTTGTTCCCGGTGCTTTAATTCAAATTTCAAGGTCTTTTCGCAAACTATATACTGCATTGTTTTATATTTAAAAGTGTGATTAAAGGAGTTGTTCAAACCTTTGAACAAATATAAATGAGCTTGAGAAAGAAAACAACTATTGTAGATATTGCAAATCATCTTGGTATAACCCCTTCGGCCGTATCCAAGGCTTTTAGCGGGCACCCAAGAATAAGCGATAAAACAAAAAAAGCTGTATTGGCTACTGCTGAGAAGCTGGGTTATCAGCCCAATTACCTGGCTACGGGGCTTAGAAAGGGTAGAAGTGGGCTGATAGGGGTGTTAGTGCCGGGAATACATTTGAGTTTTTTTGGTACGGTTATTAAAGCGATTGAAGAAACATTGGGTGAAGGCGGATATAATGTGATCATAGCCCAGTCACAAGACAGTCATGAAAAAGAGTCTGCACACCTGGAAGGGTTTATAAAAGCGCAGGTAGAAGGCATCATAGCTTCCGTAGCGCTTGATACCAGGTCTGCAGATCACTATAAAAGAATAGGAGCGCAAGTACCTGTGGTACTTTTTGACAGGACTTTGAGAGAGCTGGAAGTAAGCAAAGTGGTAGTAGATGATCATCTGGGAAGCGTCAAAGCGGTGGATCATCTTGTTTCCAAAGGATACCGTAAAGTGGCACATATAGGTGGTTATGAGCATATTGAGCCATTTAGATTACGTATACAGGGGTACAGGGAAGCATTGGATAAACATAACCTTGACGTGCCGGAAGAATACCTAAGGCAGTGTAAATTAACCATTACAGATGGTAAGGAGATTATGTGTGATCTGCTGGATTTGCCCCAACCACCGGACGCTATTTACGCCGCCAGTGATCTGCCCGCTTATGGCGCTTTGACCGTGCTAAAAGAGCGGGGATACAAAATTCCGGAAGAATTTGGGATAGTTGGCTTTAGTAATGAAGCGTATACATCCATGGTAACTCCTACCATTACCACTATGGAGCAACATACCGAGAATATAGGTTTACTGGCTGCTAAATCAGTCATGGACCAGCTGGACCACCTCTATCATGGAAAAGAGTATATACCTCAACAGAATGTACTTACTCCGAAATTAATTGTCAGGGATTCCACCAATCGCTGATAGTTTTTTTTGTATTTAGTTCAAACGTTTGAACTAAATTCCATACCTTAGTTCTGAATACCTAAAGTAACCGAATGAAGGTAATAGATGCACATCAGCATTTCTGGAATTATGACCCTGCGGTACACACCTGGATGAGCGAACAGATGGACGTGATCAAAAAAGATTTCACCCCTGATCTGTTAAAGAAAGAACTGGAAGCTCATGATGTTAACGGATGTGTTGCGGTTCAGGCAGACCAGTCGGAAGATGAGACTATGTTTCTGATCGAACTGGCACGATCCAATGAATTTATCAAAGGTGTGGTAGGTTGGGTGGACTTGCAAAACAATAAAATAGAAGAGTATTTGTCTCGGTATGTTGATGAGCCTGTTGTTAAGGGTTTTAGACATGTGGTGCAGGACGAGGCCGACCCTGAGTTTATGCTGCGCAAGTCATTCCAACATGGTATATCCGTATTAGGAGACCATGATTTTACGTATGACATTTTGATCTTTCCAAAACAACTTACTGCTGCTCTTCAGCTTGTACTCAATTTTCCTAACCAACCCTTTGTCATAGACCATCTGGCGAAACCTGATATCCGTGATCATGAGATGGGTCAATGGCAAAAATACATGTATGAGTTAGGCAAACACGACCATGTTTATTGTAAAATAAGTGGTATGGTCACCGAAGCAGATTGGCATGGCTGGAGCTATGAGGATTTCCTGCCCTACCTGGATAGTGTGCTGGAGGCGTTTGGACCACAACGGCTTATGTATGGTTCAGATTGGCCTGTTTGCCTGTTGTCAGCTACTTATGGAAAGGTAAAGCATATCGTAGATCAGTACATTTCAACGTTATCATCATCGGAGCAATCTTTGATCATGGGAGAAAATGCCATCAAATTTTATCAATTATAAGGTATACGGTCCTATTACATATTCAACACATATCATACACCTATGGAGAAGATCATTTCAAAGAAAAACCTTTTACCATTTATTTTAATTACTTCGTGCTTTGCGTTATGGGGTTTTGCTAATGACATTACCAACCCTATGGTAGCAGCGTTCGAAAAAATCTTTTTAACGGGAGCTACAGAAGCCACTCTCGTGCAGCTGGCCTTTTACGGAGGGTATGGCGTTATGGCATTTCCCGCGGCTTTATTTATAAGAAAATACTCTTATAAATCAGGAATTCTGCTGGGGTTAGGTTTATATGCGTTAGGAGGACTGATGTTTTTGCCGGCAAGTTCTATCGGAGAGTTTTACCCTTTTCTGATCGCCTATTTTATCATTACCTGTGGCCTGTCATTTCTGGAAACGAGTGCGAATCCTTATATCTTGTCCATGGGTTCTCCCCAGACTGCCACCCGACGGCTTAACCTGGCCCAGGCTTTTAATCCGATGGGATCACTGGCAGGGATGTTTGTCGCTTCCAACTTCATTCTGGCGAACCTGAATGACAAAGACAAGGCCAGCCGGATGGAACTTGAACCTGCAGCATTTGCATCCATCAAATCTCAGGACCTGGACGTAGTCAGTGGGCCGTACATTATCATCAGTATTGTAATTTTAACCGTTCTCGTACTCATTGCGATGAACAGGATGCCAGGTAATACAGCTGATGACAGCGGTCAGGCTATGGACCTTAAATCTATTTTTGGTCGTTTGGCAGGGAATAGAAAATATGTTTTGGGAGTGATTGCACAAATGTTCTACGTCGGCGCTCAGATCATGTGCTGGACATTTATCATTTACTATGGTACCGAAGTCTTTATGGCCCGGGGAATGGGCGAAAAAGATGCACAGGTATTGTCCCAACAATACAATATTGCAGCTATGGTAGTCTTCGCCATTAGCAGGTTTGTTTGTACTTTTCTTCTTAGTTACATCCGTCCGGGCAGGCTTCTCATGCTACTGGCGTTAGGGGGGATACTACTTACCTTTGGAACCATATTCATAGGCGGTATCTATGGGCTTTATTGCCTTGTGGGTATATCTGCCTGTATGTCTTTAATGTTCCCGACTATTTATGGAATAGCGCTGGAAGGAATTTCAGGAGATGATGCCAAGATCGCTGCAGCTGGACTTATCATGGCCATTATTGGAGGGACTTTTCTCCCTTTACTTCAGGCCGGGATTATAGACAGCTGGACGTTTGACTTCTTATCAGGGCCCAGAGCATCTTTTGTATTACCGCTATTGTGCTTTGTCGTCATCTCATTTTATGGATATAAAGTTTATGCCATGAATAATCAAATTTCGAAGAATGGAGGCCGCTAGTCGGCTTATAATTATTAAAAACAGTTTAACCCGATAACAAATGATTACTACTGAACCAGGAGCTAGCCTGGATGCTCTGCCAACTTATTTGCCTGACCACAAAAAAAGTAAGGCTTTTGAAAATGGACCGCGCCTTGTTCTGGGTACCTCGGGACTGGGCGGTGTTTGGGGGGGTGTTGATCAGCAACAATCTGAAGAGGCCATACTTTATGCCCTGGAAAGAGGTGCTTTGGTTTTTGATACCGCACCTTCTTATGCTAATGCGGAAAATGTGCTTGGAGCAGCATTGAAGCAATGGAATGGTGAGAGGCCTTTTATAAGTACTAAAGTAGGCAGATTGCGCGCTGAAACAGCGCATGATTTTAAGCTGGATTATTCATCAGACGGTATCCGCAGATCACTGGAAAATAGCTTGAAAACCCTTGGAGTCGATTTTATTAACTTACTCTTTTTGCATGAGCCACAGTTGGTGGAGGCAAGTGAAATTCCCAGGATACTGGAGACACTCCAATCTTTCAAAGAAGAAGGGTTAATCCATAGAATAGGATTAGGAGGTAATCTTACTCAATCTTTCAGGCCGTTTATGGGGAAAGATAAGTTCGAAGTGGTGTCAGGTTTTCTAAGAATGAATGCCTGCAACCTGGATGCCTTTTCGGATGACCTGGCCTTTTTTAAGGCGCGTAACCTGGCCTACTATAATGCCTCCATACTTCATTTTGGATTGCTGGGAAGCAGACTGGAAAATTATAGCGAAAATTACGAGCGTGAGAGTGGCTGGTTGAAAAAAAGAGATCTTCAAATAGCAAGATCTCTGAAAAAACTCGCTGAACGAGAGCATATGGGGCTGCCTGTATTGGCCCAGCGTTATGCTTTTGGTATTGAAGAGGCCGATAGAATAGTGGTGGGAGCGAAGAATAGGGAACAAATTGAACGAACACTGGATGATTGGGAAGAAGGACCACTACCAAAATCACTTTTTGATACGATTACCGACATAATAAGTAGTTTTTATAGAATATGAAAAGATATTGTCTGGCGTGTGATCTCAAAGATCGTAAGGATCTTATAGAGCAGTATAAGTCGTATCACGCCAAAGGTCAGGCTTGGACTGAAATTACCGAAAGTATAAAAAAGACCGGTATACTGGATATGGAGATCTATTTGACGGGTAATCGCCTTTTTATGGTTATGGAAGTAGAAGACTGGTTTGATTTTCAACGTAAGGCTGAATATGATGCTCAGGATAGTAAAGTTCAGGAATGGGAAAAGCTAATGGGACAGTTTCAGCAACCTTTGCCATGGGCCGGTGAAGGTGAAAAGTGGATCTTAACGGATAGAATATATAAGCTTGAAGAATAGAGATGGGTGTCAGGTATTTCTGACATTGGGCAGTATACTTTAACGGTTACAGGAATGGTTTTCTATGTGGAAAGAGAAGCCGGGTCTTTTGATGTGGCGGCGCTGTAAGGATAAAATACCCCCTTTATTAGTGCTATTCTCACCATTATAGAAAAGAACATGTTTATTTACCTTTAATCGGACATGAAAATGTTACCTAAAAAAATGACAGTATGATACGCGGTAGAGTAAGAATAACTGACCTTGCAAATGAATTAGGTGTTTCAGCGTCTACGGTTTCCAGGGCATTGAGTAACGAGGGAAGAATAGGTGAAGAGACCCGAAAGGCGGTGTTAAAGCTGGCCCGTGAATGGGGGTACAAGCCTAACCCTTTTGCAGTGAATCTATTGAAAAAAAGATCTAAGAGTATAGGCTTGATCCTTCCTGAGTTCACACATCATTACTTTTCAAGGATTCTTTCCGGCGTAAACATGGTGATGAACGAACACGGATATCACCTGTTTATTAATACGCATGATGGCAGCTTTGAAAAAGAGGTGAAGGCTGTTAATGTGTTAAATAGCATGAGAGTTGATGGTATTATAGCCTCCTATACGAAGGAAACATCGACTTTTGATCATTTTTTGGAAGTACTGGAGGACAATATACCTGTGGTATTTGTGGACCGCATGTGTGAAGAACTGGATACTTCCTATGTGGTAACCGATGATTTTCCGCAAAGTGTAGAGGCCATCCATCATATGGTCCGAACGGGTTCACAAAGAATTACCTATGTCACCGGGCCTGAAAATCTTTCAACCAGTTTTACAAGACTGACGGGTTATAAGGAAGGGCTCAAACAATGTGGTATTCCTCTTAATGACCGTTTTATTCTTAATAGTGATGATGCGGGCTGGAAGAAAAAACTGGAAACGCTGATTATTTCCAATGAAACCGACGGCTTGCTGGCCTTTAACGATTATATTGCTTTTGAGGCGATAGAATTATTCAAAAAACATGGAAAGGATATTCCAGGGGAAGTCGCCGTTATTGGATTTGCCGATGAACCCATAGCCTGTCATATGTCTCCTAAACTTTCTACGATCATGCAGCCCGCGGAGCTCATGGGACGGCGTGCGGCTGAAATACTACTTTGGCATATACAAAATCCGTCTTCCGACGAGATCAAATGTGAATCTTTGGAAACCAGCCTCGTTCTTAGAGAAACTACCCGAAAAGTAAGTACGAACAGGACAGCAAAATCAAAAATGCGTGTACTGAAAAGTGCATCTTGATAATATCTGTATTGGGGAGTCATATCGGGAGAATTATTCACTGGTTCATATCCTGAACCTGCTTCTTGGTTCTTTGCCCTAAGCTAAATCTCAGTTATGCCGCCTCTTTCAGTTTTTGATATAGTGGTTTTAAATCCAGCACATCATTCATTTCGTGTTGCAATTCGATCAAAGCCTTAAACATCTTTATGGTTTTATCTTTATGTTCAGGGTGATTTGACACGTCATTCATTTCCTCCGGGTCATTTTTCATATCAAATAATAATACTCGCTCAGATCCGGGATATACGATCAGCTTGAAGCCATCTTTACGTATCATACGCTGCAGATCAATGTAACCTCCATAGATAGCAGGGTACGGACCCTTCGTCTGTGTTCCTCTTATCATTCCCATAACGCTGTTGAATTCTATATAATCAGGAGTCGGGACTTGTGCTAATTGAAGACTGGTAGCCATAGCGTCTTGTATATAAATATCTTCTGAGATGCGTTTTCCTTTTGGTACTTCGGGGCCTAAAACAATGAAGGGAGCTCTTATACTATGATCATAAAGACTTTGCTTACCTATCAAGCCATGCTTGCCCATGGCTAGTCCGTGGTCTGCGGTGAAGATAACATAGGTGTTATCCATCTTTCCCTTGTCTTCTAAAGCAGTCAGGATCTGACCTATCTGCTCATCCAGGTGGGTGATGATCGCGTAATATTCTTGTATATGTTTCTTTGTAGCATATTCTGTTCTTGGGAAAGGTGCCAGTGCTTCATCTCTAAGATCAGGACCATTGCCCATTTCATCCATATAAGGATATGCCTCCTGCCAGCTTTCAGGAAGGCTGATCTCATTGACATCGTATTTATCCAGAAATTCTTTTGGTGCCTGCCTGGGGTCATGGGGAGCATTAAAGGCCAGGTACATGAAAAAAGGTTTCGGATCATTTTCAGTAGTTTCAATGAATTTAAGGGCGTCATCTTTTAAAACCTCACTCCAGTGTTTACCACCGGCCCAATACCCCTTGAACTTCGGGTCTGTAGGTGACCAGGAAGTATCCTGTTCATCTAACGGTCTATTATAGCCTACTGGCATGATGTCAGCCAATGGAGTAACAGCGGGGTCATAATTTTTGAAAACGTTCACCATTTTTTCATGATCCCAGGCGTCACCAGGCATACCGGGGCGAACGTGAGTGGTATGTTGAAACACTTTATCTGCAGGAGCATCCACGTGCCATTTTCCAGTCATATAGGTGTTATACCCTTGTTTTTCCATGAGTTTTGCCCAGGTTTGGTCCATACCCTGTCCCTTTACCCATTGCTGACGAAATTGATTTGCATTCCACACGGAGCGACCGGAGATCAGCATGGCCCTTGAAGCGACACATACGGCGCCATTCCAGGCTCCCATGTTTAGGCATGGGTAAAAGTGATCCCTTCTTCTACCATACGATCGAGAGCAGGAGTTTGGATTTCTTTATTGCCCAGTGCGTGAATAGCAGAATAGGTAAGGTCATCAGCAAAGATGAATACTATGTTGGGTAGATCATCTGCCGTATCTTCAGAAGTGGAGCAGGCGCTGATGAAAAGAAAAGACAGCAACACTATGACCCTATTTATTAGTCTAATGTATTGTTGGCTCATAACTTTTCAATGATGTTATAATATACTGAATACTGCGTATTATCCGCTGTGAGAAATGTGCTGCTGAATTTATATTGGCCCTTACCTAGTTCCTTTTCTATGACGACATAGGGTTGGCCAGGGTCTATGTCTGCTATGGAGATAGTTTCATCATTTAGTTTAATGATCGCAGTTGTGGCTTCTATACCTATACCGGTGGGCAACCCATCACGTGATGGAGAAGGATCAATTTTTTTTGCCTCTTCGTTTATGGCAAGACCGGATTCCGGTGGATAGCGACTCATGCGAAATTGATAGTTACCCTCTTCCAGTATGTCAATGGTATAATAGCCATTGGGGTTATGCTTTGCTTCTCTGATCTGTTGTTGGTTCCACGGTAGTAGTTCTTCCGTGTGCAGGTCATGAATGGTGAGTGATACCGGGTCTTGTCCAATAGGTATATAGGCATATTCAGCTTCTGATGCTATGTCAGACCACCATGTAGTATAGAATTCATTCATTTTACTGACCTGGTCGGGGAACTCGCTGGCCAGATCATTTTTTTGTCCTGGATCTTCCAGCGTATTATACAATTCACTTCCATTAACCAGGCGCCATTGGGTGGTCATCACACAACTGTTTCTGCCTTTTTCAGGCCATTGTTTTCGCTGAGTATCCACTACCAGCATACGGTCCAGTGAAGGGATCTCACCATTAAGCATGCCTGTTACGTTAGTTCCGTCCAATGATGCGCCCGGCTTATAGGGCAAGCCTGTCATTGCGGCAAGCGTAGGAAGTATATCTACATGAGAAACCAGTTCATTAAGACTCGGCTTTTGAACGAAACCACCTTCCGGCCATCTTATAAAGAAAGGCACCCTGTGGCCTCCGTCATAATTACTGCCTTTAACACCTCTCAGGCCTGCGTTATAACCTAAGGTCTTGTTTTCTTTTTTGAGATAACTGATGCCATTGGCTGTGCCATTGTCCGTGGTGAAGATCAAAATGGTATTATCGGCCAAATTATTATCTTCTAACCAAGCTACAAGTTTTCCGAAATTCTCATCAATATTATTGATCATGCCGTAGAATCTTTTTTGCCCGTGGGTCAGTGGATCATTTGCATGTAATTTTGCATATTTTTCCGGTACATTAAAGGGTCCATGTGCCGCATTGGGTGCCAGGTAGATGAAAAAAGGTTTTTTACTATGATCTTTGAGATAGGCGATAGTTTCATCGAACCAGACATCGGTACAGTAACCTTCGAATTTTTCCGGTTCCCCATTTCTAAAATAAGTATCATCAAAGTAATCATTACCCCAGTGATCAGGGGTTTGTCCAATCCCGCCGCCACCATGATATAGTGCCGTTTGAAATCCGCGATCGTGCGGCCTGAAAGGATAATTATCTCCTAAATGCCACTTCCCGAACATAGCTGTTTGATACCCGTTTTTAGCAAATACTTCAGCAATCGTTTCTTCATCTTCGGAAAGAATAGAACATCCTGCAATGGTGTGCCATGCATTGTTTCTGTTAGCATTTCTTCCGGTCATTAACCCGGCCCGTGTGGGGGTACATGTGGTGCCTACATGGAAATTAGTCAGTTCCAGTGATTCATCGGCAAACTTATCGAGATGAGGTGTTTTAATCCAGGGATTACCGTGGTGTCCAATATCTCCATAACCCTGATCGTCCGTCATGATCAGGATCACGTTAGGTTGGGAGGTCTCCTTTGATGTGTCACCACCCTTTTCCGAAGGTGCACACGACTAACCTAGTAGCATGATCAGAACAATCGATGCTTTTTTTAATAAGTTCAATAAGAATAAGCGCATAGTGTTTAATCTTCTATTAACAGCCAGTTGAGGTTTACAATTTTGTTTAATCCCCACTCGGAGTGAAATACAACGACAAGATCGTGTATTCCTGTTACCGGTTCAGTTATATCAGTAGTAATGGTTTTCCAATGATTCCAGCCACCGGTATGGGTTACTTCAAATGTTGCAATGACTTTCCCTTTTGGATTGTCCAGCCTTACCTCAAAGGTACCTACACGTTGCCCACATGCCATTCGTGCAGTTATTTTACTCGCTGTACCTTCACCAAAATTTACACGATCAAATCGTACAAAGCCACCGGGTTGGGTATTATGTACCATCCACCCGTCAGGTTCATTGCCACTGACGAAGGTCGTTTCGGCTAAATGTATAGAGCTGTAACGATCTATTTGTAGTGTATCTCCCAAACCGGGTGTACCTATTCCTCTTAAGGTGGGTTTAACCTTTTTGATCGTACCATCTTCTTTAAAGTGGATATAATCTGCACGCATGGACCTCAACTTGTTGAAGCCGCTAATGTCCCACCAGTGATAAAATAAGATCCACTGATCTTTATACTTTACGATAGAATGGTGATTGGTACCATTAGATATATTATCCATGATCTTCCCTCTGTAGGTGTAAGGCCCCATGGGGTTTGTACTGGTGGCATAGGCGATCGTGTAACCTTCGTCGGGAAATACATGTGCAAAGGTGAAATAGTACAACTCATTCCTTTTAAAGACAAAAGAACCTTCTTTATACCCTGAAGGTAATGCATTCACTTTTATTGGCTCAGCCGCAATTTCTTTCATATTATCCTTGAGTGGCGCTACAAAAAGCTCTTCTCCGCCACCATAATATAAATAAGCGCTGTCACCATCTAACAGTAATCCGGGGTCTATCCCTTGTACCCCCTCAATATAGTTTTTCTCCCACTTAAAAGGGCCACCGGGGCTTTTGGATACACCGACACCTATTCTTCTGAAAGCGCTCCCGTCTTTAGGAGGAGCAGGATAGTAATAGTAATATTTATCTCCACGTTTGATGCAATCCGGTGCCCACATGCCATAAGCGTTCTTTTTGCCCCAGGGTACTTCGTTATGGTCAAGTATTTGGCCATGGTCTTTCCACGAAGCACCGTTTTCTGTTGAGAAAATATGATAACCAGGCATACAAAAACGAGGGGCATCTATTCCTTCGGGAGGTACAATATCCGTAGAAGGATAAACGTATAATCTGCCATCGAAGACCCTGGCTGTTGGATCTGCCGTAAAACGGTGGGTGACTAACGGATTTTGGGCTTTCACTACCAAAGCAGGTAAAAGCGCTAAAAAGAACCAAAGTGTGTTTATAAGCCGGACCAGCTTTTTTTTATTCATAATCTCCGTTGTCTTTTTTGAATATGCCATCAGGAGCTTTTTTTAATTCGATTTTAAAAGCGTATGCTGCAAAAGCGTTTTCCGGTTTATTGACAGGATGATTAATTTTAAGACCATCGCCGGTTTTTTTCCAGGTGATTTTTTCCGAAGAACCCAGTAATTCAATGTTGACAATTGGATCAGGTAAGGAAGCAATATCTGCCGACATAGATTTGATCAGAATATCTTCAGTAGGCCAGTCCATTACAAAAGCATAGATATAATTGTCCCGTGTAGTGAAACGAATATCACGGGGACTCATCGCCTTTTGATCGTACTCTGTGTGATCACCAATTCCGGAACGCGATGGCCCTTCGCCATAGATGATCCACGGCTTGGTGGCATATATCCCTTCGCCGTTAATTTGCAGCCATTTACCAATATCCAATAAGGTTTGTGTCTGATCTTCGGGGATAGTACCGTCTGCTTTCGGGCCTACATTCAAAAGCAGGTTGCCGTTTTTACTCACGATATCCACAAATTCATCAATAAGTTCTTCTGCGGGCTTATTTTGCCAGTCTTTTACAAAAGACCAGGAATTACGTCCTATGGAGGTGTCTGTTTGCCATGGCCATGGCCGTATACGGTCCATTTTTCCTCTTTCTATATCCAGCACCGCTGCGCCGTCTGGGATAGGTTCATAACGGATCTTTTTATAATTAAGAACCACTCCTTTATCCCATTTTTCAGCCATGTTATAGTAGTTGGCCAGAAAGTCGAGCCTGTATTCTTCATAGTCCGGTGTGCAAAACCCGAAATCAAACCACATCAGGTCCAGCTCATATTTTTCCACCATCTCCATAGCTCTTTTATACCAAAGGTCTTTAAATTCTTTGGTAGGAGGGTCGGTAAAGGCATGAGGCTCATTATAAAAATCCCTGAATTCAGGATCTGTAGTATCTAAACCTTTTGCATAGTGCCACCAGTACCATCCGTAAGCCAGATGCGAAGAACTACCTACTTTTATATCTCTTTTCCGTGCTTCGGCAGCCAGCTCCCCAAGAGCGTCTACTTTAGGTCCCATATTCACTGAGTTCCATCTTGTATGTGAGCTTTCATACATGGCAAAGCCATCACAGTGTTCCCCTACAGGCACTACATATTTGGCCCCGGATTTCTCAAAAAGGTCCATCCATTCCTTTGCGTTGAATTTCTCTGCTTTGAACATTGGAATAAAGTCTTTATACCCAAACTTTTTAGGTTTGCCGAATGTCTTTTTATGAAATTCGTAAGTGGGATTGGTATTTTCCGTTGGGATGCCTGTAGTATGCGGAGTTAATGTAGGCCGGTACATATGGTACCCATACCATTCACTACCGAATTCGGGTACAGCGTAAGGGCCCCAATGGATAAAAATCCCGAATTTGGCATCTTCAAACCATTCAGGGGTAGTGTACTGCTTAAGAGACTCCCAGTTGGGTTGAAATTTCTGTGCATTATTCTTAATTGAAATCAACAGAAAGAATGCAGTAACGAGTAAAAAAGTCTTATAAAATTTTGGCTGAACCATATTCACTGGTATTAAGAATTAATAATGGATAATAAAGGTATTTGGATTACATTAAACCAGTCCGCGCAAAGGGTTTAGCGGTGGATGTGTTCCATTTGCCTGGTGAGAATTACTGAACTTCTTCTCCATGTTCCTTCTGATAGTCAGAGGGAGTCATACCAAATTCCTTTTTGAAACAGGTCCGGAAATATTTGGCGTCCGTAAACCCGACTTCATACATTACCTCATTGACCGAATATCTCTTTTTAGAGAGAAGCTGAGCAGATCTTTTAAGGCGGATACTTCTGATGAGGACGTTAGCCGTTTTCCCTACCAATATCTTGAGCTTTTTGTTGAGATGTAGCTGGGACATACCACATTCTTTTGCCAGCATTTCTACCGTAAATTCTGATACTCCTATGTTTTCTTCCACATAGGAGAGTACCCGTTTAAGAAAACGTTCATCGAGTGAAGTAACTTCTACCTCCGAAGGAGACAGGTCTACATTTTTACGGATTTTGTTAAGCAGTGTTTGTCTGGATTGGATGAGACCCTCCATACGTGTTTCAAGCTCATGCATATCAAAAGGCTTTGAAATGTAAGCGTCGGCACCTTTTTCATACCCTGTCACTTTGTTGTCCAGGGATTTTTTAGCGGTGAGTAAGATCACGGGAATGTGATTGATGCGGTCATCGTTCTTGAGCTTTTCACAAAATGTCAACCCATCCATTCCAGGCATCATTACATCGCTTATTACCAGGTCAATATGACTTTTCAGGCAGATCTCAAGAGCTTCTTTCCCTTCACTGGCAGTAGTGATGGTGTAGCTGTTTTTAAAATGTTCATTCAGAAAGAAAAGAATGTCACGGTTATCTTCTACCAGAAGTACAGAATGTTCCTTTTTATGAGATGTTTTTTCTTCGTCTTCATTCTGTATCTCTTCAATGGTAGGTTCCAGTACCCAATTTACATCTTTTGAGGTTTCCGTAGGTTCCTCTTTACCATCCAGGATCACATCGTTAACGAATGCCTCCTTCTTGTAGGGAAATGTGAGAGAAAAAGTGGTTCCCTGATTAAGCTTTGAGGTAAAGGTAATGTTACCATGATATAACTCTATCAAACCTTTAGTATAACTAAGTCCGATTCCCGATCCATGTTCCTTTTTTACGTAAGCATCCGAGAATCTTTCGAAAAGGTGTCCTTGTAGTTTTTTTGACATGCCTATACCGTTATCACTCACTTCCAGTCTAAGCAGGTCCTCATTTTCATCCAACTCAAGGCTAACGGTTATTTCCCCTTCTTCATTGGTAAACTTAAAAGCATTTGAGAGTAGGTTAAATATCATTCGCTCTATGATATCCCGATCGTACCAGCCTATGATATCATGATCGCAAATGAAGGTGAAATCTATTTTCTTTTTGCGAGCAAGCTCGTTGAAATTATCACACAGGTTCTGCACGTACTGACAGATGTTACCTTCCATAACGCGGATGATATGCTTGCCTTGTTCCACTTTTCTAAAGTCCAGCAACTGGTTGACAAGGTTTAGTAATACCTGTGAGTTGCGATGGATTTTGTCATAGTACTTATTGAGCTCATCTTTGCCCGGAGAATACAGCGGATTTTTGAGCCGTTCTATCAATCCTAAAATCAACGTCAATGGTGTCCTGAATTCATGCGATACATTTGTAAAGAATTTTAGCTTGAGCTGACTGAGTTCTTCAATTTTTTCCTTTTCCAGGTGTTCTATGAACAGTTGATTTTTTCGGCTGTTGGTGATGAGTGTGAACTTTCTGAAAAACCACAGCCCGCTCAAAAACAGCACCACATAAACGATTAAGGCAGGATTGGTCAGCCAGATAGGTTGTGCTACGGTTATCTCCAGCTTTAACGGCGTATCACTCCAAAACCCATCGCTGTTGCTTGCTTTGACATGCAGTGTGTACTCTCCTGCCGATAAATTGGTATACTTGGCAATTCTATTTTGTGACGTTGTGTAGATCCACTCTTTATCAAAACCTTCCAGTTTGTAGGCATATTTGTTTTTTTCGGGGGAAGCATAGTGCAGTGCGGCAAACTCCAGGGAGAAGCTGTTTTCATTATATCCCAGTTTCAGTTTTTTGACCTTATTGATATTGTCCTTGAGAATAACCCTTCCATTTACCATCTTCCCTGTCTCAACAGATCTGTTGAGTATTTGCAGGTCTGTGAATACTACATCAGCTCTCAGTGTATCCGCTTGGATCTCGCTGGGACGAAATACATTAAAACCACTTACCCCGCCGAAGACCATCTCTCCGTTGGACCTCCTCGTAGAGGCTAATTCACCGAATTCGGTATCCTGTAATCCGTCACTGATCCCGTAATTGACAAATTCTTTAGTAACCGGGTTGTATTTTGAAAGCCCGCCGTTAGAGGATATCCATAGGTTTCCTTCCGGATCTTCTTCAATCGACTTTACAACATTGTCAGGTAAACCGTCTTTAGTGGTGATCCATTCAAATTTATCATTGTTTGGTGTGGTGCCTTTTATGATCTTATTGAGCCCGCCGCCGAGTGTTCCGATCCACAGGTCACCATTTTTGGATTCAAAGACCTTCAATACATAATCGTAGCTAATACTGAGTGAATCCTCTTCATCATGTTTGTAGTTGATGAAAATGGGAGATTTTTTTAGTTTTTCATCACGCGCTAATTTGTTGATACCTTCATCCGTACCTATCCATAAATTCCCATTTCTGTCTTCCGTTATACTCCTTATTACGTTGGATGATATTCCTGATTCATTGTAATTGTTATGCACAAAACGAGAAGAGCTAATATAGTTGCCATATTCATCAAAATACACCCGAAAGAGGCCATTACTATAAGTGCCTATCCAAAGGATACTATCCGAATCAAATAATAAAGTAAAGACTGAACCTTGGAGGTTCAGATCATTAAAAACTGATTTTGTAATGTTCTCCTGGTCGGTAATATTCAGTACTTCAAGGTGTGAACTGTAGCCGGTACCTACAAATATCCTTGTAGAACCTTTGAAAGAGACTTCTTCAATGGAATATGCGTAGTTTTCGCCCCCGATTTGCTCATTCATATCAAAGTGGATGAAACCATCGTCATAATCCTGGCTTCTGTTAAACGGAAGCAGGTCTAACCCACCACCTTCCGTACCGATCCATAAGTTTTTTCTTTGGTCCTCCATAATAGCACGGATCTTATTGTAAGAAAGACTGTTGGCATGTTTGTTTTTATGGTGATGACTGAAATTTTTGCGATTAGGGTTGTAGAGATTTATCCCTCCGCCGTTAGTGCCTATCCATAAAATACCAGAGTTGTCCTCTATAATGGCCGAAACAATATTTTTACTCAGGCTATGAGGGTCCGCCCAGTTATGTGTGAATTGGTGGGTGGACATCGTTCCATTATCGTAATAGATCACTGATACACCGTTTACATTCGTCCCCCAAATGTTATTGTTAGCATCGGATATTACTTTATCGTACGTATTACTTATTACCGTAGTAAAACGTGGATTATTCTTGTTGATCTCTTTAAAAGACAGGGTTAGAAGTTCATTGGCAGCAGCTATTATTAAGGAACTGTCATTGCTGACAATAGATCGAACCCTTCCTGTATTAGGACTCCCGTAATGAATGAACTGGTGGTTATTGCCTGCATCCGTGTTAATGTATCGGTTCAGACCATTCAATGTGCCAAACCATACATTGCCCAATTTATCTTCAAAAGCGCATGCCACGTAATTATGACTGATGGAGTATGGGTTATCTTCTGACGCAACTAAATGCTCTATCGTTGGTGTTTTGGTGGTGTAATCATATTTAATTTTGTTTACACCGGTAGTAGTCGTTACCCATATGAAATTACTCTTATCAATGAGTATGGATAATACATGATTGCCTGTTAACAGTTTTGAGGAAGTATTTTTGTTTTTGATTGAAATAAAACTGTTGGTAGCTCTTTCCATTATTACCACTCCTTCATCATCTGTGCCTATCCATAGGTTGCCATAAGCATCTTCTGCAATGGCGCTTATAAGGTTGCTTGAAATGGCTTTATCATTGTTGACCTCCTTTTGGTAGATCTTGAAGGAATACCCGTCAAAGCGATTGAGTCCCCCATTGGTGCCGATCCAGATAAAACCATAAGAGTCTTGAAAAATGCTTCTGACATCATTTTGAGATAATCCGTTTTTAGTGGAATAAATATCAAAATGATCATGGAACCTGGAGTCCTGAGCATAGATATTCCCATAGATAAATAGCAGAACGGAACATAATGCTATGTTAATGGTTATATATTCCTTCTTGGATGCGGAAATCTTTGACATCCAGTGATATAAAGAGTAAAGTGGGTTGTTCGTACCTTTCATTTTGTGATGGTTACGCTTTTTTATTGGGTTAATTCGATTTAAAGTGACTATTTATTTGGTTAAACATACATTTCCAAAGCTCACTTTTCAAAATACCCTCTCTAACAAATACAAAATACACCCCCTGGCTAAAATTCCCCCCCGCTATTTGCGAAAAAAAATCACGTTCTTGGAAATACTGATAAACTACATTTGGCAATGTATTGATTAATAATGATCTAACAAGATCATTTTATAATCCTTACTACATCTTAAACTAAAACTAAACTATATGGAAAAGTGTTTACTTGCGAGGTTCCAAACAGTCATTAAGAAGCCGGCCTGGCTTTTGCTGTTGGCGCTGTTCATGATCCAAACCTCTGGATATGCGCAGATTTCAGTTCAGGGTAAAGTTACATCCGATGAAGATAACGAAGGACTTCCCGGTGTGGCTATACTGGTACAAGGAACAAATCAGGGTACTATTACAGATGTTGACGGCAACTACAGCCTGTCTGTTAAAAATCCGGATGCAACATTAGAATTTAGCTTTATTGGTTACAAGACCCAGGCTATTAAGGTGGGTGGTCGTTCTACCATTAACGTAACCATGTCTATCGATGTCCAGTCACTGGAAGAGATCGTAGTGACCGGGTATGGAGAGCAGGCCAGAAGAGAAGTTACGGGTGCCATTTCTCAGATCAAATCGGAAGAAATTGAAAAAATCATCACTTCTGATTTTGGTTCGGCAATACAGGGGCAGATGGCCGGGGTAAGTGTCCGGTCTGTCAGTGGTGCACCGGGATCCAATGCTTTGATAACGATCAGAGGGGTGACAGGATTTTCATTGAGTGGAGATACATTTTCCGGAGGAGCAGACAATGCCAATACGCAAGGATCTGAGCCTTTATATGTGGTAGATGGAGTCACTTATGTGACTAACCCAAATATTGCGCCACAGGAAATCGCCTCTATCGAAGTGCTAAAAGACGGTGCTTCAGCTGCTATTTATGGCGCGCGTGCTTCCGGTGGGGTTATTTTGATCACCACCAAATCAGGTGTGCCGAATCAGACCAAAATCACAATAGATTCGTATTACGGTGTGCAACGCATCACTTCCGGTATTGAACTAGCCAATACGGCAGAAGCGTTGTATATAGCTGATCTGCAAGATAGATTTTTGGTCAATGATCCTGTTTCACCATTACAAAATAATCAAGAGGGCCTTGACTTTGATACTGACTGGTTGGATGAGTTGCAAGTGGACAATGCGCCGATCCAAAGTCATACATTGACGGTAAATACAGGGAAAGAGGATTTACAGTTTAACCTGGTGGCGTCATACTTCTCTCAAGATGGTGTGTTGATCAACTCAGACTATAATAAAGCGGCAGTTCGGACCAACACCACATTTGAAAAAGACAAATTAAAGATACAGTCTACCATAGGGTATAGCCGTGACAATCGTTCATCTGAGCCATGGGCCTTACAATACGATGCCATCCGTCAGGTGCCTTATCGTTCGGGCACTGATCCGGTTTCAGACGTATTCGCGTTTGACGGTACTAATCCTGAGGTCATCGGTGGTTTTCTTGCCAAACTGCAGGAGGAAAATACCACCATAGGTAATAATGTCAATGGTAATATCAGGTTGAGCTACGAACTAGTGAAAGGGTTGACAGCTGCTGCGAACATTGGAGGTTCAATAGCGAATTTCAATCAACGTCTGTTTAAGCCCGGGTTCGTAATAGAGAACGCGGAAGGCGAAGCGCAGCGACCTATCATTTCCGAGCTGGACAATACCATCAGAGACAATGTCAGGACTATCCAGGAATATACGCTGTATTATGAAAAAGAGATTGAGAAACATAAGTTCAACTTTTTGGTGGGGAATACCTGGGAGACGGCTGACGGTAACAACAGGAGGTTTGAAGGCACCCGACTTTCTGCCAATGAAACGCCCGTTTTTGAAAATATTGCCGATTTAGGGGCACGTCAAACAGAGACGAGATTTACTTCTATGTCTTACCTGGGGCGTTTCCGTTACACGTATGATTCCCGTTACATGTTTATGGCGGTATTACGAAGAGATGCTTCAAGCAGGTTCTCTCCGGACAACAATGTGGGATGGTTCCCTTCTTTTTCAGCGGGATGGCTTATTTCAGAAGAGGCGTTTTTTGCCCCGTTAACGAATGTAGTAAACCAGTTTAAGGTGCGGTACGGTTATGGACAGACGGGCAGTGACAGATTACCGGATTATGCATTTTTACCTGTGGTTAATTCTGCGGCGGATTACATATTTGGTTCAGGCGAAGAAGAAAGACTTGCTCCTGGATTGACACAATTCGGTTTTGCTGATCCCGATCTTATATGGGAGACTAATATAAGTCATAACCTCGGTTTTGACGTTCAGTTATTGGATGGACGGATCAATCTTACGGCAGACATATATGATCAGGAAAAAAAGGATATGATACTTCCGGTTGCGACTTCTGTTTCTGCCGGTGCCCAGGATAACTTCACTAACGTTATTAGGAATATCGGTAACATGCGAAACCGCGGAGTTGAAATAGCCGCGAGTTATACGGATCAGATAGGCGACCTGGGTTTTAAAATTTCAGGTACCTTCACCAGAAACAGGAATAAGATACTTGAAATGTCTGGTGATGAAACCATCTTTGGGGGATGGCCTAATATTGTTCGTTTTGGTCAGACCAATCCGACAAAAGTATACAAGCGAGGGTTGCCCGCCGGTGCTTTCTACCTTGTGCCTACGGACGGCATCATTGAGACTGAAGAGGAGTTGACTGAATACCAAGCTGCCGTCACCGACCAGATAGGGCGAGGTGCCCAGTTGGGAGACCTCAAGTACGTGGATGTGAATGGTGATAGTGCCATTAACGATGACGACCGCCAGTTTTATGGTGATAGTTATCCTGATTTTGAATATGGTATCAACCTGAACCTGAATTACAAAGGATTTGACTTGACGATACAGTTTTTTGGTGTTGAGGGTGCTGATGTTTACAACGGACCGAAAGCCTATGCATATGCTTTTAACCGCCATAGAGACCTTGTTTACTCCTGGTCTGAGGTTAATCCTACTTCTCCTATACCTTCTCCACGTCAGGAAATAGAACATCCTAATGTCAACACTTTTTCAGACTTTTTTATGGAGGATGGGTCTTATTTGAGATTGCGTACTGTGGTACTGGGATACACATTGCCACGAGCGGTCGTGCAAAAGGCTGGTTTTGAAACGGTCAGGTTCTATGCCAGCGCACAAAACCTGCTGACCTTCACAAAGTATACAGGATTTGACCCTGAAGTTGCCTCTGGTAATCCACTATTGAATGGAATAGATACAGGAAAATATCCTGTGAGTGGGTCATTGCTACTTGGAATGAAACTTGTGTTTTAAGTCGATATTAAATGATGAAAATGATGAAAAATACATTATATAAAATAACACTCGTACTTCTGGCCTTTTTCACATTAGGCTGTGATGTGGATGACTTTCTAACGGAAGAAAATATCAATGCCTTAAGTACTGAATCTTTCTGGAAGAATGAAAGTCAGTTGGAACAAGGATTGATCGGTGCCTATGCAGCGTTACAACTGCCGGGTAGTATGGGAGGTAGTGCATCGTCACAATTTCCTGTACGCTCTGACGTGGGAAGACCAAATACCTGGAATGCCAATGCTCAAGGTTTGCAAAGGCTGACCTTCAATGATAATTCGAGCATCGTAAGATCAGCATGGGACGATAATTATGAAGGAATCAATCGTGCAAATCAGGTCATAGAAAATGCGCCCAACATCCAGATGGACGAACAGGATAAAATATTGATCCTGGCACAGGCAAGATTCCTTAGAGGACTTTACTATTACTGGTTGTATACCTCGTATAACGAAGGAAGTATAGTGCTTTACACCGAAATCGCCAAAGATGCGTCTGATTTTAACCAGCCACTTGCTCCGAAAGAGGATGTATTTGCACTCATAGATGCGGACTTGAAATATGCCCGGGAGAACTTACCAGAGACCTGGCCTCCCAGCGATGTGGGTCGAGCCACCTGGGGAGCAGCAACGGCTGTTCTGGCGGATCTGTACATTAACGAACGGGATTTCGCAACGGCACGTGATTATTTGAAAGAGATCATAGATAGCAGACTTTACAGTTTAACCCCTGAAATAGGCTGGAACTTCGATGAAGCGCATGAATTTAATTCGGAATCTATCTTCGAGGTATCGTATTCCAAAGCTTTTAAAGATGGCTTTGGCGGGAATGCCAATGATGGTGCTAACCGATCAGAGTCTACCAATAGAGCCGAAACGCTAGCGACTACTACCGGTGGGGGTTTCAGGGTGATTATGCCCTCATACTGGGTGACCATGTTGTTCAAGTCAGATTCTATGGATATGTCAGACCCTCGCAATGAAGGCAGAACATTCTCTATCCGGGCTTCCGAGTCCATTGCTATGGCCGATGATGAATTTTCCACTTTTTACGGCAGACCTTCGGATGAAGGTGGGCCTTACAATAATCAGGAAGCATCTTACCTCAAGAAGTTCCAAAACTGGAAGCTTACAGCGGAAGACGAGCTTGGCAGGTCAGGCATCAATGAAAGAGTCTACCGTCTGGCAGATATCAACCTGTTATATGCCGAATGTCTGCTGGAAACCGGCGGGTCTTTTGATGTGGCTTTAGACCTGGTCAATGAAATCAGACGACGTTCAGGTGTCAGACGCCTTGTGGCAGCGGATTATGATGCCACCAGTCTGATGGAGCACATACGATGGGTAGAGCGCCCATTAGAATTAATGTTTGAAGGAAGGGACATACGCTGGAAAGACCTGCGTAGATGGGATGCGGTTAAAGAGCAATACGACCGTTTAGCAGAATTGGAATTTGTGATAGTCGAAAAAGTATTACGTTATTATGATCCGGCAATAGATACCGCCGCTAGCCCTTTGAGAGAGTATGTGGAAGCGGCAGGTAACTTTAGTCCGTCAGCGCATTATTACTTTCCAATACCTACCACGGAAAGGACGTCCAATAATAATCTGGGTTCAGGAAATACAGAAGGTTGATCTAAAAGCTAATGAAGATGAAAAAAGCAAATTTATTACTATTGGTATTGTTGGGAGCCCTGTTGTGGTCTTGTGAAAATGACTATGAGATACCTGGAGATCCTAATATTGTTGACGCACTTGTCCAAAGAACTAAACCGACGATAGAGATCAACAACTACTCGTCGTTCATTGATGCTTCTCAAGGAGTTGTGACACGGAACTGGATCGTTCCACCTAATGGTACAGTTCTCAACGCCTCTGAAGGAGCAGATCTCTCCGGAATGAATCTCCTCCATGTGAGATTCGATGAAGTGGGGGTATTTCAGGTAGGCCTTCAAGCTACTTTTCCTGACCCAAGTATGGACGTAGATACTGTCTTTAACGTGACAGTGTTGGATACTATAACAGCTAAAGTTGGCTACACCTTTAGTGAAGCTGATGCTAATAACGGTATTTATACGGAAGTGCCTGCTACTGGTTTGGAAGTGGAAGCCGGGTCTACGGTTTATTATCGTGATATTAGTGTAGGAGATCCTGACACATATGTATGGACTCTTAGAGGAGCAACGCTCAATGCCGAGCCGGACGATGAAGCGGATAGTGTAATAAGTGTTATCTATAAAAGATTGGGAACGTATGATCTGGAATATATAGCCAGACGCAGATTTCCGGAGGGCAGGGCTGACACCGTGTCCCTTGAAAATTTTATGACAGTTGTACCCTCTACCCAACCCGTTGATGTAGTAAATATTGCAGAAGATGGTGAAGGGGTGATCAGAATGGCACTTAGCCGGGGTGTAAAGCAATCCACAGTAGAAACTGCCGGGGTTGAAAGTTTCCGGCTTATGGTAGATGGTATGGAAGCGACCATTCAGTCCTTAGTAATCGATAATACAGATGAAAGTATTCTTATTATAACGCCGGAAGAAAATATTAAGAATACTCAAACCGCGACCATCGAGTATCTGGCGGGGGGTGGAATTGTCTCTACGGATGAGTATGTGCTAGATCCTTTTGGGCCTTTAGATATAGAGCTTTACCAACCAAATTTGGCAGAGTCAATTGACCCTGGATTTGAGTTAGGATCGACACTACTTGCGGCTCCATTTGGACCTGCGCCTACTGGGGCTACAATACAGGCAACTACCGAAGATGCTTTTTCTGGAGGGTTTAGTCTGAAAGTAACTATTCCCAATAACGGATTGAGGAACAATGTCTTTACCCAAAGCCCAGTTATTGACTTACCATTAGAAGCTGGAAAAAAATATGCAGTAGAGTTCAAATACAAACAGAGTGTTTCACATAATGGTCAATGGACACTACGTTTGCAACCGGGTATTGGATGGTCAGATGGTTATAAAGTTTTCAATGGTGGAAATGATTTAATTGCTGATGGAGAGTGGCATACCAGATATGTAGAGCTGGCCGTAAGAGTCGATACTTGGGATGATTTTAAAATGCACTTTCAGTTTTTGGGAGAAGAAGATGTACCGATCACCTATTTCTTTGACGATTTTAAAATATTTTCAATAGATCAATAGTCATTGGTTAGCCGCATCTTTTTCAAAAAGATGCGGCTGTTCTCAAATAGTAGAAGGTAATATTGGCCATGAGCTGATCAAAGTAGATCTCACACTTAACTAGAATAAAATGAAGTTCAGTTATTTATACATCTCTCTAACATTATTGGTAGTACTGGGTGCTTATGCAGTAGTAGACAGAAAGTTTGAAGACCCTACGGATTCTACTACCTACGAAGCTAACTGGGAATCACTTAAAAAGTATGAAACGCCTGCGTGGTTCCAGGATGCTAAACTCGGCATTTTTATACACTGGGGGCCGTATAGCGTACCGGCATTCAGTTCTGAGTGGTATGGGAGGCATATGTATATGGACACCGCTAACTTCAGTGCCCAGCTACATCATAAAAGTACTGGCGCACATCATGTGTATGAACATCACTTGAAAACGTGGGGTGATCCAAAAGAATTTGGTTATAAAGACTTTATCCCTATGTTCAAAGGGGAGAAATTTGATGCGGATGAATGGATCTCTATCTTCAAAAAGTCCGGGGCTAAATATGTAGTGCCGGTAGCGGAACATCATGATGGTTTCGCCATGTATGATTCTAAGATCACACGATGGAATTCGGTCGATATGGGCCCCAAAAGAGATATATTAAAGGAGCTCATGAGTGCTGGCAAAAAAGAAGGCTTAAAGGTAGGGGCATCGTCTCATTATGCATTCAACTGGACCTTTTTTAACAAAAAGAAACATTTCGATACCATGGATCCCGAGTATGCGGATTTTTATGGGCGAAAAATAACGCCATTGTCAGATACGACTATTTCTAAGGAGTTTTTGGACACCTGGATGGACAGGGTAGTCGATCTTGTGGATAACTATCAACCTGATATTCTCTGGTTTGATTTTTTCATGGACCAGGAAGAATTTGTCCCTTATCACCCTAAACTGGCGGCTTATTATTATAACAAGGGACTGGAATGGAACAAAGGCGTAGTACTTCAAAACAAAAATTTCGGAAATTTTGAATCCTTTCCCAAAGGGACCAATGTACTTGACCTGGAACGTGGTAAAATGTCTGATATCAACCGATATCCATGGCAAACAGACACTTCCATTGGGAAAAATTCGTGGTGCTATGTTGAGGGTTGGGATTCAAAAACACCTAACACGATAGTAGATGACCTGATCGATATCGTAAGTAAAAATGGTAACCTGCTACTGAATGTAGGCCCTAAAGCAGATGGTACTATTCCGGAAGATCAACAGGCGGTATTATTTGAGCTAGGTGACTGGTTGCATAAAAATGGAGAAGCCATTTATGGTTCCAGGCCTTGGGTGGTATTTGGAGAAGGCCCTACTAAAGTGGCTACAGGTCATCATACGGAAGGAGAAAATAAAGACCTTACCTCTGCCGATTTCCGGTTCACCGCCAAAGGGGATAACATATACGCTATCGCCATGGACTTTAATGCAAATGGTAAATACAGGATCAAATCACTTTCGAAGGATAGTAAATACCTTAAGGCAAAGAAAATCAAAAAGGTAGAATTACTGGATGGCGCTAAAAAGGTGAAGTGGGAGCAAACTTCCGAGGGTTTACTGATCAAAATGGATCCTGACGATACAGGAAAATATGCGTGTGCTTTTAAAGTGAGCATTTAAAAAAATAAAACACGAAGACCAGCTACTCAAAGACCTTCACGGCCTTTGAAACTCTTCAACCCAAACCCCCAATAACAGATCATAATGACAGGGCTTCTAAACATACTTGTGATAGGAAAGCTATGATAAGTTGTAGATCATTTGCAGATGTAAAAACGGATTAAAAGATGGTATTAAGAATATTTACAATTAGCGCTTTTCTTCTTTCATGTGTGATGAAGCTTAGCGCCCAGGATAACCTGGTGGCTTTTAATGCCGGGTTTGAGGACAAGGACATCGTATGGAGTGAGATTAATGATGACTGGCTTTTCAAACGCTGGGGGAATGACAATGCCATGTTTGCCTCCAGGGGGCAGACAGTAGTGCGGTCCGGGAGTTACAGTGTTTCTATCAATATTGATCGAACCCTTGGAGCGGATGCACCCGGTCTGGCAGGGATAAGACGTACAGTAACGGGTATGGAAAAGGGCGCTTCCTATCGTTTTAAGTTTTACATTTTTGCGGAAAATAGTGGCGACCAGGAAGTGATTGTAACGGTTGGGGATTTTACTAAGGAGCTACCTGAGCAACCTATTATTATAGCTTCAGAGACCCTTTCCTACCAGGGGGGGAGTTGGCAGGAGGTGTCCTTCCTGTTTAACGCAGATGCAGCCGATTCTGATTTCAGTGAAATACGTTTTGATCTGGACTTTAAATCAGCAGTTGGTCAATATTATATAGATGATTTTAGCTTAGTGGCAGAAGAGGTCAAAACGGCACAGCAGATCACATTTGATGCCTTACCGGCTAAAGAGGTGGGAGATACGGATTTTATGCTCACCGGTTCGGCGTCTTCCGGTTTGGATGTTTCGTACACCAGCTCTAATCTAAACGTAGCTACCATTTCGGGAAATATGGTGAGTATCATTGCAGATGGAAGTACCGACATTACTGCCTCACAAGCGGGAAATACTGAATTTTCTCCTGCTGCCGACGTTGTTCGGACATTACTGGTAACGGACCCTGGCAAATCCATGCAAACCATATCGTTTGATGCAGTCCCTGAAAAGAAATTTGGAGATGCTCCCTTTCCCCTCAGCGGTACAGCGAGCTCAGGGTTAGCGGTAAATTTTTTCATTGAAAGTGGCCCTGTCACTCTTGAGGGAAATGTCGTTACCATTACAGGAGCGGGAGAGGCCGTAGTTAGAGCTACTCAAAGTGGAGACGGGTCTTTTAACGCTGCACCGCCGGTCAGTCGAACGATAAACATTCTAAAGGCTGACCAAATCATTACTATTGAACCGATTGCCGATGTGTATCAAACAGCGCGAATGATCAATGTTGTAGCGGAAACGAATTCAGGTTTGACGTTGGAATATGCTGTGTCCGGTCCGGCTACTATTTCAGGAGATAAAGTGACTGTAGAGGGTTCGGTAGGAGAGGTCACGGTTACGGTTACGCAGGCGGGTAATGAAAATTATAACGCAGGTACCAAGGAAATCACTTTCCAGGTGTTAAGCTGTATGTCACCCGGGGCCGAATGTACTGATGGGGTTTTTTATGTTTCCAAATCAGGAGATGACTCAAACCCCGGTACACAGGAAGCTCCGTTTCTTACCATACAACAGGCAGCTGATATTATGATATCCGGTGAGATGTGTATTATCCAGGAAGGAGTGTACCGGGAAAGTATTGTGCCTGCCAATGATGATGTTAAGTTTATGGCCGCCGATGGTGCGGATGTGGAACTGTCGGCTTTTGATGAGTTGGGCGGCTGGCAAACTTACCAGGGAAGTACCTATGTCACTGACATTCCGGTGAACCTCGGTGCAGAAAATATGCTCCTGTATGATGATCAGATCATGATACTAGCCCGATGGCCCAATAAAACGAATTTCAATCCATTTGACATTGAAGCAGTAGTGGCCGGAGGTGATGTAACTAAAATTACTAACAGTAATATACCTGATCAGGATTGGGGAAATGGGGGTATCGTTTGGTTCCTGGGCAAGTCCCGATGGACCTCATGGCGCAGGAGGCTGACAGGATATGCTTCAGGACAGGTTACTTATGCCACCCTTTCAGATAACTGGGATTATGGCGGTAGTCATAACCCATCAAATGGTGGAGAATTTTTCCTGATGAATACCCTCGAAGCGCTTGATGCTAACGGTGAATGGTATGTTAATAATAGCCAAAAGAAGCTTTATTTCAGGGCCCCGAATGGTGAAGACCTGTCAGATAAGAAAGTGAAGGTCAGGCAACGGACCACACTCCTTGACCTGGATGGCAGAAAAGACATTACTTTTGAAGGGATAAAGTTGACAGGGGGTAACATACTCATGGGCAATGCGCAAAGGTGCATCATCAAAAACTGTGAGATCCTATACGGAAACCATACTACCGGTATCACAGGTTCTGATCAGCAAAGGTCTTTCAGGACTGGGCAGGCGTCTATTATTTTTGGTTCAACCTCATCGGATAATACCATTGAACGTAATAACATACAATGGGGAGCAGGTTCGGGAATTTTACTGAGGGGGACGAATAATACCGTCAGTAACAACTATATCGGCAATTTTGACTACCTGGGGTCCTATGAAGCACCTATAAGGCTTGAAGGGGAGAATAAAGTATTGCACAATGAGATCTTCAACGCGGGAAGAGATGCGATCAACGGAGGTGGAACGGGAGCTGAAGTGGCCTACAATGACATACATCATTCTAATCTTATTAATGATGACTGCGGAGGTATATACCTTTGTTGTAATAGCTATGGAAATACGCGTATTCATCATAATTGGATACACGACATTTCTTCCCGCAATAATAATTTTAATAGTTTTAAGGGTACCGGTATATATCTGGATAATACCACCAAAGATGTCATCGTCGATCATAACGTGCTTTGGGGGCTGGAATGGACAGGGATACAGATCAACTGGGCGGGTACAAACCTGTTGATCTACAACAATACGATCTGGAGTAACGACGGTCCTGAAAGCAGTACAATGGGCAGGTGGGTCAATGGCTACGAATTCACCAACGTGCCTCTTTTCAATACACTGGCTAACAACGAGGAACTTCATTTTACGGAGGAAAAGAATTCCGTCATTCTCAAACTGGACGCCCGTCCTTTTGTGGATTATGAAGCGCTTAATTTTATGCCTTCTGCAAGCTCTCCTGCGGTGGATTCCGGTATTGAAATTGAAGGTTTTACAGAAGGTTTTTCAGGTCAGGCGCCGGATGCCGGGGCCTATGAACGAGGTCAGCCCTATTGGACGGCCGGACCGGACTGGCAGCTTCAGGGAGTGGCAAAGATAGATTGCAATGGGGATGAAAATGGAACGGCTTACCTGGATAAGTGCGGGACTTGCGTAGAAGGTAATACCGGGGTGGCAGCGGAAGAAGGTGAGTGTAGTGTAGTAACTTCATTGGGTCAGGCATTCGAGTTGAGAATTTACCCTAACCCATCATCAGAGGCCATTTTTGTAAAAGGGCTTCAGGAAAGTCATCATTATGTGATGAATGATCTTAAGGGAAGGCGTGTAGCTATAGGTCTGGTATCCCCTGGTAATGATTTTATTGATGTAAGGTCTTTGAAGCAAGGAATTTATGTC
The DNA here is from genome assembly GCF_007097395.1 of Fulvivirga sp. M361. Lineage (GTDB taxonomy): Bacteria > Bacteroidota > Bacteroidia > Cytophagales > Cyclobacteriaceae > Fulvivirga. The sequence goes on from NZ_VKDC01000013.1 coordinate 151,222, forward strand.
CTTAGACTAACGGCTGATAAAAGGACCGTGATAAAGAAGTTCGTCATTAATTGACATAAGAATGTATAAAGGTTTTAAGAAGAACGCAATGAGGTTTATATTGGCAGGACTTACTTCACTGCTTGTCATTTTTTGTTCGTTTTTTGATGCCGGTGCGCAACCACCACCCGCTCCTGAAGGTTATCAGTGGGTAGTTAATGAAAAATTTTCGGATGAATTCGATGGGACTTCTTTAGACACTGAAAAATGGTTTGCCCGTTCGCCGTATTGGGTGCATGGACGTCCTCCGGCTACTTTCAGGGCTTATTCCGTTTCGGTGAAAGACGGGACCCTACAGATCAAAAACAGCATACTTAAAGGGGATAAAAAATATAACATTGCTGGTGGTGCAGTAGCGTCAAAGGCTAAAGATGCTTATTTTGGTTATTACGAGGCCCGGATGAAAGCTTCCGGGATCTCTATGTCATCCACATTCTGGATGAAAAACAAACCTGAAGGAAACGATTGCCCTCGTGAGCAGCTGGAATTGGATATTGTAGAAGCAATAGGCATGCAGAAAAGAGGGCAGGACATGCGTAACGTTATGCGGTCCAATACACACACTTTTCATACCGACTGCGATGGTAATAAACTGGTGAAATCCAGTGGTGGGAATTGTGAAATTTCCCCTGCGGTGAATGAAGCTTTTCATGTGTATGGCTGTTGGTGGGTAGATGAAAATACGCTCAAATTTTATCATAATGGAGTGTATCAGTTTACCGTTCACCCAAACACCTACTTTCGTGATAAACCGTTCAACCGGCCTATGTATATGCATATGGTGACGGAAACCTACAATTGGGAGACACCACCTACGGAAGACGAACTAAATAATGATGCCATAAATACCACTTACTATGATTGGGTAAGGTCATACAAACTAATTCCACAAAAATGAGATATTTTATCGTTCTGTTATTTTTTCTGTCTGCACTCAGATTACATGCCACAGACTATTATGTATCAAAAGATGGGCTGGATACCAATCCGGGAACGGAATCGCTGCCCTTCCTGACCATTGGCAAAGCGGCATCTTTAATGATACCTGGTGATGTATGTTTTATTAAAGAAGGAATATACCGGGAAGAGTTATCACCGGCCAACAGTGGTACAGCCGGGGCGTTGATTACATTTAAAGCCTTTGAAGGAGATACCGTGGTCATTTCCGCTACTGAACCGGTGGGTGCCTGGAGTAACCATACCGGTAACATTTACAAGGCATCCGTCACCATGCCACTCGGTATTGAACGAAATATGTTGTATGCAAGTGGAAAAGCCATGGACCTGGCCAGATGGCCTGATAATGCAGATAATGATCCCTATACCATTGATGCCACCCTGGTGGAAAACGGTTCTGAATCACATGTGGAGGGAACGGGCATACCCGCTATAGATTGGACCGGGGGGTATATGTGGTACCTGGGAGCGCATTCGGGCGCTAGCTGGACCCGAAAGATTACATCCTCTGCATCGAACAGGATCAATTATGAAGCGATAAATCCCAATAAGTGGCCTTTTAATCCTCATAATCCCACCATAGTAAGGAACGGAAACAGGGGACGCTTTTATTTATTTGGCAAACTGGAAGCATTAGATCACCCCGGAGAATGGTTCTATGATGAGACGGATAATATGCTGTATTTTAATGCACCGGGTGACGTGGACCCCGGTAGTGTTGTAACGGAAGTGGCAACAAGAGAAAAAACAGTTGCCCTGGATAAAGACTATATCCTGATCGACGCTATACAGCTATTTGGTGGCAGGGTCCATATTGCGGCCGACCACTGTGTAGTCAGGAACTGCGTAGTCACGAATGGCTTTCAATCATTGGATGAACTGGACAATACCGATGCACAGCAGTTAGAGGGTGCGGTAACGATAGAAGGAAGCTTTAACCTTATAGAACGCAATTTGATACAGTATGGCTCCGGCAATGGGGTGTCCATGCTGTTCTTTTGGAAAGGCAGTACATCGAATACAGTAACCAATAACATTATTCGTCACTTTAACACCATTGGAATACATGCCAGTCCTATCAGGTCGAATACACCGGAAACTGCGATAACTAAAAACACGATCTATAGCTGTGGACGTGATGGTATTTATGTGAGTGGCCAGAATACGGAAGTTTCGTTCAATGATGTTTCAGAATGTATGCGAATGAACAATGACGGTGGCATTTTTTATACAGTAGGTAATGACGATGATAAAAACTCAGTCATCCATCACAATTGGTTCCATGATTCGGAAGGGCCTGATTATGCTGATGGAAGGGCCGCCGGGATTTACCTCGATAATCATAGCAAAGGATATAAAGTACATCATAATATGGTGTGGAACGTGACCTGGACAGGACTACAGATCAACTGGGATAACTGGAACCTGGCCGTCCAGAACAATTCGTTTTATCAGGTAGAAGAGGCCATGGGACGTTGGGCAAATGGATTTACTCTGAAAGAAGTAGAAGTGGCTAACAATTATGCGAGCCATAAAGACTGGATAGGTACGGATATCAAAAACAATATAATTGACGCCGAGTCTCCGTTTATCTCATTTGAAGATCAGAATTTTTCGCCAATAGCCGGATCGTCATTAATTGATGCGGGAATTGAAATAGAAGGGATCACCGACGGCTTTTTGGGTAGTAAACCGGACATAGGAGCTTATGAATCAGGAGGGGAAAAGTGGGTGCCGGGAGCGGATTGGACAGTCGCCGATGATAGAGTGCCGGATGAGGGAGAGGGAGAAGAAATACTGTCGTTAGACGAAGACCATAAGTTAAACCATTATGTTAGAGTAATACCCAACCCGGTAAGCGCTTCCCTTGACCTCTTCATAGATGTTCCTTATCGTGGTGACGTTTTTCTGGCCCTGTATGGTCCGGGAGGCCAATTGATATTGGAAGAAACCAAACGGGATACCCTTCCGGGAGAGTATAAGATCCGCCTGAATGTCGAAGGAATGTCAAAAGGAGTTTATTTTCTCAAGTATTTTATGGAGACAGGGGATATTATGACCAGGCGCATTGTGAAGCTGTGAGTTATCTCAACGAGCATGCAGCAGGTTCTTCAATAGCAATGGGTACCGAAATTTTTTAAACGGTTAAGCCAATATGAATAATTTAAAAATAGCCTGTATGCTCATTGCATTCGGGTGGGTCTTTACCAGTACCCTTTCTGCTCAACCCAACATTCTCTTTATTGAATCCGATGATCAGAGTAATCAGGCGGTTGGCGCTTTTGGGAACCCATTTATGAAAACGCCACATATTGATAAACTGGCAGATGAAGGGGTTTCCTTTACATCTGCCTATAATATGGGGTGTTGGTCCCCCGCGGTTTGTGTTCCCAGCCGTACCATGCTTTTTTATGGTAAATACCTCTGGCAATCTCAGAAAATAAACAAAAAAAACGCTCCTAAATCCCTTCCGGAGCTGCTAAAAGAGAACGGCTTCAGTACGTACATGACAGGAAAGTGGCATGCCTGGGGTAAGTCACCCGAAGATATCTTTGATAGCCTGGGGAGTATACAGCCCGGACAGTTGAAAACCTATTATCAGGAAGATAAGCATGTAACGGACATTACCGGTGATGAAGCGGTAAATTTTATTCAAAACTATGATTCGGAAGCCCCGTTTTTTCTTTACGTGGCCTTCAATGCACCGCACGTACCACGGCAAACCTCACAGAAGTACTATGACATGTATCCAACGGATGAGGTAAAACTGCCTCCAAGTGTTAAAGAGGGTCCGCTAAACCCCAATATTAAATACAATTATTCACCTGACCCTTTGAAGTCATCCACCATGAAATCACGCGTACAGCAAAATAATGCTATGGTAACACATATGGATGATAATATTGGCAACATTATTCAGGCACTGAAAGATAAGGGAGAATATGATAATACGATCATTGTTTTCATGTCCGACCATGGCATCAGTTTTGGAGAAAATGGTGTAGCAGGCAAAGTTTGTCTCTACGAGCCAAGCGTAACGGCCCCCCTGATCATCAAGGCCCCTGGTCTGACAAGTGGGCAGTCATTTGCTACCAGGGTTTATCTTCAGGATGTATATCCCACCTTACTGGACCTTTTGGACATCGATATACCGGACCATTTGGATTTTAAGAGCCTTACCCCGGTCATACATAAAACAAGCACGTTAAGACCTTCTATCTATCTGGCCATGTTTGATGACCAACGGGCCATTATAAAAGAGAACAAAAAACTAATATTATATCCGAAATCCGGGGACATGGAACTTTATGATCTGACGCGTGATCCGTGGGAAACCCATAACCTGAAAGATGAAAAAGGTGTGGATAGTGATGTTAAAGATCTTATGAAGCAATTGCAATCCTGGCAGACGTGGACAAACGATAGCCTTGACCTTTCCAATGCGTATAACAGATATTTGAGGTAGTTTTAGCCTTTTGAAGATCAGGCTATATTTATCATATATCTAATGACAAAATGAATCAAGCAGCAAGTAAAAGTAAATGCATTGTTCTCTTACTATTCCTTTCATTTCTTCTGTCACCGGTTGTACTTCCGGCCCAGCAGTTGTCATTGGCACCTTCTGACTTTACCAAAGACGGTGCATGGTGCTGGTTTTCTGATCCCAGGGCCGTTTACTTGCACGGCAGTCAGCCTTCCGTTGTTTCCGGATGGGTGAAAGAAGATGGAACGATTGAAGCAGGTATCCTTAATTTATCCAATAAGACGATCAGCACATTATCACTTTATGATCAATTGGAAAAAGACGACCATGATAACCCCGCGTTTTTACCTTTAGCAGGTGATAAGGTCATGGCATTTTACACCAAACACGTTAAAAAATACGTGTACTATCAAAGCATTACCGTGAGTGAAACGGAAAGTACCGTTACAGACCCCATAACGTTTGACCCGATCTCTGAGGAAGAGCTTAAGAAGTTTCCGCTGAAACAAGTTACCTATGCTAATCCGTTTCAATTAAAAGCGGAAAATGATCGGATCTATTGCTTTGGCCGATGGACCGGGTATAAGCCGAATGTCATGTGGTCGGACGATAACGGGGCCAGCTTCACAAAATCCAGGGTATTCATAGCTTCAAAAAACTGGGACCCGCAAAACCGCCCATACGTCAAATACCATTCGGATGGTCAGTCAAAGATCCATATCGTGTTTACTGATGGACACCCCAGGCGTGAAAAGACGAACTCTGTGTATTATGCCTACTATGAAAAAGGCAGTTTCTGGAAAGCGGATGGTACGCTCATTTGTGCTTTGAAGGATGCGCCGTTTGCCCCGGACCAGGCTACCGTAGTATATAAAGCTACGGAAGCGTCAGGACGTGCATGGGTGCATGACATAGCACTCAATGATCAGGGAGATCCGGTTATTTTATATGCCAGGTACCCTACGGAAGAAGACCACCAATATTACTATGCCAATTATTACAAGGATAAATGGGTGGATTCGAAGATATGTGATGCCGGCAAATGGTTTCCGCAGACCCCGGAGGGACAATACGAACGGGAGCCCCATTATTCGGGTGGCCTGACCCTAAACCCGGTTGACCCGAATGAACTATTTGTTTCCCGGGAAATTTCCGGGGTTTTTGAGATCGTAAAATATGTAACGCGCAATGATGGCAAGTCATGGGAGCAAACACCGATCACTAAAAACTCAACATATGACAATGTACGTCCTTACATACCACGGAACATGAAGAAAAATGATCCTTTGGTACTCTTATGGATGCAAAACGAAAAATACATTCATTACACAGATTTTAAATCCTCTATTCGCTATTTAATCACCCCATAAACATGATGAGTACTTTCTATACATTAAATACAGGCATGCACAAGATCATTATGATACTAGGAATGGTCTTTTTACTATCTCCACGTGTGCATTCACAAGAGACACCGGAGAAAATACTGGGTGAAATGAAACGGGTGGCTGACTGGCAGACAACCCATTTCAGAGATACGTACAGTGGCCGGGAGGAGCCTCATCATATCCGGGACTGGACGAATGGAGCGCTTTATGTAGGTATGGTCAAATGGGCAGCGCTTGCCCCGGATGATCAATATTACAAATGGCTTTATCAAATTGGTGAAGAGGGAAAATGGGACCTCCATTGGCGTAAATACATGGCGGATGATCATGCGGTAGGGCAGATGTACCTGGAACTTTATCGTAAATACCAGGAGCCTAAAATGATCCAAAAGACCCGGGAGCGGTATGACTGGATCATGAAAAACCCAAGCAAGCAACCTATTGAGATGGGGCAGTATGAGCATTTAGAGCGATGGACCTGGTGTGACGCTCTTTTTATGGGACCACCGGTATGGGCCAAGCTGTCAAGCATTACCGGTAAGAAAAAATACAGTAAATGGATGCTGGACGAGTATAAAGCAACCGTCGATCATTTGTTTGACCCTCAGGAAAACCTCTTTTTCAGGGACAATACCTTCATAGAGAAAAGAGAAAGCGGTCATAAGATATTCTGGTCGCGCGGAAACGGCTGGGTATTTGGAGGCCTTACCCTGTTGATGGATGAATATGAAAAAGACTCAAAAGAGTACGCCTACTTCAAGGACATCTACCTGAAAATGGCCAAAAAACTGAAACAGATCCAGACCCCTCAGGGCCATTGGGCCATGAGCTTATTAGGACAAGACCTGTACCCGACACCTGAAACCAGTGGGACTTCGTTCTTTACATTTGGACTGGCCTGGGGCATAAACAATGGCCTGCTCAAACGGGATGAATATGAGCCTGTAGTCAAAAAGGCCTGGAATACATTGTTATCTCATATTACAGAAGAAGGTATGCTAGGGTATGTCCAACCCATAGGAGCTGCCCCCGGGAAAGCCTGGCCGGATAAAACGGAGGTGTATGGCAGTGGGGCCTTCCTGGCTGCGGGTTCAGAAGTTTACAAGCTGTATGGAGGTCGCTAGGGTACAGTCGTCGTCAATGACGTCGGGTAAAGAAAAAAATACCCGGACATCCCTGCGAGGGAGGATACGACCGCGGCAGTCTCCAGGTCGTGTGGAGTAAATGGACTTAGTATGCGTCCGGCGATGATGGGATTGCTTCTTCCTCCTTCGTCGTCCTCGCAATGATGTGGGGTTAGTAAGGAAAACAAAAATACTGAACGTCACTGCAAGGGAGTTTGCGACCGCGGCAGTCTCCAGATCGTTCGGTACGAATCGACTTAGTCCGTGTCCGGCGATGGTGAGATTGCTTCTTCCTCCTTCGTCGTCCTCGCAATGACGTGGGGTTAGTAAGGAAAACAAAAAAATACTGAACGTCCCTGCGAGGGAGTTTGCGACCGCGGCAGTCTCCTGATCGTTCGGTACAAATGGACTTAGTTTGCGCCCGGCGATAGTGAGATTGCTTCGTCCTCCTGTCGTCGTCCTCGCAATGACGTGTGGTTAGTAAGGAAAACAAAAAAATACTGAACGTCCTTGCGAGGGAGGATACGACCGCGGCAGTCTCCAGATCGTTCGGTACAAATCGACTTAGTCCGTGTCCGGCGATGGTGAGATTGCTTCTTCCTCCTTCGTCGTCCTCGCAATGACGTGGGGTCAGTAAGGAAAACAAAAATACTGAACGTCACTGCGAGGGAGGATACGACCGCGGCAGTCTCCTGATCGTTCGGTACAAATGGACTTAGTTTGCGCCCGGCGATAGTGAGATTGCTTCGTCCTCCTGTCGTCGTCCTCGCAATGACGTGTGGTTAGTAAGGAGAATAAAATAATACTAAACGTCCCTGCGAGGGAGGATACGACCGCGGCAGTCTGCTGATCGTGTGGTGCAAATGTACTCAGTGTGCGTCCGGCGATAGTGAGATGGCGCCTTCCTCCTATCGTCGTCCTCGCAATGACGTGTGGTTAGTAAGGAGAATAAAATAATACTAAACGTCACTGCGAGGGAGTTTACGACCGCGGCAGTCTGCTGATCGTGTGGTGCAAATGTACTCAGTGTGCGTCCGGCGATGGTGAGATTGCTTCGTCCTCCTATCGTCGTCCTCGCAATGACGTGTGGTTAGTAAGGAGAATAAAATAATACTAAACGTCACTGTGAGGGAGGGCACGACCGCGGTAGTCTGCTGATCGTGTGGTACAAATGGACTTAGTGTGCGTCCGGCGATGGTGAGATTGCTTCGTCCTCCTATCGTCGTCCTCGCAATGACGCGTGGGTAGTAAGAAGAATAAAAAAATACTCAACGTCACTGCGAGGGAGTTTACGGCCGCGGCAGTCTGCTGATCGTGCGGTACAAATGGACTTAGTTTGCGTCCGACGATGATGGGATTACTTCTGCCTCCTATCATCGTCATCAATGACGTGTATAAAATAGATTGTTGTTTGGAAAAAGCGCGGCACTCCCCTGGTAGAATAAGCGACTCGTGCTGAAAGCATTTACGTCATTGTAAACCGGACTTGCAACAAAAAATTGGAGCGCATTAGGCTTTGCTAAATGTACTCCGGAAGGGGGCAAATGACGTGAAAAAGAAAACAGTCGCTTGCCTCTCATGGCAAGTGACAGCTATCCATGAGGCCTCCGGCCGGTTTCGTCAATTATTGTCGTTAATTTCAGGACGCCACAAACACCAAATAATATTCTGCCCGGGATAGTTACGACCTTTTCCGGGGAAATAAAATTCTTCCCAGGGAGCTTTATACCCTTTCCGGGGAGGGACGTCACCCTTCCGGGGAGCTATATTAAGTCTTCCGGGGTAACTTTTCCTCCTTCCGGGGAGGGACATCACCCTTCCGGGAGGCTGTACGAACCTTTCCGGGCAGTTTTTCTCTTTCAGGAATGGCCTGCTTCCCTTCCGTGTGGCGTCCTGAAAAAAGTTGACAGGTTTTTAGTTAATTCTGCTAGTGGTTTACAATGTTAAACATTAATCCTAATTGTACATTACAAAGATTGCTTCAATCCTAGTGTAAGTAGACAGGCCAGGATATAGTCCTGCATGGTGTTGTCGCTCTCAAGTCTAATCCTGCATTTTATTGTCATTTTATTCATTGTCCTGTAATAGGTTTACGTTTTAGCTAATAGTCCTTAAGCTGGTTTACATCTCTATAATTTTGTCCTAGGCTTGGTTTACATTATCAGGACCTAAATATTTGATCTTAAAATTTGTCACTAAATGTGTTCCAGGGCGCGCCCGGCACCTACTCCCTTCATCCTTAAGGGCTTTTTAAATCCACGAAATATTGACCTATATTTAGTGCCAGGAAAGGACACTTTTATCTTACTCCCGTGAACGAAGCATTACAGAAATTACCCTTTACCAAACAGGAAGAACTACAGAACATCACCAAACTACTCAGTAACATGAAAAAAGTAGAAATGGTGATCCTCTTCGGCAGCTATGCCCGGGGCGAATATGTGGAAGACACCTACGTAGAAAAAGGCATCCTCTACGAATACAAAAGCGACTATGACCTGCTGGTAGTCACCCTCCATGACGACCTGAAGTGCCACCTGAAAATAGAAACTAAAGTGAACGAGGTATTACGGGATACCGGCATCGTGAAAACACCCATCAGCCTCATCTTCCACTCCGGCAAGCACCTGAACCAGTCCCTGATGCAGGGCAACTATTTCTTCAAGGACATTAAAAAAGAAGGTATTGTACTGTATGACACCGGCAAGGTACACTTGCAAAACCCTAAGAAGCTCACCGCGGAAGAGGCCCGGCAAAAGGCACAGGGGTATTTTGATCAGTGGTATGAAAGTGCTAATGGTTTTTACAAGACTTATAAGTTTAACCTTTCAGAAAACGATCTACATCTGGCAGCCTTCCAACTCCACCAAGCCACAGAACGTTACTACACCACCATCCTGCTGGTCTACACAGACTACCGTCCCAAAGAACATGACCTGGAGCGGCTGGACCTTCGGGTAAAAAACTGTGACCCTCGCTTTGCGGTATTCCCCCACTCCACCGATGAAGAAAAACGGCTTTTTGAGTTGCTTCGAAGGGCCTATGTAGATGCGCGCTATAAGATGGATGAGTATAGTATTTCTAAAGAGGAGCTGGACTACCTGGCCGAGAAGGTGGAACAATTGAAGGGGCTTACGGAGAGGC
>NZ_VKDC01000130.1 GCF_007097395.1 Fulvivirga sp. M361
GTAAGGCTGAAGTAAAGCTTTCAGGGCCACTCCACGCGTAGGTTACTCCAGTTGTAGCTGAAGCTCCTTGCAACGTGACACTCTCCAGACTACAGGTCAGTACATCACTGACACCGGCGGTTGCGCCGGGTTCAGTTATGTTCTGCTCCACCGTCACCTGGGCTGTGGAGGTACAGCCGTTCGTCGGATGAGTTACCGTCAACTCGTAAATACCAGATGCGGTAACCGTTGGATTTTGTAAGGATGAACTAA
>NZ_VKDC01000131.1 GCF_007097395.1 Fulvivirga sp. M361
CAGCAAATAGCTTCCCGAACATGTTTTCGGTCATGGATTTCATCACTTTAAGGTTCCTGTCATCTACATTACCTTTGGTTAAAAAGAAAGCGATGATCTCTCCTTTGTCATTGATGATCAGATGCCGCTTAAAGCCATAAAACCATCCAATGGAACAAAACCCTCTTTCCGCTACTGTTTTGAAGGTTCTGTGCTGATGTATCCTTCGATTATGACATACTTTCAAGTGCGTTGAATCGATAAAACTTAT
>NZ_VKDC01000132.1 GCF_007097395.1 Fulvivirga sp. M361
TATACAGTTTGATAATATCACGCTGGACTGTGACTCTACGATCCTGACTCGTTATGGAGACCAACAAGGTGCTTTGAAAGGCTATAATCCCAAAAAGCCGGGTCGTCATTCTCATCATCCCATCTATGCTTTTGTCAACGATTTGAAGCTGGTAGCCAATTTTTGGTTAAGGAGTGGGAATACCGGCTCTTCAAATAACTTTCGGGCTTTTCTGGAAGATACTATGAGAAAGTTGGGGGAGAAAACCGTA
>NZ_VKDC01000133.1 GCF_007097395.1 Fulvivirga sp. M361
CGGCCTGTTTATAAAGAGGTCATCATCGATTCGCTAAATTTTTGCATTAAAAACAAGTCATTCGTGGTTTATGCTTATTGCATTATGCCCAGCCATATTCATTTGATTGCCGGTAGTACCAAAGCACCTCTCAACGAGGTGATACGTGATTTCAAGAAATTCACCAGTAAGGCACTGATCAAAACAATCAAAGATACTACTGAGAGCAGGCAGGAATGGCTGTTGAATAAATTTTCCTTTGCGGCAAAA
>NZ_VKDC01000134.1 GCF_007097395.1 Fulvivirga sp. M361
TTTGACGACAATGTATCTTCTTGGTTTTCCATTTTCGTGGGAAAATATCATGGAGTTGAGTTCAATCCCTGGGCTCAAACTTATCCAGTTATCAAGTCCCCAGACAGCACTTTTTACATTAGGGCACATCCTTACAGCCATGATATAGTTGTGCTGTTTCTCTTCTAAATAGCTGAGTAACTCTTCGGTATAAAAGCCACTATCAGCACGTACCAAGCCTACTTTCTTACCCGCTAATGCCTGATCAAA
>NZ_VKDC01000135.1 GCF_007097395.1 Fulvivirga sp. M361
TACAAAATTGGTTTTTTGATCAGATTGGAGTGGATAACATCACAATAGATTTTGATAGTACGGTGATCACTCGTTATGGAGATCAACAAGGTAGTGCGAAAGGATACAACCCCAATAAACGAGGGAGGAACTCACATCACCCATTGATAGCTTTTGTGGGACAAACCCGGATGGTAGCCAATGCGTGGCTCAGACCGGGTAATACCGCAGACAGTAGTAGCTGTAAAGCCTTTATGCAGGAAACTTTTG
>NZ_VKDC01000136.1 GCF_007097395.1 Fulvivirga sp. M361
TGCAATAGGATTTCAGAAAATGCAATAATTTTTTGTATAAAGGAATTAAAGGGCGATTTTGAAGGAGTTTTAAATTCACCCAAATGGTTAACCTACCGATAGGATACAGTGATAAACAAGTGACCCCTTATGGAGGCATGAGTTTAATGAAACGCTTTATAGATCAGACTGGTATCAGAGGCTTTCTACGCCAGCTTGATTTACCAGAACCAGGTTCAAATCGAGGCTATAAACCTGAACATATAATAG
>NZ_VKDC01000137.1 GCF_007097395.1 Fulvivirga sp. M361
TGGGAATTGGAAATTCCGCCACAAGTAATAAATTTGAAATGAAGCGTGGCCATGTGTGAGACGATAGATTGGTGCTTTCTAATACCCGCTCATCATAGCTGACCGTTACCTGCAATTAGAAAAACAATGAATCCAGAAGAATTTATTAAATTATATGAAACAGCTTTAGGAACTCAGGATTGGAAAGTAGTTGAGCCTTTAGTTTCCGAAAATGTAAGTGTTACCTTTTCTAATGGAGTGATTCATATT
>NZ_VKDC01000138.1 GCF_007097395.1 Fulvivirga sp. M361
GATCAAGCCCTGGAAGGAAAGCCCGTCAGCAAAAAAGTCAAACAGAAGCTCAATTATGCCCGTAGAAACTGGCCTTCCAAATTGGCTGAATACGCTGAAAAAGAAGCTGTTTTAGGCAGCAGAAACAGCTACTCAAAGACCGATCCACAGGCTACTTTTATGCGGATGAAAGATGACCATATGCTCAACGGCCAACTCAAACCCGCTTACAACTGGCAGATCAGTACCTCGAATCAGTTTATCGTCAAC
>NZ_VKDC01000139.1 GCF_007097395.1 Fulvivirga sp. M361
AGGCTTTTATGGTCAGTGTCTGGTGTGGTGCGAATCGTTTCCTGCACACCGAAATAACCCGCCACGATCATGCGCTTTGTAAGATTTTTGGATGGAAAAGGGCCCCTGGGCACGATACGTTCAAACGTTTTTTCAAGAAGTTTGACTTGGAAAGCTCAAGCCAGTTGTCTGATCATTTATTTGGCTGGGTGTTTAACAATATACAGTTTGATAATATCACGCTGGACTGTGACTCTACGATCCTGACTC
>NZ_VKDC01000014.1 GCF_007097395.1 Fulvivirga sp. M361
GATTTGAAGTAGTACACACAACACTAAGTTAACCCTTAGTCATCAAAAAGGCCGACAGCTTCTCGCTATCGGCCTTTACTTTCTTTACCATAAAAAGAAGGTGACTTTTGAGACACCCTCTTTTTTGTGGAGAATAACGGATTCGAACCGATGACCTCTACACTGCCAGTGTAGCGCTCTAGCCAACTGAGCTAATTCCCCATTGGGCTGCAAATATAAAAAAATAATTTACTAAAACGGACGTCTGGCGCCCCGGAATCTTTTTTTGTAATACGTGGAATTCATATCGCTTTCTACTACGCCAAGTGACGACGAACTATGAATGAACATCACCTTTCCTCTACGCACCGAAGTGACCATACCGACGTGGGTTACTTTGCGTTTCTTTTTGCCAGTAGCGAAAAATACCAGGTCACCGGGCTGTACTTTATCGCGCTTCACTTTTTCACCTACTTTACTTTGATCGGCCGAGGTCCTTGGCAAGGTGTATTTAACTGCCTGAAATGAATTGCATAACAGACCCGAACAGTCCATACCACCCCGTGTAGTACCGCCCCATTTATAAGGTGTTCCGATATAACTTCGGGCCGTACTAATGACTTTATTGATCTTTTGCTCCCTTATCCGGGCTTTCTTCGCCGCTCCGCAAGAGGTGAACGTACTTATTATAATGCAAAAAAATACGAGCCGTCTTATACTCATCCGTGATATTCCTAAAGTTTAAAAAATGAAAGGACGATAAATCGGTGTTTCCTTTATACAAAGGGAAAAACATTTTAATTTTCATGCAAATTTTATTCCTAAAAATTTGACAGTCACTGCTACTAATTTTCAAGATCTAAACGATCAACTGCAAGGTACATTGTATTATGATGATACAATGCGCCGCCTCTATGCCACGGATGCTTCCGCCTACCGCGAGTTACCTGACGCCGTGGCCATTCCAAAAAGTGTTGATGACCTGAAACTGCTCATTACTTTTGCTAATGAACACTCGATCCCACTTATACCACGTACCGCCGGCACTTCTCTGGCCGGGCAAGTAGTGGGTAAAGGCATTATTGTAGATGTGTCGAAGCATTTTACAGATATTCTTGAAGTAAATAAAGAAGAACAATGGGTACGAGCGCAGCCCGGGGTGATCCGCGATGAGCTTAACTTGCACCTCAAATCGTATGGGTTACTCTTTGGGCCGGAAACTTCCACAGCTAACCGGGCCATGTTGGGAGGTATGATAGGTAATAATTCCTGCGGATCTAACTCAGTGGTATATGGCAGCACCCGGGACCACCTGATATCCGTAAAAGGACTGCTAAGCGATGGCTCAGAAGTAGAATTTAAAGCGCTCAGCAAAGAAGAATTTAATGCAAAATGTGAGTTGGAGTCCCTTGAGGGCCAGATCTATCGTACTACCAGGGACATTCTGACGGATACGGCTAACCAGGCCGAGATTGATAAAGAATTCCCGAAAGCGTCCATAGACCGACGCAATACCGGATATGCTATTGACGTACTTAAAAATGCCGAACCTTTCGGTGCTGACGGTGAATTCAACTTTTGCAAACTCATAGCCGGTTCGGAAGGGACACTACTCTTTATAACGGAAGCACAGTTACATATAAACCCCTTACCTCCACAACACAGCGGTTTGTTATGTATCCACTTTGAGTCTATCCATGACTCCCTGAAAGGAAACCTCATTGCACTCAAATATGATCCCTATGCTTCCGAGCTAATGGACCATTTCATTTTGGAATGCACTAAAAACAACTCTGAGCAGCGTCAAAACCGCTTTTTCGTCCAGGGCGATCCAAAAGCGCTTCTGGTGGTGGAACTACGTGCTGAAAACCCGGAAGAGCTTCAACAGAAAGCGGACCAGCTCAAAGAAGAACTGAAAGCCCAGGGGTTGGGCTACCATTATCCGTTTATCACCGGAGAAGATACCAAACGGGTATGGACGCTTCGCAAAGCAGGTTTAGGATTGCTGAGCAACATGCCCGGAGATGCCAAACCTGTCCCTGTGATAGAAGACACAGCGGTGGATGTTCAGGACCTGCCCGATTATATCGAAGAGTTCAACCAGCTACTGAAAAAACACGACCTGTTTTGCGTGCACTACGCCCATGCAGGTTCAGGTGAACTTCACCTACGCCCTATTCTTGACTTAAAGACAGAAAGTGGCAACACACTTTTTCGCACTGTACTGGATGAGATTGCCCGGTTGGTCAAGAAATACCAGGGGTCACTGAGTGGTGAGCATGGGGACGGACGTCTAAGAGGGGAATTTATTCCGTTCATGATCGGCGAGCATAATTATAAGCTGTTGAAAGAGGTAAAAAAAGCGTGGGACCCTAAAAACCTTCTGAATCCCGGAAAAATTGTGGACACCCCCTCCATGAACACTTTCTTGCGTTATAAGCCTGGCCAGGAAACCCGCCAATTCAATACGGTTTTGAATTTCGATTCCACACAGGGCATTTTACGTGCGGCGGAACAGTGTAATGGCTCCGGCGACTGTCGTAAAACACATCTTACCGGTGGTACCATGTGCCCTTCGTATATGGTTACCAAAAATGAAAAAGACACCACACGGGCACGTGCGAACATTCTACGGGAAATACTGACCAACTCTGAAAAAGACAATCCTTTTGATAGTCCCGAGATCAAAGAGGTGATGGATCTGTGCTTTTCCTGTAAAGGCTGTAAGTCCGAATGCCCCTCTAACGTAGATGTGGGCAAACTCAAGGCAGAATTTCAGCACCAATATTACAAGGCCAATGGCACACCTTTCAGGACATGGATGGTCGCCAATTTTACCAAACTGAATAAATTGGCTGTAAAAATTCCTTTTTTATACAACCTAACCTTCAAAACACCACTGGCAAGTGTAGCTAAAAGTATGGTGGGTTTCCATCCCAAAAGGAGCATGCCGGCCCTTTCCAAACAGACGGTGGTAAGTTGGTACAAAAAGCAGTATACCGCTTTAAACAGAAGCACCGAAAAGAAAGGCGAGGTCTATTTCTTCTGCGACGAGTTTACCAATTACAATGATGGTGAAATAGGCATAACGGCTATCAAACTGCTGCATGAATTAGGTTACGATGTCAAGTTGATCGACCACAAGGAAAGTGGCCGTACTTTTCTCTCCAAAGGCGTGCTGGCAGAAGTAAAAGAAATTGCCAGGTACAATGTTTCGTTATTCTCACCACTCATTGACAAAAACACTCCTTTGGTGGGCGTCGAACCTTCGGCAATACTCACTTTCCGTGATGAATACCCCGAACTGGTAGAAAAGGACATGGTTGAAAAAGCCGAAGAACTGGCAAAAAATACGTTTACCATAGAAGAATTCCTGGCAGATCGTATAGAAGACATCGAGGTCAGTCGCTTTTCCGATGAAAAACGTGTGATCAAATTCCATGGCCATTGTCATCAAAAAGCACTTTCTTCGCTGGTACCCGACAAAAAACTTCTGTCACTACCTAAAAACTATGAAGTCCACCTCATTCCTTCCGGTTGCTGTGGTATGGCCGGTTCTTTCGGGTATGAAAAAGAGCACTATGATGTTTCCATGAAAGCAGGTGAACTGGTCCTTTTCCCAACGGTGCGTAAGCAGCCTGACGATGTGATCATTGCCGCCCCGGGTACCAGTTGCCGTCATCAGATCAAAGACGGAACGGGACGTATTGCAAAACACCCTGTAGAAGTATTGTACGAAGCATTGCATTAAGCATATTTGATTTTCAAGAAAAGAAAATCAATTTTGGCACGTATTTCTTCAAGAAACAAAACTTTATTTCATAGTCCATGATGAAATATATTTAATTTGGTCAAATTAGTTTACTCAGCTAAGCGTGAGAAGATGAAAGAACTGACGATCAGGTTATTTAAATGAAGGTGCTATGTGTGGAATAACCGGCGTATATGCGTTTAATATGGTAGGCCGGATCAGCATGATCAACGTGGCAAATGCAACAGCCTCCCTGGCAAAACGCGGGCCTGATTTTCAAGACATTTACAATGATCAGACTGTGGCCCTGGGTCATCGCAGGTTATCCATTATTGACACTTCTGATAATGGCAATCAGCCCATGTTTGACTCAAGTGGGCGCTACGGTATCATCTTTAATGGTGAGATTTATAACTATGCCGCATTACGACAGGAATTGATCTCTCAAGGTGTTGCTTTCCGATCAAAAACGGATACCGAAGTGTTGTTACAGCTTTACATCCGTGAAGGGAAATCATGCCTTGACAAACTCAATGGCTTTTTCTCTTTTGCCATTTATGACAGAGACGAACGATCCCTTTTTATAGCACGGGACCGCATAGGTATCAAGCCACTGTATTATATGCAGGATGGCGACCGGCTACTCTTTGCTTCGGAAATAAAGTCGCTTTTAGCTTACGGCATTGACAAAACCATCGACTACTCGTCACTTTACACGTATTTACAGCTTAACTATATCCCGGCCCCGGGCACCATTTTTCAGAAAGTAAAAAAACTGCTCCCAGGCCATTACATCGAAATTCAACCGGAACAGATCAATGTTGACAGCTACTATACGATCCCATATGACCGGGACAACTATACCAGGGCGCCTTATGAAGAACAGTGTAAAAAACTGGAATCACTGCTGGAAGAAGCAGTACAAAAAAGGTTAGTAGCTGATGTGCCTTTGGGTTCATTTCTCAGTGGTGGCATAGACTCATCGGTCATTGCAACGCTAGCTAAAAGACATAAACCCGACCTGCATACATTTTCCATCGGATATCGTGATGAAAAGTTTTTTGATGAGACCGACTATGCCAGGTCGGTGGCTAAAAAAATAGGCTCCGAGCATACGGTTTTTTCACTTACCAATCGTGACCTGTATGAAAAAGTGGGGGACATCCTGGAGTATATGGATGAGCCTTTCGCAGATTCATCGGCCATTGCCGTGTATATCCTTTCCGAAGAAACACGCAAACATGCTACCGTAGCGCTTTCCGGAGACGGGGCTGACGAGCTATTTGCGGGATATAACAAGCATGCCGCCTTTCGAAAGATCATAGAAGGGGGTGGAGCTACACACGCGGTCCGATTGTTTCAACCCTTATGGTCCATATTGCCAAAGTCACGCAACAATGCGCTCACGAATAAATTTCGTCAGTTGCACCGGTTTGGCAAGGGCATGAAGCTCAGCAGTACAGAACGCTACTGGCAATGGGCCGGTTATGCAAATGAAAATGAAGCCACTCGCCTGTTATCCCAACCATCACGAGAGGCACTGGACTATGAACATTATGACCAGCTAAAAAAACAACTACTTCATCACATTCCTGCCAAAGAGTCTATCAATGACTTACTTTACACTGATACACAACTGGTACTTGCCGATGATATGCTTACCAAAGTAGACCGGATGAGCATGGCAAACAGCCTGGAAGTACGGGTGCCTTTCCTGGACCATGAGTTAGTGGAATATGCCTTCCAGCTTTCGGACAATTCTAAAATCAATGGAGAAATCAGGAAAAGGATCTTACAGGATACTTTTAGAAATGTACTGCCCACCGAGCTTTATAATCGGCCAAAAAAGGGATTTGAAGTACCTATCCTCAAATGGTTCAGAGAGGAAATGAGCTGGATGATCAAAAATGACCTCCTGGCTGATGAATTCATTAAAGACCAGGGTATTTTTGATGTAAAAGAAACACGGCAGCTAAAAAGAAAGCTATTCTCCTCTAATCCGGGAGATGTCCATGCAAGGATATGGGGACTGATCGTCTTTCAAAGTTGGTGGAAGAAGACCATAGGATAATTTCAAGCGCCTGCTTCACTTCATAAGTGACCTGCAGAATGTGTATTGAAATGACCTGATGGCATGAAAATTGATTATTTCATACTGAATCACCATACTCTTTTCATTTAAAGCAGCCCGCCTATGCTCAACTATCTACTCATCTCCCTAATGATCAGTGTAGCGGCTATTTACCCATCTATTCCGCCTAAAAGAAAACCCACTGCCATCCGGCTGGTATATGACCACACAACCTTACGAATACAAAATCGAAAATTCACCCTGGGCATCGAAGCCACTATGCGTGATTCCTCTGTACGCCGTACCAGGAACCTTGGAGGAAAACTTCGTTATAAAGATTTTGAATTCCACGTTGAAGGAGGCACATTCAGAACCGGCAAGATTATGATAGATCCGGATAAACTAACAGGTGATATAAAGGTCATTGCCCAGTCAAAAAGGTATCCTAAAGTAACCACCTGGCTTAGCATCCCAATAAATGTAGAGCTTGCGATTATTGAAGGAGATACTGAAATTAAAGCCAGGGCACCCGGAGACGGCTTTAGACCCAAGTTGATCGCTGTTTTTGATAATGGCGAACAACTACCTATCGATAATCAAACGCTAAAATATCAGCGCTATCATATAGAAGTTAATGGTGGTGTATTTAAAAACGGGCGTATACAAATCGACCCTGACTACCGCAATATAGAGGGCCACCAGGTAGAGTTGAATGTTTTTGCACGTGCTGCTCCCGGTGTTGCGCTCACTTTGCCTGTCATCTTAGATTATGTCAAAGACTATCACTTCATCTATCACACCATGGACGGAAGTGACGGATTTGGCGGCAGCGACGGGTCTGGCAGTGGCCGGAATGGAACCGACGGATCAAATGGCAGGAACGGCTCAGATGGTCATGACGCTGCTGAAATACATGTTTATGTATCTCAGCCCTCTGATTCTATAATCGCCGCAGACCTGCTGAAAGTGGAAGTAATCAGTGGTGCAAAGAAAGCTTATTACCTGATCAATGCACAAGGAGGAAATTTGGAGATCTATAATCGTGGTGGAGATGGCGGGGACGGTGGTGACGGTGGAGATGGCGGGGACGGTGCCGATGGTGAGGACGGCAAAATAAAAACCATAAAAGAATGGACCAGCGATACTACCTTCGTGGAGAAAGAGATCAGGTTAGAAGGACATGACGGTGGGCACGGAGGAGATGGTGGAGATGGCGGAGACGGCGGAGATGGAGGCCGCGGCGGAGATGTTTTTATTTACCATGTAGCCGGAGCAGAATTGTACCTGGACAGGATCGTCGTATATAACCAGGGAGGAGACGGAGGCAATGGGGGAGACGGTGGAGACGAAGGTGACGGCGCGAAAGGCGGTTCGGGCAACCCTAATGGCAAAAATGGAAATAATGGCGATGATGGGCAGGACGGACAAAGCGGACATGATGGGGTAAACGGCGAAGTATTCTACTCCATATGGGAAGGCAAAGATCATCACATGCGGTACGATTAGGACCTTAGTAATTATTACAATACCAAGAATAAATATAAAGTCTGGCAATTCCGCATCTGCAGTGGATACTTTCACATCGCCTAAAGGCTTGTTTTGCATTTTACACCCTGCCATTAAGGTGTAGAATTACAATATTTATTACATGATGCTTACTTCCATAGGCGATTCTTTTATATTGGCTTTTTTAAACCCTGTGGTCATGCGTAAGGTTAGTCTAACGTTATTTTTTATTTATTTTTCGGCCGTTGTAGGTCTTAGCCAGGCTACTTCTGACAACTCAGTACTGTGGAAGGTGTCAGGAAATGGCCTTTCGGAACCATCTTATCTTTTTGGCATCATCAATTTCTTACCGGCCAGCGGATTTTCTATCCCTCCGGAAGTGGAGGCTGCCATGGAGCAATGTAAGGTTTTTGCCACAAAAAACCTTTTAAACAAAACTTCTAAAAAAAGATTTAGTGATGCGGTAAAAATCCCAAATAATGGATGGATCAACGATTACCTGAGTGATGACGAACTTAATCAATTACGGCTGCTGCTTCTGCTGGATTATGAGGTGAAAGAACATGTATATCACGACTATTACAGCAGGCTGCAACCCATCATATTAGTAACCAGCACTGCAGCACTACACTTGGGAGATGACATTGTGTACACGGAAGAGTTACTGAGTGACATGGCCCGCAAATACCGTATGAAAAACGAGGAGCTGGGCAGTATAGAAGAAGAAATAGAAGCTTTTAAACAATTCCCTATCGACGATCAGGTGAATGCATTAAAGTACACCGTAAATAACTTTTACGAACACCTTGCTGACTTCGATGCTATGGTAAAAGCCTATCTCGAGGAGCAGGATCTAAAAAAAGTGAAGGACGAAACTTTTAAAGCTACGAATGAAAGTAAATCATTTAAGAAAGTGTATTATGACGCCAGGGTCATCAAATGGGCGCCTAAAATTGAAGGCTTAATGAAAAATAAAGCCACCTTTTTATCCTTAGGCGTACCTTACCTCGTAGGAGATGAAGGTCTGATATCGTTACTCCGTACGAAAGGATATACCGTAAGTGCTATGCCCGCCACTTTCCCTAAAAAGAAGCTCTAACACTACTCGTTCGGCTGGCGAACTGAAGAAGTTAATTTCAATGCTTAAATTACCCTTATCCTCATGATTTACTGAACCCTTAATAGTACGGTGCAAGAAAGGCAAGACATATGAGATCGGCTTCACCTACCTACAGGAGTTGAAAAATGTATCTAACGGCTAAATGAACTGATTTGACGGTATCCTTGTGTTTTAGGATAGAAAACGCATAACCCCACGGAAATTATATCGTGATGAAAAATGGCGCAGAAGTCAATGTATCGGAGCTGCTTATGCAGAAGATAAATTTGTGCTAATAACTACTTAGTGATCTACACATCGGATATGACCATTCAATCCGTTTGAATCTACAGGCAAAAATGACCAAGGTTGGTCATTGACACGGCCAGGTAAACCTGTTATATTTAAATGAGATCTTTGTCCAGTAAAAGATCACTTCTATCCGGAAATTTCCTTCGTGATAAAGTAGTAAGGGTTGGACCTTCTCTATCCATGAGGGTTTTTTGTGACTCTTATATTTTTTAAGATAACTAATAAATTATGCGACCTGTTTTTTCAACTCATAAGTATAAGCCTCAACAAATCATGACAATTGCCTCAGATAGCCGGGACCTTCGCTTGTATCATTTCGATCTGACCCAGCTTAGTATTAAATCATAATTATCGTTCCGGGGTTAAGTTAAGTTCTGTTACTGTAACGATGACTTGCCCATCCGACAATTTAACCCTTTTGACTTGGTCAATTATGATCAACCTGTCCTAAACCCTGGTTATAATGTCTTTTAAGAGTACCCGTTCGTTGGCTATAAAAACACCTACCGCCCATGAAACAGCATATATCGACTTTATTACAAGTGATCAGAATTTCATTCCTACTCTATTTTTCTTTTTCAGCCCCTATCATTCTATCGGCCCAGGTGACAGATTATACTTTCTCTCACCGAAAATTTGAACAAGCCAGCAGCCCTGTTCAAGCATCTCTACTAAAAGACTACGATATATACGACCGCACAAAGCAAGGCGCTATAGTGATCAACAATGATTTAGAAGAAGACACCTCTTTCGTAAGTGGTCCTGGCTTTCCTATAGGCTTTGATTTTTTTTATGACGGTCAATATTATGATCGTTTCGCCGCTTCAGCTAATGGATACATTAAACTGGGGAAATCAGAAAAAGACTTCATGATAAAGCGTGATACCCTGTTAGGGGCAATTTTTCAGGAGGGTTTCGATAAAGAAAGACAAAACATCATTTCCGCTTTTCAGACGGACGTCAATACAACTATCCCGTTTGGACATACTTTAGAATACTCTAAGGCAAGGGGCTTCCCCGGAGAAAAGCAAACCATCATTGATTGGTATTTCATTTACTACAGCTATCGCTATCCGGAATATACCCGTTCCCCCTACTTTACAGCACAGATCACGCTTATGGAAGAGGATGGGAGTATCGAAATGTTCTATGAAAAGGACAATCGCGGGTTTCCCGCACATATACAACAAGTAGCCGTAGGATTAAGAGGATCCAGGCTGAATAACCATGCCGATAACCTGCATCTGCGCGGTGTGGTAAAAGGAATTAACGATTGGAAGTCTTCAAAGAAGCAAACGGATCCAACCACAACAATGGACTTTGATGAAGAACTTATTGAAGTAGCGGAGATCTTTACATTCACCCCTCCAATAGACAGTAGCAGTTTGCCGGAATGTCCTGAAGCTTACTACCTGGTATCCAATCATCATCCGAATGGAAAATACGGTGATGATGACCACAACTACATACTCTTGGACGGTGCTGACAGCGTGGCTCGAAACCCAACCCTGGGATGGTCACACGCCAGTCTGCTGGATAATACCTACGATGTATACTTTAGCACGGACAACCCTCCTACTGAACGGATCGCTGCTGACCTTGAAGAAAGAAGACTGAAACTGCCTGAGCTAGCTGCTGGCACTACCTATTACGTGGGTATTATATCCCACAATAAAAATGGTAAAACGCCCCTCTGTATTTCAAGTTTTACCACCGCCGGGGAATTAGGATATTGCGAAAATAAACATGGTCCGGCGGCCGGTTATGGAAAAATCAAGGCGGTCAAATTTAATACGCTGGACTTCAGGAGTAACCCTGATGTAAATGAGTTGACCCTATTGCCGAATGTCCCTCCCTACACTACCACGCTTACCCGTGGAAAGACTTACACGTTTCGATACGAACAGGCAGCTATTCCTGAGTTAAGATTAAGCACTTTCGTTTTTATTGATTTTGATGGAAATGGTAAATTCAGTGAAACCAACAACTCATCTGACTATGAAGCATTTTCATTAGGTTTGATTGGGCCGTCAGCCGGCTTCCTGGAAAAACAAATTACGATTCCTAATGATGCCAAATTGGGCAATACAAGGCTGAGGATCAAAAATCATTCAACCAGATGGATTTCCGCAAATCCTTGGAATCCTTGTGCATACACCGCATTGTTTGGTCAGGACTATATCATTACCATAGCGCCATCGGAAGAGTGTGCTGACTTTAGCATGACCACAGCAACAGACCCCTTGTCGTGTTTTGAGTCGGCTGACGGAAGCATTGCATTGCAACTCACCGGTGGTACTGCTCCGTACAGCATTCGATGGAAAAAGGACGGAGAAAACTACCCGGGTAATGCCACTATTCAAAACAACCTCGACCGTGGTACTTATCAGGCATTCGTTATAGATGATAAGGGCTGTGATATACAGACCTCTTTAATGGCCATCACACAACCAACCGCCCTACGATCGACCAATGTATTCGAAATCAACCCGGATTGTCATAATGTAGCTCAGGGTAGTATATCCTTAAATATGGAAGGTGGAACACCTCCTTATTCCTACCTATGGAGCAACGGAAAAACCACAAGCTCTATTGATAAGTTATCTGAAGCACAATATTCCGTTAATGTAACCGATCAGAACAATTGTCTTTTTACCTCTGAAACATTCACCATCTCTGCTCCTAAGCCTATGACGATTGACCATGAAAATGTACAGGGCATTTCGTGTAACGGAGAAAGTGATGGCAAGATCACCTTAAATGTAACCGGTGGAACACCGCCTTACTCCTATTTATGGAGTGATGGGCAGACCACAAGTACTATCGACAATTTACCTGAAGGGCAGTACAGTGTCACCATCACAGATGAAAAGGACTGTCAACTAACATCAATGCCTTATGCTTTATCTATGCCTGAAGCACTTACAGCAGAAGTGTTGGGAAATAATGCCCGGGAAGGAGAAAAATTAAGCATACAGGTAAAAGGAGGAAAACAACCCTACCGTTATCAATGGAGTAACGGACATGACCAGGCAACGCTGGGAAACGCTCCGGCTGGTCAGTATACCGTCACTGTAACAGACTCTAATGAATGCCTACTGCAAATTGACAATATTACCATAAAGCCCAAATTGATCACTTCCGTTGAAGATGATAACGCTATACCATTCAGTATATACCCCAACCCTTCCCGGAAATTCGTTACGGTTGAACTACCTCAAAAGAGAAAAGGCCTTTATAAAAATTGGAAATTATCTTTAGTTGATATGCAGGGCAAAGTACTGAAAAAAGGTACGTTCTCAGACAGCGCTGACCTGACATTTGATCTTAGTGATATTGATGCCGGGCAATATTATCTAAAGGTTAGTGACGGTGAAAACTCCTCTATGAAAAAATTGGTCGTACAATAACTTTCTTACACCACTAAATGCTATCGGACACTCGTCTAACCACGTTTGATTTGATCAATGGTCAGATCTAACACTAAAATTACTATTGCCAGCATAACGAACGATTTTATGCGACAATATCAAATAAGGAGGCGTTGGAAATCAGCCAGAATTCTTGAAAAAAGCTCATTTCACAACTTTACTACTAAATTGTAGAACAAATAAAAACCAGCTCCGTATATTAGTTCTACAATTTAGTAACAAAATGAAAGAGACACGTTTAGGAGAATTTGAAGAAGTACTGCTCCTCCTGGTGGGAATTCTGGGCGAAGAGGCTTATGCTTTTAAAATTGCAGAGGAATTTGAAGGCCAAACCAAACGGGCAGTATCCATAGGCGCAGTCCACTCCACGCTTAACCGACTGCTCGAAAAAGGTTTTTTAACCTCCGAAATGGGAAGCTCCTCACCGGAACGAGGGGGAAGAAGAAAACGAATTTATACTATCACTGCCCACGGCAGCAGAATATTGTCGGACTCCCGGGATTTTAAAGTATCACTTTGGAATCAATACCCTGGATTTGCCAATGGATAAATTACGTTTCTTACCCTGTCCTGAAATAACACTGATTTTGGCCAGGGTATCATTATGAGCTTAAAATGAAAAACAACAACGCGATACCACCTGCACTGGCTGAAAAACTGCTACTCTGGTTTCTCAAAGAAGAACTGGCAGAAGAAGTGCTGGGTGATCTTGACGAAAAATTTTATGCGACCGTCAGGCATAAGTCAGTAATGCGGGCCCGGCGCAACTATTGGTACCAGGTCTTTCATTATCTAAGGCCTTTCGCACTCAAAAAATATAGGTCAAAACACTCAAATTTTACCATTATGTTTAAAAACAATTTCAAAATCGCCTGGCGGCAAATCATCAGGCAGAAGATGTATTCCGTGATCAAGATCGGTGGATTTTCCCTGGGCATTGCCGCCTGTTTCTTAATCACCCTTTACATACTGGATGAACTCAGGTATGATCAGCATTATGCAGATAAAGAGAACATTTACCGGGTCATAGAAGAAACGGAATATATGGGAAAGGACTTTAAGAACGTATGGTTTCCGGCCCCATTAGCTCAAGTCCTTGAAAATGATTTCGCGGAAATTGAAAAGGCAGGAAGGTATAACAACGCTGAATTATTTGGCTCAGGCAGTAAAGAGGTCAGACGAACCGACAGGAAGCTGAACTTCTATGAAACCCGCTTCACTTACATGGACCAAAAGTTGTTTGATATTCTGCAATACCAATTGCTATCCGGCAGTCCGGGCAAAGTGCTGAGCAATCGTACCGACCTGGTAATATCTCAGAGAAAAGCTGAAAAATACTTCCCTGATGAAGACCCAATAGGGAAAACACTGATATTGAACAATGACGAAGAGCAAGTGTATACCATTCGAGGTGTAATGGAAAATCCTGAAGCTATTCACTTTCAGTATGACTTTATCATGTCGCTCGCCGGGGTGGAATTCTGGCCCGGAGAGCAAAACTTCTGGGGAGCCCAAAACTATCCGACTTATATAAAAGTACAGCCCGGAACCGACATACACGCACTGGAAGACAAGTTGGAGGCCATAGAAAAGAACTATCTCATGCCGGCGTGGAAACAATCGGGAGAACTTAACATTGAAGAGAAAGCAAAAAAAACGCGGATGGCCTTACAACCGGTAGCAGATATACACTTGTATTCTGCTGATATTGAAGACATGCTATCACATGGTGATATTCGGTTTGTATGGCTCTTTGGAGGTATAGCAGCATTTATTCTGCTTATTGCAGGTATAAATTTCATCAACCTGTCAACGGCAAAGTCCGCCAACAGGGCAATGGAAGTCGGTTTACGAAAGACAGTGGGTTCAACGCGCAGGCATCTTGTCAGCCAGTTTTTAATTGAATCTACTTTATTTAGCTTTTTGTCCTTCTCGATAGGGATACTACTCGCCTATTTTTTATTACCCTATTTCAATTTACTCTCTACCAAATCACTGGTGATGCCCTGGACGGAATGGTGGTTATGGCCTGTATTGTTACTTTCTACATTGACGGTAGGTATACTGGCGGGACTCTACCCTTCTTTCTATCTATCTTCTTTCAAGCCCATTCATGTCTTAAAAGGTAAATTAAGTAGAGGTAGTAAGACCTCGACATTACGTAATGCCTTAGTGATATTTCAGTTTACCACTTCCATTGCACTTATCATTGGCACCTTTGTGATCTATAGCCAGGTTAATTACATCCTCAACAAAAAAGTAGGCTTTGATAAAGACCAGGTAGTTATGTTGCACGGTGCAAATACGTTGGAACAGAGCAGATCGGTTTTTAAGGAAAAATTACTGCAGCTGTCATCCGTAAAAAGCGTATCTATCAGTGACTACTTACCTATCGATGGATCCATGCGCAATAACAATGGTTTCGTTAAAGCGGGTAAAGAGGGCGAAGAAGAACCCGTTTTCGGACAGATATGGCGTGTAGATCACGACTATATAAAAACGCTTGGCATGAAGGTCATAGAAGGCCGGGACTTTTCCAGTGAGGTACTTTCCGACTCATCCGCTATGATCATCAACCGGAAAATGGCCCGGGAACTTGGTTTTGAAAACCCTATTGGTGAAAAAGTTGAAAATTTTGAATTGACACGTACGGTCATTGGGGTGATCGAAGACTTCCACTTTGAATCCATGAAAGGTGAGATACGTCCGTTGTGCATGGTGCTGGGTAACAGTCCGAAAACGATGTCACTCAAAGTAACTAACGCCAACATGGCAGAGACGCTCGAATCGATCAACCTGTTATGGGATGAGTTCTCTCCCAATCAGCCTATCCGCTATTCCTTTCTGGATGAAAAATTTGCGGCCATGTATAGCGATGTAAAACAAATGGGGCAGATCTTTGGCACATTCGCCATACTTGCCATCATTGTAGCCTGTCTTGGTTTATTTGCCCTGTCCGCTTTTATGGTGGAACAGCGAAGCAAAGAAATCAGTATACGGCTTGTACTCGGCGCTTCACTAAGGAGTGTGTTAAGTTTACTCACCCTTAACTTCGTTAAGCTTATCATTATCTCTATTCTCATAGCCGCACCCCTGGCGTGGTATGCCATGCAAATGTGGTTGCAAGACTTCACCTATCGTACGGAAATAGGACCGGGGATCTTTATTCTTTCCGGTTCGCTGGCTATTGCTATTGCGTTGGTCACTATTAGCTATCAGTCCATACGAGCAGCACTTGCTAACCCGGTCGAACAGCTGAGATCTGAGTAAGGCACCTACATATCTTTAGTAATCTTAAGATATACTCTAACGAAAGATGAGTAAACGAAAACCTACACCACCATGGTACGCAGAACACTTGTTATTGTGGTTCCTAAAGGAGGAACTAGTGGAAGAAGTGCTGGGCGACCTGGACGAAAAATTCTATCATACGTTAGACAAGTCTTCCAGGCTAAAAGCAAAACTCAATTATTGGTACCAGGTCGTTCATTATATACGCCCTTTCGCCATGAAAAAATACAGGTCAAACTCAACTTCATTTATTATGTTCCAAAACTATTTTAAAATAGGTTACCGCAATCTGTTCAAAAATAAGTTCACTTCTTTCATTAATGTTGGAGGACTTGCGATTGGTATGTCAGTAGCCATGCTGGTAAGCCTTTGGGTAAAAGATGAGCTCTCTTATAACAAAACCCATAAGAATTACGATCGCCTGGCACAAGTCATGTTCCATTCCAATTGGGGAGGGACGAAAGTAAGTACTACCGGAATAGTGACAACGGGTCTGGGCACTTTACTGAAAAATTCTTATGCCAGCTATTTTGAAAAGGTGGCCCTTGTACGCGCCCGGCTGGAAGAGCGGATCTTCACATACAAAGACGATCATTTCATAGAAAACGGGTATTATATGCAACCGGACGGTCCGGAAATGTTCAGTTTGAAGATGGTCTCCGGCTCTGCGAATGGATTAAAAGAAATGAGATCCGTTCTGTTATCTCAATCCCTGGCGAAAAAAATTTTTGGTGATACGGACCCCGTCAACCAGGTAGTAAAGTTTAATGAGCAAACAGACGTTCAGGTCACCGGAGTATATGAGGACCTGCCCGGAAACTCGAAGTTTCATGATGCCGCTTATTTCGCGCCGATCGATCTTTTTATCCATGGGTGGTCACACCTTAACGTATGGGACAATTATAACATGTTTGTTTTTGTACAGTTACGTGATGGGGTTGACTTTAACCAGGCATCGACATTGATCAAGGATATTATGAAACCATACATCCAGGAGGTAAGACAACATGACCTTTTTCTGCATCCTATGAGTAAATGGCATTTGTTTTCAGAGTTTAAAGATGGGAAGCAAGTCACCAGTGACCGCATTACGTTTGTTTGGTTTTATGGTGCAGTTGGCATTTTTGTGCTGCTACTGGCTTGTGTTAATTTTATGAACCTGAGCACAGCCCGGTCAGAAAACAGGGCAAAAGAAATTGGCGTACGGAAGAGCATGGGCTCTGCCCGGATCCAGCTATTCAACCAGTTCCTAAGTGAATCGATACTCGTAGCGGTGCTGGCTTTTACGTTATCTTTACTATTCGTCAGTCTGATTCTATCCTGGTTCAATAGCCTGGCGGGAAAAAATATGATCATGCCCTGGTCCGAACCGTTTTTCTGGTTAGGGGGATTAGGGTTCACACTCATGACAGGCTTATTGGCAGGCAGCTATCCCGCTATATACCTTTCCTCTTTCAATCCGGTCAAATCACTTAAAGGAACATTTCGGTCGGGTAAAAATGCTTCCCTTCCCCGTAAGGTTCTGGTAGTATTTCAATTCACTGTTTCCATTGCATTGATCATAGGTACATTGATCGTGTATCAACAGATACAGCATGTAAAAGACCGCCCGGTAGGGTACCTGAGAGATGGCCTGCTTATGCTACCTAAAAGGTCATCAGAGCTCTGGGGTAAGCACGATTTAATTCGTAATGAATTGGTGAAGACAGGAGCTGTGGAAGAGATAGGTGTGGCTAACTATCCTCTTACCAATACATTAGGAAACAATGACGGCTTTAGCTGGGAAGGAAATAATCCATCCGAGTACCACTCATTCAACACGGTCCTGGTAAACCATGACTACGGCAAAACCATCGGGTGGGAACTGCTGCAAGGCAGAGATTTTTCCAGGGATAATAAATCCGACCTGGCCGGTGTAGTGATCACTGAATCCGCACGGCAAATCATGGAGATAGATAACCCCATTGGGATATCATTACATTACGAATATGGCATGAACGGTATTCATGATTTTACTATCCTGGGGGTCGTAAACGACTTGATCAAAGGAGATCCTTTCAAATCCAGTGTTCCTGCCATCATGTTTCTGTCAGAGCGCGACCTGCTTTGGATGTTCATTCGAATTAAGGAAGGTTATCCTCAAAATGAAGCACTGGCAAAAATTGACAACGTATTTAAAACACTTACCCCTTCCGCTTATGTAGACTTTAAAGTGTTGGACGAGGAATACAGCGCCAAATTCAGCTCAGAGGAGCGTATTGGAAAACTGGCCACTTTCTTTGCGGTGCTGGCTGTCATCATCAGTTGTTTGGGTCTTTTCGGTTTAGCATTGTTCCTGACTGAAAAAAGATCAAAAGAGATCGGTATTCGCAAAGTGTTGGGTGCTTCTATCATTGGAATTTGGAGGTTACTCACACAAGATTTTGTAGGATTAGTAATGATCTCATCGGTTATAGCTATTCCTGTTGCTTATTTCTTTTTGGACCGTTGGATCAGCAATTATGATTATCAAATGGACATTTCCTGGTGGGTATTTGGGGTTACCTGTATGGGCGCCTTGCTCATCGCAATACTTACCGTGAGTTACCAGGCTATTAAATCTGCTATGGCCAATCCGGTCAATTCATTGCGATCAGAATAACATGTCCAGGTCTAAACCCATACCGCCCAAATTAGCTGAACGTACCTTATGTTGGTTCCTTCGTCATGAACTGGCTGAAGAGGTATTGGGTGATTTGGAGGAGAAATTCTATCATACGTTAGACACCAAGACACTAACACGGGCAAAACTCAATTATTGGTACCAGGTCATCCATTATCTCAGGCCTTTTGCCATCAAACATAATAGGTCAAACTCAACACTATTTACCATGTATCAACACAACTTCAAACTTACTTACAGGAACTTCCTAAAGCATAGGTCACAATTCCTTATCAATTTAACAGGACTGTCCACCGGACTGGCCTGTGTTCTTCTCATCTACCTGTGGGTAACGGATGAAAAACAAGTGGATAAATTCCATCAAAATCACACCCGGCTGTACCAGGTCATGTCAAATCATACCGATGCAAGCGGCATTACAACCTGGAAAGGTGTACCCGGGCTCTTACTGGAAGAGATACAGTCTACTATACCTGAGGTGGAATATGCAGCAGCTACCACCGATGCCCATGAATACACTTTATCTGTGGATGACTCCTATTTCAAAGCACATGGGAAATTTGCCAGCGAGAACTTCTTAGATGTATTTACTTACCCGTTGATACAGGGAAGTAAAAGTGTTCTTTCGGATAAGTCAGGAATTGTAATCAGCGAATCCCTGGCACAACGTCTCTTCCGCACATCTGACGTAGTTGGAAAGGATATGAAATGGCACTTTTGGGGAAAAGAAAAACTGGTACAGGTCACCGGTGTAATGAAAGATGTGCCTGAAGGCGCTTCGGAGAAATTTGATTTTTTAATGTCCTGGGACTATTTCCATGATGATTTGATCGAATACAAAAACTGGTACAATTACTATGGCCGGGTGATGGTAGTTTTAAATTCGGAAGCAGATGAAAACGCAGTGGAAACTAAAATTGACCAGATCCTGAAAGAAAACCAGGAAGGCGGCCGGGTAGACCTGTTTTTAGCCAACTATTCCGACCGGTACCTTAACAGCAAGTATGAGAATGGTATACAAGCCGGCGGGCAAATTGAATATGTCCGGCTTTTTTCTATTGTTGCCATCTTCATTCTTTTCATTGCCTGTATCAACTTTATTAATTTGTCCACTGCAAAAGCCTCTCATAGAACCAAGGAAATCGGTGTGAAAAAGTCTATGGGGGCTTCGAAAAAATCACTAATAGCACAATTTTTTACTGAATCCGTTTTACTGAGTCTGATCGCGATGTTATCAGCCTTGTTTCTTGTGTGGCTATTGCTACCTCAATTCAACCTGATTACCCAAAAAAGCCTGACACTAAGTTTCAATGGACCATTTATTATCACTACTATATCCTTGATAGTTATTGTAGGAATATTTGCGGGTAGTTATCCTGCCCTATTTCTTTCCTCCTTTGATCCAATAGAAATACTCAAAGGGAAATTGGTAAGAAAGCCAGGTGAAATACACGGTAGAAAAGTATTGGTAATTGTACAGTTCACGCTATCCATCATCTTGATAGTGGCAGTAGGAGTAGTTTATAAACAAATGGATTTTGTAAAGAACAAAAACCTGGGTTATGATAAGGATAACCTGGTCTATTTTGAAAGAGAAGGCAGGCTAATTGAGGATTCTGAGTCTCTTTTAAACGAACTTAGAGATGCCCCTGGTATTTCTCATGCTGCCTTGTCCGGCTTTATGATCGGAGGTGGAAATTCAACAGGAGGTGTTTCCTGGGAAGGAAAAACTCCCGAGGACCAGCTGCAATTTTGGGAAATCAAGTCAGGTCACGGGCTGGTTGAAATGATGGATATGGAAATAGTCAAGGGTCGTTCTTTTTCATCAGAATTTGGGTCAGATTCCACCAGCGTCTTATTCAATGAAACTGCCATCGACGCCATGGGCTTGGAAGACCCTATCGGTAAAACCATACAACACTATACCGGAGAGAAAAAGATCGTAGGTGTTGTAAAGGATTTCAACCTGATCTCACTCCACACGGCTGTGGAGCCTATGATATTTCTGTATAATCCGGAGGACACTCATTTTATCATGGCCAAACTTAATCAAGGTAGCGAAGCTGCTACGCTCGAGCATATGGAAAGGCTCTACAAAAAATTTAATGCAGGTTACGTTTTCAAGCCTGAATTCATAGATGACGATTATCAAAATTTATATACCTCTGAAGAAAGAGTGGGGTTATTGTCAAGCTATTTTTCAGGGTTGGCCGTGCTTATCTCGTGTCTCGGGCTTTTCGGTCTGGCAGCTTTCACGGTTGAACGCAGAACAAAAGAAATCGGTATCCGGAAGGTGCTGGGAGCCGGAAGTCTCAAAATTATTTACCTGCTTTCCCATGATTTTACTAAAATGGTTTTGGTCGCCATAGTAATTGCTTTACCTATCAGTTTCTTCATAGCCCGGGAGTGGCTTAAAAGCTTTGCCTTCAAGATTGATCTGGCTTGGTGGCTTTTTGCAGGCGCCGGCATGGTGGCATTATTGATCGCCTGGCTGACGGTAGGAATTCAAACGATAAAAGCGGCCGGTGCAAATCCGGTGAAGTGCCTGAAAGACGAATAGTATTTAAAATGTATACCAGGGAACTGAAGCATTACGGGTCGTAAAATAGATTACCTGATTTTCAAGTAATGCCCCATAAGAGGTACATTTGATCCTAATGTTTCAGTTCAAGTTCTTTACATCTATGATCATATAAAACTGTTCTTCATTCACTTTAAAATCATCCGGGTTCATTTCCATACGCCGCCAATCGCTTACAGGGAATAAACGTGCTGTGTCTCCCTGAGTTGTCTTATATTCTACAGGCATCTTAAACTCTTTCATCTGTGTTGCCCAGCGGTAATTCAGATAACTTTTTCCCTCTATGTTCTCAAATACCAATTCCAGTCTGGGAATTTCAGCAGATCGCAAATATTGATTAAAAAACCAGGTATAGTCTGTTTCAGTCTTTCTGTTGACATATTCAACAATATCCTCGGTAGTGACCATTTTATATTGAAAGTCAGAGGGTATTCCTTTTAATATAGAAAACCACACACTGTCATTCTCGATTACATGGCGTAGCGTATTCAACATAAGGGCCCCCTTAAGGTATATATCGTTTATATCGTAGTGAATATGGTTTACACCAAATTTTCCAATCATTGGAGCTTTATTCTTCACCCCTGCTTTCATAGAATTGAGGTAAGTCTGAGCATTTTCATAACCATAGTGTTCTTCTATATACAGCGCTTCTGCATAGGTGGCAAATGCTTCATGTATCCATAACTCAGCATTATCGGTACAGCTCACACTATTACCCCACCATTCATGGGCCGTTTCGTGCAAAACGATCTGAAAATCTATTTGCCCGTTCTTCAAACCATCTTCCAACATTTCAAGGTCATAATCGTATGATTCACTGAAGTACTCATAGCCGAGGGAAACACAGCTTTGGTGCTCCATAGCATAGGGTGTTTCTACCAGTTTAAATCCATCACGAGGAAAAGGATACTTTCCAAAAAGCTCTTCGTAGGTCCTGAGCATGGGTTTTACTATTTCCACTTTTTTTCGGGCATTTTCAAGGTTATACTCCATCACATAGTAATCCAGATCCAGTGTACCGGTGGCATTCGCATATTGATCGGTAATATGCGCGTATCTACCTACGTTCAACGTTAAGTTGTAATTGTTAATGGGATAAGAAACAAACCAATCGTAACGGACTTTACCATGTTCAAGGGAAGTTTTGGACCTTAACCTTCCGTTCGACACAACATCCAGACCGTCCGGAACCGTAACACTTACAGCTGCACTATCCGGTTCATCAGAAAGGTGATCCTTGTTAGGCCACCATCCGCTGGCCCCATATCCCTGACAAATGGCCTGTAGCCAGGGGTTCTCCCGTTCATCTTCCAGCCAGAGAAAGGAGGCATACATAGGAATTTCCAGGTCAGCATCTACAGGATGACCGGAAAAATATACCAGAACCTCCTCGACAGACCTTTCCTGTAAAAGCTCAGGAAAACTAATATAGACTGCATTGAATTCACGTCCAAAGCTCAGTCTTTTCCCGCGATGAATAATACTGTCAATCTCCATACAGGAATAAAGGTCGACCTGTATCTTATCCACCGTATCCATTACTTTGAAACGGATAAGACTACTCCCTCTGATCACCTCTTCTTCAGGAAAAATTTCGACATCAAGATGATAAAATCCTACATCGAAACACGTGCGTAGTGGAGATAGAGCTCCCTGTAAGGTATCCAGTTTGGTAAAAATATAATTTTGCCCTGGCCTGTTGGTTTGCTGGTCCTTTCCAAACTGACCTTGTGTAAATACACCACGCTGCTGATCAAACGAATGCCAGAAAGAAGGATCATACAGGTCCTCCATAAACTGATTTACCTCCCACCAACTTCGATTCCGCGGAAGTATTTCAAGGGTATCCGGATGACCTATAGCGCTC
This sequence comes from Fulvivirga sp. M361, assembly GCF_007097395.1. Classification (GTDB taxonomy): domain Bacteria; phylum Bacteroidota; class Bacteroidia; order Cytophagales; family Cyclobacteriaceae; genus Fulvivirga. The sequence goes on from NZ_VKDC01000014.1 coordinate 22,554, forward strand.
TTTATCGAATCCGTTGAATATTGTAATGTAATGTCTACAGGAGAGTTTTCAAACCCTCTTTTTTTACTCGAGATCAGGAATTGTTTACTGGACTGAACCGCTTTAAGGTACCATTTACCCTCTGTCAATTCATAGTTGACTGATTCCTTCCAGTTCACTTCATTATAAGAAACACCGTATAATTTAGACGCAATTTTATAGCTAAGCCTGGCTTTCATTATTCTCAAGTGTTCGGGTGAGGGTTCAAAGTCCAGTTTCACAAACGCCTTTGTGCCCTCATCCAGGAAAATATGCCCAAACCAATACGTTTTTTTATTGGCTTTTTTGGGTTCTATACGAATGACATAGGTCCTTCGATCATTGATCAGGACCATCCGTTCAATTTCAAATTGATAATGGGGAAAAAAATCTTCTCCCAGGTCCTTGCGAGCACTGAACTGCTTAACGATGTCCCGATATTCCAACGTATAAAGACTATTTTCCCAATCAATCGTTTTTTTGAGCTTCCAGTCGTTGATTTCGGAAGGCTTCATTCTGACCTCTCTCAAATGGATCGAGTCCCCGGAAGGTATTTTTCTATCGCGAATTGCTTTTAACGAAGGTTTAAGAACGTCAAAAAACGCTTCCGTATACCTGACCGTTTTTGCGCCCATAAGCGATGACATCTTGTAATATCCTGAAAGCATATGAGCTGCAGTATCATAATTGTCAGGTATTCTGGCAAAAGCCTGTCTCAACAGTTCTACAGGATCTTCCGGTTTTACTATGACTTCGCTTAACTGCACAACATCCTGTTCGAGCATAATCACTGGTGCAGGTAGGTCTATGTTCTTCAACAGTATTCGCACCGGCTTATAGCCCAGGCAGGACAACTGCAATACTCCCGACCGGTACTGCTGAGGACAGCTCAAATTAAAATGGCCATATAGGTCTGATACAGCCCCAATGGAAGTACCTTCAATAAACACGTGAGCAAAAGGAACTCCTTCCAACGTCTGCCCGTCCAGGACCTTACCTGACAGATCAATGGATTGTCCCTGGGTTATCCGTATGGTATTGAACAAAAGCGTTGAAATTAAAATAACTGAAAGCAAGTTCATCCTTGTGCTCTTTTCATCAATTTCGAGCAAATGAGTACACTTCCTCACGTCTAATCTTCTCAAATCCTGATTTGAGAAGCATTTCAAAACGAATTTTGAGCATAAAAGTCCCTGGGTACAGTAACAACTTAGCTAAGAATAAGATATGGCCTGGTCAGACAGCAATGTATTATTTTGATTGATCAGACAGGTATTCGCGTGGTGACATACCTGTATAGTTCTTAAATGCACGTTGGAAAGTAGCCTGTGAATTAAACCCCGATTCGAAAGCTATACCAGAAATAGTAAGATGTCGATTTTCGAGGGACAGTAATTTTTTACTGACTTCACGCACACGATAGGCATTAATGAAATCGTTAAAATTTTGCTGTGAATATTGGTTCAGGGTTGCTGAGATCATTTTGGAACTGATCCCTGTATGTATCGCCAGTTTTTGTCTGTTCAATTCCGGATCAAGATAGAGCTTGTCATTTTCCATGGCATAGTGTAGTTGTGCCATTAATTTTTCAGCCCTGGAAGCCGAAATTGGATCCGACAAAAGTTTAGGTTCCTTTAAAAAGATCATTTTCGTTCGAAAGTACCCCACATACGCAATCCAATAGATAAATATGACAAGAATCAGTTCTATAGGATAATAATGTACATCATACGGCAAATCAAGCACCTTAGGTGCCAACAGGGTCAATAGCCAGGCCACCGCCAAAACTATCATGCAACGTAAGAAAACCCAGATCCACCGGTAGATCTCACGCTCTACTTCCTTGGAAACGCCAGATATCCCGCAAGTTGCCTTTGCCTTCTGATATAACCGGATGGAAAAGTAGAGATAGACAAAAAAGCTAACAATACTAACTAGTTCGGCATATGCATAGTAGAGGTGATCTAACCATTCCAGAGGCCCTCGATCTGAAATAAACTCAAAAACAATGACCAGATAAATACTAATAATAACAAGCCGAAAAGTAAATTGAAATAGCAGGGGAGCATAGAAAAACAGAGCTTCTTTCACAGAGAGTCTTTTTTCCGGATAAAGCAATGACCTGGTGTATAAATAGATACTCGGTCCCAGCGCATAGACCATGACGAAGGGGAAAAGATCAAAGAAAATAATGTAGTTCCCGATAAGCGAATTCCAATTAAAGGTTTCAAACCCATTGTAAGCCACAGCAAGCATGAAAACACCCAGAAATACTGCTCCCGGATGCTTTTTATTCGTCAACAGGATAATACTGAAAACCAACCCCTGTAATGCACCAAAGAGAATAAGAAGATTGATCCAGTTGAGATCAAGGTCCATATCAGTCATCATTACTTAAGATAGGAAGTTAAATCATTAACAGTCAAAGCTACGCCATTTTCAAGCCTCTGTATTCAGACCTGGATACCAAACGTATACCCCAGCCACATATCATACTTGAAATCGCTGCTTTTGTTTTGCAACAACAACATAGGAGGGCTAAGTCCAAAATCAGCATTTTCATAAAAATGACTGCTAAAACGCGCGGTAATATACAAATAACGGGCCCCAAACAGATTAAGCCTTCTGCCATAAGTTCCCTGAAAAGAGGTCACCACACTTAATGCTGCCTTGACCTGCTCTGACCGGTTGATATGCTGAATTCCCGCACCCCAGGATAAAAAGTGGGCACCATTCTGAGGGCCATTTTTTTTAGGGAACATGGTGTGTTTTATATACATCAATCGCTCAAATCGCCAACCAAGTGCCCAATAGCCATCTGTATTTTGTTTCGATGAAGGGTTATAGCTCACTATGATACTGTTTTGATTAAATTTTTGATAATCATCATTGATCGGCAAACCATATTGGGTATCAGAACAGTTTGAACAATTACCGCTTGATCTTTCCAGGTTAAACACAAACAGGTCATTATAGGAAAACCTGGTGAAATGACCTTTAGAACCAAAGTTCAGTATCCCGATAGGCACACCATTTTTAGTCGCTCTTTTCACTGGTTTAGTGCTAAAAAAGTTGAGTATTCCAATTTGAGTTCCTGACATTTCCCCGGCCATATTAATAAGCCCGATTTGGGTCCCGGCCATATTTTTTGATGTATTAAATACCCCTACCTGAAGGCTCCTGAAATGAGTTGGAGGATTTGTTCTTTTACCAGGCATTCGGAAGTTTTTATTCCAAAACCCTATTTGCATACCATGTAGAGCACCTTTCGTATGGTTCGCTAAAAGGGATATTTGCATTCCCGAAACCGAACTATTTGCAATATTGTAGAATCCGGCCAATTGAGTTCCCATCAAATGCTGATACACTGTATTTCCTATACCAGCCAGCTGTAGCCCCGTCATTGAACCATTGGATTGATTAAACCCACCTGTGAGTTGTATACCAGACACATCTCGTCTGACCAGGTTCACCAGACCAGCGATTTGTATGCCATGCATAAGCGGTTTATCCAGCTCATCTTTCATTCGTTCCCTTTCCTCGGAAAGCGTCAGGTTGATGAAACTATTTGATCCTACTACATTAGCTACGCCTGCTATTTGAATACCTGTATTAGATAATATACTCGTATTGGATATGCCTGCAATCTCCAAATGTCTGGAGCCGGCCGATATGCCCGCCAGAAGATTAATCGAAAACTTGTTGAAGTACCACCCGGTATGAATACCATTCGTACTGATACCCGGAACCAGTGAAAATTGTAAGCGCTTTTCTTTAAAACGCTTTTTCCTGATTTGGGCCATACCTGACACACAAATTGTAATACAAAGTATCAGAACCAAAATGGATGAACGAACAAGCTTTGGAGAAATCAAGAGAACATGCGGTCAATGAAAAGATGCATAGGGTTAACGTTCATTTATCTATGCATTGATATACTGATGAGTTTTTTTATAAAAACTATATTTTAGAAAAAGGAATGATGTACGAAATATACTTGAGCAAAGAATTCATCGTCAGCTGTTTATAGTTGGTTATGAGAGAGTTGCAAATATGTTATTAAATAAAGTGAAAGAAGTATATCAGCCGGCAGGATGAAATATCTTTTTTTGAGAATCACGATAGTAATAGCCTCGACGTAAATAGTGCATCGTTCTCTAACTATTTATAACATTTTATACAACCATTTAAGTACAAAGACGGTCTGGACAACTAGACCGCAATTGTGGTTTTAACAACTATGATCTTCATCAGGAATATCATAGTGTTACATCATGTATATCGTTAACTCAATTAGAATAAACCATTACGTACAGAGGCTTTGAACATTAGCCTGAAACACTTAACCCATCCAATAAAATGAAAAAACTCCCTCACCTCCCTATTATCCTCATACTTACTTCGTTACTTTTTTGGCAATGCGACACTGATGATAATACCGATGGCCCCGCGACACCATCCATAAACAGTTTTACTCCTGCTGAAGGGCCTATAGGTACATCGGTAACCATTAGTGGCGCTAACTTTTCAGGTAGTAGTAATGAAAATATAGTACGGTTTAATGGGACCGTCGCCACTGTAACTGCCGCCAGTAGGAATGAATTAACAGCAACAGTTCCTCCAATGGCCACTACCGGTGTTATCACCATAGAAACAGAAGGGCAAACTGCTACCAGTTCTTCGGACTTTATAGTAACATCTGAAGCAAAAAAGCCTGCCATCACCAGCTTTACTCCTACCTCAGGAGCTATTGGTACGGAGGTGACCATCAACGGAACAAATTTTTCGGATAACGTCAACGGAAATACGGTTCGATTCAATGAAAACATAGCCACTGTAACAGCCGTAAGCACCGATCAACTGACAGTAAAAGTCCCTCCTACCGCAACCACTGGAACGATTACCATAGAAACAGGAGGTCAAATAGTTACAAGCTCTTCGGAATTCACAGTAACGTCTGAGGTCAAAGCGCTCACCATTACCGATTTTACTCCTTCCACAGGAGCTGTTGGCACTATGGTGACCATCAACGGAACAAATTTTTCTGCTACTACCACTGAAAACATAGTAAAAGTCAACAACATACCTGCTACTGTGGTAATTGCTTCAACTACCCAACTTATCATACTAGTTCCCCAGAAAGCAACTACCGGACAAATTACTGTACAAGTAGGCGATCAAACTGTCAGTAGCACATTAGATTTTACTGTGCTGCAACAAATATGGACCCGGAAAGCTAATGTATGGGACGACTTATATGGTTTGTCCAACGCGGTAGGTTTTTCTATAAGTAATAAAGGGTATATCGGCACGGGTTTAAAAATAGGTAGCCTCCTGAATGGTTTTTGGGAATACGATCCAAGCAACAATTCCTGGAGCCAAAAAGCCGGCCTGGAAGGCGAAAGCAGGTATGATGCAGTAGGCTTTTCCATTGGTAACAAAGGATACATAGGAGCCGGAATTGATAAAGACGGTAATTATTTAACGGATTTTTGGGAATACAATCCTGTTTATAATACCTGGACTGAAAAAGCAGGGTTGAAAGGTGTGCTTGAGTGGGATGCCATAGGCTTTTCAATTGGGGATAAAGGCTACATTGGGACGGGATTCAATGGGCTTTATTCATCTGATTTTTGGGAGTATGACCCGGGTAATAATACATGGACTGAAAAGACTAAACTGGAAAGTCGAGGCTGGTGGGGCGCCGTAGGGTTTTCTATTGGCGATAAAGGCTATGTCGTGACGTATGATGATGAAGATAAGAATGCGTTGGCCGACGTCTGGGAGTATGATCCTAAAACGGATAAATGGACTGAAAAAGCAGGGTTCGATGGAGGGGTACGAAACGATGCAGTAACTTTTTCGATAGGGGGTAAAGGTTATGTTGGAACAGGTTCTGATGAAGATAGTAATACGTTAGGTGATTTCTGGGAGTATGATCCTAAAGTGGATAAATGGACCAAAAAGACAGATTTTGAAGGAGACACCCGATACAGTGCGGTAAGTTTTTCCATAGGCGACAAAGGATACATCAGCACAGGAATCGGAACTGGCATTTTTAGCCATAAAGACCTTTGGGAGTATACACCTGAATGACATAACCTGTGAGTTGCAAATGATGACCGTATGACCTACTTAGTAATACGGTCATTTGCCTTTGATATTCCAGGCAAACCACTCGTTTAACTAAGCGGAACAATAAGATGAGGTAATATTGAAGTCTTTATTAAAACTACAATTAAGTTAAAAATAATAGCTTCTTGAATTTATATTAACTACATTTAAGTTAAATAAGTAAGATATGAGTAAACATCACCTGGGGGAATTTGAAGAAATTGTTATGCTGACAGTAGCCGTACTGCATGATGAAGCCTACGGAATAGCCATTATAGATGAGATGGAACAGCGTCTGAACAGGAAAGTGAGTATAGGCGCATTGCAAACAGTCTTGAGAAGGTTAGAAAAAAAAGGCTACCTGTCTTCCCGGTTCGGCGAAGCTACCAAGGTACGTGGAGGTAAACGTAAGCGTTATTTCACACTCACTTCCTATGGCAAGAAGGTATTGGCAGAAGTGAAAGAACAACGCATAGGACTGTGGAACGCAATACCCAAGTTTGTTTTGGGCGAATAATTTCAATGCATTGGAAAGAGAATAAGTTGTTGTAGTTATTCAAAGCCCAACGCTACGCTTAAAACAGCCTCATTCTCAAATCCATAAGCACCAGAATACCTCTTTAGAGGTAAAAGGGTGCAGAGGTCGATAAACACTGAGTGCAAATGGCATCTGAAAATCATGAAAGAAGATAAAAACAAGCCACCCAACTGGCCCCTGCGCTTCTTCCAATGGTACTGCCATCCGGATTACCGGGAAGATATTGAAGGGGACCTGGTGGAGATGTTTAAAAACAGAACGGAAGAAAAAGGAGTGCAACAAGCTAAGTGGGGATTTACAAAAGATGTACTCAGGCTTTTCAGGCCTGGAATTATCAGGCCACTTGAAGGATATGAAAATTTAAACCACTATGGTATGATCAAAAGTTATTTTACAATCGGATGGAGAAACCTTATGCACAACAAGGGTTATTCGCTCATAAACATAGGAGGGCTCGCACTTGGTATTGCCACAACCCTGCTCATTGGCTTGTGGGTATTTGATGAATTATCCTACGACAAACACTATGCGAATTACAACCGTATCGCAGGGGTGCTTCAGCATAACACTGTTGACGGTACTATTGAAACCTGGTCCAGTCAGTCTTTTCAACTTGGCCCGGAACTTCGCAGTAACTACGGAAATTATTTCGAACATGTAGTGATGTCGTCCTTTCCGGTGAGTTCCATTCTATCACATGACGAGAAAACATTCGTGGCAACCGGTGATTTCATGGAACCTGAAGCGCCGGAATTACTATCACTTGAAATGCTGCACGGGACACGCGACGGCTTACAAGACCCCACATCCATATTACTTTCATCTTCCACAGCGAAGAAATTTTTTGGTGATAATGATCCGATTGGTGAAATGCTAAAAATAGATAACATTACTGACCTGAAGATAACGGGTGTATATAAAGATCTTCCTGAAAATGACAGCTTCAAAAGTGAGTTGTTCTTTATAGCACACCTGGATGTATGGATCAAACGGAGTAACAGATACCTGGGATGGGGAAATAACTGGCTCCAGGTATTTGTAAAGATCGCAGAAAACGTAAACATGGAGCAGGCATCTAAGGCGATAAGGGATGCCAAAATAAAGAATTTAGGTGAACAGGAATTTGGAGCAGGTTTTGACCCAAAACTTTTCCTGCATCCTATGGGTAAATGGCACCTATATTCACATTTCGAAAACGGGATCAATATCGGAGGACACATTGACCTTGTCCGGCGTTTTGGAATCATTGGCGTTTTCGTACTGTTGCTGGCCTGCATCAATTTCATAAACCTAAGCACAGCACGTTCCCAAAGGCGTGCTAAAGAGGTCGGTGTCCGTAAGGTCATTGGGTCCGCCAGAAGGCAGCTCATAGGTCAGTTCCTCAGCGAATCACTGCTAGTGGTTTTTATGGCCTTTGCTTTAGGTATTTTGTTAGCCTGGCTTTTCTTACCCATATTCAATGAAATTGCAAATAAGCATATCAGCATTTTCTGGACAAGTCCCTCTTTTTGGCTATTAATCATTGCCTCTCTCTTTTTGGTAGTCATCATTTCCAGCAGTTACCCGGCATTTTATTTATCATCCTTCAAGCCTATCAAGGCACTGAAGGGGACTTTCAGGCTTGGGCGTGGCTACTCCGTTCCACGTAAAATGCTGGTAATTGTGCAATTCACTGTGTCTATTATTCTTATTATTGGCACAGGTATAGTCTATCAGCAAATTCAGTTCGCCAAAAACCGGCCCATTGGATACGACTTGAATGGGTTACTTACTATCCCGATAAAAACTCCTGAGGTTAAAAAGAACTACAAGGCACTGCGACACGACCTGCTCGGGAGTGGTCTCATTTCAGAAGTATCTACTTCTGAAACCACTGTAACCAATTTATGGTGGTCCGATAACGGATTTCAATGGAAAGGTAAAGACCCGGACATGCAGGACCACCTATACCGAGGTGCCGTTAGCTATGAATTTGGCAGAACGGTTGGCTGGAAAATAAAGGAAGGAAGAGATTTTTCCAGGGACTTCCTTTCAGATTCTTCTGCGATGATACTTAACGAAACTGCTGTAAGGTATATGGGTTTGGAAAATCCGGTAGGAGAAAATATCCGGGCATATGGAAGAAATTATACTGTTATAGGAGTAGTGGAAGATATGCTGACACAATCACTATATGAGCCTAGCAAACAAACTTTTTTTATGCTGGACCCATTCAACAGGGCAAATTTTATTAATGTAAAGATCAATCCGAAATCAAGCGCAAGTAAAGCTTTAGAGGAACTGAATACCCTTTTTGTAAAACACAATCCGGAAACGCCTTTCGAGTACACCTTTGCAGATGATGAATTTGCAGAGAAATTCTCTTTTGAGGAGCGTATCGGAAAACTGGTGGGCATCTTCGCTATACTGGCCATTGTCATCAGCTGCTTAGGTTTATTTGGTCTTGCCTCTTTTATGGCTGAGCAACGCACCAAAGAAATTGGCATTAGAAAAGTGATAGGAGCCTCAGTATTCAGCCTTTGGAGCATGCTGTCAAAAGATTTTGTATCGCTTGTCACCTTATCTGCTGTGATCTCTATGCCCATCGCCTATTACCTTATGAACGGCTGGCTTCAGGAATATGAATATCGAACAGAGATCACCTGGTGGATCTTTGCTGCGTCCGGTGCAGGGGCACTGGCGATCACTTTATTTACGGTTAGCCATCAATCGATCAAAGCGGCTTTGGCCAACCCTATAAAAAGCTTAAGATCAGAGTAAAACTGTATGAAAAAGCATTTATCTCCGCCAAAACTTCCTCTTCGCTTCTTCCGCTGGTATTGCCACCCGGATTACAGGGAGGATATTGAAGGTGATCTGATGGAGCGGCTTGAAAGAAATACAGCAGAAAAAGATATACGCTCGGCCAGGTGGATGTTTATAAAGGACGTTGTCCGGCTTTTCAGGCCCGGAATTATAAGGTCCTTATCAGGAAGTCAAAAACTCAACACTTACGATATGTTCAAAAATTACTATAAAGTAGGGATAAGGAATATTCTCAAATACAAAACATTTTCATTTATCAACATTTTTGACCTTGCCGTGGCCCTATCAGTGTGTATGCTGATCATTTTAATGTTGGCCGATCAAACAGGTTATGATCGGTTTCATGTAAAAAAGGACCGGATATACCGTGTGTTGATGCATCCTGCCTCTCATAGCAATCCTTATGCAACAGCCCCTGTCCCAATCTCTGATGCAATGAAACAACAGTATCCTATCATCGAAGACGCTACCTGCCTGCGTAGAGGGCTGGGTGGAGATGCTGTTTATAACAACAAAGCCGTTGAAGTAAAAGGCTACTTTGCGGATGTCTCCTTTTTTAACCTGTTCAGCTATGCATTAGAAAAAGGCGACGCATCCACTGCATTTGACAAGCCCAATTCGATTGTAATTGCGAAAGGCCAGGCCCGGAAACTGTTTGGAGAAGAGGACCCGATAGGTAAATCTATAGATCTGACTGACCGCGGGATAGACTTTTTCAGTGATGAATCTAAAGAGGCCATCGACTGGGGCACATATACGGTGACCGGTGTATTGGCGGATAATGACCACAGATCACATCTCGAATTTGATGTATTAGTTTCTTCGTCTTCTTTGGAGCTCCTATACAAAGAGGGTAAAATAAGTGACCTTTCCAATGACTGGTCTAACCATTACCAGGCATATGTTTATTTACTTCTGAAAGAAAGCTCAACCGAAAAGGACTTAGAGGCTTCTTTGGCTCAGCTTGCTTCCAAACAATACAGCGATGATGAAAGGCTTAAAGGCTCTGAACTGATCCCTCAGCAGCTAACTAAGATCACACCGGGGCCAGCGCTTGGCAATGCACCTACCACCCGGCTGCCACTGTTTGTTTATTACATTCTGTCTGCATTGGCCTTAACGATTATGGTTTTTGCCTGTCTCAATTATTCAAACCTGTCTATCGCCAGGGCAGTCACACGCACCAAAGAGATCGGGGTACGAAAAGTAAATGGTGCCAGGCGAAAGGACCTGATCTTCCAGTTCCTTAGTGAATCTATTATTACGGCATTGCTGGCATTCATATTGGCTTGTATTTTATTGAATTTTGTGAAATCGGCGTTTTTAGGACTTTGGATAAACAATTATTTAAGTTTTGATCTTAGCTCAAATCTGACTGTTTATCTCATTTCACTGGGTTTTGCCTTACTGATCGGTGTTTTGGCGGGTGCTTTTCCAGCGCTACATTTATCAGGCTTTAAGCCGGTCAGGGTCTTAAAAAACCTAAAAACAGGCAGAGGTCGATTAGGAACACGAAAGGTACTGACCATTGCTCAGTTTGTGATCTCACTTTTGTTCATTATCACTTCCATTGTGGTGTTTAAACAGTTCAGGCATTTTATGCAGCATGAGTATGGTTTCAATGCGGGTAATGTCATGAACGTAAACCTTCGAAGCAACGATTTCAGATCGGTAAAAGCTGCTTTGAGCAGTGTTCCGGGAGTTTCTGATGTGGCAGGAAGCGCCTACCTGCCGGCCACAGGGCGAAACGACAATATTGTCCTGAAAGCCGATGGTACGGAGGACAAACAAAAAGCCATCTACGTCAGCGTAGATGAAAACTTTATCAATGTTTTGGACATTGATCTGATAGCAGGCCAGAAACTATACCCTACCGCTACAGACACCAATCCCTTCATTATGGTAAATGAGGCGATGACCAGGGCATTTGGCTATGATAGTCCCAAAGACATAATAGGCGAATCGTTTGAAACCTTGGACGGACAGTTATTGAAAGTTACAGGTGTTGTGGAAGATTTCACTTTCCATCTACTGATCAATGGCCGCCCGATCGGGCCTGTGGTTATGAGAAATGAACCTGAAAAATTCAAGTTTGCCAGCTTAAAGATTGCCCCTGGAAATACGAATGACATTATTACTGCTATTGAGAAAAAATGGAAAACAGTAGACCCTGTTCATCCTTTGGAGTATGAATATTATGAAGATCGGCTGGCCAATAATAATCAAGGGATATTTGATGTTGTTTCTATCATTGGATTTATCGCTTTCCTTGCCATTTCTATTGCTTGTTTGGGACTGTTAGGTATAGCTATCTATACTACTGAAAGACGTACAAAGGAAGTAGGAATAAGAAAAGTATTTGGGGCGAGCAGCATTAAGCTGGCGCTACTACTTTCTAAAGAATTTTTCATCATACTGGTTATTTCCATCTCGATTGCAGCGCCGTTAAGCCATTACCTGAACAGCCTGTGGTTAAATTTTCTTGTCACGAAAATTGAGCTTGGGTATGGCACTGTTTTCCTTGGATCAATGCTTTTACTCGTTCTTGGTTTGATGACCATAGGCCCTCAGACTTTCAGAATAGCCAACGGTAATCCTGTGAATTCGTTGAAAAATGAGTAAAAACACAAGACTACCCAAACTGCCTCTCCGTTTCTTCCGCTGGTACTGCCACCCGGATTACCGGGAGGATATTGAAGGGGATCTGACAGAGCGATTTGAAAAAAGGACAGAAGAAAAGGGTAAGCATGCGGCAAAGTTGAGATTCACAAAAGAGGTTATCCAGCTTTTCCGACCCGGGATCATTCGGTCTTTGGACGGGGGCAAACAACTAAATCATTACGGTATGTTTAAAAACTATTTAAAAATTGCTTTTCGCAACATAAGCAAGCAACGTATTCCAAGCCTGTTAAATATTATTGGATTATCACTGGGAATAGCCAGCAGTTTATTGATCGTCCTACACTTAAAGCAGGAATTAAGCTATGAAAAAAGCTTCCCTCAAGCTGACCATATCTATCGTATTTCCAATATGGAATGGGCCAATTATTCACCGCCTTTAAAAGGCTTTTTACAGAGTCATCTACCGGAAGCAAAACTCGTTAGCCAGATTGCACCTTTCGGGTCTGATGAAATCATTCGTACTGAGTTGTATAAAGCGGAAGTGCCTAGCGGATATTATGCAGACGCCGAATTTTTTAAGATGTTCAACCTGAAATTTATCTATGGAAAACCAACTGATGCACTCCAGGCACCTTTTAAGGTTATACTTACCCGGAAAGTGGCTACGCAGTTCTTCGGTGACAAAGACCCTGTGGGAGATGTAGTGATTTTTAATGATAAGTGGGACTATGAAGTCATAGGAGTAGTGGAAGACCTACCCAAAAATTCTCATCTCAAAATAGATTACTTCGTGACGATGCCTACGTTTTACAAACATGTGGACGAGTCATGGACTTCCAATCGTCAATGGATGGTTACCTATAATTTTGCCTTGTTCGATGATCACACGGATATCGATAAGGCACATACCAAATTACGCGATCTGACTTATGATTATTTCCCCGAGGCTACTCAAGAGGAAATTGATGATCATCAGGGACATTTGGTAATGTATCCTATCCGGGACATTCACCTCCACTCTCAAAGAGAACAGGAAATGAGTGTCAATAGTGACATTAGCCTGGTCTATATTTTTTCTGCCCTGGCCATGTTCATCATTCTTATCGCCTGTGTAAACTTTATTAACGTTTTCACTACTCAGGCCATTAAAAGAACAAAGGAAATCGGCGTACGGAAAGTACTTGGCGCAAGGAGGGTACAACTCGTCGTCCAGTTTTTAGGAGAGGCTTTTCTTATGACCTTCCTCGCAGCCGGGTTGGCCATAGTACTTACACTTTTGTCTTTAGAGAGTTATAATAAACTGATCGAAATACCATTGAGTTTTAGCGATCTCTGGACAGTAGAACACCTACAGGTCCTGGGAGCTCTGGTAGTAACAGTAGGCTTACTCTCTGGAACCTATCCCGCCTTTTATATCTCACAACAACGGATACAGTCGACACTTAAGTCGCAAAAAGCGCCCGGATCAGCGAGCTCTTTCCTTCGGAAAAGCCTGGTTGTATTTCAATTTGCCATTTCCATTACGATGATGGTGGGTACGGCCGTAGTTTATCTGCAAATGAAATATATTCAAGAGAAAGACCTGGGGTTTGATAAAGAACAAGTAATCGGCATTAAGTTTTATGGAGAATTTAGAAAGCACGTAGAACAAAACTGGGAATCTTTCTGTCATGAGCTGAAACAGCACCCGGCAATTGTCAAGGTAGCCCGCGCTTCAGACCTGGCAGGCGACCGGTTGAGTGCAGAATCGGTGGTACCGGAAGGTATCGATCCGGACTGGGAAGACTTTTCCTCTGTGCGTGTTATGCGTATAGACGAAAACTACCTGGAAGCAATGGGTATTGAACTTTTAGAGGGGCGTGACTTCATAGCTACAAAGGATACATCCGCCGCATTCATTTTAAACCGGCAAGCCATAGACGTACTTCACTTATCCAACCCTGTAGGGCAGGTACTGCAAAATAATACACGGCAGCGTAAGGGTAAAGTAGTAGGCGTTATAGACGATTTTCACTTTGCCGCACTACACCAGGAAATTGAGCCACTGGTACTTTCCTACAACCCGTATTGGGCAAGGAGGCTTGTAATAAAATTGAAAGGAAACGACCCGCAGAAAGCATTAGACTTTCTCGAAAGCAAGGTAAAAACGGCCGTTCCGGGAACACTCTTTGATTATATATTCCTGGATGATAAGCTGGACCGCCTGTATAAGGCAGAAAACAATATGCACAAAGTGGTGAATATTTTTTCACTATTAGCCATTCTCATCTCTTGTCTAGGCCTTTTTGGCTTATCCGCCTACACCGCTGAAGTTCGCACGAAAGAAATAGGGATCCGCAAAGTACTGGGCGCAAAAAGCATGAATATTATATCCATAATGACCATGGATTTCACCAAAATGATACTGATCGCTATCATCATCGCCTTACCCATGAGTTATTTCATTGCTGTCCACTGGCTTGATGATTTCGCTTTCCGGATAGGGTTGTCATGGTGGATCTTTGCCGGTGTAGGTGTACTAACGCTGATGATCGCCTGGCTAACGATGAGTTTTCAAACGGTAAAGCTGGCCAATACAAACCCGGTAGAAACACTCCGAAATGAGTAAAAAACACACTCCTCCCAAACTGTTCCTGGATTTTTTCCGATGGTTCTGCCACCGTGACTACCTGGAAGATCTTGAGGGTGATCTCATGGAGCGATTTGAACGAAGAGCCAAGGAAAAGAATGTGAGAAAAGCACGCCGGGGCTTTTCGAAAGATGTTATCCAGCTTTTCAGACCAGGAATTATCAAATCATTATCCGGCACTCAAAAACTAACTACTTACGACATGTTACATCACCACGCGTTGCTCACGCTGAGAAATTTCAAACGATACAAAAATTCCTTTCTTATTAACCTCACCGGGCTGTCCACAGGGCTGGCCTGCTTCTTTCTTATCTCTCTCTATGTGCACGATGAACTTATCATTGATAAATTCCATGAAAACGATGACCAATTGTACCAGGTCATGAATAACCTGCATCAGAGTGCAGGAATAACCACCGGCTCTCAGACCCCCGCTCCTTTGGGCAAGGCGTTGGCCGAAGAAATTCCGGAAATAAAACTATCGGCAAGTGTAATACCGGTTGGGTTTAACAATGATTATGGGCTGGTATCAGCCGGGGATAACTATATCAAGGCGGCTGAGCAATATGTAACTAAGGATTATTTCAAATTATTTAGCTATAAAATACTGGAAGGCACCAGTGCTGATATTGTATCACGAAAAGAGGGGGTAGCCATTTCCGAAGCCCTGGCCATAAAACTTTTTAATACTTCTAATGGCTTGGTGGGTAAAGATCTGAAATGGGCTAAAGAAGATTTTTCCGGTGAGTTCGTGATCACAGGTATCTTTGAAACACCTCCAAAGAACTCTACAGTACAATTTGACCTTGTGTTCAACCTGGAGCTATTTCTGGACCAGGCACCCTATCTCAGAAAATGGTGGAATAGCGACCCTGAGACGTATGTGAGGTTGGAAAACAATGCTGATCCGGTATATGTCAACAGTAAGATAGAAAAATTCCTGCATACAAAGGTCCGAAACTCAGCAAGTACGTTGTTTCTCCAACGGTATTCTGAACGTTACTTAAATAGCCGTTATGAAAATGGGCAGGTAGCCGGTGGCAGGTCACAATATATCCGTTTATTGTCCGTGACAGCCATACTTATCCTGATCATAGCCTGCATAAACTTCATTAATTTATCCACAGCCAAAGCTTCAAGAAGGCTGAAAGAAATAGGTATAAAAAAAGCTATCGGAGCGAGTCGGCGCATGATGATGTTCCAATTTCTCAGTGAATCTTTTTTCATGACATTGATTGCCCTGATCCTGGCATTGACCATGGTAGTGATTGCCTTACCTCACTTTAATGTTATTACAGGAAAAGAGCTGATCTTTCAATTGGACCAGTGGACGGTTCTTACACTCTCCATCGCCACATTCTTCACTGCCTTATTATCCGGGATCTATCCGGCTTTTTACCTGTCAGGATTAAATGCCATAAGCACGTTAAAAGGAATTTTCCCTGTACAGTTAAGTAAAGGACACTCACGCAAAGGGTTGGTCGTATTCCAGTTTAGCATCTCGATCATGTTGATCCTTTCAGTAATTGTAGTTTATCAGCAGATAACATACATCCAGTCCAAAAACCTGGGATACAGTCGGGAGAATGTTTTATACATCAGTAATGACGGGGCATTAAATGAGCAGCAGGAATCCTTCCGGAGCAGGTTGAAAAACATACCCGGTGTGGTAAATACGACCTCCTTTTATCATGACCTTGTGGGTGATTATGGAAGAACGGGAGGAGTATCCTGGAAAGGAAAAGATCCGGACGTAATTATGAGCTTTGTTAACCTGGAAGTGGGATATGATTTTGTTGAAACACTCTCTATCGAAATGGCTGAAGGGCGTTCATATTCACACGATTTTCAAGATCAAAAAGGGAAGATCATGTTTAATGAAGCAGCCATAGATGTCATGGGAATGGAAGATCCTGTTGGAAAAAAGATCATATTATGGGGTGAAGAAAGGGAAATCATAGGCGTTGTCAGGGATTTTCATTTAGAATCGCTCTATGAGACGATCAAACCATGCTTTTTACAACTGGTCCCCAAGGCGAACAAAACACTATTTAAAATTCAACCGGAAACAAAAACATCAACCATCCGTCAGGTACAAACACTTTACCAGGAGTTTAACCCCGACTTCCCTTTTGAATACAAGTACCTGGAAGATGACTACCGGGACTTATATGCCCCCGAAAAACAAACAGAAGTACTTTCCCGGTATTTCTGTGGTATCGCCATTATCATTTCTTGCCTGGGCCTTTTCGGGTTGGTAGCATTCATCACTGAAAAAAGGCTGAAGGAGATTGGTATCCGAAAAATATTGGGCTCAGGTACAACACGGATCGTTTATTTACTTTCCAGTGATTTTGGTAAGATGGTTTTAATAGCTATTATCATTGCTTTACCGGTCAGCTACCTTCTCACCAAAAATTGGTTAGATAGTTTTGCCTACCGAATTTCATTGGAATGGTGGTTTTTCGCCGGATCAGGACTAGTTGCAGTGTTAGTGGCATGGGGCACCGTAGCTGTGCAAACCATTAAAGCTGCCAATATTAATCCTGTGGAATGCCTGAAGGATGAATAAAAATAAAACCTTAACCCAGGTCTGTAGCTAATGTGAAAAATATTTTAAGACAGATGCAACCCGGAATTGATTTGTAACATCTAGGACATGAAAATACATCCTAAAACCATCAATCAAAACTCAAAATACAGATCATGCATAAATATTTACTTACCGCTACTTTACTCTGCCTGGGTTTCTTACTATTTCCGTCCGTTTATGGCAGCGTATTACAAGACACATTGGAGCTCAAAAGGGTCGATAACAGCGAAAACAAAGTTCTCTTTTATCGTGTCTATGCTGCGAAGACGACCATGGAACTCAGTAAGCAAGATATCAGTAAACTAAGCATGAGCACCGGGGCCGGCAGAGTAATTGTAAAAGGAACGGACAGCGACGTCATACAGGTGGAAGCCGAAATAGTATTATCAGCCAAAAACATAGACAGAGCAGCCAATATCATTCAAAAGTTTATGGTGTTGTCATTGGAAAAAGAAGGAGGCCGGGCCAGTTTAAAAAGTCACTTTGACTTTCATCAACGCAGTGATTTTGCCGAAGCCTTCAACCCTAATGGTTTTTTCAGCGCACCCGTTAGAAAAATAGACCTGGTGGTAAAAGTGCCAAAGGAAATGGCATTGAGCATAAGCGATCGCTCGGGTGATTTATCTATCGAAGACATGGAAAGCAATCTAGCTGTGACAGACCGGTCAGGAAATATAAAAATTAAGAATGTGCAGGGCGACCTGAAACTTGATGATTCATCTGGTGATATTAAACTTCAGGATCTTAATAAAAACGGTAATACCAATGCAGTCATAAGCATTAATGACCGTTCCGGGGTCATACACCTCGATCATGTAAATGGCAATATCAAATTGTCAGATCGTTCCGGAGATGTAGCTATTAAAAATACAAAAGGCAATATACAGTTAGGTGACGCTTCGGGAAATCTCGACATTCAAAAAATTGATGGGGATTTAAAGCTGGTAGATGCTTCGGGTGATATTAAAGCCAGGGACATCACCGGTAACATAACCCTTGATGACAATTCAGGAGGAATATACGTGAGTAATGTGGCGAAAGATATACATGTCTATAGCGCCGGCACGGGCGATCTCAAGATCAGAAATTATGATGGTAAGCTATCAGGAGATCTGAAGCGGCTGTATAAGTAACGTGAGTTTTGGGTTGAGACCTATCTTAAAATGTATCATAATAAACCAATAAACGTCTTTGCGAGGCTTTTGGGTAGATCTTAGCGTTGAAAAGCCGCGGCAATCTCCTCAAACAAGGGGACTGCCACGCCTTTTCCAACCCTTTTGCCTATAAAAAGGCTCGCAGTGACGATAGGTAGTTGTTTTTGACGTTGTTATACCCAAAAGTAGGGCAAAGCGCTGATAGCTTGGAACAACTGGTGGCTAGGTACAGGTGACCGGGTGTCAGATAAAAATGGTCGCTTGCTTCTCCTGACAGGGACAGCCATGGCGTTATCTTCTTCAGGACGCCACACTTTTTTGCTTCTCATACGTTATAAACCAAATAATATTCTGTCCAGGGTAGTTACGACCTTTTCCGGGGAAATAAAATTCTTCCCAGGGAGCTTTATACCCTTTCCGGGGAGGGACGTCACCCTTCCGGGGAGCTATATTAAGTCTTCCGGGGTAACTTTTCCTCCTTCCGGGGAGGGACATCACCCTTCCGGGAGGCTATACGAACCTTTCCGGGCAGTTTTTTCTCTTTCAGGAATGGCCTGCTTCCCTTCCAGGGGCGTTTTACTGCCCTTCTGGGCCGGTGTAGCCACTATCTTTCCTGCCCGGAGGCGCTGGCTGCGTCGCCAGGCAGAAAAATTGTAGCATGGTGAGCCTGAACTATCGCCAGTAGTTGCTGGCGTAGGCCCTGGCCCGGCCATCCTTCCGGAATATGTACCGGCCGGTGACGCGCACTTCGTCTACGGCAGCTTTCAGGTGCGTGTAGGCACGGTCACGCAGCACTTTGGCGGCGGAGTCGTCGAACCGCTCACCGTTGGCCTGGGCCAGGAGGGCCGCCATTTGGTCGGCCTGTTCGGCGGCTTGCGTCAGGCGGGTCACATCAAAGTGGATGGCCTCGAGCTCTTGGGTGCCGGCCTCGCCTAATGCGGCCAGGTCGCTGAGGTCCTGTACCATGTCATGATGGCCCGTGCCGTCAGTGATCTCGCTCACACGGCCCAGTAAGTCGGCACGGCGGCGAAAGGCAAAGCGGAAGGTGGCCAGCAGGTCGTTACGTTCCTCATAGGCCAGGGGTGACAGCCTATTCCACTCCTTGCGGGCTTCTTCCTGGCTGTAGCGTGTCTTTACCCACTGTGACTGGGCATGGCGCAGAGCCCCGGCCCTTACCGGCAGGTCTTCGCCGTAGGTTTCCCAGTCCAGGCCCACGGCAGTAAGGGCCTCTTTGTCTTCGGAAGCGATCACGCTAAGGTTTTCGGCTTCCTGGAGGTACACGTCTACGGGGAGGTCAGGCACACGCACCTCTTCGGAAGGCAGGGCTTCCAGTAAAGGCAGCTTGGCCTCGTAGTTTTCTTTTGACATAACTTGTTTTTTTTAATGAAACATAAAATACATGAAGTCGCTTCAGCGGCAGGGTGCAGGCCGTGAACCCGGAGATAACCGTACGGTGACCGGTGGACCTCCCTGGGCGGAAGCAACATTTCGGCCGGGAAAATACCGGGGCCCGTCAATTTTTACAAAATCTCACAGGCTAAAACACCCCCTATACATCACCCAGGTGCGTAAAAAAGGAAAAAACCATGGCTTGCCCGGTGGGCATTCGCGGACGTATTCGGCAGGTTTATCCCATCGCTAAAAGGCCTCCCGTAGCTGTAAAACTTTGCGTCTTAGCGCCTTTGCGGCACACCATTCACCCCCTACTGAAGCGAAAAGAAAACAGCCCAACCTCTATGTGAGCATAGGAGTTTCCTTCAAAGCCGATGGCCGGTACCCCCCTTTTTCTAATCACCGGCCTGAAACACAACGGATCATACCTTACATGGCCTGGTAAAGGAAGGTGTGAGCAGTAAACATCACGGGTCAGACACCCGTGATGGAGGCAAACGGTAAGGGCTAGTCGAAGCTATTGAGGCCGAGCTGGTCTACGGCCTGGCGGATCATAGTGACGTAATGCAGGATCTGCTTTTTACCATAGGCACCTCGCAGCTCTTCCAGCAGGGTGTCGTAGTCTTTCATGGTATGCCGCAGGTATTCTAACAGCTCCACGGTGTTCACATAATGGTCCACCTCGGTGTGGGGGGAGTTATCAAATACATTATAATAACATTCCAGCAGGGTGTCCCGCAGGTGCCCGGTAAATTGGGCATTCGGGTCATTGCTTATACCCCCTATGGAGTATTTCTTAAATAGGTTTTCATAGGTGGCCTGGCCCAGCAGGTAGATGACCAGCGCCTGGCGCTGCCCTTTGTTCAGCGCATTTAGATCGGTAGAAATCGGATGTGTTGACATAGTAGTTGGTATTTAAAAAAAAGGGGCGGTCACTGTCAACACATCCATTTGAGAAAACAGATAAGTCACGGGACTTTCACCCGCATGCACGCCCCTATGGGTTAATATGTTACTGTAATGTTGAGTATATTTTCTCCGGGTTAGTACTTACTAATTAAGATGTGTTGACAGGATCAAGCTACAAAATAAGCGTGTATTTCACCAAGCCGCAGGGCCATATTTTTCAGGCCCAACACCTACTTCCTTCATCCTTAGGGCTTTTTAAATCCACGAAATATTGACCTATATTTAGTGCCAGGAAATAATCCATTATCTTACACCCGTGAACGAAGCATTACAGAAATTACCCCTTACCAAACAGGAGGAACTACAGAACATCACCAAGCTGCTCAGCAACATGAAAAAGGTAGAAATGGTGATCCTGTTCGGCAGCTATGCCCGGGGCGAGTATGTGGAAGACACCTATGTGGAAAAAGGCATCCTTTACGAATACAAAAGCGACTATGACCTGCTCGTAGTCACCCTCCATGACGACCTGAAGTGCCACCTGAAAATAGAAACCAAGGTGAACGAGGTATTACGGGATACCGGCATCGTGAAAACACCCGTCAGCCTCATCTTCCACTCCGGCAAGCACCTGAACCAGTCCCTGATGCAGGGCAATTACTTCTTCAAGGACATTAAAAAGGAAGGCATTGTACTGTATGATACCGGCAAGGTACACTTGCAAAACCCTAAGAAGCTCACCGCGGAAGAAGCCCGGGAAAAAGCGCAGGGGTATTTTGATCAGTGGTATACTAGTGCGACTGAGTTTTTAGAAACTTTTGAGTTTGAGATGAGCAAAGAAAGGTTTCATAACGCGGCCTTCCTACTTCATCAGGTTACTGAACGCTACTACACCACCATCCTGCTAGTCTACACGGACTACCGTCCCAAAGAGCATGACCTGGAGCGGCTGGACCTGCGGGTGAAAAACTGTGACCCTCGCTTTGCGGTATTCCCCTACTCCACCGATGAAGAAAAACGGCTATTTGAGTTGCTTCGAAAGGCCTACGTAGACGCTCGCTATAAGATGGATGAGTATAGTATTTCTAAAGAGGAACTGGACTACCTGGCGGAGAAGGTGGAGCGATTGAAGGGGTTTACGGAGAGGCTTTGTCAGGAGAAGATTGAAGGGATTGGGAAGGGGGAGGTGTAGAAAAGGCGGTTGGTGAGGTGAAAATCAGGGGTGTGCTAAAACCCTGGTCAAAATGGGTTCATCAAAAGTATCCGCATTAGAAATGCTACATGCGCGACTCTGTAAGAAAATGGGAACGCATTATGCTTTGCTAAATGCGCTCCTGAAGGGATGACGTGCTATACGAGTGTTGTACTCCATAAAAAACTTAAGTGCTTAATAAAAACATATATTTATGAGATTTTACAAATTTATTCTTATCAACATATTGATGTTTAGCGTGGTTGAATCATCTGCTCAAGAATTAGAAGCGTACATAAGTGAATATCGCACTTATCAACCATGTGACCAGACTGGATTTGAATTAATAATAAACAAAAGTAATTCGAACGATTCTAAAAAGATTAAGTTGAGAACATATAGTAAACGCTTGGACATTAAGAAATTCCCGTGTTTTTCAAATAAAGGAGTTAAGAAAAAAGAAAGAATCATAAAAATGTTTGAGATTGATTCAATGCTTGTTGCTTTTTCAAATGGCAACAATCCTGACTGTAATTTTAAATCACTTTCATACATGACTTCTTCTCATATGATGAATGAAGTTTGGGTAGAAATAAGTGATTCAGTTTTCGGATTACTTGAATTTACATATACTGAACCATTTGAAGAATGGCATCTTGCCAATAAATACTTTAAACACAAAATGGAATTAAAAAAGCATTTGGAAGCAAAAAGAAAACAAGAAAGAACTGATAGTATAAGGTTAGCTTCTCATGAAAATGAAATAAAAAGAAAGGAAAAAGAAGAGCTTGAAGCAAATAAGAGAAAAGAGTTTCTTGAAAATAAATTCGGAGTTGAAAAGGCGAATAGAATTATAAAAGGTACTATTAAAATTGGTGATACTGAGGATATGGTAGAGGAAGCCTTTGGAGAACCTGATTCATATCATATAACTGATACGGGGTATAAAATGTGGCAGTATAAAAGCTGGTGGAATGTTGTTGGCGGACCTGACAAAGTTGAAATTCGAGGATATGTTTTCGAAAATGGTAAGATAACTCAAATAATGTTATTGTAAACTTCCCATGAATAAACTTTGAATTTTGTTGTCACCGCCGGTACCTATGATCAAGTGGACATGGTTGCTCATCAAGCAGTAAGCTTACATTTCCATCCCTTTGTTTTTCTGGCAAAAACGAAGGCTATCAATGAATATTTCTCTGTAGGTTCTCCTGGTAAATACATCGATCCAATAGACTACCTTCAATAGCGCAAGTGTTAAGCGCCAGCGTCACTTGTGCTTACTACTCCTCAAGTCTTCAGACTTACCCCCCCCTGGCGCGCATATAGCGATAGCGTCATGCGTGCTGATTTAGGGATAGGATTTGTAATCCGGGTGTACTTTAGAGGTAGCTTTTGGGGTATGATACCTCAATTTTACCATCAGAACCATTCAAAATAAGTTCATCAAAAATATGCGCATTACAAATGCTAAAGGCTCGATCTTAGAAGAAAATGGGAACGCATTACGCTTTGCTAAATACGCTCCGGAAGGAGATATCCGGAATATTCACCTTAGTCCATAGCTATAGAAAATAATGCCGTAAATGAAACCCGAGCGGACGCTCTATCCAGTTTGTAGGTCGTAGGAACGCTGCGCTTAACCGACGACCAGGTCAGGCAACACAATACCCGCTTTAACCGGATTGTTATGGATATAATTCAGCTTCTGGGTCATTAATTCATTCGTATCTAATTCAATAGGATGATTATGCTGTTGCCAGAACTGGTACCTTTTATTGTTGCTGTTCCTTCTGCCGGCCTGTTCGAACATCCAAAGCATCCACTCTTTTCTACTTTCTCCATAGTGTGTTTTTATCGCTTCAATGATTTTCACTGAAGTATATTTCTTAAGGTCTCTCAATAGATTTTGAATTTTGTTTTCACCATTGGTACCTATGATCAAGTGGACATGGTTACTCATTAAGCAGTAAGCATACAATTCCAACCCTTTGTTTTTCTGGCAAAAACGAAGGCTATCCATGAATATTTCTCTGTAGGTTCTCCTTGTAAATACATCGATCCAATAGACTACGGCAAAAGTCACAAAGTACAGCTTTTCCTGGTCTCTGATCTTATATTTTCTGCTCATGAGGGTAAACATTAAAAGTTACCAATGGTACGGAATGGTGGAAATGTAAGTCTGAAGACTTGTTGAAACAGGAGGGCACAAGTCTCGCCCCGCCCAGCCCCTGCCGGAAGACTTGCGCCAAAACAGGGACTACTATAAAGATAATGCGAAGGTTCTTCTACAACTCTTACCCATCGGTCATCGTAGAATAGGACACTTTACCGGCAAACGATAAGGAGGTTGCTTCACGCCACCCGCAATTCAATAGCGCAAGTGTTAAGCGCCAGCGTCACTTGTGCTTACTACTCCTCAAGTCTTCAGACTTACCTATTCAATAAACTTGACCTCCAAAAGGTATTCAGGCAATCCTGAATAATTCTTAGCACTACTGTAAAGATATTCTTCCGGAGACAACACAATACCGGCTTTAACCGGATTGTTATGGATATAATCTAACTTCTGGGTCATTAATTCATTCGTATTTAATTCAATAGGATGATTATGCTGTTGCCAGAACTGGTACCTTTTATTGTTGCTGTTCCTTCGGCCGGCCTGTTCGAACATCCAAAGCATCCACTCTTTTCTACTTTCTCCATAGTGTGTTTTTATCGCTTCAATGATTTTCACTGAAGTATATTTCTTAAGGTCTCTCAATAGATTTTGAATTTTGTTTTCACCATTGGTACCTATGATCAAGTGGACATGGTTGCTCATCAAGCAGTAAGCATACAATTCCATCCCTTTGTTTTTCTGGCAAAAACGAAGGCTATCAATGAATATATCTCCGTAGGTTCTCCTTGTAAATACATCGATCCAATAGACTACGGCAAAAGTCACAAAGTACAGCTTTTCCTGGTCTCTGATCTTATATTTTCTGCTCATGAGGGTAAAGTTTGGAAGCCTTAAAACTAACCAAAGGTCCTGAAGGGTGGAAATGTAAGTCTGAAGACTTGTTGAAACAGGAAGGCACAAGTCTCGCCCCACCCAACCCCTGCCGGAAGACTTGCGCCAAAACAGGTCTCATTCCTCTTTACGGCCTGGCACCTTTGCGGTGAAACTCTGCGTATATATAGCACCTACTATAAAGATAATGCGAAGGTTCTTCTACACCTCTCCCCCATCGGTCACTGTAGAATAGGACACTTTACCGGCAAACGATAAGGAGATTGCTTCACGCCACCCGCAAGCCTGCGCTCGGGGTTCGCAATTACGATCAGTATCTATCTTGTCATCCCTACCAAACCGGCTTAAGAATAGATATAACTTATGCTGTCGATACGTTATTGGGATGAGTTGTCAGCATCCATCTAAGCAACACATCGGGCGCTCCCGGGTAGATTAGAAAATACAGAATCCATCAAAAACTACCTGGAAATAATTACTTTGGTTAGTAGCTATAAACATTAAAACAGAAGGCACCTTGAAAGGCGCCTTCTGTCATGGGTGTATGGGAAAGTATATGCAATCTTATTCTTTGATAAATCTTCTACTCACTACCTTCCCCTCTTTTGTAGTGAATTCTATCAGATAAATACCTTTTTCCAGGCCTGAAGTTTCCAGCTCCAGGTGTTCCGCATCCACTTGATTGACATTGACGGACTGCTGTTTACTACGTTGTACATCTATTATTTTTACAGATTCCGGATCATAATTTTCGGGAACCTCTATGATCACGAAATTCTCGGAAGGATTAGGGAACATCTTTAAAACTCCTTCTGATGCTTTTTCGCTTTTACCGAATGGTGTCCCGGCAGTGGTACATATGTCTTCTTTGAATTCGAACCGGGTGTGCTTAGGCTGTATGAGCTTGTACTCATCTACAAAAACCTGTTGGGCTGATTCGGTAATACAAGGCTCATGGAAT
The DNA here is from genome assembly GCF_007097395.1 of Fulvivirga sp. M361. Taxonomy (GTDB): domain Bacteria; phylum Bacteroidota; class Bacteroidia; order Cytophagales; family Cyclobacteriaceae; genus Fulvivirga. The sequence continues at coordinate 48,494 of NZ_VKDC01000014.1, forward strand.
ATTTCTTTCAGGAGCAATTCCTTCTCGCAACTTGTATTTGACTTTCCGGATAACGTAGTTTCGACGAGATAGGTATTCATACCGCCTGTTCCAAGGGAAAAGGTATAACCTGTGAAAGCATACAATTCATTTTTGTAAGAGGTGAGCTCCAGCCCGAAGTCGTTTTGCGCCCTTCCGTACTCACGGGCCCAACTCAGGCTCAGGTCGGTCTTTGTCTGGAACATCAGGGCATTATATGACCCGCTGGTTTTTGAATAATTGCCGCCTACTACTGTAATAGCGCTGCTGCCATCTTCGGCACGTCCGAGCACAAGAGAGGTAGCCAGTTCGTTTTCGCAGTCTGTTCCATAAGTTTTGAAACGAAGGAATGCTCCATTGGGGTCCAGGACCAGGAGAAAAGCATCGTAGGTTTTGTCCAGTCCGAAAGTGTTCGTGTACCCGGTAATGATAAAGTTCCCTTTTTCATCTTCTTTAACACATCTGCCTACATTCTGAGCATTGGCCACACCTACCTCATTAGGGTGACCTATAATCCTGTTCCATTCCATAGTAAGGTCTTCCTTGAGTTTAACCACGAAAATATCCGTACTTCCGTTCATCAGAGGATCAGGGCTGCATAGATCATTCACATTGGAGCCTGTCACAATATATCCTCCATCTCTGGTTTGTTCTATCCAGTAGCCCACCTGAGTGCCTTTTCCGCCAATAACGGTGGCCCTTATCAGGTTTCCGGCAAGATCGGTTTTCACAACATATAAGTTGCCATCAGGAAAAAAGGTGTAACTATCGGTACGACCGGTGGCTACATAGCCTTCCTCGAACTCAAACTTTTTACTGTTTTTTACATCATGGAAGATATCAAAACCTGCCCGGCCATAAATGCCTGAAAATGCCAGGGAACCGTCCCTTCTTGCACCTATGATCCATGCATCGCCTGCAGTGTCCCCGAAGCTGTTGGTATAACCGGCAGCAACGTAAGATGTTTCGCTTCCTGTAGTCAGCGTTTCTTCTACAGAAGTAAAATAATCAGTACCCTGGCCAAAATAGGTTGTTGACCAGATTTGATTTCCTACGGACGTTGTTTTGGTAAGGTAGGCATCTATACCGGAGGAAGTAAATATTCCGTTAGAATATCCGGCAATGACATACCTGGCATTGTTTTCATTAACATCCGTTAAAGACCATCCCACCTCAGATTGGGGGGTTCCATAGGAAAATTGAAATTGTGCAAAAGTTGGGCTTACTATAAGCCAGCAACAGATTAAAAGGATGAAATTTTTCATAGGGTTATTTTTTTGTTGGTTAATAAAGTCTAACAATATATATAATTAATTCTGTATTTAATACAAATAATTTAATTTATATTAACCATTCAATAATCAATTAGTTTCAATTTATTCATATGTTAAGTCATTCTGAATGAGGTAATAGGGTAGGTTTGGTTTTGAAAAGCCATGGTTCAGGGCAACGGGGTCAGAGCTTGTAACCAAATGAAAGGACTGGTGGAACAGAAAAAGAAAGCATGCATACTTAGGCTATAAAACACCTGCACAATTTGAAAATATGAACCATTTAAAATGTGCTTAACTATTTGTCCTGGTTTTTGTTGCAAGTCCAGAGTAGTGGTACGTAGATAAGAGAAATAAAAGGACAAATTTGTACGTTTACTGAATTGTTGTGGAGAACAGACGATTAAAGAAGCTGACTTGAGAAATCATATATTTGTGATGTGAAAAAAATGTACATCATAGCAGGACCAAATGGAGCAGGAAAAACAACCCTTTCCTATACTATCCTCCCTGAAATATTTGACTGCGATGAATTTGTAAATGCTGATGAAATTGCAAAAGGTATTTCTCCATTGAATCCTGAAAAAGCTCGAATCAGGGCTGGCCGGTTAATGTTGCAACGAATTAAGGAACTATTGAATCAAGAAGAATCATTCGCTTTCGAAACAACCTTATCAACAAGATCTTATCAAGGATTTGTTGAAAAAGCAAAGAAACAAGGATATGACATAACGCTACTTTTTCTTACACTCGACTCTGTTGAACTCGCAATAAACAGGGTACAAATCAGAGTTAAAGAAGGAGGACATAATATTCCCATTGAGACAATAGAAAGACGATATACTACCGGTTTAGCGAACTTTTTTAAAATTTATCAGTCAATCGTTAGCAAGTGGATTTTTGTTGATAATTCAAGTGAAAATTTTGAGTTTATTGCTGAGGGAATTGGCGATGAAATTGTAATAAGAAATGAAAACAAGTGGTCTTACTTAAATAAAAAGTATATGGAAATTAGTGAGCAATTACGAGAACTGGAAGAACAAGTAAGTTTAGGGTTAAAAGGGGCTTATAGAAAAATGGTAGAGTTCAAAAAGAGGAATAACAGTCCGTTGATTGTATCTAGAAATGGAAAAGTCACTACCATCCCTCCCGATGAAATACTCCCCACAACAAAGGCTAAAAACCATTAGACTAATGAGTTATTTAAGAATCATATCCCACTTGGCGCGCATATAGCGATAGCGTCATACGTGCTGATTTAGGAATAACATTTATAATCCGGGCTGTCCATATATGTTCAAGCAACTTATTCAGTCTATACTTTATCAAGAGACTTACTGTTAATTCATTTCAAAAATCATCTATCCGTTAGATTCGGATACGTAGATAAGAGAAATAAAAGGACAAATTTGTACGTTTACTGAATTGTTGTGCATAATCTCGCTCCCATGAAAGTATTTCTTACGATAGCAACTTTCCTACTTACCTATGAACTAATCTTTGCACAGACCGAACAGGATTACTATTCTGAACTATATAACTGTTAAAACCCAGGGCTTTTACAATTTCAAAGCTTTTTGACTTTTTGCAATATAAGAGGCCAGCGCAATAAGGAAAATGCTTCCTACGGTCCAGTATACAAACTGCGGGACCGGCACTGGGTCACCTGCAGCATAGGAATGCAGGCCGGACAAATAATAATTCACGCCGAACGAGGTCATGATAATTGAAAAGAAGGCTACTACACTGGCAAGACTAAACGTATATTCACCTCTTAGCTTGGGGATCAATCGCATGTGCAACACAATCGCATAGATAACGATCGAGATCAGGGCCCAGGTCTCTTTCGGGTCCCAGCCCCAGTAGCGCCCCCAGGATTCATTGGCCCAGACACCACCTAAAAAAGTGCCTACTGCCAGCATAAAAAGCCCTATAGTCATAGAGAGCTCATTGATATAGGTCAGTTCAGTGATAGGTTTTTTGAGATTGTCATTCCTGAAGATCATAAATATCAAACTGAGCAGGCCCAGTAAGGCGGATAAAGCAAGCGGAGCATAGCTACTTACTATTATAGCTACGTGAATTTTAAGCCAATATGATTTCAGTACCGGCACAAGGTTGGTGATTTCCGGGTTGAGCCAGTCCAGATAGGAGACAAACAGCAGCGTACCTCCAAATAAGGCAACTACAGGAAGAATGAAATCACTCTTCCTGTAGAAAATAAAACCAAAAAGGAACAATGCCCATGAAACGAGAATGATCATTTCATACCCATTACTCCATGGAGGATACCCTCCGGCATACCAGCGTAGTATCATGTTAGCTGTTTGCAATGCAAAAGCAAGGCCTGTAAGGATGACGCCCAATAAGTAGGTGTTTTTTAGCAATGGTTTATCAAAGAAAACACGTAATAAGGCTAATAAGAGCAGGTAAATACCCAGCATCCAGTAAATAGGGAATAGTTTATTGAAAACATTAAAGTTGTTGTATAACAATTCTGCCTGTATCCGGCCATCGGTCGGGATGATCTCCTTCCCCATAGTATCCTGAAACGTTTTCAGATAGAGTAACTTATCCTGGGGCTTCGCCCAATCGCCGGTCTCCTTGGCGGATTTAATGTCCTGATAGTAACTGCCTAATATATTTCTTACAAATACGGAATCCTGCTTACGGAAACCCGCGTTGATGAAATCAGTATTGAACCACTTATGATCGCGGGCACCCGGTTGGGGAAAGATCTTCAGGTAATTTCCGGAAAGGGCTTGAAACAATACATTAAACCGTTCATCGACTTTTATCACTTCATTGTCAAGCTCTGACCTTTCTGCCGGTTTCTTACGTTGTGCTGCTTCTACGTTTTCCCTCAAACGATATTCTCCATTGTCATCCAGCAAGTCCTGAAAAGAAAGCATGTCTTTATCTTCCTGGCCCAGTTGCAACAGGATCATCTTTCCCTTTTTAACATCCACCTTGATCAATGGCATATATTGCCATGACAAGGGATCATGATGGATGGATAAAAAGACCTGGTCGGAATTCAGTTTATAAGTCTCACCATCTTCTTTAAGCATGTAATGTGTTTTCCGGGTAAGCTTCCTGAGAAACTCTGAGGCCAGTGTATTGATCGGTTTTATCCTACCGTCCATGTCCTGCACCATCAGCCGGCCAAATTCGGCAGCATGGCTCTTGTCCATGTACATCTTTGTAGAAAGCACAGGTTCTTCTTCCGCCACCAGCGAATTTGCTGAAATTAAACCTGGAAAAATGACCATAGCAGAAATCAAGACGGCCGTGCCCAGCTTAAGTTGATTTAGCTTTTTGCTTACCTGGACAAACCGGGAGTTTTTACCAAACAAGGTCAGGAGCATGCCTAACCCCATCAGGATATATCCAAGGTAGGTAATTTGAGTACCCCAAAAATCTTTATTAACGGAAAGTACTGTGCCCAGTTCATCCAGGTCATAAGAGGCCTGAAAAAACCGGTAACCTTTATGATCCAGCACGTTATTCATGGAAATCCTGACCGGAAAAGTCCTTTCATCATCTTCCACCACAAGCTCACTGGCATAGGAGGAAGGGCTGGTAGAACCCGGATATCGCTCCAATTGAAAATCAGTCAACCGTAATGAAAAAGGAAGTGGAGTTAGTCTCGGCCCGTAGGAGAGTTTTACATCATAATCATTCAGGCTGGTTTCCTGCATAGGGCTAAAAACCCCATTAAGAGCTGCCAGGATAACTGTTTTCTGCGTATTTCCCTGCATAAGGTCTACAAACAACAGGTCTGCAGCATTCTGAGCCAGTTCTTTATTTTCGGTGGTTTGATAATCGAGTCTTTTCCCTTTATAGATCATATTCACCACAAAGCTCAAATGGTCTGACCGGTACAATGCCCTTGTCCTCAACGTATCTGTTACATCTTTGGTAAGCCGTCCGGATTGTTGGTTGGCCATTACAAGATAGTTGAAGTCTTCCGGTGAATGGATCAGATAACGGTCGTTTCCGCCTGTTATATTGATCCCATTGACTTTTTCATTATTGAAGGTGACTTCATGACCATTTAAAAAAACACTTCCTCCTGACTCCAGGTAAAAACTACTGCGCCCTTCACCTGTAGCAGCTACCAGCTCAATTACCTCATTTTCATCTTCGCTCTCCACCAATCCCTGTATAGCATCCGGAACAAACCTATTAATTCGGATGCGTATGGGATCATTGGTTTTTCCTGCTTCAAGGTCAATGTCAGGTTGGTTCAACCTGGTGAGATGGGTCCTTTTTTCGAACTCCCATTCCTGGTTATCCCAATGCACCTGCATTTTAACATAGCGTTCCTGCGAAATGATCTTATTGGTGCTCTGACCTTCACGGATACGAACCAACCCTTCATAACTGGAATACCGCGTAACAAAAGCACCGATAAGAACGACGATAAACGCCAGGTGAAACAGCAGAATGCTCAGTTTGTCTTTTCGTAATAACCGGTACCGGTAAATATTTCCGGCAAAGTTCAGCGCTAAAATAGCCATGAGCAACTCAAACCACCAGGCTTCATAGATAGCCTGCCTGGCCACATTGGTGCCGAAATCATTTTCCATAAAGGTCGCATAGGCCATTGCTACGGCAAAGGCTAAAAGTGCAACCAGCGTAATTTTATTGGAAAAGAGAAAGGACCAGATCTTTTTCATGTAAACGGTTTAAGTAGCTTTATAATGAAGGGCAGAAAGTTACCCGAAGTAATCTTTAGTTCAGTGAAGCACTTTTTACTCCCATTTTAGCTTCCCTGGCTTTGGCCTCTTCCAGCCATTTCGGGATGATATTTTCTTTGAAGACTTGCTTTTCGCGCTCCAGTTTTTCCATATCCAATCCTACATACTGCTGGGCTTTCGCCTTAGTGGAGATATCCGGATAAGGGACTTCTCCGTCAAAACCAAGCTCATTAAGTAGTCTTACCAGCTTTATTCTGGCTTCCTGGGCCGCGTTGGTAGCAGTAGTTACAATCCTGCTTACTTCTACGGGTGAGTGGAAAGACCCTCCATGAGAGGCCACGGAATAATCCCAACGCCATTGGGCGTGACGGATATCAGTCAATATAGGCTTCATCTGTTCTTCTGTAGCTCCAAGGTCCCAGGCTTTTTTGGCCTCGACATGTGCCCTTACGAGAAGTTTTTCCAGTACAGCCTGTGTCTTCTTTATTTTGGATTGTCTTTCAAAGACGTCGCTCATCAGATCATCCTTCTCCTGTCGGTGACATACCTGGCAAGAGTTAGCCACATTGGCTAACGGGGAGCGAATGTGGTGGTCTGTAAATTTCTGCCCTCCCTCAGTTTTATAAGGCATGTGACAGTCTGCACAAGAAACCCCTCTTTTAGCATGTACACCGGTGAGGTAAATCTCATATCCGGGGTGCTGTGCTTTTAACATAGGAGCCTTACTTATGGCATGTTTCCAGTCGGCAAACTCTATGTTATCATAATAAGCCTCTACTTCATCCACACTCATCCCGTCTTTCCAGGGAAAGGTGAGATAAGGTACGCCTTCTTTTCCAGGTGTGTTTTTGTTAAAATAATACTCCACATGGCACTGCGCGCATACTAATGAGCGCATCTCCTGGTGAGTAGCATCGTTTATATCTTTACCCATGGCCTGAAAAGCTTCGATCAATGCCGGTCGTGAGATCTGCAGTGACATCGTCTCAGGGTTGTGACAATCAGCGCAACCAATCGCATTCACTACTTCAGAGCCTTTATCGCCCCATTTACCTGAATAGAATTCTGCGATACCCATCTGGTTCATAAGACGAGGCACATCCGGCCCTTTACATGTCCAACATGTATTAGGCATAGGGCCCGTACCTGGGCCTGTCGGACCACCTGTACGCAGTGAATTTCTAAGATCCTCTATGGCATAAGCATGTCCTCTTGGTTGATTATAATCCTTAGCGAAACCATAGCCCCCCCAAAGTACCACCCAATGCGGGTTTTCTTCCAGCACGTCACGGAGTTTAGAACTGTTTGCATAGCTGACAAATGACGTGTCTTTCGTCCGCATAGCGGACTGGTATTGACGAGGAAAATTTTCTCCCCATACTTCATTTCTTGGTTCATTTTCACTTATCTCCACTTGTGGCTGATAGGCGAATTGACTTTCTGTTTTTCTACTGATGATACTGTTGGCCAGAATGCTTAGCAATAAGACAATAGCCACGGTTGATACGAATAATAGCCAGTTTTTAGTTTTACTTTTCATGGTTTGTTCTTTTTCATGTCTGTGGCTTCCTGTAGCCATTCGGGAATAAAAAGTTTCTGCTGCTCCTTTAATGGTAGCTGCTCAAGGTAAAAACCTACCGCGGAAAGGCTTTTAACCCTTCCATGAGGAGTCTCTCTATGGCACTCCCAACAGGTCCTGTCCAGTCGGTCATTGGAATGTGAATCCACCCAGGAGATCGTTTTAGCATCGGTCACCTGATCAAAATGACACCGGATACAATTGCTTTGAACCGCTTTTCTGCCTGCTTCGTGCATTACAATAGCTTGCGGCTCAGTTCTGAGTGTATAAATTGTAGCATGGTAAAGCCCATCTTTTGCTTTAAATGCGTATTGTTTGAATACATTATCATGAGGAACATGGCAATCGTTACAAGTGGCCACTTCCCGATGAGAGCTATGATTCCATGTTATATATTCGGTAGTCATAACATGGCAATTGATACAAGCTCTCGGATCATCTGTCAAATAGGATGTTACGTTGGCCACTTTCGCAATGTAAATCATTAATGCTACCATGGCTCCAAGTAATACTATCACAATGGGTTGCCAGGATTTAGGAGGGATAAACTTTTGAAAAAAGGCCATAGTGTAGTTTTGACGTTTTCTAACGAATTATAAAATACATACTATCAAGATACGGTTACTCTCATTTATCCCCGATAAAAACGGTTGGATTGAAATTGATCATGAACCACACCCAATTATTAAGAGCTTTATGATCTCCCGGTGTTTGCTTCACCAGTTCCATAGACTCTCCCGCAAACATCTGGGAATACCCCAGATTTAGTTTCACATTTTTGTCTAGTGTTAAATTATATACCAAATCAACTTCTGTTCCCAGGTACTTCCCTTCAGCCTGCGTCGCATCATTCGGATCATGCAAATCTACCGGGCTGCTGAATACATGGGTATTCGCTACCAACGAGCTCTTCTGACCAGTTTTAAACCTGGTCTTAAAATGTATATCAAGTAGTCCGGTTACCCTGTTTTCCTGGCCATGAAAACTTCCTACATAGAAATAATCCATATAGCCGTAGAACTTATGGTTCGTTCCATAAAGCGGGTTGAAAGATTTATCTTTAGTATCTTCCCTGGAAGTTCCTGATACATAATCAAACCCCAGGGTAAGCGGAGTAGCGCCTGCTTTAACCGTGGCATAAGCAGATAACAAGAAGGCACTGACATCTGTGCCCAGGCCATTCTCACCGCCCTGATAGTAAAACTCACCTCCCACTTTCAATCCGCCAACAGTGCCTGAGCCTAATACCCCATAGGTCTGCCGCATACTTACTGTAGAATCTGCTTGAACCTGCCGTCCGTCGTTATGGATAAGAGCTGAAAATTTAGCGTTGGCGAATTCTTTGTGCAACCAAATAAATTGCATGGTTTTGTAGTTGTTGACACCTGTGTAAAACGTTTCGGAAAGTTTGGCTGGCTCAAACCCGGTTTGATTAAAAGCACCCCCAATATCCAACTGAAAACTGCTGCTGTCATTTTTGAACTTAACGAGAAAAGCATCATGGCTCCTTCCCTGGGCGGCCCAGTCCAGGTCTCCAAGAAACCTTGCATTATCATAGTCCAGGTCCATCCGGCCTATCTTAAATGACCAGTTGGGATTATAGTTATAAAGCCCCCACGCTTCATAGACATTCGTCATGGTGGGGTCATTCTTATAAATCTGATTAGTAGAACCCCAGATACGTACATCTTGTAAGTTTACCTTAACCTGGAAAGAACTGACCTTGTAACTGGCAAACAAGCGGCTTCGTTGCTCAACGAAAAAAGCAGCATCACGATTATCTTCGGTAAGGGTTTTAAAGCCATTTCTAAATTCGGCCCTTGGACGAACCTGCGTACCCAACGTTAACTGGCCATACACAAAATGACTGGACAGGAAGAGGGCTATTGTAGCTGAGTATATTAGTAGTTTTGGATTCATGTGTACAGGTTAATGGTAACAAAAAATCACAAATAAACTATGTGTTTATTTGAAAGTAATTGAAAATCAATTACTTAAATCATTTGTAGCTAATACAACTATCCACGAACATAATTGCTGAAAGCTCTATCAGAACTGATTTTTGATTCCTTTAAATATGAGGTTTGTCATAATGAAGGTATAGAGCGAGATAAGGCTGTTAATCATGATAGTAATACACTCAAAATAGTGAGTAAATTATTTCCGGCCCTTAAAAAACTCACCTCAATCGCACTCCACCTATTTGACACATAATACTCAACGTGCGATGTCTGATCAGACAGACGGTTACATATTCATCCAAAAATTTAAAGCAACAGAGTACACCGGGGAAGGTGTTATACCTATAGGTTAGTGGCCGACTTCACTTGTTCATTCCGGGCTGAACAATCTCATATCCTGTCTCGGCTTTTTCCTTTGCGACCATTTCCTTTACGTCTTTCAATAACTTCTTAGCATCGTAGATCACACCATCCTTAATGGTATATTTTACTCCCCCTACGCGCACCACTTCGTTTTCTTCAGTAAGTTTAATGGCCCCTGTTCCGTACAATGATTTTAGGTTCTGCAAAGGATTTTCTTCCACAATGGCAAAATCAGCCAGCTTTCCTACTTCTATGGTACCGATCTGATCGTCCATGCCTAATGCTTCTGCTCCGTTAAGTGTAGCTGATTTAATAACTTCCAGAGGATGGAATCCGGCTTCACGTAATAGCTCCAGTTCCCGGATGTAGGCAAAACCATAAAGTTGGAAGATAAACCCCGAGTCTGATCCCGCAGTTACCCGGCCTCCACGGTTCTTATATTCATTGATAAAGGTCATCCATAGACGGTAGTTCTCTTTCCAATCCACTTCCTGCTCCGTGCCCCAATAATGCCAGTAAGAGCCATGTGATATTTTACTGGGTTGGTAAAACTCCCATAAGCTGGGCATAGTATAATCTTCATGCCATTCCGCTCTTCTGGCACGCATCAGGTCGCGGCTGGCTTCATAGATATTGAACGTAGGGTCAAGTGTAAAATCCAGTTCCAGCAGTTCATCCATTACCGTATTCCAATGGTCAGAAAAAGGTGGTGCGGCTTGTTTCCAAAGCCTTCCCGCCTCTCCAAAGCGGTCTTGTTCATTGTTATAGTTATAATCCAAAGGGTAATGTTGCACCACCCGGTCTGTAAAAAGCGCTTCCGGAAGTCCGTACCAATGCTCCATGGAAGTAAGACCGGCCCGGGCTGAGTTCAGTACATTCCAGCGTACAACATCCATCTGTGCATGATGGCACGCTGAACGTAGCCCTAACTTCTTATTCTCATCCAACGCTGCAGCCATAATATCAGGTGCTGCACCAAAAAATTTGATACCATCAGCACCCTTTTTGGCATTATTCCTGACCCATTCACGTGCCATTTCAGGTGAACTAATGGTTTCTGTGCTGCCTTGACCAAAGGCAGTATAAGCTAACAACCGTGGTGCTGTTATCTTATTTTTAGCACTCTTTTGTTTTTGGTCTAACACCCACTCCAGGCCATTTCCTGCCGAAGGGTCACGAACGGTAGTAATGCCATGGGCCATCCATAACTTAAAGACATATTCAGCATCTACTCCCTGGGCAGTACCACCAATGTGACCATGCATATCTATTAATCCTGGTAACAGGTACATACCGGAAGCGTCGAGCTCTTTACCTCCTGAAATGAGTTCAGGCCTGCGATCAGGATCTATAGTTACCCCCGGGTAGCCCACCACTTTTACCTCCACTATCTTATCGTTTTCAACTACCACGTCAACAGGGCCTATCGGTGGTGCACCATCTCCTTTGATCACTGTTACACCACGGATAATAAGTTGTGGCCAGGGACCCTCACCTTCTTTTACTTCCGGGGCTTTTTCTATCTGTGCAAAAGAAGTTATGGCCAGTAACTGTACCAGTAAAAGGATGTAAAAGCTGAATTTCATAGTATATAAGGTTTTTTGGCAAGTTGAACCTGGACTAAGCCATAGAAATTTATTACGATCTATAACTGACTATAAATAGTCCAGGTTGAATATAAGCATGCCATAGCATCAAAAAAACAGAGATGTGATGAATGGCCCCGATAATTGCTTACAGCAGCTTGCCTTTCACCAGCCAAAAGAGTAAACCTGACAGGAGTGCTCCCCCCGTGAAAAGGTACATAACCACGGCGTAGCCATAGTTATCGGACAGTTGCATACCAAGATTATGCCCTACCAAATGTGCCATTGAAAAAGCAATCTGAAAGTAAGCCATGTACATACCTGTGCTACCTCGGGAGCCACGTTCCATTGCCACAGTGTTGGCAAAAGGGAAGCAGAGCATTTCCGCTATGGTAGCTAATATGAGGCCTATCACCAAATACCCACCCCAACCGGAAAAGTTTACTATCAAAAACCCAAAACCTAATAATACTGCTGAAAAAAATAAGATCATGAAACGTGAAAAACGTTCCCGGTGATCCAGGGCATAGATCAAAGGCATCTCAAAAATAAAGATAAGTAACCCCGATAATGCCATTAACAGTCCTATTTCGCCCTCCGTTAATCCGCGGTCTTGTTTATAGAAAACAGGCATCAACGAAAAGTATTGAAAGAACATGGTAGCAAATACAAAAAGAGCTGTCAGAAAAATAAGATAGTCATAGTCTTTATAGGGGGCTAACTGCTTAGTTGTTTCTTCTTTGACTGCCTTAACGGGTTGACTTTTTGGGTTTAAAAGCATGGTGATCAGCAAGCCAGCTATCACACAGGTGATGCCATCTACCCAAAATAGTAAGTTGTAACCTATGGTGGAGATGATCAAACCTCCCAGTGCCGGGCCTACCGAAAACCCAAGGTTAATCGCCAGCCTTATAAGTGTCACAGCCCTGGTCCGGTTACCGGGTTTACTATACGCAGTAATGGCAACGTAGACTGCAGGCCTAAAAGCATCACTTGTAAGCATAAAGAAAAAAACACCGGCTATTATACCCCAATAACTTTCTATGAAACTGAGTAACACCAGCAGGACCCCTGATGAAACAAGGCTCCATACCATGATCTTATAAAAACCTACACGGTCACTAAGTTGACCTCCGATCCAGGCCCCGGCAATAGAACCTGCACCAAAACTGGTCATTACCCAGCCTACATCTTCTAATGAAAAACCACGGTCTGAGGTCAGGTATAAAGAAAGAAATGGGATCACCATAGCGCCAGCCCTGTTGATAAGAGTAACGAGCGAAAGCCACCATATTTCTGTTGAAAAGCCAGTGAAGGACTTTTGATAATAAGACCATGAACGATGGATAACAGACATAAGTTATTTTAACCCGGGTCATACATTGACATTCTACTCCAAGCCCAAATTACTTCAATATCAAGCATTTTGAACTTTCATAACGAACCTTATTCCATGATCCGGGTTGAACAGAAGTATCAGGAAGTAAATAATGACGACAATGCGGAGGTGAAAATTGAGAAAACACATTTGTACTACTCACGTTATGACGGCACTTATGTTTCGTTAAATGACGTACTAGTATCTAATACTGCCGAGGTATTATTTCCTTGCTTTCTCCGCCACCATCCGGACAGCAGCAAAAAACCAGCTATTTGGCAGTATACGTCGCATAAATAATAAAGCCGGTGCGCCACCTCCAACGGCATACCGCAATCTCCACCCCCTGTCTGTGGCGGCCTTAAAGATTTTTTTGGCTACAACTTCAGGACCGGCAGCTGTGTTGCCTATATCCTGTATATTGTTAAAGGTCTTATCCACATACTGATCATACGCGGTAAGTTCGTCTCTATGTACTACGTCCATAGATCGTTGGTAAAAATCAGTTTTAATAGCCCCCGGTTCTATAATTCTCACTTTGATGCCAAATGGTTTAATCTCATAATGTAACGATTCAGAAAAGCCCTCTACGGCCCACTTTGTTCCATGATACAGGCTATAAAGTGGAAAAGTAATACGCCCGCCTACGGAAGCAATATTAATGATGGTACCAGCTTTTTTTGCTCTGAAATAAGGTAGTATACCCCGACAGACATTCATCACTCCAAATACATTCGTATCAAATTGTTTTTTAACCTGATCATGCGTAGAAGCCTCGAAAGGGCCTACCAGTCCATAACCAGCATTATTTACAATGACATCAATACTTCCAAAATGTTGGATAGTACCTTCAATCGCTTTATGAATTGAATTTTCATCCAATACGTCCAATGGAAAAAGTCTGACACCGTCTAATTTTTCCAATTCATTTTCTTTATCCGGTTGACGCATAGTAGCGGACACATTCCAACCTCTTAACTGAAAGTACATGGCAACAGCACGACCAATGCCTGACGAAGACCCGGTAATCAGTATCGTTTTACTCATACTATGAATTTTTCGAAGCGACGTAACGCCGCAAAATATAATACCATCCAGGCAGAAGAACGATTTTGCTTTCAACGTATTCCCCTGTTAAAGTTATTACGCCGAATACATAATTCGTTAGCATAGACGCTTAATGAAACGAGGTTTTGTATCATTAACGGTCATTGGCACAGGAAGCCTCATTGACCGGAAGAAATCAGGCTATTCACATAATATCTCTATCTCTACCCTGACGTTTTCATCCGCTTTAGTACTGAGTTTGTCATAGATCATTCTCTTACCCCCCCAGGCTTTTACCACCATCCTGTTTTCCTGGATACCATTTTCCATCAAAAATGCTTTAATAAGTTCAGCACGTTGCTTTGAAAGCTCTTTGGCGCTGCCATACCCCTCTTGATTTTTATCAGATAAGGCGAAATATTCTTTTGCCTCATCCTTACTGATGATCTTGCCGGACTGCTTACCATTCACATGACCGTGGATTCGTATGCATAAATTGGGATTCTCCTGTAGCATCTCTAGTAAGCTGTTCATTTCATACTTTGATTCTGGCCTCATTAAGGCTGCGTCCTTAAAAAAGGAGACGTTATACATCACAACAATATCTCCAACATGATAGCGAACGAGTTCCATGTTAATTTTGTATTCACCTTCGGAATAGTCAACAAAACCTGATGTATCCTTCAACGGATCGAGGTAATTTATCTCTTGCTGCTGCTTTCGGAAACCAAAAATATTGCACACCAGGGAAATCTTTCCAGTACCATTATCGGGATCTTTAAGTGTTACCAGCTCTCCACTATTGACAGAATTCATGAATTTTGCACGCTCAGTGTCTATGATCTCTACAGGCCCTTCCACTGGCTTGTCATTTCTTGCATTGACCAAGTTTATAATAACCTTGACACCGGACAAGTCTTTTAACCCTTCCTCTTCTTCAGCTATTTTTTCTTCAGGCATGTTTTCATCCGTTGTTCCCTCACCTGGAACAGGGTTCTGTTGAGGCATTTGAGCGGAAGACCCTTCTTCAGTCTCCTGCAAACGTTGACCCGGTTGTACTTTCTCTACCTCACTCTGTTCAGCCTCAGGTTCCTTCTTTTCATTTTTTCCATCCGGGCTAACGGTTGGATCAGTCTTTGAGCCTGGTTCGGCAACCTGGCCTTCGGCATTTTGAAGTCCGGAAATATTTTGGTCATTTTTACAAACAAATACCCATGCATCACCAAACTGTTCATTCTTGCGTGTCTGCCGCATTTTATCAACAGCGGTATCAAAGTCATCCAAAAAATCTAAAAAAACAAAATAGAGTCCCTTTTTTGAATTGAATCCATAGCTCGCAGATAATCCGCTCTCACTCACCTTTTGAGCATATCGAATGGCATAGCTTTCTTGACTTTGAGCGTAAGCACCTATTACTACATAGTATCCTGTTGCCATTTCTTTATCTGATTGATAATAACCATGTGTGGAAAAGGCAATCATGTGAGTGCAGAATATATAAAGACTTAAAGTGAGTATAATTTTTTTCATGATCTATTTGACAGGATTACTCCCTAATATATTGAATATTAAGGATGTGAAGCGCAGAAATTTCACTTAATAGTGGAAATTAAACGTCAGGTGTAAGAAAAGGGTCTCCGTTTATCTCCGTTAATCAGAATAACAAGACTACTTCCTGCTTATTCTTCCAGGATCTCTATTTCTACCCTTACATTTCTTTTAGCGCTGGCGCTGTGCTTATCGTGAAGCATACGCTTACCCCCCCACGCTTTGATCTCCATCCGGGATGCCTCGATCCCCTGATCATCAAGATAATCTCTGATAATCTCGGCCCTTTGCCTGGAAAGCTCTTTAGCACTTCCAAAACCTTCGCGATTTGACTCATCCAGGGCAAAAAAGTTGGAACTCTCTCCTCGTGAAATAATTTTCCCAGGGTGCCTGCCATTTACATGTCCATGTATTCTGATACGGTAATCCTCATTTTCATCCAGCATGGCCTGGAGGTTTCCGATCTCATATTTTGACTCCGGCCTCATAAGCGCTGCATCTTTGTAAAAGTATACATTGTACATGGTCACAACATCCCCTGCATGGTACCTGGGTAATTCAAAGTTTACAACATAAATATCTGCAAGAATATCAATGTCTTCTTCATCCATATGCAATGAAGGGTCATAATAGTTAATGTCCTTCTGGACTTTTCGATAGCCAAATACATCACAGATCAATGTGAGTTTGCCGGTACCATTTTTAGGGTCTGACAATTTGATATAGTCACCTCCCGGCACCACCTTGATCAGCTTAGACCGCTCCGCGTCAATGACCTGTATCTCGCCTGTTACGTCATTTTTAGTTTGTGCATTATAAAGGTTAAAAAAAACCGTGGCGTCCGCCAAAGTAGTGAGTTTAAAATCTTCTATTGCCCCTTCAACCTCAGCAGGCGTTACTTCATTTTGCGCTGTCTCTCCCGGTGAATTACCTTCTTTCATCGGAAGCATCTCCGTGGAAACTTGCTCTTCTTTCGTCTTTGACTCTTCTACACTCTTTTCTATCGCTACCTCTTCGGCTATTACTACTTTTTCAGATGTTACACTTTCAGAAGTACTGACAATTTCTTTATCTGGTTCATCCACAGACGGAGCAGGTATTTCTTCGGGTACGTCTAATGACACATAGACCCACGCCTCATCAAACTCATTAATACCCCGAACTTCACGCATCTTGTTAATGGAGGCACGGTAGTTTTCCGTATAGAATAAATAGACAAAAAAATAGTTTCTTTTCTGACTGAATCCGTAATGAGCTTCATAGCCCTTTTGACGAATTTGATCTGCATAGCGTTTGGCGTAATACTCTTTTGTTTTGGCATATGCACCAATCACCACGTAATAACCTGTAGTAAGAAAAGGGTCATTATCTGGCTTATTTATTAAATGCGCACTATTAAATCCACTAAAAGCAAAAAATAGAACAATAAGTGATATGGAAATTTTTTTATGTGTCATCATGCTTCGCTTCATTGTTTCTCACCAAAAATCAATGCACAATAAATGAAATATATCTTTAAGTTCCACTTAATATTTAGATCTAATTGATCAAACCTTTATCATAAAGTTACCGACATGAAAGAATAAATTACTACTCTTCTAAGATCTCAATTTCCACGCGCACATTTTTATCCGCCTGGCTGCTGTGCTTATCATAAAGCATTTTCTTGCCGCCCCAACCCTGAATTTCCATTCGCTCTTCGGCAATACCCTGATCGATCAACCAGTGCTGGATAGTATATGCCCGATAAAGAGATAGCTTTTTGGCGCTTGCTGTAGCCTTTTTATGGGTACCATTTAACGAGAAGAAATTTTTATCATCAATATCCAAATGCATCACTTCGCCATGTGAATTTCCGTTAGTATGCCCATGGATTCTGATTTTCATGGTGGGATTGTCTTTCATCATGTTAAGCAGCTGATTGAGCTGATAAATAGATTCTTCTTTCATGATGGCTGCATCAATAAAAAAGTAAACGCGCCATAATGTAGCAAAATCACCTTTTGAATATTTTATCAGGTTGAAATTAACGATAGTACTATCACCATTCTGAACAACATTACCTTCACTCTCCTCCCCTAATTCATCCAGATCTATGGTAATTTCAGTGTTTTTAAATCCAAATATTTTAGTGATCAATGTTACCCTGTTAGTACCGTTATTGGGCTTTTTGACACCTATACTTTCATGTGCTTTATAAGTAGTTATCAGCTTATTTCTTTCTGCATCGATAAATTCAATATCACCATTAATAGGTTGAGAATTGCTGGCGTTGACTGTATTCAGATAAAACGGCATCACACCTTCTTCCATTGCCCTGGGTGTAGGTTTGGGCTTCTCTACTACCTGCTCTTTCATTATTTCTTCCCGGCTCTCCTCGATAGATGCACCGCCGCCGTTATCCACATTTTCAGCAACTGCCAGTTTAGGAGGACTGACAAATTCAATAAAATCAGCAGATGCCATGTGTGAAGAGTTAAAGTTGCCATTGTAAAGCCAGGCATCGGACAACTTATTATATTTCTCTCGTATTCGGAAAACTTCGCTTCGTGTCTCCTCAGGATCTTTTGATTTGAAGGAGAAAACGTAATAAAGATTGTTGAAGTCGTTTTTCTTGATATCAGTATTAAGCCCTTCGCTTT
Organism: Fulvivirga sp. M361; assembly: GCF_007097395.1. Lineage (GTDB taxonomy): Bacteria > Bacteroidota > Bacteroidia > Cytophagales > Cyclobacteriaceae > Fulvivirga. The sequence goes on from NZ_VKDC01000014.1 coordinate 66,590, forward strand.
TGTGGTAAGCGGCAAATGACCTGGCATTTTCTTCAAATTCAAAAGCGCCTATCACCAGATAGCTATAATAATCCTTCAATGATTGCGCCTGAATGCCACTGATGAATCCTGAATTCAGTGTTATGCAAACAATGGCAAGGGTCTTTTTTAGGCAAGAAATAAAGGTTTTCATCTCAATCTGCGGTTATTTCTATTTCCACTCTTACGTTCCTGTCAGCTTGATTATGGTGCTTATCATACAACATCTGTTTTCCTCCCCATCCCTTTATTTCCATTCTTTCTCGTGCTATTCCCTGGTCTATTAACCAATGTTGTATTGTATAAGCCCTGAATAACGACAATTTTTTTGCACTTCCGAAATCCTCCTTGTGTTTTCCATTCAGGCTGAAAAAGTTTTTGTCCTCCTCATCCAGATGTAAGATCTTTCCTGTTGATTTACCATTGGTATGGCCGTGTATGCGAACTTTAAACTTTTCATTTTCATTGAGCATATCCAATAAACTATTCAGTTCGTAAACTGATTCAGGTTTCATAATGGCAGCATCTCTGAAGAAATAAACATTATACATTACAATTACATCGCCTTTTCTGTAACGTTCCAATTCAAAATCCACCACAATTGAATCCCCGTGGACATTTATATAGGAAGACGTGGAATCATTCACCGGATTACCGAGATCTACGATATGCTGAACTTCCTTAAAGCCAAAAATATCTGAAGACACTTTAACGGTATTCGTTCCATTGTTAGGTTCGCGAATCTCCACTATTTCATGTGACTGGGCTGTCAAAAGTTCCTTTGCTCTGACAGGGTCTATCACTTTCACTCTGCCTTTTACTTCCTTGTAATTTTTAGCGTTCAGCACATTAAAATAAAAATAATGTGTCCCTTCTTTTTTAACCAATGGTTTTACAGGTCCTGATACCCTTTCGGTAATGTCCTGACTTGATATATTAGAAGGAGAGGTTGTATTTCCCACTTCGTTATCCCTATACCCAGATGGTTTGACCGAACCAGGCCCTTGCCCTGAAACTCTAATGTTCCCTGGGTTTTCGGGCTTCCTTTCCGGCACGTTATCTATTTCATTACTTGGGGCCTTCTGCTGTCCCAATCGGTCGAATGTTCCCTGATAGATCCAGACATCTTTGAATTCGGGATATAAACTACGTATTCTGGCTACCTCTTCCAGGGCATCATCTTTTTGAGAGGAGGTGTAGACGTAGACATAAAATAGTTGCCTGGAAGGGTTAAGCTTATAGCTGGCGTGAAACTCCTTTTGCTCAAGAAAAGAGGTAAACCGCTGCGCATTCTTTTGGTAGCTAAACGCTCCCATAACGACATAATTTTTTGATTCCCAAGGCCCAGAATCCATGGCAATAGACTGACACACAGCGCCTAACGACACCATTATAATAAAGCAGGATAGTAATGCCCACCTCCGGATCACAGTAAGAGGTATCATAACTACAGAGGTTAAAAAATAATATTCTAAAAGTTTAAAAAATACTAAAAGCCTGAAGACCTTTAGTTTGAATTAAGGAAAGGTAGTTAACTTATTATAATTCAGCAAATTATTATACTAAAAATATAACAGACTCAACGGCAAACAGAAGATTGATTCTTCAATAAGTTACAGGTTTTATAGCTTTTATTTCAAACGCATGAATATGGATTAAGGGGCAGTACTACGATGATCAAAGTCATTTGTTGATGCTCATTTTTCTATCTAAATTTGGTCAAATCACAAAAGACAGAAATGAAAAAAGCACCTATAGTTCACTTGTCAATTTTATCTGGCTTTCTATTTGTTTTATCCGCTTGCGGCAATTCAACTTCTGACACCACTTCCAATGGATCAGGAGGGGAAATTAACGATCAAAACAAGACAGAAGAAGTAGCCCTCTATGATAAGGTCATAGAAATACACGATGAGGTTATGCCTAAAATGGATAACATAATGAATGCTAAGGGGAAACTACAGGAGAAACTAGATTCATTAAAAGAACATGACATAGAGGGGGAAATGGTTGAAAAAATCACAGAGGCGCTGGGAGCATTAAGTGAAGCAGATGAAGCCATGATGGGTTGGATGCGCAATTTCCATCCAAAAGACAGTACATCAGACCATCAGACCATCATGGCGTATTATGAAGAGCAAAAAGTGCTCATCTCTAAAGTGAAAGATCAAATGAATAATTCTCTGGAAGAAGCAGAAGAATTATTGAAAAGGAACAAATAGTTAATTTGTTCCTTTCTTCCGCAAAAAGATATCCCCATGCTTGGAAACGAGGATTAGTGAGGACGGTCCATCGTTTTTATCTGATTTCACGACCATCCATTTATTAGGAGGTGTTATTTTTCCTTCATCGCTTTTCAGTACATAAGGAAGGTTAGAATAGATCTGACCATATTTAGTTTTTGCCTCAATCTGCCGAATATCATTTGGCAATGTGATATCAATACCTCCATGTTTGGCGTGAGCTTCCAGGGAAGCTCCGGGATTTACGATCTCAAGCAAACCATGCCTGGCATTCACTTCTAAAAATTTGTTTTCCGGCACCCACACTTGTAATTCTATTTCCTTGATAACACCAATAGACATGTATTGATAACTTTTTCCGCCAAGGTCTCTCATAAATTGACGTACAGCCGGATCATTACGGTCATCTGTATTGAAATAATGCGTAGTACCTCCGGCTTTTATAGAAATACGGTTGGGAATTTCGTCGATGTTCTCAATTTCCGAATCCACATAAAGTATTCCCTCTTTCTGAGATGATCGTAACTTGAATGCCTGATCATTTTCACCATTATTGATCAGAACACTACCTGAGATCTTCACAGTGCTGCCATTCCATCTACTGATTTTTATAAGTTCCGGCCAATGAAAATCCAGCTTTATCTTATCAACGGAAGTAGCGTCAAACGACTGTTCAATCCTGGTTTGACCATACAATAAACTTACAGGACCAAGAAACAATACAAAGAAAATACTCTTCATTTCTGTAGGGTTTAAGTAATGCTCAATAAAACCTCACTTATTATTTCTTTCGCAAATAGACATTGCCATGTGTTGAAGATACCTCCAGCGCGGCACCACCACTCCCCAGTTTACCTCTTATCTTTTTTGCCGAGTATGCTTTCATTTGCTCCGGGTTATCCACTTTGATCTCAAGGTCAGAATATACATCCCCCCAGTTCGTATGAATAGAAAGGTCAGCATTTGTAGCCGCTGGAACGGTTATATCCACCTCCCCATGTACAGAGGCCACTGAACTTGGCAATTTATTAGTTAATGAATTAAAAATAACATCAATATTACCATGAACAGAGCTGACCGTCAAAGGGCCCGTGATCCCTGATAAATAAATATCACCTCCGTGACTCTTAGCTTCAATTTCAGTAGGAATGTTAAAAGCTTTAAAGCTCTTACCATGGATGGATGAATTGACATATTTTACTTTAACTCCCTTGGGAACCTTTACCTTATATCTCGTATCCGTATTACGGGATACCTGATATATCACATAGTAGTCATTTGCCTCCTTTTTCACAGCCAGACCAACCCCTGTATTATCGGACAAACCAAGTCCGTTTACCGGTTTTAATCCTTTGGCCCGATCCGGAACTTTGTATCCTCCATCCACGCCAAATACCACTTCATTACCATCATACCCCTCTACAGATATTGCCATGATCTCATTAAATTCAACTGTCCCACTGCTGATTGAGAACTTATCCTGTGACCACACTTGCACTACATATAAGTTGAGCAATAGTAGCGTAACTAATGTTTTAATTTGATTTTTCATTTTTCTCGATTTTATACCTAATTATTTTGAGTTGTTTCTAGATTAATTTGAATACCGCCATGTGCGCCTCATCTCTTACTACTTGTAATGCAGTATCATTGTCAATGATTTTCTGTAACTCACCCACAGCACGTTTTTCATGTAAATCAACCATTAAATTGATCAAAGAGATCTGAACCACTGCTTCAGATTGAACTTGCAGCGCTGAAAGCAGCGCTGCAGTCACTACGGGTTGCTCCGCAAACCGGGCCAACGCCTGAACTGCAGCAAGCCTTACATTAACATTGTCATCTTCATTCATAACATGAATCAGAGTGTTTATAATCTCCATATCCGGGCTACCTGCTGTATAAGAGACCGCACCGTTCAACCGGCGGCTGGCGGAATGTTCATCGCGTAACGAGGATAAGACCAACTCACGATTCAACCGTATCTCTTCTTTTAACCCGGCCAGCCCGACCTGGTCTTCATCAGGTTGCCACACCCATTTTCCGGCAAAGAAGCTAATAGCAATAACAGCCACCGATGCTGCAATCTTCCATGGTAAAGGGAAACGGATTGTTTTAACCTGCCCGGTAGAATTACTTTCTATTTCGTCCAACTCCCGCTCAATTTCAAGTAGAAAGTCTTCACGTAAAGTGCTGTCAGGTTCAAGCTCTACATCTTCTGCCATGAGTGCAGTGAGTTTTTTAAGCGCTTCATACTCCCTTAAAATCTCAGGATCTTCAGCCAACAGACGCTCCAGATCGGCCATCTGCTCATTGTCAAGGTTACCTGCTATGTACTCTATGAGTAAGCTTTTGTGTTTATCTTCCATGACTCAAATATTTTCTAATTGTAGGTAGGCTTCTTTTAATTTATGCATGGCCCGATGTACTCGCACTTTTACATTTGCCACGCTGATATCAAGAATTTGCGATACCTCCTCATACTTCATCTCCTGGAACCGTGTCAGGATCAAAATTTCTCGTTGTTCTGTGTTAAGACGGTATAAAGAAATATACAATAGTTTTTCACGCTCATCATTCACCAGTTTTTCATCTACGGACATCAAATGGTCATTAACCTGTTCTACATCTGTCAGATCAGCATACTTTATTTTATTTTTTCTGAAGTGATCTGCATATACATTCCGGGCTATCTGATATAGCCACGCTTTAAATGGTTTATCCCCCCTGTATGTCTTACGATATTTCATCATTCTTAAAAACACATTTTGGGTCAGGTCATGTCCAAGGTCACGATCAAACATGATCTTCACAAAGAAATTGTATAACGCTTTATTATACCTGTCAAACAGGTCACTCGCCTTTCTAAGATCACCATGCTTCACTTGTTGCATGAGTGCTTCATCAGTTACTGTCACTCTAAGACTTTATTTTATTTTGATCTGGATACTATGGATATTCGATATGGTTACAAATAAGATATATAATTTATTATGGTAAATAATATGTTATAATAACTGATAATTGCATGGGTTTCTTATCGCCGAATAGTTGAGTAAATGGATAGAAATTCATTATCCTTATAAATAATTGATCATCAATAAAATAAACAATAATGATCATTACCTATTTAATACTGTTGTAGGTATTATGTAGAGTTGTTTTATCACTTGCATTGGTGGCTACAGCTTGGCATTATTCATTTTAAAACTTAGATTGGAACAGCTTTTGTTAGATGTACTCCAAAGAACAAAAATCATTGTCTACTATCATGAGGCTATTTTTAATTTTCATTTGCTGCGTTACCATAAATGTTTCATGTGTGGCGCAAAAGAAAATACTTAAAGCGGCGCGTAAATTAGAAGCGTCAGGTCTGTATCAGGATGCTTCTGAAAAATATATGGACGCGCTCTATCGTAATAATACCAACCTGGACAGTCGGGAAGGTCTCCGGCGTACATCTCAGAAAGTACTGGATGATATGTTGAGTGACTACTTCCAGGCAAGAAACAAAGGAGAGCTTCAAAAGGCTATTAAATATTATGAGGATGCACGTTTCTACCAGGAAAGGATCAGCTACTTCAGGGTAGAACTGAACATTCCGGATTATTATGAAAAAGACTATAATGAGGATAAGGAAAATCTTCTGGACGGATGGTATAACGAAGCGATCACCGCTTTTGAAGACGGCCACTTTGACAAGGCCAAGAGTTTGTATTCAAAAATACTCTCTATTGACCCTGAATACAAAGATGTTATTGATCGAAGAGACGCCACTTCCACAGAGCCTTACTACCGGCGAGGTATAGATGCATACGAAAAACAAAACTATGGCCAGGCCTGGAAAGAATTTCAACATATCAAATCCAACGATCCGAACTATAACAGCGCCAAGAGCTATCAGCAAAATATCATTGATGAGCTGAGCATCAGTATGTCAGTACTACCTGCTCAGACTAATTTTCACAAATCCGAATGGAAACTCAGGTCAAACATCGTCGCACAGATAAGTAAGTTAAAAAGTCCGTTTATTAAGTTGGTAGATAGGGAAAACCTGGATCAGATCATAGAAGAACAAAAGCTGGGGCTTACTGGTTTTGTCAATGAAAAAACCGCTGCACGTGTAGGGCAAATCATTGGAGCTAAATCTGTACTTATTACTAAAGTGGTCAACTACAATTACTCTCCGGGGCAAATGATAAGAAATGAGAAAGTAGCCTATAGTGGTGGATCTATTTACAGCAGCAACTCCAATTTCAGGCCTGTGAAATACAACGAATTTTCACAAGTCAGCACTATGCAGGTGTCTGTACAGTATCAGTTAATCTCCTCAGAAACGTCTGAAGTACTTGCGGCTGACGTAATACATGAAGAGATTAATGATGAAATGATCTATGCAACTTACCGGGGGGATTATAACAAATTATTTCCTGCTAAAGGTGACCTGGTTTACAAAACAGGTAAGGAAAGGGCTGATTTTCTTGAGCTTTTCAGCGCCAAACGAGAGGTTGCTTCACAGGAGGACCTGGACTTTCGCATTCAAAATGAAGTGGCCACCAAACTGGCAGGGTCTTTAAACGCATTTTTGGTTGAAAAATACTAAGCAAATGATCCGATCTCTCCTTTACATAGTAGTGGGCGTATTTTTAACGGTAGCCTGTAAAACCTCACCGCCCCAAAAAACGGATACGCCTTCTGAGCCTGACAGGCCGGTAAGTAAGTCTAAACCAAGCTGGTTATTGCAAAAGCCTCAATCCAGCTCATACTACCAGGGTATAGGTAATGCTTCCATGAGTGATCCAGATTATCAACAAACTGCCAGAAATGAAGCATTGGATGATCTGTCTGCTGAAATAAGTGTAAATATTTCCTCCACATCATTACTGTATCAACTGGATATTGGCGACCGGTTTAGAGAAGAATATCAAAACGCTATTAAGGCAGAGGTAAACCAGTTGGTGGAAGGTCATGAACTGGTGGACAGCTGGCAGGACGGTCAGATGTACTGGACCTTTTACAGGTTATCTAAAGCCGAACATCAGCGTCGAATTGATGAAAAGAAAAATACAGCGCTAGAAAAAGGGTTGGATTTTTATGATAAGGCCCTCACCAGTCTGGATAATAAAAATTACACATTGGCTATCTCTTATTTTACTCAAACCTTAGCTGCAATAGAAAATTACCTGGGTGAAAATACGACTATTACGTATAAGGGCCAGTCCATATTATTGGCCAATGAGGCTTACAGCGGCCTGAAAAATACACTGAACGGTATCCGGTTTCATGGTCCGGATAAAGTCACAGTACGTCAGCGATCGGAAAACTCTGAAAATTTAACCATAGAAGCACGATTTAACGATGATAATAAGGTGACTGGCTTTCCAGCCATTGTCACCGGGGCCGTATCTGGCAGGAATGGTTTACGAAAAACAACAGATACGAAAGGACATTTTCTCATTGCTCAACGTGAGATGGTAACGGAAAGTAAATCATTACACATTGAAGCTAACCTGAGGAAACTCAACTCTACCAGATCCAAGTTAATAGAAGCCATTATAGACAAGCTTCCGGCACCAAAGAAAGAAATTTTGATAGAAGCCAAAACTCTTACTATGTTCATAGAATCCGACGAAAACAATTTAGGTAAAACTCTGAATAGAACGGTGATCAACGGTATGTTGGTGGGAGCACTAAGTCAAAAAGGCATTGTATTTGCAGAGAATAAAGCAGAAGCTGATCTGATCATAAAGATATCATCAGATACACGGAAAGGATCAGAGCTTTCAGGGTTATTCACCACATTTCTGGATGTAGACGTGAACATTATAGATAATAATACAAACAAAGAACTTTACGCTGACGCCATTTACGACTTAAAAGGCATCCAGTTAAGTTATGAAAAAGCGGGACTAAAGGCTTACCAGGACGCACGGGAACGCATAGAAAAGGAACTGGCACCAGAAATTCTCAAAAACTTATATTAAATAATAAATTGTTGAACTTAATTTTTAGACTATGAATAGAAATACAATGTACTTTGTTATGGCCGCTATGGTAGTGGCAATGACTTATGGCTGTAAAAGCTCTAAGGTAGCAGACCAGCCTACTCCTCCGGATGAAGTTGAAGTCGTTATCCCTTGTTCAGGGAGTGAATTTTTTACCAGCAATAAAGCATTTAGAGCTAATTCTATTGGTGAAAGTTCTGACCAGGTAACCGCGAAGAAAAAATCATTGAGCAATGCCAGGGCTGAATTAGCAGCTGCTATTCAAACAACCGTAAAAGCCGTTACTGATAATTATGTGAATTCGCGTGAATTCAATAATAAAGAAGAGTTGGAAGAACGTTTTGAGAGCCTGGGAAGAGAGGTTGTAAACCAGGAACTATCAGGCACAAAAGTAATCTGCGAAAAAAATACCAGAACAAGCGAAGGACGTTATAAATCATACATCGCTATTGAGCTTTCTGCAGATAAACTGGTAACTGCATATAACGAAAGATTGTCAAAAGATGATCGGCTGAAAATTGACTACGACTACGAAAAGTTTAAGAAAACTTTCGAAGAAGAAATGGAAAAGATGGGTAATTAATATCCAGCCACAGCATTTAAAAATAAAGCGCAGAGATAATACGATCTTTGCGCTTTATTTGTTTTAGAAGGACCGGCTTTAACCTGGAGTAATTAATCGGCAACATACATTGGATCGCAACGCTGAAATAAATGATATTGTAGAGCATTTTTTCCGGCATGAATCCGGGAAAATGGTAGCTGTATTAACAGGTATCTTCGGCCCTGAAAATATGCAGTTAGCCGAAGACGTAGTTCAGGAAGCTATTATTGAAGCAATACAAAACTGGACCAATAAGGACATTCCAAAGAACCCCACTGCATGGCTGTATAGGGTGGCTAAAAATAAAGCACTCAATGTGGTGAACAGAAACAAGCGGCAGCAACAATTCAACCCGGACACAACGCATTTCCTGCAATCTCCCTGGACAGCCGAACCGGCCATGGATCTCCTGTTTTCTGAACAAGAGATCCTTGATGACCAATTACGCATGATGTTCGTATGCTGTCACCCATCCATTTCTCCGGATTCGCAAATTGCCTTAATCTTACGAACACTTTGCGGATTTAGTATCGCTGAAATTGGGCGCGCTTTTCTGACCGCTCCTAAAAATATCAATACCAGATTAGTACGGGCACGAAAAAAAGTCAGGGACGCAAAAATACCTTTTACCTTGCCCGCTCCCACACACCTGTCTTTACGACTACAAGTGGTATTGGAAGCCATTTACCTGTTATTCAATGAAGGCTACAATGCTACAGATGGTCCTGTACTTATTCGTAAAGACCTATGCGAAGAAGCCATACGGATCACAGAGTTATTGATAGCACACCCCCTTTTTGAGCATAAAACCAGGATATATGCCTTATTGGCTTTGATGCAGTTAAATGCAGCCCGGTTCAACGCAAGGCAGGATGATGACGGAAAAATTCTTACTCTTGAAAAACAGGACAGGCAACAATGGGACCACAGCCTTATTCAAAAAGGATTGATCAACCTTGAAAAATCAGCGGATGACCAGATCACGCTCTACCATATTCTTGCATCCATCTCTGCCTACCACTGCACAGCCAAAAGCTTCGCAACTACCAACTGGAAGGGTATACTCAAATCTTATGACATACTGCTTCAAAGCGACAATTCCCCTGTTATTATACTTAACCGCGCGATTGCCTTGTCAAAAGTAGAAGGTGCCCAAACAGCGCTGGCAGAACTGGGAAAAATAGCAAATGAACCTGTTATGGAATCCTATTATTTATACTATAGTGTGTTGGCTGAATTACACCTGCAGCTGGAACAACTACCTCAAGCTTCCAAAGCTCTGAAGAAAGCCGTGGCATTAACCACTCTACCTGCCGAAAAGGAGTTACTGCGGGCGCAATTGGATCGATGTCAAAAAAAATAATTTAGAGACTATGTACTTTTTCATGTTCCTTGTTTGTCATGCTGTTAAATAATTATTTCATTCCATTTAAACTTTAGTAAAATGAAAGACTTTTTATTCATTATAAAAACCGAAGGCAGCGTTTGGACCGACCTTTCTCCTGAAGAACTTCAACGACATATGGAGCATGGAAAAGCATACATAAGCGGGCTCATGCAAGATGGTATATTGAAAAATGCCAACCCAATCGACAAAGGCAGCCGCATTCTGACTGAAAATAATGGCAACATTAAAGACGGGCCTTTCAACGAAAGTAAAGAAGTGGTGGCCGGCTATTTTCATATCACCGCAGAAAGCGTGGAAGAGGCAGTAGAAATTGCGCGAAAAAATCCCATTTTTCAGGACATCCCTACTAAGATCGAAGTTCACCCTATGATGCCTGTTGGTGGCAATTGATCCCTGCTATCAATTATTAGCTGTAAGAAAACTTGCCAACGAGCCATGTGAGATCTGCCAGTAGCAGAACCAACATACACTTTCTTACTGGCAAGTTTTCATTTATCCTGTAAATCAAAGTGAGCTCATTTCACGACTATTTTGGGTTCATGTCGTATCTTAAAATTACAGGAGTTTGCAATAAAGCACATCTTGTTTGCATCATGATGAAGCTTTTTTGCCTTTTCAATCATCCCACCACTTTCAACCGTTACACAAGGGTATAAGGTCACTTCCTTAAATTTTCCACTACCATCTGCTGTTTCTTGCATAACACCGACAGCACTATCAACATAAGCTGTAACGATCACTTTATGTGTAGTGCACAGATGCAAGTACCATAACATATGGCAGGCAGAAAGCGATGAGACAAGCAGTTCCTCCGGATTGTAACGTGTTGGGTCACCCAGAAATAACGGATCTGATGCTCCCATGATCGGAGCTTGTTTACCCGTTGCTGATATGACGTGATCTCTACTATATTGCTTATAATGGGAAGTACCTTTTCCGTTATTCCCTGTCCATTCCACAAGTATTGAATACTGATGCTCTTTCATATTAAATGGTTGATATAGTGTCCATGATTCTTTTACCAAAGGAGGTTTTATCTAATTTTTGTTCCAAAACATCAAGTATCCCAATGATTGTAATATCTTGATTGAGCAACTCAAGTATCACTTGTTCACCCACCTCCCATATTTTGTGCAAACCCGGAAGTATGTCGATGGCTTTTCCGGTCAAATAGAGTAGAGATTTTCTTTTATCCCTCTTATCTCTTTTAGCATGCAGGTATCCGGCCTGAATCATTTTATTGGTCATGATTACCACGGATTGATGTCTAAACCCTAAAGCAGCGGCAATCTTCGTCACTGAAATACCGGGACGATCACGTACCAGTATGAGCACGAGGTACCAATTGGGTTCGATATCGATGGCAAGTTCCTTATACATTAACCGGGTGCTATGGCTCATTTTATCACTGATCCTTTTCAGACGGGTAGCCAGCGCCACGTACCCCATTTGTTTTACAATATCTTCCTGCATGATGAACATTGAAAGGAATTAAAATACCAGTTACGCAGTTAACTGCGTAATTAATATCAAAGATATGTACTCGCTCCATAAACCATCAAAGGAATATTCAGATATTTGATCATCAACACGTCATACCATGAACAACCCCTATATAGAAGGAGAAGAATTTAAAGGCTTGGATTTCACCCGCGAACCTCTGCCAAAAGGAGAATACGAAGATTGTATTTTTACCAAATGCACACTTTCCAATGCCGACCTGTTCGGAGTGAACTTTGTAGACTGTGAATTCATTCAATGCAATATCAGTACTGCCAACATAAGTAATACCGGCTTCAGGCAGGTGCTTTTTAAAGAATGTAAACTCCTCGGATTACGCTTTGAACACTGCAGTGATTTTCTTTTCTCCGTCAACTTTGAAGATTGTCAGCTAGACCTTTCTTCATTTTATAAGCGATCTATGAAAAATGCTTACTTTAAAAATTGCAGTTTAAAGGAGGTGGATTTTTCGGAAGCCAATCTAACCAATGCGCGCTTTCTGAACTGTGACCTTACCGGCACATCGTTTGATAGAACTCAATTAGGTAAGGCTGATTTTAGAACTTCTTACAATTTTACGTTAGACCCGGAAACGAATGTCATCAAAGGGGCCAGGTTTTCAAGAGAGGGGATCATTGGGCTATTAAGTAAATATAATATACACATAGAATGAAGTACTCCGGAAACCTACCCTCTTCGGTGACTTAAAAGGACCTTATAAAAATTAAAAGAAGCATCACTATAGTATAATTGAGAGATTTTAAGGAATAAGCTTCTTTTCAGGCTACACAACAGGTATAAGAAGTTACGTATTTTTTTAAAACACTCACTTTTGTCGGCCTGTGTTTTAGAAATTTTGATAGATAATTTGCAGATAACAGGTCTATCTCCATCCCCATGGGTTAAAATACACCACACATACAGCATATTGATACTTTATTAACAACTCATTATTAGAGCTACAAGGTTTAAATTATACCTTAATTTGTCAAAAAACTTAACCAAATTCCAATTTATAGTACATTTAACACCCTACATACAGGTTATACAATCATTTATTTGAGTATATAGGCCAATAAATAACTTACATTTAAACCCTTCTCACATACTACTTAAAACGTTTTCGATCAAAATAGCACATGAATTGGTTAAAATTGAACGCCATTCTTCTTTTGATAATTGAGTCAACTCTCTTTTCTTTACCCTTATGTTAAAATCTAATTTTGACTTTCAACCAAAAAACAAAAGATTATTATGACTAAACTTTTACTGGCAGAATTATATTCTAGCAATTTGTTAGGGTTTGCTTCCGCTTCTGAAGCGGCAGTTACACAGGTGGTGGAGGAGGGCCCCACCGTTGTCGATTCCCTGTTAACCGCTAATAATATCTGGATGATGTTATGTACCGCGTTGGTATTCATCATGCACCTGGGCTTTGCCGGGGTAGAGGCCGGCTTCGGACAAGCTAAGAACACGGTTAACATCTTATTTAAAAACACCTTAACTCCTGTGATCGGCATACTAACCTATGCACTTGGAGGTTTTTTTCTTATGTATCCTGCTTTTGAAACACCCGGTTGGTTAGCTTTTAATGGTGCCAACTGGAATACATTGTGGTTTTCACCCTCTACCGCAGACGTTAGCCCGGGATATGCCGGTGCAGGTTATACGTTCTGGACTGAATTCCTCTTTCAGGCAATGTTCGCTGCTACCGCTGCTACCATCGTGTCTGGTGCCGTAGCAGAAAGGATCAAGATCACCTCATACCTGATCTTTACCGTAATCTTCGTAGGAGTAGTTTACCCTATCATTGGAAGCTGGAAATGGGGTTTAGGTGCTCTGGATGCTATGGGCTTCTGGGATTTTGCCGGATCCACACTCGTTCATTCCGTAGGAGGCTGGGGAGCCTTGGCAGGTATTATGATCCTGGGGCCTCGACTTGGTAAATACGTTGACGGTAAAGTAGTTGACAAGCCTGGATCTAGTGTACCGCTGGCTGTAATAGGTGTCTTCTTACTATGGCTAGGCTGGTTTGGTTTCAATGGCGGGTCTGTGCTATCCGGTGATCCGGGAGGAACTTCTTTTGTATTGGTAACAACCTGCTTAGCAGCATGTTCCGGTGCTCTAGGTGGCTTCCTCACAGGATATTTCGTATTTAAACGACTGGATTTAGGCATGGTGTTGAACGGTGTACTGGCCGGATTGGTTGGCATTACGGCGGGAGCTGACGTTATTAATCCCGGATGGGCATTGCTCGTAGGGTTTATCGCCGGTATACTCGTTGTACTTTCTGCAGTAACGCTTGATAAATTAAAGCTTGACGATGTGGTAGGTGCCGTATCTGTACACCTTACTTGTGGTATATGGGGTACGTTGGCAGTAGGCCTGTTCTCGAATAACCCGGACCACACGTTCTGGATACAACTGAAAGGCGTCGTCATCTGCGGAGCCGCTGCCTTCATTTCTGCCTACGTTATTTTCTTCATAATGGATAAAATATCAGGCATCAGAGTATCAGAAGAGCATGAAAGTGCGGGCATGGACAGCCACGAACATGGAATAAGAGGTTATACCATCGTCTATGACGAGTAATAATCACTCTTAAAAACAAAAAGCCTTGCCTGACACAGATTGGACCCTACATCAGGCGAAGGCTTCTCTCTTACAATCAATATAACAATTAACTGCAACTCAAAATTAAAATGAAAAAGTATTATACTTTGCTCCTTATGGCGACTTTTTTCTCGTTTATTGAACTAAATGCCCAGGATGACACTGAAGAAGAGAATCCTTTAACAATATCCGGCTCGGTAGACACTTATTATAAGTATGATTTCTCCGGAGATGAGAATATTGGAACCAGCTTTGCATCAGAACACAATTCGTTTTCCATAGGAATGCTTAACCTGATAGCTTCACAGGAAATAGGTAAGGCGGCTTTTGTTGGAGATATTAGCTTCGGACCCCGAGGTCAGAGTCAGTCATTATTAAATGCCGGCGCTGATGATAATTCCTTCCATATTCAAAACCTCTATGTGGCTTACCAGTTAAGTGAAAAAGTAACCGTGACCGGTGGGTATATGGGAACATTTGTGGGCTACGAGGTCATCTCCCCTACAGGTAATTTCAATTATTCAACATCTTATCTATTTACTAACGGACCATTCCAGAATGCTGGTCTGAAGTTTGACTTTGCATTATCTGATAAGGTAGGACTGATGGTGGGTCTCTTTAATGACTGGAATGAATACCAGGATTTCTCATCGAGCAAGGACGTTGGAATACAACTATCTTTTAGTCCGGCTGATGGAATGGACATCTACCTTAACATGATCACTGGCGAAAACAGTGGTACAGAGTTTGATCTTACTGCAGGACTTCAGTTAAGTGAATCCTTCTATTTAGGTGTGAATGCTGCTACTTATGGCGCCAATGAAGAAGCCAAACTCTTCAATACGGCAGATGACACCGGCTTTGTCGGCGTAGCACTCTACCCGCAAATAAGTATAAGTGAGTCCACCTCATTAGGTTTGAGATATGAAAACTTCACAGCAAGAGGAACAGAAGATGATTTGAACATCAATGCCTTTACATTCTCCGGTAATATTTCCGCCGGACCGTTGACGTTCATTCCTGAATTAAGGTATGATTCTGCTTCAGAAGATATATTCACAGACTCTGACAATGAACTGACCGGTGGTGCCTTTCAGTTTGTAGCAGCAGCAGTCTACTCATTTTAAAATATCGTTCGATGCGATTTGGTTTGTTGATAATGGCCGTTTTTTTCGATTTGTTTGGACTGAAGCAGTCTGAATTTAAATATGACGAAAACGGCCATATCCTTTTTTATGAAGTAATTGAATCGGAACTTAGCCATGCGCAGTTGATAGATAACGCGCAAAAACTCATGTTACCATCAAAAAAAATGTCCAATAACAGAAATGGGCATTTTGAGAAAGCTTCTTCCATACGACTTTATAGGAAAAGCCTGGGCAAATCACCACATGGAGAACTTGACTTCTCTATTATGTTGGAAGTTAAGGACAATCGCTATCGATATATTATCAAGGACTTTGTATTCTACCCCATGAAAAGAAACCGCTATGGTAAATTTGAAAGGATAAAACACAAAGCTTCTTTATTAAAAGAAAAAGTTGCAGAACCGGATAAATTATGGACGCAACATAAAAATACCATTCTGACCAAAGTCGATAAGGTCATTGAGAATATCAAAAGAGAAATGGCCGTAATAAAGCATGAAGAAAGCAAGCCAGAAGGTATTAAAATTAATGATGATTGGTAATAAAAAAGCAATTATTATGAATATGGGCATATTTGATGCCCTTAAAAACGAAAACTAACAAAAAAATAAGACCCTCCGGGTTTTTTTAAACCCATTATTTTATTTTTGAATATCATAAACCAAAGTATCAACAGATTAAAAAAGATTATTATGGCAAAGACTAAATTGGAGTACATCTGGCTAGACGGCTATAAGCCCACTCAAAGCTTAAGAAGTAAAACAAAAATCGTTTCAAATTTTGATGGAAAGCTTGAGTCGTGCCCGATGTGGTCATTTGACGGTAGTTCAACAGAACAGGCTGTAGGCAATTCTTCGGATTGTCTATTGAAACCTGTAGCCATTTTTTCTGACCCTGGCCGTAAGAATGCTTACCTCGTCATGACGGAAGTATTGAATGCTGATGGAAGTGCGCATGAAACTAACGGACGTGCCACAATTGATGATGAAGATTCAGATTTCTGGTTTGGTTTTGAACAGGAATACTTCCTTTGGGACCATGAAACCAATCTTCCGTTAGGTTTTCCTACTAACGGGTTTCCTAAACCTCAAGGCCCTTTCTACTGCGGTGTAGGTGCAAGCAATGCTTATGGAAGAGAGATTGTTGAAGAACATTTAGATCTATGTCTGGAAGCTGGACTTAATGTAGAAGGTATCAATGCCGAAGTAGCTACCGGACAATGGGAATTCCAAATATTTGCCAAAGGCGCTGAGTCTGCTGGTGACCAGATATGGGTAGCGCGTTATTTATTAGAAAGAACAGCTGAAAAATATGGATTAGGCATTAACTGGGAGCCAAAACCTGTTAAAGGTGACTGGAACGGATCCGGAATGCATGCCAACTTCTCTAACAGCATACTTCGTGAAGCCGGAGACAAAGCTACTTATGACGCTATCTGCTCAAGTTTTGAGCCATACGTTGCAGAGCATATCGCAGTATATGGAGCCAACAATGACCAACGACTTACCGGCGCTCATGAAACACAATCTATAGATAAATTCAGTTATGGCATATCTGATAGAGGCGCTTCCATAAGAATTCCTATCGCTACCGTAGAAAACGGTTGGAAAGGATGGTTGGAAGACAGAAGGCCAGCTTCCAACGGAGATCCATACAAAATTGCAGCACGAATTATCAAAACGGTAAAGACTGCTTCAGTTCCTGCATAGTAACTAACCAAAACTTGATTTTATAGATAAAAAGCCGCCTTCTTATGAGGATGGCTTTTTTGTTACCTCCTTTCTAAAAATTAGAATTGCGGAAAAATCACTCATAATATGCTGAAATACAGATTATTAACGTTCTGCCCCTACAATACTGTTACGCCCTGCCGTACAGATAGCACCTACCATTTTTTTGTCTCCCCTTTTCGGTTAAATTTGTCAGGAAAGGGTGATTCATAAGGTGCTGTGAAGGTTTAATACCACAGCTATATACCACGAATATGTAAACAATGAACATCTAACGACTAACTGCAGCCGCTCTTAAATTTGCCAGCTAATCCAGACTATAAAGACCCTGAGCTACTCGTCGCCCATTTGAAAAACCGGGACAAAGCAGCCATAGCTTATCTTTATGATCACTATTCGGCAGCCATTAATGGGATTATCCTTCGGATCGTTAAAAATGAGTCAATCGCCGAGGAAGTATTACAAGATGCATTCCTGAAATTTTGGAATAAAATTGACACCTATGACTCAAAAAAGGGACGTTTATTTACCTGGATGATGAACATCAGTCGAAATTTGGCCATTGATAAGTTGCGTTCCAGGGAAATAAAAAACGACCTTAGAACTGATGAGGTAGAAAACACCGTATATAATGTTAATGCTGAAAATCATTCCCATCAACAGATAGATGATATAGGTGTTGGCAAGTTGCTGGATACTTTAAGGGAAGAAGAAAAGTTAGTGGTAGATATGATCTACTTTAAAGGATATACGCATACCGAACTGGCAGAAGAAAAGAACATCCCTCTAGGGACAGTAAAAACAAGGTTGAGAATGGCTTTAATGAATTTACGAAACTACTTAGGCAACGAAGAGTGAATGTAGAAGAATACATAGCATCAGGCATTCTGGAAGCCTACGTCCTGCAGGAATTGAGTGAAAATGAAATGCAGGAAGTAGAACGGATGATCAGTAAGTACCCTGAACTCAGTATTGAGATCAACAAGATAGAACAGACTCTTGAAGACGTTGCCATGAATACCGCCGTGGCTCCGGCTAATCACATGCGAGGGCACGTATTAGATCAAATCAAAGGCAAAGGGGAAGCGCAGCAGAAAACGGTAGTGCCACTAACTTCAGATGTTCCCCCTAACAGGAGATTAGGGGTTTTTAAATACCTCACCGCTGCGTCTGTTATCCTTGCTATAGTGAGCTCTTATCTGGCTTATAACTATCACCAGGAATGGAAAAACACAACATTGGAGCTAAACAAACTCATCGTGCAAAACGAACGAATAGCTCAAAATAGTTATAACGCCAATCAAAAAATTGAAAATCTGGAAAAAGATCTTCGAATAGTCAATGACCCTTCATTCAAGAATGTGCCGTTAGCCGGGACCGAAAATGCACCCGGATCTTCCGCCAAGGTGTATTGGAAAGCCAACACCAAAGAACTTTACCTCAGCGTATTCCATATGAATGACTTACCTGAAGACAAGCAATATCAGTTATGGGCCATCATTGACGGACAGCCTGTAGATGCCGGGGTATTTGACTCCAACCTTGAAAGGATGGCGCAAATGAAAAGTATCGGACCTGGCGCGGCAGCCTTCGCAGTGACTATTGAGCCTAAAGGAGGCAGCATATCTCCTTCATTGGAAACGATGCAGGTGATCGGTAATGTTTGACAATGGCTTATTTATGCCTGGCTAACTGCCTGAAATCACAGGTGCTTTACCAATCAAACTGCCTTTAGCTATGGCATCCACCATATACTTTGCAACACTTGATCTACTGATTGTTATTTTCGCCCTGGCCTGCCATAATAGCTTTCAATGACCTTCTGTTCTTTTTTTGAATTGGTCAACCCGGTTGGACGTACTATAGTCCAGCGTAGGTTAGATTTTTTTAAGAGCTCTTCCTGCTTTTCATGATCTTTATAAGCAAACCCTATATTACTATTGTTTATGAACCAGTTAAACCATGCCGGCACATCCCTTTTGGTCTCAGCTACTCCCCAGGCTGAGCAAACGATAATTCTTTTAATACCTTCCTGTTCAGCAAGCTCAATTACATTATGCATAACATCCGATAGAAAAGTGACAGGAGTTCTTAGCCGGGCCCAAGGAAAGTCAGGGGTACGGGAAATGTTCAATACACTTATAATCGCCTCACATCCGTACATGGATTGCTTTAAATCCGACATTTGATTCGGAGAACCTTTAAAAAAGTTGATGGAAGCATGGTCTCTCTCAAGCCTTGTGGGATCTCTAACAAGACAGTTCACCAAATAGCCTCTTTTTACAGCCTCTTCCAAGACCAGCTTCCCTGTTCTTCCTGTTCCTCCAAGTAAAAGTATCATCATTCTTTAAGAGCGTCTTAACCTATATCCAAGCGTTATAAGCAAAAATCTTTCTGACAAGACAAGGCATACACTAAATTAAAATAAATTTTCAATCAAACTTAAAATGTATAGGCCAGCGAGGCTTTCATAAAGAAGGGTGTTCCCGGAGTAAAATGAATTTCCTCAACGGGCTCTACCTCGTTTTGAAGTCGGGACTCTGTCGCAAACTGGGTCTCATTCCATTCAGTATCAAACACATTTTGAATCGTAAAGGATAAATCCATGTTTTTCCATTGATAGCCAAGGTTCATATCAACCACATTATAACCTTCGGCAACTATGGAATTATCTTCATTAGCCGGTCTGTCTTTTACATAACGTAACCTGGCACCTCCATAAACGCCGGTAGGGTGAATAACGTTGATGCCGCTCATCAGAGTAAGGTCTGGGGCTAGGGGTATAAAATCATTGTTTTCAGGCTCATCAATAGCACGTGCATAGGCATAATTAACATCCATATCCCAGTAAAGCCACTTTAATGGTTGATATATGAAGCTCAGATCAAGGCCGGCCCTCCGGGTCTTTCCACTGGGTTCCACTATCCCCTCATCTCCCACATAAACAAACTCCTGCTCGAGAAACAGATACCAGATGGCCGTATTGATCATAAGCTTAGGCATGGGTTTCCAGATAACGCCAAGGTCAGCGCCCCATGCCGCGGGAAGTATCTCCCGGCCATTGTTTGCTACGACTACACGCGTATCATTTGAGTGGAATCCTTTCCCGGTTTTAAGATAGAGCTGAAGGCGATTTGACGGGTTATATAAGATATTTAGCTTAGGGCTGACGATAGACTTAGTTTCTGACTGAGTTTGATAAAAACCCAAAAGATGATCGTTATAATTGAAATTGAAATGATCCACCCTTACTCCCGGGTTAACACTCCATTTTCCATACTTTAAATTGGCATCTAAATAACCAAATAGATTGGTTTCATTTATATTTCCTAATTGCATGGTGTCTACGGCCGTAATTCTATTAACTGTCCTTGAAAGTTCATTATTTTCACTCAGGTCGTTTCGAAGTCCTACTCCCGATCGTATCCACCCATCAGTCTGTCCTAAATGTAATGAATGATTGTATTCACTTGTAATGCCAAAAAGTTGACGGTCTTCTTTTTGGCGTATCTGGTCACCACGGATTGGGTCCTGAAGAAAAAAAGTGAAATTTGAATATAGCTCAAAATCATATTGTGAGTAGAAAATGGTATTTTTAACATAAGAGTTATTATCAATATTTTTTGTGTAGTCCAACACGATATTAGTGCGGCTCGTCTCCCCTCCTTCCGTATCGTCAATAGCTCCAAAGCGACTGATCTCACCGGTTTCGACAGCACGCTGTGGTACCTGACCAGAAGCATCCCATTGACTACTAAAACGAGAGGCACTTAAAGATATCTTGTCATTAGCCGATATTCTGCCGGCATACTTCGCTATCATATTAAATCGACTGAAGTTTTGAGGGCTATCAAACTGACCATCTGTTAAGCTGTACTCTGTGGCTACATAAGCCGATTGTTCTTCATTATTCAATACTTCAAACATTCCTAAAAACCGCTGTGTATTGAATTGCCCTGCTTCCAGCTTCACCAGGCTATTTTCTAATCTTTCCTTTGTTTTAAATGCCACAAAACCAGCTGTAGCAAAATTACCCTGATCGGCATAATACGGACCTTTCCCAAAACTTAGATCTTCTACCGTCTCAGGAATTACAAAATGCAGGTCTGCATACCCCTGGCCGTGGGCATGTGACACCATGTTAACAGGCATACCATCCACTGTAATATTGACATCCGTACCATGATCAATATCAAACCCTCTTAGAAACAACTGTTCTGCTTTGCCTCCTCCTGCATGTTGTCCTATGAATAACCCGGGAACCTTAAATAGTATCTCTTGTGAGGAATTCACCGGATTTGTTTTCAGGTCTATCTTTGCCAGAAGATTGAGAGCATCTATCCTTGGAGAAATCAAAACTTCCTCCAGGGCAATCACCTTTTCAGTCAGTCTGACTTTTATTGTCTCAGTTAAATCAGCAACCACTACAACCATTGGTTCAAACCCTATATGTGTTATTTGCAAAGAATCTCCCATGTGGACGCCTTCCATAAAAAAACGTCCTGAATAATTAGTGTGTACATGTTCAAGTGATTTTGTATGAAGAACATGAGCACTTTCTACAGGGTTATTCTGATGATTAAGCACATAACCCTGAAGCTTTTGTGAGTACCCATCAATGGCTATAGCGGATATAAATAACAGAAGGTAATACCTTTTCATCTAAGTATTTTTTGGTGGTTTACAACAGTAAAAAGAATGAAATATTTACGCAGAAGCTCATAGTCTCCTGCTCAAGTGAACGTGCCAGGTAATATTTTCAGGACCCAATGATAAGGGTTTAATATCAGTGGAATTATCCGTAATTACCCGTTGGCAAAGATAGCGCTTTTCAATTGACGCGTAGTCATCGGACCCAGTTCAAATGCTGCCTCGAGTCCTTCATAGCAATACATTTTTGCCTCTTTTTTTCTTCCGGCCGCATAATATATCATCCCTACTTTTGCCATGATCCCGGGTTCATAGGTCTTATGAAGTACATTTGCGTTAACAATATCTAATGCTAATCCATGATTACCAGCCTGAGAATGACACCAGGCCAACAACGTATAGGTTAATGGAGTGGAACGCCGGCTCACTTCTCTCTGTGCCAATGTCAAAGCATCCTCTAACGTACCTGGTTCTTCAGACCATAATTCAATTAGGTATTTGTTATACATATCGCCATATACCGGCTTCGATGCTTCTGCCAGAAAAGAGGTTAAATACTGTACTTGCTGTAAATCATTACCTTGAAAATCCGCCAGCTCTGCCAATAACAAATATGCGTCCGGTAGCAGGGACCGCTCTTTGAGTGAGCTAAAGAGCTCTTCTGATTCAATTATTTTAAAATCATGCGCATAGGTTATCCAGGCAATACCACGTAGAGCATAACTGAATTCCGGCCTATCTTGCAGCACACCCAGGTATTGATCATATGATTCGCCGATCCGCCCGGCATGCCCATACAAGTCCCCCAGGTTAGTGCGGGCCCAAAGTCCTTTCTTATCATTCCTTGACTTTGTTAAATCAAGTGCCGTTTCCATTAATACAATGGCAGAGTCAAGATCTCCAATATGGTCCTGGTATTTTGATAAACGCACGAGGTAATCGAACGAGTCCATCCGTTTGTTATCTCTCAAAATCTTCCCGGACTCATAAAAATATCCCAATTCCATATATGCGTCGAATATCATCATTAGCGGACCAAATTTTTCATTCGTCAGTTCATAAGCATTCTGGGCATAGATAGCAGCTTTTTTAAAATGATGTAGTTTTATGGCGTTACTACTTCGCATTAATAAGCTATTGACCTGCTCTTGTTTGGAAAATATCGTGCTTGCAGAATGTAACAAACTATCTATTTCATATAACAGCATGACATCACCCGTCCTATCAAATTGTCTGGATTTATGCTCTACCCATTTCCGATAAAATATGGCGGCTTTTGGTTCATCCGTTATTTTTTTACACCAGAATTCATCTATGGAGACATTATTCACCAATGTAAACGTATTGGTCTGAATTAATTTAGTATAATCTTCTCTATTAGTGACCGGAGCTGGAGGCTTGCTGGATTCACAAGCTATCAAAGCAACTATTAAGATCAGCAGGATATATCTCATAATTTATTGGTTTATAAATTCAGGTACTCTGAACCCATTCATTGATTTCAAAGCACCTGAATAACACGTTAATTAGGGCTTCCCAGATAAGGGAAGGTACTTGTTGAGTTACTGGTATATGACACATTATCACCAATTAATCCGGCGGGTGCATCGGTAAGATCACCACCAAATGTCAGGGTCAATGTAACGTCTACTACGTCATCTTCAAGTCCACGTCCATTTAATACGGTTTCAAATAAACGGATGTCGTTTAGATCCGAAGGCCCATAAGTGGTTGGAAAGTCCTTATGCGAATTCAGGGCGTCCACGATTAAAACGTCTGCTGTTTGCGTATTATCTAACCCAAGTGCATTGGTATAAACATCAGAATTGAGGCCGGCGTATTCCTGCAGTTTATCCAGGATAAATTCGAACTGTTCAGATGTCGCCACCGGCGCTGAAGGCAGATTTTTCTCATTGTATTCATCCTTACCTCCAGAGGTACCAAAGAAATTGAATACCGTGTTAATGGCAGGTCTGCCCATATAATCTGCCCTGGAATAAGTATCATTTCCTACGGTTATGGTCACCGTATTCACCAGGTTTTGATCATCATTTACCACCACAGTTGCCTGATACACTCCAGGCAATGTAGCAACAAACGTTGGCATCGCTGCTGTCGCATCTGAGAGTATTACGTCTGCTCCATCAGGACCAGTAACAGTCCAGACAAAACTGATGGCATTTTCTGAACCGGAGGCATCCAGGGTTACCGTTTCATCCAAACTTACTGTTTGAGCTAAGCCGGCATCGACTGTTACTGTTATTCCAGGCTCATCGTCACTGCACCCTACAGCCGACATTAAAACGATAAACCCTAAAAACAAGGAAAATTTTGTGTATTTCATGATTATTGTTTGTTTAAAGATTCTACCCACGAGCTGAATTGCGCACTACTACCTAAAGAAGACTTCGGCACTTCTATTACCACTGATAGTGTATTTAAGTCTTCAAATGTATCTACCCCCGGCATATCAAAGGCTGTATCATATTCCGGGGTACCATCCATATTATCGTCATCTTCCGGGTCAGGTACATCCAGTCCCAGGAAGTCACCGGCTCCATTAACGATATCTGTAAATTGGAAGAAATCCATAAAGAAAGGGTCATCACGTGGGCCTGCAAAAACAGTTACTCCACCAGAGGTAGCTGTGGACGGGGTGTTATCTCCTATGCGTGTAATAGGTGCCGTTACACGATTACCTGACGTTTCAATGGTGCTTGACAGGCCTGTAGCTGAAGGTGCGACAGGGCCTCTTACAATGACGTTCCCTTCTTTGAAGTTAGCTTGTATTACTAAATCTTCGACATTGTCCGCATTGTTATCAATATTGATCTCGTACATGACATCTTCATCAAAAGTAATGTCATCACCAGGAGCGCTCAAACCGAGCACATTACAAACAAAAACGTAGTTATCACTATTTGCCGGGCTTTCAAAGGCAAAGTAATCCGTGATATCAGCAGCTGTACTACCCGTCGTCAATGAGCCGACAGCAGGGGCATCAATGTGGTCTGCCCCAATAAGGTATAGCCCTGAAGTTACCAGGGCCATAACGGCTAAACCTAAAATCAATTTTTTCATAGTTGTTCTTTTTGTGAATAATTTGTTTCAACAAACTATCTACGCAATGAGAACAACGCTTGGATTTTAAGAAACCGGATTTTTTTTGGTCATCATTTCCAGGGCTGGAAGAACAGGTGTTAAAATATTGATAATCAAAATATTAAAACCAATCACCTTGCTAAGGTATCTTCTAAATTGTATACAAAAACCCCTTCAGGCTCTCTCCAATGAATGTTTCTATACATAACTTTTGTAAATCATAGAATACGGCAGAGTCAAAGAAATTTATCAAATGAGTTATTTTGAAAATAAGAAAGGCCATCTCTGTGTGAGATAGCCTTTCTTATTATTTCTTAGCTCTTTATTTTGTTATCAAATGGCTATTCCAATAAATGACTTAAATGCCAATCCCATAAGGCCTGTTATTAACATAGTAAGACCTAATCCTTTCAATCCATCCGGCACGTTTGAATATTTCAATTTCTCACGAATGGCTGACAGCGCTACAATGGCCAGGGCGAAACCCAGACCTGATCCGAAACCAAACACGGATGCCTCGGATATCGTATAATCACGCTGTACCATAAATAGAGAACCTCCTAAAATAGAACAGTTCACAGCTATGAGCGGCAGGAAAATACCCAAAGACCCGTATAAAGCCGGCGAAACTTTTTCTACCACCATCTCCACAAGTTGCACCATACCTGCTATAATAGCAATAAACATAATGAACTGAAGAAACTCAAGGTTCACTTCAGCAAAGCCAGCACTTACCCAGGTTAATGCACCTTCTTTTAAAACGTATTCTTGTAATAACCAATTGATAGGTACTGTAATGGTCAAAACAAATACTACTGCCATACCTAATCCCAGGGCCGTTTGCACCTTCTTAGACACCGCTAAAAAAGAGCACATTCCTAAGAAGTAGGCAAATATCATATTGTCTATAAAAACTGACTTAATTCCTAAACTTATCAGATCCATTGTATCTAATTTAATGTTCTACGTATCCTGACTTTGACCTTTGTATCCAGATAAGAATTCCAAGCACCATGAATGCACCAATGGAATCCACCATCAGACCATTTGTTGGGAAACTGGCCCAACCTAATGCTTCGAATACTTTAAAATCAAATACAGATCCTGATCCAAGCAATTCTCTGAAAAATGCTACGGTTAATATGATCCAGGCATAGCCAAACCCACTGCCAATACCATCTAAAATTGAATCGTAGGGTTTATTGCCCATAGCGAAAGCCTCCAAACGCCCCATCACAATACAGTTTGTAATAATCAGGCCTACAAAAGCACCTAATACTTTGTACATCTCATAGTTATACGCCTTAAGCACTTCACTAACCAATGTCACCAAAGTAGCAATCACCGCTAACTGCACGATGATCCTTACCCTGTTAGGTACCAGGTTACGGATCAATGATATGATTAAATTAGAGAACACAATTACCGCTACAACAGCTATAGACATGATAAGAGTAGGCTCCATTTTAACAGTAACGGCCAAAGCTGAACATATTCCCAATACCTGTATTGTAATGGGGTTATCTTCGTTCAACGGGTCCGTGATTAATCGCTTTCTTCTCTTAGACAGGACGGCTTCCGCTGGTTGGGAGACCACCTGTTCTTCCGTTTGTTCGAGTGTTTCCGTACTCATATATGCAATGTTATTTTCGTATGTTATAACCGATGAGAAAAGATTAAAGTTTGGCTGTTGCACCTACATTTATCTTTTTAAAATAGCTTTGATAATGATTCAAATAAGATTTTAGCATATCATTCAGTCCCCTGCCGGTAATAGTAGCACCTGACATGCCATCTACCTGATGCTCATTCAGTCCTGAATTTCCTTCGCCCTTTACCATATCAACAGAAACCAGCTTGCCAGATTCATCATAAATCTTTTTACCAACATACCTGTTCTGTATTTCAGGAGAAGTTATTCTAGCCCCCAGGCCAGGTGTCTCTCCTGTATGATCAAATGAAGTACCTCCAATGGTATTTAAATCCGATTTTAGAGCAACATATCCCCAGATACTGTTCCATAGGCCAGCACCGTACAAGGGCAGTATGTATGCTTCAACTTTATCCGCATTGTTTTCACTTACATATTTGTAAACAGGGTAGTGTCTTTCTTCCGGGGACTTCTTATAGTTCTTAAGAATATTGACCTCTTCGGCCACCATCTCTCCACCCTTTTCATTTGTTGTCACTTCTTCGCCATTGATATCCACCACCAACGAAACGATACGCTGATGATATTTGGCAAGGATCTCATCAGGTTTCATTTTACCTAACTCTTCACGATCCATCACAGAAGCCAATATCTGGGTTTTGGTATCCAGTTCAATTGACTTTTTTTGAGCAGGGGCTAATCCCTGAGAAGCTATTGATAATAATCCACCAACGATAATGGTCATGATCGCGGTGAAAATTAAGATGTATGCGTTAGACTGTTGCACGTTGTAACCTCCTTTTTTTGTTAGCATTCACCACATAGTAGTCTATGAGTGGAGCAAATACATTCATAAATAATATGGCCAGCATGATCCCTTCAGGATATGCCGGGTTAAAGACTCTGATCAAAACGGTTAAAAGGCCAATCATAAAACCGTATATCCACTTCCCTACTTCTGTCTGTGCTGCACTTACAGGATCGGTAGCCATATACACCGCTCCAAAGGCAAGTCCACCAATAACCAAATGATAGTGAGCTGGCATCAACATAAATTCGTTTGCTCCAATGGCATTAAACAAAAGCCCTGTGCCATACGCACCTACAAACACACTTAGGATGATCTTCCAACTGCCTGCACCCGTAGCCACTAGTACAGCCGCTCCTATCAGACACATCAATACAGAAGTGGCGCCTATAGAACCTGGATAAAAACCCCAGAATAAGTTAGAAAAACTAAACAGACCATCAGCCCATCCTGCTCCGTAAGCATTAAATGATGCCAATACATTTTCACCGGTAGCTACCGCCTGAGCACCTATGGATAAGGGAGTAGCGCCAGTGAATCCGGCTACGGCCTGGTTAGCATCTCCGATATAGGTCCAAACATCGCCTGATATGTCACTCGGATAAGCAAAATATAGAAATGCTCTGGCTGTCAGCGCTACGTTTAATATATTCATCCCGGTGCCTCCGAAGGCCTCTTTTGCAATTATTACCGCAAAAATAGTTGCTAACGCCACCTGCCAAAGTGGGATATCCGGTGGCATCACCAAAGGTATGAGCATTCCTGAGACCAAGAAACCTTCGTTAATCTCATGCTTTCTGATAGTAGCAAATGTGAACTCTATTCCCAATCCTGCGATATAAGAAACAGCTACTATAGGTATTACCTGAATAGCGCCACTGAGCAAAATATCAAATATTCCGGCATCCGGTTGACCAATGGCAATGAAATGCTGGTACCCGGTATTATAAATAGCAAACAAAAGACATGGAACAAGTGAAATGATCACCGTCATCATTAGCCTTTTCATATCTATAGCATCACGGATCTGTACTCCTCGCGCCTTGGTAGTCTCATTAGGTGCAAATAATAAGGTCTCATGAGCTTCGTAGATATAATAGAACTTCTCCCACTTTCCACCTTTCTCAAAGTTCGGCTTAACCTTGTCTAACGCGTCTCTTAAAAACTTCATAATGGATCAACAATAATTTTGAAATTAACTATACTGCATCAAATCGAGCCCTTCTCTCACTATCTTTTGTATATCATTTTTGGATACATCTACGAACTCGCACAACGCCAGATCTTCTTCTACCACTTCATAAATGCCCAACGCTTCCATATCATCAAAATCCTCTGCAAGAATAGCTTTCAATAGATAAGTTGGTAAAATGTCCATCGGTAGTACTTTTTCAAATACTCCTGTCTGCACAAATGCCCTATGTTGACCTTTTGAATTAGTATCCAGAATATACTCTTTATTTGGATTCAAAAAGGATAAAAGACCAAAAGCCCGCTGAAAACTAAGCTTATTGGTAGTAGGTTTGATCCATCCGAACAATTCGTAATAATCTCCTTCAGGTATAACAGATATCATATGATCAAAAAATCCCATGTGCCCGTCGTGCGCTATTTTCTCTCCCGTCAGCACATTACCTGAAACACAACGTACGTGATCACTTTTCAGATTGCCATTAACAAATTTCTTAATAGAAGCACCTAAATAGGTTTTATAATATTGCGGATCTTTGATCTCTGACCCTGTCACAGCGATGATCTTGGAAGCATCATATTTACCTTCCAAAAACAGCTTACCAATTTGTATAACTCCGTATGGATTGATCGTCCACGCTGTTTCCCCTTTATTGATAGGATCTAAATGATGTATTTGAACTCCAACGTTACCTGCCGGATGGGCTCCTGAAAACTTATTGATCTGTACATTTTTCGCCTGAGCGAACATTGTAGATACTTCAGCGTTGGAGTCAATATTGAGCTGTACTTTGCCGGATGTTAATTTTTTAAGCAGGTCTAAACCTGCCTGAAAGTACTGATCCTGCCCCTTAAAAATAAACGCATAATCCGGAGCAAGAGGATGACTGTCAAAAGCAGAGATAAATATTGCCTTCGGTGTTACTTCCGGATCAGCCAGGACACCATAAGGGCGCTGAACCAGATTGGGCCATACACCCCCTTGCAGCATTTTCTCAATAATTGCCTCTTTCGAAAGTGTCGCGATATCCGAAACAGAGTGGACATCTGACTGTTCATATTGGATCTCTTTATCTGCCAGTATCACTACTTCCAGTAACTTCCTTTTTTCTCCACGTCGTATTTCTACTATTTCCCCACTCACCGGGGCTACATGAAGTATTTTTTCACTTTTCTTGTCAAAAAGAATAGGCGTTCCTGCTTTTACATTATCCCCTTCAGCCACCATTAGCTTGGGTCTTAAAATACCATGAAAAGAGGTAGGCTTATAAGCAAAAGTTTCGGGTTGCTCAACTTCGGAAATCCTCTTTTCAGCTTTACCAGCCAAGTTGATATCAAACCCTTTTTTCAGCTTGATGAATTTAGACATGCTTTGTTATAAGATTCAGATTTTTCACAAATCGCGGGTAAAATTAATAATTTTTCCTACAATTAAAATTGATTACTTTTATTATTCAACGATTTAAAACTCACTCCTTTTTAAGACCGGGAAGACTCAGGCGACTCTTGTAAAATCCTGCCTAAAGCCAGGTTCACTATTTCATCGATCTGTTCTTCAAGCAGCAGAAACGTTGTATTAACAACAATAGCATCTTTTGCCTGCTTTAATGGGCTTTCTTGCCGAGTGGTATCAATAGTATCCCTCATTTCCAGATTGTCCATGATCTCATCGAAGTTCACCATTTGGCCTTTTTCCAACAATTCTTTCTGACGTCTTTCTGCTCTCACGTGCATATCTGCCAACATAAATATTTTTAGTTCTGCCTCAGGAAAAACTACCGTACCGATGTCCCTTCCATCCATTACCACACCTTTTTTCTTTCCAAGACGTCGTTGTTGGGCTACCATGGCATCTCTTACTGCTCTGATCCGACTCACCTGGCTAACGCTTTCAGAAATATACATCTGGCGAATTTCCTTCTCTACGTTCAATCCATTCAGATAGGTGTCAAAGGAACCTTTCTCTGCATTCAATACAAATGATACTTCAATATTAGCTACCGCTTTAGCAATGTCTTTTTCATTACTGAGGCTTACATGATTTTGTTGAAAATACAAAGTAACTGCTCTGTACATTGCCCCTGTATCGATATAGGTATATCCTAAAGCGCTCGCTACCTCCCTGGCAGTGGAACTTTTACCACATGCCGAATATCCATCAATAGCAATAACAATCTTCTTCATTCTTAGTTACAGTTTCAGCAGTCTTTCATTGGACAAGGAATAGGCTTGCCTTTCTTGAGTTTTCCATTACGCTTTTGTGTGGATGCGCAAGTTGCCAGCGATAATACAATTACCCCTAGTAATACAGATCTCACTATTCGTCTCATAGACTGCAAAGATGGGCAGAAAAATTGTGAGCGGTATTGAATAATGGCCTTATTTCAACTCAAATCAGCGAGCATATTGACTTTCTCACTTTTCTTTACACTTATATATGGAAATCCATTGTTTAGATACGGGAAACGCTAGGATATTTCATCTTTCGATTTCATTTGGAATCCAATTTTCACACCTCCGCCCAAAGCTTGGGTTTTTTCTATTTTCTGATGCAACGAAATAGTTCTGATCTCAGGAAATGAGGGAGCTATAAGATCAGATTCAATGGCTTGAGTAATCAAGAGTTTGATGAACATATTCAAGTCAATGTCGGTAATTGGCTTTTCAGAAACCCTGTCAAACATAAATCCCAATTGACGCTCTCCCTCGATCATGAAATGCCGGTCACAGTTCACAAAAAGTCTTGCCAGCAAAAACCCCGGATCCGTCAGTCGATTGTATTTGAATGAATCGACCATAAAATTATAAACATTGATCTGCCCCAAATATCTCCTGAATGTATTTTCTGCGACATGATCACTTTTATTAAAGCCATGTTCTTTATCCAGCGTGATAATATTGGTGTGCATAATAAACACCAAAAGATCACCGCCTATTTTCATATGGAATTCCTGGCCATTTTCTCCGACCACTTCCATAGCAATACCTTCATCACAAGAGGTGATGCGATCTCTTATTTGACTAATTACCTTGTGTGCTTCTTTTTCAAGTATTTCAAATACATCGCATAAATTTCTGTAAGCAACTTGCTTAACAGATAGTTTGGTTTCAAGCTGTTTTGCGATAAAGGATAATGGATCTTGCTCTGTCATACTAACTTTTCACAGGTTGATACGTATTTTCAAGTAAGAAAACTAACATACTATGGGAAGAAAACCTGAAGGACAAGCCGAGAAAATGTTTAAAAAGGTCGGAAAGAAGATTGATGAGCTTTTAGCAGACCTGAAAGAAGCAGGCGCCAATGCAGAAGAAGAATACGCTGAGCGGATTGATGAGTTGAAACGTAGTGGCGAAAAACTTAAAGACGAGTTCTCAAATTTCAAAGACAAACACAAGGACAGGATCGACGATGTGGAACAAAACTTAAAAAAAGCCGGTGAAGACTTGAAAAATGCCTTTAATTCAGCATTTAAGAAGGGGGAGTAAAGAAATCGGATTGACCCCGGGGCCATTGATAATCCATATTAGCAGGGAAAAAGTGTACAGAAGTATCTTCTGAATTTCGTGCCGGGTTATTGAGTTACCAACGTGTCATTTAGTTTAGCTAAAGGAAGCGCCTGTCACTTCATAAGGCAACATAAAAAAAGCCTGAGTGAACCCAGGCTTTTAAGCTATTCTATTTTCAATTTGGATTAGTCACCAAAATCCCAATTATCGAATTCTCCATCCACTTCATCGATAGCAGGCTGAAGTATATCTTCAAGTTTTTCCTTGGAACCGTCAGCATATACCACATAAGGAACTTCCTCTTCATAACCATCTTCATCTTCCTCC
Source organism: Fulvivirga sp. M361 (assembly GCF_007097395.1). Taxonomy (GTDB): domain Bacteria; phylum Bacteroidota; class Bacteroidia; order Cytophagales; family Cyclobacteriaceae; genus Fulvivirga. The sequence goes on from NZ_VKDC01000014.1 coordinate 99,095, forward strand.
TCCTCAATCACGATATCTCCTACTTTGTTCGCACCATCAAATAGTTCCAAATTTATGAATTCATTAACATCAACGTCTTCATCCTCTGTATCAAGTTCTTGAGCATTGATATTGCCTTGAAGTTTGATGTTCATATATTGAACAAATCCGCTTGCTTCTTTGACTTCTTCTTTATCAGCACTTTGGAAAGTAACCGTAAGGTCAGCAGAAGTGATGACAGCGTCGCCTTCAGTGATAGAAGCAGAAAGTGTCGCACTGGCTGACTGGGAATCATCAAAATTCACGGTGAAATTGTAAGGATTAAGGAAAAGACTTGCATTTCCAGAAACAGGATCACCTATAGTATTATAGCTAGCTGCAAAATCAAGCTTTATCTGTACTGTTTCGTCCACACTTAATTCTGCACTGATTTTTGTAGGTACATAATAAATATCTATCTCTCCCGGAAAGAAATCATCTTCTTCCTCAATGGCCTTTTCAGTATAGTCATTAATACGAAGTGATACATTATTAGTCTCAGACTCTCCGGCTGGAAAATTGATAACAATTATGTCTGAGCTTTCCTGAGATTTCACAAATTCCTCAGCCTCGGCATCCCAATCATATATACCTTTATTTCCCTCGAAATCAAAGTCACCGTCCTCCTGAACGCGATTAAAATCAACAGATTTAGCAGGAACAAAAATAGTTTTAAAGAGCATTGATCTTGATTTGAACCATTTCTTTCGTCCTTCCTGGTCCAGTTCGGCCAAGCGGCCGTTGAAAGGATCGCTCACGTCTAATAAAGCGAACAAGTCGTTCATAGCTTCAACGCCGTCAGACTGGATCATATTTACCACGTCATCTGACATGTCGGTGCCCAGGTTATCCATGGATACCTGTGCCTGTTCCGCATTAAGAGGAGTGCCCGATTCTTCATCATCGTTACATGATATTGCAAAAGCAATCGGAATAATAAGAGTAAAAAATATTGACTTTTTCATTTTTCAGTTAGTTACTTGATTATCGTGATCTTTTAATACCAAATAGCAGTCGAAAGGTAACTGTCTAACATATAAAAAAATCCCTTCCGAATTGAAAGAGATTTTTTAAGCTTCAAATTTCTTAGCTGGATTAGCCAATAACAATTCTTTTAAATTCAGATACAGTCAGTCCCTGCTGTACGCTGTCCAGGTATTTACTCACCGTTACACCATTGTCTTTGACAAATTGTTGATTAAGTAATGTATTGTCTTTATAGAATTTTTGCAGCTTACCCTGAGCAATCTTATCGACAATATTTTCAGGCTTACCTTCTGCCAATGCCTGCTCTCTCCCGATCTCTAATTCTTTTTCGACCGTACTTCTGTCCACACCGTTTTTATCAACAGCAACAGGGTTCATAGCAGCTATCTGCATACCTACATCTTTTCCTGCTTCTGAAACGTCAGCTCCACCAGCACCTTGCAAGGCCACCAATACACCAAGTTTATTACCAGCATGAATGTAAGGAACTACAGCGTCACCACTTAGTCTTACATATTCACTGATCTCTATCTTTTCTCCAATCTTACCTACCATTTCAGTGATTTTATCAGATACAGTAAGGTCTCCGATTTTTTCACCGTTCAATGCAGCGATATCTGAAGGAGAATTTTCGAAAGCCGCATCGATAATGTCATTACCTAATGCCAGGAACTCTTCATTCTTACCTACAAAGTCAGTCTCACAATTCAAAGCGATCAAAACACCTTCTGTGTGGTCCGCATTAGTTTTCACAAATACAGACCCTTCTTTGGTATCTCTATCAGCCCTGGAAGCGGACACTTTTTGCCCCTTTTTTCTTAAAATTTCTATCGCTTTATCAAAATCACCTTCAGCTTCGGTCAAAGCCTTTTTACAGTCCATCATACCTGCGCCGGTCATTTGTCGGAGCTTATTTACGTCTTTAGCGGTAATTGCCATGATTTTAGGTTTTGTATTTCTTGTTTTAGATTGTTTTTAACGAAAAATTGAACACCGGTTTAATTCCAATGTTCAATTTTCCTATGCGTTTATTCCAGATGTAGATTAAGAAAATTTACTCTTTTACTGCCTCCTCTTCATCAACTTTTTTCTTAGCTTCTTCTTCCTTTTGAAGTGCTGCCTGTTCTTTATCTTTCTTCCTTTCCATCAATGCCTCTTCCATTACTTTACCAACATGTTCTGTAATCAATGAAATTGATTTAAAAGCATCATCGTTAGCAGGAATAGGAAAGTCCACCCCTCTTGGATCGGAATTAGTATCGACCATAGCAAATACCGGAATATTCAGTTTTTGAGCTTCCTTAACTGCTATATGTTCTCTTTTCACATCTATGACAAACAATGCCGCAGGGAGACGATTGAGGTCCGCTATTCCACCTAAAACTTTCTCCAGCTTATCCTTTTCTCTGGATACCATCAATCTCTCTCTCTTTGCCAGGTTCAGATAAGCCTCATCTTTCATTAATTTTTCGATGGAGGTCATTTTCTTCAATGACTTTCTTATTGTAGCAAAGTTTGTGAGCATTCCACCCAACCATCGCTCGGTAACGAAAGGCATGTTTAACCTTTTAGCCTCAGTAGAAACGATGTCTTGAGCTTGCTTTTTAGTAGCTACAAATAATACTTTTCTTCCTGATCTTACGATGTTCTTAAGTGCATAAGATGCTTTTTCGAGGCACTCAAGGGTTTTATTTAAATCAATAATGTGGATACCATTTTTCTCCATGAAAATGTACTGAGACATTTTGGGATCCCACTTTCTCGTCAAGTGTCCGAAATGAACACCAGCATCTAGTAAGTCTTTGTATTCTAGTTTATTTGCCATTAATACTTGTTTTTCTATTTCAGCGAAAGAATTAACGTTTACTGAACTGGAATTTCCTACGCGCTTTCCTTCTTCCGTACTTCTTTCGTTCCACCATGCGAGGATCTCTAGTCAGAAAACCTTCTTTTTTCAAAGGTGCTCTGTGCTCAGGGTCGATCTCAACTAACGCCCTGGACACTGCTAAACGGATCGCTTCGGCCTGGCCGGCAGGTCCTCCGCCTTCAACATTAACCTTAATATCGAAATCGGAAACAGCCTCAACCACATTAAGAGGTTGCTTCACGATGGTTTCCAAAATGTCAGAGACAAAGTAATCTTTTACAGTCCGGTTATTAACTGTGATATCACCCTTTCCGGCAGTCACATAAATTCGTGCCACCGAGGTTTTTCTTCTACCTATTGAACTTATTACTTCCATTCTTAAAGTTTTATTTCCTGGGGTTGCTGTGCCGCATGCGGATGTTCCGCACCTTCATAAACATACAAGTTTTTAAACAACGATCTACCGATCCTGTTTTTAGGAAGCATGCCTCTTACTGCCCTTTCCACCAAAAGCGTAGAAGACTTATCCTTCAATTGCCTTGGGGTAGTCTGGCGTTGACCTCCCGGATAGCCTGTATGAGACACATATACTTTATCTGTCCATTTTTTACCTGTAAGTTGTATTTTATCAGCGTTGATCACGATGACGTTGTCACCACAATCTACATGAGGAGTGTAGTCCGGCTTGTTCTTTCCTCTGATGATCTTAGCTACTTCACTGGCCAAGCGACCTAATACCTTAGCGTCAGCATCAACTACCACCCAATTTTTATCGACCGAGGCCTTATTCGCCGAGATGGTCTTATAACTTAAACTTTCCACGCTTTTAAAAGCTTTGTTTTTACAAATGAATACACCCCTCTCAAAAAAGGGATTGCAAAGATAGATTGATATATCTTGAAATGCAATAGCCAATATAAATATTTCAGTCCAGGCACTACCTTGCTTCAAGTTAGCGAAAACACACTTGAATGGTCACTTTATAAGGGTCTGGGATTAGCTATTGTCACAATTCCATCCTGTAGACTGACTTTAGTACGTGGCAAAAGTTACATTCTCTTTGGTAAGTATGTCCAGGGGCATGAATTGCGTAGATGTCACGTCTGATTTAAGAATGAGATGCTTGTAAAAAACTTGAACCGCAAGATTACCCTGTAATTTGGGACTTTGGTGGATAAGAAAATCAATGCATCCTTCTTTCAGATATTTCACATTCTCTTCGATCATATCATAGCCCACCAGACGATAAGTGTTATTTCCCAGTTGCTTTATTCGTTTCACAATTTGATGCGAACGCGAATTAGGTACAAACAAATGCAGTGGATCGCCCATCCCAATAATAAAGTCTTCATTGATTTGGGACTGTTCACTCTCTATTTCAATCTCTTTAATAAGTGCCGGGTCAAAATTGTTCGTAGCATAAAATTTTCGAAAACCCGCGATACGTTCATCCATGGTTTTATTAATGCTGTCGAAATCAGTGTACCTGATAATAACGGAGGGATGCCCCTTCGGACATCCGAAGTTCAGAAGCTTAGCGGCCAGGAATCCGCTTTGAATAGAATCCTGACCGATGAAGGCCAATGGTTGTACTCCGTCAAGGTTTGAATCAACAAATACAAAAGGAATGTCATTCCGGGTAAGTGCCATACATATTTCTTTTGCTTCTTTTGCCTGTAAGGGTGCCATAATTACACCATCAGGTAAAGAGGTCAATGCTTTCTTTGATTGAATAATGAAAGAATCTTCATTATGTCTGTCAAAAGTGTAGAAATCCAGCTGCATACCGAGTGAGGCATATTCCTCGGATACACTCATGATACCCGATCTTTGGGCCTTCCAATATTCATTATCTTCAGGTAGGATCACAGCCAGCGTATAGGTTTTATTCAGCTTTAAATTTCTTGCAAAAACATTGGTGGAATAATTCCCCTCTTTAGCAATTTTTAACACTTGATCACGCGTAGCAGCAGCTACCTCACCTCTATCATGAAGCACTCTGTCAACAGTGCCTACCGATACTCCGGCCAATCTCGCAATTTCCTTTATTGTAATCCTTTTCATCTCTTAAAGTCAATAACCAACTATGTTATTAAAAGGACATAAATACACTTTTATTCGGGTTCTATGAAAATGCTATCCTTTGATAGCTTCATACTTTGACATGGGTCAGTTTCGTAAAGTTTCTACATTCATAACAAAACCTGGCTTATTGATTTTTGACAAAATGTTAGAATACCCTTGTATTTACATGCAATATATTACATTTTTGTATTACGGTAACGAACACGGTTAGAATTCCTTTTTTCAAAGGAATTTTTTTATCACCTCCCGTTAACGAACACGAAACTAAACACCACTAATAAACAGAAGTATGAAAAAGGTAGTAACGTTCGGAGAAATAATGTTGAGACTGGCGCCTCCTGGCTTCCTCAGGTTTTCACAGACTACTTCATTTGATGTAGTTTACGGAGGGGGAGAATCCAACGTAGCTGTGTCATTGGCCAATTATGGAGTCCCTGTTGATTTTGTCACTCGATTACCCAAAAACGATATCGGAGAATGTGCGCTCATGGAAATGAGAAAAAGAGGGGTCAATACGCAAAACATAGTCTTTGGCGGAGACAGACTGGGTATCTATTTCCTTGAAACAGGAGCCGTTAGCAGAGGAAGCAAAGTAGTATATGACAGGGCCAACTCGGCTATAGCGGATATCCAGCCTGGAATGATTGACTGGAAAAAGGTATTTGATGGAGCGGAATGGTTTCACTGGACAGGAATTACACCGGCTATCTCTCAAGGTGCTGCTGATGTATGCCTGGAAGCTGTGAAAGCCGCAAGTGATCTTGGTATAACCATTTCCACAGATCTTAACTATCGTGCTAAATTATGGAAGTACGGTGTAGAGTCTGAAGGTATTATGACCGAGCTCACCTCGTATTGTGATATTATACTAGGTAATGAAGAAGATGCTGAAAAACATTTTGGAATAAAACCTGAAGGACTCGATATCACCACACAAGGCCATGAAGTGACCGCTCAGGCATTTTTATCTGTTTGTCAACAAATGATGGAAAAATTTCCTAAAGCCAAAAAAGTAATTACCACTTTACGCGGTTCAATATCTGCCTCACACAACACATGGGCCGGTGTAATGTACGACGGAAAAAAAATGTACGAATCACGTCAATACCAGATCACAGACATCGTTGATCGCGTTGGCGGCGGTGATTCTTTCATGGGAGGCTTGATTTATGGTCTGTTAAAATATCCTGAAAACGACCAAAATGCATTAGACTTTGCAGTAGCCGCTTCATGCCTGAAACACACTATTAAGGGGGATGCTAACCTGGTAACTGTGCCTGAGGTCGAAAAGCTGATGGGTGGCGATGCTTCAGGTCGCGTGGCAAGATAAAACAAATGGGTTGTGCAAATAACTAAGGCAGTACTCTTTCAATGCACATCAATTTTTGATCAAACAAATTCAAATTAAGCAATGGCTAGATTTACAAGAATAGACGTAGCACTTCAAATGAAAAGTACGGGTATGGTTCCTGTATTTTATCATAAAGACATAGAGGTGTGTAAAAAAATAATAAAGGCGTGTTATGATGGTGGGATTCGTGTATTCGAATTCACTAATCGAGGTGATTATGCACATGAAGTATTTTGCGAACTGAATAAATTTGCAGCATCAGAAACTCCGGAAATGATCCTGGGTGTAGGGTCTGTAATTGATGTCGGTACAACCTCTCTCTACTTGCAGAATGGAGCTAATTTTATTGTCTCTCCAATACTAAACGCCGAGATGGCAAAAGTATGTAACCGAAGAAAAGTAGCCTGGTCACCAGGTTGCGGCTCATTAACAGAAATATCTTATGCAGAGGAGTTAGGAGCTGAGGTGGTCAAGATCTTCCCGGGATCACAGGTAGGCGGACCTTCCTTTGTAAAGGCTGTTAGAGGCCCGTTTCCCTGGACAAGTATTATGCCTACCGGGGGTGTAGAACCTACTCATGATAATCTTAAAGGGTGGTTTGACGCTGGTGTACATTGCGTGGGAATGGGATCAAAGCTCTTTGTCAAAGGCCCTGATGGCTCTTTCGACTATAATGGCCTTACCCAAAAAGTAAAAGACACACTGGATATAATTAAGGGCTTAAAGTCAAATTGATTTTACCCCGATTTAACTTAAGCTAAAGTCTTGTGTACAAAAATCGCGGGCCCAATGGTCTGCGATTTTTGTACGTATAATAAATTTTCAGATTAGCATCAATTAGCCCTCTGCTATTAGAGTAATTCTGAGTTATACGTTCTTATCCAATTGCTTTACAACCACCCTGAAATCTTTAGGATACTCAGCTTTTACGGCCACCTCGTTTCCTGAAAGGTCCTTGAAAGATAATGCATGCGCATGTAACGCATGACGTTTAATGAGTGGCAATTCCTCCTCCCACTTACCCAGGTTATAGTTGCGCTTTATAGATGACAGGTAGAAGGGCTTTCCTCCATAAAGCGGATCCCCAGTAATTGAAGCACCGTTATTTGCCAGATGTATCCTTATCTGATGCATACGACCGGTTATTGGCTGGCAACGTATCAGGGAATGAAGCTTATAAGCATGTAAGGTATTAAATATTGTTCGTGCTTCTTTGCCTGCCCTGTCTATCCTCACGCTTCCGTTGGAAAGTTTAAGGATTTTGTCTGTAACGGTGAAGTCTTTAAAATCATGTATTCCATCGCAAAGTGCATGATATTCTTTATTCACTTTACGCTGCTCAAACTGTACTGACAGGTGACGATAAGCCTCAGCATTTTTTGCCAAAGCGAGCACACCGGACGTTTCTTTATCTAACCGATGTCCAACCTGGGCATCGGGAATAACCTGACGCGCCATCTCCAAAATATTCATTGGGCTGTTACGGTCTTCCAGAGTAGATATAAAGGGGGGTTTGTTAATCAGTACGTAGTCATCATCTTCCCACAAAACCAGATCTTCGAATCGAATTTTTCTTGCCATGAAAGCAAAGGTAGACGGGAACTTAGCAAATAAGAAATTTAAACCTTGTAGATTTTAAACTCACTCCTCCAACTCGTCTTCCAATGCAGGGTCTTCATCTTTTGCTTTTGGAAGCTTGAAGCTAAACTCCGAACCTTCACCCGGCACACTTTTTACCTCTACTTTAGAATTGTGTCCCTCGATAATGTGCTTTACAATAGCCAGTCCCAGACCCGTTCCTCCTTTCTCTCTGGATCTACTTTTATCCACACGATAAAACCTCTCGAAAATACGACCAATGTCCTCTTCGGGTATTCCTTCACCGATATCCCTCACTTTTGTCACTACAAAGTCATCTTGCACATCAAATTCCACCCATACGTGGTCCCCTTCATTACTATATTTGATAGCATTACTTATCAGGTTCGTAAATACCTGATTAATACGGCGCCAGTCTCCATATACCCGAACCCGGTCTGGTTTCTCCCCCGCAAATTCAAGTATTATGTCTTTCTTATCCGCTTTGTTTTCGAATTGCTCCATGGTATCTACCGCCATTTGCAGAATATCAAAATACTCAAAATGCATTTTGATCTCTCCTGTCTCTATTTGCGAAAGTGTGAGCAAGTCCTGAACCAATATATCCAGTCCGTCCAGGCTTTTGGCCGCTTTCTTCAAAAACCTGGTACGTACGTTCTTATCTTTAACAGCACCATCCAGCAATGTATGTACAAACCCCTGAGCAGCAAAAATCGGGGTTTTCAGTTCGTGGCTGACGTCAGCGATAAATTCTCTTCTAAACGCCTCGATCTTCTTAAGCTCATCAATTTCCTTTTGTTTCAATGACGCATATGAGAATATTTCTTCGTTGATCCGTTTTAATGGATTGAAAGGATTTGAACGTTCTGTTTCTATCGTCTTTAATTCTTTTTTACGGAGTTTATCAAACAGACTGTAGATCTTATTGATCTCCCTAAATATCAAAAACTCCAATACGATAAAGCCCAGAAGATAAGAAACAGAACCACTTATGCAAAACGCCACGAGTAAAGCGCTCTGTGTCACTTCTTCAAATAAGGACAAAAAAGCTGTAGTAATAGCCGCGATACATAGCGCCAACAACAGCGCAATAGTACGAGAACTGAATACCATGAACTAGTTAAGACTAAACTTATAGCCTACACCTTTTACTGTTTTGATGTAATCATCTCCTATTTTTTCGCGTACTTTCCGAATATGTACATCTACGGTACGGGCTAATACATAAACGTCAGAACCCCATATATTTTGAAGTAATTCGTCACGACCAAAAACCTTGTTTGGATTTTGGGCAAGGAAGTAAAGAAGTTCAAATTCTTTTTTAGGTAAGGTGATCTCCTTTTCGTCCATTTTGATCGTATAACTGGATCGATCGATCATAAGGCCTCCCAAACTAATTTGATTAGTAACAGCTTTCTTCTTCGAATCCCTTCGAAACAGTGCACTGATCCTGCTCATTAGAGCGCGAGGCTTAATAGGCTTTGTGATGTAATCATCAGCGCCTACATCAAACGCAGCAATTTCCGAGTACTCTTCTGATCTGGCCGTAAGAAAAATAATGAAGGCATTTGATAGTTCAGGCACTTCTCTGATTTGTCTGCATGTTTCTACGCCGTCTTGTTTCGGCATCATGATATCCAGCAAAATAAGATCCGGTTGGAATTTCTTGGCCGTTTCAACACCTTTAAAACCGTCTAGCGCCGTCTTAACTTCATACCCCTGCTTTTCGAGATTATATTTTAGAAGTTCGAGGATTGATTCTTCATCATCGACTACAAGCACCTTCTGGCTTTGCTTGCTTCCCATAAGTACAAACTTTGGTTTATTGAATAAATATCGACTGTCAATTTAAAAAAATAAAAGTATAGAGAAAAAGATGTAATGAAAAGTACGTAACAATATGATAACAATTACTTAACGCCTTTCTTGAAGCTCTGAATATCTATTTCGACGGCTCCTACCAACAATTCCGCTTTTACTTTTAATGGTACTTTATTTACATCATCGGATATCCAAAACCTTATCGCATTCTCACCATCAAACAAACTATTTTCAGGCATGATAGGAGAAAGCACTAAAGATCTGATCTTTCCTAACTTAGTTTTTACTACTTCTCGACCTACAAACTTGATGGAAAAATCATAGAGTTCTTCGTCAAAGAACGTATCAATACTTATGATCTCTCCTTCTTTTAACTCCTTAAAATTAAGGGTACGTATGTAGTAATACGCACTCACTAAGTCTTGTACGTTATCAGGTACTTCAAATGTTTTGGTCGGCTTCCACTGTTGCTTCCTGTTATCGAATGATTTGGAATAAGCCATGTGGCTTTCATGATCAAACTCTACAACCTCATTTTTCCGGTATTTTCCTTCTTCGATCTTCCTGTAGAATTTATGTGTTATGATAGCTGATGTATCAAGATAGGTTCCCCAGGTATCTCTAATCCTAAGAAAAAGGTCAAACATGCCTACTGACCTACCCATTACCTCTATCTTGTAGCACTTTCTGTCATTGAGCCTGTACAGTTTGTCACTGATGGTCAATTCGGCCGTAGCAGCACTGATAAAGCCATAGTGTACTTTGTATGTCAACACTTCGCCTGATTGAAAACTTCTGTTTTTTACAGAACGATAGCCATTTCTTATTTCATCTCCGGAAACAAATACCAATAGTATGAATAGCGCTATAACAGATCTGACGGTTTTCATTGGTCAAAGAAACGGATACTTACCCTTCAAGTGTTTTATGAATGCTGTTAAATTATTATTAAAATCTTCTTCATACAAAGCCTCTAATGGCACTTGCTTAGAACGATAGCGTAAAAATGACATAAAATAAGTATTGTTTATATTTCGTTTTTTTAGTCGCTCCAAAAAAGTGAAACGAGATAACGATAAAGTATCCATCTGCTGAATGATCTCACCGATCATATCCTTTTTATTGACTGCAATGCCAGTTGTATCTTTATCCTTAAAATAATTATACAGTGAGTCCAGTTTATCTGCTCCTCTCAAAACATGTTCAACGTATTTTAGTTCATCTTGCAGTTCGTTGGCATAAGTCACAGCATGTGAGTCCTGGTAATATTTTTCTAAGAAGATCTCGGTTCCACGATCACCAATGAATGATGCCAGATTCTCATTAAAATCCACGCTATCTTTCACAAAAATGGTGGAATGAACTAGTTCATGTATGATCAGATTAGCCAAATCTCCATAACTCCTTCCCAGCATATTGCTCAATATAGGATCTGTGAACCATCCCAGGGTAGACCATCCTCCTACTGTTCGTACACCTACATCATATCCTTGCTTCTCTAATTCAACCATTTCGTTGTCCGCCATGCCCTGAATAAAAAAACCTTTATACGGCACCTCTCCGACCACAGGAAAGTCCCACGTTTTTGGGTCAAAAGCATACGGCTCGCACCCCGTCACTACCCACAATATTGGTTTCCCCTTTTGATCGTACATAGTGGTATAGTTATCAGTATCATTCAGGTTTAGTTCATTAATAGCGAATTGACGAACTTCCTCTATGAAAAGTAACTTCTGACGTACAGAATCCGGGGTAGATGGATCATCCAGAAAGCTTTGTACAGGTCTGGCATTCCAAATAACTGAAAGCTGTCCTTTTCCTTGCACCAAACCATAATAGACCAGCTCATGGTGCCATGCTATTAAAATAATAAACAGTATCAATATGGCTCCCCCAATTTTTTTTATCATCGGTGGTCTTTTACTCTGGTAAGAAAAAACTGTGGCCGGTAATTGATATACAATCCGTGAGAAAATTCAAAAAGGCCATTTTCAATATCATAGTAAGGTTCAAAACGTGTGGAAACGAAAATATTATCCGATATCTTCAGATTATGCAAAAAGCGGACGATAAGAAGTTGCCGTTCTGACTCCACTGTAAATGGCTCTCGCAATATGCCGGAAACAGATTGGTATAATTGCCCACCGCTAAAAGACAAAAATTCGTCACTCTTCCAATAACTAGCCATTATATCAAGGTGTATTTTCGTTTTGATTGAAGCATTCAAATAGATGCCATCGCCATCCAGAAAAGTAAGTTCCTGGGTGTTAGAAAAATCCTTGTAATACATATGATAACCCTCAAATCGAAACGATTGTATAAGATTTGCAGCCGTAAACGATTTTGATAAAGCCACCCCTAAAGCACTATTAAAATAGGTCTGTAATGGAAGTGGACTGGTATCGATTTGACCTCCACGATGAAATGCCACCAGTTGAAGTGGTAATTCTACCTTCCAGGATTTATCCAACAGAAGCTTGTTAAAAGATACACCTCCGGCCACCTCTTCCTGATCATTATCTCCGCGATAGATCATATTTTGCCAATCTATCCAAAGATCAATAAATAAATCAGGCCTCTCTATCTTGAACTGCAGGCCGTTCTCTAATCGATCTATTAATACACTTTCAAAATCATACAAGGGTTCCACCAGTCTGTGTGACGTACTACCTTCCAGCGTTCCAAAGAGTATTCTCCCCTGAAGAAAATTATAGGATACTGTAAACGTAGGTGCTATTTCCGTAAAGTCATCATTACCAAAGTCTTTTTGCAAAAAAGCTCCTCCGGATAATTTAAAATGCTTTCCTGCCTGGTAGGTAAAGTAAGGGTTAAACTGATACCCGAATAGTGTAAGTCCATCGGCTATATCGCTAAAATATTCATTATTCTTATTAAAGCCGAGGGCATTTATACCAAAATAAAGGGCATTAGAATCTTCCGCAACAATGGGCTGAAACTGATCAAAGGCTGTGTTATCTAATTGAGCAACACATGGATACAGTCCAAAACAGAAGATGATAAATAGCAGGTAACGTATCATTTTGCGCAATTTAGGAAAGAGGTTACAAAATGGACCGGGTAATCCACAAACATTTTGAGTTACTGACTGATTTTTATGCACGGAACTTATTAACTTCACCAACTGGATATTGAACTAATCACATTAGGATAATGAGCGAAAAGGAAGCAAAACTCAAGGCACTACAACTGACGATTGATAAACTGGAAAAGACGTATGGAAAGGGTGCTGTAATGAAACTCAGCGACGAGAGAGTGATTGACGTCCCGGCCATCTCTACAGGATCTTTAGGCCTTGACATAGCGCTGGGCATAGGTGGGATACCGAGAGGAAGAGTTGTAGAAATCTACGGCCCTGAGTCTTCAGGAAAGACCACTGTTTCCATGCACGCTATTGCCGAAGCTCAGAAAGCCGGCGGGTTAGCAGCATTTATAGACGCTGAACATGCTTTTGACAAGAGTTACGCTGAAAAGCTGGGTATTGATACGGAAAATTTATTAATATCTCAGCCGGACAACGGCGAACAGGCATTGGAAATAGCGGAACACTTAATTCGTTCCGGCGCTATTGACATCATTGTAATTGATTCAGTAGCAGCATTAGTACCTAAAGGAGAATTAGAAGGAGAAATGGGTGACAGTAAAATGGGTTTGCAAGCCAGGCTTATGTCACAGGCACTTCGTAAGCTGACCGGAACGATCAATAAAACCGGTTGCTGTTGTATATTCATCAACCAGTTGCGAGAAAAAATTGGTGTAATGTTCGGTAATCCTGAGACTACTACGGGCGGTAACGCACTAAAATTCTATGCCTCCGTAAGACTGGATATCAGGCGAATAGGTCAGATCAAGGAAGGTCCTGCCGACATCACAGGTAACCGTACACGTGTCAAAGTGGTGAAAAATAAGGTCTCACCCCCTTTCAAAGTAGTGGAATTTGATATCATGTATGGCAGAGGTATCTCAAAAGTAGGTGAGATCATTGATTTGGGGGTGGAGTTGGAAATTATTAATAAAGCCGGCTCATGGTTTTCCTACGATGGAAACAAGCTAGGCCAGGGCAGAGATGCGGTAAAATCAATTATCGAAGATAATCCTGAACTGATGGACGAGTTAGAAGGCAAGATAAAAGCCAAGATCAAAGGGGAGGACCTTGAGAAACCTATTCCTGTACAGGAATAAAATAAGGGATTAATAGAGACCTTCTTTTCTGAGGTCTCTTCCAAATTTCACATTCTACACTATCCTTTGATCATTGATATGCAAGATTATCACCAATTTATATTCCAGCATTTTCACTAAAAGAAAATTCAATTCATGGCGATAGTATTATCCTGCCAGTTAAGATTTTTATAAACCTGCTCAACACCCTCTTTCATTGAGATTTTAGCTTTCCATCCCAGGGATGCTAATTTTGAACTATCCAGTAGTTTTCTAGGAGTCCCATCAGGTTTAGAGGTATCTAGCTCAATACTACCTTGATATCCGACAATGCTCTTTACCAGTTTGGCCAACTCCAGAATGGAAATTTCTTCACCTGAACCTACATTGATTGTTTCCGGAGCATTATAATTCCGGAGTAAAAAGAGACTGGCGTCAGCGAGGTCATCTACATGTAAAAACTCTCGGAGTGGCTTTCCGCTGCCCCAAACCATCACGTGGTCATCACCGTTAGCTTTTGCTATGTGGAATTTCCTCAGCAATGCAGGTAATACATGTGAATTCGCCAGATCATAATTATCATTAGGGCCATACAGGTTAGTGGGCATAGCAGAGATAAAATTCGACTGATATTGTGACCGATATTCCTCACACATTTTTATCCCTGCAATTTTGGCTAGCGCATATGGCTCATTAGTAGGCTCTAATGGCCCTGTAAGCAAGTATTCTTCTTTAAGGGGCTGTTGCGCCAGTTTGGGATATATGCATGAAGAGCCCAGGAACAACAGTTTTTTGACACCATTTAAGTGTGATGAGTGTATTACATTGTTTTGTATCATCAGATTGTCATACAAAAATTCTGCCCTGTACGTATTATTCGCATGTATGCCCCCTACCTTAGCCGCAGCAAGCACTACATAGTCCGGTTTTTCCTTATTGAAAAACTGTGCCACTTCATTTTGGTCACGCAGATCAAGTTCCGCGGATGTTCTGAACACAATCTGTTCGTACCCCTCAGCTTCCAAAAGTCGTACAATGGCAGAACCCACCATTCCGCGATGGCCTGCAACATATATTTTCGCACTTTTATCCATTATTCGTATTGATTTAAAACTTTATGGCCATATTCTTTTAATAACGCATCCTTTTTAAATAATGCTATATCCGACCAGATCATGTCCTTCACTAAAGCTTTCAAATCATACTTCGGTTTCCATTTGAGTTTATTCATAGACTTTGCAGGGTCTCCAATTAACAAGTCCACCTCTGTTGGGCGGAAATACCTGGGATCTACCGCTACCACTTTCTTACCTTCTTCAACGGTATAATCTGAATTACTACAACTCTTTACGACAGCTATCTCATCCAGCCCTTCCCCCTGAAATTCCAATTCTATACCTAATTCGTTAAATGTCATTTTTACGAAGTCTCGAATACTGGTAGTAATACCAGTGGCAATCACAAAATCCTCTGCCACATCCTGCTGCAAAATCAACCACATCGCATCCACATAATCCTTAGCATGCCCCCAATCTCTTTTAGCATCCAGATTACCCAGATATATGGTGTCTTGTAACCCTAAGGCAATACGCGCTGCAGCCCTTGTAATTTTCCTGGTTACAAAAGTTTCTCCTCTGATCGGCGATTCATGGTTAAATAAAATACCATTTGAAGCAAACATATTATACGCTTCGCGATAGTTAACAGTGATCCAGTAAGCATATAGTTTCGCGACTGCATATGGTGAGCGCGGGTAAAATGGAGTATCTTCTGTTTGTGGCACTTCCATTACTTTTCCATAAAGCTCTGAAGTGGAAGCCTGATAAATACGGGTTTTATCGGTTAATCCAAGTATACGTACTGCCTCCAAAAGTCGAAGTGTACCAAGTGCATCGACATTAGCTGTATATTCCGGGCTATCAAAACTCACTTGTACATGAGACATGGCTCCTAAATTGTAAATCTCATCAGGTTGCACTTCCTGTACAATACGGATGATATTTGTCGAATCGGACAGATCACCATAATGAAGGGTCATCTTTATATCCTCTTCATGGGGGTCTTGATAGAGATGGTCAATACGCTCTGTATTGAATAGCGAACTTCTCCGCTTAATCCCATGAACTATATACCCTTTCTCCAGCAGTAGCTGAGCTAAATACGCACCATCCTGACCAGTAATTCCCGTTATTAGCGCTGTCTTCATTATACTAATGTTTAATATCTTCTATACAAAGATGACTTTTTATATGAGATGTATTATAATTTAAGAATCTGCAAAATTAAGTGTAAAAAGAACTTGTACATGCATAAGGTTAAAAAATCATTTTAAATTGTAGTAATAAAGCGGTTAATCAAAGCCTGACTAAAAGAGCAACACGCTCTACATTCTATTAAGAAATCATTAAATACTCCAGTGAAAAAGTAATTCAATATATAAACGTTTATTTTTAAGAAAATAACCAACCCATTTAAGTATGTACTTGCAAACCTCCATGCGGGTCTTATTTACTTTTTTTCTGGTAAGCTGTCTTTCTATAGCTCAATCACAGCAAGTTCATAAAGAAAACCCTCAATGGATAATCAAGTTCAGGGGCAAGAAATCGTTTGATTTAGTATTAAAAGAACTATCTGTAAAAGGCAGGAAACACACAACCTCGACAATGCATAATATATCACGTCATAGGATGAGCGACCACCCTGCCAATTATACTTACCTGTTGAAATCAAATAATGAATACAAAGAAGCCATTGGTTCACCTGAAGTTTTTTTTAAAACCCCCGGATTGCAACAACATATTGAATACATAGAAAAAGACCACAGAGGTCATGCATCAGGAACAGTCCAGATGAAGAATATTCCCAATGATCCTATTTTTGAAAAACAGTGGTACCTTGAAAATACGGGTGAACTTTCTTTTTTTTCCATCCAATCAATGAAAGATGCTGACATTAACATTATAGATGCATGGAATATTACTACGGGGAGCCCCGAAATCACTGTGGCTATTCTGGATACAGGAATTAATCCTGACTTAATCGAGTTTGATGGTCGTCTATGGAATAATAAAGGTGAAATACCTGGTAATGGCCTGGATGACGACAACAATGGGTTCATAGATGACATTTATGGATGGGATTTCGTTAATGAAGATGCTCATCCTGTAGATGATCGCGGACATGGCAACGCTATAGCGGGAGTAATTGGCGCCAATGCAAACAATACTTATGCTATAGCAGGTATAGATCAGCAATGTAAGCTTATGATATGCAAGGTGCTGGACCAGGATCAAACTGGTTTTTTCAGTGACTGGGCAGCAGGCATCTACTATGCCGTGGACAACGGGGCCAACATCATAAATATGTCCATGACCGGTGATAAAGATTTGAATGTACTGTCTGATGCTATCCGATATGCTGCACAAAGAAATGTACTTGTCGTATGTAGTATGGGAAATCTGAATGTCGATGATCTTTTTTATCCGGCGGCCTACCCTTCTACAATGGCAGTGGGGTCTACTGACCCGGATGATAAACGTAGCATAGCTTTTAGCGGCTCTTCCACAGCTGGAAGTAATTTCGGAGACCATATTAATTTAGCAGCTCCCGGTAACGCTATTTACAGTCTTGGCCTATCAAACAGTACTACTATTTGGAGTGGCACCTCAATGTCAACGGCAGTAGTTAGTGGAGTAGCCGCACTCCTGCTTTCCACAAACCACAGGCTTAATGCTGACCAGGTCAAAACAATACTGTACAAAACTGCAGCGGATAATATTGGCGATGATGAAGACACAAAAGGATGGGACAGATTTTATGGATTCGGACGCATTGACGCATTCAAAGCAATTTCATACACTGTAGAAAATCCGGTCATCCAAAACCCATTTAACCTCTCTTTATTCCCTAACCCGGTCGGTTCATATCAACTAAACGCCTCTATTTTACTAACCTCCCTGGCACCAGTAAGAGTACAAATGATCAACATGCAGGGTGTAATCAGTTATGATCAGTCTTTTCTACCTACATCTCAGTCTACTACGTTGGAGTTCGACCTTGAAGGACATGGCATAGGGTTATATCTGTTGATTATGGAACAAGAAGGAAATAAATCCAGTCGCCGCTTCATGATAACAAAGCCTTGAAAAGATTTTATGCTTTCAAGCACGAATAGCAATCACCGGATCCAACCTGGCTGCCAAGGCTGCCGGAATAATTCCTGATAAGGTGCCAATAATAGAAGAAACCCCCAGACCGATGGCAACATTTTTAACTGTAAGAGTAACCACCAGAGACCCTAACGGGAGGTATGTAATAAAATAGACCAGCACCAATCCTGCCAGTCCGCCAATTACACTCAGGAAAATAGCTTCAAAAAGGAACTGAAAAAGTATAAAGTAATTTTTTGCTCCGAGTGACTTTTGAATGCCTATAATATTGGTTCGCTCTTTTACTGAAACAAACATAATGTTAGCAATACCAAAGCCCCCTATCAAAATAGAAAAACCACCAATGATAGTTCCTGCTATACTTAAAATATCGAACACCTGACCAATCTCATTGGCGATGGCTTCAGGCCGGTTGATGGAAAAAGTATCTTCTTCTTTTGGTTTCAGTCCGCGTCTGGTCCTTAATATCCCTGTAATCTCACCTTCTAATTCCAACAAACCCAGATCTTCTTCCCCACCTTTGACAATAATGGTGGCTCCTACTTCATTGGACCTTCCTGTACCTGTGGTGAAAAACTTGCGATAACTACCAAAAGGCATAATGGCGTTACCATCTTTGCTGCTAAAGCCCAGAAAGCTCTCTCCTTCTCTCTTCAATACTCCGATAACCAGGAATTTACTGTTACGTATTTTTATCTCTTTACCTATCGCGCTTTCGTTGTTCGGGAAAAGAGCCTTTTTCACCTCATCACCAATAATCACTACATTCCTGCTGGAAAAAATATCGCTTCTGGAGAAATACCTGCCTTTAATAATATCAAGTTCGCTTACATCTTTGTATCCGAAACTTACGCCAATTAACTGGGTTTCATTAAAACTATTATTCTCCCTGGTGGCTATTCCATTTGCACTGGATGATATACAAAGGCCCGTATTTTGGGTTAGTCTCTTTTGTAGCGTCTCAAATTCTGAAAAACTTGGATTGGGCCTGTTGCGATAGGACAACCATTCTTCCCTGGATTTAATGATGAATGGCATTTTGGAGATATAAAGAATATCAGACCCTAAAAAATTAAAACTGTCCTTAATATTTTTTTCCAATGAATCTACCAGCGTGAAAACCGAAATAATGGCAAAGATACCTATCGTTACTCCGAGCAGTGAAAGTACTGTTCGGAGTAAATTCATCTTTAAAGCGTTCCAGGCAAACCCGAAACTTTCTAAAATCAATTTAAATACTAACAAGACTATACATCAAGGATAAACTAAATGATTAAATAATCAGGGAATGTAAGTTAAATAGCTATCTTTGCAAGCTTATTCAATAACGCACTTCGTAGTTATTTAATACCGTAATATTAAATATGAAATTATCAGAATTCAAGTTTGATCTACCAACCGGATTGGTAGCCTTATATCCGGCTGAAAATAGGGATGAATCACGACTAATGGTATTACACCGTGACAGTGGTGAAATAGAACACAAGGTTTTCAAAGATATTGTTAATTATTTCGACGAGGGAGATGTGATGGTTTCTAACGACACCATGGTATTTCCGGCAAGGCTGTATGGTAACAAAGAAAAAACAGGAGCCAAAATCGAAGTTTTCTTGTTGAGGGAGTTAAATGAGGAAATGCATCTTTGGGATGTACTAGTAGACCCCGCCCGAAAAATAAGGGTTGGAAATAAGTTGTATTTCGGAGATGGCGACCTGGTAGCAGAGGTAATTGACAATACCACGTCAAGAGGTCGAACCATTCGTTTTTTGTTTGATGGGACAGACGAAGAGTTTTATAAGACAATCGAAAATCTAGGGGAAACACCTCTCCCGAAATATATTAAAAGAGATACTGAACCGGAAGATAAAGATAGATTCCAAACAATTTATGCCAAAAATAAAGGTGCAGTAGCAGCTCCAACGGCAGGTTTACACTTTACCAGACAACTCTTAAAAAGATTAGAGATAAAAGGTGTGGAAATGGATCATATCACCTTACACATAGGTTTAGGTACTTTCCGACCTGTTGATGTGGAGGATTTAACCAAACATAAAATGGACTCCGAGAATTTTAATGTAGGAGATCATACTGTTGAAAAAGTAAATCTGGCATTAGATAGTAAGAAGAAAGTTTGTGCTGTAGGCACCACTACTATGAGGGCGCTTGAGTCTTCCGTTTCTGCAAATAACAGATTGAAACCCAGAACAGGCTGGACAGATAAATTTATTTTCCCTCAATATGATTTCAAGATCTGCAGCGCCATGGTTACAAACTTTCATATGCCAGAGTCAACATTACTCATGATGGCAGCAGCCTTTGGAGGTTATGAGTTGGTGATGGAGGCTTACCAGGTGGCCATGAAAGAAAAGTATAGATTCTTGACTTATGGTGATGCCATGCTCATCGTATAATGTGATCTGACCTTACGAATAATAGTAACAAATAGTACTAAGAGCTGTCACAATATGACGGCTCTTTTTTATTCCTTTCAAGCCAGCTCGATATGAAGAAAAACGAATACGCAATCATAGTGGCCGGAGGTAAGGGAACCCGCATGAAAAGCACCGTCCCAAAACAGTTCATGCTATTAAATGGGTTACCCGTTCTCATACGCACACTTAATACCTTTTTCTCCTACTCGAAGGATCTCAATGTGATATTAGTTCTACCTGACAACGATCTGATTACCTGGCAAAACCAATGTGAGCAATATGGTTTTGACAAGCCGGTAATATTAGCGCCAGGTGGTGATACAAGGTTTCAATCTGTGAAAAATGGCCTGGATAAGATCAAAGACCCGGAAGGCATTGTAGCCATACATGATGGGGTAAGACCATTGGTAAGCCAGGATATCATAGGAGCGTCTTTCCATCTGGCAGCAGTACATGGTAGTGCCGTTGCTGCCGTTCGCTTAAAAGAGTCTATACGCAAAACAGACCAACATAAGACTAAAGCTGTGGATAGATCAGAATATCGCCTGATACAGACACCTCAGACATTCGACTTGAAAATCATCAAGCCTGCCTATCAAATAAAAGAAGAACCTAGCTTAACGGACGATGCCAGTGTAGTTGAAAAATCAGGACATGAGATCTCTTTGTTCGAAGGCAGCTACAATAATTTAAAGATCACTACACCGGAAGATATAGTAATTGCCGAAGCACTTTTGAAAAGTTGAAGGCAATGGGTCTTGATTAGCACATAAAACAAAAGCCGATAATGATCATTATCGGCTTTCCATATTCACTTATTTATTGTAAATATTTTATTGTCAATATTCATCTTCATTAAAGAAGAAATCTTCTTTTGTCGGATAGTCTGGCCATATTTCCTCAATATTTTCATAAGGTTGACCATCATCTTCCAATTCCTGAAGATTTTCTACCACCTCCAAAGGGGCTCCAGTACGAATGGAATAATCTATCAATTCATCCTTAGTAGCAGGCCAGGGAGCGTCTTCAAGATATGACGCGAGTTCTAATGTCCAATACATAGCTTAAGTACCTCCTATGTTTAAAAACCGTAATTTTGGTGCAAAAATAAAATTAATTAAATGAAATCAAACTTTAGCATGATTTATTTACCAACAACTTATTGATGCTTTTATCAATCTATTAGGGCTCAAACGCGCTAAGTTTTATAAAAGTTTAAAATGAGTTGATTTTTTAACAAAAAAAGAGGTGTTACAATACACTTTGAAAGTAGAAAAGATAAATTTGTTTGCATATAACTATCCCTGAATTCATGAGCGACGAAAAGATTATTTTCTCTATGGCAGGCGTAAACAAAGTTTACCCGCCTAATAAACATGTATTAAAAGATATTTACTTGTCTTTTTTCTACGGAGCCAAAATTGGCGTGCTTGGTTTAAATGGTTCAGGAAAATCTTCGCTTTTAAGGATCATAGCCGGAGTAGATAAGGAATATAGAGGGGAAGTAGTATTTGATGGGACATATACCATTGGACTGTTGGAGCAGGAACCGCAACTCGACAAATCAAAGACTGTAAAAGAAGTAGTTGAAGAAGGCGCACATGACACAATAGCTTTACTTAAAGAGTTTGAGGATATCAATCTCAAATTTGCCGACCCCGAAGTATTAGATAATCCGGATGCCATGGACAAGCTTATCCAGCGGCAAGGTGAAGTACAGGAAAAGTTAGACCAACTGAATGCATGGGAATTAGACAGTAAGCTCGAAAGAGCAATGGATGCCTTGAGAACACCCCCCGGAGATGCCGTGATAGAGAATCTTTCCGGTGGTGAAAAAAGACGAGTGGCGCTTTGCCGGCTACTCCTTAGAGAGCCGGATATTCTTTTATTAGATGAACCTACCAACCACCTCGACGCCGAATCTGTACACTGGCTGGAACAACATTTAAAGCAATATCAAGGTACGGTAATAGCTGTTACTCATGACAGATATTTCCTGGATAACATTGCCGGATGGATATTAGAACTTGACCGTGGTGAAGGTATACCCTGGAAGGGAAATTATTCGTCCTGGCTTGAACAAAAGCAAAAAAGACTGGCCCAGGAAGAAAAAACGGAATCCAAAAGACAAAAAACATTATCTCGTGAATTGGAATGGGCCAAAATGACGCCGACAGGCCGGCATGCCAAAGCCAAGGCCCGTCTAAATGCCTATGACAAATTGTTAAACCAAGAGACCAATGAACGAGAACAAAAACTAGAATTGTTCATTCCCCCAGGACCAAGACTTGGCGATAAGGTGATAGAGGCACAAGGTGTATCAAAAGCATTTGGCCACAAATTACTTTATGAAAATCTAGAATTCTCCCTCCCTAAGGCTGGCATAGTGGGTATTATAGGGCCTAATGGTGCTGGTAAAACAACATTGTTCAAACTGATCACAGGGCAATCAGAGCCTGATGCCGGTACTTTTGAAGTGGGGCCTACGGTAGAAATAGCCTATGTAGATCAAGAACATGATGACCTGAATCCGGAACATTCTGTATGGGAAGCCATAACTGAAGGAAATGAACTTATAACATTAGGTGGTCAACAGATCAATAGTCGTGCTTATGTAAGTAAATTTAACTTCAGCGGCTCAGATCAGCAGAAGAAAGTGAAAGAACTGTCCGGAGGCATGCGCAACAGAGTACACCTGGCGATAGCGCTAAAACAGGGAGCCAATTTATTATTACTCGATGAGCCTACGAATGATCTGGATGTCAATACCCTTAGAGCATTAGAAGAAGCATTGGAAAATTTCGGTGGTTGCGCAGTAATTATTTCTCACGATCGCTGGTTTCTGGATAGAGTGTGCACTCACATATTAGCGTTTGAAGGAGATTCTCAAGTAACCTGGTTTGATGGAAACTTCACCGAGTATGAAGAGAACCGCAAGCAACGTCTGGGAGATGCTGCTCCAAAAAGAATCCGGTACAAAAAACTGGTATAACAGCTTTTGTCTAGTCTTTTTCAGGGTAAGTATATGTTTGTTTGGCAGGATTGAATTTGATGTTTATGCCAATTTTATGCATCGCATGGAAATAATTATACACCTGTCTTTTCGATATACCCAGGGCTTTCGCTAAATCATCAGCATTGCCTGATTCCTGATTGGTAATTAACTGGTCTAATTCAATGTAACGTTGTATTATTTTATCTAAAGCCACTTTTATAAACGTTTTAATACTTAATAGGAGTTACAACGCCCAACTATACGATTTGGGAGTATTAATTCTTATATTTTCAAACCAAAATCTGGCTAAAATTCTATGTGTTTTGCTCTTTATCAGTATTGTATTTGATGAGACAAAAATGTTTAAGCACTTTTTCCCATTCTGTTCGTTATAGTGCTCTTCAATAAGCTCATAGGCCATCCAGCACAATTGGCAATTTTTAATAAGGTCATAGAGGATATGAATGTCATCGTCATATTCTGACGAATGCAAAATTTCAAGAAACGGATAATCCATAGACATAGTTTTCCCTCAAAATTTTGAATCTTCTGAGCTTATTTGTTATTTCGATGAACTGGGAGTGCAATCTGCATCTCGATTTCTAACAAGACAAATAAAGTCAAGTGATTTGAAATAGTCAAGAAATTTGACTAAAAATAATGCTTTTATGGATTTTGCCAAAAGACTTAAGGAACTAAGAAATAAAAGGGAACTCAGTCAGGAAGACCTTGCCTCCATGATCAAGAAAAGGATCACCGGAGATATCAGAAGAAACACGATATCTAACTACGAAAATAAAAAGTCGACTCCGGATTTAGAGACGCTGGAAGCCTTAGGGCATATCCTGGGAACTGACATGAATGATCTCCTTGGTTTTCAACCTGAAAATTCAGACGTTATTAAATCTTTAGCCCTTGAAGCTGATCCTCCTTACAAAGCCAAAGAATTCCTTAAGCCTTTTGAAAATAAAGTAGAGGAAATAAAAAAGGTACTGGTAAGTATGGATGATATCAGTAAAAAAGAATTACTGAAGTATTTAAGAAGTGCCGTCAAAATGATTGAAGACCTGATCAGAAAGGCGTATGAACTTTATGAAAAGAATGATAAAGCCAACAGTTTTATAAGAAGAGAGTTAGACCCTAGCTAAAATCCAATTTAGTTGCCGAGAAGTTTATTCTAATTTTCACTTTACATTAAAACATGAAAACGCTCTACCTGGTAAGGCATGCTAAGTCAAGTTGGAACTTCCCTGAGCTTCCGGATGATAAAAGGCCTCTAAACAAACGTGGGAAGCGTAGTGCTCCTGTTATGGGCGAACGATTATTAAAGCGACAGGTTTTGCCAGACCTCTTACTCTCCAGCCCGGCAAAAAGAGCATTGGATACCTCCATCATTATAGCCGATGTAATAGGTTACCCCGAAAAAAGAATTCAAACAGATTCCGGTATTTACCACGCTGCTTCTCACCTGTTACTCAACATAGTTCGTAAAACAAATGACTCAATCAATAGTTTGATGATGTTTGGTCATAACCCTGGCTTTACCGATTTCGCAAATCGCCTGGCAAACACTGACATATGGAATATCCCGACGTGTGGTGTTTTTGCTTGTGTTTTCCATACAGAACATTGGAGCAATGTTGATTTTGGCAAAGGTGAAGTACTCTTCTATGATTACCCCAAGCGTAAAAGTGATACTCCTTAGCAATAACATTCTGGATCTAAGGCCGAATCACACATAAAAAAATACAGTATTCCAACTACAGGCATTTATTGTAGAAAGTATAAAATAGCTGAAAAATTAATCTTTGGTGATTACATTCACTGATAGTTATAACTTTTGGTGAATACAATCACCAAAAAACATTACTTTTGGTGATTGTATTCACCAAAAAACATTACTTTTGGTGATTATGATTAAAAGGCAACTTTACAATACCCTTAAAGAAAGACTGAATGGGGACAAAGCCATTATACTGATCGGCCCAAGGCAAACCGGAAAAACAACATTAATAAAAGCCTTATTAAAAGAGGAAAAAGAACATCTGTTCCTAAATGGCGATGACCCTGTTGTACGAGATGAATTAGCTGCTGCAAATACAGAAAAACTCAAGCAAATTATTGGTAATCATAGCATTATATTTATTGACGAAGCGCAACGTGTTAAAAATATCGGTCTCACCTTAAAAATGATCACAGATCAATTCTCCTCTGTTCGATTGCTCGTAAGTGGTTCTTCGGCGCTTGAAATAAACCAGGAGATCACTGAACCGCTTACCGGTAGAAAGTGGGAATATCAACTCTACCCTGTTTCATGGTCCGAACTATTAACGCATTTAGGCTACATTGTCACTCAGCAGCAGTTGGAAATCAGGCTAGTCTATGGTATGTACCCGGAGGTGATCACCGCTCATGCCCGTGGCGAAGGAAAAGAAGTGCTGCAACAACTCACCTCCAGCTATTTGTATCAGGATGTACTGTCTGTCGCAGGTATAAGAAAACCGGAAATCATTGAAAAGCTTTTGCAAGCATTGGCTTACCAGGTAGGTAGCGAAGTTTCATACAATGAACTGGCAAATACGCTTGGTATAGACAAGAACACTGTAAGTCATTACCTGAATATTCTGGAGAAAACTTTCGTGATTTTCAGATTACAGCCTTACAGTCGTAATCTGCGCAATGAAATAAGTAGTACAAGAAAAATCTATTTTTATGATAATGGCATTCGCAATAGTCTTATCTCAAATTACGCCCCCTTAGAATTCAGACAAGACAAGGGAGCTTTATGGGAGAATTTTATCATAGCAGAACGTATAAAACAAAACCATTATCAAAAAAGATTTACGAATACCTATTTCTGGCGTACCCGGCAACAACAAGAAGTAGATTACCTGGAAGAAAAAGACGGTGATTTATACGCCTTTGAGTTTAAATTATCCAATCAGAAAAAGGCTAAATTCCCACTTACCTTCACAAGAGCTTACCCGGACGCCAAGCAACAATCCATCACTCCGGAAAATTTTCTGGAATTTGTTATGTAGGTCACAAAATGCTTTTGGTAAGTATTCCCTTTTCTAAAAATCTGTAGCCTATAAAGAACTTAATATTACCTGATGAACCTATAACATTAAGGTTGTCAATAGCATAATTAACACTCTGGCTGACTAAACTAATTCCTCCAAAGAATGTATCACTGTTATAACCTGCTGCGGCTCTGACATTGAAAATAGCCCGGATAGCAATATCATCTTGTTCAAGATTTTCCGTGGTATACCGCGTCCACAAATGTGCCGGTCCCAGAGATAGTGAAAGGTTGAGGTATAACTGTTCATGGATAAAGTTATGCGTATATCCAGGCAATAGACCTAGCACCGTGGCCCGCCCTGCTCTGAGCGTGGCATTTTCTTCTAACATCGAACGGCTTTCGAATGGCATTAATGACGAATCCGCTGAAAAGCGAAAGCTGGAAGCACTTATACCCAGTAGAAAAGAGCCTGCCTTCTTTAGCTGCATATCTGCCTGATTAAAAGCAGATCGGTAAGAAAATTTCTCATGATTAAAAATATAAAAAGTGTTGAATTGAAGGTTCCTCATTTCTAAGTCTGAACGTTGCGGAAAGGGGTCTCCACTTTGCCATTGACTAAAATGACTTTCAGGGTCCTCAAAATAAAACCCGCTATAATTCTGGACAGCAACATCAGCTCCCCATTTGTTGAGATAAATATTGGCCTGTACATCAAACGCTTTGGTACGTCCATAGGTCAATTCATCCTGACTATCGTTAGGCACCTGAAAGGATAATTCAAACCCAACGTCAAACAGATAAAAGCCAAAACCAAGGTATGTATTTATAGAGGGGGTATACTCGATGTCCCTAAATCTGTTATTTTCTTCTTCAAAGGTAAGGCTCAGGCTACGAGCTGTAAGCAACGGTTTAATGTAGAACTTATCTTCGAAACTACGAATGTAAGTGGCTCGTTTTGGCTTTATATACGATGAGTCCTGCGTCTGACCTAAAACAGCAACATGTAATGGTGAGATGAATAAGAGTAGTATTAGCGCGTATCGTTTTTGCAAAATTGGTCTATAAAATAAACTCGCTCAAGTCTTTATTCTTGACCAACCCTGACAGTTTTTCTCTGACCAGATCTGAAGTTATTATGATCTTCGCATTTGGTCCAATTTTATCCGGTACGTCAAACATAAATTCGTTGAACAGCCGGCTCATGACAGTATGCAACCTACGCGCACCGATATTCTCCACTTCCAAATTAATTCGAAAGGCCGTTTCCGCAATCTCTTCTAGTGCTCCTTCTTCGAAAGTAAGCATCACCTCTTCTGCATTCAGGAGAGCTTCATATTGCTTGGTAAGTGCATTTTTTGGCTCTTTTAAAATATGAAAGAAGTCATCTTTGGTGAGATTATCTAACTCCACTCGAATTGGAAACCTTCCTTGCAATTCCGGAATTAAATCAGATGGCTTAGAAACGTGAAAAGCACCAGCAGCTACAAACAATATATGATCGGTTTTGATATGTCCGTATTTAGTGTTGACAGTGCTTCCTTCCACTATAGGTAAAAGGTCTCGCTGCACCCCTTCTCTACTGACATCAGGACCACCTTTTTTAGAAGCTCCAGTGGCAATTTTATCGATCTCATCAATAAAGATCACACCGGTATTTTCAGCTTTTTGTATGGCAAGTTCCTTAACTTCATCCATATCAATAAGTTTTGTGGTTTCTTCTTCTATTAACAGCCTTCGAGCTTCTGCAATCGTTACTTTTCGCTTTTTATTCTTTTTCGGCATCATCCCACTGATCATTTCCTGAAGGTTGATCATGGATGACTCATCCATCATACCTCCGCCTATCATGCCTACTCCACCATTCCCTGGCTGCTTTATAGTAATATCTATTTTTCGATCTTCCAGTTCTCCGTTTCTGATCTTTTCTCTGAATCGTTGCCTGGTTTTCTCATTAAGTTCTTGCTCAGATGAAGGTAATTCGTCATCAAAAGACTGCAGATCAATACTCTTTTCAGTAGGTGAAACATTCTTTAACGGGGGTATCAAAGCATCAAGTATAATATCTTCCACGAGCGTTTCTGCCTTCTTTTTGACTTCTTCTTTCTTTTCAGATTTCACCAGATTCACCGAATGTTCAACCAGATCCCTTACCATACTTTCAACGTCTCTTCCCACATATCCGACTTCTGTAAATTTGGAAGCCTCCACTTTTGTAAAAGGGGCATTGGCTATTTTTGCCAACCTACGTGCTATTTCTGTCTTTCCTACTCCTGTAGCACCGATCATAAGGATGTTATTGGGAATGATCTCACCCTGCATTTCAGATTTTACATTCATTCTTCTCCACCTATTCCTGAGTGCGATAGCCACGTTGCGCTTAGCATCCTTCTGACCAATTATGTATTTATCCAGCTCCTCTACAATCTGCTTAGGGGTTAGATATTTTTTATCATTTAACATATTAAAAGTTTCTTCTTTTTAAAAATAAGTTGGTGTTAGCCGTTACTGAAAAGCTGTTAGACCCTCCCGCCGCATGATATCCTCCCCTGCTGTAAGCAAATTCAAAGGCTTTTATCCTGAACATCAATCCAAAAGACAATCCGGCTCCAGCAGCTTTATCTTCTAATTTTAACTCCTGCCGTATTAAATGGTTATACCCCAATCTGAAGTTAACGTTTTTAGAGAGTAAAAGCTCAGTGGCCACAACAAAGTGCCTCATCACTTTATCAAAGGTACCAGGCTCCTCTTCCTGATCTGCGCTATTGGGGTCAAAAAAAGCGATATCTCCTTTGTATAAATTATAAGCAGTAAATGTAAATCTAAAAGGCATGTGTTTTGGCTTCAAACTTGCCCCCAATTGAACATCAAATGGTAATTGACTGTTTTGACTTTCGCTGTAATCAGATAAAACGAATCCGATGTTCTTGAATACCAACCCTGCCGTAAAATTACCCTTTGGGTGTATAAAAGCCCCACCTAAGTCCATAGCCAGAGCAGTACTGTTAAAACCTGCAATGCTTGAATTTATCAACTTCAAACTTGCTCCCAGGGAGAAATTATCCAATTGATGACCTCGCCCCACTGTAACAAAGGTTTCTCCCGCATCAAATTCACCCAGCGAAATACCCGTATCATCAAAGCTCTCAAAATTTCCATAAGACACATGATTGACCCCCATAAACCAATGTCCCGATTTGCCAAGATCATGCTGATATACGGTAGAGAGTACATTTATATCAGCAAGGTATGACAGGTAATTAAAAGAGACCATCCCTGACAGCGAATCGGAGGACAGTGCCGGATTGGATATCACAAGATTAACATCTTCATAGGGTGTTGAAACATTCAGCCCTCCCATTCCTACAACACGTGGGTTGTAGGGAATATTCATAAACTCATACGACCGTTGCCCTCCAACCTGACCAAAAGTCACGCTAACATGAAATATACATAGAATGATCAGGCTGACCCTTTGCATAAAGATGTTTATAAGATTAACTCTTCTCCGCCTGATCTACAAATTCAAATGACATCGGGACTTTCACTTTTTGTGAAAGTAATGCCAATTCAATTACCTCATCTACATTATCTACATAATGTATATTTATGTCTTTGAGATATTGAGTGTCGATCTCTTCGATATCCCGTTGATTTCTTTGGCTTAAAATTATGTCCTTCACACCCGCACGTCTGGCAGCCAATATTTTTTCTTTAATACCGCCTACTGGCAGTACTTTCCCTCTGAGTGTTATCTCTCCAGTCATGGCCAACTTACCCCGAACTTTCCTTTGAGTATAAATAGAGGCTATTGAAGTGAGCATGGTAATACCGGCAGACGGGCCATCTTTAGGAACGGCACCTGCCGGAACATGAATATGCAAATCATAGGTATCAAAAAGGCGATAATCCACATCCAGTTTATCCGCATTGGCCTTTAAGTAAGAAATGGCTGCCATAGCCGATTCCTTCATCACATCACCAAGCTGACCGGAAAGCACTAATTTACCTTTGCCCTTACTCAGGCTGGATTCAATAAAAAGTATTTCCCCTCCTACCTGGGTCCAGGCAAGGCCGGTAACAACACCTGCCATGTCATTTCCCTGATACAGCTCTTTATCAAATATTTTAGCCCCAAGCACATCTTTCACTTCCTTTTCCGTAATGGTTTTACTGAACTCCTCTTCCGTAGCTATGGATTTAGCCACATTACGTACCACGGAGCCAATTCGTCGCTCTAAATTTCTGACACCGGATTCTCTTGTATATCCATCAATTATATTGGATAATGCTTTTTTATGAAAAGTCACATCACCCGGCTTCAATCCGTGCTCTTCCTTCTGCTTAGGCACCAAATGTTTTCTGGCTATTTCTATTTTTTCTTCATGTGTATACCCATTGATCTCTATGATCTCCATACGATCTCTTAAGGCCGGGTGTATGGTATCCAAGGAATTCGCTGTGGCAATAAAAAGTATCTTTGATAAGTCATATTCGAGCTCCAGGTAGTTATCCATAAAAGTACTGTTCTGCTCCGGGTCAAGTACTTCAAGCAAGGCCGAAGAGGGATCACCTCTGAAATCCGAGCTGACTTTATCTATTTCATCAAGGATGAAAACCGGATTAGATGATTTAGCCTTCTTAATGTTTTGAATGATCTTACCAGGCATAGCACCGATGTAAGTTTTTCGATGGCCTCTTATTTCAGCTTCATCATGGACACCTCCTAATGACATTCTGACATATTGTCGTTTCAAGGCTTTGGCAATGGACCTTCCAAGTGATGTCTTGCCCACTCCGGGAGGGCCATACAAGCATAGAATGGGGCCTTTCAGGTCACCTTTTAGTTTTAATACGGCCAGATATTCCAGGATACGGTCCTTAACTTTTTCCATGCCAAAGTGATCCTTATCCAATACCTTTCTTGCCCTTTTCAAGTCGAAATTATCTTGAGAGTAATTCTCCCATGGTAAGTCCAGAAGCAACTCAATATAGTTCATAGCTACCGGATATTCCGCTGCCGCAGGATTCATACGACTTACCTTATCCAGTTCCTTAAGAAAGTGCTTTTTCACTTCCTCTGACCACTTCATCTTATCACCTTTAGACCTCAACACTTCGATCTCCTGGTCTGGTCCGTCAAAACCCAATTCATCTTGCATTACCCTGATCTGTTGCCTGAGGTAATAATCACGCTGCTGTTGATCAATATCCGTATGCACCTTTTTCTGAATATCATGCTTCAGTTCCAGAAGTTGTACCTCTTTAAGCATCATTTCGAGTAACAGGGTGGCACGATCAAGCCCCTTATTCGTCTCAAGAAGTTTCTGCTTTTGTCCTACCTCCGTATTCAGATTGGACGACAAAAAGTGTGTAAGGAAACCCAGATCATGTATATTATCCAACGCCATTTGAGCTTCTTGCGGTATTTCCGGATTCAGTTGCAGGATCTTACCTGCTGCATCCTTTAATGATTGCATCAAAGCCTTTACTTCCTTAGTGCTTCGTTTGGGGAAAGAGTGATCTAAAAGCTCAAAATTAGCCGTAATGAATGGATCTTCGCCCAGGATATGTCCTATCTTAAACCTGTTTTTGCCTTGAATAATAATAGTAGTATTTCCATCCGGCAATACCAGCATCTTAATAATCTTCGCTACAGTACCGACACTGTAGATGTCCTCCACTCCGGGATCTTCAGTATTGATGTTCTTTTGGGCAACCACTCCAATAAGCCGGTCGCCTTTATAGGCTTTTTTGACCAGCCTGATAGATTTCTTGCGTCCAACAGTAATTGGGATCACCACTCCGGGAAACAAGACCGTATTTCTAATGGGTAAAATACCTATTTCTGCCGGGAGGTCTTCCGAATTCAGGTCTGAATGGTCTTCAGGATTTATCAACTGGATCAACTCTTCCGTATCTTCCTGTACCAAATCAGAGAAAAAAGTTTCATTAAACATGTAGTTCCTTATTTTTTATGCCAATATGGCACGCTATTTACCTTCTCTAAGCATTATTATTTGAGGACTTATAGTCTTTCAAGAGCTGTGCCAAAAAAACTCTATATTTGATCTTCTTGATAAAAAAACATTTTTGTAACAACTTTAACACCAGCACAGCAGAGGAGGACTTTGAAAAAAACACTAAAAATTGGGCTTATATGCTGTTTGTTAGTAACAGTTGTTTATGACTCCGCCAGAAGCCAAAGAAAGAAAAAAGCAAACAAGTCCGGGGGGAAAATTACCCTTCAAGACAGTGTTTCTACCTTCAGTCACTCTGATCTATTTAATTTTCCTAATGTAAATAAAATCCCTATCTATAGTGATCCTAAAACACTAAAAAAAATCAGGCAACTCGATGAGCAGGGTAAGTGGGAAGAGCTTTATCCAATTTTACGAAACTATATTAAAAAATTTGGTATCGTTAACTTCTACCGTGAAACATACTGGCTTTGGAAACTCGCCAAGCTCACCGAAACATATGGTAATCTCGATGAAGCAAAATTGCTCTATAAACTGGTTTTAAAGCATCATAGAGAGGATATTGATATAAGAACAATTGAACTTTACTACGAGGAATTAACTCAAAACGATAAAAATTACTACGTCCCTTTAGAGTACTACTATGAATTGGTGGATTACCGAAAAGAAGTAGATACACTACGCCCTCCAAGAAGCGTATTACTCAATATGGGAACTGTGATCAACTCCGATAAAGCTGACTATGCTCCTACACTGAATGAAGACGACCACATGTTAATTTTCACCTCTAAGCGTGGGTCCCACAACAGGGGGATAGATCCTGTAAAAGATGAAGACCTGTTTTATGCTGTGCTTCAAGACGGGTATTGGTCAACGGCAGAAGCTTTTACCGCAGTGAATAGCAAGTACAATGAGGGTTCTGCATGCCTAAGCAAAAATGGACAAAACCTGTATTTCGCACGCTGTAATTCACCTGATGGTTATGGCGATTGTGATATTTACAGCGCTACTATGAGCCCTGACAGTACCTGGGGAGATATAAAAAACCTAGGACTTGGTGTAAACAGTATCGGCTGGGATAGCCATCCCAGTCTTTCGCATACGGAAGATACCCTTTATTTCGCATCAGACCGTATTGGAGGATATGGCCTTTCTGACCTTTACTACACCATAAAAACAGCCGAAGGTAAATGGTCAAAGGCATTAAACATGGGACCTATTATCAACACTCGAAATTCTGAAGTAAGCCCATTTTATCATCATGTGTTTGACGTATTGTACTTTAGTTCGAATGGACAAAGTTTAAATTTTGGTGAGTTCGATATTTACAAGTCATACCATGATGGGAATAATTGGGGCGAGCCCAAAAACATAGGGCCACTGGTAAATGGACCGGGTAGTGAATACTATTTCACCATTGATTCTAAGTCTGAAGACCTCTACTACGCCCGCTCTGCTGAAGACAACCTCAGCAATATGGACCTCTATTCTTTTCCACTCCCTATGGAAGCACAACCAGGAGCGAATATTACGCTAACAGGGTCCTTATTAAATCAAGAAACCGGGGAACCTTTCAAAGGTATTGTTTCTATTATAGATCTGGATAATGGGATAGAAGTGGCCCCTAAATTCCTGCGCCCGGACGGCACATTTGAATTTCAACTGATCAATAATAATAATTACCTTCTCATCATCCAGGGTGAAGAATTTTTTAGAATTGAAGAGTTATTTTTCCTGGAAGAAGATATGCAGCTTAATCGGTTCACCGAACCAATATCCAGCAAGCTGAAGTTTTCATCCCTGGAGTTTGAAGAAGGTAAGGCCGAATTAACAACTCCCATGTATGGTGATCTGGATAAGTTATCGGATTTTTTGTTGGATAATCCTGATTTTAAATTGCGAATATCAGGCCATACCGACTCCGATGGACGTGAAGACTTTAACTTAAAGCTTTCACAGGAACGCGCAGATATCATTAAAGAGTACCTCGTTTATTTTGGAAACATAGAGGATTCGAGAATAGATGCAAAGGGTTTTGGTAGTAGTAAGCCTATTGTTAATGAAGAAAGCGAAGAAGACAAAAGCCTCAATCGTAGAGTAGAATTCGAGATTTATAAAGAATAATCAGTCCGATTTTGAACCTTATGATTATCCTGACGTCCTGCTTACGTCAATCATATTTTAAATGGGGACAGATAGAACTTTTAGCACGCTACTAATTTTAAGATGCCAGGAAGGAGACCGGCAAGCATTTGAGTTACTTGTAAAGCGATGGCACAGAAAATTTCTTGGATTTGCCTTCAAGCTACTCAAGGACCAATCTATTGCAGCTGACATTACCCAAGACAGTTGGACAACCATTCTCAAACGGCTAAACTCTCTCAAAGACCCTGAAAAATTCGATTCCTGGGCGTATCGAATTTTGCATAACAATGCCATGGATTGGCTAAGGAAAAACAAAAAAGAACGCGACTCCATAAAAGGTTTGGCTGAAGAGCCTCAGGACAATGACGAAAATTCAACACCGGTTAAGATAGTAAGGCAATTACTTAAGAAATTACCAGAAAAAGAGCGTTTAATTCTCTCTCTTTTTTACCTGGAAGGACACAAAATACACGAGATTTCAACCATTCTAAATATTCCTCCGGGTACAGTTAAGTCAAGAATATTTTACGCCAGAGAACATTTAAAGAAAAAATATAAGGAGGTGAACTATGAAAACATCAAATGAAGAAATCGATCAAATTATTCACGACGCTTTGAGTGAAGAAGAAGCAGCGTTCTACGACCAGCTTGGGGAGCAATCGTTAATAGAAAGTACTTTTATGGTATACAAAGGCCGCAATAAATGGATTTCAGTAATTGTAACCATTTTTGGCGTACTATTCTTTGTAGCGTTTGTATATGCTACTGTTATATTCTTTCAATCCGATGATATCAAAACCATGTTACGCTGGATGGCTATTGGTTTTGCCAGTTTGGGCGCTAACCAAATCATAAAGTTATGGCATTGGTTACAGGTAGATAAGAATGTGATACTGCGCGAAATGAAACGACTGGAGTTCCAGATATCAGTGCTGGCCACTGCGATAAACAAAAAATCCGGGAAGGACTGATCTCCCCGGATTCGTTACTTAGTTTAATCCGAAAAGGTCCTTTATGAACTCTATTTTGAATATATCATTGAAGATGATGAACACCATCAGCAGGAGTAAAAACACCATACCTACTTTTTGAGCAGATTCCAGGAAACCGTCAGAAGGTTTTTTACCTGAAATGATCTCATAAGATAAAAACATCACATGGCCGCCATCCAGCGCAGGTATAGGCAGTAAATTCATAAATGCTAATACCATAGAAAGTAATCCGGTCATTCTCCAAAAGCGCTGCCAATCCCAGGTCCCTCCGTAGGCCTTGGCAATACCTATAGGCCCTGAAAGTGATTTTGTTACCGATAATTCTCCACTGAACATCTTACCAAATGCCTTAATTTGAAGAAAGACAATACCAAATGCTCTTTGTGTTCCTATGGTAATAGATTGACCCAGATCATAGTTAATCGTACTTTCATCAAAGTCCAGTGCCGGAATGTAACCTATTATAGTATCATTTTTAAAATACTCATTGAATGTTAGTATTTCATCACCTCGCTGAACTTTCAGATGAATAGAGTCCTGGTCATATCCCTTGAGTTTTTTAATAACTTCATCCTGGAAGGCCACTTTTGTACCCGATATCTCCAGGATCCGGTCACCTTCGGTAATACCAACTCTTTCTGCCAATGTATTTTCTCCTACCTTACCAACTACTGATGCAAAACGAGGAAATATAAACCTGGCCATAGCATCTTCGTCATTCAGGTTCTCTATGAAGTTCCCTGGTATCTGGACATCCACCAGCTTACCATCCCGCTCTACTGTGTAGTATGCGTCATCCGCCAGAAACACCTTCCCATCAATCAGATCCTGAAAATCATCAAATTCCTGCCCGTTGATCTTCACTATCTTATCACCGGTTTTTAAACCAATTTCCTCCGCCAGTTCATAGGCTACAATACCACCTTTAGCATTAACGGCATCTTTTGAAATATAAGTGTCTCCAAAAATGTAGGTCAGGGAAATGAAGATAATTACGCCTGTGATCACATTAACAATGATACCTCCAAGCATCACAATAAGACGCTGCCATGCTGGCTTAGCCCGGAATTCATATTCTTTTGGTGGCTCTTTCATGGCTTCCGTATCCAGTGATTCATCAATCATTCCAGAGATCTTCACAAACCCTCCTAAAGGAATGGCGCTCAAAGCGTACTCTGTTTCTCCCCACTTAAAACTGAATAGTTTGGGTGGGAATCCAATGCTAAATTGCTCCACACGCATTCCGAAGGCCTTGGCAGCTAATAGGTGCCCCCCTTCATGCAGTCCCACTAAAATTGATAAGCTCAGTATGATCTGAGCCGTCATAACTAGTCCTTCCATTTATTTTATTAATTCTAATGCTTTTATCCTTGTCTCTTTATTTGTATTCACGTAGTCTTCGTAAGAAGGTTCTTTTATAAAATCAATTTTTGCCATGCATTGTTCCACTAAATCAGACATTTCAAGAAACCCTAATTTGTCCTTCAGAAATGCCGCTACGGCTATCTCATTGGCAGCATTTAATATACATGGCACGTTACCCGCCTTTCTAAGTGCTTCAAACGAAAGTGCAAGGTTACGAAAAGTTTTGGTATCTGGCGGTTCAAATGTTAATGACGGATAGGCCATGAAGTCGAATCTTTCAAAATCTGACTTAAACCGGTATGGATAGGTCATAGCATACTGGATGGGCAGTTTCATATCCGGGAGCCCCATCTGGGCTTTAATGGCCCCGTCTTCAAACTGTACCATAGAATGAATGATGGACTGTGGGTGAACAACAACATCAATCTGTTTCTCACTTAACCCGAACAGCCATTTTGCTTCTATCACTTCCAGCCCCTTATTCATCAATGAGGCGGAGTCAATGGTGATTTTAGCTCCCATGTCCCAGTTCGGGTGTTTCAGAGCTTGAGCTTTCGTTACTTTTTCCAGGTCTTTTCTCAACTTGCCACGAAAAGGGCCGCCTGAAGCCGTTAGAATTATTTTCTCCAGTGGATTTTGAAACTCCCCTACTATGCATTGATATATAGCAGAATGTTCAGAATCTACCGGGAGGATATTCACGTTCTTTTCTCCGGCGAGTTGAGTAATTAATTCCCCCGCTACCACCAATGTCTCTTTATTCGCCAGGGCAATGTTCTTTCCACTTTCTATCGCCCGGATCGTTGGTTTTAATCCACTGTAACCGACAAGCGCCGTTAAGACCAGATCAATGGTATCCATTTCTACCACAGAAGCTATGGCTTCTTCACCACTGTAAACTTTAATACCATGAGGATCCAGTGCATTGAATACCTGATCGTAGAGACTTTCATTACCAATCACAACTACATTAGGCTTACATGCAATGGCTTGCTGGATGAGCAGATCAGCATTATTGCCCGCTGTTAGTACCTCTACTTCAAAATGATCTGAATGTGCATGGATTACTTCCAGCGCTTGTGTACCAATGGAACCGGTAGATCCCAGAATTGCTATTCTTTTTTTTAACGTCAATCTTCTACACTTTTTAGTTTTTCATAGTAGTCCATGACCTGAATAAGCCCTTCAATCGTATTGGTCTTAATTGCATATTCCGAGATGTAGCTCTTAATGTCGTAATAGTTAGATCCTGTTAGCATTGAAATAGCTTTTTTATTCAAAACTTTATAACGCTTACGTTCTTTTTCTGTTTGACTCTCCTTGAATTTATCTTTGTCGTTGTATTTATAATATGTCTGTTCAGTAGCTCCCTGATACCTGGTCGAGTAAAAGTATTCTCTGGAAACTGATTTTTTTCCTTCCATGTAGAGAATAATTCCATGGCCCGGATTAGCTATATAAATTTTCTCATAAACCTTTTCAACCAAGTTCTCATTCCAAAACAAGTCTTCATTCAAAATACTACTATTCGTCGGATGCATATTAGCTTTTTTTAACGATGGCACTAAAGTATTTCTAGTTTCGGTTTTCATATAGTGCAACGATAAAATTACAACTGACCCCTTTTCAAAAAGTACCTTAAAAAAACCGCACCTTGACGTCCTGTCCCGTGTATATCATAGGGTAAAGAATAAAAAGTGGCCAGAGTAGCACCTAATGTATCTTTAAATTTAAAATATTGTACTTCTTCAGGATTATATGTTTCTAAGGAATCATTTTTCAAAGTAACTATATTCATTATGAAATTATAATTCAATTGACCATACCGCATATCTCCATTCGAAAGTTGTACCTCCCCATCATGCCAAATTGCCGCTTCAGTATTAAAGTTTTTATACTGACAAAAAGTACTGCTAGTGATGGAACACACAGCTAAAAAGGTAATCAATACCTTCAAGTTAATCATATCACAAACCTTAATAGTTTTTCGGCTATCCTCCTGTCATTCGCCAGGCGCGGGACCTTATTTTGTCCACCGAGCTTCCCCTGTGATTTCATATATTCAACAAATGCATTTCTTCTGAGCGGGACAACTTTAAGACATCTCAATACGCTGCCTGATATAAGATCATCGTAATAGACATTTAATCGTCTGAGCTGCAAATCTAACTCTTTTTCAAATGCCTTCAAATCATTGGGAGGCTGTGCAAATTCCACATACCATTCATGCAACGGAAGTCCGTCTCGCGGGGTCACATTTGGGGCCACAGAAAATTCAGTAAGCTCTACTTCTGAATGTTTGTCAGAAGCATACTTCATAGCTCTCTCCACCTCTTCTCCTATTACATGTTCACCAAACGCCGATATGAAGTGCTTTATCCTCCCTGTAACCAATAAACGATAGGGGTCTTTCGAAACGAATTTGACAGTATCTCCAATAGAATATCCCCATAAACCAGCATTGCTATTGATGATCAAAGCATAATTAATATCCAATTCCACTTCTTCAATAGTCAATCGGACCGGATTCTCTTCGAAATATTCACTAACCGGTATGAATTCGAAAAATATGCCGGAATTCAACAGCATTAACAAACCCTCCTCAGTCTGTGTATCCTGGTAGGCAATGAATCCTTCTGAAGCCGGATAAGTTTCTATAGCATCTATTTTTTTACCAATTGATTCATAGAGCCTGGCCCGGTAGGGTTCAAAATTCACTCCGCCATATACGAATAATGAAAAATTCGGAAAAACATCCATTATTTTTTTATTCACCCGCTCGGTAATGTGGTCAAAATACATTTGTACCCAAGGTGGGATACCGGAAATAAGCGTCATATCCTGTGGCAGTGTTTCATCTATGACCTTCTCAAGTTTCTCCTCCCAGTCGTCTATACAGTTTGTGACATAGCTGGGCATTTGATTGCCTCTCAGGTATCTCGGAACATGATGATTAACAATACCGGAAAGACGGCCGGTTTTAATACCCGCTGTATCGGTAAGTTCCGGGCTTCCGGACAGAAATATGAGTTTACCGTCCAGAAATTTGGCATTTCCTGTTTCGTGGATGTAGCTAAGCAGGGCATTACGAGCACTGTTGATATGATTAGGTATTGATTCTTTGGTAACAGGAATGTATTTAATACCGGAGGTAGTCCCTGAAGTCTTGGAAAAATACGCCGGTATGCCCGGCCATAAGACATCAGCTTTTCCTTCAAGAAGTTGTTTTATCCATGGTTTAAGACCTTCATAATCACGAATAGGTACATTTCTTTTAAAATCATCGTAATTTTGTATTGAAGAAAAATTATGCTCTCTGCCAAAAACCGTATTACGCGCTTTTTTAACCAGATGCTGAAATGTAAGTTGTTGATATTTTACGGACTGCAAGGACCATTTTCTGGTATCATTGGCTATGTAGGAAGCAAACGGCTTACCTAGTACTGATCGAAATCCCATAAGAACAAAAATATAAAATCATTGAGCGGAATTCAGGAATTAAGAAACTCCTTTTTGTAATCATCGTTGTATAATTTTGAAAATAAACAAAGAGGCAGATATATGAGAAGGACGATTCAAGTTATAGTCATTGGTTTTCTATCCGGGCTGGCCGGTTCTTACACTTTTCAAAAGTTAAGCGATAAACCTTCGAAAGAAGTATCAAACAATGATTCTACACTATTAGTCAAAAACAACTACAAACCATCCGATCATACTTCAGTTGACTATTCAAGTAATCTACCAGGTCGAGCATCTAAGGCCAATGACCTTCTTGAAGTAGATTTTGTCAATGCATCCGAAGTGAGTACCAAAAGTGTGGTATTTATCAAAAATATTTCCGAGCGTTATTATCGAAGAAGTTATCTGGACTGGTTCTTTGATGTAAATCCCGGAGGTCAGACCCAGGTAAGTACAGGGTCGGGGGTTATTTTCTCCAAAGACGGCTATATTGTTACCAATAATCATGTGGTGCAGGACGCCGAACGTATAGAAGTAGATTATAATCGGCAAACCTACGAAGCCACGCTCATAGGCACTGACCCTTCTACAGACCTGGCTGTTCTGAAAATTGAAGTTGATGGTCTCCCTTCCATTCCGATCGGAAGTAGTAAAAATCTCTCCATTGGTGAATGGGTCATTGCGGTAGGTAACCCGTTCAACCTTACTTCTACAGTGACGGCTGGAATTGTAAGTGCCAAAGGTCGGGAAATCAATATCCTTCAGGGTAAATTTCCCATTGAATCATTTATTCAAACCGATGCCGCTATTAATCCAGGCAATAGTGGTGGAGCGCTTGTAAATAGAAAAGGTGAGCTAGTAGGTATTAATACAGCCATATTATCCAAAACAGGCTCTTATGCCGGCTATGGTTTCGCTGTACCTGTAGATATCGTTAAAAAAATAGTAGGCGATCTAATTGAATATGGCGAGGTTCAAAAAGCGTTTTTTGGTGGAGAAGTTTCTGACTATAATGCTTCTATTGCAGAAAGGTTAGACCTGAAACTTGATAGTGATAATATACGTGGTGTATTACTTTCCTACGTTCAGACAGATGGAGCAGCCGCTAAAGCCGGAATGGAAGAAGGTGATATCATAGTGAGCATAGAAAATGAGTTGATCAACAGTCGCAGTCAATTTGAAGAAGAATTGAGTTACCATTCACCAGGGGATAAAATAAGTGTCTCTTATCAAAGGAATGGCAAGAATTATACCTCTCAAATAGTACTTACCAACCGGGAAGGTACAACAGGTATTTTAAAGCGTGAGATCTTTACATCAGAATCTCTTGGCGCTAAATTCGAAATCGTACCAAAGGTAGAACGGGACATTCTTAAAATTGACTATGGCGTGCGTGTGTTCAACATTGAAAACGGCCTGATAAAAAGGATTGGGATCAATGAAGACTTTGTAATAACCGATATTAATAGAAATGCGATCAAAGACCCTCAAAAATTAGTGGAAATCCTGGAAAGAATACGCGGTAGGGTGATTATAGAAGGGGTGAACAGCAAGGGCCGTGAAGGGTATTACTCATTTTATTTAAGATAGTTCAGATGACGCAGCACTTTAAATACTTAAGGACCATTCGAGCAAATTTGTTAAAGGCAAGCGATAACCTTAGCCTGGAGGAACTCAATAAAATACCTCAGGGGTTTAACAATAACATGATATGGAACCTGGGGCATATCGTTTCTACCTATAACAACTTAATCTATAAACTGTCAGGTTTACCAGGACATGTAGACCCAAGTTTCGTGCAACGCTATCAAAAAGGGTCGGCTCCTGACCCAAAAACACCTGTCGGCCAGGCGGATGTTGACTACATAAAAAACAGCATAACACAATTTGTTGACCTTACAGAAGACGATTACGAATCAGGCGCCTTTGATTCTTTCAAAGAATATCAAACCAGTTTTGGCGTTATTCTTCAATCAGTGGAAGATGCCATAATTTTTAACAATGTGCATGAAGGCTTACATCTTGGCTATACCATGGCCTTAAAAAAGGCTGTCCGCGCTTAAAGTTTATCTGATTTGATCCGGAGGTTCCCTAAAAAAAAAGCTATTTCAGTGACCATTCTTATGGTCAGTATTTTTTGTTATGTAGGAGTCAAAGTTCCTCCTGAGCTATTTTGGCCTGCTTCTGTATTAGGATATATCATTCCTTTGGTTATCGCCTTGAATCTAATTTTTCTTGCGCTTTATGTCCTTTTAAAAAAGAAATTATTTTGGTATCACATCATTGCGCTTATCTTTTTATCTCCTTTCATTTTAATGTCGTACCGCATTGGCAATACGAGCCAGCCAGAGGTTAAGGAAAGCTTCAAAGTACTGAGTCTGAACGCCAAATTATTTCGAAAGCCAGGTTCATATGAAGAGTTTTCAAGTGAAATGATTGACTGGTTTATGGACGAAAGTTCAGATATAAAGTGTATCCAGGAATTTAGTTACAACCCAGGTTATCAGCGGATCAGTATAATTAGCAAAATGCAGGAAAAGGGATATCATCATTTCAACTATGAGCTTAATTTGATCAACCGTCCCGGCTTGGCCATATTTAGTCGCCACCCTATATTGTACGCAGGTGTAATTGATGATCGTGATAGTACAAATGTTAACAAATGCATTTATGCTGATATCAACATTAACGCTGATACTGTAAGGATCTATAATGTGCATCTACGTTCAATGCACATAGATCTTTCCGATTACAGCGAAATGCGAAGCCTGGGTAGAAAAGCTTTCCTGCTTACCAAGAAGCTGGGACGTGGCGCACGGAAAAGAAGTAAGCAAATAGACGACCTGATCACTCACGCCAATGCCTCACCTTACCCTGTGATCATATGCGGTGATTTTAATGAAATACCTTATTCATACAATTATTTTGAAATGCGCAGCTTCTATCAAAATGCTTTTGAAGAAAAAGGGGAAGGCTTCGGATTTACCTTTAATTCTGATATTTTACCTATAAGGATCGATCATCAATTTTATGGGAGTGGAATTAATCTTATGAGCTTTCGTACAAATAGAAATATCACCTGGTCAGACCATTTTCCATTACAGGGGGTTTATTCTTTAGAAGGACCTCTCCATTTATAATTTGATCGTATCAACAGTTTATTGAAACTGTCTGCAATGTAATCCTGATCATCTGATCATTCCATGAATACAGTAGTTGGAATTATTAAATTTGTCAGCTACTATGACCGTTCTCAGAACCTTTATCAAAAGCAGAGACTATCAATTTGTTCAAACGCTGTGTTGGGCTTCCATTATTTTAGTGACCATTGGCTATTACTTCATTGCTCATGACGGGTATAGTTATAATCAATTGATTTATGACCCGGTAGCCTACTATATTGTTTTGTGGAGCCTGAGCTGGTCCATTCCTTACTTGTTTATTTCTTCTATTCATAGTAGCCTCAGGTACTCCATTACTTTTCACAGTTTGATGGCTTTGCTTTTTGGTATGTTACATTTTTTACTAACAGGTACAATTATCCTACTGCTTGAACGGTTACTCAACCTACCCGAACATTTCACCTTTCATAGCCTTATCGTACATTGGCAAACAGAATGGCACCTAATTGTTCATGGGTCTATTTGGTACACAGTGTACCTTATATTGCTGTATGCGCTTTATTTTTATAAGTTATACGATGCTGAGGTGAGGAAAAACAAC
Source organism: Fulvivirga sp. M361 (assembly GCF_007097395.1). Classification (GTDB taxonomy): domain Bacteria; phylum Bacteroidota; class Bacteroidia; order Cytophagales; family Cyclobacteriaceae; genus Fulvivirga. The sequence goes on from NZ_VKDC01000014.1 coordinate 143,285, forward strand.
GAACTCACTCAATCACTTTCTTCTGCACATGTTCAAACCTTATCTACTCAGCTAAATCCTCATTTTTTATTCAATGCATTGAATACGGTCTCTATGATGATACGCAAAGAACAAGGCACAAAAGCCGTGGACATGTTAGCATCTTTAGGGGAAATGCTAAGGGCAGTGTTGTCAAAAAATCAGGAGTTACTGATTACTATTTCAGATGAAGTTACTCTCTTAAAGAAATACATTTCTATTGAATCTATCCGCTTCGGTGATCGTGTAGAAACAGAATTAGACATTAATAAGGAAATCTTGAAATACAAAGTACCTCGGCTACTTCTTCAACCGGTGGTAGAAAACGCCTATAAACACGGTATGAGAACAAATGAGATTAAAGCAAAAGTAAAAATAACCGGAAAAAAGGATGACCAAAAAATTATGTTCCGGGTGTTTAACAATGGGTCATACGATTTTGGATGGAGTCCTGATCAGGCTGAAGGTATAGGACTGTCCAATACAGTAAATCGGCTGAGAGAGCTATACGGCACAGCTTTCACTTTTCAAATAAGAGAAAAAAATGACGGCGTATCCGTTGACATATCACTACCCGCTGAGTTATGAAAATAAATGCAGTAGTAGTAGATGATGAAAAAGAAGCCAGGGAAGGGGTGTCACTTCTTTTACAACAAGACTCTGCCATCAAAATTGCTGCCATATGTGGCGATGGCGTTTCGGCCATAGAACAGATCAATACCTTTGAACCTCAGCTATTGCTGTTAGATATTCAAATGCCCGATATTAATGGCTTTGAAGTGCTTAACAGTATTAAAAAAATGCCTGAGGCTGTCATTTTTGTCACCGCGTATGACCAATTTGCCTTGAAAGCTTTTGAAGTACATGCACTGGATTATCTCCTCAAACCTTTCAGCGACAGCCGTTTCTTCGAAGCGCTGGATCTGGCAAAGAAAAGAATTGCTCAAAAACGGCTATCTGACTTCAAGCACCTTCTTAAGACTGTAGACACCAGCGGATCCACTGTATTGGATAGGAATGATCAATTAATAGTAAAATCTGACGGAAAGATACATCTACTTCCACATGCAGAGATACTATGGATAGAGGCATATGATTACTACGTCAAGATCCATACGAAAGGTCGTTTTTATCTGGCGAGAGAAAGTATGAAACGCATGGAGGAAAAACTACCTTCTCACCTATTCCTGCGAATCCACAAATCCTCTATCGTTAATTTGAAATGCGTCAAACGCGCTACCCCAAAGCCTAACAGTGAATACGATCTGATACTTAATAATGAAGTACAATTAAAAGTTTCCCGTAACTACAGTGCTCCATTTACCAAATATCTAAGTACAGGCGGCTAATATAACCGGTCACTGCACCATAGACCCGGGTTACTGCATAAATTCAACATACCACATGACATAACCGTAAATTAGGCAAATCATTATTACATGAATATGTTTAAAAATCATCTCGTTTTTGCCGTTAGGTTATTCCTTAAGGACAAGTTTTATTCTCTTCTTAATATCCTCGGCCTGGCTTTAGGCATATGTTGTGGGGTACTCGTTTTACTTTATTTACAACACGACCTTACTTATGATCTTCACCATAAGAATCACAGAAATATCTATCGGCTCACAAATCATTTACAGGCTACCGGAGCTGACTTTAACACCGCGAGGACTGCTTTAGAACTAGGTCCGCTGTTGCTGGAGGAGTACCCGGAAATTCAATCGTTCGTACGTTTTGAAGATTTCTACAACCCTGCATTGACATATAAACGAGATGGAATGGAGCCTATTCAAATATACGTAGATAAGGCTTTTCGTACGGACTCATCTATATTTTCAGTGTTTACACATGAGTTCATAAAAGGTGACCCTCATACCGCCCTTACAGGCCTTGACAAGATGGTGATCACTGAAAAAATAGAAAAGCAGTTATTCGGCGATGAAGATGGGATAGGTAAGCTGATAGAATTTGATGACAGAAATACTTATGAGGTAACAGGTGTGATCAAAGAACTCCCTCAAAACACGCACCTTAATTATGATGTTCTGCTTTCAGGCCTTCCATTGATACGTGAATGGGTTGAAGGAGGAGATGAGATAAGGTGGTCTGAGGGTTTTTGGAACCCTGATTCGTATACCTACCTTGTTTTTAATAAAGGATACAACCCAAAAGACTTTGACCAAAATTTCCCACGTATTTTTGAAAAATACTTTAGCGGTTTTGCAGCTCAGATCAATGGCAAAGCCACTTTCGAATTACAGGCTTTGTCAGACATTCATTTTCAATCCAAGAAAGGGAGGGACGAACCTCAGGGAAACATTAACTATACCTATACCTTCGCTTCTATTGGGCTCTTTATCATTTTGCTGGCATGTATCAATTACGTAAACATAGCCACTGCAAGAGCCACCAACCGTGCCAGTGAAATGGGTGTACGAAAAGTATTGGGGTTTGATAAGCGTAAGCTTTTTGCATCCATTCTCACAGAAGCACTTGTCTTAACTGTATTGGCTTTGCTCCTGGCTATTTTACTATGTGTATGCATCATCTACCTTACCCCATTCAATGATTGGATCAATAAAGATCTTCAGTTGGATTTCTTAGAAAACACTATTCTGCTTCCAGGGGCCATACTACTCACAATACTCATTACCCTGTTATCGGGTATCTATCCGGCGTTATACCTCCCTTCTATCCCGGTGGTAAGTGCGTTGAAAGGAGCATTCAAATCAAATACTTCAGGCATTTTATTGCGCAAAGCGTTAATAGTGGTGCAATTCGTCATTTCCATTTTCGTTATTGTTTGCACTTCCATTATGGGAGATCAGATCGATTTTTTAAGAAATAAAGAGCTTGGATTCAATAAAGATAATATCGTCCTGCTTGCTATCCAGGATACACTGGTCAGGAATCAGCTACCTGTCATCAAACAAACCTTTTTACAAAACCCCAAAATAACCGCAGCCACCTTGGCATATGGTGTTCCAGGTTTGTATACGGGCGGTTCGGTTTTTCGTGTAGAAACTCATCAAGGTGACATGACCCAGCAGGAGTTTAACACCATCTTTGTGGGAGAGGATTACTTGAATACTATGGAAATTCAACTTATCAGCGGGCGTGATTTTTATAAAGACTCCCAGGCAGATAAGGAGTTACGTGTACTTGTAAATGAAGCGGCCACAAAGATGATGGGGTGGGAAGACGATGCATTGGGAAAAAAAATAAAATTCTACCACGGTGAAACTGAAGGTGAGGTTATAGGAGTGGTAAAAGACTTCAATTTCAACTCTTTGCATAACAAAATTGAACCATTGGTGATAGGCCTGGCAGATACACCGGGAGGGCACCTGCATCTAAGAGTAAAGTCTGAAGATCTACAGGAAACCATGTCCTTTATTGAATCCCAATGGAAACAGTTTGATCCTAATCACGCGTATGAATTTTCATTTCTCGATGCCGACTTCAACGAACAGTACCAGGCGGATGAAACACAACATCGCCTCATTCGAATGCTCTCGTACATATGCATCTTTATTTCATTACTAGGACTTATTGGCCTGGCATCTTTCACTGCAGGACAGAAAACAAAGGAAATTGGAGTTAGAAAGGCCCTGGGAGGTTCTTCTTTCAATATCATTGGCCTGTTTTCAAAGGGATATATGAAGTTGATAGTAATAGCGCTCATCATAGCAATACCCATTGCCAATTATATCATTTCCGAATGGCTACAAGGGTTTGCTTATCAAGTCGATTTGAATTGGTATAATTTTGCCATACCAGGAACAATTGTGATGGCTGTGGCATTGTTAACCGTAATATTACAGACTATGAAGGCGGCAGCAGCAAATCCGGTAGATGCACTTAGAAATGAATAAGCTCCGAACTATCCCTATTGCCAAGTAGAGCAGGGCTATTAAACCATTAACCTGTGTTTATCAATGTATTCGGTCTCAAAGTCTATCAGTTTATCAGATAAGGCTTTTGTAATTCTGCCAGGTATACCTTCTCCATAGGTTTTATCTTCTACTTGTACTACGGGTACTATCCTCTTAATGGTACTTGTAATAAATACTTCACGAGCCTTATCCAAATCCTCTAACGTAACATCAGCTAGTTGTATATCATATTGGTTTTTAGCAATTTCGAGTACATTTTTTCTTGTTACTCCGGCCAGCACATTGTTTCCAGGTGTCACTACCACTCCATCTGCACGGACTACAAATATACTGCTCCTTGAAAGCTCTGCTACCAGTCCTTTGGAACAATAGATCACATCCATTGCACCGGCTTTTGCTATTTGATTTTGGAGCCAGATACTGGTGAGATAGCCCGTAGTCTTTACCTGGGGAAGTTCCCGTTCAAACTCATGTTTAATAAGTTTCACCCCAGCCTTATAAACTGAATCATCCGGCCGTTTTACTAATTCCTGGGTGATGATCAGGTTAGGTTTTCCGGGTGTATATCCATCCTTTGCCTCTCCACCGGTAAGCAACAAACGCACACCGGAAAATTTTAGTCGATTCAATAAAACAATCTCCAGAATATGTTCTTTAAGCTTTGCTTTTGTGAAAGGTATTTTGAGGCGTAAAACTTCTGCAGAAGAATAAAACCGATCAATGTGATCATCAATAAAGAGCGGCACATTATCTTCTACTCTAAAAAAATCAAATACCCCGTAACCTCTTAGCAACGCCAAATCACTGATGCTAATATGTGCATCATCTGTACCCAGGATGTTTCCATTAATTGAACAGACCATATCCAAATGTACTAAATCCTGTGAAGCATCGCAGCAAAATCCCACCATCAAACTCCGGGAATATCAGAAGTCGTTTTATCTTACGATCATCAAATTAACCTGCCGTAATCATTCATTTCGAAGAGTATCTGCCGGGTTAACCAAGGTGGCCTTAACAGATTGATAGCTGGTGGTAATGAGCGCTACTACCAGCGCCAACAGTCCGGCTACAATAAAAACACCTACCTGTATGCTTACCTTAAAAGTAAAATTGCTCAGCCAGGCATCCATCGTCCACCAGGAAACGGGTATCGCGATCAGTGTAGAAATTATGACTTGTACGATAAAGGTGCGTGACAATAGCAAGAAGAGTTGACCAACAGAAGCACCTAATACTTTTCGTATACTTACTTCCTTAACACGTTTCCGGACCATAAAAGAAGCCAGTCCAAACAATCCGAGGCAAGCGATAAGAATAGTGAGTACGGCGCCGGCAAGAAATACCTTTCCGGTTCGCTCTTCCGTTTTGTAGAACAGGTCCAGTTGATCATCCAGAAAGTGGTATTCCATGGAGGTAAAATTGTCAAAACTTTCGTGCACTTTTTTGGCTGATTCAACCATTTGGGGCAAATCGGTTCGCGGCTCAATTTTGAGAGAAAAGTAGTCTATAACATTGATAGGATTATGCCAAAAACCAAAGGTAAGTGGTGCTACCTCCGCATGTAAAGATTGAAAGTTAAAATCTTTGACAATCCCGATAATTTTAAACGGCTGCGTCTCATTATCGAGAAAAAATTCTCTGCCGATAGCATCTATCCCACCAAATTGTGCAGCAGCTGTCTCATTCAGAATAAGGGCTGTAGAGTCTTCTGAAAGGATACCGGAGAAGTTTCTGCCTGCCAGTAACTCTAGGCTATAGGTGTCCAGCATGTCCGAATCAAGACACATAAAAAAGGACTGTAAAGAGTCCATGCTTTCCGAAGACCTCGGCCGGATGAATAGTTCAGTGATCCCTTTCCACTCACCGGGTACCCTTGAAGAACAGGCCACAGACTTAACTCCGGGGATCTTACTGAATTCTATTTTCATCGTTTCGAAATCTCTTCGGACATTACCATCATTGATGTCTATGACCAATATCCTTTCTTTATCAAACCCAAGGTCTTTATTTTTTATAAAATCCATTTGCATACTGACTACCAGTGTAGCTACAATCATGGTAATAGACAATGTAAACTGTACAATAACCAGAATTTTACGTAGTACAGCCCCTTTAATACCCGCTCCTGATCCTGCTTTTAAACTTTCTGAAGGCCGCAGATGCGCCAAATAAAGTGCAGGATAACTGCCGGATACCAAACCAATGAATAACGCCAGTCCTAACAAGCCAATAATAACGGAAAAAGAAAATGTCTCCAGTGTAAGTGTCACACCGGCCAGGTCGTTAAAACCGGGAAGCAACACATCCAGGAGTCCCACAGAAAACAGGAATGCCATCAATGAAATCAAAACAGCCTCACTCAAAAACTGGTAAACCAACTGGCTTTTAGCAGCTCCAACTACTTTTCGTATACCTATCTCCAGGGCACGCTCCATAGAACGTGACGTGGCCAGGTTAATGTAATTAATTCCAGCGATCATCAGTATAAAAGCAGCGATTGCCGAGAAGAGGTAAATGGTGAACCAATTCCCATGCTGATCAATAGGGTCAAAATCAATGCCTGCTGAATTTAGGTAGACCTCTTTCAGGGGTTGTAAATAAAAGGAATCAGACTGGTCGTCAGCATCTCTATACTTCTTAATAAAGCCAGGAACTTTCTCCTTTATAGAAGACATATTGTATTCATTCACCAACTCTACATAGGTAAGAGTTGTACGACGTTCCCAGGAGTTATATACCCTGTCCCACCACGATATTTCTGAAAACGAGGAATTATAAGTGATCAAAAAATCAAATTGCAATTGAGAGTTTAGGGGCACATCTTCAATAATACCGGTCACTTTCATAGGTTCAAGTCGTAGAAATTCGATCATCTTACCTAATGCAGCTTCATCACCAAAGTATTTTCTGGCGGTCGTCTCGGTCAGTACAATGGAATTATTTTGGTGCAGTGCCGTTGCCCGGTCACCTTCTATGAAGTCAAAGTCAAAAACTTTGAAAAAGGAACTATCTACTACGGCCCAGTTCCTTTCATGAAAACGTTCTCCCTTCCAATAAATATCAATATGTCCAAAAGGTTGTTTAAGACTGGTTTGATTGATTACTTCCGAAAACTCCTCGACCAGCTGTGGCCCCATTAAAGCAGAAGTTCGTCCATAGTGTTTTTCCTCTTCGGGGTTTCGTTCTATATCCACAACCCGCGCTATTCTATCTGACTTCTCATGAAATGTGTCATAAGAAAGTTCGTTCTGAAGATAGAGTATCAGCAAAGATGAACTGGTGAGACCTATGGTAAGTCCAAAAATATTAATGAAGGAATAAGCCCGATGGCGCAACAGGTTTCTTATCGCAATTTTCAGATAATTTTTGATCATGTTGTTTTACTATTTTGAGTTTGGATGATCCTATTCGTCCCTTAGAGAATCAATAGGATTTAGATGTATCGCTTTATATAGTTGTGAACCCAATGATCAGAACACAACCAAAACCAAGAGTGATGATACCAAACCCAAAATCAATGCGTCTGGTATAATAGGAAAGCCACAAATTATTGGTAAAATAGGCAAGGACACCACCAATAACATATGCAAGCACCAGAAGAATGAAGAAGCCCCTCCCTATCGTTAAAAATATGCTTCTCCCAGAAGCTCCCATTACTTTGCGAACTCCTATTTCCTTGCTTTTATTCTGTATGTGAAAGATAACTATCCCCAACAGTCCGAGACAGGCAATAGATATCACTATAACAGAAACATAGCCCAGAATACCTACAAGTATTGTGAACTGTCCATAAGAAGAACGCAGGTCCTGTTCATACAGTACATAGTCAAAAGGACGGTTGGAGAGTTGTCGCCACTCGGCTTCTATTGTTTTCAAGGCACTTGCATGCGCACTGGTAGCCACCACTATATAACGTAAACGGGACGGGGCTTTTCTAAATCCAAGACTCCTTAAAGGCCGATTCAAACGTAAATAGTGATGGTCACTTACTACACCGATCACCTCCAGATCGTTTTTTTCGTAGGATATGGTCTTACCAATAGCCTCTAGCGGACTTTCCCATCCTATTTTTTGCACAGCAGTTTCATTAAGGATAATGTGCTGTTCCACCCGGGAGGTATCTGTAGCACTTTCCGGAAAATCCCTGCCGGCTACCAGTGGAATATTCATGGTGGCAAAGTAATCCTCCTCCACAGCAAAATAATCCATGGCTATTTTTTCCTGTCGCCCTTCTGTACGCACCTCCATAGTGAGGTTTGACCCTAAAGCCGGCAAATGCGAAACGGCCGTAATATTTCTAATGTCACTATACTGAGATAACCGTTGCTTTAAAAGTTCATAATCAATCCCCTGAATGGTCATTTTTACAATATTTTCAATGTTGAAACTATGGCCTTCCCTCATCACATAATTCATCTGCTTATAGAGGGTAAAAACTGTGATAATGAAAAATACTGATAGGGCGAACTGAATGACTACAAGTACTTTACTGAGGCTAAAGCGCTTGGCATTCATTCCCCTGGTCAGCCCATGAACATCAATTGATTTTTTCAACGCTACAAGCACATTTGTTTTAGACAGAAGAAAAGAGGGGAAAAATCCGGCTAAACATCCTGTAAGGAGGCTGAAAATAATAAAGGCCCAATAAATACCTGGTGTAGCATCTATACGAAAGGGAGCACCCAAACCACCCAGGTAAGTGTTTAAAACGGGGAGCAAGTATTGAGCTGCAAGGTCAGCAAAAATGAAGGCTATGATAGAAATCACCACTGATTCTGTTACAAACTGCGTTGTAATCTGCCATTTGCGAGCGCCTACCACTTTTCTTACGCCTATCTCCCTCGCCCGGTTTACCGCTCTTGCCAGGGTAAGGTTAGTATAGTTAAAGCATGCTGACATCAAAACTATAAGCGCCAGGCCTGCCAGGAAGTAAATTACATATATGGGCAGGCTAAATCCAATCATATTACTAAGCAAAGGCCCTGGAGTGATCTCTTTTAAAGACTGCACCAGGAATTGGTAGTCATATTTTGAGCCGGCCGGATAATTACTTTTGGCACTGGTAAGAAGTGGCACCAGGTCCTCATCACTTGCCCCCTGCTTCAAAAGGAAATAGATATAATTACTGTAGATACCTCCCCAATTATCTCTGGAAATTTTGGTCTCCCTGTTCTTTTCCAAGGCATAAACAAAATCCAGCGAAGCAAGGGCATCAAACTCCATATGGCTTTTTCCGGGTAGCTTCTCCAGCACTGCTGTGACCACAAACACCCCCATATCCGCCACTTCCAGGGTCTGGTTTAAAGGTTCTTCATCACCAAAGAGTTTTTGGGCCAATTGAGTGGTAAGTACTATACTATTGGGTGTAGTAAATACTTCTTCCACATCACCACTTTTCAATGGGAAATCAAAGATTTGAAAAAAAATATTGTCTGTATAAAGTCCTTCAAAGGGTATATCAACAGATTTAGCTTTTGCCAATCCTTTGAACCTTTTTTTGATGCGGGTAACTTTTTCTATGCTCTCATGGCTTTCCAATAGCTCCGCTAATGGCAAAGGAGCTGTACAGGTCCTCCATTCATCCTCACCAGGCGCATTACGATAAGTAATTACACGATGTATTCTATCCCCCCTGGTATGAAAGTTATCATAGGCCAATTGATCCATAATGATCATGATCAATAGCAAGCAAACAGACATACTCACCGCCAAGCCAAAAATGTTGATGAAGGAAATCGTTTTATATTTCCAGATATTTCTAAATGCTATTAGTATATAGTTTTTAACCATGAGGTATTCGTTAGTTTGTATTTCAGGCAGTATACTTTCTCAATAAAATGGCTCTATAGATTTGCATCACTCATTTCTTAAAATAGTAGCAGGATTCATTAAACCGGCACGTAATGTATGAATGCTTACAGTCATAACGGAGGCCAGAAGCGTCACAAATAAAGTGATCATAAAGATGGATGGGTCCACATCCTCATGATAAGCGAAACGGTTAAGCCATTCGTTCCCAAAATACCACACCAATGGAATAACAATCGCATTGGCAATCAAAATAAGTACAATAAATTCCTTGGTAAGTAAACCTGCAATACTTGCAATACCAGCCCCAAGTACCTTGCGAATACCTATTTCCTTTGTACGGAAAAGCACCATAAATGACACCAGGCCAAGCAAACCAATCCCGGAAATCAACAAACTAAGCAAGGAGAAAATCGTAAGGATTTGAGTCAGTCTTTCTTCTGCCCTGTACTGTTTCTCAAAATTTTCGTCAAGGAAAAAATACTCAAAGTCATAGTCACCAAGATCCTTTTTCCAAAGTGCTTCTACATCGTTTAAGAATGCTGAAATTTGGTTTGACGAAAACCGGACAGCATAATACCTGCCATGCCACACACTGGTATAGCCCATGGCCTTTGGCCATATACTCTCTTGCAGACCTACTCCATGATAGTCTTTAACGACTCCAATTACCGTACCTTCCGGACTGCCTGATGGTGACACTATCTTTTTGCCGATGGCATTTTCAGGAGTACCCCACCCCATATCTCTGACGGTGGTTTCATTAATGATAAGGCCTTCATTCAGCCAACGGAGATGTGCCGGATCAAAGTTATTACCAGCTAATAGCTCCAGCTCCAATGTGGGTAAGTAGTTTTCATCGATGGCCATATACTCCGTTACCACCTGCGTACCTTCGGAAATGCGTTCAGGATAGGCCCACTGTCCCTGCCAACCCGGACTTCCGGGGAGTGCATTCGTAAAAGTTACATCGTCTACACCACTAAGCGTTTGAAGGCTATTCTTAAAAACCTGGTCAGCCGCTGACCTGGGGACACGGATAGCATCTAATACCAACACCTGTTCTTTTTGAAAACCCAGGTTTTTGTGCTTCATATAAGCCATCTGGTCCAGCACAATGATTGTAGCCAGTAACAGTCCGGCAGAAATGAAAAATTGAAAAATGACCAGCACTCGTCTTAGGTTTGAGCCGGTAAGACCAGCTCTAACCTGTCCTTTCAGTACATTTACCGGGTTCATCCCTGATAGTACCATAGCCGGATAAAAACCAGCCATAAAAGTCACTGTTGTAATAACAATAATTGAACCCGCCAGTGTGCGGAAGTTGAGCAATGAATAAAGGGTATAAAACTTACCCATTAATGCATTGAAAAATGGAAGTGAAAAGTCAATAAAAAGAATTACTATAAAAAACGAAGCCAAAGTAAGTAACAAAGTTTCAGTCATAAACAGCCAAAACATAGAGGTACGTGAGGCGCCCAATGACTTTCGCAACCCTACTTCCTTAGCACGATAAATGGAACGTGCGGTGGTTAAGTTGATAAAATTGATACATGCTAACACCAATACAAAAGCGGCAATAACAGACACCATATATATTCTATTCAAACTACCTTTCGGGCCAAACGAATTGGCTATATCCGATACGAGATAGATCTCATTCAATGGAATAAACGACAGGTACATTGATGATCCTATTTCTTTAAACCATTCACCGTTATTTTCCATATAAAGGTCTGAGGCCTTTGATCGGATACTTTCCAGAGATGCACCTTCTTCCAGCAAGAGATAATTTATCACGTTAAAATTTCCCCACCCCTGGCTATAGCTAAAATCACGCTTTAATCGTTCGAAGGTTGAAAAAGAAAGGAGCATATCAAACTGGATATGTGACTGGGTTGGTAAATCTCTGAGTACACCGGTAACCGTGAATACAAGAGAATCGCGAAGTGTCAGTGTTTGACCTATGGCTTGTTTATCTCCAAAATAACGATGTTTAATCTCTTCGGTGATCACGATGGAAAAGGGATCTTTTAAGGCTTTTTCGGATTCCCCTTTCATAAAATCAAAAGAGAAGATATGGAAGAAATCCTCACCCGCATAGAACACGTCGTGCGTGTAGCGCTTACCGTCTGCATTCAGTGTCATGGCTCTGCCAGCCCTACGGGCGTAAACAACAGATTCCACTTCGGGATAGGTTGTTTTCAATATGTGGGCTGCAGGCCACGAATTATGTTCCAGAAATTCACCTCTTTGGTTTCTGCTCACCACTTTATAGATACGATCTGACTTCTTATGAAATCGGTCATACTCCATTTCGTCAATGACAAATAGCATGATCAAAACTGTAAGTGTCAGCCCTGCAGTTAAGCCTAAAAGGTTAATGAATGAATAGGTTTTAAACCTCATTAAATTTCTAAGCGCTGTTTTGAAGTGATTCTTAATCATGATTGAATATAAATAACTGGTAAAGCATAAAACAACTGACCGTTTTCCTCCTCTCCTTTATTCAAATGCAATGCCATTTACACAAAAGTCTAATAATCAAATATTTAAACAACAATTGAATGAAGTATAAACCTTAAAGTGCCCACCAGTAAAACAGCTAAGTGTCCACAGATGGACAGAACATATGGAAATGAGGCCCGATATTTTTAGGTTTACGCCATTGCTGTAAACGGTATCCTTTGAGAACGCTATGAAAAAAAAGGGAAGTATACTTATTGTAGATGATGATGAATATATACTCATCAGTTTAAAGATGTTACTTGAAGAGTACTTTGAAGAGGTCCACAGTGTCAACAAAACCTCTGATATAGAAAAGCTATTCGATTCAAATTCTTTTCAAGTGGTACTTCTTGATATGAACTTTAAACAGGGAGAAACATCAGGCAGGGAAGGGTTAGAATGTCTAGGTAGAATTAAAATTCTTGACAGCAACGTCAGCGTGATTATGATGACAGCCTATGGTGAGTTGAATCTTGCCGTAAACGCCATGAAACAAGGTGCGATGGATTTTATTGTAAAACCCTGGGAAAACGAACGTCTTCTGGCCATTGTCAACAATGCGTTTCAATTATCTCTTCAAAGCAGCGAGATCGCTCAGCTAAAATCAAGGCAGCATGTGATATCAAATGTATCCAACAGCTCCGGTGAGCTTATCGGAAATTCTCAGACCATGCAGCATGTACATAAGTTCATTGAAAAAGTAGCCCCTACTGATGCAAACATTCTGCTATTAGGTGAAAATGGCACGGGGAAAGAAGTGGCCGCAAGAGCAATCCATAAAAGATCATTGCGGGCCGACGAGGTATTCATTTCCGTAGACCTTGGCGCTATTTCAGAAAATGTATTTGAAAGTGAACTTTTCGGTCATACAAAAGGCGCTTTTACGGACGCCAAAGCAGACAGGATGGGCCGGTTTGAGGCAGCATCAGGAGGCACCATATTCCTGGATGAAATAGGTAATCTCCCACTGTCACTACAATCGAAATTACTAACAGTTATACAACGCAGAGAAGTAACGAAAATTGGCGCTAATACAGCTTCGAAAGTGGACGTGAGAATTATAGCTGCTACCAATGGTGACCTGACTATGTTGGTGAAAAACGGTGTATTCCGTGAAGATCTTTACTATCGCATCAATACGATGGAAATAACGTTGCCTCCACTTCGCGACAGGGCCGGAGATCTACGAATACTTTTTGATTCATTCTTACGTACCTACTCAAAAAAATATCAAAAACCATTTACTGAGGTTTCCGAAAAGACATTGAAAGTATTGGAAAAGTACTCATGGCCAGGTAATGTGCGTGAACTTCAGCACGCCGTAGAGCGTGCGGTTATCATGAGTGACGGACTGGAATTAACTGTGTCTGATTTCAACCTATCTCATCACCGGGAACAACAGCCAGATGAGTTCGATACTTTTAACCTGGAAAATATCGAGGCATGGGCAGTAAAAAAGGCACTGGCTAAGCACAGTGGAAATGTAAGTCATGCCGCCAGGGAGCTCGGTCTGTCCAGGGGAGCTATGTACCGCAGAATGGAAAAGTATAGCCTGCAATGAAAAAGTTCCGACTTAATATTGTCATTCGTATCATCGTCATCGCTCTACTCCTGACGTCAGTAATATACTACCTTATTGTTTTGGAATATTACTTGCGAAGTTGCTACCTGATCGTCTTTGTACTATTAGCTTTGATCGAGTTTGTCTGGTTTGTTGAACGGACCAACCGTGATTTCAAAGTGTTTCTAATGGGTATCCTTCAAGATGATTTCACTACCACTTTCTCTGAAAAAGCGAAAGGAAATTCATTCGATCAATTATATGGTGTGATGAATCGCATTACTCGAAAGTTTGATGAGATAAGTGCGGCAAAAGAGGCACAATACCTTTACCTGGAAGCGTTAGTGGCTCATTTAAGGGTAGGGATCATAAGCTATGATGAGAAAGAGAAAGTCCACCTGATGAATGAAGCTGCGAAAGGACTGCTTGAGCTTCCACAAATGTCAAACCTCAAGGTACTTGAAAAAGTAAACCCTTCGGTACTTTCTGTAATACGTAATATTAGCCCCGGACAAAACAGGTTATTGAAAATTGTTGTCAATAATGAAATGCAGCAACTCAATATACATGCTTCTGCATTCAAGCTACAAGGTGAACAATACAGGCTGGTCTCTATCCAAAACATAAAAAGTGAGTTAGATACCAACGAGATGGCTGCATGGCAACGACTTATCAGGGTACTGACCCATGAGATCATGAACTCAGTAACACCGATCCATTCACTGTCCTCAACATTAAAGCTATTGATAGAAAAGAACAGGCATAATGACCAGCTCATGTCTGATGAAATAAAGGAAAAGTTATGGACAGGTCTGGATGCCGTTGAGAATAGAAGTAAAGGGCTGCAATCTTTTACCAAAGCCTATAGAAAATTAACCCACGTACCTACACCTTCTTTTAAAAAGATAGAACTGAACCGGCAGCTTCACCGATTGATTGAATTGCTAAAAAACGAACTGAAAGAGGTGAAAGTCACACTCCACCTGGAAAAAACACTGGAAGTTAATGCAGACCCTGATCTATTGGACCAGGCATTGATCAATTTATTAAAGAATGCCATTGAGGCCATGTCCGATACAGAGGCTCCTGAGTTAGTTATTACCACGAGCCAACCTGCAAAGGTCATTATCACCGATAATGGCACTGGCATTGAAAAAGATCAACTGGACCAGATATTCATCCCTTTTTTTACTACAAAAAAAGAGGGTTCGGGCATTGGACTGGCCATCACCCGCCAAATTATCAAACTACATCACGGAAACATTAATGTTACAACCCAGCCGGGCAAAGGGACAAGTTTTACTATAACATTTTGACTTACCACGGTCACCTAATTTTGGGTTGATTTCATTTCAGGACTATTACAACTAAAAATTTTAAAAAAAATAAAAGTCAAAACTTGCTGATAGAAGTTACTGATAGAGAGCTGTTTCAATTCAAAATTTAGAAAGGATTTCGGTTTGCTTTTTATTGATTAATAATATGTTAGATTGACTCAATTAAATAATTACTTATATTACATATCCGTTTTGGCTATTGTTGGCGGTATTTTTTTGTCTAATTTTTTTATTCGAATGAAGGGGCTTGTTAAAGTTGCTCAAAGTACAGACGTACGTATAGTAGTCGTGGCCATTCTTTATTATGTATCCGCACAGCTAGGATTGTGGTTGTCATTTCCGGTATCTAAAGCCGCACCACTCTGGCCACCGGCAGGTATTGCTCTGGCGTTAATCATCCTAACGGGATACAGAACATGGCCGGCAGTTACTATTGGCTCTCTAGTGGCCAATTCGTTAGTGTTTCTCAATCTGAATCTGAATTTTAGCCTGGAGCTTGTTTCATCATTGGTTGTGATTGCAATTGGTAATACGATTGAAGCGCTTTTTGGATATTACCTGATACTGAAGTTCATCAGGACTAAAAACCCATTTCTAAAGACCATACATGTATTCATATTTTTGCTTGTTGCACTGGTCATGTGCCTGATCGGCTCCGGTGTGGGTAGTATTGGGTTAGTGATCAACGGAATCATTGCCCAAAACGATTTCCTGGGAAGTATGAGCACCTGGTGGATCAGTAATGTAGTAAGTATACTTATTATTACCCCCTTTGTTATTTCATGGTCCAACGAGTTTAAGTTTAAATGGAATACTCATGCCGCCGTGGAGTGGGGAGTATTTATTTCAGCATTACTTGTCATTATCCTCATTCTAAATTTCAACCCAATTTCAGAAACTATTCAACGATCATTACCCTTCCTGATCGTACCCTTCCTGCTATGGCTTGGCTTTAGATTTAACTTACAAATCACTGCATCGGGCATTTTACTGGTGAGTTTTCTGGCCATATTTTTTACTATAAAGAATCAGGGACCATTTATACTGGAAGCAGAAGAAAGCTCATTACTGTTACTCCAAATATTCATAGGCATTATCAGTATTTCTTCTATTATCATTTACGCCACGGTGCACGAAAGGACGGTGGCTCAGCGGGCCATGGTTGAATTCAATGAAAACCTGGAAACCAAGGTCAAAGAGAGAACAAAAGAGCTGCATGAAGAAATTCAAATGCGCAAAAAGACGGAAGAAAAAATCAAAGTATCCAACAGGAAACTCCGCAAAGCTAATGTGGAACTCGACAATTTCGTTTACAGCGTTTCCCACGATCTGAGGGCTCCCATTGCCTCAGTACTCGGACTGGTGAATTTGGCAAAGCAGGAAGAAGACATTGAAATGATGCGTAAGTATCTGTCCATGGTAGCTCAAAGTGCCGAACAGCAGGATAATTTTATCAAAGACATTCTGGACCTTTCCAGAAACTCCCGGCTGGAAGTAGATCATGAAGAGATCTCTTTTGAATGTATGATCAACGAGATCTTCGATCAATTAAAATACAGTTCAAAAGACAGTAATGTCATCAAGGAAATAGAGATTGATCAGAATCAGATATTTAAATCTGACCAAAAACGTCTGAAAGTGGTATTCAATAACCTTATATCTAACGCCATACGTTACAGTAACGGACAAAACCCGCATATTAAAATCAGTGTCAGCGTAGATGACACCACAGCAAAAGTACTGATAAATGATAACGGAGTGGGTATTGCCAAGAAGCACTTGAAGAATGTATTCAAAATGTTTTACAGAGCCACGGAAGACAATGCCGGTTCAGGCCTCGGACTGTATATAGTGAAAGAAACCGTTGAAAAACTAAGAGGCAACATCATGCTCGATTCTGAAGAGAATAAAGGGACCACTGTCAGCCTGGAGATACCAAATCTTAATTAGGACAAAGCGCGTAGGGCAGAGGGCATGGCGCATAGAGGAAAGATGTCCGTCCCTAAATAAGGTTGTCCGATTACACTAACTATTCATTATCGAAAAATCATGAACCAGAGATCTTGCTCTTGATTCAAACCGAACGTTTTTCCTATGATTTTGATCTTCAAAGAAGGCTTAATCAGGCTTAAAGACCGGATGGCAAGTTCGCCTCCAGGTAATTGTAATGAATTTCTAATTCGCGCACTTTTTTCTTATATCCGATCATTTCAGTGAAAAAAAAGAACGAATCTACAGAATCTCCCATAGGATCATGAACGCGAAACCTGCTCACCGCGTCACCTTTATACCATATCAGCTCATAGTCTGTCAAATCATCATTTAGTTTACCCTGGATCTTGTTATATACTGTCCGTGTCCTGAGAAGTTGCTTACTTTTATCATCCAAAGGTTTGAATTTTGAAAGCCCCAGAGAATCTAACAACTGATTGGAAATATTTCCTGCCATGTCATAGCGTAACCGCACAAGAGTTGAGTCAATAAAGTAAAGTAATAGTTTATTCACCCGACTTCCGCAAATGACAAGATCAGGGTGATCGATCTTATAAAACCTCAATCGATGGTCGAAAAATTCACCTATATTCTGCGTCCCGGCAAGCTGTATTTCTGTCAAATGCTGGCTTAATTCTATAGAATCAACGGATGCATAGGTTAATCGCTCATTTTTAACCGTATTATCAAAAAATTCCTGGTCATGCGAGGTTCGTATTTCCGGCGAGAACTGACATGCTACCGTTGTCAGCAGTAACAGGATTTTTTTCATCTGCGGTCTTGTTTTCTGAACACAAACTTCAGTCCGGACCATGTCTTATCTACCGCACATACTTTTACATCTACAAGACCGTTGTCTAACCCGGTACGTCTTACGAGGTTACCATCAACATCGGTCTCTACCTGTGAAGTTTTTTTTGGCCAGGACACCCAAAGCAACCCTTCAATATCCATCATTTCTTTTAATCTTGGAAAGTATCTTATCAATTCACTACTTTCCTTGCAGAAAAAATGAATAAAATTGATGTCAGATCCCTTTTCTGATACTACTTCGATATCCGGCATCTTTTCGAAAAGATCAAAATAATAATCGGGTATGTTAATAAAACAAACTTTGTGTCCGTCTTTAATGCCTAATTTTTTAACCAGTGGGGTTCCTGAATATCCTGCGGGCATAGGAATAAATATAACTCATTTTTATAAACATACTTTCGAAAAGGATTAAGTATTGACCGGTGTCACGGTACAATCATCTATTTTCTCCTGGAATTTTGCTTTCTTTGAGACTCATGATCATTGCCAAACCAAAAATAGGTACACTTTTCTCTATAGGTATTTTCGTCGCTTTTTGTTTGGGTATATCATTGTACATTTTTTTGATCCTGGAGGACCGTCCCGCTCAATGGTACCATTATCTTATCATCGTCACTTTAAGTCCCCTGGCCCTGGGATTATTAACCAAAACAGTCTTAGGCTATAAAAAAATAGCCATAGGCAAAGAGCGTATTACCATTAACTACCCCATACGATTCTCACAGCGAGTATATAATTTAAAAGATATTGAAAGTTGGACAGAACAAAAAGTAAAAACAGCAACAGGTACCTTTAAAGAGCTTACCGTTCTTTTCAAAAATGGTAAACGCCTTAATATGAGTTTTCAAGAGCATAGTAATTATATTGAGAGCGTTAAGTATCTCCGTAAAAAATGTGGCAAAAAGTATAGAGACACGAACTAAATGAAACAGGTATTACTCGTAGGCCTTGGGGGATTTCTTGGTAGTACGTTACGCTATCTTACATACTTATGGGTAGATCAGCGTTACGAAAAGGCTTTCCCTCTCAGCACTTTTACTGTCAATATTATCGGAAGTCTTTTCCTGGGATTACTTTATGGTTTCCTCGCCAAATCTCAAACTACTACAGGGCCGGAAATAAGACTTTTTCTTGGAGTAGGCCTATGCGGTAGTTACACTACCTTCTCTACGTTCGCGTTTGAAAATTTCAACCTGTTACAGCAGAAAGACTTTGCCACTACCTTTACTTACATTTTGGCCAGCCTCGTATTAGGACTACTTGCTGCTTACGGCGGATACTCCATCTTTAAGTAAAATTTCAGTCATACGCACGAAAAATCGACTATCAGTCAAATAACTCTATCTGGACAGGCAATAACCGGAATGACATACGATGGTGTGGAGTTACACCGTATATGCGAATGGCTTCACGATGGGATATGGTAGGGTATCCTGCATTTTTATGCCATTCATATTCCGAATACTGTTCCCCTATCTTTACCATGAACTCATCGCGATAGGTTTTGGCCAATATAGAAGCTGCCGCAATAGAAAGATATTTACCGTCCCCTTTAATGATGCACTCATAAGGAATATCATTGTGAGGTTTGTAACGATTCCCATCAATGAGCAGTAATTCAGGCTGTTGCTTAAGTTGGTCTACGGAACGCTGCATGGCCAGGTAACTTGCATTAAGGATATTCACTTCGTCAATCTCCTTATTATCAACAAATGAGACCGCCCAATGCAGTGCATCCTTTTCAATATCCTTTCTCAGTAAGTCTCTCTTTTTCCTGGAAAGCTGCTTACTGTCGTTCAACTCCTGGTTCTTGTAGTCAGGGGGTAGAATAACTGCAGCCGCGACTACCGGACCGGCCAGACAGCCTCTACCGGCTTCATCACAACCGGCTTCTATTTTGTCTTTCGTAAAAGAAGATAACAGCATGAAACAAAACTACTTTTTCGAAGGCCAATATCAAACCTGGTTTTAATACATCAATAAACGCCTTGATTTTAGTACTCAAACTGAACACACGCCTCTTTACACGTTAATTAAAGATTCATATATATGTAATTCAATCAAGGTAAAAAGAATCCTATAAACCCCTAGATTTGCTCCCATGAAAACATCTGAAAGCCCTTGGACCACCTTATCCGCTGAAGAAAAGTATGACAACAATTGGATCAATGTTACTGAGTATGAGGTGCTGAATCCTGGTGGAGGCCAGGGAATATATGGAAAAGTGTCTTTCAAGAATAAGGCCATTGGTATCATTCCTCTGGACGATACCAACCATACCTGGCTGGTAGGTCAACACCGCTACACATTGAATGAATATTCATGGGAGATCCCTGAAGGCGGAGCCCCATTGGCAGAAGATATCTTTTCGGCTGCCAAACGTGAATTAAAAGAAGAAACAGGTATAATGGCCAGGCGTTGGGAGAAGATCATGCGATTTCACACCTCCAATTCGGTAACTGATGAAGAAGCCTTCGTATTCTTAGCTACGGAACTCAGCTTTGGCCCTTCAGAATTAGAAGAAACAGAGTCTGACCTGGTGGTGAAAAAGCTGCATCTCACTGAAGCTCTCAATATGGTAATGCAATCACAAATCACGGATAGCATGAGCGTAGCCGGTCTTTTAAAAGTGGCAAGAATGAAAGGGGTCCATTGACCATATCGTCTCAATTATTTATTTCATAAAACAACTATCTGAAGAGACCTTCAGGTGAAGGCGCTTTTCTGTGGTGAAGCAATGCAAGACTACAAAGCACATTTAAAAAAGAATTTTCTCCTGGCGTATCCTGTTATGATCAGTCAGATGGGACATATGCTGGTGAATGTAGCTGATAGCGTAATGGTTGGTCAGCTCGGCGCTTCACCACTTGCCGGAGCTTCACTTGCCAACGTGATCTTTCATATGCTCTTGACCTTTGGCATTGGCGTTTCATATGCTATAACTCCACTAGTGGCAGCGGCAGACGGCGAAGAGAATATTGAAAGGTCCGCTTCGGTACTCAAACATGGTTTATTGATCAATCCTATCGCCGGTGTAGTCCTGTTCCTGGGTGTGCTTGTGGGCACTCCTGCACTACAATACTTGAACCAACCGCCAGAAGTAGTAAAGCAAGCTATTCCCTATCTGAATATTGTCACCTTTTCGCTTATTCCACTCATGGTTTTCCAAACCTTCCGGCAGTTTGCGGAGGGTCTGTCATTTACAAAACAAGCCATGGTTATTGTGATAACGGCTAACATCGCTAACATAGGTCTTAATTATATATTGATCTATGGTAAGCTAGGATTTGAGCCTATGGGTCTTGTGGGAGCCGGGTGGGCATCATTGATAGCCCGTATATTATTGGCCTTGCTAATGTTTGCGTATATCTACTTTCACAAAAGCTTCGGCAAATATAAAAAAGGTTTTTCCATAGGCGCTTACAGCCGGTCCCTGATACGAAAAATGCTGGGCATTGGCATACCGGCAGGCCTGCAATTCATTTTCGAGGTGGGCGCCTTTGGTTTTGCGGTGATCATGATCGGCTGGATTGGTACCAAACCGTTGGCAGCACATCAAATAGCTCTTAACCTGGCGGCTATCAGCTACATGGCAGCGTCCGGTCTTTCTGCAGCGGCTACTATCAGAGTAGGGAATCAATTGGGCAAAAAAGATATACCTACATTACGGGCAGCGGCATTTACACTTTATGGTATGGTAGTTACATTCATGATAGTATGTGCTTTTATCTTCATTGCAGGTCGTCATTTTCTACCGGCGCTGTACATAGCAGATCAGGAAGTGATCACTATTGCCTCTTCACTTGTCATAATAGCGGGACTTTTCCAGGTATCCGACGGCGTACAGGTAGTTAGCCTTGGCGCTTTACGCGGCCTGGAAGATGTAAAAACCCCTACTATACTGACTTTTATAGCCTATTGGTTACTCGCCCTACCGGCAGGTTACATACTGGCTTTTCCTATGGGAATGGGAGTCGAGGGAGTCTGGTATGGGCTGTTAATTGGTTTGACCGTAGTAGCCGTAGTGATGTTCATGCGTTTTAACATTCTAACAAAGCAGTTGAATACCGACAGATTTTAGGGATTAACACTTACCTTTGCAGCATCAGCCATAATCAGACCATAGCACTGTATCAACCCATGCTCCATTCCATTGCTTTAAAAATGGTGGGATCTTTGCACGATGCCGAAGACATTGTTCAGGAGACATTTCTCAAATGGCTTACCATAGAAAAGGAAAAAATAATCAATACCAAAGCTTACCTGATCAGATCTGTAACCAATAATTGCATTAATCATCTGGAAGCTTTGAAGCGCAAAAAAGACCAGTGCCTGGATAGTCTGAACCCTACTGAACTGCTGGATTGGAGCAAAGTAGCTGATTTCAGTCATTTTGACCTGGAACAGGAAGTATCTAATGCACTAGGTACACTTCATAAAAAGCTGGAACCACTGGAAAAAGGCATTTTTCTGTTAAGAGAAGTTTTCAACTTCGAATACGATGAACTGCAACACATCTTCGATAAGAAAAAAGAAAACTGCCGTCAGCTTTTTTGCCGAGCTAAAAACAAACTAGCTAGCAATACAACACCTGCGCTACCGGAACTATCCAGCCCCGGTCAACTGTTAAATACATTCAAAAGAGCTTGTGACTGGGGACATTTAAGTGACCTGGTGCATGAGATCAGCCAGGACATCGCAGCAAAGCTTAAAAAAACTTAAAGTTTATTGAGTTTTTTGTCACAACTGAACATTGTTCCTGTCTTAATGTTGTTAGACTGATTTAAAACAAGAGAATTAAAAAAATATAATGGCCGTCATTTTCACATTTTTCATAGCACACTGGTACCTTTCCCTGTTCTTTCAAACCTTTTTTCTTCATCGTTATGCATCACACGGTGCATTTACTATGAGCAAAACCTGGGAAAAAGTTTTCTTTATTCTCACCTGGTTTTTCCAGGGCTCCAACTACCTGAGTGCCTACGGTTATGGCGTTATGCATCGTATGCATCACGCTTTTGCTGATACTCCAGATGATCCGCATTCACCTAAATACGACGAAAGCCTCTTTAAAATGATGTGGAAAACAAAAACTATTTATTCAGCTATCACGAGTAAAACGATGAAAGTAGATGCACGCTTTACCGAAGGTGTACCTGAATGGACGGCTTTTGACAAGTTCGCTCGTTCCTGGGTATCTCGTTTACTCTGGGGGGCTGCCTACACAATGGTGTACGTCACTTTTGCAACAGAATGGTGGTTATGGTTATTGTTACCCGTTCAATTCTTATTATCGCCCGTACATGGTGCTATTATCAACTGGTTTGCTCATAAATACGGTTACAGAAATTTTGAAGTAGGGGACACTTCCAGAAACTTTTTACCCTTCGACTTTCTAATGATGGGTGAAAGCTATCATAACAACCATCATAAGTATGGCAACAGGGCTAATTTTGGTGGCGTCCGATGGCATGAAATAGACCCTACTTATCTAATGATCAGGCTACTGAACCGATTAGGCATCATTCAAATGGCTAAAGAAAAGCAGATCCTACCTGTAGAAATAAAAAGGGCTGCTTAAAAAGCAGCCCCTTACTCATCTTAAAACAACTCACTGACAAACGCCAGTTACTTTATTAATGGAACATTGTTTACTGTACCATTAAATGTTCCTTGTGTTAACGTATGTAAATTAGTCACCGTGTGAAAGGCATTATATTCAGTTCTTGGCTGAATAGACAGGGCACTTGACATCATTTCCAGTGTATCCTGATTAAGAATGGAATAAAGGATTTTATTCTGACTTTCATCCGCATCAGAGTGGTAGTTAAAATCCCGGGTCTCTCTTAGAATCACAAAAGTGAGTGAATCATATGTGGTGAAGTATAACTTAAAAAAGTACTGATTATCTATACATTGCTGTATATAAGTTGAATCCACCTGGAAAGCTATCAAAGCTCCGGTGTTCTGATTCATAATTTCCCCTACCCCGTCTTCGGCACGTGTCTTGTCAGACATTATTACTCCCCAGTCATCAAAAGATATACGTTCAGAATCTTTGCTACAGGCCATCAGGCATCCTAATAGCAGTAAACCAATCGTGCCGGACTTCATCATTTCTATTTATTTTAAAGATGGAAATATAGAGAGTAATTGACTATTACATTGCTTAATTTCCGATATTCGGTTACTATTCTCTTCTAATTGAATTATGATCCAGCCATTACATTAATATACAAACCATATGGAAGCCCGCACATCTCATTCAGGCAAAAAAGCAGCCGATTCACAAACCACTATCACAGAGCTTATGATTCCTTCCTACGCCAACTTCGGTGGTAAAATACACGGAGGGATTTTGTTGTCACTGATCGACAAGGTAGCCTATGCCTGTGCCAGCAAACATGCCGGCGCTTATTGTGTCACCGTTTCGGTAGATAATGTAGAGTTTCTTCAGCCCGTAGAAGTGGGTGAGTTAGTATCACTACATGCCACCGTTAATCATGTTGGAAATACCTCACTGGTAGTGGGTATAAAAGTAATTGCTGAAAATGTAAAAGAAGGTAGCGTCAAGCATACCAATACAAGTTATGTAACCATGGTAGCAAAGGGTGAAGATGATAAACCCGTATCAGTACCTCCACTGATATTGACATCTCATACTGATGTAAGACGTTATGCAGAAGCCATAAAACGTAAAGAGTTGAAACGTGTTTCTCATGAAACAATGGATGAAACCAAAAATAGCTGGGAGTTGAATGAGGCATTGAAGATTTTGAAAGGTCAGAGGTGTATTGTTAATTTAGATGAGAACTGAACCATTAGGTCACTCAATGCTTATCCGGATCAATCCTTAAAACAATGAAGAAAATACTCTTACTCTTTATCGCAGGCTGTCTTTTTGGGAATGCAAGTGCACAATCGTCTTACCCGGCTATACTTTCCATGCAAAAAAGAGCGGAGACAGTGGACCGGCTTTTAGAAGATAAGATCCAAACCGTACTACCCTCATTGATGCGTCGAACCGGCATTGATATGTGGATAGTGATCTCCAGGGAGTATAATGAGGACCCGGTCATTGAAACCTTGTTACCTGCTACATGGCTGGCCGCCCGAAGAAGGACCATATTGGTCATGTATGACCGGGGTGAAAAGGACGGAATAGAGTGCCTGGCGGTAGCCCGTTACAACGTGGGAAGCACTTTTGAAAAAGCCTGGGACAAGGAAAGAGAGCCTGATCAATGGAAAAGGCTGGCACAGATCATTGAAAAAAGGGACCCCAAACAGATCGGTATTAATAAATCCGAGGCATTTGGTCTGGCAGACGGCATAGTGGCTACTGACCTGGAAGAATTTAATCAAATATTGCCACATAAGTACAAAAACCGTATCGTCTCTGCCGAAAAGCTGGCACTAGGCTGGCTGGAAACACGTACTCCTGCTGAAATGATGATCTATCCGCAAATTTGCCGAATAGCTCATGAGATCATAGACGAAGCATTTTCTGAAAAGGTCATCCAACCCGGGGTCACCTCTACGGAAGATGTAGTGTGGTGGATGCGAGAAAAAATAAGGGACTTAAAATTAACCACCTGGTTCCACCCTACCGTCTCAATACAACGGGATGACCCGCAATCCTTCGACCATCTAAGGTCATTCTCCAAGAGACCGGAAAAGAACATCATACTTCCGGGAGACCTGATCCATGTAGATTTTGGGATCACTTACCTACGTTTAAATACAGATACTCAACAACACGCCTATGTATTACGCCGGGGAGAAACAGAAGCTCCACATTACCTGAAAACAGCATTTGCACGTGGCAATCGATTACAGGATATTTTTACAAAGAATTTTAAGGAAGGTAAAACCGGCAACGAGGTGCTGAGGGAATCACGCGAACAAGCCATTGCTGAAGGAATCAAACCTTCTATCTATACCCACCCTATTGGATACCATGGACACGCAGCAGGAACTACGTTAGGTATGTGGGACCAACAAGGCGGCGTGCCTGTAACCGGTGATTACCCACTACATCTAAACACAGCCTACTCCATCGAGCTTAACGCTGCCACCTATATCAAAGAATGGAATAAAGAGATACGGATAATGCTGGAAGAGGAAGCCTTCTTTGACGAAACAGGAGTAAACTACATTGATGGAAGACAAACTGAGCTTCTACTAATTCCAAGACCTTCCAAGAACAAGTAATTGATAGGCTGATCATAACAGGAGACGGAACTGTAGCTATGAAATTCTTAAGAATACTGCACGCTATCTATGCCATTACTATATTCATTCTTTCATTTATATTATTTTTTCCATTATTACTGATCCCCGTTTTTTTCTCAAAACATCATCACCTGGTAGGTATATTTAATCGTTGGTGGTCAAAGATTTTTTTTGCTTTATGTATGTTCCCTAGAAAAATAGAAGTCCATTCTGCATTGGATAAGAAGGCACAATACATTTTCTGCCCTAACCACTTTTCTTACCTTGACATTCCTACCATGGGTTTAAACCCCGTCAACTCCATTTTTGTAGGAAAAAATGACATGGAAAAAATACCACTTTTTGGCTACATGTACCGTAAGTTGCACATCACTGTGGATCGGGGTAGTCTCAAAAGCAGGTATACTACTTTGCTACGTTCAGCCGAAGCAATAGATAATGGAAAAAGCCTCGTAATATTCCCGGAAGGCGGGATAGTATCACAAAAAATGCCTCAGATGGCAAAGTTCAAGGACGGCGCATTCAGAATTGCAATAGATAAACAAATTCCTGTTATTCCTGTCACCATTCCCCATAATTGGATAATTTTACCTGATTCGACAATTCTGCCCAAATGGGGTACTACTAAGGTCATCTTCCATGAGCCTATTAGTACGTTGGGTATGGATTCGACAGAAATTGAAGCACTCAAGAAAAAGACATATGATGTCATTGATGCTGAATTAAAGCGTCATCACGATGAAAATCGATAGAGAACATTTACACAAAATTGCCCACCTTGCGCGACTCGAATTTGACGAACGCACCGCCGATAATATGATGCAGGAGATGTCCCAGATCATCACTTGGGTAGAAAAACTCAATGAAGTAGACACGGAAGGGGTAGAGCCGCTTACTACAATGTCTCATGAAATAAATGTGTTACGGGAAGATGAAGTAAAGAACCATTTAAGTCATGAAAAGGCACTGAAAAATGCACCTAAAAAGGATGCAGACTATTTCAAGGTGCCGAAAGTAATTGAGTAACTATGCAATCTAAATTATTCTGGATGCAATGGACGCATCCGTTCAAGGGACTGTATTCAGCCCTTTTCCTATTATTTTTCGCCGCGCTAATATGGCTGGCAGTAAGCTTTTTCTCAGCCTATGACATTTACCTGGACTGGAACATTCAGGGACAGGCTGAAACAACTGAAACAACTATTGAAACCGTTAAAATTGGCCCTTTTAACATCACCAGTACTGCTGAAAATACGGCTTACACACAAAGATATACTAGTTCTCCCCCCAATATCAACTCGCTTTCATACAATGTTTTTTTGATCATAACAGTGTTATGTGCCAGTGTGCTCATAACGGTTATCAGCACGCTTCCCAGGTTCTCTTTTTACATTGGGGCCGGATTTATAGTGCTGTTCTTTATGAACCTGAAACTTGAGCTACTGTATCTTTTTAACAGCGAAGAAAAAATCGGGATGATCATAGCCCTGGTTTTGTTTTTACCCACGGTTTTTTACTTCAACAGGATAAAAAGCACCATAGCTTTCTTCCCTCGCTTCCTGGTATTCCTGGGATTATTCCTGGTATTGGCACTTATCATTTATTTTAGCTCACGAGTTGACAATCCTTTTTTTTATATCGCAGCAGCCGGCATATTAAATCCATTGATCATATCACTTGTCTTCGTATTGATGGTAGGTCATGAGATAATAGCCGGCTTCATTTATATTCTTACGCACTCTAACTCTCCTTCATCAAAGCATACGCTAACTCATTTTTCTGTAATTACGACCATCTACCTGATAAACATTGTATTGGTTTACCTGCATGAAACAAGAGTGATTGACTGGGATATTTTTTATATCAACCCTTACTTACTGCTGGCGGTATCGGCTATACTCGGTCTATGGGGTTATGCTAATCGGGAGTCACAATATGGGTATTTATTCAGGTTTTCCCCGGTAGGAGGTGTTTTTTACATTACCATGGGGATTATATGCTTTACCACACTGTCACACTTCATGACCACGGGCAATGACCCGGCCCTTGAAATTTTCAGAGATTTTACTATTTACGGCCACCTGGGTTATGGCTTGATTTTCGTGCTCTACATCATCTCTAATTTTATCACTCCATTAAAAAATAATTTGAAGGTGTACAAGGTACTTTACTCACCGAACAGTATGCCCTATTTTACATTTCGGCTGGCAGGACTGATCGCACTCATTGCATTACTGCTCAAATCAAATTGGGAGGTGCCTGTAAATCAAGGAATATCAGCTTATTACAATGGGTTTGGAGACCTTCATATTGAAAGCAGTGAACCTCTGCTCGCCACCAGTTATTACGAGGAAGGCGCCATTTATGGGTATAATAATCATAAGTCTAACTTTGCACTGGCCTGCTTATACACGAGTCAAAAAGAGCAAATTAAAGCAGAATTGTACTATGAGAACGCATTGAAGAAATGGCCTTCGCCAAATGCTTATATCAACCTAAGTAATCTTTACCTGGATGATAATCGTTTTTTTGAAGCACTTTTTGTGTTAAAAGATGGACTCAAAACATTTCCGGATAATGGTCCTATCCATAATAATGCAGGGCTATTGTATGGTAAAACAAACATTCTTGACAGCGCAATTATCCACCTGGACAAGGCTTATCAAAGTAATTCCTCTAAAAATACGGCCGCCAGTAATATCCTGGCACTGGTGTCAAAAAGTGACCTTGGCATAAAAGCTGATTCCGTCCTTCAAGCGTATAGCATTCAAAATGACAGGATTGCTTTAAATAATAATTATGTGCTTTTTAACAAAAGCCGAACTGCTCTAAAACAAAATTATGAGGTCAGTGATTCAGTGCTGGATTTCCTTGATGCCACGATACTTTACAACCAGGCATTCAACCGGCTTTTCGATGAGGATTCATTACATGCCCGGGCACTGATCAACCTGGTGAATAAATCGGTGAATGTTAATGTACGAGAGCCGTTAAAGTTTGCCGCATGCCTCAACTTATATAAGGATCACAATGTAAACGAGGCCTTTCGTGAACTTAACTGGTTGGCAAATTCGAGTATTGCCAACAGCGGTCAGTATTTTAATCAAATAGGTATCTGGGCTTTAGAGCAGGAAGCTCCGGAAGTAGCCAAAGAATATTTCAGCTGGGCTGCTAACAAGGAATGGGAAGAAGCAAGGTTTAACCTCGCCATAGCCTTGTCGGAAGGAGGCCAGAAAACTGAGGCCATTGAGGCATGGAAAAGCATTGAAAACAGCGCGGATGTTGAAGCACAACAAATAGCCGGCACGATGCTGGCCATACTTGAAGGTAAAACAAACGATGTGTCAAAACTTCCGGACTACCAGAAGTATCTGATAACACGCTATACATTAGATCTGGACGATACCTTACAGTTCATCGAGTTGGTAAAAGATATAAAGGACCATAATTATAAGGCGCAAGCATATCTTGACATATGTAAGGACTTTTGGAACCAGGGTTATGAGGCTAAAGCTACTGCCATATATGGTAAAATAGCCGGGCTGAAAATTACAGACGAGCACCTGTTCAATGAAATTCAATGGTTCGAACTACGCATGTTAGCCGGACAAAAAAATGTAAGCGCATTAGCCAGGAAGATTAACCAGGGAATGGTGTTCGACGCATCACACTTGCTGGAAAAACATTTTTACACGGGCTTGCTCAATGAAGCTTCGGGAGATACACTTAACGCTAGAAAAAACTATGAATTAATAGCATACATGAATCCCTTTTTCACCGAAGGAGTGATACATACGGCTGAGTACATAGGTTTAACAGATCCTTTTGAAGCTTACAATATTTTGCTTTCAGCGTTAGAAGTAAACCCTTCATCCGTTAAGCTTCTAAAAGCGTACATTTTACAATGTGCCAGGATACAATCCGAAAGTTATGCAGAAATCAGTTTAAAAGATTTGCAACAGTTAATACAAGAGGACGTGTACGATAGGTTTATAAAACAATATAATGAATTGGTAGAAAAGACCACAAAAGACCTGGAGAGCTTCTAAACCATTAAACGTGCTGAAAGTTCAGACTCCTTACTTGTGATCTCATCAGTAACGATCTTAGAGAGGTTCAGGAAAATAGAAAAGGATTCATCTGCTAATAACTTTTCTTTAATGACCAGGTTGATGGTTTCTTCCTGTGTCATCTTCACCTCCCTCAACATCTGCTTTGTCTCCCCTATTTCTGTCAGGTCAGCAATCCTGTTTCTAAGTAGAATAAGTTTGTTATAATATACATCGATCTTATTTTTCTTTTTGGTCCGCTGCCAACGGGAAATAGAGTAAAGAGTACTGATCAGGGCCACAAAAATGGAAATGATGACGCTAAATACTTCGGCATATTTTTCAACGAAAGTAGGTTCATACCGTTGAAGGTAATTTTGAGCTCCTTCATGAAGGTTAAAATTAAGAACGTTGGCATCGAAGCTCCCCGAAAAATCAAATAACAAAGGATTGATACGAGAAATTAAATGCTTATCCTCGTCCAGTAACTTTAATAAGTCATAGATCATTTGAGTGGATATATCAGCACGACAAACAAGGACGGCATCCACCTTCACTGTTAATACAGACCCATCCATAAAGTCTCCATAAACATTTTTCGCCAATATATACGGATCAAACTGTGGATACCTGAGGCAGATACCTTCAGCCAGTGACCCCTTTCCTAATTGATCTACATCATCAAAACTGAAAAGCTTATAATCACCCAGATCACGCAGTTCTTCATAAGACAAAAGATCTGTAAAAGAAAAAATCACATCAGCTTCAAAGAGCTCAAGATCTGATAAAAGTTTCACACGGTTCTCTTTAATACCATAGTGTTCCATCAATTGCTTCACAAAACGGTAAGTACCTGTACCGGGTGATCCGGCAAAAACTTTTTGATCAATCAGCAGTGACTCTATGGTTTCATATTCTTTAGTCCTCAAGTGTAAAACATGAAGTACCTGTGGATATAATGGCAGGATAGAAACCACCTGATCGCTCGGTGAGGTGTAATTGTCAACAATGGCAAAATCCAAACGACCGGACGCAATAGAATCCAGCGCATCGGTCATATGAATTTCCTGTACTATGGCCAGACTATCAGATAAATTGCTATTAAAAATATTGACGATCTGTCTGGTAACTTCATTTTGCGGCTCTTCTATGCTGCCTGAAATACGATAGAGCTCTGGATCTTTAGTACAGGAATCCAATACAAAAAGTACTATCACAAACGCTATGACTGCCGACAATCTCAATTTATCTTACCGGTAGTCGCGTACTTATGATAGTTTACAGAGGCAGTTTTTTCATTCTTTTCGGGAGCCTTATTCCAGAGCTCCCTACCATTTACGGATAGTGTTCTCTCAAATAAAAACAGCTTTCCGTCTTTCACCATGAAATTATCATACTTGGGAGTAGTGGCTCTTCCCATTACTAATGTCATAGAACACCAGCCACCAAACTGTGGCAGATATTTTTCAGGGGCCAGTAAAAACGTTCTCTTATTCTCCGTACTGGAAAATAAATAAATAACCTCGTCATATTCTGCTTTGATATCTTTCTTACCAGAAATGGCTTCTTTTTGATGGAAGTAAGCGAGTGGATCATACCCTCCCAGGCCTATATTATCATCTGTTACACAATATTTCTGAGCATCAGGTCCTGTTTGTGCTAATAGACTGGTGCTGATCAGGAAAAAAATTAATGTTAAGTGTTTCATAAAGAATGTTTTGATCCAATTATATACATACTGTTAAAAGTGGAAATTGGTTAGATATTTACTGTCAATTGACCGACACTCAGGTCAATAAAAAAATTCACGGAGTTTTACGAAGATTGATTTACCTTTGTCGCCTCATTTCAATCGATTGAATTCAATGGAGCTAAAAAAAGTACAACTTAACAACGTTCATGAAAAATTAGGTGCCAAAATGGTCCCTTTTGCAGGATTTAATATGCCTGTACGTTACTCATCAGATATTGAAGAGCATAATACCGTAAGGAATGGCGTTGGTATTTTTGACGTATCTCATATGGGTGAATTCCTGGTAAGTGGTCCTAATGCTCTCTCGCTTATTCAGAAAGTAACCAGCAATGACGCTTCAAAACTGGACATAGGAAAAGCACAATACTCATGCTTACCCAATGATAAAGGCGGTATAGTTGATGACCTCCTGGTATATAAAATAAAAGAGGAAGAGTACTTACTGGTAGTCAATGCCTCTAACATTGATAAGGACTGGAACTGGATAGCAAGTCATAATGATGCCGGCGCTATCATGAAAAACATTTCCGATGGCTTTTCCCTGTTTGCTATTCAGGGACCCAAGGCAACTGAAACGTTACAAAAACTTACCCCGGTTGATCTTGATGCGATCAAGTTCTACACTTTCGAAGTGGGCGAATTTGCCGGCGCTGAACATGTTATTATTTCTGCAACAGGGTATACAGGAGCCGGAGGTTTTGAGATCTACCTTCATAACAAGGATGCTGAAAATGCCTGGAATAAGGTTATGGAAGCTGGTGAGGAATTTGGCATAAAACCTATCGGGTTAGGTGCGAGAGACACTTTACGCATGGAAATGGGCTACTGCCTGTATGGTAATGACATTGACGATACTACCTCTCCCCTGGAAGCAGGACTGGGCTGGATCACTAAATTCACTAAAGACTTTATCAACAGCAATAGCTTAAAAGCACAAAAAGAAGCTGGTATTTCTAATAAACTGGTAGGTTTTAAAATGATAGACCGTGGTATCCCCCGCCATGATTATGAGATACATGATGCTTCGGGCAATGCAATAGGTCGGGTAACCTCAGGCACAATGTCTCCCACATTATCACAAGGGATAGGGTTAGGATATGTTCAAAAAGAGTTTGCTACGCCAGGTACGGAAATATTCATTTCCGTCAGGAACAAAGTGATCAAAGCCGAGGTGAGTAAACTACCACTCATTTAATATTCAACACCAATAGTCCCCACTATATGAAAACCATTGACGTTTGTTTAAGCCCTGATCTCATTCACCTCCACGATATCAGTGACAAAAATGTAGTAGTAGTGGATATTCTCAGGGCCACATCCTGTATGGTATCAGGGTTAGCCAACGGCGTTAAAAGCATTACTCCTTTCGCAAGTCTAGACTTATGCTGCGCTATGAAAGAAAAAGGCTACCTGATAGCAGGTGAACGTGGGGGACAAAAAGTGGAAGGGTTTGACCTTGGCAACTCACCCTTTGACTATATGAATGCAAAAGTTAAAGGGCATAAAATAGCGGTTACTACCACCAATGGTACGGTGGCGATAGACAAGTCAAAGGGTGCTGTAAGTGTTGTCATCGGCGCTTTTCTAAATTTATCTGCAGTAGCTTCTTATTTGAGAAAAAGGGAAGAAAGTGTACTCATATTCTGCGCCGGATGGAAGGGGAAAGTGAATCTTGAGGATTCTCTTTTCGCAGGTGCACTGGTAGAAGAGTTACAGAATGACTTTACCAATGAATGTGACAGCCCACTACTGGTACAGGCTGCTTACCAGAATATGAAGCATGATCTGGTGGGTTTTATCAAAAACTCATCACATGCCAAACGCCTCAACCGACTCAACGTACATGAAGATATTGAATTTTGCATGAAACAAGATGAGTACGATGTTCTTCCTGTCCTTAACGGAGATGAACTGGTGACTGATCAGGCATAGGCATTAACCTCTAAGCTGAGCCAATTCTTCTTACTTAAGCTTATCATTGTTTTTATGCCTGTCCTTATCACGGATGCTCTTCTTATCCATGTTTTTCAAAAATGCTTCAGTAAGATTCACTCCGGTCTGGTTGGCCAAACATATCAGCACCCATAATACATCAGCCATTTCATCACCAAGATCCTTATTTTTATCGCTCTCCTTTTCTGACTGTTCTCCATAACGTCGCGCCATGATACGTGCCACTTCGCCTACTTCTTCCGTCAGTATAGCTGTATTTGTTAATTCATTAAAGTAGCGTACTCCCGTAGTATTGATCCATTTATCCACTGTTTTCTGGGCCTCCTCCAGTGTGATCGACTTTTGTATATCACTCATTGGTTCCTTTTCTAGAGTTGTTATTTCTTATTTTTTGTATCCATAATGATGGTAACAGGCCCATCGTTGACAAGACTTACTTTCATATCCGCCCCAAATTCACCAGTCTGTATTTCTTTGCCAAGGTCCGTCTCCAACTGTTGGATGAACTTTTCATACAATGGAATAGCTACTTCAGGGCGTGCCGCATTAATATAGGAAGGTCTGTTGCCTTTTTTAGTACTGGCGTGCAACGTAAACTGACTGATCAGAAGGATATCACCACCCTCATCTAACAGACTTTTGTTCATTACACCCTGTTCATCGTTGAATATTCTGAGATTCACTATTTTTCGGCTCAGCCAGGTTATATCTTCCTCATTATCTGTCCCCTCAATACCCAGGAGCACCACTACACCAAGCCCTGTTTCACCTTTTATGTCACCATCAATACGTACAGAGGATGATGTAACGCGCTGTATAACTGCTATCATTTTTATTCATCGGGCAAACGGTAATTCATAGGAAGAATACCGGCTATGCTACCTTTCCAACTCCAGTAGCCTTCCACATAGGTAGATTGCACGTCCTCATAGTACCCGTTCTCATATACTTTAAGTTCGTCCGTAATATACAGCCTGGATCTTTGGTAACCTGACTTTCTTCGTGAATTTCTTTTAAACGGATATTTTTTGTGCTCCTTCTCCCCCAGATACGTCACTTGCAAAATGCCATTATAAGCAATGATACTGTTTTCGATCAGTTCATTTGCGGAAGCAAACTCATTTCCCGGAATATCCACAAACCCGGGTTGTGCCTGTATCTGCCGGTAGCGCTTCAGGCTATCGGCCCAATTAACATCACATACCTGATTCGTAGGCTTATGTTCTTCCAGCTTGCTCCGAAAGAACCGGATCTTCCTGCTAACCACTGCTTCAGGCAGACGGTCAGGATCAGGTATTCTTTTTATAGTCCGTACCTCATACTGGTTATCTTTGAGCTTATCAGCATACACCGAACGAAAGAAATGCAACAAAGAGCCAGTGTATTCCAACTGCCTGTTTTTCTCCCATCGTTTAGCATCGAACCTATTCTTTGGGTCCAGGCATGAAAACCTGGGCACCCCTTCACAGGTTAGCCGACCTTTATCAAAATCCATCCGAAATGATCGCATATCATAATCTATCTCGTACCCCAGCCAATTATTTATCACTTTTATTGGTTCACGTGTATGCGCATAAAGCGTGTTTTGCGACTGGTCAAAATAGAAGTTTAATGACCGGTAATTCAAAATTTTACACTCCTTACTGCCGGGAGTAGTCCCCAAAAAATAATTACAGAACACCTGAAAATAGTTGTTCCACCGAGAAGTGTCCGCTGTAATAAATACTTCGGGTAAACTTAATACCTCTGTATGAAGGGTTATGTTTAGATCTAATTCCTGGCCTACCCCTAGTTCAATAGGTATTGAATAGGTACTGAAACCAACAAAAGAAACCGTTAGATCGTACTTACCCGGTTCAAAACCCTTTAACACAAACGCACCTGTACTATCTGTTACTGTACCGGTCACCGTATTCGCAAGGTATACATTGGCAAACTCTATGGGATCACCCGAAACAATATGGCCCACCACCCCTCTCACCACCTGCGCAAACGCGCTATTGGAGCATAAAAAAACCAGATACAAGAATAAGGCCCTTTTATTCATGCATATGAAGAACGCCTGACGATTGATAACATACTAATCGAAAACGATCAATGGCCTTAAAATCAGGTAAGTCAGTATTTCTGCCAGAAGCTTGACTTGTAATTTCCCGGTGCTGTGTTGCTAACAGCCTTTGGTTTAATCCATCGGTCATAGGATCGGATCACAAGGTTTATTAGTAAGATAATTGCCTTTAATTTTTCTTACCGCATCTTAACTACTTCCCAGCGGACACTCTTTTTGGCGGTAAAATCATAGCTCCACTCTATCCGGCTTTCACTACAAAACCTAAGTTCGTTCAAATTACAGGTTTTATACACCTGTACAACATACTGGGTAACTTGCAATGGATAAAGGTACTTACGAACAAGTGGGAAGAAGCACCTATATTAAGTGGGCAAGGTACGTCAGATGCGCAGAGCAGGAGTAAAAAGCCTCAACGTCGGAGCTGTCAAAAGAAATGGCAATGAAAAAAATCCTGGCAAATTATTAAGTAACTTGTCGGGCAATTAGTATGCCTGCAAGTCATCTGACCTATAAGTGTAAACACCTTTCTTCGCTTCCACAGCGACAGAAAACATGGCATTAGCCACTTTACGATAATCTATGGCTTTGTACTTTTTCAAAGGGCCCACAAATAATCTGTTGATAACGTTAAAGATCACCTGAGCAATGTGCTCCCCCGCTCTTTTTTCCTGTCGCTTACCCAGTAATAATGCCGGTCTGAATATATGCAGTCCTTCGAAAGGGATTTTGGCCAATGCCTCTTCCAACTCTCCCTTCACACGATTGTAAAAGACGTTGGACCTGGAGCTGGCTCCCATGGCCGTCACTACCAGGAACTGGTTCGCTCTATTCTGTGCCGCTATCTGTGCAATTTTAAGAGGGTAGTCATAATCGACCTTTCGAAAATTTTCTTTTGATCCGGCCGTTTTCATTGTAGTGCCCAGGCAACAGTAAATATCATCTCCCCGGATATTCTCTGACAACTGCTCCAGATCATCATAACCTCCTAAAAAGTTTTTCAGCTTAGCATGTTCGCCAAGTGGTTTTCGAGTAATGGCCACTACCTCATTGTACCGGTCAGAGTCCAGCAACAATGAAGTAAGGTATTTTCCTATCAGTCCTGTAGCTCCAACGATAAAGGCCTTCCTGGATGTCACGGGTTTCTGTTTTTTGTATCTTTATTGAGAAACAGGTAAAGAATGGTAGCGACTACGGCTAGCACGGCCACTATTATAGAAAGATAGCCGGCAAACGATGCCACCCTATATCCAATGTTGCCACTTTCTTCTACACTGCAACCGGATAATAATGTAAAAATAACCAACAGAAATAAAGGCATTTTATTCATTTGATGCTTTTTGCTCTTCCCACGTAATGAATTTATCAATCTCATTTTGTATTCTATTATATACCCACATTATCACGGTAAAATCATCTAAATAGCCTGTAATGGGAATAAAGTCCGGCACCAGGTCAATGGGGGTTATGAAGTAGACCAGTGCGGCCACTACCAATATCATATTCTTTAATTCAATGTCACGATAATCCCTGCGTGCATAGGCGCTTACCATGCGCATAAATGTTTTAATACGATTGATGAAACCGGATTTTTCCAGCTTCCCAACATTCAGGTCATTGATCCTGTCACCAGCTCTGTTCACCAGACTTCGTAACCTGGGATTATTATTGAGAATATCAGATGCTTTAGAAACTGCCTTTTTGAAAAATCTATTGGTTTCAACCTTCTCCATTGTACCAGATTAAGCCCTTAAAATGTATTTCTTATTTCATTTTTCACCTCTGTCAACGCCTTTTGAATAGGGTCCACGTCTTTGGACATCGTACGCTCGAAAAGTTCCTTGCTTAAATCCAATCCAGTGGCATTATCCGCCAGTCCGAAAGTAGCTTCATTAATACTTACTATAAGGTCTTCTTTTGCTGTTTTTACCAATTCCCAGGCCTCATCACTCATATAAACCTGCTGCGAAACATTATGATTATATTCTTCACGTATTTCTTTTAACATGATCTGTTGAAACTCCTGTGCAGTATACTGACCGTTATTGAGCCTTACCACAAGATTATTGGGGCTGATGCGCTCAAGAAATAAACAGATCCGCTCATAGGCATGGAGCCGGTTCGGAAGTACAGTCTCTATGCTCTTGTTCCTTACTTCCAGTTGTTGTTTTTGTAGCTCCTTGTCCAAAAAGGACTTCACCACAAGGTACATGGCATAAAGAACCGCACCTGCAGGTATCAATATTTTACTGAATTCAATGAGTATTTCCATAAGTAATTAGGACGATGACTTATAACGTTTGTAAATTAAAAAAAGTCTAAGATATTCATTTCAGTACTCAGACCTAAATTATTGGTACATCCTTTAAAAATAGGTTTTGCATTGGTTTTCAATGACTCATAAATAAATGATAATTTTGAACTAATTGACAGCCGTTGTTTATTTAACCATAATACAATCATGGTAGACAAGCTCATTCCGATAACTCTCTCTCAAAAGGCTATTGAGGAGGTAAAGAACATTATGGCCAACAAGAATATTCCGGAAGAGTATTCACTCCGGGTTGGGATCAAAGGAAGTGGCGGTTGTTCCGGCTTTACTTATTTGCTGGGGTTCGACACGCAAAAAGATAGTGACATTGACTTTGAAATAGAAAACATCCCCGTGCTGGTAGAAAAGAAACATACCATGTACTTATTGGGGCTGGAGGTAGACTTCTATGAAGGCACTGATGCCAGAGGATTTACGTTTGTTAAACGTGAAGAAAAAAGCTAACGATCTAACTTTATAATTATGTGATAATGTTACGACGCTTTTTTTCATTCTTTCCATTGCCTTATTATTCTCTTCCTGTCAATCATTGTTAAAATACGAAAGGTCTTTACCTCCCGAAGTTGATATTTCCGGATATCATGACTGTAGAGTGGTAAGCCTGTACGATACCAGTAAGTTAGATTTTAACCAGGATAAAAAGCGACAGGTATATAAAGATGCATACCTATCGATGACAGACAACCTGCTCAATAGCTTAAGCAAAGACCTCGGGCTACCTACCGGTTTTAATCAGCTTTACGGATATGATTCATTACTATCCGATACACTTATTGAAGATTTAACAGACACATTGGATAATGACATGCTGGTAATCGTACAATCCTTTGACCTGGAAAGAGATAAAGAAGTAGTGGTTACAGAGGACGAAGATGGGGATAAAGTAAGGACAGCATATTACACCCTGATCTGCAAATCTGAAATCATTTGTGTAAATGCAAATCGGGAGGTGGTTTTTAATCGTTCTATACATGCGAGTGATCTCATTGATGAACGGTCTGTTCTGAGTGGCTTACTAGCCATTGGTCCAAGTGTCGGGAATCATGGCAAAACGGCCAATAAATTAGCCAAAAATGTAGCTTCACAGTTTTTAGGCATTTTTTTTCCTTCACAAATACTGATCACCAGAACTTACTATTCCGCGAAAGACTTAAAGGGGGTTAAACCATTATTTAAAGCTCAGGATTGGTTACAGGCCGAAAAATTCCTCCTTGACTTATGGGATAAAAAAGATCCTGAACTTGAGAAAAAAATTGCTCATAATCTTGCATTGGTATATGAAGCCAAAGGCAACATGGTAGAATACAAAAAATGGGTTGCCAGGGGTAAAAAGCCCAACGATTTTTTTAGAGAAGGAGTAGAACAGAGCTATTAATATGTGCAGGTAGTACATTGCGAATAACCTGATGAAACCATCCATACACAGGTTTCACAGGAAGTAATAAAAACTCCTGAACACGAACCCTGACCAGTAAATTGTTTCATCAGACCCATCCGGTCGATTGGGATTACTTTTTTATCTGAAAATTCTATTGGAAGCGATACCTTTTCAATATTCTCTTTGAAAAGCAAAATTTGCCCCCTTACAATAGCTAATGTGGAAAATCAAAACCCCCTTTTAGCTCTCCACTAAAACTCTAATATATAGAAGCATAGTTCAGGTCAAATAAACCTACATTGCACTCAGCAGCCATTCAAAGCACCCTGAATTTCATCTATAGATAAATACTTTTGACTCAATAATTTCTACTTTTTTGGGAAGCGATGAA
The DNA here is from genome assembly GCF_007097395.1 of Fulvivirga sp. M361. Classification (GTDB taxonomy): domain Bacteria; phylum Bacteroidota; class Bacteroidia; order Cytophagales; family Cyclobacteriaceae; genus Fulvivirga. The sequence goes on from NZ_VKDC01000014.1 coordinate 183,377, forward strand.
AAATATAACTATCTAACAATCAGAGTTTTAAATTTTAAAAACTCGACATTCAATCCACTTATTGGCTACTTACCTGCAAATCAACTAATATCTATGTCTAGTTTTGAAAAAATGGTATTTATAACCCCTTTTTATATGATTTTAATGTAAAAATTTCAGTAGAGTGTTTCATCGTAAGACCTTATCATTGAATAGATGATTTAAGTAATACGAATGATCTCTTATACATCTCAATGAAGTTTATTAATTCTGAGAATTGTCAGGTCAATCATATGAACCCATCTGAATAGTTTGGTTCATGACTACAAAACTCATTGAAATGACCAGCCATCCCCTACACTAAAATCAATTGTGCAAAAAGGGAGCCAATCGATTGGCAGTTTATTATCCTATAACCTACTAATAACCATGAAAACTAGTAGAAGGGCATTTTTAAAAGCAAGTACTGCAGGCTGTGCCGGCTTAGTAATGGCACAGGCAGCTCCAGCGGCTATTTCCTTTATGGACTCCATTGGTGTAGGTATTGTTGGTATGGGTGACCGAGGCACAGGCATTGCTACTCTTATTAAAGGAATCGAAGGCATGGAGTTTAATGCTTTCTGTGAGATTATCCCATCGAGGTATGAAAGTGCCAGGCAATATGGTCAAAAACACACTAAGGCTTATAAGGACTATCGTAGGCTGATAGAAGATAAGTCCGTTGAAGCCATCGTAATAGCTACTCCATTTAGTATCCATGCAGAGATTGCCATGGCAGCTTTGGAAGCAGGCAAACATATTTATTGTGAAAAAACCTTAGCCTATGGTATTGCACCTATCAGGCAGCTTGTAGAAAAAGCCAAAGCAACAAAGACAGTCTTTCAAACAGGACACCAGTATCATAGCTCAAGACTTTACCGTCATGTTATGGACTTGATCCATAGGGGTTACTTAGGCCATATATCATTGATTGAATGCCAATGGAATCGCAATGGTAACTGGCGTAAACCCGTGACCGGCTCAAAATGGGATAAAATGATCAATTGGCGCATGTATAGGGAATACTCGGGTGGCCTCACTGCAGAGCTATGTTCACACCAAATCGATTTTGCCAATTGGGTGACCGGAAGCCACCCTATTAAGGTAGCTGGGTTTGGAGGTATTGACTACTGGAAAGATGGCCGTGAAGTCTATGACAACATACATCTTATCACTGAATACCCCAACGGTATGAAAGCCACTTATACATCATTGACAACTAACGCCAAAGATAATTACCAAATCAAAGTACTGGGTCAGAAAGGCAGCATAGTGCTGGGCTATGACAAAGCCTGGGTATTCAAGGAACATAACGATCATCCGGTTGAGGCTAAAGGTGTTGTTGATGGCGTTAGTGGCGCAACGCTCAAAGCCTGGGAAACCGGTAAAGGTGCGCCAATAGATGTTTCGCATATCGATCCAACCAGGCAAGCCCTGATTGATTTTAAAGACAACATCATTCAAGACAGTACACCACAATCAAATGCAACTACCGGCGCAAAAGTGGCTATCGTGGTAAATATGGCACTTGAAGCGATGGATAATAACAGTGTGTGCCACTGGAAAGACGAATATAATTTTTTTTAGTACCAATAGTCAACTGATATGAAAATACCGAAAGCGCTCATCATTTGTGTCCTCATTGTTATAGGACCGTTTGGTTATGGGCAAAGCTCTGAGGGGTGGGAAATCCTTTTTAACGGCAAAAACCTGAAGGGGTGGGAGAAGCTAAACGGGACAGCTGACTACATTATTGTAGATAGTGCCATCGTAGGCACCAGTAAATTGAATACACCAAACACCTTTTTAGCTACAAAGAAGGTCTATAAGGATTTTATCCTGGAGTTTGAAGTAAAAGTTGAGAATGAACTTAACTCCGGTGTACAATTCAGAAGTCTGAGCAACAAATCTTATAAAAACGGTCGTGTGCACGGCTACCAGGCTGAGATTGATCCCAGCCGGAGAGCGTATTCAGGGGGGATATATGATGAAGCCCGCCGCAAATGGTTATATCCTTTAGGCATTAACCCAAAGGGACAGAAAGCTTTCCGTCCCGGCCAGTGGAACACTTACCGGGTGGAGGCCATAGGTCCACACATCCGTACCTGGGTAAACGGTGTAATGTGTGCTAACCTCGTAGACCACCTTACCGCCGAAGGCTTTATCGCTCTTCAGGTGCACAGTATTAATTCCCATTCCCAAGTGGGTAAAAAGGTCATGTGGCGTAACATTCGTATCAAAACTACTGATCTTAACGCCGAGCGCCGGGAGCCTGACCCGGCGGTGAAGGAAGTGAGTTACCTCATCAACCAACTCACAGAAGGTGAAAAGCGCCGTGGGTACCGCCTACTCTGGGACGGTAATTCTTCAAAAGGATGGCGAGGTGCCAAACTAGACCACTTCCCTGAATCGGGCTGGGAAATGAAAGACGGTGTGTTGACAGTACTGACAACTGACGGCGGCGAGTCCACAGGCCCCGGAGACATAGTGACCATTGACAAGTTCGGTGACTTTGAGCTGGAATTAGAGTTCATGATTACCAAAGGCGCCAATAGTGGCATCAAATATTACGTAGACCCGGCTCTCAACAAGGGTGCCGGCTCAGCGATTGGTTGTGAATACCAAATTCTGGACAATGAAAACCACCCCGATGCGAAAAAAGGTGTACTTGGCAACCGAACGATGGCCTCACTCTATGATTTGATCACAGCAGAAAATCTCTCGAATAAAGAAGACCAAAAAAGAACACCGTTTAAAGGTGTTGGCACCTGGAACCATGCTCGAATAATGGCCAGAAATGGCAAAGTTGAGCATTGGCTTAACCATGAAAAGGTCGTGGAGTATGATCGTTTCTCGCAGATGTTCAGCGCATTGGTTAACTACAGCAAATATCAAAAATGGCCCAACTTCGGTCGCTGGCCGGCTGGCAGTATACTATTACAAGATCATGGCAACACAGTACACTTCAGAAGTGTCAAGGTCCGGGAATTCTAATAAATGACTTTACTACTACTTATGAAACCAAATTACTACCATGAAAACAAATTCCAACAGAAGGGAATTCATTAAAAAAACAAGTGCGGGCACCATTGGCCTGGCTATGAGCATGAGTGCTAAAAGCTATAGCAATATCCTTGGGGCCAACGATCGTCTGCGCTTTGGTGTTGCCGGCTTGCATGGCCGGGGAAAGGCTCTTATCAAAGCTGCTGCAGCTTTGCCTAACGCTACAGTTTCGGCTATTTGTGATGTTGACAGCCGGCAATTTGATTTTGCCGGAGAACTTGTGCACAAGGTGACGGGTAAAAAAGCTAAACACTATAAGGACTACCGTAAGATGGCAGAGAGCAAGCATATCGATTGTATAGCGATAGCCACACCGGAACATTGGCATGCGCCAATGGCCATTATGGGAGCCCAAAACGGCAAGCACGTCTATGTAGAAAAGCCCTGCAGCCACAACCCTCAAGAGGGTATAATGCTCATTGAAGCCCAAAAAAAGTATGATGTGAAAATACAAATGGGTAACCAACAGCGATCTGCACCAACATCCATTCAGGCTATGCAGGATATTAAGGAAGGACTTATCGGAGAGCCTTACTATGGCAAAGCCTGGTACTCCAATGGCCGCAGAGGCATAGGTCGTGGACAAGTATCGGCCGTTCCTGACTGGCTTGACTGGGAGCTATGGCAAGGGCCGGCCCCGCGTGCGGAATACAAAAGCATCTATGTGCACTACAACTGGCATTGGTTCTGGCAGTATGGAACCGGTGAGATCCACAATAACGGCACACACGAAATCGATGTCTGCCGGTGGGCACTCGGTGTAAAATACCCTGACTCAGTTACCTCTTCCGGTGGGCGCTTTCATTATAAAGATGACTGGGAATTCTACGATACACAAGTTGTCAATTACGAATATGGCAATGGAAAAATGATCACCTGGGAAGGGCGAAGCTGCAACCCTTTTCACCATTATGGGAGAGGCCGGGGAGCTACTATACATGGTACAAAAGGCACGATTTTACTTGATCGCAATAACTATGTGGCGTATGACATGGGGGGTAAGGAGATCAAAAATGTAAAAGAAGCTGAGCTAAGTGCCACAACCAATACGATCGGGGAAGGGAATCTGGATAAGTTACATTTTAAAAACTTTGCGGACGCCATTCGTGAAGGAATTCCACAAAACAGTCCTATAGATGAAGGAGCATGTACCAGCCACCTTTGTCACCTGGGTAATATCTCCCAAAGAATAGGACGCAAACTACATATTGACAAAGAGACCGGCAAAATGCTCAATGATACCGAAGCGATGAGCTATTGGTCAAGAGAATATGCCCCGGGTTGGGAGCCTGTGGTTTAAAACCCTATGACGTATTGAAAGATTATAACAAGAGCTATAAACAGATATTTCATTATTAATATATGATGTGGACGACTCCACATACCATCAATCCAATGTATACACACACCAAACTATTTTTTATCTAAATGAAAAAGTATGAAACAAAATGTACGTAAACTAATTATTGATACATTTCAATACTCGCTCTACATACTACTCTTGCAGGTCATATCGATGCAATTTGTAGTGGCGAATGAAATGTCAGAAAACTCCCTGACTGAAGTCAAAGTAACTATTTCATTGAAAAATGCTTCTTTGGAAGAGGTTATCAATCAGATCGAAAAGCAAACTGACTTTGTTTTTGTAGCCAAGGGGGCAAGTGTCAAAACTGAATCCGGAATTGATCTGGATTTAAAAAACTCCGATTTAAAACATGTTCTTGAGGAGTTGTCCAATGAATTTGAATGTAGTTTCAAAAGAATAAATAAGCCCAAATTACGCAATAGGAAATATCAGAGGTGTTTGGACTTGATTTGAGGTATTCCAAAGTCCATTGAACCATTTTCTTCGTTGTTTGGCTAGTGCGATTTTGAGTACGGTTTTTCCTTTTACTTTCAGGAAATACGCTCCGAT